>NZ_JBVHFA010000001.1:0-790823 GCF_055562575.1 Streptomyces sp. NPDC018263
GGCGATGGTGGCCAGCGCGTCCGCGTCGTCCTGCGTCGGACAGGCCACCCGCACGATCTGGCAGCCCGACGCCGTCAGCTCCGCGATCTGCTGCAGCGTCGACCCGATGTCCGAGGTACGGGTGGTGGTCATCGACTGCACCGACACGGGGGCGTCTCCGCCGACCGCTACGGTGCCGACCTGGATCTGACGGCTCTTGCGCCGCTCGGCGATCTTGGTCGGTACGGACGGCATGCCGAGAGAAATCGCAGTCATCTGCTGTGCAACCCCAAGTCGTGGATCAAGATCCGGTCCCGTGAACCGCGGGCACCCAGGCTTTGAGATTACGACACGGCGCTGTCCCCCAGCACATCCCACCCGGCAAACCCACCCAATGGGCGGCGGCCCGGAACCTCGGGTTCCGGGCCGCTTCTCCTGGTCGTACGAGGTCAGGAGATCCGGACCGGGTTCACCACGTCCGCAATAAGCACGAGCACGGTGAAGCAGACGAAGATCCCGGCCACCACATAGGCCACCGGCATCAGCTTCGCCACGTCGAACGGGCCGGGGTCGGGACGGCGCAGCACCCGGGCCACCTGGCGCCGCAGCGACTCCCACAGGGCGCCCGCGATGTGCCCGCCGTCGAGCGGGAGCAGCGGGAGCATGTTGAAGAGGAACAGCGAGAGGTTGAACCCGGCGACCACGAAGACGGCCATGGCCACCTGCTGGGAGGCCGGGATGTCCAGCGTGGCGATCTCGCCGGTGACGCGGGCGGCGCCGACGATGCCCATCGGGGAGTCCGGCTCGCGCGGGCCGTCGCCGAAGGCGGCGTTCCACAGGGCCGGGACCTTGCCGGGCAGATCGACGAGGGACTCCACGGCGTGACCGACCTGGTCGCCCATCCAGACCACCGAGTCGCCGAAGCCGAGCTTGACGACCCCGCGCGCCGGGCTGAAGCCGAGGAAGCCGGCCGTGACGTACTCGCCCTTGACGTAGTTGCCGCTCGCGTCCTTCTTGGCCACCTGGTTGGACGCGATGGTGGCGTGGAGGGTCACTTCCTTGCCGCCCCGCTCGACCACGATCGGCACGTTGCGGCCCGCGCTGTCCCGGATGAGGTCGGACAGCGTGTTCCACTTCGCGGTGGGTTTGCCGTCGAAGGAGACGATTCTGTCGCCCGCCTTGATCCCGGCGGCGGCCGCCGGGGAGGCCGGGTCGGACTTCTTGCAGTCGTCGCGGTTCTGGCTCTGCGCGATGACGCAGGCGGAGACCGAGGAGACGGTGTTGGTCTGCTGCTGGACGCCGAAGCCCATCAGCACGGTGAGGAAGAGCCCGACGGCCAGGATCAGGTTCATGAACGGCCCGGCGAACATGACGATGACGCGCTTCCACGGCTTGCGCGTGTAGAACATCCGCGTCTCGTCGCCCGGCTTCAGCTCCTCGTACGCGGCCGAGCGGGCGTCCTCGATCATGCCGCGCCACGGGGAGGTGGAGCGGGCTGAGACCCGGCCCGCGTCGTCCGGCGGGAACATGCCGATCATGCGGATGTAGCCGCCGAGCGGGATGGCCTTGATGCCGTACTCGGTCTCGCCCTTGTGCCGTGACCAGATGGTCGGGCCGAATCCGACCATGTACTGCGGGACGCGGATGCCGAAGAGCTTGGCCGTGGACAGGTGCCCCAGCTCGTGCCAGGCGATCGAGACCAGCAGACCGACCGCGAAGACCACTATGCCGAGGATGAACATCAAGGTCGTCATGCACGCGCCTCCGCGGTAGCCGTCCGGTTGGTCAGTTCGCGGGCCCTGGCCCTGGCCCAGGTCTCCGCTTCGAGGACGTCCGACACCGTGAGCGAAGTTCCCGTGACCGGGGTGCCGTGTTCCTCGACCACCCGGATGACGGTCTCCATGATCCCGTTGAAGGGCAGAGCGCCGCCCAGGAAGGCTTCGACGCACTCCTCGTTGGCCGCATTGAACACCGCCGGGGCGGTGCCCGCGAGCCGGCCCACGTGCCGGGCGAGGTTCACCGAGGGGAAGGCGTCGTCGTCCAGCGGGAAGAACTCCCAGGTGGACGCCTTGCTCCAGTCGAAGGCGGGGGCGGCGTCCGGGACGCGCTCGGGCCAGCCCAGGCCGATGGCGATCGGCCCACCCATGTCGGGGGGCGTCGCCTGGGCGATCGTGGAACCGTCGGTGAACTCGACCATCGAGTGGACATACGACTGGGGATGCACGACCACCTCAATGCGGTCGAAGGGAATGTCGTAGAGCAGGTGGGCCTCGATGACCTCCAGGCCCTTGTTGACCAGGGTCGCGGAGTTGACCGTGATCACCGGGCCCATCGCCCAGGTGGGGTGCGCGAGGGCGTCGGCGACGGTGACGTCCGCCAGCTCGGCCTTGGTGCGGCCGCGGAAGGGGCCGCCGGAGGCGGTGACGACCAGCTTGCGCACATCGGCGCGGGTACCGGAGGCGAGGGCCTGGAAGAGCGCCGCGTGCTCGGAGTCCACCGGGATGATCTGGCCGGGCTTGGCCAGCGCCTTGACCAGCGGGCCGCCGACGATCAGCGACTCCTTGTTGGCCAGCGCCAGGGTGCGGCCGGCCTCCAGGGCGGCCAGCGTCGGGGCGAGGCCGATGGAGCCGGTGATGCCGTTCAGGACGGTGTGGCAGTCGGAGGCGGCGAGCTGGGCGGCGGCGTCCGGGCCCACCAGGACCTCCGGGAGCGGCCCGGTGCCGTACTGCCCGGCCAGCGCCTCGCGCAGCGCCGGCGCGGCGTCCTCGCGGGCGACCGCGACGGTGCGTACCCCGAGCCTGCGCGCCTGTTCGGCGAGGAGGTCCACCCGGCCGCCGTTCGCGGAGAGGGCGGTGACCTGGAAACGGTCGGGGTTGCGCAGCACCAGGTCGATGGCCTGGGTGCCGATGGACCCGGTGGAGCCGAGGATCACCACGTCCTTCGGGCCGTCGCCCGCGGCGGGGTCGAACACGAGGTGCGGGTCGGCGAGCGGGGCGGGGCTGGCGGGGCTGTCGGTCATCCCCCCATTGTGGCCGCACCCGGCGACTGCCCGGACCGCGCGTCCCCCGGCCGGGTGGCCGGAACGGAGCCGTGCGGCGCGGGAAGGTTTCTCCCTTTGTGAAACCGGGGTGAAGATCCTGTGATAACAATTCAGTTGAACGGGTGAACTTCTTGCCCGTGCAGCGTCTTTGTGAACGACATCCTTGGGGGGATCTCTTCGTGCGTACCCTGCGCCTTCGCACCGCCCTGCCCGCTCTCGCCGGCGCGGCCCTGCTCGCCGGCACCCTGCTGAGCACCCCGGCCCAGGCGGCCGGCACCGTCCAGATCCACCGGGTGTACTTCGACAGCCCCGGCAAGGACACCCGGTCCAACTCCAGCCTCAACGGCGAGTGGGTCCAGCTCAAGAACACCAGCCGCTCGGCGGTCTCGCTGAAGGGGTGGGTCCTGAAGGACGCCTCGAACCACAAGTACGTCTTCCCGAACGTCAAGCTCGGCGCCGGGAAGTACGTGAAGGTGCACACCGGCAGCGGCCGCGACACCACCTCGGACAAGTACCAGGGCCGCCGTGCCTACGTCTGGAACAACACCAGCGACACGGCGACCCTGACCAAGTCCAACGGCTCCAAGGTCGACACCTGCTCGTGGACGACCCGGAACGGCAGCGACAAGTACTGCTAGCCGCTAACTGCCGTAGGGGCGGCGGGCGTTGACGCGCTCGCTCGCTCCCGGCGTGGCGTCCGCGATCCAGGCGCCGTCGCCCGAGGGGTCGAGGACGCCCTCTTCCAGCCACTCGTAGGCGCCGCCGAGGACACCCTTGACCACCTTGCGGTCGATGCCGTCGGTGTTGTGCCACAGGCGGGCGAACAGCTCGTCCACGCGGACGCGGGCCTGGCGGCAGAAGGCGTCGGCGAGCTGGTACGCCTCGCGGCCGTGCTCGCCCTCGCGCCGCAGCCGCTCGGCCCGGACACAGGCCGCGCTCATGGCGAACAGCTCCGCGCCGATGTCCACGATCCGGCCGAGGAAGCCCTGCTTGGTCTCCATCCGGCCCTGCCAGCGGGACATCCCGTAGAAGGTCGCGCGGGCCAGCTTGCGGGCGTGCCGCTCGACGAACCGCAGATGCCCGGACAGGTCGATGCCGTGCTTGAACTCGGCGTACGAGGAAGGGAGTTGCCCCGGGCCCGCGACCAGCTTCGGCAGCCACTTGGCGTAGAAGACGCCCGCGCCCGCACCGGCCTTCGCCTTGTCCTGGAGGGACTTGTCGGGGTCGATGAGGTCACCGGCGACCGAGAGGTGGGCGTCCACGGCCTCGCGCGCGATCAGCAGGTGCATGATCTCGGTGGAGCCCTCGAAGATGCGGTTGATGCGCAGGTCACGCAGCATCTGCTCGGCCGGTACGGCCCGCTCGCCACGCGCCCCCAGCGACTCGGCGGTCTCGTAGCCCCGGCCGCCCCGGATCTGGACCAGCTCGTCGGCCATCAGCCAGGACATCTCCGAGCCGTAGAGCTTGGCGAGCGCGGCCTCGATGCGGATGTCGTTGCGGTCCTCGTCGGCCATCTGGGAGGCGAGGTCGACGACGGCCTCCAGCGCGAAGGTGGTCGCCGCGATGAAGCTGATCTTGGAGCCGACGGCCTCGTGCAGCGCGACCGGCTTGCCCCACTGCTCGCGCTCGGCGGCCCACTGGCGGGCGATCTTCAGGCACCACTTGCCCGCACCGGCGCACATCGCGGGCAGCGAGAGCCGGCCGGTGTTGAGGGTGGTGAGCGCGATCTTCAGGCCGGCGCCCTCGGGGCCGATCCGGTTGGCGGCCGGGACCCGCACCCGGTGGAAGCGGGTGACGCCGTTCTCGATGCCACGCAGGCCCATGAAGGCGTTGCGGTGCTCCACCGTGATGCCCTCGGCGTCGGCCTCCACCACGAACGCGGTGATGCCGCCGGGGTGCCCCTCGGACTTCGGCACCCGCGCCATGACGACCAGCAGGTCGGCGACCACGCCGTTGGTGGTCCACAGCTTCACGCCGTCGAGGACGTAGTCGTCACCGTCCGGCACGGCGGTGGTCGCGAGCCGCGCCGGATCCGAGCCGACGTCCGGCTCGGTGAGCAGGAAGGCGGAGATGGCGGTGGTGGCGCAGCGGGGCAGGAAGGCGTCCTTCTGCTCCTGGGTGCCGAAGATCTTCAGCGGCTGCGGGACGCCGATCGACTGGTGGGCGGAGAGCAGCGCGCCGACGGCGGGGCTGACCGAGCCGACCAGGGCGAGGGCCTTGTTGTAGTAGAGCTGGGAGAGGCCCAGGCCGCCGTACTTGGTGTCGATCTTCATGCCGAGGGCGCCGAGCCGCTTGAGGCCGGCCACGACCTCGTCCGGGATGCGGGCCTCGCGCTCGATGCGGGCCGCGTCGATCTCCGTCTCGCAGAAGGCGCGCAGCTCGGCTAGGAAGGTCTCGCCACGCCGGACGCTCTCGGCGTCGGGGAGCGGGTGGGGGTGGATGAGGTCGAGCCGGAAGCGCCCGAGGAACAGCTCCTTGGCGAAGCTGGGCTTGCGCCAGTTCTGCTCGCGGGCGGCCTCCGCCACCTGCCGGGCCTCGCGCTCGGAGACGTTGGTGCGTTGAGTGGTGGGGGCGGACATGAGGCTCACCTCGCCGCGAAGAGGGATGTTGGCGGACCGTGGGTAACCGACCCGTTGCTACTGGATCGTTGGTACCTGAATCGGGGCCGCCCCACCACCCCCTGCGCGTCCGTTCAGGTGAACGGACGCTCGGGGGACCAGTGGCCGCTCAGACCGTTTCGAGCGCCGGGACCAGGGGCTCCTGGGCAGGAGCGGCCGGGGTGGCGTGACGGCCGGCGACGGCGTAGGCCAGGCCCACCAGCAGTCCGCCGCCGACGAGGTTGCCGAGGCCGACGAAGAGGAGGTTGTGGGCGAAGGCGCCCACGGTCACGCCGGGGACGTGCTCGAAGAGGCCGAGCGAGAAGGTCGTCATGTTGGCGACGACGTGCTCGAAGCCGGAGGCGACGAAGGCCAGGATGCCCGCGAAGATCAGCATGATCTTGGCGGCGTCGGAGCGGGTGCGCATGCCCATCCACACGGTCAGGCAGACCAGGAAGTTGCAGAGCACGCCACGGAAGAACATCGCCTCGCCGCTCTCGGCCATCTTGGCGGTGAGCATGCCGGTCAGGGCGGTCAGACCGGGGGCGGGCGCACCGGGAGCGGGCGCGACGCCGAGGACCCCGGCGTCATGGACGAGCCAGGCGAGGCCGACCGAGCCGACCAGGTTGCCGACGAGGGAGCCGACGATCACGGAGAGCGCGGCAAGGGGCGAGAGGGCCCGGCGGACCGCGCCCTGCACCATCGTCATCATGTTGCTGGTGGCCAGCTCACCGCCCGCGAAGATCACCAGCGTGAGCGCGACGCCGAAGACCAGGCCCTGGACCAGCTTGACCCAGGGCGAGTGAGCGGCGCTGAGCGGGCCGGACACGCTGACCATCAGCACGACGCCCATGCCGATGAAGGCACCGGCGAGCGCCGAGAGCACCAGGTAACGGCCGGGGGAACGGAGCAGCTTCGCCTTGCTCCGGGCGGTGGCGACCTGCGCGTCCAGCGCGTCTTCCATGGGTATCGGCACGATGCCCTCTCACTTTCCGCGAATGACCGCTCCTGCGGCGGCTCTGTGCGCAGGGAAGTGTGCGCCCGCGCGTACGAAAAAGTCAAAAGCGCAATCAATGACTCAATAGGCGTTGTTTATCGGACTTAAGAGGCCAAACCGATCGCGCGATCGGTCGCGCCTATCACCTAGGGAAAACAGAAACGGCCGGAGCCCCCGCACAGCGGGCTCCGGCCGTTCTGGTGTGACCTGTCCGTGGCAGGTCAGAGTGCGAGGCCCGTGAGGACCAGGACGCGCTCGTAGGTGTAGTCGTCCATCGCGGAGCGGACGCCCTCGCGGCCGACACCGGACTGCTTGGCGCCGCCGTACGGCATCTGGTCCGCGCGGTAGGACGGGACGTCGCCGATGACGACGCCGCCGACCTCGAGGGCGCGGTGGGCGCGGAAGGCGGTCTGGAGGTCGTGGGTGAACACGCCTGCCTGGAGGCCGTACTTGGAGTCGTTGACCGCGGCGAACGCCTCGGCCTCGCCGTCGACCCGGGTGACGGTGAGGACCGGTCCGAAGACCTCCTCGGTGGCGAGGGTGGCACCGGCCGGCACGTCGGTGAGGACGGTCGGCGCGTAGGTGGCGCCGTCGCGCTCGCCGCCGGTGAGCAGGGTCGCGCCCAGCTCGACGGCCTCGTTCACCCAGGACTCGACGCGCTCGGCGGCGGCCTCGCTGACCAGCGGGCCGACCTCGGTCTTGTCGTCGGCCGGGTCACCGGTGACCTGGGCCTCGACGGCGGCGACGATGCGGGGCAGCAGCCGCTCGTACACCGCGCCGTCGATGATCACGCGCTGCACCGAGATGCAGGACTGGCCGCCCTGGTAGTTGGAGAAGGTGGCGATGCGGCTCGCGGCCCAGTCCAGGTCGGCGTCGCTCGCCCAGTCACCGAGGACGACGGCCGCGCCGTTGCCGCCCAGCTCCAGCGTGCAGTGCTTGCGCGGCACCGAGTCCATGATCGCGTAGCCGACCTTCTCGGACCCGGTGAAGGAGATCACCGGGAGGCGCTCGTCCTGGACCAGGGCGGGCATCTTGTCGTTGGCGACCGGCAGGACGCTCCAGGAACCGGCGGGCAGGTCGGTCTCGGCCAGCAGCTCACCGATGACCAGGCCGGACAGCGGGGTGGCCGGGGCGGGCTTGAGGATGATCGGGACACCGGCGGCGATGGCCGGGGCGACCTTGTGCGCGCACAGGTTCAGCGGGAAGTTGAACGGCGCGATGCCGAGGACGACGCCCTTGGGGAAGCGGCGGATCAGCGCCATGCGGCCCTGGCCGCCCGCGTCGGTGTCGAGCCGCTGGGCCTCGCCGCCGTTGAACCGCCGGGCCTCCTCGGCCGCGAGCCGGAACACGGAGACGGCACGGGCGACCTCGCCGCGCGCCCACTTGATGGGCTTGCCGTTCTCGCCGGAGATGAGCTGGGCGATCTCCTCGGTGCGCTCGGTCAGCCGCTTCGCGACATGGTCGAGCGCGGTCGCGCGGACGTGCGCGGGGACGGCGGCGAACTCGTCGCGGACCGCGTACGCCGCGGCCACGGCCTCTTCGACCTGGGCGTCGGTGGGCACGCTCGCCCGGCCGACGACGCGGCCGTCCCACGGGGAGGAGACGTCGAAGCTGTCCTCGCCGGTGGCCTGGCGGCCGGCCAGCCAGAAGGCGTGGGTGGAGGTCATGTGCGGGTCCGGCCCTTCCGCGTCGGGGGTGGTGTGCGTGATCCACGGTAGGGCGGGCGAGCCCGGTGGTCGCTTGTCCGAGTCGTACGGAAACGGGCGGCCGATGCTCCGGTTCGGCGGGGTGGCGCCGGCTACTCCCCCGAGGTCGCCTTCAGCGCCAGCCACAGCTCCATCCGGACGTCCGGGTCGTCCAGGGAGCGGCCGAGGATCTCCTCGACCCGGCGCATCCGGTAGCGCAGGGTGTGCCGGTGCACGCCCAGGTCGGCGGCGGCCGCGTCCCACTGCCCGTGCCGGGACAGCCACGCCCGCAGCGAGGCGACGAGGTCGCCGCGCCCGGTCGCGTCGTGGTCGCGCAGCGCCCGCAGCAGCCCGTCCGCGAACGCCCGTACCGCGTCGTCGGCCAGCAGGGGGAGGACCGAGCCGGCCGCGACGTGCTCGTGCTCGACCAGGACCCGGCCGCGCCGCCGGGCCACCGAGAGCGCCTGCTCGGCCTGCCGGTAGGCGGAAGCGGCCGCGATCGGACCGGCCGGGGCGGAGAGGCCGACGCCGAGTTCGCCGTCCTCGCCGCCCTTGGAGTCCGGTACGAGCCGGGCGGCCTCCAGCGCGCCCGCGTACGCCGTGCAGGCGGCGACGGCCGCGCCTCCGTCGGGAGCGAGGACCACCAGGCGCTCCCGGTCGGGCACCACCAGCACGGCCTCGCCGGAGCGGGCGGCGGCGGACTCGGCGGCCTCCGCGAGCGCGTCCAGCGGGTCGCCGTCCGTCCCCTGCCGGGTCGCGGACTCGGCGACCAGCAGCCGGAACGGCGCGTCCAGCAGGCCGCCGTACAGGTCACCGGCGACCGTGCGGGCGTGGTCGGGCTCCCCGGCGAGCAGCATCCGCAGTACGGCCGCGCCGACCCGCTGTTCGGCGGCGTGCAGGGAGCGGGAACGCTCGGTGGTGAGGGTGAGCAGGGCGATGGCGGAGTGCACCGCGTAGCGCTCGGCGGTGCCGGGTGCGGCGGCGGTGCCGACGGCGAGCGCGGCGCGGGGGCGGCGGCCGGTGCCCAGCGAGTGCAGCTCGATCCGGTCCTCGGTGTCGGGGGCGGCGACCACCGAGGAGGCGGGGGCGGGGCGGTCCCGCAGCCGCTCGACGTCGGCGGTGAGCCGGGCGGCCCGGCGGCCGGCCCACTCGGGCGCGGCGGCGACGACGGCGCCGGACGCGTCGTAGAGCGCGGCCCAGCCGTCGACCTGGGCGGCGAGCGCGGCGAGCAGGCCCTCGGGACCGGTGGTGAGCGCCTGCCGGGTCAGCTCGCGCTGGGCGGCGAAGCCCGCGGTGACGGCGCGGTACTGGTCGGCGGCGATGGCGGCGGAGACGGCCTTGCTGATGGCGAGGAACGGGGTGCGCCGGGGCACCTCCAGCAGCGGCAGCCCCTCCAGCCGGGCGGCCTGCACCAGCGCCTCGGGGATGTCGTCGTAGTTGACGCCGACCGCGAAGCCCAGGCCGACGACGCCCGCGCCGGCCAGCCGCTTCACGTACCGCCGCATCGCCTCGGGGTCCTCCGCGTCCAGCTTGAGCGCGGTGATCAGCAGCAGCTCCCCGCCCTCCATGTACGGCACGGGGTCGGCCAGCTCGCTGACATGCGCCCAGCGCACGGGCACGTCGAGCCGGTCCTCCCCCGCGCGGACCGTCAGCTTCAGCGCGGAGTGGTGGACGAGCGAGGCGAGCGTCGGCGGCATGGGACCTTCGGGTCGGTGCGGTCCGGCGTGACACCACCGGAGATCAATTGGCCGTCATGTACGAACGGCCCACCTTGATTCTGCCTCACCGTACGATTCAGCGCCTCAGCCCCGCAGATCGACCAGCAAGGGCGGTGCGTGCTCCCCTCGCACGGTGGTCAAGGACAACACCGCATGCCCTGGCGGCACCCCGTGCGCGAGCTCGGAGGCGGACCAGCGCTCGCGTTCCACTTGGCGGACGGTGACCGCGCGGGCTGTGGGGGCCTGGCCGGTGATGACGCGGCGGAGCATGTGGACGGCCTTGCCGGCCGGGGTCTCCGCGATGATCTGCCGGTCGGTGACGTCGCGGGTCTCGATCCACTCCTTGCCCCAGACCTCGGCGAAGTCCTGGCCGTCCCAGGGGGTGAGGCCGGAGAACGCCATGCGGCACCCGGTCGCGCCGAGCAGCGGGCCGCGCAGCGGGCGGGGCACGTCGTCCAGGGTGCGCAGGGTGAGGACCACGCCCGCGTTGGCCGAGCGCAGCCGCTGGATGCCACGCACGGACTCGGGTGTGACGACCCCGGCCGCCTCGTCGAGCAGCAGGCAGGCGAAGAGGGAGCGGTCCTCGCGGGCGGTGACGGCGGCCGTGAACTGGGCCAGCACCAGCCGGGCCAGGATGCGGGAGGCGTCGGCGTGCCCGCGCTGCGGCAGGTCGATGCGGACCCGCACCGGGTGGTCGAGGGCCTTCAGGGTGAACGGCCGGGACGCGCCGGAGGTGTCGAAGAAGGCGGCGAACGCGGGCCGGTCCAGCAGCGCGACCCGGTCCGCGAGCACGGCGGCCACGTCACCGGGATGCGCCTGCTGCCGCTCGCGCGCGTCGAGTTCGCGCAGCAGCGAGGCGTGCCCGGTCTCGGTGAGCGCCTTGCGCAGCGCGGCGATCGGGCCGGGGGCCCCGTCGAGGAGCTGGCGCAGCTCGGGCACGGACGGGAAGCGCTGGTGGACGGCGCGGAAGGGGCCGAGCAACTGCGCCAGCACGGTGGTGGAGCGGCGGCTGTCGGAGCCGGGATGCGGGTCGGCGAGGTCGCCGACGAGGGCCTCGGCGAGTATCGCGGCGGCCTCGTCGGGGTCGGTGGTGCCGCCGTAGAGGTCGAGGTCGTACACGGAGTCGGGGTGGCCGACGCGGACCACCACGTCGTACGCCTCGGCCGGGCCGATCCCGGCGCCCGCCGCACCGACGCTGACCACGGCGGCGCGGCCGGCGAGGGCGTGCAGGCAGAGGGACTCCGCGAGCGGCGCCACCAGGCTGCCGGTCTTGCCGGAGCCGGCCGGGCCGACGGCGACCAGGGAGGTGCCGAGCAGGTCGGTGCCGAGGGCGAGCCCGGCACCCCGGTACTGATAGGGGTTGCGCGGGTCGTCGGCGGCGGTGCCGAGCCGGACCTGGCCGGTGAGCAGGTCGTGCCGGGCCTGCCGGGCGAGCAGGTCGCGGTCGCCGGAGGGATGCGGGCAGGCGGCGGAGCCGTCGCGCAGGACGGCACCGGTGAAGGCGGCCAGCGTGTTCGTCCCGGAGCGCACGCCCTGCCAGGCGCGGCCGATCCGGGCGTGGTCGACGTCCCGCATGAGCCCGGTGCGCGCCTCGGCGGCGAGCCGTTCGGCGGCCTCGTGGGCGCCGTGGGCGCGCAGCTCGGGCCAGTCGGCGGGGTCCTCGCCGGGCGCGGGCGGCGGCGGTTCGGCCGGGGTGGCGGTCTTCATCCAGGCGGGCGGCCCGAACCGCCGCCAGACCTCGCCCCAGCGCCCGATCCGGGCGACGGCGAAGAGGATCGCGAGGGCGATGAGGGTGTAGTAGGAGTACCAGAGGACGGCGCGGCCGACAGGGTCGTCGCTCTGGCGCCAGGAGTCCGGGGTGAACAGATCCAGCGGCAGCACCCACCAGCCGCCGAGGTAGCCGTTCCACAACAGGGACCACACCAGCCAGCCGACCAGGAACGCGATCACGGCCCCGCTGAGCAACTGCCGGGCCGGAGTCAGCTCGGGCTCGGTCTCCGGCCGGGGCCGGTGTCCGAGGCGCCACACGCCGGGCGCCGCGACGGGACGGGAGGCGCGCAGCCAGGCGAGGAAGGCCGAGCCGTCCGGGCGCGGCGGCGCTCCGGGTGGCATCGTGGGCATGGGTGGCGGAGCCCCTTCCGGGGGCCGCGTCGGGCGCGGCACCGGGCCCGTATGGGTGGCCCGCGTGTCCCGCGTACCTTCGCTGTCCATCGCCCTGCCCCCTGACCAGCCGGTCCGTCACCGTCAGCGAGTCAATCTAACGCCCCCGCAAGGGGAGTTCACCGATTACGCGGCCGGTGTCCGGTGTCCGGCCGCGCCGAGGACCCGGCCCGCCATGTCCACCACGGACAATGGGCCGCGCCGACAACGCCCACATGGAGCATGCCCACCCCACGGCACCCGTCTTAGCCTGCGGGAAAACAAGGCAAGCGTCCGTAATACCCCCAGGAGCCCCGCATGACCGCACTTCCGCAGGAGCGCCGCGTCGTCACCGCCATTCCCGGCCCGAAGTCGCAGGAGCTTCAGGCCCGCCGCACCGCGGTCGTCGCCCAGGGCGTGGGCTCCACGCTGCCGGTCTTCGTCACGCGCGCGGGCGGCGGCGTCATCGAGGACGTCGACGGCAACAGCCTCATCGACTTCGGCTCCGGCATCGCCGTGACCTCGGTGGGCGCCTCCGCCGAGGCCGTGGTGCGCCGCGCGAGCGCCCAGCTCGCCGACTTCACCCACACCTGTTTCATGGTCACCCCCTACGAGGGCTACGTGGAGGTCGCCGAGGCCCTCGCGGAGCTGACGCCGGGCGACCACGCGAAGAAGTCGGCGCTGTTCAACTCCGGCGCCGAGGCCGTCGAGAACGCGGTGAAGATCGCCCGCGCCCACACCAAGCGCCAGGCGGTCGTGGTGTTCGACCACGGCTACCACGGCCGTACGAACCTCACGATGGCGCTGACGGCGAAGAACATGCCGTACAAGAACGGCTTCGGCCCGTTCGCGCCCGAGGTCTACCGGGTGCCGGTGGCCTACGCCTACCGCTGGCCGACCGGCCCGGAGAACGCGGGCCCCGAGGCCGCCAAGATGGCGATCGACCAGATCACCAAGCAGGTCGGCGCGGACAACGTGGCCGCGATCATCATCGAGCCGGTGCTCGGTGAGGGCGGCTTCATCGAGCCGGCCAAGGGCTTCCTGCCGGAGATCGTGAAGTTCGCCAAGGACAACGGCATCGTGTTCGTGGCCGACGAGATCCAGTCCGGCTTCTGCCGCACCGGCCAGTGGTTCGCGTGCGAGGACGAGGGCATCGTCCCGGACCTGATCACCACCGCCAAGGGCATCGCGGGCGGTCTGCCGCTCGCCGCCGTGACGGGCCGCGCCGAGATCATGGACGCCGCGCACGCGGGCGGCCTCGGCGGCACCTACGGCGGCAACCCGGTGGCCTGCGCCGCGGCGCTCGGCGCGATCGAGACGATGAAGGAGCAGGACCTCAACGGCAAGGCCAAGCGCATCGAGGAGGTCATGAAGGGCCGCCTGGCCACCATGGCCGAGAAGTTCGACATCATCGGTGACATCCGGGGCCGGGGCGCGATGATCGCCATCGAGCTGGTCAAGGACCGCGACACCAAGGAGCCGAACGCCGAGGCCGCCGCCGCGCTGGCCAAGGCGTGCCACCAGGAGGGCCTGCTGGTCCTGACCTGCGGCACCTACGGCAACGTGCTGCGTTTCCTGCCCCCGCTGGTCATCGGCGAGGACCTGCTCAACGAGGGCCTGGACATCATCGAGCAGGCTTTCTCGCGCATCTGAGCGAGAGGACCGCTCCTTCGGCGAGTGGTCCGTACCTCTGACGGACGACTGCGGCAGGCCGTGTGAAGAACGTGTGCGAGGTGGATGACAGGACGCGATTGCGTCTGTCCGGCCGCCTCCGCCTGCCGTAAGTTCGGTCCCGATGAGAGATACACCCCGCTCGCAGGGGACTGCGGGCGAGTTCAGGCCGGGGCCTCCCCAGCTTCGACCTGGTCGTGCCCTCGCGCACACAACCGGGGCCTGAGGGCTCCGGGATCTCCACACCGATCGGACGGTCGCCGCCCCAAACCCCCCGGGGCGCGCGACATCCCGGTCCGGTCGGCCGCCCCGGAACCACCCCCCCCTGTTCCGGGGCGGCCGACCTCCTTCTCGCCGTCCGCGCGCATGCGAAGCTGGCCCGGTGCCGAATCCCGTCCGCCGCCTCGCCCTCGCCGCCGCCCTCCTGACCGGCCTCCCGGCGCTGCTGTTCGCGCTGCTCACCTGGCAGGTGCTGGCACACGGCCCGCTGCTCGCGCTGGACGCCCGGCTCAGCCGGAGCCTGGTCCACCCGGACCGCTTCTCCGAACTCCTCTCCGACCTCGGCAACATCACCGTGGCCGTCCCGGTGCTGGTGCTCGCCCTCGCGTGCACGGCCTGGTGGGCCCACCGCGCCGGGGTGCCCCGCTGGTGGCTCCCGCCCAGCGCGGCCGCCCTGCTGATGGCGGTGCTCCCGGCGATCGTGGTCCCGCTGAAGCTGTGGACCGCGCGGCCGGGGACCCCCGTGGTGCCCCCGGCCACCGGCTACTTCCCCTCCGGCCACACCGCGACGGCCGCCGTGGCGTACGGCGCCTCGGCGCTGCTCCTCCTCCCCTGGTGCCGCACCCGCGCCGCCCGCCTCGCGGCGGTCGGAGTCCCGGCCGCGCTGGTGCTCGCGGTGTCGTACGGGCTGGTACGGCGGGGCTTCCACTGGCCGCTGGACGTGCTGGCGTCCTGGTGCCTGGGCGCGGTGCTGCTGACCTGCCTCGGCCTGGTGCTCAGCCGAAGTAGGAGTCGAAGGTCCGCTGGAACTCCCAGCCCGCGAACCGGTCCCAGTTCACCGACCAGGTCATCAGACCCCGGAGCGCGGGCCAGGTTCCGTGGGTCGGGTACGAGCCGCAGTTCGTCTTCTTCGTGAGGCAGTCCAGGGTCTTGGTGACCTCGGCCGGGGCGACATAGCCGTTGCCCGCGTTGACCGAGGCGGGCATGCCGATGGCGACCTGGTCGGGGCGCAGCGGCGGGAAGACGTTGTTCGCGTCGCCCGCGACCGGGAAGCCGGTGAGCAGCATGTCGGTCATGGCGATGTGGAAGTCGGCGCCGCCCATGGAGTGGTACTGGTTGTCCAGGCCCATGATCGGGCCGGAGTTGTAGTCCTGGACGTGCAGCAGGGTGAGGTCGTCGCGCAGGGCGTGGATGACCGGGAGGTAGGCGCCGCAGCGCGGGTCCTGCCCGCCCCACTTGCCGCTGCCGTAGAACTGGTAGCCGTTCTGCACGAAGAAGGTCTCCGGGGCCATGGTGAGCACGAACGTGGTGCCGTACTTGGCCTTGAGGGTCTTCAGCGCGGAGATCAGGTTGACGATCACCGGGGTGGTCGGGTTCTTGAAGTCGGTGTCCCCGGTGTTCAGCGAGAGCGAGTGGCCCTCGAAGTCGATGTCGAGGCCGTCGAGCCCGTACTGGTCGATGATCTTCGAGACCGAGGAGACGAAGGCGTCGCGGGCGGCGGTGGTGGTGAGCTGGACCTGGCCGTTCTGGCCGCCGATGGAGATCAGCACCTTCTTGCCCGCGGCCTGCTTGGCCTTGATGGCGGCCTTGAAGTCGGCGTCGCTCTCCACGTTCGGGCACTCCGACACCGGGCAGCGGTTGAAGCGGATGTCGCCCGAGGTGACCGAGGTCGGCTCGCCGAAGGCCAGGTCGATGACGTCCCAACTGTCGGGCACGTCGGCCATGCGCGTGTAGCCGGAGCCGTTGGCGAAGCTCGCGTGCAGGTAGCCGACCAGGGCGTGGGCGGGCAGTTGCGCAGAGCCCCCGCCGTCGCCGCGGGCCGGGGTGGTCGCGGTCACCGTGGCGGACCGGGCGGACTCCCCCGCGTCGTTGGTGGCGGTGACCTGGAAGGCGTACGCGGTCGAGGGGTTCAGGCCGCTCACGGTGGCCGAAGTGCCGGTGGTGGAAGCGACTTTGACGCCGTCCCGGTAGACCGCGTAGCCGGTCGCGCCGGTCACCGGGGTCCAGGACAGGGCGACGGAGGTGGCGGTGACCGAGCCGGTCTTCAGTCCGGTCGGCACGGTGGGCGGCTGGGTGGTGGTGCCGCCGCCGGGGCCGGTGAGGGAGACGTCGTCGGCGTAGTAGGCGCCGGTGCCGTACCAGCCGTGGGTGTAGATCGTCACCTTGGTGGTGTCGGCGCCGGTGGTGAAGGTGGTGGTGAGCTTCTGCCAGTCGGGCGCGGACTGGGTCCAGGTGGAGACGTCGGTGGTGCCGGTGCCGCTCGCGCCGAGGTAGACATAGGAACCGCGTACCCAGCCGGCCAGCGTGTACTGGGAGTTGGGCCTGACGGACACCGTCTGGGCGCACTGGGCGTTGTCGCCGCCCTCCGGGGTGGCCTTGAGCGCCGAGGCGCCGCTGCGCACCGGGGAGGCGACGGTGGTGCCGGCGGTGCAGGTCCAGGGGGCGAGCCCGGACTCGAAGCCGCCGTTGACCGCGGCGTCCGCGTCGGCCGCACGGGCGGCCGACGAGAGCGCGGCACTGCCGGGCACGGCGAGAGCCATGACCGTGAGGAACGCGACCAGGGGTCGGGAACGGTCCACAAATGCCTCCAGGCATGGGGGAGTTGGAGGTCGAGGGTGCACCCAACTTGGTCCAGACCAATTCTGTTGTCAAGGAGTTCCCCTCAAGGAGTCCCCGCCGGACGGCCCCGGTCAGGGAGTTCCCGTCAAGGAGTCACGAGCGCCGCCCGTCCTCCTCGCTCGCCAGCGCGGCCGCCGCCTCGTGCATCGCCAGTTCCAGCAGCGCGGGGTCGGTGAGCGTGCCCGACCCGTCCGGCGGCACCAGCCAGCGCACCCCCTGGGTCGCCCGGCCGGGGTACGGGACGACGATCCAGGTGCCGGACCCGGCCGTGCGGATGCCCGTGCCCAGCCAGCGGGCGGCGGTGCCGGGCGGCACGAAGAAGCCCACCCGGTCGCCCCCGAAGTCGACCAGCACCGGGCCGGGTTGATCGAGGACCCGGGTGAGCACGTCCAGCGTCGGATAGCCCAGCTCCCCCGGCAGGACCAGCACGTCCCACGCCTTCCCGGCGGGCAGCAGGGCGACCCCCAGCGGGCTGCGCTCCCACTCCCACCGACAGGCTTCCGGGTCCGGCGCGACGGACGCCAGCCACTCCACCGCAGTCTTCGCCCCTGTCATGAAAAGACCTCCCTCTCCTTCGCGGACGCGCGTGCGTCTGCGAAGG
Source organism: Streptomyces sp. NPDC018263 (assembly GCF_055562575.1). Classification (NCBI taxonomy): domain Bacteria; kingdom Bacillati; phylum Actinomycetota; class Actinomycetes; order Kitasatosporales; family Streptomycetaceae; genus Streptomyces; species Streptomyces sp. NPDC018263. The sequence goes on from NZ_JBVHFA010000001.1 coordinate 17,266, forward strand.
AGAGGGAGGTCGGACCGTCCGCATTACGCGGGTTCACCGGCATCTTTGCTGTGACCTGGGTCACACAGCCTGGTTAGCTGTCGAACCCGAGCCCCAGCCGGTCCATGGCCCGCAGCCACAGGTTGCGCCGCCCGCCCTGCGCGTCGGCCCGCGCCAGCGACCAGCGGGTCAGCGCGATCCCGGTCCAGGCGAACGGCTCGGGCGGGAACGGCAGCGGCTTCTTGCGGACCATCTCCAGCCGGGTGCGCTCGGTGTCCGCGCCGTCCAGCAGGTCCAGCATCACATCGGCGCCGAAGCGGGTGGCGCCCACACCGAGCCCGGTGTAGCCCGCCGCGTAGGCGACCCGGCCCTGATGGCCGGTGCCGAAGAACGCCGAGAAGCGGGAGCAGGTGTCGATCGCGCCGCCCCAGGCATGGGTGAAGCGGACGCCCTCCAACTGCGGGAAGCAGGTGAAGAAGTGCCCGGCCAGCTTGGCGTACGTCTCCGGGCGGTCGTCGTACTCCGCGCGCACCCGGCCCCCGTAGGGGTAGATCGCGTCGTAGCCGCCCCACAAAACCCGGTTGTCCGGGGTCAGCCGGAAGTAGTGGAACTGGTTGGCCGCGTCCCCGAGGCCCTGGCGGTTCCGCCAGCCGAGCGAGTCGAGCTGCTCGGCGTTCAGCGGTTCGGTGGTCAGCGCGTAGTCGTAGACCGGCACCGTGTAGGAGCGGACCCGGCGCAGGAGGCTCGGGAAGATGTTGGTGCCGAGCGCGACCTTGCGGGCGCGGACCGTGCCGTAGGGGGTGCCGGCCTCCATCCCGGCGCCGTACTGCTTCAGGGTCAGGGCCGGGGTGTGCTCGTACACCCTGACCCCCAGGGCGACGCAGGCCCGCTTCAGGCCCCAGGCCAGCTTGGCGGGGTGGAGCAGGGCGACGCCTCGGCGGTCCCACAGGCCGGCCTCGAAGGTGGGCGAGCCGACCTCGGCGCGCAGGGCGTCGCGGTCGAGGAACTCCATGCCGTCCGCGAGGCCCTTGTCCTGAAGTTCCCGGTGCCAGTCGCGCAGTTCCCACGCCTGGTAGGTCTCGGTGGCCACGTCGATCTCGCCGGTGCGCTCGAAGTCGCAGTCGATGCCGTGCCGGGCGAGCGCGTCCTCGATCCCGTCCAGGTTGCGGGCGCCGAGTTCGTGCAGCCGGCCGATCTCGTCCGGCCAGCGGGCCAGGCCGTTGGCGAGGCCGTGGGTGAGGGAGGCGGCGCAGAATCCGCCGTTGCGGCCCGAGGCGGCCCAGCCCACCTCGCGCCCCTCCAGCAGCACCACGTCCCGGCCGGGGTCGCGCTCCTTGGCGTTGAGCGCGCTCCACAGTCCGCTGTAGCCGCCGCCGACCACGAGGAGATCGCAGGTGTCGGTGCCGGTGAGGGCGGGCTCGGGGTGGGGCTTGCCGGGGTCCTCCAGCCAGTAGGGGACCGGCTGGGCTTCGGAGAGGGAAGCGATCCAGTTGTCTTTTCCACGGCTCATGGCTCCAGGGGCCATGATTTCAACTCCCTACGAAGCTAAGGGGCTTTATGCCTGTCGCTGACCGCGTCTACGGGTGACGAGCATCGAGACCAGCACGAACAGTACGGCGACGAGGAACATGGCCGTCCCGATGACATTGATCTGAACGGGCGTTCCGCGCTGTGCCGAGCCCCAGACGAACATGGGGAAGGTGACGGTCGAGCCCGCGTTGAAATTGGTGATGATGAAATCGTCGAAGGAGAGCGCGAAGGACAGCAGCGCGCCCGCGGCGATTCCGGGTGCCGCGATGGGCAGGGTGATCCGCCAGAAGGTCTGCACCGGTCCCGCGTAGAGATCGCGGGCGGCCTCCTCCAGGCGCGGGTCCATCGACATCACGCGCGCCTTGACCGCGGTGACGACGAAGCTCAGGCAGAACATGATGTGGGCGATCAGGATCGTCCAGAAGCCGAGCTGGGCGCCCATGTTGAGGAACAGGGTGAGCAGCGAGGCGGCCATGACGACCTCGGGCATCGCCATCGGCAGGAAGATCAGCGAGTTGACCGCGCCGCGCGCCCGGAACCGGTACCGGACCAGCGCGAAGGCGATCATCGTGCCGAGCGCGGTGGCGCCGATGGTGGCCCACAGGGCGATCTGGAGGCTGAGCCCGAGCGAGCCGCACATGTCGGCGACCCCGCACGGGTCCTGCCAGGCGTCGGTGGAGAAGTGCTGCCACTCGTAGTTGAAGCGGCCCTTGGGCTTGTTGAAGGAGAACACCGTCACGACGATGTTCGGCAGCAGCAGATAGGCGAGCGTCAGCAGTCCCGCGACGACGACGAGACGGCGCTTGAGCCAGGTGAGAGCGGCCATGTCAGACGAGGTCCTCCGTCCCGGCCCGGCGGATGTAGAGCGTGACCATGGCCAGGATCGCTGCCATGAGGATGAAGGAGAGCGCGGCGGCCGTCGGATAGTCCAGCACCCGCAGGAACTGGGTCTGGATGACGTTGCCGATCATGCGGGTGTCGGTGGAGCCGAGCAGCTCGGCGTTGACGTAGTCACCGGCCGCCGGGATGAAGGTCAGCAGGGTGCCGGAGACCACGCCGGGCATCGACAGCGGGAAGGTCACCTTGCGGAAGGTGGTCCAGGGCCTGGCGTACAGGTCCCCGGCCGCCTCGTGCAGCCGTCCGTCGATCCGCTCCAGCGAGCTGTACAGCGGCAGGATCATGAACGGCAGGAAGTTGTACGTCAGCCCGCACACCACCGCCAGCGGGGTGGCCAGCACCCGGTCGCCCGCGGTCCAGCCGAGCCACCCGGTCACGTCCAGCACGTGCAGGGTGTTCAGCGCGTGCACCACGGGTCCGTTGTCCGCGAGGATCGTCTTCCAGGCGAGGGTGCGGATCAGGAAGCTGGTGAAGAAGGGCGCGATCACCAGGACCATGATCAGGTTCCGCCAGCGTCCGGCGCGGAACGCGATCAGGTACGCCAGCGGATAGCCCAGCAGCAGACAGAGCACGGTCGCGGCGGCCGCGTAGAGCACCGAGCGGACGAACTGCGGCCAGTACTCGGCGAGCGCGTGCCAGTAGGTGGCGAAGTGCCAGGTGACCTTGTAGCCCTGCTCCAGCGATCCGGTCTGCACCGAGGTCGACGCCTGGTAGACCATCGGCAGCGCGAAGAACACGATCAGCCACAGGATGCCGGGCAGCAGCAGCCAGTACGGGGTGAACCGGCCGCGCGCGCGGGGTGGCCGCGCGGGCTCCGACGGGGCGAGCGGCGGGGGCGCCTCGGCGAGCGTCGGCATCAGACGGCCGCCTCTTCCTCGGTGCCGGCGGCGCCCACCGTCCCGGCAAGCGGGGACTGGGCCGCGTCGAGCGCGAAGGTGTGCGCCGGGTTCCAGTGCAGGACGACCTCGGCGCCGGGCACCAGCCGGGTGTCCCGCTCGACGTTCTGCGCGTACACCGCGAGCGCGCCCGCGACGGGGCTGTCGATCACGTACTGGGTGGAGACGCCAATGAAGCTGGCGTCCGCGACGGTGCCGGTGAGGCGGTTGCGGCCCTCGGGGACCGAGCCCGCGTCGTCGGCGTGGGTGAGCGCGATCTTCTCGGGCCGGATGCCGACCAGCAGCTTGCCGCCGGCCGGGGCGGGCGCGGGACATCGCGCCTCGGGCAGCAGCAGCTTGCCGTCCCCGGCACGCAGCACGATGTCACCGCCGCCGCGGGAGTCGACCTCGGCCTCGATCAGGTTGGAGGTGCCGAGGAAGTTGGCGACGAATGTGGTGCGCGGGTTCTCGTACAGCTCGGTGGGCGAGCCGAGCTGCTCGACGCGGCCCGCGTTCATCACGGCGACCGTGTCGGCCATGGTCATGGCCTCCTCCTGGTCGTGCGTGACATGGACGAAGGTGATGCCGACCTCGGTCTGGATGCGCTTGAGCTCCAGTTGCATCTGGCGGCGCAGCTTGAGGTCGAGGGCGCCGAGGGGCTCGTCCAGCAGCAGCACCTTGGGGTGATTGATCAGGGCGCGGGCGACGGCGACGCGCTGCTGCTGGCCGCCGGAGAGCTGGTGCGGCTTCTTGCGCGCCTGCTCCCCGAGCTGGACCAGCTCCAGCATCTCCTCGACCTGCTTCCTGACGCTCTTGATGCCGCGCCGGCGCAGGCCGAAGGCGACGTTCTCGAAGATGTCGAGATGCGGGAAGAGGGCGTAGGACTGGAAGACCGTGTTGACCGGCCGCTTGTACGGGGGCAGCCCGGTGACGTCCAGGTCGCCGAGGTGCACGGTCCCGGAGGTCGGCTCCTCCAGCCCGGCGATCATGCGCAGGGTGGTGGTCTTGCCGCAGCCGGAGGCGCCGAGCAGCGCGAAGAAGGAGCCCTGGGGCACGGTGAGGTCCAGCGGGTGCACGGCGGTGAAGGAGCCGTACGTCTTGCCGATGCCGGTGAGGCGGACGTCGCCGCTGCCGTCTGTGGTCGTCTTCATCCTCGTCACGCCCCTGTGAGCTTCGCGAACTTCTCTTCGTAGGCCGTCTCTTCCTTCTGGCTCAGGGAGCGGAAGGCATGGGACTTCGCCTGCATGGCCTTGTCGGGGACGATCAGCGGATTGTCCGCCGCGTCCCGGTCGATCTTCGCAAGCCAGGGCTTCACGTCGTCGACCGGAGTGACGTAGTTGATGTAGGCGGCTAGCGCGGCGGCCTGCTCGGGTTCGTAGAAGAAGTCGATCAGCCGCTCGGCGTTCGTCTTGTGACGTGCCTTGTTGGGGATCAGCATATTGTCCGTCGACGTGACATATCCGCTGTCCGGAATGATGAAGTCCACATCGGGGCTGTCCGCCTTGAGCTGGACCACGTCACCGGCCCAGGCGACACAGGCCGCGAAGTCGCCCTTGGCGAGGTCGGCGGTGTAGTCGTTGCCGGTGAAGCGGCGTATCTGGCCCTTGTCGACCGCCTTCTGGAGCCGGGCGATCGCCGCGTCGTAGTCGTCGTCGGTGAAGTCGGCCGGGTCCTTGCCCATGTCGAGCAGGGTCATCCCGACGCTGTCCCGCATCTCGGAGAGGAAGCCGACCCGGCCCTTGAGCTTGGGATTGTCGAGCAGGTCGGAGACGGATCTCACCTCGATGCCGTCCAGCGCCTTCTTGTTGTAGGCGATGACCGTGGAGATGCCCTGCCAGGGGTAGGAGTAGGCGCGGCCGGGGTCCCAGTCGGGGGTGCGGAACTGGGGCGAGAGATGGGCGAAGGCGTGCGGGAGGTTCGCCGGGTCCAGCTTCTGCACCCAGCCGAGCCGGATCAGCCGGGCGGCCAGCCAGTCGGTGAGGACGATCAGGTCGCGGCCGGTCTCCTGGCCCGCGGCGAGCTGCAGCTTGATCTTGCCGAAGAACTCGTTGTTGTCGTTGATGTCCTCGGTGTACCGGACGGTGATCCCGGTCTTCTTCTGGAACGCGGCGAGCGTGGGGTGGCGTTTGCCGCTGTCGTCCACGTCGATGTACTCGGTCCAGTTGGAGAAGTTCACGGTCTTCTCCCGGGCCGAGCGGTCGTCCGCCGACGTGCCGCCCGGCGTCCGGCCGGCCGCCGGGATGCCGCAAGCGCTCAAGCCGCCCAGGCCCCCGGCCATGAGCACGCCTCCGGCCGACGCCCGCAGCAGCGACCGGCGGGTGAGCGCCGCCCGCCCGCTCCGCAGACTGCGCCGGACGGCGGCCATCTGGGGCGGGGTGAGGCGGTCGGGCTCGTACTGATCCATACGCGTGGTGCCCTTTCGGAAAGCGGCGGGGGCCTAGTGGCTCCGGTCCCCGAAGACCGTGCGGTGCCAGTCCTTGCGGACGGCCGCCGTGTTGTCGAACATGACGTGCTTGACCTGGGTGTACTCCTCGAAGGAGTACGCCGACATGTCCTTGCCGAAGCCGGACGCCTTGTATCCGCCGTGCGGCATCTCGCTGATGATCGGGATGTGGTCGTTGATCCACACGCACCCGGCCCGCAGATCGCGGGTGGCCCGCTGGGCGCGGTAGACGTTGCCGGTCCACGCGGAGGCGGCGAGGCCGTACGGGGTGTCGTTGGCCAGCCGCAGCCCCTCGTCGTCGGTGTCGAAGGGGAGCACGACGAGCACGGGACCGAAGATCTCCGACTGGACGATCTCGCTGTCCTGACCGGCGCCGGTGATCAGGGTGGGCCGGTAGTAGGCGCCGTTCTTGAGGTCGCCGCCGGGGGCTTCGCCGCCGGTCACGATGGTCGCGTAAGCGCGGGCCCGGTCCACGAAACCGGCGACGCGGTCACGGTGGGCGTGCGAGACCAGCGGGCCGAGGTCGGTGCCGGGCGCGAAGGGGTCGCCGAGCCGCACGGTCTCCATCAGCGCGGCGGTCCGCTCCACGAACGCCTCGTACAGCGGGCGTTGCACATAGGCGCGGGTCGCCGCCGTGCAGTCCTGGCCCGTGTTGATCAGCGCGCCCGCGACCGCGCCGTTGGCGGCGGCTTCCAGGTCGGCGTCGTCGAACACCACGAAGGGCGCCTTGCCGCCCAGCTCCAGGTGGAGCCGTTTGACGGTGGCCGTGGCGATCTCCGCGACCCGGCGCCCGACGGCGGTGGACCCGGTGAACGACGTCATCGCCACGTCCGGATGCCCGACCAGCCGCTCCCCCGCGCCGGGCCCGGTCCCGCTGACGATGTTGATCACACCGTCCGGGATGCCCGCGTCGACGGCCGCCCGCGCGAAGAGCAGCGAGGTGAGCGGTGTCAGCTCGGCGGGCTTGAGCACGATGGTGTTGCCCGCGGCCACGGCCGGGAGGATCTTCCACGCGGCCATCTGGAGCGGGTAGTTCCAGGGCGCGATCGACCCGACGACCCCGATGGGCTCGCGCCGGACGTACGAGGTGTGGTCGCTGGAGTACTCCCCCGCCGACTGCCCCTGGAGCTGCCGGGCGGCGCCCGCGAAGAAGGCGGTGTTGTCGATCGTGCCGGGGACGTCGAACTCACGGGTGAGCTTCAGCGGCTTGCCGCACTGGAGCGACTCGGCACGGGCGAAGTCCTCGGCGCGGTCCGCGAGTACGGCGGCGAAACGGTTCAGCGCGTCGGAGCGCTCGCCCGGCGTGGCGGCGGCCCAGCCGGGGAAGGCGGCACGCGCGGCGGCCACGGCCGCGTCGACGTCGCTCTCCCCGGCGAGTTCGTAGCGGTACACCTCCTCGCCGGTCGCCGGGTCCGTCACCGCGTGGGTACGGCCCGAGGTGCCCGGAACGGAGCGGCCCGCGACGAACTGCGCGCCCTCGGCGAAGCGGTCGCGGGCGGGAAATCGTTCCGGGGTGTCGGTACCCGGTCTGTGCATGTCGCTCTCCTCCGCCGGACACCCCTTCGGGGGCCGGGTGGCGTGGCTCCAGCTCGATTTGAGTGCCGATCCTGACAGAGGGGCGGGAGTGCAACAAGGGATTCCGTTGTTGCCTTTTGGTTACGCGACGGAATCTGTCGGCGGGCTGTCTACTCGGGGCTTTCGAGTCCGGACGGAATGTCAGTGGCGGCTGCCACACTTCGGTGCATGGGGAAGATCGACGGGGTGGAAGCGCTGATCGGCGCGGTCCGGGCCGGGGTGCCCGTGAAGTACCTGCACTTCTGGGGGCACCGCCCGCAGCGGGACGGGAGTGTGGGCGCGGGGTGCCTGAGCCAGTGGTGGCCGGCGCCGTTCACGGTGGACGGGGTCGGATACGCGACGGCCGAGCACTGGATGATGGCGGCCAAGGCGCGCCTCTTCGCCGACCCGGACGCCGAGCGACTGGTGCTGGCCGCGGGGCATCCGGCCGGGGCGAAGAAGGCGGGGCGGCTGGTCCGGGGGTTCGACGAGGAGATATGGCGCCGGGAGCGGTTCCGGATCGTCGTCGAGGGCAGCGTGCACAAGTTCGCCGCCGACCCCGGCCTGCGCGCGTATCTGCTCGGCACGGGGGACCGGGTGCTGGTGGAGGCGAGCCCGGTGGACCGGGTGTGGGGGATCGGGCTCAGTGTCCAGGACGAGGCCGCGTGGGACCCGGCCCGCTGGAAGGGGCCGAACCTCCTGGGCTTCGCCCTGATGGAGGCTCGGGAGCGGCTGCGCTCAGAAGCGGGGTGAGGCGGGGATCTGCGGCGCGGAGTTGTAGGAGGTGCCGAAGGGGTCGTCGTCCTGCCGGCTGTCCTCCTTGTTCGCGGCGAACACCAGGATGCCGATGAAGAGCGCCAGCGTGGCCACGCCCACGATGATGCCGATGATGCCGAGCACGAAGCCCGCCTGCGCCTGCCCGCGGTTGGTGGCCTCGCCCCGGTCGGCACGCCTGCGGCCCTGGACGCCCAGGATCACGGCGATGACACCGAGGACGAGGGAAACGAAGCCGTAGAGGCAGAACAGGACGATGGAGAGGATGCCGAGCACCAGGGCGGCGGTGCCGGCGTTGTTCTGCGGGGCGGGGGCCATGGGGGCGCCCCAGCCGTAGGCCGGGGGGTGGGGGTAGCCGTGGGGGGCGCCCGGGTAGCCCTGCGGTCCGCCGGGGTAGCTCTGCGGGCCGGGGTAGCCCGGGCCGCTCGGGTAACCGTAGCCGACGGGGGGTGCGGGGACACCGGGGCCGTTCGGGCCGATGGGCGGGGGCGGAACCGTGGCGCCGGTCTGCTGCGGCGGCACCGTGGGACCGGCCTGGGGGCCGAAGCCGACGCCGGGCATGGCGGCCATGGTCGCCTGGTCGTGGACGGACGGCGGCACCTGGTCCTGCGGACCCTGCTGGTTCTTCTGCAGCGAGGGCCCCTGGGGCGGCGCCCACGGGTCGGAGCCCGGCTCCTGCCCGGTCGTCCCTCGTCCGCCGTCGGGCTGCGTCTGCTCCGTCACGTCCTCATCCCCCCACGTAGCTTGTCAGCCCATGTTAGAGCCGCCGCACGGGCCGTACGGAGCTGCCCCTTCCCTGAGCGACCGTAGGGTCCGCCGCCCCGTCCTAGGATGGCTGGCGCACCGTCCGACCAGCCTGGGGAGGCTCCCTTGACCGAGCGCAGCGCCGCCCGCGATCCGCACGACTTCATCGCCGGCCTGCCCAAGGCCGAACTGCACGTCCACCACGTCGGCTCCGCCTCCCCCCGCATCGTCTCGGAACTGGCCGCCCGGCACCCCGACTCCAAGGTCCCGACCGACCCCGAGGCGCTGGCGGACTACTTCTCCTTCACCGACTTCGCGCACTTCATCCAGGTGTACCTGTCGGTCGTGGACCTGGTCCGCACCCCGGAGGACGTCCGGCTGCTGACGTACGAGATCGCGCGCGACATGTCCCGGCAGCAGGTGCGGTACGCCGAGCTGACCGTCACCCCGTTCTCCTCGGTGCGGCGCGGCATAGAGGACCGGGCCTTCATGGACGCGATCGAGGACGCCCGCAAGTCCGCCGAGGCCGACTTCGGGACCGTGCTGCGCTGGTGCTTCGACATCCCCGGCGAGGCCGGGCTGGAGTCGGCGGAGGAGACGGCCCGGCTGGCGACGGACGACCGGGTCCGGCCCGAGGGCCTGGTCTCCTTCGGCCTCGGCGGCCCGGAGATCGGCGTCCCGCGCCCGCAGTTCAAGCCGTACTTCGACCGCGCGCGGGCCGCCGGCCTCCACTCGGTCCCCCACGCCGGCGAGACCACGGGCCCCCAGACGGTCTGGGACGCCCTGACCGCCCTCGGCGCGGAACGCATCGGCCACGGCACCAGCTCGGCCCAGGACCCGAGGCTCCTCGCCCACCTGGCCGAGCACCGCATCCCCCTCGAGGTCTGCCCCACCTCCAACATCGCCACCCGCGCGGTCCGCACCCTCGACGAGCACCCCCTGAAGCAGTTCGCCGACGCGGGCGTCCTGGTCACCATCAACTCCGACGACCCGCCGATGTTCGGCACGGACCTCAACAAGGAGTACGCCATCGCGGCCCGCCTCCTCGGCCTGGACGAGCGCGGCCTGGCGGCCCTGGCGAAGAACGCGGTGGAGGCGTCGTTCCTGGACGCGGCGGGCAAGGAGCGGATCTCGTCGGAGATCGACGCGTACACGGAGGCTTGGCTGGCGGGCTGACCTCCCGGCACTCTCCCGGCTGCCAGAATGTCCGCCATGCAGACCTGGACCGCCGTCGCACACCGGGGCGACCCCTACCGCTTCCGCGAGAACACCCTCGCCTCGCTGCGCTCCGCGCTGGACCGGGGCGCGGACGCGGTGGAGATCGACGTACGCCTCACCCGCGACGGCGTCCCCGTCCTGCTGCACGACAACACCCTGAAACGCCTGTGGGAAGTCGACCGCCCCCTGGCGTCCCTGACGGCGGCCCAGGTGACGGAACTGACGGCAGGCGGCGTCCCCACCCTGGCGGAAGCCCTGTCGGCAACGGAGGGCACGCGGGTCATGGTGGACCTGTGCGGAGGTGTGACCCCTCGGGTGGCGGACCGGGTTCTCGACGCGGTCCGCGAGGCGGGCGCGGAGGACCGGGTCTACTACTCCTCAGGCGCCGAGTCCCTGCTGGCCCTCCGCGCGGCCGCCCCCGAGGCCGAACTCGCCCTCACCTGGACCACCAAGGCCCGCCCCCGCCCCGCCCTTCTCACAGCCCTACGCCCCCACTACCTCAACTACCGCTTCTCCCTGGTCGACCGGGACCTGGCCACCCGAGTCCACAAGGAGGGCTACCTGTTGTCGGTGTGGACCCCGGACACGGGCCACTCGATGCGCAAGCTGCTGGCACTGGGGGCGGACTCGATCACGACGAACCGGATCGACACGCTTACCGCCCTGCGAAAGCAGCGGGGATAGAGCACCGCTCGCCTGAAGCGGGGCTCTGTTCGGACGAGCCGCGTTGGATCAGGCCGCGGACGCCGGCATGTTCCGAACCGGTGGTCCCGGATCGCAGAGCAGCGTCCGGAACCACCCATGACATCCCAGCCAGGTCCGCTCAGTCGAAGTACTCCGGCTGCGTCTGCACATTCAGCTCGGGCAGATGCACCCGGCGGGCCGAGTCCGTGCGGCGGTCGTTCAGTTTCAGGACGTCGAAGCCCTTCCTGATGTCGTTGGAGTAGATGTAGCCGTTGTAGTAGTACGCGGACCACGAGCCGGCCACCTGGAGGGTGTCCGTGGTCAGCGGGCCGCGCTCGAAGTAGGCGATCTCGTGCGGGTGGGCGGAGTCGGTGAAGTCCCAGACGGAGATGCCGCCCTGGTACCACGCCTGGACCATGAGGTCGCGGCCCTTGACGGGGATGAGGGAGCCGTTGTGGGCGACGCAGTTCTCGGTGTCTGCCTGGTGGCGCGGGATCTTGTAGTAGTTGCGGAAGACCAGCTTGCGGTGGTCGCCGCGGCCGGTGATGTCGTAGATGCCGTCGGCGCCGCGGTTCGGGCCGATGGCCGCGTTGCAGGTGGCCGCGCCGCCGCCACCGAGTTCGTCGGTGAAGACGACCTTGTCCGCGCGCTGGTTGAACGTCGCGGAGTGCCAGAAGGCGAAGTTGACGTTGTCCTGGACCCGGTCGATGACCTTCGGGTGCTCGGGGTCCTTGATGGAGAACAGGATGCCGTCGCCCATGCAGGCGCCCGCCGCGAGGTCCTTGGAGGGCAGGACGGTCAGGTCGTGGCAGCCGGTGGTCTTGGAGACGCCGGGGTTGGTGGGCGCGCCCGGGTTGCCGCCACCGTCCGGGCCCTCACCGGGGAAGAGGACAGGGAAGCCGACCACGGCCGCCTTCTCGGGCGCAGGGCGCGGCACCTTGATGACCGAGATGCCGTCGTGCGGCGGCTGGCAGTCGGGGAACGTGGCGCTGGGCGAGTACGAGGAGACGTAGATGTACACGTTCTCCCGCTCGGGCACCAGCGTGTGGGTGTGGGAGCCGCAGGCGGTCTCCACGGCGGCGACGTACTTCGGGTTCGCCTTGTCGCTGATGTCGAAGATCTTCATCCCCTCCCACGACGACTTCTCGGTCGCGGGCTGGGTCGTGCTCGCGCAGGAGTTGTCGCTGCGCGAGGAGTCGGTGGAGAGGAAGAGCAGGTTGCCGCTGACGGAGATGTCGTTCTGCGAGCCGGGGCACAGCACCTGCGCGACCGTCCTCGGCGCCTTCGGGTCGCTGATGTCGAAGATGCGGAAGCCGTCGTAGTTGCCGGCGTAGGCGTACCGGCCCTGGAAGGCGAGGTCGGTGTTGAGGCCGGGGAGGGCGTCCTTGGGGACGTTGGTGAGGTGCTCGATGTTGGCCGAGTGGACGATCTCGTCCTGGCCCGGTATCTCGCCGTCCGCGATCGCCTCGCGCACCTCGGCCGCCTCGCTCTGGGAGACCCGCTGTCCGGCGGCGGGGGTGTCGCCGGGGTCGGGGGTGGCGGAGGCCGGGGCGGTGGTGAGCAGCGCGGCCAGGAGACCAGCCGCGGCGGCGGCAACTCCCAGGCGTCTGCGACGGGTTCGGGGATCGTGGGACAGGGTCACTGCTTCCTCCCTGATGCCGGACGTGGGGCGCGGCTCACACTCCCCGCAGTATCGACCGCGTCATGGACAGGTCAACAGGGCGCAAATGAGTCGCGTCCGGAGGTTCTCGGTCATTCGCGGGCGGAAGAGTGCTAGGACGGTCGGTACCCGCACCCCCATGAAGGCAGGAGCCCCCCGTGCCGCATCGCCGCGCCTCCCTCACCCCGGCCCTCCTGGCGGCCACGGCCGTGCTCGTGGTCGGCGGCTGCTCAGGTTCCGGCGATTCCGACGCCAAGTCCCCGACGCGCAGCGGCCCTTCGGTCATCGCCCCCGGCAAACCGGGTGAGGCCAACCGCACGATGTCCGCCGACGACGCCGCCGAGCAGCGCGAGGACGACAACTCCCCCAACGCGGCCGACCGTTCCTACGCCCACATGATGATCGCCCACCACACCCAGGCCCTGACGATGACCGAACTCGCCCCGAAGAGAGCCGAGTCGACGCAGGTCAAGCGCATCGCGGAGCGCATCTCCGCCGCCCAGGGCCCCGAAATCAGCGCCATGCGGGGCTGGTTGGCCACCAACGGCAAGGGCAGCATCGCCCACGACCACGGCACCATGCCCGGCATGGCGACCGAAGCCCAGCTCACCGAGCTGCGCGCAGCCAGGGGCAAGGCGTTCGACCGGCTCTTCCTCAAGCTGATGATCGCCCACCACGAAGGCGCGATCACCATGGCCACCGAGGTGAAGGCGCAGGGCAACAACCTCCAGATCGAGGAGATGGCCGACGACGTGATCGCCCAGCAGACCAGCGAGATCGTGCGGATGCGCGACATGCTCTGACCAGGGCCGGGCCGGGCGGCGGCCGGCCGCAAGCCCCGGTCAGCGACCCTCACTCCCCCACGTACTCCGCCAAGTGCCGCCCGGTGAGCGTCGAGCCGTCCGCCACCAGCTCCGCCGGCGTCCCCTCGAAGACCACCTGTCCGCCGTCGTGTCCCGCGCCCGGCCCCAGGTCGATGATCCAGTCCGCGTGGGCCATCACCGCCTGGTGGTGCTCCACGACGATGACGGACTTCCCGGAGTCCACCAACCGGTCGAGCAGGCCGAGGAGTTGCTCGACATCGGCGAGGTGGAGTCCGGCGGTCGGCTCGTCCAGGACGTACACACCGCCCTTGTCCCCCATGTGCGTGGCCAGTTTGAGCCGTTGGCGTTCGCCGCCGGAGAGGGTGGTGAGCGGCTGGCCGAGGGTGAGGTAGCCGAGGCCCACGTCGGAGAGGCGGGTCAGGATGCGGTGCGCGGCCGGGATACGGGCCTCGCCCTCCGCGAAGAACGCCTCCGCCTCGCTGACCGGCATCGCCAGCACCTCGCTGATGTCGCGGCCCCCGAGCCGGTACTCCAGCACCGCCGCCTGGAAGCGCCGCCCCTCGCACTCCTCGCAGGTCGTGGCGACGCCCGCCATCATGGCGAGGTCGGTGTAGACCACCCCGACGCCGTTGCAAGTGGGGCAGGCGCCCTCGGAGTTGGCGCTGAACAGCGCGGGCTTGACCCCGTTGGCCTTGGCGAACGCCTTGCGGATCGGGTCCAACAGCCCTGTGTAGGTTGCCGGGTTGCTCCGCCGCGATCCCCGGATCGCGCCCTGGTCGACGGAGACGACCCCCTCCCCCTGGGGCACCGACCCGTGCACCAGCGAACTCTTGCCGGACCCGGCGACGCCCGTCACCGCGACCAGCACCCCGAGCGGGATGTCCACGTCGATCCCGCGCAGGTTGTTGGCGTCCGCGCCCCGGATCTCCAGCGCGCCGGTGGCCTTGCGGACGGTCTTCTTCAGCGAGGCCCGGTCGTCCAGATGGCGTCCGGTGACGGTGTCCGAGGCCCGCAGCCCCTCGACCGTGCCCTCGAAACAGACGGCACCGCCGCCCGTACCGGCGCCCGGACCGAGGTCGACCACATGGTCGGTGATGGCGATCGTCTCCGGCTTGTGCTCCACGACCAGCACGGTGTTGCCCTTGTCGCGCAGGCGCAGCAGCAGGCCGTTCATCCGCTGGATGTCGTGCGGGTGCAGCCCGGTGGTGGGCTCGTCGAAGACGTACGTGACGTCGGTGAGCGAGGAGCCGAGGTGGCGGATCATCTTCACCCGCTGGGCCTCGCCGCCGGACAGTGTGCCGGAGGGGCGGTCGAGGGAGAGGTAGCCGAGGCCGATCTCCACGAACGAGTCGAGGCTGTGGCCCAGCGCGGTGAGCAGCGGGGCGACCGAGGGGTCGTCGAGGCCGCGTACCCATTCGGCGAGGTCGGTGATCTGCATCGCGCAGGCGTCCGCGATGCTCACGCCGTCGATCTTCGAGGTGCGGGCGCCCTCGTTGAGCCGGGTGCCTTCGCAGTCGGGGCAGACGGTGAAGGTGACGGCCCGCTCCACGAAGGCGCGGACGTGTGGCTGGAGCGAGTCGACGTCCTTGGAGAGGAAGGACTTCTGGATCTTCGGGATCAGGCCCTCGTACGTGAGGTTGATGCCCTCCACCTTGATCTTGGTGGGCTCCTTGTGGAGCAGGTCGTGCAGCTCGCGCTTGGTGAACTTGACGATCGGCTTGTCCGGGTCGAAGAAGCCGCAGCCGGTGTAGATACGGCCGTACCAGCCGTCCACGCTGTAACCGGGGATGGTGAGGGCGCCCTCGCGCAGCGACTTGGTCTCGTCGTAGAGCTGGGTGAGGTCGATGTCGGTGACCGCGCCCCGGCCCTCGCAGCGCGGGCACATCCCGCCGGTGCGGCTGAAGGTGACCTTCTCCGCCCGGCGGGCCCCCTTGTCCACCTTGATCGCGCCGCTGGCCTGCACCGACGCGACGTTGAAGGCGTACGCGCTGGGCGGACCGAGGTGCGGGGCGGCGAGCCGGCTGAACAGGATGCGCAGCATGGCGTTGGCGTCGGTGGCGGTGCCGACGGTGGAGCGGGGGTCGGCGCCGAGCCGCTGCTGGTCCACGATGATCGCGGTGGTCAGCCCGTCGAGCACGTCCACCTCGGGGCGGGCGAGCGTCGGCATGAAGCCCTGCACGAACGCGCTGTACGTCTCGTTGATCAGCCGCTGCGACTCGGCGGCGATGGTGCCGAACACCAGCGAGCTCTTGCCGGAGCCGGAGACACCGGTGAACACCGTCAGCCGGCGCTTGGGGATCTCGACACTGACGTCCTTCAGGTTGTTCACCCGCGCGCCGTGGACCCGGATCATCTCGTGGCTGTCGGCGGCGTGCGCGTCCGTGCCCTTGGTCATACCGTCTCCATCTTCACGTACTGGCTTCTTGTCCTACGCCGGGCCGGCTCAGCGGTGTTCCTGGATGCGGAGCATGTTGCCGGCGGGGTCCCGCACCGCGCAGTCCCGGATGCCGTACGGCTGGTCGGCGGGCTCCTGGACGATGTCGGCACCGGCGGCCACGAGCCGGTCGAAGGTGCCGTCCAGGTCGGGGGTGGCCAGCACCATGCCGGCGTACGTGCCCTTGGCCATCATCTCGGCGATGACGCGCCGCTCGTCGTCGGTGATGCCGGGGTCCATGGCGGGCGGGCTCAGCACGATGTTCGTGTCCGGCTGGCCCTTGGGTCCGACGGTGAGCCAGCGCAGGTTGTTGTGGCCGACGTCGTTGCGCAGTTCGAAGCCGAGCGTGTCCCGGTAGAAGGCGAGCGCCGCCTCCGGGTCGTCCTGCGGGAGGAAGCTGGCGTGAATGGTGATGTCCATGGCCGTCACGCTAGCCGTGGCCCGGGGCCCGCGCTTCTCGATTCCTGACCGGTCTGGTGACCACCTTCACCACGCAGGTCGGCAGCCCTTCCGTAGCCCGCGCGGCCTCGACGCGGTACACACTCGGCGCCATCCCGACCAGCTCACTGAACCGCGTACTGAACGTCCCGAGCGAGGAGCACCCCACCTCGAAACACACCTCGGTCACGCTCAGATCCCCGCGCCGCAGCAAGGCCATCGCCCGCTCGATCCGCCGCGTCATCAGATAGCTGTACGGCGACTCCCCGTACGCCGCCCGGAACTGCCGACTGAGATGCCCCGCGGACATGTTCACCCCACGCGCCAACGCCTCCACGTCCAACGGCCGCGCATACTCCCGATCAATCCGATCCCGCACCCGCCGCAACAACACGAACTCCCGCAGACGACGCGGGTCCACGGACGAGCTGCTCATACCGACAGCGTGCCATGGCCGGGGCAGCGCAAGGTTCGATGATCTTCGTGGTGTGCCATCCAGAGGACCACGTCACAGACGCGCAGGGCACTCACGGTCTTGGGTACCCCGGCTCGTTCCCGCAGGTCGAGCAGCTCGTGGTGGAGAGCCTGACCATCGGCTCGGAGCGCGCGGTGAAGATCGAGCCAGAAAGAGGACGGACTACCGACGACGCACCTCACGACCCTGTCGTAGACGGGGACCAACCGGGGCCGCTTTCTTGCCAGCAACTTGCCGGCCATGACCCAGCCGATGCCCTTCACCCGGAACAGGAGTCTCCATGCCTGATCAGCAGGCGAGCCGGTGTCCAGCTCCGCAGCCTCGACCTCGGCCATGTCGGCATCCGCCGGTATACGCCTCAGCAGCTCGCTCAGATGCCTGCCCGGCTCACCCTCCAGCAGCTCCAAGGCAGCCTTCGCCGGGACGGTCACCGACAACATCTGCACCGCGACCAGATCCTCAGCCGTCACCACATCCACGACCCCGACCCGATCGCCTCCAAGGTGCTCGAACCGTGCCCCCGTATAGGGCGCCTCGCCCTCCAGCCCGAAGTACTCCCGCAGACTGGTCACAGCACGCGCCGACCCCAGGTGACTCCGCAATATGTCGCCAAAAGGCGACGACTTCCCCGCCATGTCCAGCCCCCTGATCGCAGGGGAGAAACCCTAGACCCCTACAACCCCACGATCGAGTTCCATCGCCGGGTGAATTCCGGGCGTTCCGTCGGCTTGATGTCGCGGGCGATGGCTAGGCGCTTGCGCATGGGGGCGTTGGGGAAGATCAGGGGGTTTGTGGCCAGGGCGGCGGTGGCGCGGTCGGGGCTGTCGGCGAGGAGGGGCTGGGCTGCCGGGACCGGGCAGACGTAGTTGACCCAGGTGGCGAGTTCGGCGGCGACCGAGGGGGTGTAGTAGTAGTCGATCAGGCGCTCGGCGGCGGTCTTGTGGGCCGCGCGGTCGGGGATCATCAGGGAGTCCGACCAGAGTTCGGCGCCCTCCTCGGGGACGACGAAGCGGATGTGCGGGTTGTCGGCCTGGAGCTGGATGACATCGCCGGAGTACGCCTGGCAGGCGAGGACGTCGCCGCTGACCAGGTCCTTGGTGTAGTCGTTGCCGGTGAAGCGGCGGATCTGCCCCCGGCGGACCTCGCGTTCGACCTCGTCGCACATGGTGTGGAAGTCGTCGGCCGTCCAGCGGGTGATGTCCACGCCGTTGCCCTGCATCAGCAGCGCGAACGCCTCGTTCAGCCCGGACAGCAGCGTGACCCGGCCCTTGAGGTCGCTCGCCCAGAGGTCCTTCACGTGCCGGATCTCGCGGCCGAGCCGCCGGCGGTCGTACGCGATCCCGGTGATCCCGGACTGCCAGGGGACGGTGTGGAGACGGCCCGGGTCGAAGGCGGGCCGGCGCAGCAGGGGGTCCAGGTACTTCGCCACGTTGGGCTGCTCGGCCCGGTCCATCCGCTGGACCCAGCCGAGGCGGACGTACCGCGCGCACATCCAGTCACTGATGACGATGAGGTCCCGGCCGGTGGGCCGGTGGTTCATCAGGGCGGGGCTGATCTTGCCGAAGAACTCGTCGTTGTCGTTGATCTCCTCGACGTAGTCGACGGAGATCCCGGTGCGCTTCTCGAAGGCGTCCAGCGTGGGCCGCCTGTTCGCGTCGTCGTCATCGGTGTCGATGTACAGCGGCCAGTTCGACCAGGTCAGCCGTTGGTCGGCGGCGGAGCGGTCGGGCGCGGAGCGGTCGCCGGGACGGACGTACGCCGAGGGCACCCCGCACCCGGCGAGCGCGCCGAGCGCGGCGGTGCCCCCGAGGGCCCGCAGCACGGACCGGCGGGAGGGGGCGGAACCACGAACAGAGGTGTGAAGCACCCCGAAAGTGTGCCGCCCGATCCCTTGAAGGAACAATCCGGATGCCGACCCAGGGGCGCGGGGAACTGCGCGACCAGCCCCCACGCGCCCGCGGCCGACATCCGGCCGGGCCCGGCAGAGTCTCACGCGTCCAGAGAAGTCATCACGTGCTTGATCCGCGTGTAGTCGTCGAACCCGTACGCCGACAGGTCCTTGCCGTACCCCGACTTCTTGAAGCCGCCGTGCGGCATCTCCGCGACCAGCGGGATGTGGGTGTTGATCCACACACAGCCGAAGTCCAGCTTCTTGGACATGCGCATGGCGCGCCCGTGGTCCTTGGTCCACACCGAGGAGGCCAGCGCGTAGTCGACGCCGTTGGCCCACTCGACGGCCTGGTCCTCGTCGGTGAAGGACTGGACGGTGATGACCGGCCCGAACACCTCGTTCTGGATGATCTCGTCGTCCTGCTGGAGGCCGGAGACGACGGTCGGGGCGTAGAAGTACCCCTTGTCACCGACCTGGTGGCCACCGGACTCGACCTTGGCGTGCGCGGGCAGCCGCTCGATGAAGCCGGCGACCTGCTTGAGCTGGTTGGGGTTGTTCAGCGGGCCGTAGAGCACGTCCTCGTCGTCCGGCTGCCCGGTCTTCGTCTCGGACGCGGCCTTGGCGAGCGCGGCCACGAACTCGTCGTGGATGGACTCCTGGACGAGGACACGCGTGGCGGCCGTGCAGTCCTGGCCGGCGTTGAAGAAGCCCGCCGTCGAGATGTCCTCGACGGCCTTCGGGATGTCGGTGTCCTCGAAGACGACGACCGGCGCCTTGCCGCCCAGCTCCAGGTGGACCCGCTTGAGGTCCTTGGAAGCGGACTCGGCCACCGACATGCCCGCGCGCACCGAGCCGGTGATGGAGGCCATCGCCGGGGTCGGGTGCTCGACCATCATGCGGCCGGTGTCGCGGTCGCCGCAGATGACGTTGAAGACGCCCGCGGGCAGCACCGAGCCGATGATCTCGGCGATGAGGACGGTGGAGGCGGGGGTGGTGTCCGAGGGCTTGAGGACGACCGTGTTGCCCGCGGCGAGCGCCGGGGCGAACTTCCACACGGCCATCATCATCGGGTAGTTCCACGGCGCGACCTGCGCGCAGACGCCGATCGGCTCACGGCGGATGATGGAGGTCAGGCCGTCCATGTACTCGCCGGCCGAGCGCCCCTCCAGCATCCGGGCCGCGCCCGCGAAGAAGCGGATCTGGTCGACCATCGGCGGGATCTCCTCGGAGCGGGTGAGCCCGATGGGCTTGCCCGTGTTCTCCACCTCCGCCGCGATGAGGTCCTCGGCCCGCTCCTCGAACGCGTCCGCGATCTTCAGCAGGGCCTTCTGCCGCTCGGCGGGGGTGGTGTCGCGCCAGGCGGGGAACGCCTTGGCGGCCGCGTCCATGGCGGCGTCCACGTCCGCCTGCCCGGACAGCGGCGCGGTCGCGTACACCTCACCGGTGGCGGGGTTGACCACCTCGGTGGTCCGTCCGTCGGCGGCGTCCCGGAACTCACCGGCGACATAGTTCCGGAGTTTGCGCAGCCCACGCGGCTCGGTGCTCACTGCCGGCCTCCTGATCTGGTTCGAGGGTTCGAGCTGTCCCCGCCCCGGAGGTGCCGCACGGCTGTCCGGTGGCTGAGACAACCCAACCCTAGTCGGGACACCCACGTTTTCAACACCCCCACCGCCACCCGTCCTGCGAAATCCGCACACTGCACGCCCGTAAACAACGAATTTCATCGATCGAGCCTTGCGAAACTGTCGAGGTGTCGTGCACAGTGAGGGCGTGGCCAGTCGAAGCACAGAACACAGGGACTCCGCCCGCGAGTCCAGGAGCGAGTCCAGGGGGGCGACCCCGCAGTTGGACGCCGTCTCTCTCGCGATCATCGAGCAGCTCCAGGAGGACGGCCGCAGGCCCTACGCCGCGATCGGCAAGGCGGTCGGCCTCTCCGAGGCGGCGGTGCGCCAGCGGGTGCAGAAGCTGCTGGACCAGGGCGTGATGCAGATCGTCGCGGTCACCGACCCGCTCACCGTGGGCTTCCGCCGCCAGGCGATGGTCGGCGTGCACGTCGAGGGCGACGTGGAGAGCGTCGCGGACGCCCTGAGCGCCATGTCGGAGGTCGAGTACGTGGTGATGACCGCGGGCTCCTTCGACGTCCTCGCCGAGATCGTCTGCGAGGACGACGACCACCTGCTGGACGTGATCAACCGGCGTATCCGGGCGCTGCCCGGCGTCCGCTCCACCGAGAGCTTCGTCTATCTCAAGCTCAAGAAGCAGACCTACATGTGGGGAACCCGATAACCGTGACGCAGAAGGACCTCAGCCGCACCGCGTACGACCACCTGTGGATGCACTTCACCCGCATGTCGTCGTACGAGAACTCGCCCGTCCCCACCATCGTGCGGGGCGAGGGCACCCACGTCTTCGACGACAAGGGCAAGCGGTACCTCGACGGCCTGGCGGGCCTGTTCGTGGTGCAGGCCGGGCACGGCCGGGTGGAGCTGGCCGAGACCGCGCTGAAGCAGGCCCAGGAGCTGGCCTTCTTCCCCGTGTGGTCCTACGCCCACCCGAAGGCGATCGAGCTGGCCGAGCGGCTGGCCGGCTACGCCCCCGGCGACCTCAACAAGGTCTTCTTCACCACCGGCGGCGGCGAGGCCGTGGAGACCGCGTGGAAGCTGGCCAAGCAGTACTTCAAGCTGGTCGGCAAGCCCACCAAGCACAAGGTGATATCCCGCTCGCTGGCGTACCACGGCACCCCCCAGGGCGCCCTGTCCATCACCGGCCTGCCCGCGCTGAAGGCGCCCTTCGAGCCGCTGGTGCCGGGCGCGCACAAGGTGACGAACACCAACATCTACCGCGCCCCGATCCACGGCGACGACCCGGAGGCGTTCGGCCGCTGGGCCGCCGACCAGATCGAGCAGCAGATCCTCTTCGAGGGCCCCGACACGGTCGCCGCGGTCTTCGTGGAGCCGGTGCAGAACGCCGGCGGCTGCTTCCCGCCGCCCCCCGGCTACTTCCAGCGGGTGCGCGAGATCTGCGACCAGTACGACGTGCTGCTCGTCTCGGACGAGGTCATCTGCGCCTTCGGCCGCCTGGGCACGATGTTCGCCTGCGACAAGTTCGGCTACGTCCCGGACATCATCACCTGCGCCAAGGGCATGACCTCGGGTTACTCCCCGATCGGCGCGACGATCGTCTCCGACCGGATCGCCGAGCCCTTCTACCAGGGCGACAACGTCTTCCTGCACGGCTACACCTTCGGCGGCCACCCGGTCTCCGCCGCGGTCGGCCTCGCCAACCTGGACCTGTTCGAGCGCGAGGGCCTGAACCAGCACGTCCTGGACAACGAGGGCGCCTTCCTGCGCACCCTCCAGAAGCTGCACGACCTGCCCATCGTCGGCGACGTCCGCGGCAACGGCTTCTTCTACGGCATCGAGCTGGTGAAGGACAAGAACACCAAGGAGTCCTTCGACGGCGAGGAGATCGAGCGCGTCCTGTACGGCTTCGTCTCCAAGGCCCTGTTCGAGAACGGCCTGTACTGCCGTGCCGACGACCGCGGTGACCCGGTGATCCAGCTCGCTCCGCCGCTGATCGCCAACCAGGAGACGTTCGACGAGATCGAGCAGATCCTGCGCGCCACCCTGACGGAGGCGTGGGCGAAGCTCTGACCGGTCCGCCCCCGCCGCCCCGGCCCCGGCGCCGCCCGTTCGAGTGAGAACGGCGGCCCGGGGCCGTGTGCTGTGCCGCCTCCCCCTCGGTGCTGCCTAGCGTGCCCAGTGACCGATCGGCCCGGTCTTCGTTCCCCCGAACAGGGCACAGGGACACGGGAAAACGGATCAGAACCGAGGTGTACGCCATGGAGGCTCCGCCGGACAACGACGTGCTGTGGGCACGCTCCCTGCACTTCAAGCATCCCGATGGCTCCCCCGGCATCGCCGGCATCTCGCTGGGCGTCCGGGAGAGCGAGATCCTCGCGGTCGGCGGCCCGCGCGGCAGCGGCAAGACGACCCTGCTGCGCTGTCTGTCCGGGCAGGTCAGGGTGGACGAGGGCGAGGTGTGGTTCAACAGCTCCCCCGTGCACACCCTGGGCCCGATGGCCCGCGAGAAGCTGCGCCGCGACCGGTTCGGCTGGATCGACCCGGCCCCGGCGCTCGTGCCGGAGCTGAACGTCTGGGAGAACGCGGCGCTGCCGCTGATGCTGCGCGGCACCAGCCGCCGCCGCGCCAAGGTGGCCGCGATGGAGTGGCTGGAGCGGCTGGACGTGGGCGACAAGTCCAGGAAGCGCCCGCACGAACTGCTCCAGGCGGAGCGGCAGCGCGTCGCCATCGCCCGCGCGCTGGCGCCGGGGCCGACGGTGCTGTTCGCCGACGAGCCGACCGCGCCGCTGCACCGCGCCGACCGCGGGCACGTGCTGCGCACGCTCACCACGGCGGCCCGCTCGCACGGCATCACGGTGGTCCTCGCCACCCACGACCCGGAGACGGCGGCGCTGGCCGACCGCTCGGTCTCGCTGCTGGACGGACGCCGGGTGAAGACCGTGCACCTCCCCGACGCCCCGGACACGGAAGGCCGGGCGGCGTGCTCGCTCTCCGTCTGACCCGCGCGGCCCGGCCCGCCGTCCAGTTGCGCCGCCTGCTGGTGGCGGCCGCCTCGGCGGGCACCGGCTTCCTGCTGCTCGGTTCCCTCGGCTACGCGATGGGCCACCCCCAGACTCCGGGCGCGGCCGCGCTGCGGCTGGCCTGGTGCGTGGTGCCGCTCGCCGCGACGGTGTACCTGGCGCTGGCGGTGGCCCGTACCGACCCCGGTACGCGGCCCCGGCCGGGGCTGTCGGCGGTGGGGCTGGGGCCGGGCCGGCTGATGGCGGTCTCGGCGCTGACCACGCTGCTCGCCTGCACGCTGGGCTCGCTGGTCGCCCTGCTGTTCTTCCTGCATCTGCGCGGCGACCTGTCGGGGCTGCCCATCGACGGCAAGGGCGCGCAGTTCCTCGCGGCCGACCGGCCGCTCCCGGTCCCGGCCGCGCTGACGCTGCTGGCGCTGCTGCCGCTCGCCGCCTCGGGCGCGGTGGCGCTCAGCCTGCGCCCGCGGGACCCGCGCCGGCCCGCGGCGAAGGGCACGGCGTCCTTCGGCGCCCGCTGGCACGCCGTCCTCCACAAGGCGGAGACGCCCGCTTCCGAGGAAACCCCGGTGGACGCGGAGAGCGAGGGCTGGTCGGACGTGCTGACCGTCGCGCCGCCGCCTCGCGAGGCTCCGGCGGGCTTCCCCTGGGGTGTCGCCGCGCTGGCGGCGGGCCTCGCCGTGCAGGCGTACGCGAACCGGGCCGCCCCGGCGTCCGTGCTGGCGCTGCCCGTGGAGGGCGCGGCGGTGCTGGGCGGCTGGCTGCTCACCGCGCTCGGACTGGTCCTGGCCGCGCCGGGCCTCACCTACCTGTGCGGGAAGGTCCTGCAGTCGGCACAGCCCGGCGCGCTGCGGCTGCTGGCCGGGCGGGTGCTGATGTCGGAGGCCACGCGGATCGGGCGCCCGCTCGGAGTGGTCTGCTCGGTGACGTCGGCCGCGCTCGCCACGACCGCGATGTACGACCAGCCGGCCGCCGCCTTCGGCCCGCTGTCCACCGTGGCCACGCTGGTGGTCGGCGGCTGCGCACTGGCCACGCTGCTGACGGCCGCCGTGGAGACCCGCCAGTCCCGCGCCGGCACCACGGCCGCGCTGCTCCGGCTCGGCGCCCCGGCCACCATGCTGCGGGGCTCCGCCGCACTGCGGGCCGCCGCGCTGATCACCCTGTTCGTACCGCTCACCCTGCTGATCGCCTACCTGTCGGCGCTGCCGCCGACGAAGTGACAGGGACGAGTTCACGGGCCGCCGATGAGTTTTCCGGCGGCCCGTCGTCTATACCGGCGTAAGCAGCTCGCGCACTTGTCGCACTCGCGCACTTGTCGTAGGGAGAAACCGTGTACCAGCAGATGATCTTCGTGAATCTCGTCACCGCCGACGTGCCCGCCACCCGGAAGTTCTACAGCGACCTGGGTTACGGCATCAACGAGCAGTTCAGCACGGACGAAGTGGTCAGCGTGATGATCAGCGACACGATCGTGGCGATGTTCCTGTCGCCCGCGCACTACGCCCAGTTCACCCAGAAGGAGATCGTGGACTCCCGCACCTCCAGCGAGACCCTGCTCTGTCTGAGCGCGGAGAGCCGCGAGAAGGTGGACGAGCTGGTGGAGAAGGCCATCGCGGCGGGCGGCACCTCGCACGGCCAGACCCAGGACCACGGCTTCATGTACGGCCGCGCCTTCGACGACCTCGACGGCCACACCTGGGAGATCATGTGGATGGATCCCGCCGCCGTCCAGGGGTGAGCATGCCCGTATGACACCCGGCCGGATCATCTTCCTCAACGGCACGTCGAGTTCCGGGAAGTCGAGCATCGCGCGCGAGCTGCTCGGCCTCCTGGACGGCGTGTACTCCCACCTCTCGGTGGACGCCTTCAACGCGATGCGGGCCCAGCGGGAGCTGTCCCCGAAGGAGTTCGACGCCGCGCTGCGCCGGACCCGGCTCGGCTTCCACCGCTCGGTCGCGGCCATGGCCGAGGTGGGCAACGATCTCGTGGTGGACCATGTGCTCAGCGAGCCGTGGCGGCTGACCGACTGCCTGACCGTGCTCCGCCCCGAGGACGTCCTCTTCGTCGGCGTGCACTGTCCGCTGGAGGAGCTGGAGCGGCGCGAGCGCGCCCGCGGCGACCGGGAGCCGGGCCTCGCCGCCCTCCAGTACGACCTCGTCCACGCCCACGGCGACTACGACCTGGAGTGCGACACCGGGGCCGAGTCCCCGCGCGCCTGCGCCGAGCGCATCCGCGACTTCCTCCCCCACCGTCCGGCCCCGACCGCGTTCACCCGGCTGCGGGCCCGGTACTCCGTCGGGGGACGAGGCGCCGCCTAGCATGTGCGGATGCCTTCGATACCCGCCCGGCCGCACGAGGTCGCCCCGGACCATGAGATCGAGTCGCTGGAGGAGTTCGACGCCGTCGTCGCCGCGCACGGCACGCTCGCCCGCTTCCGGGTGCAGGCCGTCGACCTGACCGGCCGTACGGAAGACCTGCTGAGGCTGGACACCACGGGCGCCGTCTTCCTCGGGTGCCCGATGCACATCGGGGCGGCCGCCCACCTCACCGCCCGTGGCGCCCTGGTGTTCCCGCCGGTACCGGGTCTGCCCTTCGACCCGTACCGCGGATTCGTCTACTCCCCCGAGGAGTTGTTCGCCTCGCTGGCCGACGGGTACGAGGCGACGCCGGACGCGCTGGCCTACGCGTGGTTCCAGCGGACCAAGTCCGACGGTGACGTACTCGCCTCGATGCTGCGCGCGATCCACGACGACTCGGTCTCCGACGCGCTGGACGAACTCCTCGCCGGCGCACGGGTGGTGGGCGTCATGGGCGGCCACGCGATGGCGCGCGGCACCGAGGAGTACGCGGGCGCGGCCCGGCTGGGCCGCGAACTGGCCCGCGCGGGGTTCACGGTGGCGACCGGCGGCGGTCCGGGCGCGATGGAGGCGGCCAACCTCGGCGCGTACGCGGCGCCGTTCGAGGACGGGATGCTGACCGAGGCCCTGCGGATTCTGGCCAAGGCCCCCTCGTTCACCCCGTCCGTGACGGACTGGGCGCGGGCCGCCTTCGAGGTACGCGAACGCTGGCCGGGCGGCGGGGAGTCGGTGGGCATCCCGACCTGGTTCTACGGCCACGAGCCGCCCAACGCGTTCGCCTCCCGTCTCGGCAAGTACTTCGCCAACGCCACCCGCGAGGACGGCCTGCTGGCCCGCTCCAACGCCGGGGTGGTGTTCCTGCCGGGCGCGGCCGGGACCGTGCAGGAGATCTTCGACAACGCCACGCCCAACTACTACGGCTCGCGCGGCAATCCGACGCCCATGGTGCTGGTGGACGAGGAGCACTGGACCGAGAGGCTCCCCGCCTGGCCCCTGCTGCGGGCGTTGGCGCTGGAACGGCCGATGGAGTCCCGTATCGCCCTGGTTGGCCGGATCGAGCTGGCTTCCGACACGTTGAAACGTCTCGCGGAGTAATAAGAAGGTAAAGTCAATGCCCGTTGACTGCCCGCGCATTGACATGCTTATGACGCGCTTATAAACCTGTGTGTCTTGTGGGGAAGCTGGGGCTCCGTTCCGTCCACCGCTCCAACTCCCCCTCCACCCCCCGCAGTTCTGCACTCAGCAAAGGACATGACTTGTCCATATCCCGCCGTAACGCGCGCCGCTCCGTGCGCATCCTGGGTCTCGCCTCCGCGTCGGCCGCCCTGGTCCTGGGTGTCTCCGGTCAGGCTCTCGCCTGCAACATCAGCGAGTTCAAGGCCGAGGCCACGTGCAAGGGTGAGAAGGGCCAGATCACCGTCACCGACCGCGACTTCTCCGGCCAGAAGGCCACCGTCTCGGTGTTCCTGGAGAACAACGGCGCCGACGAGAAGAAGATCGGCGAGCAGGTCGTGACCGGCACCAAGGAAGGCGCCACGATCGTCTTCGACGAGGACTGGGCGCCCGGTGCGGTCTACCGCGTCAACGTCAACGTGCCCCGGTTCATCGACAACAAGAACATCGAGCCCAACCTGACGGCTCCGGCGACCGCGTGCAAGAAGGAGAAGTCCCCCTCCCCGACCACGCCCGTCTCCGAGTCCGCCGCGCCGACCCCGTCCGCGTCCGCTCCCGCCTCCGAGTCCCCCGCACCGTCCGCGAGCGAGAGCGGCGCCGCCGCCCCGGTGTCCGAGGCGCCGAGCAACGCGCCCTCCGCCGCGATCGGTGACTCCAACCTCGCCGAGACCGGTGCGAACTCCAACACCGGTCTGATCGCCGGTGTCGCCGGTGCCCTCGTCGTCGTCGGCGGTGGCGCGGTGTACTTCGGCATGCGCCGCCGTGGCGCGAAGAGCGGTAGCTGACGCTTCCGCCCGCCGTAGCCGACAGCGGCCCGTCCCCGTCTCGCACGGGGGCGGGCCGCTGTCCTTTCGCAAGTCAGCCGAGGACGACGGTCTCCGCCGCGTCGAACTCCACCCCGGCCTCGGCGCCGGTCTCCGGCGCCTCGCGCAGCGGGCAGGCCGCCTCCAGGTGCGGGCCGCCGTCGCGGGGCCGGAGCCGGAGCGCGACATGGGTGCCCTTGAAGGTGCGGGCGGTCACCGTGCAGGCCAGTCCCTCACCGGCGGCCACGAGCCGCACCCCGGCGGGCCGCACCAGCAGCTCGCGGGCGCCCTGCGGTGACCCCTCGGGCACGGGCAGCTTGCCCCACGGGGTGTCGGCGGCCGTCCCGGTCACGCTCGCCGGGACCACGTTCTCGAAGCCGAGGAACCGGGCCACGAAGGCGTCGGCCGGCCTGCGCCACACCTCCAGCGGGGTCCCGGACTGCGCGATCCGCCCGTCCCGCATCACCACCACCCGGTCGGCCAGCGCGAACGCCTCGCCCTGGTCGTGGGTGACGGCGAGCACGGTGGTGCCCAACCGGCTGAAGAGTTCACGGAGTTCGACCACCAGCCGCTCCCGCAGCGAGCGGTCCAACTGCCCGAGCGGCTCGTCCAGCATCAGCAGCCTCGGCCGGGGCGCCAGCGCCCGCGCGAGAGCCACCCGCTGCTGTTCCCCGCCCGAAAGACCGGCCACCGCCCGCCGGGCCGCGCCGGGCAGCCCGACCAGCTCCAGCAACTCCGCCACCCGGACGTCCCGTTCACCCTTGGGCATGCCGTGCATGCGGAGCCCGAAGGCGACGTTGCCGCCCACGTCCCGCTGCGGGAAGAGCTGGTGGTCCTGGAACATCAGCCCGACCCCGCGCCGGTGCGCGGGCACACCCGCCTGGTCGCGGCCGTCGAGCAACACGCGCCCCCTGTCTAGGGGTTGGAGCCCGGCCACGCTCCGCAGCAGGGTCGACTTGCCGCTGCCACTGGGCCCGAGCACGCACACCACCTCGTGCTCGGCGACCCCGAGGTCCACGGTGTCGAGCACCGGCCGCCCGCCGAGACGGACGGTCGCCTCCTCAAGACCCAGCAGCATCAGAACTCCCCCGTCCGGTCGGTGCGCAGCCGCTCCAGCATGAGCAGCGCGGCCGCGCAGACCACCATGAGAATCGTGGAAAGGGCCATCGCCTGGCCGTAGTTCAGCTCCCCCGGCCGGCTCAGCAGCCGGGCCACCGCCACCGGCAGCGTGGGGTTGTCGGGCCGGGCGATGAACACGGTGGCCCCGAACTCGCCGAGCGACACCGCGAACGCGAACCCGGCCGCGATCAGCAACGCCCGCCGCACCAGCGGAAGATCGACCTCCCGCCACACCCGCCAGGGCGAGGCGCCGAGCACGGCCGCCGCCTCTCTGAGCCGGGTGTCCACCGCACGGAGCACCGGCAGCATGGTCCGTACGACGAAGGGCGCGCCGACCAGCGCCTGGGCGAGCGGGACCAGGAACCAGGACTGGCGCAGGTCCAGCGGCGGCTCGTCCAGCGCGATCAGGAAGCCGAAGCCGACGGTCACGGCGGAGACACCGAGCGGCAGCATCAGCAGCGCGTCGAACCCGCGCATCAGCCGGCCCGCGTCCCGGCGGGCCAGGGCGGCGGCGGCCAGGGCGCCGACCACCAGGGCGATGCCGGTGGCGGCGACGGCGTACTCCAGCGAGGTCCACACCGCGTGCAGCGGCGCCACCAGGAACGTACCGCCGTCGGCGTCGGTCAGTGCCCGGTAGTAGCCGAGGCCCGGCGCGTCCAGCGAGCGGCGCACCAGCACGCCGAGCGGCAGCACCAGCAGAACGGCGACGGTGGCGAGCACCCCGCCGAGCAGCGCCCACTGGCCGGCGCCGCGCGGACGCCGGGCGGTCACGGAGGCGTCGACCAGGCGCAGCGCGGTCTCCCGGCGCCGTACCGTCCAGGCGTGCACGGCGAGGATCGCGCCGACCGCGGCGAACTGGACCAGGGTGAGGACGGCGGCCGTGGTCAGGTCGAAGACCTCGGAGGTCTGGCGGTAGATCTCCACCTCCAGGGTGGAGAAGGTGGGTCCGCCCAGGATCTGGACCACGCCGAAGGAGGTGAAGGTGAACAGGAAGACCATCAGCGCGGCGGCGGCCACGGCGGGCGCCAGCGCGGGCAGGGTCACCTGGCGCCAGGCGCGCAGCGGGGAGGCGCCGAGCATCCGGGCGGCCTCCTCCTGCCGGGGGTCGAGCTGTCCCCAGAGACCGCCGACGGTGCGGACGACGACGGCGTAGTTGAAGAAGACGTGCGCGATCAGGATCGCCCACACCGTGGTGTCCAGGCGGACGCCCCACAGCTCGTCCAGCAGTCCGCCGTGGCCGACCAGCGCGAGGAAGGCGGTGCCGACGACCACCGTGGGGAGTACGAACGGCACGGTGACCACGGCCCGCAGCACCTGTTTGCCGGGGAACTCCAGCCGGGCGAAGACCCAGGCGGCGGGCAGCACGATCAGCAGGGTCAGCGCGGTGGAGGCGAGCGCCTGCCAGGTGGTGAACCACAACACGTGCCGGATGTCCGAGCGGCCCAGCACCTCGGCGAACCGCCCGAGGTGCCAGGTGCCGTCGGCCTTGAGCCCGCGCACGGTGATCGCGGCGACGGGCCAGGCGAAGAACAGCGCGAAGAACGCGACGGGCAGGGCCATGAGCCCCAGCCGCGCCGCGCTCCCGCGGCCTCGCCGTCCGGCCGCGTCCGCCGCTTCGGCTACTTCAGTACGAGCGACGTCCACGAGCTGACCCACTGGTCGCGGTTGGCGGCGATCTTCTCGGGCGCCATGGTCTGCGGGTCCTTGGCGGCGGGCCCGTACTCCGTGAACTCGGCGGGGACCTTCGCGTCCTTGATCACCGGGTACACGAACATGTTCAGCGGCATGTCCTGCTGGAACTGCCTGGACAGCAGGAAGTCGAGGAACGCCTTGCCGCCCTCGGGGTTCTTCGCGTGGTTCAGCAGGCCGGCGAACTCGACCTGCCGGAAGCAGGTGCCGTCCGCGACGCCGGTCGGGGCGGTCGACGGCTTCTTCTTGGCGTAGATCACCTCGGCGGGCGGCGAGGAGGCGTACGACACGACGAGCGGCCGGTCACCGCCCGCCTTCCTGCCCTCCGACGAGCCGGAGAACTCCTGGTAGTACGCCTGCTCCCAGCCGTCGACGACCTTGACGCCGTTGGCCTTCAGCTTCTTCCAGTACCCCTCCCAGCCCTTGTCGCCGTAACTCGCGGCGCTGCCCAGCAGGAAGCCGAGGCCGGGCGAGGAGGTGGCCGCGTTCTCGGTGACCAGGAGGTTCCTGTACTTCGGGTCCGCGAGGTCAGCGAAGGTCCGCGGCGGCTTCAGCTTGTGCTCGGTGAAGTACGCCTTGTCGTAGTTGACGCAGATGTCGCCGTGGTCGACGGGGGTGACGCGGTGCCTCGCCGCGTCGAGCTGGAAGGCGGGGTCGACCTGGCCGAGGCCCTTGGCGGCGTACGGCTGGAAGAGGCCGTTGTCGAGGGCGCGGGAGAGCAGGGTGTTGTCGACGCCGAAGAAGACGTCGCCCTGGGGGTTGTCCTTGGTGAGGACCGCCTTGTTGACGGCCTGCCCGGCGTCGCCGTCCTTGAGGACGCGCAACCGGTAGCCGGACTGCTTCTCGAAGTCCGCGATCACGTTCTTGGAAGCGGCCCATGAGTCGTGGCTGACGAGGGTCACGGTCTTGGTGTCCGCCTTCCCCTCGGTGTCGGCGGACCCGCACGCGGAGAGCGTGAGCAGGCCGAGGCCGACCGCCGCGGCCACGAAGGTCTTGGTGTGCACTGGTGGTCCTCCTGGGTGGGCCAGGAAGAGACGCGGCCCTGCCCGGACTCCGCGCGGGAGCCCGGGCAGGGCACAACAGCTCGAGTGATGACCGAACTTCCTACCCAGAATGACCTGGGCGAGGTTCAGAGGGTCTGCGGCCTGGTTGCCGCACTCTCAGCGCTGTGGCGCTCCCCTGTCGGAATATGCAGATGTATGACTGGTATGACGTTGTGCTGACTCAGGTTACCGCTCGGTGGCGGCGAGCTGACCACACGCCCCGTCGATCTCCTGACCGCGGGTGTCCCGGACGGTCACCGGCACGCCGTGCGCGGCGATGGCCTCCACGAACGCCTTCTCGTCCTCGGGACGGGAGGCGGTCCACTTGGAGCCGGGAGTGGGGTTGAGCGGGATCAGGTTGACGTGCACGGGCCTGCCCTTGAGCATCCGGCCGAGCCGGTCGCCCCGCCACGCCTGGTCGTTGATGTCCCGGATCAGGGCGTACTCGATGGACAGCCGGCGGCCGGACTTCTCCGCGTACTCGAACCCGGCGTCCAGCACCTCGCGCACCTTCCACCGCGTGTTCACGGGGACGAGGGTGTCGCGCAGCTCGTCGTCGGGGGCGTGCAGGGAGATCGCCAGCCGGCACTTGAAGCCCTCGTCGGCGAAGCGGTGGATGGCGGGGACGAGGCCGACCGTCGACACGGTGATGCCGCGCTGCGACAGCCCGAGGCCATCGGGGGCGGGGTCGGTGAGGGCCCGGATGGCGCCGACGACCCGCTTGTAGTTGGCGAGCGGCTCGCCCATGCCCATGAAGACGATGTTGGAGAGCCGCGCGGGCCCGCCGGGCACTTCCCCGTCCCTCAGCGCCCGCATGCCGTCCACGATCTGGTGCACGATCTCGGCGGTGGAGAGGTTCCGGTCGAGACCGGCCTGGCCCGTCGCACAGAACGGGCAGTTCATCCCGCACCCGGCCTGGCTGCTGATGCACATGGTGACCCGGTCCGGGTACCGCATCAGCACGGACTCGACCAACGTGCCGTCGAACAGCCGCCACAGCGTCTTACGGGTGGTGCCCTGGTCCGTGGCCAGATGCCGGACCACCGACATCAGCTCCGGGAACAGCGCCTCCCGCAGCTTCTCCCGCGAGCCGGCCGGGATGTCCGTCCACTGCTCGGGGTCGTGCGTGTACCGCGCGAAGTAGTGCTGCGAAAGCTGCTTGGCACGAAACGGCTTCTCCCCCGCCTCCGCGACAGCGTCCTTCCGCTCGGCGGGCGAGAGATCAGCGAGATGCCGCGGCGGCTTCTTGGCTCCGCGGGGGGCAACGAAAGTGAGTTCTCCGGGCTTGGGCATGGTGCATCCAGTGTCGCAGATCAACTCTGGGGGCCCAGGCCAGAGCGGGGTGGGGGTGGTCACCCGTGGGTGGCGTCTGTCGGCGTTGGTCGGCCTCGGACGGCCCCGTGACGGCCCAGGGATCCGAGCCCGCCCATCCTTCGAGCACCGGAACGGGCAAGTACGACAGAGGACGGCCTGAACCAAACCGGCCCGCGCTCTGCAGCTCAGCATCTACAGGGAACCGACAGTGAGAGCTACACAAACAAATCCCTCGGTGACGCACTTTTCCCCACACTGGAAGAAGCGCTGGAATCCGAGCTCCTACTCCATGACATCTCAGAAGAAGTGTCGGATGCCGACGCCTGGGAATCAGGGAGCTTGAAGAATAAATACCCTCCGGGGTCCCTCGTCAGAATAACAGCCCTCGGGTCCCTATTCGATACGAGGTATGCGGCTGCCGCATTCGCCGCCTTCGGACATGTGAATGTTGGCCTTAAGGGCATCGGGGCCTCGCCATCGGACGAGCCGCAGCGGACAGGAAAGGGGAAGCAGCCCCAGCAGCGGCCCAGGCCAGCAAGGAAAGGGGAAGGTAGCGCCGACCAATTGGAGGATGCAATCCCGGATTTTCCAGCAGTAGGCGGAACAGACGGGAACACTCTCCGATCGTTCGTACAGATTTCAAAGGGCGTATTTACCCCCGGCTTGCACATAAACTTGACTCCGGCCGCTGGCGCCCTAATCAGCGCGCGACTCCAAGAGGGACGCCAGTACCTCGACACAGAGGCGGAGATTCTTTTCGCCCGTTATGGCACGGAGCGACACTATTGGACGTTGGTCGGCAGCATCGGAAGCTACGGAGCCGAAGAAACCGAACTGCCAGATATGGATTTCTATAATCCCGGCGGGAATATTAATCGCGGACTATTCGCCGAGGCCATGAACGCTCAAATGCGCAACCTCGGGAGGATCGGCTTTATCGATCTGCCTCAGCACCCGGGTTTCTCTCTTATCCCGTTCGCTGTCTACAGGGGCATTCCTCGCAGTGCCGAGTTGGCGCAGGTGCAGCCGTAGGTCGGCGGAACGGCTTTGGGCTGGAGCTGCTTTGGGGCGAGTGATCATGGCCCCGTAAGCTTCCGGCGCGTCGGGCAGTCTGTGGACCTGCCCGTTAAAGCACGACGTTGGGGCCAAGATCTTAGAGGCTCGCCCCAAAGTGGCTGCCTAAAGCCGTGGAGCCGACCGCCCCAGCCACAGAGGGTGTCTCCCACTTCATGCCCGCAGCCGCCGAGCGCGCCGCCGGGCGCGGCCAGCCGGGGCGGAGACAGGGGCAGGCCGCGCCGCAAAGGTGGCGCGTGCCCGCGCCGTGCCCGGGCCTTGATGAAGTACATGAAGTACAGAGATCTGTAACAACTCAAGTCGGCAGGATCGGTCGGCCCTCTCTTGATGGGAGAGGTTGCGGTCATCTCGCGCAGCTCTCGATCAGCCCAGGTAGGGCCGCTCGCGGTGTTCCAAGAAGTGACGGATTCGGAGCTGCTGCGTGTGGTGCATCGGCAGCAGATCGATCTCCTCCGGAGGAACGAACCGCAGCTCCGTGGACTCGTCCGAGATGGCGAGCCGGCCTCCGGTCACGCGGGCGGTGAAGCAGACGTTGAACTGTCTGCGCACCTCACCGTCCGAGTAGGCGATGACGTGGCGAGGGTCAGTGTACGTACCCACGAGCCCGGTGATCTCTACGTCCAGACCGGTTTCTTCTTTCACCTCGCGGATGGCCGTTCCTGGAAGTGAATCCGTCATCTCCATGCCGCCACCAGGCAGCGCCCAAAGATCGTTGTCACGACGGCGCTGAAGGAGCACCCGCCCTTCGTCGTCGGTCACGACGGCGGACGCAGCGACCACGAGGCTGTTCGGCTCCGGAGCCGCTGGGTCGTCGTAGTACTCGGTCCGTGCCATGGTCACCCTTCTTGTACCGGCGTCGCGGTCTCCCACACCGCATCGAAGCTGCCGGCGTAGGTGTCGAACAGGCCGCCCTTTCCGCTGCGCCGAAGATGCCACACGGGAGCACCGTAGGCGTTCACACCCCAGACATGAGCATTGACCATCGCCTGGTCATCCGCACGGTAGACCGAGTTGTAGAGCGTGGTGGCATGGGTCCGCACCTCGATGCCAGGTACCGCGGCAAGGGGGCGATAGTGCATGAGGGCGAGTCGGCAACGGGACTCGATCCCATGGCCGAACCTCTCTTCGCCACCGCGCTGTTGGACGTTCGTGCTGTCCGGGTCGCCGGTCGCGATACGGACCGCACACCCATCGGCGGCTCGCTCTCGCAACAGGTCGTTGAGCCGTGGGTAAGCCTCGTGCAGGAAGACAGCCGCGTACACCAACACGTCGATGTGCTCGCGGGCTTGGGTGAGCATGTCCACCAACGTAGACACGGGGAGGTCCGCCCGCTGGCCGTAGAGAGCCACAAGTTCGGGACTGACGGCGCGGGCGGGGCGTGCCTGTCGGAGCGTCGGCCGTAGGGCGTGCACGTCCTCTCCCAGCGTTTCCGCCGCCAACATGGCCGTGGTACGACGCGGCGTACGCCCCAGATTGACCCATCGCTCGACGGACTTGGGATCGACTTCGACCCGGTCCGCGAGGGCGGCGTACGTCCAGCCGCCGGCCGCCATGACAGCACGTAACCTCTCGTTCGGCATCCCAATCTCTCCCAACACCCAGGGACGGCACTAGGGACGTTCTACCGGACACAGGACGTCCCGAAGTGGGGTTTGCCGGAGGTTCCGACGTCCTGATGGGCAGCGGGATGCTCATCCACATGGCGAGCAACCGGCAGACCGGACCTGGCATCGGTGAACTGGCGAAAGACACTGTCAGTGGGCGTATCGGCGTCGTCATGGGTGAAGTCGGCGCCCGGGTTCAGATGAGGCCCGTCGGCGGCGGCGTCGAGTGGGACGCCATGCCGGACAACGTGGTGGCCCCGACCGCGCGGGAAGAGCTGAGCGCCCGCCTGGCCATCAAGAACGGCAACAGCCGAAGCGGCCTGTGATGCGCGCCGTCGGCCGGTACGACGCAAGTGCCAGAGCACAGCGACAATCAAGCAGATTCGCATGACGGCAACGGCCAACGGCCAGAGGACCGGCCGCGCGGTGGTCGGCGAGGAACTTTTCGAGAGCCTCACCCACTTCGTGGTGGCCCACAACGGACAGCCGCATGAGCGCGCCGAGCGGATCGCGGACCAGGCGGTGGCCTTCGTGGTCACCGCAGCGACCGCCACCGTGCCCATGACCCCCTCGGACGACGTGGACCTCGGCCTGCACGCGCTCATCCTGCACACGAAGGAGTACGCCGAGTTGTGCGAGCGGGTCGCGGGCCGTTTCCTCCACCACAACCCGAAGCCGGGTGCAGGGGCGCGTGACCCGGAAAACGTCGCCGCCTCCGCACACGCGATGAAGGCGGCTGGGTTCATGGTCTTCGACGACCTGTGGACCGTGGACGGCACGAACCTCACGCAGTGCGACTCGGACTGCGGCCGTCCGTACGGTCAGGCGTGGCGACAGGAACCCAGCGGCGCGGCCGACCTCGATGCAGGGTCGGCCGTGCAGTCCGGAAGGAGAACAGACGTTGTCCGGGACACCTCCTGAACTGCCGATCGTCGTGCTCGATGCTCTCGTGCCCACCGCTCAGCGCCTGGTCCTCAATCGCCGGGGCTCCATGGTTTGGGAGGTCAGGAGCCATCGCGGTCACTACGCCGTGAAGGTCGGCTGTCCCATCGAGGCAACGGCTGACTGGCCTTCCCAGCCGTGGACGGCGCTCGCACCCGCCCGTGAGGGCTCCGTGCTGTACCGCCTCGGGTTCCATGACTTCGCGTACGGCGAATGGGAGGGCGGCACGTGGAACTTCCAGCCGTGGCGCGAGGGGCCGGATCTCTACCAGCTGTGGGAGCCCTGTCGCACGGCGAACTCGCGCATCGAGCCACACACCAGCGTGGCTCTTGGCTGCGTGGATGCGCTGGCCGAACTACACACCAAGGGCTGGGCTCACGGTGACGTCCAGCCCGCCCACTTCATCATCGGCCCGGAACGGACTCACCTCATCGATCTGGCCCTCGCGCACGGCGGACGGATCCCCGAGGGGTACGACTTCCCGTTCCGCGGCTGCCTCGTCCACTATGAGGCGCCGGAGATCGCGCGCAGCGTGCTCGCCACCGGAGAGGCTGAGCCCACGCGGGAAGCCGACATCTACGCCCTGGGCGCATCCCTGCTCATCTCCGCCACGGGCTGGCGGGCCGTCGAATACCCGGACGACGCACCACGTCCTGAGCAGAGACGGGCCGTGGCGAGCGGCAAGCGGCGACCTGTGCAGGTGCGTGGTGAACTGGGTGAGTTGATCGACGCCATGCTCAGCCCCGCGCCCGAGGACAGGCCAACGATCTACGAAGTCGGTAAGGCACTGCGCTGAACCGGAACCCGCTCACCCGACCCCCCGTCTGCTTGGATACCGCAGATGACGACGAGTTCCCCCGCTCCCCGCGCGGACGACACCGACACCGACCGCCTGCGGACCTTGCTAGGGCACGCCGCCACGAGCGGGAACGCTCGTGCCTGGAGCGACCTGTGGACGGAGCTGTATCACAACGGTTCTCTGGACGTCGCCCACCCGCTCCTGCTGCCCGCGCTGGCCGGGTTGGCTCAAGGTGACGACGCCGGCGTGGCGGCCTCGGCCCTTCAGCTGGCCGGGGCGCTCGTCGTCCAGGCCGACCAGCGGTACGAGACACGGAACCTGCGGCAGCGGTACGCGCCGGAGGTCGGCCGCCTGCGGGATGCCGCGAACCGGTGGCGGCAGGTGACCGCAGGTCGCAACGACTACTGCTACCTGGTCGAGGCGCTCCTGAACCTGGAAGGCGACATCCACTGGGCGGAGGACCTGATCGGTGGTGTCGTCGGCGAGGAGTACGAGGTCGAGTGCCCCGATCCCGACGGGTGCGCGACGGTGTGGGTGGCCTTCGGAGAGCGGGGAATCTTCAGCACGACCGAGGACTACGCCTGCGCCGAGCCCTCGGAGACTTTCCCTCTCCATCCGGCCGATCCCCGCGCCTTGGAGGGTCTCGGCCGACGCCTCTACGACCTCGCCGCGGCCGACGGCCACAAGGAGGTCGCGCGCGCCCTGACGTACGCCTTCGGTGAGGCGACCTGCCCGGAGTGCCAGCAGCGCTTCTCCGTCGCCGCGCAGGTCAGCGCCGGGTAGCGGGCGTCCCCGGAACGCCGTCGGGCCCCGCCCTGCCGGAGCAGAGCGGGGCCCGAGAGCCGTAAGCCGGGGTCAGGACCCCATGACGTCAGAGTTCAGGAGCCCACGAACGCCACCAGCAGTAGCCACACCACCGGCGCCGTGGGCAGCAAGGAGTCCAGGCGGTCCATGATTCCTCCGTGGCCGGGGAGGAGGGTGCCCATGTCCTTGATGCCGAGGTCGCGCTTGATCATGGACTCGCCGAGGTCGCCCAGCGTGGCGCTGCACGCGACCGCGAGGCCGAGGACCAGGCCCTGCCACCAGGCGCCGTCCTCGATGAGGAACTGCATGCACAGCGCGCCCGCGACCATCGCGAAGGCGACCGCGCCGAGCAGGCCCTCGCGCGTCTTGCCGGGGCTGATGCGCGGAGCGAGCTTGTGCTTGCCGAAGCGCCAGCCGACCGCGTACGCGCCGGTGTCGCTGACCACGGTGAGGACGAGGAACGTCAGCACCCGCCAGGCACCGTCGTCGGCGGTGAGCATCATCGCCACGAAGGTCGCCAGGAACGGCACGTAGAACGCGGCGAAGACACCGGCCGTGACGTCCTTGAGGTAACCCTCCGGCGGCTGGGTCATCCGCCAGACCAGTACGGCGAGCGCGGTGAGCGCCATGGCGACCCAGGCACCCTCGGCGCCGCGCGCGTACCCGGCGACCACCATGGCCGCACCGCCCACCGCTAGCGGCACCAGGGGTGCCCTGATCCCCTTGCGCTCCTGGAGCCGGCTGGTCAGCTCCCACAGACCGACGACCACCGCGACGGCGACCACACCGACGAAGACGGCCTTGACGACGAAGAGCGAGGCGATGATGACCACGCCGAGCCCCACGCCGACGCCTATGGCCGCGCTCAGGTCACGGCCCGCGGTCTTCTTCGGCACGGGCACCGGCTGAGGGGCGTCAGGCATCGGGTCGTCGTCCTGGTCTCCGCCATACGCGGGTACGTCGGGCACGCTGGGCATGGGGCGAGTCTGCTGCGCCTCGGGCGCATCGTATGCGGGACCCGCCGTGACAGCCCCCTGGAGTGGCCCACCAGCGGTGGGCCCCCAGTACCCGGCCTGCCCCGCCTGCGGCGACGCCCCCCAGGAAGAGTCGCTCATCAGACTTCGAGCAGCTCCGCTTCCTTGTGCTTGAGAAGCTCGTCCACCTGCGCCACGTACTTGGCGGTCAGGTCGTCGAGCTCCTTCTCGGCGCGGCGGCCCTCGTCCTCGCCGACCTCGCCGTCCTTGATCAGCTTGTCGATGGCGTCCTTGGCCTTGCGGCGCACGGAACGGATCGAGACCTTGGCGTCCTCGGCCTTGTGCTTGGCGACCTTGATGTAGTCGCGGCGGCGCTCCTCGGTCAGCTCGGGGAACACCACACGGATGATGTTGCCGTCGTTGCTGGGGTTGACGCCCAGGTCGGAGTCGCGGATCGCCTGCTCGATGTTGCGCAGCGCGCTCTTGTCGAACGGGGTCACCACGGCCATGCGCGGCTCCGGCACGGAGAACGAGGCGAGCTGGTTGATCGGCGTCGGGGCACCGTAGTAGTCCGCCACGATCTTGTTGAACATCGCGGGGTGCGCACGGCCGGTGCGGATCGCGGCGAAGTCCTCCTTGGCGACCACGACGGCCTTCTCCATCTTCTCCTCGGCTTCGAGGAGGGTCTCTTCGATCACCACTTGCTCCTGCGTGTCTTGAGTAAGGCCCGGCCGCGGTGCCCGATCGGGCGGCGGGCCGGCTGCGTCGCGTCTGCTTCCTGCACGGTTCCCGACCGACAGGACATTGTCCATCCCCCGGCCGGGGCGCGTCCCGTCCTTGCCCCGGACGGGTCGCGCCGGTGGGGCCGGGGCCGCCGGTCAGTCCCGGCTGCCCTCGTCACCCACGAGCGTGCCGATCTTCTCACCCTTGACGGCCCGCGCGATATTGCCCTCCGCCAGCAGCTCGAACACGAGGATCGGCAGGCTGTTGTCGCGGCACAGGGTGACGGCGGTGGCGTCGGCGACCTTGAGGTCGCGGGTGATGACCTCGCCGTAGCCGAGGGCGTCGAACTTGACGGCGTCCGGGTTGGTCTTGGGGTCGGCGTCGTAGACCCCGTCCACGCCGTTCTTGCCCATGAGCAGCGCCTCGGCGTCGATCTCCAGGGCGCGCTGGGCGGCGGTGGTGTCGGTGGAGAAGTACGGCATGCCCATTCCGGCGCCGAAGATGACCACGCGGCCCTTCTCCAGGTGCCGGATGGCGCGCAGCGGGATGTACGGCTCGGCGACCTGGCCCATGGTGATGGCGGTCTGCACGCGGCTGTCGATGCCCTCCTTCTCCAGGAAGTCCTGGAGGGCGAGGCAGTTCATCACGGTGCCGAGCATGCCCATGTAGTCGGAGCGGGCCCGGTCCATGCCGCGCTGCTGGAGCTCGGCGCCGCGGAAGAAGTTGCCGCCGCCGATCACGACCGCGATCTCGGCGCCGTCACGCACGACGGCGGCGATCTCGCGGGCGATCTTGTGCACCACGTCCGGGTCGACGCCGAGGCCACCGCCGCCGGAGAAGGCCTCCCCGGACAGCTTCAGCAGAAACCGGCCGCTTACTTTGCCGTCGTCGCTCTTCTGGGCCTTGGTGGTCATGGAGATCCCGCCTCTTTCACGTGTTGCACATACGAAGAAGGCCATTGCCGGTGGGTCGCTTCTCGCTCCCTTGCGCGGCAATGGCCTCCTCGTCAGATCTGCTGCCGTCCGCCGCACAGCCACGGGCGGCGCTCTGCGCGGACGACTGCTGTCGACCCTATCGGGGTCGCGCGTCGATCGCGGTACGGACTCAGATGCCGACCTTGATGCGCGAGAAGCGCTTCAGGGTGACACCGGCCTCGTCCAGAACCTTCTGGACCGACTTCTTGTTGTCCAGGGCGTACGGCTGGCCGAGCACCGTGGCGTCCTTGAAGAAGCCGTTGAGACGACCCTCGACGATCTTGGCGATCGCGGCCTCGGGCTTGCCCTCGGCGCGGGTGGTCTCCTCGGCGATGCGACGCTCGGACTCGACGACCTCGGCCGGCACGTCCTCCTTGGAGAGGTACTTCGGCGCGAACGCGGCGATGTGCTGGGCGATGCCCTTGGCGACCTCGGCGTTGGGCTTGTCCAGCTCGACGAGGACACCGATCTGCGGGGGCAGGTCGGGCATCGTGCGGTGCATGTACGCGGTGACGTAGCCGTCGGTGAACTGCGCGAAGCGGTCCAGCACGATCTTCTCGCCGAGGTTGGCGTTAGCCTCGTCCACGAACGCCTGGACGGTCTTGCCGGGCTCGATCTCGGAGGCGAGGAGCGCCTCGATGTCGGCCGGGGAGGTCTTGGCGACGTGCTCGGCGATGGCGTTGGCCACGGCCTGGAACTTGTCACCCTTGGCGACGAAGTCCGTCTCGCACTTCAGCTCGACGAGGACGCCCTCGGAGTTGTCGTCGGCGATGATGGAGACCACGGCGCCGTTCTCGGCGGAGCGGCCCTCACGCTTGG
This sequence comes from Streptomyces sp. NPDC018263, assembly GCF_055562575.1. Lineage (NCBI taxonomy): Bacteria > Bacillati > Actinomycetota > Actinomycetes > Kitasatosporales > Streptomycetaceae > Streptomyces > Streptomyces sp. NPDC018263. The sequence goes on from NZ_JBVHFA010000001.1 coordinate 58,497, forward strand.
CGACGCCCTTCTGGCCCTTGATGCGCAGCGCCTCGACGGCCTTCTCGACGTTGCCCTCGGCCTCGTCCAGCGCCTTCTTGCAGTCCATCATGCCGGCGCCGGTGAGCTCACGGAGCTTCTTGACGTCGGCGGCGGTGTAGTTCGCCATGAGTCTGTGAGTCTTTCTGGAAGTCTTGGGAGATCGGAGATCCGCACGGGCCCGCGACCGGCCGGTGGCCAGGTCGCGGGCGTCGTGTCGGGCTACGGGTGACGGGCGGGGACGGGGTTCGTGCCGGCCCCGCCGTCAGCGCCGGTGTCAGGCCTGCTCGGCCTTGGGGGCCTCGACCTCGGCGGCAGCCTCTTCGACGGCCTCGGAGACCGGGGCGTCGGGGGCCGGCGACTCGGCGGCGATCTCGACGGCCTCGGCGGCCTCGTCGGCCTTCTTCTCGCCCTCGAGCAGGTCGCGCTCCCACTCGGCCAGCGGCTCGGCCGCGGCCTTCTCGCCCTTGTCACCGGTGGCGACGCGCGAGCGGGAGATGAGGCCCTCGGCGACGGCGTCGGCGATCACGCGGGTGAGCAGGGTGACGGAGCGGATCGCGTCGTCGTTGCCCGGGATCTTGTAGTCGACCTCGTCGGGGTCACAGTTGGTGTCGAGGATGGCGACGACCGGGATGTTGAGCTTCCGGGCCTCGCCGACCGCGATGTGCTCCTTCTTGGTGTCCACGATCCAGACGGCGCTGGGCACCTTCTGCATCTCGCGGATACCACCGAGGGTCTTCTCGAGCTTGGCCTTCTCGCGGGAGAGGACCAGCAGCTCCTTCTTGGTCAGACCGGAGGCGGCGACGTCCTCGAAGTCGATCTGCTCAAGCTCCTTGAGGCGCTGCAGACGCTTGTAGACGGTCGAGAAGTTGGTGAGCATGCCGCCCAGCCAGCGCTGGTTGACGTAGGGCATGCCGACGCGGGTGGCCTGCTCCGCGATGGCCTCCTGCGCCTGCTTCTTCGTGCCGACGAACATGACCGTGCCGCCGTGGGCGACGGTCTCCTTGACGAACTCGTAGGCGCGGTCGATGTACGACAGCGACTGGAGCAGGTCGATGATGTAGATGCCGTTGCGCTCGGTGAAGATGAAGCGCTTCATCTTCGGGTTCCAGCGACGGGTCTGGTGACCGAAGTGGACGCCGCTCTCCAGCAGCTCCCGCATCGTGACGACGGCCATGGCCATCTCCTTGAGTTTCTCGGTTGTGCCGCGTCCGCCGGACGGCGGTCGCGCCTGACGCCCGCGGTGCGCCGTGCCGCGAAGGACCGAGGGGCGCTTGTACGAACCCTGTGACGGGCTTCGTACCGGGGCGTGCGAAGTCGACCCGGTGACCCGGATCGCCAGAAGAAGTGTACGGGACGGCCAGGGCACCGGGTGACGCCGCTGTCCACAACCGGGCGGTTGTCCACAGATCCCGCCAGGATTCGCCGGTGAACGGCAGGGTGCTCGCATGCGATCACTGGTGCGATACGTGAGGAACTGGGCCGTCCCGCCCCTGCTGTTGGCCTTCGCCGTGCTCACGCCCCTGGCGTGGGCCGGCCCGGCGCCCGAGGAGAAACCTCCTGGTGAGCGAGTGCCCGCGCTGGCCCGGACCTGGCCGGTGGGGACGCGCCCGGCGGTGCTGCGGGGCTGGGAGCCGCCCGCCACCGTGTACGCCGCCGGGCACCGGGGCGTGGACCTGGCGGCGGCGCCGGGCGCCCCGGTGCGGGCGGTGGCGGCGGGCCGGGTGTCGTACGCGGGGCGGGTGGCGGGCCGGGGCGTGGTCGCGGTGGTCCTGGCGGGCACCTCGCTGCGGACGACGTACGAGCCGGTGCGCGCCGGGGTGAAGGAGGGCGCGGAGGTGGGCGCCGGGGAGGTGGTGGGGACGGTGGAGGGCACCGGGTCGCACTGCCTTGAGGCGTGTGTGCACTGGGGGCTGCTGGAGGGGAGGACCTATCTGAATCCCCTGGACCTGCTGCCGCCTCGGCTGCTCGGGCACGGGCCGTCCCGGTTGCTGCCGGTGCTGGGGGTTCCGCTGCCGCCCGGCTGAGCCGTCTCAGCCCCGGACGCCGCGCAGGGCCATGGCGACCGCCGCCTCGGTGATCGCCTCGGGGTGCTCGGCGGCGCCGAGTTCGATACGGCGCACGGCCGCGTCCACGACGCCCTGGAGCAGCATCGCGGCGAGCCGTGGCTGCTCGTGGCCCAGGCCGGCCAGCGCTTCCACGATCATCGCGACCAGCCCGCCGTGCGCGGCCCGGATCTTCTCCCGCGCCCCGGCGTCCAGTTCGCTCGCGGAGATCGCCACGACGGCCCGGTGCCGCCGGTCGCCGACCAGGGCGAGCTGCCGGCGCACATACGCCTCGACCTTGCCCTCCGGCGTGGGTTCGTCCGCCATCGCGGCCTCGACCTCCGCGGCCCAGAGGGGGAAGTCGACCTCGCACAGTTCCTCGACCACGGCGGCGCGCGAGCGGAAGTACTCGTACACCGACGACCTGGCAAGACCGGTGCGCTCCGCGAGCGCGGGGAAGGTCAGCGCGTCCGTCCCGCCCTCGGACAGCAGGGAACGGGCCGCGTCCAGCAGGGCGGCTCGCTGCATCGACCGGTGCTCGGCCACGGAGGCCGCTCGAATCCTTGGCACGCCCCCCACTTTACGGACCGGCCGCGGAACGCGGCAGGAGTCAGCGTCCGAAGCTCGCCAGCTTGGCCCGGAGCTGGAGCACCGACTTGGTGTGGATCTGGCTGACCCGGCTCTCGGTGACGCCGAGGACGTTGCCGATCTCGGCGAGGGTCAGGCCCTCGTAGTAGTAGAGCGTGACCACGGTCTTCTCGCGGTCGGGCAGGGTGTTGATGGCCCGCGCGAGGAAGCGGCGCAGCTCCCGGTCCTCGGCCACCTCGACGGGGTTGTCGGCGGCGGTGTCCTCCAGGGTGTCCATGAGGCTGAGCCGGTCGCCGCCCTCGCCGCCGACGTGCAGCAGTTCCTCCAGCGCGACCACGTTGGCCAGGGACAACTGGCTGAAGACCGCGTGCAGCTCCTCGACCTCGACGCCCAGCTCGGTGGCGACCTCCTGTTCGCTCGGGGTCCGCCGCAGCTTCGCCTCCAGCGCGGCGTAGGCCCGCTCGTAGTTGCGCGCCTTCTGCCGGACGGAGCGGGGAATCCAGTCCAGCGCCCGCAGTTCGTCGATCATGGCGCCGCGAATCCGGGTGATCGCGTACGTCTCGAACTTGATCTCGCGCCCGATGTCGAACTTCTCGATCGCGTCGATCAGCCCGAACACCCCGGAGGAGACGAAGTCGGCCTGCTCCACGTTGGGCGGCAGCCCGACGCTCACCCGGCCCGCCACGTACTTCACCAGCGGCGAGTAGTGCAGGATGAGCTGCTCCCGGAGGCGCTCGTCCCCCGTCGCCTTGTACGACCGCCACAGCTCGTCGAGCGTCGAGGGAGCGGGCGGTCGCACGCTGCCGCCGTCGCGGGCGGCTGGGGGGGCCGCCGCCCGGTCGGAGCCGGAGGTGTGCTGGGGCATTCGTCGCCTAGTGCCGTTCTGCCGTGAAGTGCCGTGAACTGCCGTGCCGTGGGTGGGGGATGCGGGGTGGGTGCTGGATGCCGGGTCGTCGGTGGTGGCGCGGGCCGCGCAGGTGGGTGCGGGCCGGGCCGGCCGGTCCGTGCCCGAGCTTTCGTGAGCGTAGCGTGACTGAGGAGTCGCGGTGTGCGAACACTGGGGCGCCACCCGTGCGCGCACCCCTGTGCGACCCCGCTCCCCCGCTTCACCCGGTTCGCTCAGCGTGACCGGTTACGGGCGTCAACTCCGGTAAAACCCAAGGGCGTAGAGGATTCCCCCGGACGGCCGAACACCCTCGGTCAGGGCGGGTGCGGGTCTCTCCGGACCGGCAGGACCGCCTGGCGTGTCAACTTCCAGCCGTCGTCGTGTCGTTCGACATAGCCAAGCGCTCGAAGCTCGTACAGCCGGGCGACCGCCTCCTCGCGGGTGGTGCGTGCCTCGCGGGCGATCTCCTCGGGTCCGGCCGGACGGGCGGCGGGCAGGGCGGCGAGGACGGTGGCCGCTTCGGGGTCGAGCAGGTCACGCGGGAGCACCGGGCCGCGCCGGGGCGGGGCCAGTTCGCCGATGCCGCCGACGAGTTCGACCACGTCCGCCGCGTCGGTGACGAGCACCGCCTCCCCGCGCAGCAGCTCGTGCACCCCGGCGGACCGCCCGCTGGTCACCGGGCCGGGCACTCCCATGGTGAATCTGCCGAGCCGCTGGGCCGCGCGGGCCGTGGCCAGGGAGCCGCTGCGACAGGCGGCCTCCACGACCACCGTGCCCCGGGTGAGCGCGGCGATCACTCGGTTGCGGACGATGAAGCGGCTGGGCGTCGGATGATCTCCGGGCGGCAACTCCCCGATGACGAGCCCCTGTTGGGCGATGCGTTCGATCAGCGCGGCGTGTCCGCGCGGGTACGCCTTGTCCACTCCCGAGGCCAGCACGGCGACGGTCGCCCCGTCGGCCGCGAGGGCACCCCGGTGCGCGGCGCCGTCGACCCCGTACGCCCCGCCGGACACGACCACCCAGCCCTGTTCGGCCAGTCCGGCGGCGAGGGTGGCAGCCACATGGGAGCCGTACCCGGTGCAGGCGCGGGCGCCCACGACGGCCACCGAGCGCAGCGCCCACATCCGCAGCCCCGGCCGGCCGCGCACCCACAGGCCCACCGGGCGTCCGTCGCCCAGGTCGTCGAGCTGGGCGGGCCACTCGGCGTCCCCCGGACACACGAACCGGGCCCCGGCCTGCCGCGCGGCCGCCAGGTCCGCCTCCGGCTCGGCACGCTCGGCCCGGGCCAGCAGCCCGCGCCAGCGGGTATCGCTCACTCCGGGCAGGGGCTCGCCGCCCTCCCGCAGCCGCCGCACCACCTCCGGCACCCCGAAGAGCCGCAGCCACCGTCCGCCGGTCTCGTCGCCGGGCTCGATCACGCGGGTGAGGAACACCCGCCCGGTCCGCTCCTCCTCCGCACGGCCCGGCGTCATGCCAGGGCTCCGATGGCCATGGGGACGCCACGCGGGACGCCGGTGCGCAGTTGCAGGGCGAGGGCCACGTCCCCGGCGTCCGGGCGGTCGTGTCCGACCAGGTCGGCCACGGTCCACGCGACCCGCAGCACCCGGTCGATGCCGCGCGCGGTGAGCACGCCCCGCTCCAGATTGCGCTCGGCCTCGTCCATCGCGCCCGTGACAGCGTGGAAGCGGCTGCGCAGTTCGCGGCCGGGCACCTCGCTGTTGGTGCCCCACGGGGTCCCGGCCAGCCGGGCCGCCGCCCGCTGCCGGGCCTCCCGCACCCGGTCGGCGACCGTGGCCGTGGACTCGCCGCGGGCACCGGGGTCGGTCAACTGGGCGCGGGTCACCGGATCGACCTCGACCCGCAGGTCCACCCGGTCCAGCAGCGGGCCGGAGAGGCGGGACTGGTAGCGCCGGATCGCCGAGGGCGGGCAGTCGCACAGGGAGTCGCGCTGCGAGAAACGCCCGCACGGGCACGGGTTGGCCGCGAGCACCATCAGGAACCGCGCCGGGAACCGCACCACGCCCGCACTCCGCGCGATCACCACATGCCCGGACTCCAGCGGCTGTCGCAGCGCGTCCAGGGTCTGGCTGTGGAACTCGGGTGCCTCGTCCAAAAACAGCACGCCCCGGTGGGCCAGGGAGACGGCGCCGGGCCGGGCGATGCCGGGGCCGCCGCCGACCAGGGACTGCATGGTGGCCGAGTGGTGCGGGGCGCAGTAGGGCGCCACGTCGATGAGCGGCTTGCCCGGTGGCAGCAGCCCGGCCACCGAGTGCACGGCGGTGACCTCCAGGGAGTCCTGCCGGGTCAGCCGGGGCAGTACGGCGGGGAGCCGTTCGGCCAGCATCGTCTTGCCCGCGCCCGGTGGCCCTTCCAGGAAGAGATGGTGACCGCCGGCCGCGGCCACCTCCACGGCGGTGCGGGCCGAGGTCTGGCCCACCACGTCGGCCAGGTCGTGACCCTGGTCGTGCTGGGCCGCCCCGGCGCTGTGGATACCGGTGGCCGAGCCGGTACCCGGCATCCGGAGCCCGGCGAGCAGCGGATCGGGGCGCCCGGGCGCGTCCGGCTCCTCCTCCGGCACCGGTTCGTCCGCGAGGACGGCGATGAGCTGGCGCAGACTGCGTACGCCCAGTACGGACACCCCGGGCACCAGCGCGGCCTCGGCCGCGGCGCACTCCGGGACGACGACCTGGGTGTACCCGGCGTCGGCGGCGGCCAGTACGGCGGGCAGGATGCCCCGGACCGGCCGGACCCTGCCGTCCAGCCCGAGTTCGCCGATCATCACGATGTCGGCGAGCACCCTGGGGTCGATGCGCTCGGCCGCGCCGAGCACGGCGCTCGCCACAGCGAGATCGAACCCAGAGCCGGCCTTGGGCACCGAGGCGGGGCTCAGTCCCACGGTGAGCTTCTTCTGCGGCCACTCACCGCCGGAGTTCACCACGGCGGCCCTGACCCGGTCGCGGCTCTCCGTCAGGCTCTTGTCCGGCAGCCCCACCAGGGTGAAGGCGGCCACTCCGGGCTCCAGGTCGGCCTGGACCTCGACGAGGACACCCTCGACGCCGACCAGGGCCACCGAGCAGGTGCGGGCGAATCCCATTCAGGCCACCCCCCGCGCATGCTCCACGGCGGGCGCCCCGCGCCGGGGCAGCAGCACCCCGACCAGATCGACCCGGACCCCTCCCGGCGGCGCTCCGCCGTGCGTATGCACCCATCGCTCGGCCAGGTCCAGCAGGCGTCGCGCCTTCTCGGGCGTGACGGCGGCCATGGGGTGCTGGAACTCCCCGCCCCGCCGGGTCTTCACCTCGCAGACGACCAGCGTGCCGCCGTCCCGCGCCACGATGTCGATCTCTCCCGAGCGCCCGCAGCGCCAGTTGCGCTCCAGGATGCTCATCCCGGCCTCGGTCAGCCGCCGCGCGGCCAGATCCTCGCCGTACCTGCCGAGTCCACTGCGTGCCCTGTTCATGTCGGCACCACCTCCGGCACCCACCGTGCCGGGGCACGCCGAAAGAAGTGGATCTTGGTGGACAGGGTCTCACTTGTGGATATCTCCGCCACCCGAACAGGTGAACCACACCCGGCTCACCAGCCCGAACCAGCTTGAATCAGCCCGAGCCGGGATCACCCGCTGGGCAGCTCCAGATCGCTCTTGTTCAGCTCCTCGATGTTCACGTCCTTGAACGTCAGCACCCGGACCTGCTTGACGAACCGCGCCGGGCGATACATGTCCCACACCCAGGCGTCGGCCATCGTCACCTCGAAGAACACCTCACCCTGGACCGAGTGCACCTGCATCTCGTAGTCGTTGGTGAGGTAGAAGCGCCGTTCCGTCTCGATCACGTATTTGAACAGACCGACGACGTCGCGGTACTCCCGGTAGAGCTTCAGCTCCATCTCGGTCTCGTACTTCTCGAGGTCCTCGGCGCTCATGGCAGCTTCCCCTTCAGCCGTGCGATCCCCCCATTGTGCGCCAGTCCGGCGAACCCTCAGACGATTTCCGTGTCGAGGGTCACGGGCGTGGCCGGGGGACCCTCGTCGAGCAGCGTGCGCAGCAGCCCGGCGAGCCTGGTCGGATACACCGTCTCATGGGCCTGCTCCAGTTCCCGGCACGTCCACCAGCGCGCTCCCGAGACACTGCGCCGCTCCAGCTCGGTCAGCCCCAGGGCGGCCGTCACCGTCTGCGTCGTACGGGCCAGGTAGTACCACTCGTCCTGGTCCCAGCGGCGCCCGGCGAACGGGAAGGAGCAGCGGCGGCGCCAGAGCACCGGGCCCAGGTCGACCTCGGTGATGCCGGTCTCCTCGACCAGTTCCCGGAGCGCGGCCTCTTCGCGGGTCTCGGCGCCCTCCACGCCGCCGCCAGGGGTGAACCACCAGTCGTCGGCCGGATCGTCCGGCTCATGGCCGTGCAGCAGCAGGACGCGGTCGGCGGGGTCGAGCAGCACCACGCGGGCGACCTTCCGCAGCCCGCCCGCGTAGGTGTCCTCAGCCTGCATGGACGGGCTCCGCACCGCTCCGGGCGCGGGAACGGCCCACGCGCGCCGCGATCGGGCCGTACGCGGCGCCGCCCAGGACCAGCACCGCACCGGCGACGATCATCACCTCGATCAGCGGCAGCGGACCGGCCTCCGACACCGTGCCCAGCGCCTCGAACCCGGTCGGCCGGGCCAGCATGCCCCGCATCGGCCAGACCACGGAGTCCACGCGGGCGTGCACCGCGCCCCGGCTCACCGTGCCCTCGGCCGCGTCGGTGAGGTGGGCGGTGGAGTCCAGTGAACCCTGGCGCTCGTCACCGAGCAGGAAGAGGCGGCCCTTGGGCACGGTCACCGTCGGGAAGCCCTTGACCTCGGCCGGGGTGCCCTTGGGCAGATAGGGCTCGTCCACCGGCTTGCCGTTGACGCTCAGCTTGCCGTCGGTGCAGCAGGCGACGGTGTCCCCGCCGACCGCGACGACCCGCTTGACCACGTCGGCACCGGTCACCCAGGTCTTGTCGCTGAACACCACCACGTCGCCCCGGCGCACGTCCGCGCCGTCGACCCGCTGGGCCAGCACCCGGTCCCCGGCGTCGATGGTCGGGGTCATCGAGCTGGTCGGCACCGTATAGGGCCGGTAGGTCACCGCGGCCCAGCCGAAGCCGGCCAGGAAGAGCAGCAGGCCGACGGCCACCGCCACGCCCGACAGCCGGCCGCCGAGGCCGCCCCTGGCCCCCGCGGACTCCGCGGTCTCCGCGCCTTGGGCAGTTGCCATGTCGTCTCCCGGTCCCCTCCGCCGGGGTCGCCCGGCCTGCCACGATCCGCCTTTGGTAGCACACCGGGCCGGAAGGCCGCGAGGGCGGTGCCCCCCGGTGACCGGTTCTTCACCGGGTCTCCGGGAAACACCGCCCTCGGCAGCGTTCGTACCTGATCCGCGCGAAGACGCGGCTCACACCTGGCGCGCGGCCTCGGCAGCACCTGGACGGGCGGCCTTGCGGCGACGCCACACCGCCACCGGCACCACGAGCGCGACCGCACCCGCGCCCGGCGCGTACGGCAGCGAAGCGGCGGCGGAGCTCTGCTTGTCCAGGCCCGGCTGGTCGAAGGTGTCCGGGATCGGCAGGGTGCCCCAGCGGTTGATGGGCCACGCCTTCACGATCGCGCGCCCGACGACGTCCTTGACCGGCACCATGCCGTGGTTCTCGTCGGTCTGGTTGTACCGCGAGTCCCGCGAGTTCTGGCGGTGGTCGCCCATCACCCAGATGTAGCCCTCGGGCACCTTGACCTTGAACTGGCCGCCCTGGTCGTCCACGCTGCACGGCGTGTTGCCGGGGTAGACGTACGGCTCGTCCAGCGCCTTGCCGTTGACCTTCAGCGGGGCGCTGCCCTCGCACTCGACCGTGTCGCCGCCGACGCCGATCACACGCTTGATGAGGTCCTTCTCCTCGGCGGACGGCATCAGGCCGATCCAGCTCAGCCCCTTCTGCAGCGCGTTCTGCTCCGGCGTCGGCTCGCCCGCCAGCCACTGGCCGGGGTCGTGGAAGACGACGACCTCGCCGCGCTCGGGCTCGGAGCCGAACCAGGGGGTGAGCTTGTCCACGAGGACGCGGTCACCCTGCTGGAGGGTGTTCTGCATCGAGTCGGACGGGATCGAGAACGCCTGCACCAGGAACGTCTTGATCAGCAGGGCCAGCACCAGCGCGATGCCGACGAGGATCGGCAGTTCCTTCCAGAACGAGCGCTGCTTCTCCGGCCGGCGCGCGGCACCGCCGCCGCCACCGCCCTCGTCGGTCCGCGGGGGCCGGCCGGGCGGGGTGCCGTCACCGGCCGCCGCGAAGCCGTTCCCGGAGTTCACGGCGCCGTCCGGGGCCGAGGCGTCGGACCCCACGGGGTGCCCGCGGTGCTCCTCGCCGTCGTGCCCCGACCGTGCGCCAACCGCCACATCCCCCACGCCAACTCCTTACTCTGTGCCGCCGCCTGCCCCATGCACGGTGCAGGCCCACCACTCCCATAACGAGCGGGAGTTCCGCAGGGGTCGGGAGCTGGGTCAGTCCGTTCGGATCGTAGGGGGCAACCCTATGCGACGGAGCACGGGCCGCACTCGACCCGGACGCCGCGTCGGTGACGCTTGCGAAGGTTTTAGGTTCGTCCAGGCGCGTCCAGTGCGCGAAGGGCCAGCCGATGAACATCGCCCGGCCGACGACCGACTCCTCGGAGACGGTCCCGCCGTACGACGTGTTCTGGTGGAAGCGGGAGTCGGCCGAGTTGCCCCGGTGATCGCCCATCACCCACAGGCGGCCCTTGGGCACCGTGATGTCGAAGGAGGTCGCGGAGGGGGCGTTGCCGGGGTAGATGTAGGCGCCCTCGGTGAGCGGGACGCCGTTGACCGTGACCCGGCCCTCGGCGTCACAGCACTTCACATGGTCGCCGCCGACCCCGATGACCCGCTTGATCAGGTCCTTCTCGTTGTCCGAGGGGAGCAGGCCGATGAAGGTCAGCCCCTCCTTCACCTGCTTGACCACGACCGGGTCGTTCTTCTTGGGCGTCTCCTCGCCGGTCAGCCAGCCGCCCGGATCGTGGAACACCACCACGTCACCACGGGCCGGCCGGGAGCCGAACCACGGGGTGAACTTGTCGACCAGCACCCGGTCCCCGATCCGGATCGTCTGCTCCATCGAGCCGGACGGGATCACGAACGCCTGCACCAGGAAGGTCTTCAGCACCAGCGCGATCAGCACCGCGACCCCGAGCAGCAGCGGGATCTCCCGCACCGCCGAACGTCTGCGTTTGCGCTTCACCTTGCGCTGGAGCTTGCGCCGCTCCGCCCGCGAACGGCCGGCGCTCGGCCGGGAGGCCCGGCGGGCGCCGGTGGGCAGCGGATTGTCGGCGGCCGCGCCGGACACCCCGCGCGGCCTTGCCCGGTTACCCATGCGCGGCCTCCGCGGCAGGTACGTGCGCGTAGGCGCGGGGGCGCTCGATGCGCGTGAGGTGGCCGTACGGCCAGACGATCCAGTCGACGCGGCCCACCACGTCGTCCACCGGGACCATGCCGCCGCCGGGCGAGCCGAGATGGTCGCGGGAGTCGCTGGAGCGGGCGCGGTGGTCACCGAGCAGGAAGAGGCGGCCGTCGGGCACCACCACGTCGAAGGGCACGTCGGACGCGCTGTTCCCCTTGAAGAGGAACCCCGTCTCGTCGACCGGGCGGCCGTTCACCTCGATCCTCCCCTCCCTGTCGCAGCAGACCACATGGTCGCCTCCCACCCCTGCAACGCGCTTCACGTAGTCGGCGTGCCCGAAGTAGCCGGTCCCGTCGAACACCACCACGTCACCGCGGCTCGGACGGGCACCGAAACGGTACGCCAACTTGTTTACGAGTACGCGGTCCCCGACCCTCAATCCGGGCTCCATGGAACCGCTCGGAATCTCGAACGGGCGCACCACGAATGTGCTCAGGAGCAGCAGGAAGGCCAGGCAGGCGAGGAGCGTCAGGGTGAACCGGCCGCCCGGCACCCGCTCGGCGAGCGAGCCCGCCAACGCGAAACGCGACCGGCCCCGCGTACCCGGTGTACCGGGTGGGCGGGAACGGTCGCGTTCGGCGGGCTGTGCTTCGGTGTCCATCGGGGCCAGATGCTATCCGGCCCCGTCACGACTGAAGACAGGCGCTCAGTTGTCGCGCTTCTCCTTGATCTTCGCGGCCTTGCCGCGCAGCTCACGGAGGTAGTACAGCTTGGCGCGGCGCACGTCACCGCGGGTGACGAGCTCGATCTTCTCGACGATCGGGGTGTGCACCGGGAAGGTACGCTCCACGCCGACGGAGAACGAGACCTTGCGGACCGTGAAGGTCTCGCGGACGCCCGAACCCTGGCGGCGGATCACGACGCCCTTGAACTGCTGCACACGCGAGCGGTTGCCCTCGATGACGCGGACGTGCACGTTGACGGTGTCACCCGGGCGGAAGGCCGGGACGTCGGTGCGCAGCGACGCGGAGTCGACGGTGTCGAGCAGGTGAGACATTTCGTCTGCTTTCTTCGCTGATGCCACAGGTCATCAACGGAACTAGATGTTCGAAGAGGTCTGCCGTGCGGGTCGGAACGGGCGTCGTGTCCCCCTGTGGCAGGGGCGCACGCCGGACGGACGCACAACAGCGACCTATTGTTCCACGCCCTCGCTCCTGCGCCAAAATCGCCCGGACGAGTGGCCCTCCGGGTCCGGGGACCAGCCCAGGATGGAGAGCATCTCCCGGTCCTTCTTGTCGAGCGTCGCGGGGTCGCAGCGCTCGATCAGGTCGGGCCGGTTGGCGGTGGTCCGGCGCATCGCCTCGTCCCGCCGCCAGCGCGCGATCTTGCCGTGGTGGCCGCTGAGCAGCACGTCCGGGATGCCATGACCCCGCCACTCGGGCGGCTTGGTGTAGACCGGCCCCTCCAGGAGGTTGGCCATCGCGCCGGGGGCGAAGGAGTCGTCCCGGTGCGACTCGGCGTTGCCGAGCACGCCGGGCAGCAGCCGGGCCACGGCCTCGGTGACGACCAGCACGGCCGCCTCGCCGCCCGCGAGGACGTAGTCCCCGATGGAGACCTCGTAGACGGGCATCCGGGTCGCGTACTCGTCCATGACGCGGCGGTCGATGCCCTCGTACCGGGCCGGGGTGAAGACCAGCCAGGGGCGCTTCGACAGCTCGACGGCGAGTTCCTGGGTGAACGGGCGGCCGCTCGGGGTCGGCACGATCAGGGCGGGGCTGTGCGCGCCCGACTCGTAGCCGTCGGCCAGCACGGTGTCCAGGGCGTCGCCCCAGGGCTCGGTCTTCATGACCATGCCGGGGCCGCCGCCGTAGGGGGTGTCGTCGACCGTGTTGTGCCGGTCGTAGGTCCAGGAGCGCAGGTCGTGGACGTTCACGTCGAGCCGGCCGCGCGCGCGGGCCTTGCCGACGAGGGAGACGTTCAGCGGTTCCAGGTACTCCGGGAAGATCGTGACGACGTCGAGCCTCATGCGCCCTCGTCCTCGTCCCGCGCGGAAGCGATCTCGGCGCGGCCGTCGATCAGGCCGGGCGGCGGGGTGATGACCGCCTTCTGCTCGGCCAGGTCGATCTCGCTGACGATCTCCTCCACGAACGGGATCAGCACCTCGCTGCCGTCCGGGCGCTCCACGATGAAGAGGTCCTGGGAGGGCAGGTGGGAGATCTCGGTGATCCGGCCCACCTCCGTGCCGTCCTCGGTGACCACGTCGAGGTCGATGAGCTGATGGTCGTAGTACTCGTCCTCGTCCTCCGGCATCTCCTCCGGATCGACGTCGGCGATCAGCAGCGTGTTGCGCAGCGCCTCGGCGGCGGTGCGGTCGGTGACGCCCTCGAACCGCAGGAGGAGACGGCCGCTGTGCACGCGGCCGGTGGCGATGGTGAGCGGCCCTGCGGACGCCGGGTCGGTGGCCAGGACGGCGCCCGGTGCGAGCCGCGACTCCGGCTCGTCGGTACGCACCTCGACGGTGACCTCACCCTTGATGCCATGAGCACGGCCGATGCGTGCGACTACCAACTGCACGAGTACAGATCTCCTGTCAGACGACTGCGGGCCGGGGACGGCCCAGTGGCCCTCCCCGGCCCGAGCCGGTTGCTATGAAGCGTCAGCGGACGTGGTCCACGTCGACGAGGTCGACACGGACACCGCGGCCGCCGATGGCGCCCACGACGGTACGCAGAGCGCGCGCGGTGCGGCCGTTGCGGCCGATCACCTTACCGAGGTCGTCGGGGTGCACCCGGACCTCCAGCACGCGCCCGCGGCGCAGGTCGCGCGAGGCGACCTGCACATCGTCGGGGTTGTCGACGATGCCCTTCACGAGGTGCTCAAGCGCCTCTTCGAGCATGCTGCTCAGGCCTCGGTCGACTCGGCGGACTCAGCGGCCGCCTCGTCCTTCTTCTCAGCCTTCTTCTTCTGGGTGATGGCCTCACCCTTGTTGTCGTCGTCGGAGCCGAGGCCCTCGAACGACGGACGCTCGGCCTTCGGCGCGGCGACGAGGAGCGGCGCGGGGGCCGGCTCACCCTTGAACTTCTGCCAGTCGCCGGTCTTCTTCAGAATGGCGAGCACCGGCTCGGTCGGCTGCGCGCCGACACCCAGCCAGTAGGCGACGCGATCGGCGTCCACCTCCATGACCGACGGGTTGTAGGTCGGGTGGTACTTGCCGATCTCCTCGATCGCCCGGCCGTCACGGCGGGTACGGGAGTCGGCGACGACGATGCGGTAGTGAGGCGAACGGATCTTGCCCAGACGCTTCAGCTTGATCTTGACTGCCACGGGAGTGAGTTCTCCTGGAATTGACGTGTTGGGCACGGCGGAGTTGCCGCGTGGGGTTGCGGTACCCGAGTGCCCGATGGACGCGTCAGCCGGAGGAGAGAGGGGTCCTGTGCGACTGTCGAGTACAGCTAGCCATTGTGCCACACCCTGCGGGGCCCTCCGGGCCGGGGTGGGCGATCTCGCGCATGCCTGGGGAACGCACGGCGCCACCCCCGCGGCATTGCCGCCCGCGAGGCGAACGGAAGGGCGGAGAGCCGGACGGTACGGCTGCCACGAGCAGCCGTCTTGTCAGCTCGCCGCCGCCACGGTCTCCGGGATGCGGAACGGCTTGCCGCAGCCGCCGCACATGATCGGCGCCTGCGCCAGGACCGAGGGGACCACCCGGACGTTGCGGCCGCAGTCGCAGACCGCCTTGACCCGGACCCCGCCCCCGGAGGAGCCGTGCCGGGCGGCCGGGCCCCGGAAGGTGCGCGAGGTGTCGGCGGAGGTGGCCACCGTGTGCGCCTTGAGCGCCCGCTGCAGCCGGTCGATGGTCGGACGGTAGCGCCGCTTGGCCTCGGGGTTGAGCGTGACCAGCGAGAAACCGCTGCTGGGATGCGGCTCCTCGGGGTGGTCCAGGCCCAGCTCCTCGGCGACGGCGAGGAAACGGCGGTTGTGGTAGCGGCCGGCACGGGAGGTGTCGCGCACCCCGCGGGACGCGGCGATGCCGTGCACCGCCTCGTGCAGCAGCCGCTCGAAGGAGAGCTCGTGCCCGCACGCGGACGACGACTCCCCGATCAGTGATTCCGGTGCGGCGAGGTCGGGCAGCTCGGGGTGGTACCGCTGAATGTCGGCCCACGCCTGTGCCAGCTCCGCGGCGAGAACAGGTGGTGTCTGTGTCGTGCTCACGTAATGACAACGAGCGGGGGTGCCGCTGTGTTCCTATTCCGGGGCATCTCAAATAATTTGCACCTACCCGTCAGTTGTCGCCGATGCGTCCTGACGAGGGCGGGTCCGCCGTTTCACGGAGAAGCCTCGCAGCTCCCCACAAGCCGGTGCGTAGCCAGACGTACGGCTCCCGGCGTCCGCGGGGCTACTGCCACCGCCGGAACCCGCACGTTACCGGGTGCCCCCGCGCACCGCCGAACCCGGTGGTGCGGGGCAGCGTTGCGGGGGCGTGAATTCGAGCCACACGCGCCATCCCGCGGCAAGCCGGGCCCCACGACCACTGGACGACTGGGCGGGCCGGGAGTTACCTGGCATACGTGGAAAGTGCGCACGCACGGCACACGGGGGCCACACACCGGGCACAGCGACGGACAGCCGGCGGATTGGGGCGCTACCTATGACACCTACGCTCGTGCGGGAGCACCTGGCCCACGCGGGTTCCGCACCACCCCGCGTGAACCCCCGCAAACGCGCGCGCGACTGGTCGGAGATCCAGGAGCGGATGCTCGTTCCACTCCACGAGACCGTCCACGAGCGCCTCGAAGTGGGACCGGGCACCCGCCTGCTGGGCCTGGCCTGCGGCTCCGGGCTCGCTCTGCTGCTGGCGGCCGCCAAGGGCGCGGCCGTCACCGGCGTCGACTCCCGCCCCGAACACCTCGCCCTCGCCCGCGAGCGCCTGGACCCGGACGGCCCCCTGGAGGCCCGGCTCGTCCGGGCGGACTCCCCCGCGGACGCGGCCGACGACGACACACCCCCGTACACCCTCGTGACCGCCTACGAGACGGTCGGCGCCCTCGACGACCGCGACGGCCTCGACGACACCCTCGCCGCCGCGCTGCCGCTGGCCGCGCGCGGGGCCGCCGTGGTGCTCGCCGGATGGGGTCCGCCCGAGCGGTGCGCCACCTCCACCGTGCTCCGGGTCGCCGCCAAGCTCGCCGAACCGCTGCGCGGCACCCGCGCCTGGCGCCCGGCCCGCCGGGACGACCTGGAGGAGGTCGCCCGGCGCGCGGGGCTCAGGCC
This sequence comes from Streptomyces sp. NPDC018263, assembly GCF_055562575.1. Classification (NCBI taxonomy): domain Bacteria; kingdom Bacillati; phylum Actinomycetota; class Actinomycetes; order Kitasatosporales; family Streptomycetaceae; genus Streptomyces; species Streptomyces sp. NPDC018263. The sequence continues at coordinate 74,725 of NZ_JBVHFA010000001.1, forward strand.
CGACGGCTCCGGCCGGGTGGCCTGCCCCTTCGGCTACGCCGACACCGACAGCGCGGTACGCGGGCTGGTGTCGACCGGACTGTTCGACGCGGCGATCGCGGCGACCGACCGCAAGCAGGTCGGCAAGGAGCTGACCGAGTCCCTGCACCCCTACCGGCGTCCGGACGGGACGGTCTGGATGCCGAACGTCTTCCGCTACCTGATCGCCCGCGTGCCCTAGGGGCACCGAAGCACCCCCCGACGCGCGAAGGGCGCCCCCTCACGAAGAAGGGGCGCCCTCGGCACGTGCGCGGGACCGGTGTCAGCCCATGAACTTCTTGAACTCGTCGGGGAGTTCGAAGTCCTGGCCGCCCTGCTGGGGCAACCCGAGCGCGTTGCCGCCCTGCGCGGCGGCCTCGCGGCGCTGGGCCTCCTCCAGCTCCTGCTGCTTGCGCTTCATCGGGTTGCCCGAACGCTGCTTGCCCTTGGCCTTCTTGGGCTGCTTCTTGGTGCGGCCGGGGCCGCCGCCCATGCCCGGCATCCCCGGCATGCCCGGCATCCCGCCGCCCTGGGCCATGCGGGACATCATCTTGCGCGCCTCGAAGAACCGCTCGACCAGGCCCTTCACCGCGCTGACCTCGACACCGGAACCCTTGGCGATACGGGCGCGGCGGGAGCCGTTGATGATGGTCGGGTCGGTGCGCTCGGCCGGGGTCATCGACTTGATGATCGCGGCCGTGCGGTCCACGTCCCGCTCGTCGATGTTGTTGATCTGGTCCTTGATCTGGCCCATGCCCGGGAGCATGCCGAGCAGCTTGCTGATGCTGCCCATCTTCCTGACCTGCTCCATCTGGGACAGGAAGTCGTCCAGGGTGAAGTCCTGGCCCTTCTTCGACGCCAGCTTCGAGGCCATCTTCTCGGCCTCTTCCTGACTGAACGTCTTCTCCGCCTGCTCGATCAGGGTGAGGAGGTCACCCATGTCGAGGATGCGGGAGGCCATCCGGTCGGGGTGGAACGCGTCGAACTCGTCCAGCTTCTCGCCGTTGGACGCGAACATGATCGGCTTGCCGGTGATCTGCCGGATCGACAGGGCGGCACCACCGCGGGCGTCACCGTCGAGCTTGGAGAGCACCACGCCGTCGAAGCCGACGCCGTCGCGGAACGCCTCGGCGGTGTTGACCGCGTCCTGGCCGATCATGGCGTCGACGACGAAGAGGATCTCGTCCGGGGAGACGGCGTCGCGGATGTCCGCGGCCTGCGCCATCATCTCCTGGTCGATGCCCAGGCGGCCGGCGGTGTCCACGATCACGATGTCGTGGACCTTGGCCTTGGCGAACTCGATCGAGTCCTTGGCGACCTTGACCGGGTCGCCGACGCCGTTGCCCGGCTCGGGGGCGTACACCGCGACACCGGCGCGCTCGGCGACGACGCTGAGCTGGTTGACGGCGTTGGGGCGCTGGAGGTCGCAGGCGACGAGCAGCGGGGAGTGGCCCTGCTCCTTCAGCCAGCGGCCCAGCTTGCCCGCGAGCGTGGTCTTACCGGCACCCTGGAGACCAGCCAGCATGATCACGGTCGGCGGCTGCTTGGCGAAGCGCAGGCGGCGGGTCTCGCCGCCCAGGATGGTGACCAGCTCGTCGTTGACGATCTTGAGCACCTGCTGGGCCGGGTTGAGGGCCCGCGAGACCTCGGCGCCGAGCGCGCGCTCCTTGACGTTCTTGATGAACGACCGGACGACAGGGAGGGCGACGTCGGCTTCGAGAAGCGCGATGCGGATCTCGCGAGCCGTGGCGTCGACGTCCGCCTCGGTCAGCAGACCCTTGCCCCGGAGAGACTTGAAAGTCGCTGACAGGCGGTCGGAGAGAGTATCGAACACGGCGGCGTCGGTCCTCGGGGTCGGAGTCGTTTTGGGCTGCCCTCCAGGGTATCCGGCCCCGCAAGCGATTCGTCCCCGCCCGTCGCACCGGGCAGGCGGGGAATCCCGGCAACCGGTGTCAGGCGCGCAGCGCCTCCTCCAGCGCCCGTGCCGTCGCCGTCGCGTCCTCCGGGGGGAGGGGGGCGCCGGTGCCGCTGGTGACGTAGAAGGCGTCGACCGCGTTGGCGCCCAGCGTGCTGACATGCATGCTCCGTACCCGGACCGCCGCCTTCTCCAGGGCCGTGCCGATGCGGAAGAGGAGGCCGGGGGCGTCCTGGGCGCGGACCTCGATGACCGTGGCGTGGCGGGAGGCGGCGGGGGCGACGGTGACGCGCGGGGGCGGTGCGGCGCGGCCGCGGCGGCGGGGGTAGGCGGCGTCGCGTTCGGCGAGACGGCTGGCGATGTCCAGGGAGCCGTCGAGGGCGCGGACGAGGTCGGCGCGGAGCCGGCCGGCCTGCGGGAGGGAGCCGTACTCGGCGGCGACGCGCCAGTCGAGCAGCAGGACGGAGCCGTCGTCCACATCGTCGGGCAGCCGCAGGGTGCGCAGCCCGCCGGTGCGGACGGTGAGCCGGTGCAGGGCGAGGACTCCGGCGAGGGCGGGCAGCACGCCGGGCTGGTCGGGTACGGCGATGAGCAGTTCGACGCCGAGCGGTTCGCCCGTCCCGGCGGAGTCGTCCGGCGGGGCGGGTTGGTCCTGGGTGCGCAGGGCGAGGACGGGCCCGCCGGTGCGGTGGGCCTCGATGGCGAGGCGTTCCTGTTCGGCGGTGGGTGCGGCGGGCTCCAGCTCGGTGCCGGGGTGGTCGCCGGCGAGTACGGCGGCGACGCGGCGGACGAGGTCGCTGACGAGGGAGCCGCGCCAGGTGGACCAGGCGGCGGGGCCGGTGGCGAGGGCGTCGGCCTCGGTGAGGGCGTGCAGGAGTTCCAGGGTGCTCTCGCTGCCGACGGCGTCGGCGACGGCGCGGACGGTGGCGGGGTCGTCGAGGTCGCGTCGGGTGGCGGTCTCGACCAGCAGCAGGTGGTGGCGGACGAGGGTGGCCAGGACGGTGACGTCGGCGCGGTCGAAGCCGAGCCGGGCGGCGACGTCGCGGGTGATGGTCTCGCCGGCCACGGAGTGGTCGCCGGGCCAGCCCTTGCCGATGTCGTGCAGCAGGGCGGCGACGAGGAGGAGGTCGGGGCGGCCGACGCGGCGGGTGAGGGCGGAGGCGCGGACGGCGGTCTCGATGAGGTGCCGGTCGACGGTCCAGAGGTGGACGGCGTTGCGCTGGGGGCGGCAGCGGACGCGTTCCCAGTCCGGGAGCAGCCGGCTGATCAGGCCCTCGGCCTCCAGGGCCTCCCATACGTCGACGGTGGGGCGGCCGGAGCCGAGCAGGGTGATGAGCTGTTCGCGCGCCTCTGCGGGCCAGGGCGTGGGCAGGGGGCGCGCGGTGGCGGCCATGCGCCGTACGGCGTGCGGGGAGAGCGGGAGGGCGGCCTGCGCGGCGGCGGCCGCGGCGCGCAGGGGCAGTACGGGGTCGCGCTCGGGCCGTGCGGTGCGGGCGAGGACGGCTTCGCCGTCCTGCTCGACGACGCCCTCGGCGAGGGGTGAGCGCTCCACGACAGGCTTGCCGCCCCCCAGCATGGCGCGCAGCCGGGGTCGTACGGCGCGGGCCCGCAGCACCCGGTTGACCTCGCGCCAGGTGACGTCACCGGCGTACGAGATGACGCGGGCGGCCTCGTAGACCTGGCGGAGCAGGGTGTCGGCGTCGAGGAGGCCGAGTTCGGCGGCGACCTGGTCCTGTTCCTGGAGGGCGAGGCGGTCGGTGGCGCGGCCGGTGACGAGGTGGAGGGCGTCGCGGGCGTCGAGGAGGCGGCGGCGGGCGTCGGCGAGTCCTTCGCGGGGTGCGTCGGCGAGCCAGGAGGCGGCGACGGCTCGCAGGGCGGTGGCGTCGCGGAGTCCGCCGCGGGCTTCCTTGAGGTCGGGTTCGAGGAGGAAACGGAGTTCGCCGTGGCGCTCGGCGCGCTCGGCGCAGAGTTCCTGGAGTTCGGGGAGGCGTTTGGGGGCCTGGTTGCGCCAGTCGGCGAGGATCGCGCTGCGCAGTCCGGCGGTGAGGCCGAGGTCGCCGGCGAGGTGGCGGGCGTCGAGGAGGCCGAGCTGGACCTTGAGGTCCTCGCCGGCGGTCTTGCGGGCCTCGGCGGGGGTGCGCACGGAGTGGTCGAGGCTGATGCCGAGGTCCCAGACGGGGTACCAGAGCCGGTCGGCGAGGGCGGCGACGGCGGCGGGGTCGCTGCCGTCGTGCAGGAGCAGCAGGTCGAGGTCGCTGCGGGGGGAGAGTTCGCCGCGTCCGTAGCCGCCCACGGCGACGAGGGAGATGCCCCTGGCGGCGGGGGCGGCGGCCGTGAAGAGGCCGGTCAGCCAGTCGTCGGTGAGTTCGGCGAGGGCGGTACGGCGCGGCGGCCCGGACCGCGCCTCCTCGGTGAGGAGGCGCAGCCGGGCCGCCGCGTAGCCGCTGGGTCCCGTGTCGTCTGTTTCGTTGCGGTCGTCCGTGCGCGTCACCCAGCGACTCCTGTCTTTCCTTGTACTCAGAGCGCGTCCGGGCCGCGCTCGCCGGTGCGGACGCGGACGGCGGTCTCGACCGGCAGGGACCAGACCTTGCCGTCCCCGATCTTGCCGGTGCGGGCGGCCTTGACGATGACGTCGATCAGTTGCTCGGCGTCCTCGTCCTCGGCGAGCACCTCGATGCGGATCTTGGGGACGAGGTCGACGGTGTACTCGGCGCCCCGGTAGACCTCGGTGTGCCCGCGCTGGCGGCCGTAGCCGCTGGCCTCGGTGACGGTGAGTCCGTGGACACCGAACGCCTGGAGGGCTTCCTTGATCTCGTCGAGCCGGTGCGGCTTGACGACCGCCGTGATGAGCCTCATGCGTCCACCTTCTTGTTCTTCGCGGCGGCGAGCGCCTGGGCCGTGGAGCCGCCGACGACTCCGCCGCCGGTGCCGCTGAAGTCGTACGCGGTCTCGGCGTGCTGGGACTGGTCGATGCCGGAGATCTCCTCGTCCTCGGGGACCCGCATGCCGAGGGTCTTGTCGAGGAGGAAGGCGAGGACGGCGGAGGCCAGCAGGGAGTAGGCGAGGACGGCGAAGACGCCGGCGCACTGCTTCCAGAGCTGGTCGAAGGAGTGGTCGCCGTAGAAGACGCCGGTCGCGTCGGACTGGCCCTTGCCGGTGGCGAAGAAGCCGACGAGCAGGGAGCCGACGATGCCGCCGACCATGTGGACGCCGACGACGTCGAGGGAGTCGTCGTAGCCGAACTTGAACTTGAGCCCGACGGCGGCGGCGCAGGCGACTCCGGCGATGACGCCGACGGCGATCGCGCCGAGCGGGGAGACCGCGCCGCCGGACGGGGTGATGGCGACGAGGCCGGCGACGGCGCCGGAGGCCGCGCCGAGGGTGGTGCAGGCGCCGTGGCGGATCTTCTCGTAGGCGAGCCAGGCCAGCATGGCGGCGGCGGTGGCGACCTGGGTGTTGACGAACATCAGGGCGCCCACGCCGTCGTCGTTGCCCAGCCAGGAGCCGGCGTTGAAGCCGAACCAGCCGAACCAGAGAAGTCCGGCGCCAAGCATGACCAGCGGCAGGCTGTGCGGGCGCATCGGGTCCTTCTTGAAGCCGACCCGCTTGCCGATGACCAGGATGACGCCGAGGGCGGCGGCACCGGCGTTGATGTGGACGGCGGTGCCGCCCGCGAAGTCGATCACGCCGAGCTTGAAGGCCCAGCCGTCGGAGGCCCAGACCCAGTGGGCGACCGGGATGTAGACGACCGTGGCCCACAGGGCGACGAACAGGGCCCAGGCGGAGAACTTGACCCGGTCGGCGAGGGCTCCGCTGATCAGGGCGGGGGTGATGATGGCGAACATCATCTGGAAGACCATGAAGACGAACACCGGGATGGTGTAGCCCGGCCAGAGTTCCGTCAGCCCGATGTTGCTCAGGCCGAGCCAGTCGGCGTTCCAGCCGATGAAGGCGGAGCCGGAGCCGAAGGCCAGGGAGAAGCCGTAGAGCACCCAGAGCAGGGTGACGATGCCGATGCTGATGAAGCTCATCATCAGCATGTTGAGGGTGCTCTTGACGCGGACCATGCCTCCGTAGAAGAAGGCCAAGCCCGGCGTCATGAGCAGCACCAGGGCGGAACAGATCAGCATGAAGCCTGTGTTCGCGGAGGACAGTTCGGGTGCCTCCGCCGCAAGCGTGATGGCTGCTGCCATCGGCGTCTCCTCATCGGTTGTACGGCGGCCCCGTGCGGGCGGTGCCTGAGCGGTCCGGTCAAGTGAGGGGTGGGCCGGTTATGCGCCAGAGACTGACGCAGCGCGGTTTCGACCGGGGCGCCCGGCTGTTTCGCGGGCGTGACGAAGGCACCTGGCGTGTTACGCGTCCATGAACTGCCCGCTGTCGGGCACACCGGTCGTTATCGTGGCGCAACCGGCGCCGGGACCGCCGTAGCGACAGGCGGGTGGGGGCATGCGGGAACCGGCCGCGTCCGGCCTCTCGATGACCTGGCATGGGGGAGCCGAGTCGGGCAGTTCGGGAGGACCGGCCGCGGCCGGGGCTTGAGGGATGCGGGCCGGTCAGCCCGCGTCGGCGCTCTCCGGGAGGTCGACGGCGAGCTGTTCGGTGAGGTCGACGACGACGGAGAGGTCCCCGAAGTCCCGCACGGCCGCGCCGACCGTCTTGCGGATGCGGGTGTTGACGCGCTCCGAGCGGACCTTGCGGGCGGTCTCCATGGCCTGGGAGGCGTAGGCGCTGCCCCGCTCGGGTTCGCGCTGGAGCAGATGCACGGTGGCCATGCCGATCAGGTTCAGCGCGTAGGACCGCTGGTGTTCGCCGTCCTTGGCGAACAGCTCCACGGCGCGCTCCATCAGCGGCTGGGCGAGCGAGGCGTAGGTGGGGCTGCGGCCGGCGACGTAGGCGAGGTCGCGGAAGGAGTGGGAGTTCTCGCCGTGCAGTTCGGCCTCGGAGAAGAACCTGATCCAGTCGGCGTCCGGCTCGTCCCAGTCGTCGGCGTCGGCGAAGATGTCCTCGGCCATGCGGACGGCGCGCTTGCACTTGCCTGGCTGGCCCATGTTGGCGTAGGCGCGGGCCTCCATCGCATACAGCATGGACTGGGTGCGCGGACTGGCGCAGTCCCGGCTGCCGTACTGGGCGAGGTGGATGAGTTCCAGGGCGTCGTCGGGGCGGCCGAGGTGGATCATCTGGCGGCTCATGCTGGAGAGCACGTACGAGCCGAGCGGCTTGTCCCCCGCCTCCTTGGCCGCGTGCAGGGCGAGCACGAAGTACTTCTGCGCGGTGGGCTGGAGTCCCACGTCGTACGACATCCAGCCGGCGAGTTCGGCGAGTTCGGCGGCGACCTTGAAGAGCTTGCGGGTGGTGGCCTCGGGCTGGGGTTCCTGGAGGAGGTCGGTGACCTCGTGCAGTTGCCCGACGACCGCCTTGCGGCGCAGGCCGCCGCCGCACTGGGCGTCCCACTGGCGGAACATCTTGGTGGTGGACTCCAGCAGCTCCAGCTCGGGGCGGGAGAGCCGGCCGGGCCTGCGGGGTTCGTGCGGCGGGTCGGGCTCGGGCGGGACCGGCGCATTGGGGGTGGGGACCAGCCAGCGCTGCATGGGCTCGATGAGCGCGGGGCCCGCCGAGAGGCCGAGGGAGGTGCCGAGGAAGCCGCGCCGGGCGAGCATCAGGTCGCTGCGGGAGAACTCGCTGAGCAGGGCGACGGTCTGCGGGCCGGTCCAGGGCAGGTCGACGCCGGACGCGGAGGGCGACTGGCGGGCGACGCGCAGGCCCAGGTCCTCGATGGAGACGACGCAGCCGAACCGCTCGGAGAACAGCTCGGAGAGGATGCGCGGGATGGGTTCGCGCGGGTTCTCGCCGTCCAGCCAGCGGCGGACGCGCGAGGTGTCGGTGGAGATGTGGTTGGCGCCGAGCTGGCGGGCCCGGCGGTTCACCTGGCGGGCCAGCTCCCCCTTGGACCAGCCGCTGCGCACGAACCACGAACCGAGCAGGTCGTTGGGGCGCTTGTCAGCGTTCGTCCCGCCACCGCCGTTGCCGCCCACTGGAACGCCCCCATTCCCTGAATCCACCTGTCGCCGGATGCGCCAAGCCCTATCAGAATGCCGGTGGACCGGGCCGCCCGTCCGGTGGTTCTCACCCTTCGAACGAGCTGACGGCTTGCCTCCGGCATACCCATGAGTGCATGTGCCCCCGGGACTCGCACACTCACAGTAATCCCACGATCACCCTTCCAGCCACGGCGATCCTTGAAACGCCACCATTCGCCACCCCTTCGAATGAACTCACGATGACCACCGCGCGCTTCACTTGACACCGGACGACCGACAGTGGGCGGAGGGAAGCGCGTGGGGGCGCGTGGAGCCCCGTTCACCACCGTTCGTGCCGCGATGCGCCGCCTTGTCCCGGTAGAGGTGAGGGAAAGCGGGAGTCGAGGAATCACGTTCCGCATCCCTCTCGCTCCGTTTCGTAACCACCGGCGCGCTGAACCCGTTGGAGGGGGCATGGGCTTCACGATCGGCGGCATCCGGGAGATCCGCTCCGGCACGCGTCGGCGCGGCCGCACGCCGGAATGCACCACGGCCGCCGAGTTCACCGGCCTGTGGGGCTGGGACGTGGTGCCGGGGGCTCGTGCCTCGGGCGGCGCCTGCTCCTGCGGGCGCGCCGACTGCGCGGAGCCGGGCGCGCATCCGCTGGAGTTCGCGCCCCAGGTACCTGCCGGGGCCACGCTGGACGAGGCGAGCCGGGCGTGGGCCGAGGTGCCGGGCGCCTCGGTGATGCTGCCGGTGGGCCGCGCGTTCGACGTGCTCGAGGTAACGGAGGCCGCGGGGCGCCGGGCGCTGGTGCGGCTGGAGCGGATGGGGCTGCCCCTCGGTCCGGTCACCGCGACCCCGGAGGGCCGCGCGCACTTCCTGGTCGCCCCCGGCACCGCCGCCGAGCTGCCCCACCTGCTGTACCGCATGGGCTGGGACGACCCCGAGGCGCTGGACCTGCGCGGCCTCGGTCCGGGTACGTACATCACCGCCCCGCCCTGTGACCGGGGCGGCCTCGGCCCGGTGCGCTGGCTGCGGCCGCCGGTGCTGGACGGGGTGGCCCGGCCTCCGGCGGCCCGGCTGCTGCTGGGCACGCTGGCCTATGTGGCACACCGCTCCGCCGCCCCGGCGTAGCGCGGCCACCTCCCCGTACGGCGAAGCGCCCGTCCCCCGGTTCTGGTGGGGGCGGGCGCTTCGGCGTGGTCGCGGGCCGGGTGCCTGAGGTCAGTCACCGAGGAGCGCGTCGACGAACGCCTCCGGGTCGAACGGCGCCAGGTCGTCGGGGCCCTCGCCGAGGCCGATGAGCTTGACGGGGACGCCCAGCTCGTTCTGCACGGCGATGACGATGCCGCCCTTGGCGGTGCCGTCGAGCTTGGTGAGCACGATGCCGGTGATGTCCACGACCTCGGAGAAGACACGGGCCTGCACCAGGCCGTTCTGGCCGGTGGTGGCGTCGAGGACGAGCAGCACTTCGTCCAGCGGGGCGTGCTTCTCCACGACGCGCTTGACCTTGCCCAGCTCGTCCATGAGACCGGTCTTGGTGTGCAGGCGGCCGGCGGTGTCGATGAGCACCACGTCGACGCCCATCTCCTTGCCCTCCTTCACCGCGTCGAAGGCGACGGAGGCGGGGTCGCCGGCCTCCGGGCCGCGCACGGTGTAGGCGCCGACGCGCTCGCCCCAGGTCTGGAGCTGGTCGGCGGCGGCGGCGCGGAAGGTGTCGGCGGCGCCGAGGACGACGGTGCGGCCGTCGGCGACCAGGACGCGGGCGAGCTTGCCGGTGGTGGTGGTCTTGCCGGTGCCGTTGACGCCGACGACCATCACGATGCCCGGCTTGCGGCTCTCCGGCTCGGTCTTGACCTCGCGGTCCATGTCGGTGCCGACCAGCTTCAGCAGCTCCTCGCGGAGCAGGCCGCGCAGTTCCCCGGGGGTGCGGGTGCCGAGCACCTTGACGCGCTCGCGCAGCCGCTCGACCAGTTCCTGGGTGGGCTGGACGCCGACGTCGGCGGTGAGGAGGGTGTCCTCGATCTCCTCCCAGGTCTCGTCGTCCAGGTGCTCGCGCGACAGCAGCGTGAGCAGGCCCTTGCCGAGGGCGTTCTGGGAGCGGGAGAGGCGGGCGCGCAGCCGGATCAGACGTCCGGCGCTGGGCTCCGGGATCTCGATCTCGGGAGCCTTCTCGGCGGCGGGGGGCTCCTCGACGGTGGTGGGGGCGCCGCCGCCCGGCAGGTCCACCTCCTCGATGGTCCGGCGTTGTTCGTCGCGCGGGGTCTCGGCCTCGTCACCGACCTGCGGTTCGACGGGGGGCGCGGTGAGGTCGGTCTCGGAAGGACCGGAAGGCGGGGGCGGGGGCAGCGGCTTCTTGAGCCTGCTCGTGATGAGGAGCCCGCCGAGCGCGCCGAGCACGACCACGGCGATGACTACAGCAAGGATGATGGTTTCCATAACCCGACCAGTATCGGCCATGGGGTATCCGATGAAAGGGCTTCCGCGCTCTTGGCATTTCCTCCAAGAGACAAAAGCCACAGGAGCCGTGGAGTCGGATTAAACTACGATGACTCTTGGCTCCGCTTCGCGCGTCGAGTCCGTCGTCCTCGTCCCCCCACCGCTAGGACATCCCCCTTCATGAGCAAGACGGCCGCGCGCGAGGGCGCGCTGGAAACCCGTGGCATCGAACCGGTCCCCGATCACGAACGCACCGCGCGCACCCGCGGGCTCTTCCCCACCTGGGTGGGGGCCAACATCAGCGTCCTGCTGCTCACGATGGGCGCGAGCCTGGTCGTGGCGTACCACCTGAACTTCTGGCAGGCCCTCGTGGTCGCGGCCGTCGCTCCCGTCGTCTCCTACGGCCTGGTCGGGCTGATAGGGATCGCCGGCAAGCGGGGTGCCGCGCCGGGGATGGCGCTGTCGCGGGCGGTCTTCGGCCAGCGCGGCAACCTGCTGCCCGGTTCGCTGATCTGGGTAGCGCGCTGGGGCTGGGAGACGATCAACGCGGTGACCGGCGCGTACGCGCTGCTCACGATCCTGGACCTCGCGCTCGGCATCAAGGCCAACGGCGTGCTGGACATGGTCACGCTGCTGCTCTTCGTGATCGCCACGTTCGTGATCTCCGGGCTGGGGATCAACGCGGTGCAGAAGTGCAGCAAGTACGCGACCTATCTCTTCGGTGTCTTCTCGGTGCTGGTGCTGGCGTACCTGGCCGTGCACACCGACTGGGCGCGCGTGCTGCACGGGGGCGCGGGGTCGACGGCTTCGCTGATCACCGCGGTCGGCATGATCGCCGCGGGCGGCGTGAGCTGGATTCCGTCCGCGCCGGACTTCACCCGCTATCTGCCGCGTACGGCCTCCTCACGGGCGATCGTCGGGCAGACGGTCGGCGGGGCGGGCATCGTCGTGCTGCCGCTGGTGCTGATGGGCGCGGTGATGGCGGTGGGTACGCCGGATCTGGCCTCGGCCGCGGACCCGGTGTCCTTCCTCGGCACTATTCTGCCGCTGTGGATCGCCGTGCCGTACCTGCTGATCGCGGTGGTCGGCATGCTGCTGATCAACTCGATGTCGATGTACTCGGCCGGTTTCACCGCGCAGACCCTCGGCTTCCGGATTCCGCGCCACTGGGCGGTCTCCGTCAACGCGGTGATCTCGCTGGCGCTGGGCGGTGTGCTGATGCTGGTGGCGTCCAGCTTCATGGGCTCCTTCATCGCCTTCCTGTCCATGCTCGCGGTCGCGTTCTCCGCCTGGACCGGCGTCTTCGGCGCGGACATGCTCCGCCGCAAGGAGTACGACGCCCGCGCCCTGGCCGACACCACCCGCACCAGCGCCTACTGGTACCGCGGCGGTTTCTCCCCGGCCGCGGTGGCCTCCTGGGCGACCGGCCTGGTCTCCGGCCTCCTCTTCACCACGTCGGACTGGTTCACCGGCCCCCTCGCCAGGAACAATCCCATCGGCGAGTACGGCCTGGGCTGGATCGCGGCGATCGTCATCTCGGCCGCGCTGTACCTGGCCCTCCCGAAGCCGCAGGTTCCCGCGTCGGCCCCCGCCGCGGCCCCGGCCGAGGAGCAGATCCCGGCGATGGTCTGACCGCACCCCCGAAGGCCCCCTCCACGGAGGGGGCCTTCGGCGTACCGGGCGACGGGCGGACCGGGCACCGGGTACGCGGCTCCGCCGACTGCGAGCCCCCGGCGTTCACGCCCGCCAGCCTGGGCTGCACGCCGGGTACGTGAACCCGCGACAGCGCCTCGGCCGCTCCTGCCATCAAGGGGTGGACGCATGCACGCAGGTCCAGCCATGGCGCGGGCCGCCGTCGGCCGGCACCGGGCGCGCGCCCCCGTCACTGCTCCCGCCTCAGGCGGGGCCGGCGCCCTGCTGCGTGGCCGTCCGGGCGGAGTACGACCCCGCCGTCCCCTCGCGGACTGGGGGTACGCGGCAGCCTGGCCGGCCCCGCATACCGGGCTCGTGACGGGGCCCGTCGACACAGCCCGACCGGCCGGCTCGCGCGCGGCTCGATCGAGCACGGCCCCACCACGTCGGCCGCCCGCGGGCACCCCGAAAACAACACCGCCCCCACCCCCGGCAGTGGCCGGGGTGGGGGCGGTGGAGGTGCGAGGAGAGGGGCAGCGGGGACTCGGCCCTTCTCCTCGGGTCCAGGGGGGCGGTCAGCCCATCTCTTCCAGCGTCTTGCCCTTCGTCTCCTTGACGAACTTCAGGACGAACGGGATGGAGAGCGCGGCGAACACCGTGTAGATCACGTACGTACCGGAGAGGTTCCAGTCGGCCAGCGACGGGAAGCTCGCGGTGATGGCCCAGTTGGCGATCCACTGCGCGGACGCGGCGACACCGAGCGCGGCGGCGCGAATCCGGTTCGGGAACATCTCGCCGAGGAAGACCCAGACCACGACGCCCCAGGAGAGCGCGAAGAAGAGGACGAAGACGTGCGCGGCGATCAGCGCGACCCAGCCCTGCGTGGCGGGCAGCTTGCCGTCGACGAGGTGGTACGAGAACGCCCAGGCTTCCAGCGCGAGACCGACGACCATGCCGACCGAGCCGATGAGGGCCAGCGGCTTACGGCCGATCCGGTCCACGAAGATCATGGCGATCACGGTGCCGATGATGTTGATGATCGACGTCGTGAAGGAGTACAGGAAGGAGTCCGTCGGGTCGACACCGACCGACTGCCACAGCGTGGAGGAGTAGTAGAACGCGACGTTGATGCCGACGAACTGCTGGAAGACCGAGAGGCCGATACCGACCCAGACGATCGGCTTGAAGAAGAAGCTGCCGCCGAGCAGGTCCTTGAAGGACGACTTGTGCTCGGACTTCATGGCGTGCTCGATCTCGTTGACCCGCGCGTCGAGGTTGACGCCCTTGCCCTCGACCTCGGCCAGGATCTCGCGGGCGCGCTCACGCTTGCCGACGGAGAGCAGGAAGCGCGGGGACTCGGGGATCGCGAAGGAGAGCAGGCCGTAGAGGACGGCCGGGATCACCATGACGCCCAGCATGACCTGCCAGACCTCAAGGCCCATGAGCTTGCCGCGCTGGTCGCCGCCGGCGGCGTTCAGCAGGCCCCAGTTGACGAGCTGGGAGACGGCGATGCCGATGACGATCGCGGCCTGCTGGAAGGAGCCGAGCCGGCCGCGGTACGCGGGCGGGGACACCTCGGCGATGTAGGCCGGGCCGATGACCGAGGCCATGCCGATGGCGAACCCGCCGATGATGCGCCAGAAGGCGAGGTCCCACAGCGCGAAGGGCAGCGCGGAACCGACGGCGCTGATGGTGAAGAGGACGGCGGCGATCTGCATGCAGCGGATACGGCCGATCCGGTCGGCTATGCGGCCGGCGGTGGCGGCACCGATGGCGCAGCCGATCAGCGCGATGGCGATGACCTGGGCGAGGACGGCGGAGCCCACGTCGTACCGGTCCCGGATGGCCTCGACGGCGCCGTTGATCACGGAGCTGTCGTAGCCGAACAGGAAGCCGCCCATCGCGGCGGCGGCCGCGATGAAGATGACGTGCCCGAGATGTTCGGGGTGAGCCGTCCCGGCTCCTGGCTGGGGTGCCTGCGCTGTGCTGGTCACGTGTAACTCCTCGGGCCACGGCAACGCTGCCGGGTGGGGGCGAGCCCTTCCAGGTTCCAGTGGCGCACAACTTGGCGCCACTTACACCTGAAGGTAAAAGCAACGTTGCAGAGACTATGCCTTCAAGTTTCGAAGTCAATACTTGGATGGCTGTGACTTAAGAGATACGCGCGCGCCGAAGTTGTTCAAGAAGTAAACGCACGCGTATTTGATCTTGGAGGATCGGCTAGCGCAGCCGCTGCGAGATGACCTTCGACACACCGTCACCCTGCATCGAGACGCCGTACAACGCGTCGGCCACCTCCATGGTGCGCTTCTGGTGCGTGATCACCACGAGCTGGGAACTCTCCTGGAGCTCCCGCATGATCCCGATCAGCCGCTGGAGATTGGTGTCGTCCAGGGCCGCCTCGACCTCGTCCATGACGTAGAACGGGCTCGGGCGGGCCTTGAAGATCGCCACCAGCATGGCGACGGCCGTCAGCGACCGCTCCCCGCCGGACAGCAGGCTCAGCCGCTTCACCTTCTTGCCCGGCGGCCTCGCCTCCACGTCCACACCGGTGGCCAGCATGTCGTCCGGGTCGGTCAGCACCAGCCTCCCCTCACCGCCGGGGAAGAGCCGGGAGAAGACGCCTTCGAACTCGCGGGCGGTGTCCCGGAACGCCTCGGCGAAGACCTGCTCGACCCGCTCATCGACCTCCTTCACCACCCTCAGCAGATCCGTCCGCGTCTTCTTCAGGTCCTCCAGTTGCTCACTGAGGAACTTGTGCCGCTCTTCCAGCGCCGCAAACTCCTCCAGCGCCAGCGGATTCACCTTGCCGAGCTGCTGGTGGGCGCGCTCGGCCGCCTTCAGCCGCTTCTCCTGCTCCGCGCGGTGGAAGGGACGGGGCTGGTTACGGGGGTGCTCGGGGTCCTCCGGCAGCTCCTCGCCCTCCGCCGGGAGGGAGGGCGGCACGGGCTGAAGAGGGCCGTACTCCGCGACGAGCCCCTCCGGCTCGACCCCGAGTTCGTCCAGCGCCCTGGCCTCCAACTGCTCGATCCGCAGCCGCTTCTCCGCGCCGAGCACCTCGCCCCGGTGCACCGAGTCCGTCAACTTGTCGAGTTCCGCCTTGAGTTCACGTCCCGTGCCGCGTGCGTCGGCCAACTCCCGCTCGCGGGCGGCCTTCGCGGCCTCGGCGGCGTCGCGCTCGCGCCGGGAGCGGGCGAGGGAGACCTCGATGTGGGCCAGCAGTTGCCGGGCGCCGTCGGCGACCGCCCCGGCGACCGCCGCCTCGTGGCGCAGCCGGGCCCGCCGCCGCTCCGCACGCGCGCGTGCCTCGCGCTCAGCGCGCGCCGCCCGGTCCAGCGAGTCGGCCCGCCCGGCGAGCCCCTTGACCCGCTCCTCGTGCGTACGGACCTGGAGGCGCGCCTCCATCTCGGTCTGCCGCGCGTTGGCCCCGTCGGCGGAGAGCCGGTCGCGTACGGAGGTGTCGGGCTCCTCCTCGGCCGGCATCTCCTCGGCGACGGCCAGCCGCTCGGCCAGCTCCTCCGCCTCGGCGACGGCCCGCTCCAGCGCCTCCTGCGCCCGCTCTGCGGCCGCCTCGGACCGCTCGGCCTCACCCGCGGCGCCACGCGCCTGCCCGGCGAGCCGCCCGAGCCGCTGGGCGACGTTCGACTTCTCCCGGTCGGCGCCCCGCCGCCGCTCCCCCACTTCCTCCACCAGCGCCGCGGCCTCGGCCCGCACCCCGGCCGCCTCCTCCTGCGCCCGCCCCAGCTCCTCGCACCGCACGGCCAGCTCCGCCAGCTCGGCGGCCGCCTCGTCCACGGCCGCCTGCACCTCCAGCAGACTGGGCGCCCCGGCCGACCCGCCCTGCGCGAAGTGCGCCCCGAGCAGGTCCCCCTCGGCGGTCACCGCCACCAACTCCGGCCGCGCGTACACGACCGCCTCCGCCTCCTCCAACGTCCCCACCACGACGATCCCCCGCAGCAGCCGCCGCACGGCGGGCATCAGCTCGACGGGCGCACGCACGAGGTCGGCGGCGAAGGGGTGCCCGCCGGGGGCGGGGGCAGGAGAGTGCTCCTCCTCCCGGCCCCCCGCCACCAGCAGCGAAGCTCGTCCCGCCTCCTCCTTGTGAAGGTGACGGATCGCTTCGGCGGCCGCGGTGGGAGTCGTGACGGCGAGGGCGTCGGCGGAGGTGGCGAGGGCCGCGGCGAGGGCGGTCTCGTGGCCCGGTTCGACGGTGAGGAGTCCGGCGGCGGGGCCGAGGATGCCGGTGAGGCGGTCGCGGGCGGCGAGCAGGGCGCCGGTGCCGTCCTTGCGGCGCAGGCCCAGCGCGAGGGCGTCGTGGCGGGCGCGCAGCGCGGCCCGTTCGCGTTCGGCGCCGGTGACGGCGTCGCGGGCGGCACCGAGCGCGGCCTCCGCCTCGGTGAGCCGGAGCCTGGCCGCCTCGTGCTGTTCGGCCAGGGCCGTGTCGTCGGCGTCGAGGGCGTCGACCTCGGTCTTGAGGGTCTCGTACTCCTCCTGGGCCTGGGCCGCGCGTTCGCGGGCCTCGTCGCGGCCGGTGGTGAGGCGGTCGATCTCCGCCTGGGCGGAGGCGGCGCGGGAGCGGGCGGCGCCGACCTTGCCGGAGAGGCGGGCGAGGCCCTCGCGGCGGTCGGCGATGGCCCGCGCGATGTCTTTGAGGCGCCGTTCCTCGGCGGTGAGCGCGCGTTCGAGTTCGGCGCGGTGGGCGACGGTGTCGTCGAGGGCGTGCCGGGCCGCCTCCAGGGCGGCTTCCAGCTCGGCCTCCTGCTCCCGGACGCGGGCGGCCTCGCGCTCCAGGTCCTCGGGGTCGCGGCCGCGCCGTTCCTCGGGGGGCGCGGAGGTGGCGCTGCGGACGCGGGCCTCGGCGAGCGAGACGGTGCCGCGTACCCGCTCGGCCAGTTGGGACAGCTCGTGGAAGGTCTGCTGGGCGCGCTGGAGGCGGGGCGCGAGCCGGCGTACCTCGTCCTCCAGGTGGGCCTCGCGCTGGAGGGCCTGGCGGAGTTCGCGTTCGGCGGTGTCCTTGCGTTCCTTCAGCGCGGCCTCGTCGGCGATCTCGGCGCCGAGTGCCTGGCGGAGCCGTACGAGGTCGTCGGCGAGGAGGCGGAGGCGGGCGTCGCGCAGGTCGGCCTGGATGACGGCGGCGCGGCGGGCGACGGCGGCCTGGCGGCCGAGCGGCTTGAGCTGGCGGCGGAGTTCGTCGGTGAGGTCCTGCACCCGCGCGAGGTTGGCCTTCATCGCGTCCAGCTTCCGCAGCGCCTTCTCCTTGCGCTTGCGGTGCTTGAGGACGCCCGCTGCCTCCTCGATGAAGGCACGGCGGCCCATGGGATCGGCGTGCAGGACGGAGTCGAGCCGGCCCTGGCCGACGATGACGTGCATCTCGCGGCCGATGCCGGAGTCGGAGAGGAGTTCCTGGATGTCCAGCAGACGGCAGGTGTCGCCGTTGATCCGGTACTCGCTGCCGCCGTTGCGGAACATGGTCCGCGTGATGGTGACCTCGGCGTACTCGATGGGCAGCGCGCGGTCGGAGTTGTC
Organism: Streptomyces sp. NPDC018263; assembly: GCF_055562575.1. Taxonomy (NCBI): domain Bacteria; kingdom Bacillati; phylum Actinomycetota; class Actinomycetes; order Kitasatosporales; family Streptomycetaceae; genus Streptomyces; species Streptomyces sp. NPDC018263. The sequence goes on from NZ_JBVHFA010000001.1 coordinate 92,275, forward strand.
GATGGTGAGCGACACCTCGGCGCGGCCCAGCGGCGGACGGCCGGTGGTGCCGGCGAAGATGACGTCCTCCATCTTGCCGCCGCGCAGCGACTTCGCGCCCTGCTCGCCCATGACCCAGCTCAGCGCGTCCACGACGTTGGACTTGCCCGAGCCGTTCGGCCCGACGACGCACGTGATGCCCGGCTCGAAGCGGAGCGTGGTCGCGGAGGCGAACGACTTGAAGCCGCGGAGGGTCAGGGCCTTGAGATGCACGCATCCGGACTTTACCGGGCAGCGGGTATCTCACTCCATGAACACTCGCAACCCCACGGTTTCGCCCAAGTGCACGAAGGGCACACCATTTGTTGAAGGGGCTGAAAGGATGCGCGGGGGAAAGAACTGAGGGACGCCGAAGCGTCCCTGTGGACTCGGACGTGCGGGCTTCGCCGTCCGGGTCTGCTTGAAGCGACTGCTGTCGTGGAGCGATGCAGTGATCAGGTGAGCGCAGGCTCCGCCTGGTGTGCGTCGATGCTCTCCATGATCCTGTCCTGAGAAGCGGCAGCCGTGAGCGCGTCGTTCTCCGACTGAATCCGAGTCAGCTCGGATTCCAGATCCTGTACGCGCTGCTGGAGCCGTCGCATCTCGGCGAGGAGTCGCGGGTCGGAGCCGCCGACGTAACCGAGAAGCGCCTTTGCCATGATGGATGGTCCTCCACACTGAGTGACCGACCGAAGCGGTTGGTGGTCGTGAGGGATTCGCACCCGGCATGCCTGGCACACGCTGGTGTTGCACTGCCGTTCGCCATGCCAAACAGCCAAGATGCGCGGGGCTTTCAGCGTCTCACCAAAAAGTTTGACGGTCAACACGATCACACCCCGTATTGGGGGGCGAACCCGCGGCGCGCGGCCGGTGGACGGCGGCGCTGCTGCTGTGACGGGGCCCTCGGGGCGTGACGATCACGTGTACCTCGCGAGCCTGCCACGTGGCGCCGTTCTTGGCAACCACCAGCCTCTTTCCGCTCCGAGGACCCCCGCGCGGGGGTCCTGCGGAGGGGGTCCCAAGGGGTCTCACGGGTGCCGGGTCAGCGGATGGCGAAGCCGTCGTATCCCCCGCGGGGTGTGTCCCAGATCTCGGTGACGCCGTCGACCCGTCCGGGCGTGTCGGCGCCCTGGAGCCAGTCGAGCAGCCGCTCGCAGCCGTCGCGTGGGCCCTCGGCGACCACTTGGACCCGTCCGTCGGCCAGATTGAGAGCAAAACCACTCAGCCCGCCGATCTCCAGCGCCCTGGCACGCGTGAACCAGCGGAAACCCACTTGCTGGACCTGTCCGCGCACCCAGGCCACCAGCCGTACTTCCTCACTCATGGCTGCAACCTAGCCGCCGGATGTCCCGCGAGGCACACCCTGCCCCAGTGGCATGCGGTACCGTCCCGGTCCAATGACTCTCATCTGAAACTCACTCGATCGAGTGAGTTGGCTCGGCCGGGGGGATTCGCCGTGACCAGGCGTCGGCCGACCGCGAGAACGAGGAATGGGGCAGGGCATGGGACGCCATCGACGATCCGGCACCGGAATCTCGGAGGCGGGGTCGTACGGACCCGGGGGCACCGCGTCGTACCAGCGGCCGCAGGCGTACGCGGCGACCGCAGCCCGCAGCACGGACTACCTGTACGCCACCGACGACGAGCGCCGGGCCCTGGAGGCCGACTTCGCCGCGACGGTCGGCACGAGGCAGCGCGGCCACCGGCGCGCCAGGAAGGCCGCCACCCCGGTGCGCACGGGCCTGCTGGGTGTCTCCGCCGCCGTCGCCCTCGGCACGGCGGCCGTCGCCACCGGCGCGGTGCCCGGTCTCCAGAACTACCGGCTCGGCACCAGCAGCGGCCCCGGCGAGTCCGTCCAGGCGGTGGGCGCCCCCGGCAACGCGGCCAGCGAGCAGGGCGGTGCCTCCGGCAGCGCGGACACCCCGAGCACCCCCGGCTCCCCTGCCACGGGCGGCCGGCAGGGCACCACCCCGGTGTCCCCGGCCCCGTCCGCCCCCGCGTCGGCCCCCACCTCGCAGGCCCCGGCGCCCGCCGAGCCGGCCCCCTCCAAGCCGGCCGCCGACCCCAAGCCCGACCCGAAGCCGACCGAGTCCCGGCCCAAGGCCCCGGCCCCCGAGCCGAAGGCCCCCGAGACCTCCGCGCCGGTCACCGTGTCCGCGCAGGCGGCCGCCGAGGCGGAGGTGCTGCGGCTGGTCAACGTCGAGCGGGCAAAGGTCGGTTGCACCCCGGTCACGGCCGACTCGGCGCTCACCGGGCTGGCCGAGGCGTTCAGCGGCGACATGGCCGCCCGCGGCTTCTTCGACCACACCGACCCCAACGGCGCCACCCCCTGGGACCGCGCCGCGAAGGCCGGCATAAAGGGCCTCGGCGGCGAGAACATAGCCCGCGGCCAGACCGACGCGGCAGCCGTCATGGACGCCTGGATGAAGAGCCCCGGCCACCGCGCCAACATCCTGAACTGCGACTTCAAGACCCTCGGCGTAGGCGTCCACCTGGCCCCCGGCGGCCCGTGGTGGACCCAGGACTTCGGCTACTGAGAAAGCCGCAGGTCAGACACCTAAGCCCCGTCCCGGGCCGTCTCCGGGCCGTCATCCTCCCGTTCCGCGTCAGCGAACATCCGGTCCACGGCGGCCCGAGTCCGGCTACCACTCGACGGCATCAGGTGCGTGTACGTCCGCAGCGTGAAACCGGGGTCGTGGTGGCCCAGGTACTCGCTCAGAGCCTTGATGCTCTCGCCCGCGTCCAGGAGCACCGAGGCGTAGAAGTGCCGCAGCGCGTGCATTCCGTTGTCCCGGCCCGGCTCCACACCCGAGGCCCGAAGCGCCGACCGCCAGACTCGATCGTTGAAGCGGTTCCGGTCCAGCGCGAGCCCGGCGGTACCCGTAAAGATCAGCGACGCCGTGACGGGCGGCCCGTCGAGGTTCTTCCAAGGCAGCGTGATCCGCTGGGCCGGGTGGCTCTTGAGATGACGTGCCAGCGCGAAGGCCACTGACTCGGGCAGGGGAACGTCTCGCTCCTTGCCGCCCTTGGGCGGAGCGAACACGGGTCGGCACAGGCGAAGTAGCTTGACCTGCCGGACGACGTGCAGCACACCGCCGAGAAAATCCACGTCTTCCACAGCCAGACCGAAAATCTCCCCCTGTCGCAGACCGCACCCGGCAGCCAGGTTGACCATCGCCTGGTATCGATCCGGCAGCGCGGCCCGGACGTTCTTGACCTGTTCGGCAGGCCACGGCCTGACCTTGCGCGGCTCCAGCCTGGGTGCTTGCACGGAGCGGGCACCACACGGGTTCACCCGGAGGACCCTGTCCTCGACAGCAGCGGTGAACACCGTCGAGACATGAGCGAAGATCCCGCGCCGGTACCCGGCCGACAGGCCCCGGTCTTCCAACGTCCGCAGCCAAGCCCGGAGGTGCGACGGGGTGAACGAGCCCATCGGCCGCGTGCCCAGGTACGGAATCGCGTGCAGCCGGAGCCGACTCTCGACGGACTCACGGGTCAGCGGGTCCGTGATCTGCGTCGTCATCCACTCCGTGGCGTACTGCTCGAAGGTGACCTTGCCAGCGTCCGGGGCAACGTAGTCGCCGCGCGACATATCGGCCTCGATGTTGGCGAGCCACTGTTCCGCCTTGCGCTTCTGCTTGTCGGGGAAGCTCTTGGACTTCTCGGTGCCGTCCGGGCCGATGTAGCGGGCGCGGTAGCGCAGGCCGACGCCGTGGCGGTCGGTCCTGACGCGGACGGGCTTGCCGGTCGGGCCGGGCTCCGTCTTGTACCAGCGGTCTTGGATGTGTCCGGCCATCAGGCGGCCCCTTCCATCAGGGACTCGACCCAGGCGCGCACGTCTTCGGGGTCGAAGCGGAGGTGTCGGCCGACGCGGAAGCCACGCGGCCCGGTGCCCTTGCGTCGCCACTGGTAGACGGTCTCGACGCTGGGCAGGCGAAGGAGGATTACGAGGTCTTCCGGGGTGAGGTACTGAGCGGGCAGGCGGCTCATGCGCACACCTCCCAGTCGTCCAGGTCGGCCAGCGCTTCCCGCGCGGTCTCCCGGTTGACCCGGATCTCCTTGGCGATCGATGCGGCGAGCCAGGACTCACCGGGGGTGTGTCCCTGCCCGGCATACGTCCAGTGGGCAAGCACCAGCGTGGAGCCCTCCGAGTCGTCGAGGTCCTCGGAGAGCCCGCGCTCGCGGCGTTCCTGCCGGGCGCGGTAGTCGGCCCGCACCTGGCGCAGGGCGCCCAAGGTGGTTGAGAAGCTGCGAGACTTGGTGGAGAAGTGCCCGCGGAAGCCGAGCATGTGAGCCCACCGCGCCAGCATCCGGTCCGGGTAGGCGTCGTCCAGGTCCCAGCAGGCTTCGATCAGGCGCCGGGTGTGCTCGGGCAACGGCAGCCGGTCCAGCTCGGAGAGCTCTCCGATCCGGTGATCCACCGTGCCAGTCGTCTCGGCTGCCTTGGTCGCGTACTTGGCGACGTAGGAGGCCACTGCCTGTTCGGTCAGTTCCTCGCGGTCCAGGGCGCCGATCGCCTGCACGTCCACCTGAGTCCCCCACCGCAGCACACGGGCCCGGTGCTCACCGGCGGCCGGGACGGGGACGGAGACACGAGCGGCGGCGGCCCGGATCGCGTCGTCCAGGAGAGCGATGCTGGCCCAAGCCGGCGGGGCGGTGTCGGGGCCGTCCGGTCCGTCGAGGCGGATGACCGCGTGGAAGTGAACCGCGCCGCGCTTCTGGAACTCGGCCACCTTCCCGAACGACACCCGGCACACCTCGGTGAGCGCGGCTTGGGTAAGTCCGGCACGGGCGGCGATCTCACGGCGCAGGTAGATCGTGAACCGGCGCCACAGGTCGCCCGCGTGGTTGTTGAACAGGACTGCGCCCGCGTAGTCGTAGCGGCCCGGATCAAGCGCCGTACCCAAGGCGGGGTCGTCCTCGGCGTGGGAGCTCCCGCAGCGGCAGCGGCCGGAGTCCGGGCGGTTGTGGACCGGGCCGAACGACGGGGCGGTCAGGGTGGCGAACACGCGCGGGTGGTCGCGGACGACCGGGGAGACGCCCTTGAGCGGGTCGCCGGTGATCCCGGCGCGGATCAGGTGGTAGGTGTCCCCGGCGTACGTCCAGGCGCAGGCCGGGCAGCGGGAGGCACGGCGGTTGCCGCAGGCGACCCGTAACGCCCCACCCGGCTCATCGGCCGTGCTGTAGGAGTAGAGGACTTCACCAGTCTCACGGTCACGGGTGGTGGTCTGGCCCATGAGCCGGATCGGATGCGCGCACCCACCCGTGCGCCGGACCTGTTCCTGCCAGCGGTCGAAACCAGGGGCATTGGCCACCCGCAGCAGATCCGCCAGGGTGAGGGGATCGGTGCCCAGGGAGGCCGCAGCACCGGCCACGGCCTCCGGGGGACGGGGAACACCGTCACGCGGCCACCTCCGCCGAGCCCGGTTCGGGGCCGGTCAGCGCGCCGAACGTCTTGTCGGCCGGGCAGATCAGGTCACCGTCGTGGGTGAGGATGCGCAGGCCGTCGATGGGGACCCACGTCCACTGGGGGGCGCACTCGCCGCAGCCGGGACAGGCGGAGGGGCGCTCCATCAGGTCCAGGCAGGAGAAGAGTTCCACGATCAGACCTCCATCGTTCCCGTGCCGACGCAGACGGGGCACCAGATGTCGAAGCCGGTCGTGTCGTAGCCAGACCCGGCGCACTCGGCGCAGGCGCCCCAAGTGCGGTTGGCGTACTCACTCGCGCACTCGGCCGGGACGGGGCACCGGCGCTCACCACAGACCGGGCAACCCCGGCCCCCACGTACCAGACGAACCGGCGCCTCAGCCGAGCCGACCGACGAGGCGGCAGGCGCGATCACCACAGAAGCAGGCATGATGGGGCTTCCCTTCGAGGGAGCCAGGGGCGGCGGTTCTTCTTGGCGGTTGAGCGCCGTCCCTGGGCACATGGCGTAGTACGTGCCGAATCCCACCTGTTGGAGCGCGGGGGCACAGCTCTATAGTGTTTTAGAGCACCCTCCGCGTCAAGGAGGTGTTCTAAAGTGCTCTAGAAGGGAGCTGTTCGCATGAGTGGGGACTCGCCCGCCCTGCCGCCGTACCGGCGCATCGCGGCGCAGATCAAGGGCCGGATCGAGCGCGGCGAGTTGCAGCCCGGTGACCGCATCCCGTCCGTCCGCGAGATCGTGCGCGACGATGGCGTCTCCGTGGCCACGGCTACGCGAGTCGCGTCCGTTCTGCGGGCAGAGGGATACGCAGAGACCATCCCAGGGATTGGAACGGTGGCGCGTATGCCCAGCAAGCTCACGACCGGACCCGACCGACTTCAGTTGCAGCGGACCACGGGCAGTGGCTTCCGGCCCGGCGAACGGGTGGAGATCATCAGCGCTGGGATCGTCCCCGCTGACTCCGAGGTGGCTGACGCCCTGGAGGTCGAGGAAGGCGCGTCGGTGGTTCAGCGCCGACGCCGATACCTCGATGAGGACGGCGTGATCGCCCTGTCCACGTCGTGGCTCCCTGGAGAACTTGCCGAGGCCGCACCTGAACTGATCGTCACCGGCCCGCTGCCGAAGATGACGTTCGGCCTGATCGAGGACCGGACAGGCCGACGCGCGGTCAAGCGACGCGACTCGGTGTCGATCGAGGAGCTTCCGGAGGACGTGGCACCGCTGCTGGAGCTGGCTCCCGGCACCCCCGTGCTGAGCATGGCCAGTCACTATTGGGACCAGAACGGCCAGATCACCGAATACGCGCGGGACTACATGGGGCCCGGTCGCGTGCTCGCCGCAGAGTACGACCTCCAGTAAGCCGCCCGGCGCCTGACCTGCCAGGCCCCCGAGTTACGGGTTTCTCTACCTCATCAAGCCCCGGCTGCGCTCCGCTCCGCCGGGCGCGCTTCCCGGCTCCGCTGCGGGCGCCACTCCTGCCTCCGGCCCGCTCCGCCCGCGCTGCGCCGACGCGCGCCCTGGTGAGGGTAGGCCGACGGCATGAGGTCAGAACACGTCGTGGACGGGGCGGTCGGCTCCACGACTTTAGCCAGCCACTTTGGCGCGAGCCTCGAAGATCATGGCCCCAACGTCGTGCTTTAACGGGCAGGTCCACAGACTGCCCGACGCGCCGGAAGCTTACGGGGCCATGATCACTCCCCCCAAAGCAGCTCCAGCCCAAAGCCGCTCCACCGACCTGGAAGCCTGTCAGTGTCGGCGCAGTTCAGGCCACTCTTTCCAACAAGCCGCATGCGAGACCCCTACGAGGCTCGCCGAGCGGCAGCGAGTTTGGCCGAGCTTCGCGCCGAGCACCTCGTTGCTGGAAGTGAGCGCTCACAGACGTACTCGATTGGGGCCTTGTCCGCCCGCTGTTACGGTCATCAGGACTGGCACGCCTTACTGGGTTCAAGTCCACGCCACTGGCACCCAGTTGACCAACCGGCCATGCTAAGGTTCCCAGTTACAGAATGAACGCATGCCAGAGAGACGTCTGCGACACCTTCCACCGCGCGCTGACGCCTCATGGCTCAAACCCGAGGAGGACCCTTGACTCGCAAGCGACTCCCTCGTACCGGTAAGACATTGCATTGCAATGTCAATGCCGGTACGGAGGACAGTACACCACGGCGATTCTGGCAGGCAAGCAACTTTCACCAGGCCGCAAAGTTGGTGTCGTCCCTTACCTACTTGTTCTACGCGGCAACAAGTCTGACGAAGTGGGTCCTGCACTCGGTCCTGCACTTCTTCTTCTGACCGGATCACCTTCTGGCGGACTTGATAAGCAAGCCCGCCAGAAGGCATCCTCGGGCCGCCGCCGGGCCGTCAACGGGTGCTCGTTAACGACCAACGCCGACAGCCGTCGACAGCCAAGCCACAGGTCACTGCATTGCTCGGCCCAGGAACCGCAGGCCAGGACCCCGACCTCTCACTTCTTCGGCTACTGAAACGCCGGGCGCTAACCCTCGGTTAGCGCAACCTGGCGGTCAGCGCATCCCTCGCCTACCCTGGCGGCATGAGCGGGAGCATTCAGGAGCGGTCGGGCGAGGAGTGCGACTTCGACGTGTTCGCCAGGGCCTGTCCGTCGCGGGGGACGCTGGAGCATGTCACCGGGCGGTGGGGCGGCCTGGCGCTGAGTGCGCTGTACGAGGGGTCGCTCCGGTTCAACGAGCTGCGGCGGCGGGTGGACGGGGTCAGCGAGAAGATGCTGTCCCAGACGCTCCAGGCGCTGGAGCGAGACGGGCTGGTGCACCGGGAGGCACAGCCGGTCAACCCGCCCCGCGTGGACTACGAACTCACCGACCTCGGCCGCCGGGTCGCCGAGCGGCTGCTCGCCCTCATCCACTGCGTGGAGGGCGCCATGGACGAGGTCCTCGCCGCCCGCGCCCGTTACGACGAGACGCGCGGCGCCCGCTGACACTTCGGGCAGAAGTAGCTGGACCGGTTCATCCACGGGCGCCGCAGCATCGGCGTACCGCAGCGGCGGCAGGGCAGGCCCTCGCGGCCGTAGGCGTCCAGGGAGCGGTCGAAGTAGCCGGACTCGCCGTTGACGTTGACGTACAGGCTGTCGAAGCTGGTGCCGCCGACTTCCAGGGCCGCGTTCATCACGTCCCGTACGTGGCCGAGGAGTTCGGCGGTGACCGGGCGGGTGAAGGTGGCGGTGGGGCGCTCGTAGTGCAGGCGGGAGCGCCACAGCGCCTCGTCCGCGTAGATGTTGCCGACGCCGCTGATCAGGGACTGGTCCAGCAGGGCCCGCTTGATCGTGGTGCGCTTGCGCCGCAGCGCCTGGTGGAACACCTCGTCGTCGAAGACCGGGTCCAGCGGGTCGCGGGCGATGTGCGCGATCACGTCGGGCAGGCCCTCGGCGGTGTTGTCGTGCAGCGAGAGTCCGCCGAAGGTGCGCTGGTCCACGAAGCGCAGCTCGGTGTCCAGCTCGTCGGCGAACCGGACCCGTACCCGCAGGTGCTTCTCGTCCGGCGCCGTGTGCGGCTGCACCAGCAATTGGCCGCTCATCCCGAGGTGGGCGAGGACGGACTGCCCGGTGTCGGCGAGCGGCAGCCACAGGTACTTGCCGCGCCGGCTGGGCGTACCGAACCGGTGCCCCTTCAGCCGGTGCGCGAAGTCGTCGGCCCCCGCCAGGTGCCGCCGCACCGCACGCGGATGCAGCACCTCGGCCTCAGCGACGGTACGCCCGCCGACCCACCGCTCAAGCCCCCGCCGGACGACCTCGACCTCGGGCAACTCGGGCATCGACAACCCCCTTGAGGAGAACCGTTGGAAAGAGCCGAGCGCCCGCCCCCGACGGACGGGGGCGGGCGCTCGGGATGTGCTCGGTCAGGCGGTGGCGGACGACGGTGCGTCGTCCGGGGCGGCCTCGGCCTCGACGGCCTTCGCCGCCTCGGCGCGCTCGTCCGCGGCGGCCTTGATGGCCCGCCAGGCGGACTCGGCGGCCTGCTGCTCCGCCTCCTTCTTGCTGCGGCCGGTGCCGGTGCCGTACGAGACGCCCCCGACGCGGGCAGCAGCAGTGAAGGTCTTCTCGTGGTCGGGGCCGGTCTCCGTGACCAGGTACTCGGGAACGCCGAGCCCCTCGATCGCGGTGAGCTCCTGGAGACTGGTCTTCCAGTCCAGGCCGGCTCCGAGGTTCGAGGACTTCTCGATCAGCGGGTCGAAGAGCCGGTGGACCAGCTCGGACGCCGCGTCGAGGCCCTGATCGAGATAGACCGCGCCGATCACCGCTTCCAGGGTGTCGGCGAGGATGGACGCCTTGTCCCGGCCGCCCGTGCCCTCTTCACCACGGCCGAGCCGGATGAAGGAACCCAGGTCGAGGCCACGGCCGACCTCCGCCAGCGCACGCGAGTTGACCACCGCGGCCCGCAACTTGGCCAGTTGGCCTTCGGGCAGGTCGGGGTGGATGCGGTACAGCGTGTCCGTGACGACGAGGCCGAGCACGGAGTCCCCGAGGAACTCCAGCCGCTCGTTCGTCGGCAGACCGCCGTTCTCGTACGCGTAGGAACGGTGGGTCAGCGCGCGCACCAGAAGGGCGGACTCGACGTGGTAGCCGAGCCGCCCTTCCAGAAGCGTGTGGGACGAGGCCATGTTCTCCGCCTTGCCGTTCCCGCGTCGGCGGGAAGCATTGGCTTCGGCGTCTTCCACCTTCTTGGCAGTGGACACAGTGCCTCTCACCGGCCGCTCAGACCTCGAGGACCTGGCGCTTGTTGTAGGTGCCGCAAGACGGGCACGCGATGTGCTGCTGCTTGGGCTCGTGGCAGCGCTCGCACGCAACCAGGGTGGGGACCGCAGCCTTCCACTGCGACCGGCGGTGGCGCGTGTTGCTGCGCGACATCTTCCGCTTCGGAACAGCCACGGCTACTTCTCCTGCTTCTCGTCGGCACGTGCGGATCGAGGCACGTCGCCGCTCATCTCGTCCTTCTCGCCGTCCGACATGGTGTCGGCGAGTCCCTGCAATGCCGCCCAACGAATTTCGACGGCGTCGTGGTGGTGGTCCGGGGCGTCCGTGAGCCGCGCTCCGCATTCGGAACACAGGCCCTGACAGTCGTCCTGGCACACCGGCTGCATCGGCAGTGCGAGCACCACCGCATCCCGCAGCAGAGGCTCGAGGTCGATCAAGCCGTCCTCGATGTACTGCCTGTCCTCGTCGTCCTCGGCGTCGTCGCCCGGTTCCGCGATCACGCGGCCACGGTCGTCGGCGTCAGGGTACGAGAACATTTCCTGGAAGTCCGCTTCGAGCTCCAGCCCGACCGGCTCCAGACACCTTACGCACTCCCCCTTGGCCGATGCACGGGCGGTGCCTGTGACAAGCACCCCTTCCATGACCGACTCCAGACGGAGGTCCAGCTCCAGCGGGGCGCCTTCCGGCACTCCTACGACGCCCTCGATACCGAGGTCCCGGGGGGCGTCGACCTCGCGGGTCAGGCGCTGCATCGCACCAGGCCGCCGACCCAGCTCGTGCGTGTCGATCACGAGAGGGTTGCGATGGTCGAGACGTGCGTTGGAAGCCATTCCTGCTTTCGGTCCGGGCTAGGAGGGACGCGGCCCGACGGTGTTCCGGGCAGCGCTGATCGCGGGGATACACGCGACCGAACAGCCAGGATACTGGACCTTTCGCTCAGGGCCCAATCGGGCCCCACGCGCCTACAGCCCGCGGCCCTGTTCGTACGCGCGGAGCTGCTCCGCGCTGATCATGCCGGTGTCGAAGAGGCTGGTCTCGTCCAGGGCGTAGTCCTGCTGAGCCTGCCCCTGCTGACCGTGCTGACCCTGCTGCTGCGGGTCGTACGGCGCCTGCTGGGGGTCGTAGCCGTGGAAGGAGCCCTCCGCCTGCGGGGCGTAACCGTTGGGGGCGGCGTACGGGTCCTGCTGGTAGCCGTACGCCTCCTGCGGGGCGTAGCCGGGCTGCGGGGGGTAGGCCGCCGGGTAGGCGTCGGGCTGCTGGTAGCCGTACGCGTCCTGCTGCTCGTACGCCGGTTCCGGGGCCGCCGGGGCGCGCTGGGCCGGGGCCGGCGGGGTGTCGGCCAGGGCGGCGAGGTCGGCCAGGTAGTCGGCGTCGCTGGAGTGCTGGAAGGTCGTGGTGTCGTCCGCGAGGGCGCCCAGGTCGTCGGTGGCGATCCGGCCGTGCAGCTTCTGCCGGCCGCGGTGGACGGCCTCCAGGGTCTTGGCCAGCACCGCCTCGAAGGCGCCGAGCTTGACGTCGACGTAGGCGTCCGCGTCGTGGCGCAGGGTCTCCGGGTCCTGGCTGCGCTCGGGGGCGTCCTCGTCCTCGTAGCCGTGCTCGTCGAGGCCCGGGCCGGTGCCGAGCAGCTTCTCGCGGCCGCGGCCGACCGAGCCGAGGGTCTTGGTGAGGACGACCTCGAAGTTGGCGAGCTTGGAGTCGACGTAGTCGTCGGCGTCCGCGCGGACCTGCTCGGCCTCGGCGCGGGCCTCGGCCAGGATGCGGTCGGCCTCGGCCTGGGACTGGCGGGCGACCTCGGTGCCGGCGATCAGGCTGCCGCGCTCGGCGTGCGCGGTCTCGATGATCCGCTCGGCCTCCTGGCGGGCCTGCTCGACCATCTGCTCGCGGCCCCCGATCAGCTCCTGGGCCTGTTCGAGGGAGCCGGGCAGTGCCTGGCGGACCTCTTCGAGCAGCGCGAGCAGTTCCGCGCGGTTGACCACGCAGGAGGCCGACATGGGCATGGACCGGGCACCGGAGACCGCGGCGACGATCTCGTCGAGCTTGTTCTGGACGTCCACCTGGCTCGCCACTCTCTGCTGCTGTGTTGGAGACGGACGGGACGACTGTACGGCCATGGGGCGGCCGTCCGACACCGGGTGACGTGTCGTCACCTTCCCCCGCCGCCCCTTGGGGGCGTCAGTCCTTCCGGAGCCGGTCGCCGAGTGCCGCGAGCACCGGCGGGGGCACCAGGTGGGAGACGTCGCCGCCCCAGGCCGCGACCTCCTTGACCAGGGAGGAGGAGAGGAAGCTGTAGGTGGGGTTGGTGGGCACGAACAGCGTCTCGACACCGGTGAGGCCGTTGTTCATCTGGGCCATCTGGAGCTCGTAGTCGAAGTCGCTCACCGCGCGCAGGCCCTTGACGATGGCGGGGATGTCGCGGTCCTTGCAGAAGTCGACGAGGAGGCCGTGGTGGGCCTCGACGCGGACGTTGGCGTACTCGGCGGTGACCTCGCGGATCAGGCCGATCCGCTCGTCGACGTCGAACAGGCCCTTCTTGGAGGTGTTGATCATCACCGCGACGAACACCTCGTCGTACAGGCGGGAGGCGCGGGCGATGATGTCGAGATGTCCGTTGGTGATCGGGTCGAACGATCCGGGACAGACGGCGCGGCGCACGGGAGATCCCTCGCTCTCGGGTCCGGTCATCGTGCGTCTTCGCACGGTGAGGCGGCGCGACCGTACCAAAACGTTCCCTCGCCGTAACGACGGGACCGGATCGCTTCGAACCCCTCCGGCCAGTGGAATTCGCCCCCTCTGGTGCTGCGCTCCACGGTGACGAGGGCTTCGCCGGTCAGCCAGCCCCCGGAGCGGAGTGTGAGGAGGATCTCGCGGAGATCGTCGTCGGAGACGGCGTACGGGGGGTCGAGGAAGACCAGGTCGTAGGGGGCTGCGGGGGGTGCGGTACGGATGACTTGTTCCGCTTTGCCCGCCCGCACTTCGGCGCCGGGGAGGCCCAGATCGCGGACGTTGTCGCGGACGGTTCTCGCGGCCCGGGCGTCGGCCTCCACGAGGAGGGCGTGGGCGGCGCCGCGGCTCAGTGCCTCCAGGCCGACCGCGCCGGAGCCGGCGTAGAGGTCGAGGACTCTCTCGCCGTTCAGGGGGGCGCCGAGGAGGGACTGCCAGGTGGAGAAGAGGGCTTCGCGTGCGCGGTCGGAGGTGGGGCGGGTTCCTGTGCCGGGCGGCACGGAGAGGCGCCGTCCGCCTGCGGTGCCGGCGATCACGCGGGTCATGTGAGGGTCCTTCTTCTTTGGGGTTTCTCTATTTTCGCAGGTGGTGGGGGGGTCTTGTGATGCGTCGGCGGGTGCGGGGCCGTTGTGGCCGGTCGCGCCCACGCGGCGGAGCCGCATATGGACACAGCCCCGCGCCCCGAAAAGAAATACAGCTCAGCCCTTTTCCAAGTACTGCTCTCTTTCCTCGTCCAGGAGGGCTTCCAGGGCTGTGCGTAGGCCGGGGAGGTGCTGCAGCTCCGGGTCCGCCTCCACCAGCGCTGTCGCCTCTTCTCTTGCCTGCGCGATGATCTCCTCGTCCTCGATGACCTCCAGGACGCGGAGGCTGGTGCGGGCGCCGGACTGGGCCTGGCCGAGGACGTCGCCCTCGCGGCGCTGTTCGAGGTCGATGCGGGAGAGTTCGAAGCCGTCGAGGGTGGAGGCGACGGCGCCCAGGCGCTGGCGCGCGGGGCTGGCCTCGGGCATCTCGGTGACCAGCAGGCAGAGGCCGGGCGCGGAGCCTCGGCCGACGCGGCCGCGGAGCTGGTGGAGCTGGGAGACGCCGAAGCGGTCGGCGTCCATGATGACCATCGCGGTGGCGTTGGGGACGTTGACGCCGACCTCGATGACCGTGGTGGCGACCAGGACGTCCGTCTCCCCGGCGGCGAAGCGGCGCATCACGGCGTCCTTGTCGTCGGGGTGCATCCTGCCGTGCAGCACCTCGACCTTGAGCCCCTGGAGCGGGCCCCGGGTGAGCTGGTCGGCGATGTCGAGGACGGCGAGCGGGGGCCGTTTGTCGCCTTCGGTGGCCTTCTTCTCTGCGGCGCTCTCGTCCTCGTCGCCGATGCGGGGGCAGACGACGTACGCCTGGTGGCCGTTCTCGACCTCCTCGCGGACGCGTTCCCAGGCGCGGGCGAGGAAGTGGGGCTTGTCGGCGGCCGGGACGACATGGGTGGCGATCGGGGAGCGGCCGGCCGGGAGCTGGTCCAGGACCGAGGTCTCCAGGTCACCGAAGACCGTCATCGCGACCGTGCGCGGGATCGGGGTGGCCGTCATGACGAGCAGGTGCGGGGGCTGCTTGCCCTTGCCGCGCAGGGCGTCACGCTGCTCGACGCCGAAGCGGTGCTGTTCGTCCACGACGACCAGGCCGAGGTCGTGGAACTGGACCTTGTCCTCGATGAGCGCGTGGGTGCCGATGACGATCCCCGCCTCCCCGGTGACGATGTCCAGCAGCGCCTGCCTGCGCGCGGCCGCCCCCATCGACCCGGTCAGCAGCACCACCTTGGTCCCGTGCTCGGCCCCGCCCAGCATGCCCCCCTCGGCCAGCTCCCCCATCATCTCGGTGATCGACCGGTGATGCTGCTGAGCGAGCACCTCGGTGGGCGCGAGCATCGCCGCCTGCCCGCCTGCGTCGACGACGGCGAGCATGGCGCGGAGCGCCACCATCGTCTTGCCCGACCCGACCTCTCCCTGAAGAAGCCGGTGCATCGGGTGGGCTGTGGCGAGGTCGGTGAAGATTTCGGCGGAGACGCGTTGCTGGCCTTCGGTGAGGGTGAAGGGGAGGCGGGCGTCGAAGGCGGTGAGGAGGCCGTCGGCCAGGGGGCGGCGGGGGACGGCGGGGAGCTGGGTGTCGGCGTAGCGGCGGCGGGCGAGCGCGACTTGGAGGACGAACGCCTCGTCCCACTTGAGGCGGGCGCGGGCGTCGGCGATGTCGGCCTTGGTGGCGGGGCGGTGGATCTTGACCAGGGCCTCGGGCAGCTCGACCAGGCCGCGCCCCTCGCGCAGCGACTCCGGCAGCGGGTCGACGGCCTCCTGGACGCTGGGCAGCACGGTCTGCACCGCCTTGCCGATCTTCCAGGACTCCAGCTTGGCGGTGGCCGGGTAGATCGGGATGAGGGAGCCGGCCCAGCTCTCCACGGCCTCGTCGCCGTCCTCGGCGTCCTTGTCCAGCAGTTCGTAGGCCGGGTGCGCGAGCTGGAGGCGGCGGTTGAAGACGGAGACCTTGCCGGAGAACATCGCGCGGGTGCCGGGCAGCAGTTCCTTGTGCGGCTTGTGCACGCCGTTGCCGAAGAAGACCAGTTGGAGGCGGCCGCTGCCGTCGGTGATCGTGACCTCCAGCCGCTGGCCCTTGCCGCGCGGTGCGCGCGAGGAGGCGAAGGTGTGCAGCCGGGCGTCGGCGACCTGGGCGAGCACGGTGACGTGCTCGTCCATGGGGAGGTCGGCGAGGTGGGTGAGCTGGCCGCGCTCCTCGTACCGGCGGGGGTAGTGGTGCAGGAGGTCGCCGACGGTGTGCAGGCCGAGGTTCTCGGCCATCACCTTCGCGGTGGCGGGACCGAGCACCTTCTTCAGGGGTTCTCGCAGTGCGGGCACGAGATCCATTGCACACCACGGCACCGACATCGCCGTACAGGTGGCTCCGCCCGGTCCCGGCGAGATCCCCGACGTACCTGGTCAGCTCGGGCCTTCGGCCCTAGGATGACGCGCCTCCGGTCATCCCCCGCGGTCACCGCCCCCACGGCACCCGACCGCCCGACCCCGCGCCGCGCGAAGCTCCCCCCACCGGCGCCGTGACGATGGACTCCCAGACCTCCCAGTCATCCCCGGCCTCCGAGCCGACCCCTCCGCACACCTTCCAGGTCGACCTGCGCGGTCTGGTGGACCTGCTCTCCCAGCACCTCTACTCCAGTCCCAAGGTCTATCTGCGCGAGCTGCTCCAGAACGCCGTGGACGCCGTCACCGCCCGGCGGGCGGAGGAGCCCGGTGCCCCGGCGCGGGTGCGGCTGTTCCCGGACGGGCGGGGCGGGCTGAGGGTGGAGGACAGCGGGATCGGGCTCACCGAGGCGGACGTGCACAGCCTGCTGGCGACCATCGGCCGCAGTTCCAAGCGGGCGGAGGGCCTGGAGGAGACCCGCTCCGGGTTCCTCGGCCGGTTCGGCATCGGTCTGCTGGCCTGCTTCGTGGTGGCCGAGCGCATCCGCGTGGTCAGCCGCAGCGCCCGTACGCCCGGCGCTCCGCCGGTGGAGTGGACGGCCGCCGACGACGGCTCGTACACCGTGCGCACCCTCCCGGACGCGGCGCGCCCCGAGCCCGGTACGACGGTGCACCTGGTGGCGCGGGCGGGTGCGGGCGAGTGGCTGGCGCCCGCGCGGGTGCGCACCCTGGCACGGGACTTCGGCTCGCTGCTGCCGTACGACGTACGGGTGGACGACGAGCCGGTCACCGACCTCCCGGCGCCCTGGGACCGCCCCTGGCCGAGCCCGGTGGAGCGGCGGGCGGCGCTGGAGACGCACTGCCGGGAGCTGTTCGGCTTCACCCCGCTGGACGCGATCACGCTGGACGTGCCGCTGGCCGGGGTGCGCGGGGTGGCGTACGTGCTCCCCGCGGCGGTGAGCCCGGCGCAGCGGGCCACCCACCGAGTGCATCTGAAGGGCATGCTGCTCACCGAGCGGGCCGAACAGCTCCTGCCGGACTGGGCGTTCTTCGTGCGCTGTGTGCTGGACACGGACACGCTGCGGCCCACCGCGTCGCGCGAGGCGCTGTACGAGGACGAGACGCTGGCCGCCGTCCGCGAGGCGCTGGGCGAGCGGGTGCGGGACTGGCTGACGGGGCTCGCCGCGGGTGACCCGGAGCGGCTGTCGGCGTTCCTGGCCGTGCACCATCTCGGGGTGCGGGCGCTGGCCCGGCACGACGGCGAGATGCTGCGGGTCATGCTGCCGTGGCTGCCGTTCGAGACCAGTGACGGCGAGTTGTCGCTGGAGGAGTTCGCCCTGCGGCACCCGGTGGTGCACTTCACCCGGAGCGTCGAGGAGTTCCGGCAGGTCGCGCCGATCGCCGCCGCGCAGGGCGTCGGGGTGGTGAACGGGGGTTACACCTACGACAGCGAGCTGCTGGAGGCCCTGCCGTCGGTGCGGCCGGGCACGGTGGTCGCGGAGCTGGACGCGGACACGGTGACCGCGCACCTGGACAGGGTGGACCCGGCGGCCGAGCTTGCGCTGTCGGGCTTTCTGGCGGCCGCGCGCGCCAGGCTCGGTCCCCTGGACTGCGACGTGGAGCTGCGGGCGTTCCACCCGGCCTCCGTGCCCGCCCTGCACCTGGACGACCGGTCGGCGCGGCATGAGCGGGCGCGGGCGGAGGCGGAGGAGCGGGCGGACGACCTGTGGGCGGGCATCCTGGGCTCGCTGCGCGGCACCGCCCCGCGCGCCCGGCTGGTGCTGAACCATCTCAACCCGCTGGTGAGGCGCGTCGGTTCGCTGACCGACCCGGAGCTGACCGGCACGGCGGCCGAGGCCCTGTACGGGCAGGCGCTGCTGCTGGCGCACCGCCCGCTGCGGCCGGCCGACTCGGCCCTGGTGAACCGGGCGTTCGCCGCACTGCTGGACCGAGCGACGCCCGGAGAGGACGAGGGACGATGAGCCGGATCATGGACTTCGAGGCGCTGCGGCAGGCGATGGCGGAGAACGCGGAGCGGCCGGAGGGCCCGGCACGCAACGCGCGTGCGGAGGAACTCCTCGTCGAGGCCGAGAAGCTGGAGATCCCGCTGGCGGTGATCGAGGCGCTCGGCCATCAGGTGAAGGTCTACAGCTACAGCTCGGAGAAGGACCGGGTCTTCGTGCCGTTCGCGCGGCTGCTGCGGATGTGGGACGAGCGTCCGGAGGACTTCGACGCGTACGAGGCGCACGCGCTGCACTGGACGTTCAAGTGGATGACGGCGGGCATGCTGGGCCAGCCGCACATCCCGCTGGCGTCGGTGGAGAACTGGCTCGGCGAGATGGAGCGCCGCTACCGGGTCGCCGGGTACTCCGAACGGGCAGTGCGCGCGGCCGAGTTCGGCGTGGCCTCGCACATCGGCGACCGGGCGCGGGCCGAGCGGGCGTTCGGCGCGTGGCTGGCCGCCGACCGGGACGACATGGCCGACTGCCACGCCTGTGAACTTCGCGGGCAGGGCGGCTGGCAGGCGCGGTCGGGCCGGGACGCGGAGGCGCTGGAGCTGTGGGCGCCGGTGCTGGAGGGCGAGTTCGCCTGTGCGCACGAGCCGCACGGGGTGCTGGCCCGGTCGCTGGTGCCGCTGCTGCGGCTGGGCCGGGTGGAGGAGGCGCGCGCACATCATCTGCGGGGCATCCGGCTGGTGCGGCCGATGGAGAGCATGCGGGACGCGTTCGCCGCCCATGTGGAGTTCTGCGCGCTGAGCGGGAACGAGGAGCGCGCTCTGGAGCTGCTGGCGGAGCGGCCCGCGTACTTCACGGACACGGGGCATCCGCGCAGCCTGCTGGAGTTCCTGGCCGTGGTGACGCTGCTGATGGACCGGCTGACCGCGCTCGGGACGGGCGGCCGGCAGGTGCCGGGGCCGGCGGGGCGGACGTGGACCGCGCGGGAGCTGGCCGCGCACGCCCGCGCGGAGGCGCTGGAACTGGCGGCGCGGTTCGACGCCCGTAACGGCAGCTCGCACATCGGCGACCTGACCCGCGCCACCATGGAGGCCGAGCCGCTGGTGGACCGCCTGCCCCTGGGCGTCCGGACGGCCCCGGCGCCGTCTCCCGTGGTCGAGGAGGTCGAGGAGGTCGCGGAGGAGGAGCCGGGGGTGCCCGAGCTGCTGGCGCGGGCCCGACGGCTCTCGGAGACCCTGCGGCCGGACGCCCCGCAAGCATGGGCGGCCCTCGCGCGGGCCGCCGACGGCGCCGGACTCGACGCACGCGCGCGTGCCGAGCTGGCCGACAACACGGCGATGGTCCAGGGCCCCGACGGCATCCCGCTCTTCGAGGAGGCCGCCGCCCGCTACGCGGAGGCGGGCGACCCCGGCGAGGCCCTCGCGGCCCGCGCGCGCGGAGCGTACGTACGCGCCCTGACCGGTGACACGGAGGCGGCGCGGGAGACGGTCGACGGGCTGTACGACGAGGTGCTCGCGCTGTACGCGGAGGGGGCGACCGGTCCCCGGCAGACGGCCGGGGTGCTGATCAGCCGGGCCCGGGTGCAGATGCGCCGCGTCCACGAGGGCGCCCCCGCCGGGGAGGCGGAGCGGGCCGCGCGGGAGGTGCTGGCGTTCGTCGGCGGCCGTACCGGCAACGACGTACGGCTGGTGGCGCGCGGGGCCGAGGCGCGGGCCATGCTGGCGGAACTGGCCGAGCTGGGCGGTGACCTGCCGCGCGCGGCCGACCTGTTCCGGCGGGCGGTGGCCGAGTACACGGGCGCGGGGCTGCCCTGGTTCGCCGTGGAGTACGAGGCACGGGTGGGGGCGCTGTCCCAGCACCTCGGGGAGCCGGCCGAGGCCGAGCGGGCGCTGCGGTCGGCGCTGGAGCACGGCGGGGCGTATCTGGAGCCGACCGGGCGTGCCCAGCTCCATCTTCAGCTCGCCGAGCTGATCGGGGCGCGGGGCGGCACCGAGGAGGCGGCCGGGCACGCCCTCCAGGCGGCGCACTGGGCGGACGAGGCGGGCGAGAGCGGCACCTTCGGCGCCTGGGGCCGGCATCTGCTGGGCGGGCTGCTGCTGCGCCAGGGGCGCTGGACGGAGGCCGCCGAGGTGCTGGAGTCGGCGCTCGCCGAGCTGTCGGCCGAGGTGCACGGGGACGGCGCGCTGGTGCAGACCCACTGGTGGCTCGGGGACTGCCTGAGCGAGCTGGGCGAGCACCGGCAGGCGGCCGAGCACCGGCTGCTGGCGGCGGGCCTCGCCGAGCACTGGCCGGAGCAGCAGGACCACGCCACGCTGGCGCACCTGGCCGGCGAGTCCCTGGCCGAGGCGGACCTCCCGGCGGAGGCGGATGGGGCGTATGTCCGGGCGGGCGAACTGTGGGAGGCGCTGGGCAACCCGTACTTCACCGTGCGCGCGCTGCGGGCCCGCGCCTGGCTGGCGCCCCGGCTGGAGGCGGGGGTGCCGGGCGCGCGGGCGCTGATGGCGCGGGCGGTCCAGGTGTGCGGGGAGGCGCTGGCCGAGGTGGACGACCCGCTGGAGGGGGCCCGCCTGAGAACCGAACTCGCGCACACGCACCGCCAGTTCGGGGAGCTGCTGGCCACGGTGGCACAGGAGCCCGAGGAGGCGCTGGCGGAGCTGGAGCGGTCGGCCGCACTGTTCGCCGCGCTCGGCGCGGACGGTCTGCACGGCCGCACCGGCGCCGAACTGGCCGCCGCCGTGCTGGAGGCCGAGCTGGGCCGGTCGGCCGGGGCGAAGGCACGCGCGCGTGCCGTGCTCGCGGCCTACAAGGGCGCCGACGCCACGGACGACACGGTCCGCCTCCGGCGTGAGACGGCTGCCCGACTGCTGGACGGGGAGTGACCCCGGCCGCTCAGCTCACTCCACCCCGATGAGCAGCGGGGCGCCCTGCCTGCCGCCCCGGTAGACCACGGTGTCGACGGCGAGGTAGGCCTCGCGGACGCGGGCTTCGAGGCGGTCGGCGACCTCATCGGGGGCGTCGTCGCCGACGACCAGGGTGACCAGCTCGCCGCCCGCCTGGAGCATGCGGTCGAGCACGGTCTCGGCGGTGCCGGTGAGGTCGGGGCCGATCACGGCCACGTCGCCGTCGATGAGTCCGAGCACGTCCCCGGCCTGGCAGATCCCGGCCGTGGTCCACGACTGGCGCTCGGCCACGAGGACCTCGGCGTACCGGGTGGCCCCGGCGGCCGAGGTCATCTGGACCACGTCCTCGTCGAACCGGCGCTCCGGTGCGTGCACGGCGAGCGCGGCGATGCCCTGGACCGCCGAGCGGGTCGGGATCAGGGCGACCCGGACGCCCTCGGCGCGTACCTGCTCGGCGGCAGCGGCGGCCGTGTGGCGCAGTTCGGCGTCGTTGGGCAGCAGGACGACCTCGCGGGCGTGCGCGCGCCTCAGGGCCTGGGCCAGCTCCCCGCTGGCGGGCGGCTCGCCGGGGCGGGCCAGGACGGTGGTGGCGCCCGCCTCGGCGTACAGCCCGGCCAGCCCCTCGCCGGGCACCACGGCGACCACGGCCCGCTGCGCCGGTTCGCGCGGCGGCCGCTCCCCGCCGGTGTGGACGTCACCGACGGCGAAGTGGGTGATCCTGATCCGGTGCGGCCGCCCGGCCTCGATGCCCGCCTCCACGGCCGCCCCGGCGTCGTCGACGTGCACATGGACGTTCCACAGCCCGTCGCCGCCCACCACGACCAGGGAGTCACCGAGGGCGTCGAGCCGTTCCCGGAGCCGGGCCACGGCCGCGTCGTCGGCCTCCAGCAGGTAGATGACCTCGTAGGCGGGCCCGCCCTCCCCCGCGTGCTCCGGGATCTCCGGGCAGGACTCGGCCCCGGCGGACCCGGCGTAGGTCTCCTCGGGCACCGCCTCGCCCGTGACCGCCTCCACCAGGGAAGCCAGCACGGTCACCAGCCCGCGTCCGCCCGCGTCCACGACCCCGGCGCGGCCGAGCACGGCCAGTTGCCAGGGGGTGGCGGCCAGCGCGGCCCGCGCTCCCTCGTAGGCGGCCAGGACGACCGTCCCGCAGTCGCCCTCGGCTCCGTCGGCCGCGTCGGCGGCGGCCGAGGCGACGGTGAGCACGGTGCCCTCGACCGGGTGGGCGACGGCCTCGCGGGCGGCGTCGGCGGCCCGGCGCAGCGCCGTTCGGAGAAGAACGCCGTCCACGTGAGAGACGTCACTGACGGTGAGGACCTGGGCCATGCCGCGCAGAAGCTGGGCGAGGATCGTGCCGGAGTTGCCGCGGGCCCCGATCAGGGCGCCGTGGGCCATCGCGCGCAGCGCGTCCGCGAGGGAGGGACCGCCCTGCTCGTACCCGGCGAACACCGCCTCGACGGCCGCCGTCGCGGACTCCAGGGTCAGATACAGGTTGGTGCCGGTGTCCCCGTCGGCGACGGGATAGACGTTGATCGCGTCGATCTCCTCGCGCGCCCGCCCCAGCGAGCGCAGCGCCAGACCGCACCAGGTGCGCACCGCGAGAGCATCGAGGAATGTCTGCGGCACCTGCGCCACCTGCGCCTCCCTGTGGCTGGACGTGGGACGCAGCGTAGACCGTGGGACGGCGTCCATCGCGGGAGGGCCGGGCACGGGGTGCCTGGCCACCATGGTAGTTTCGTTGTACGGAAGCAGTCGTTGTATGCTGCTCCGGTTGCCCGATCCCGATCGGGCCATTCCCCCTGGCAGCGCCACTCAAGATCTCAGGTTCTCCTGATCTCGATCCCGGCATGCCGGGATCAACCGTAAGAGCATCTGAAGTCTTTGGAGTGACCCGTGGCTGCCAACTGCGACGTCTGCGGCAAGGGGCCGGGCTTCGGCAACAACATCTCGCACTCGCACCGCCGTACGCCCCGTCGCTGGAACCCGAACATCCAGCGCGTCCGTACCGTGGTCGGCGGGACGCCGAAGCGCGTGAACGCTTGCACCTCGTGCATCAAGGCCGGCAAGGTCTCGCGCTGACGCACATCCCCCAAGCTCTAACCGAGCAGGGGGTGCCCCCATCGCGCGCGGCCATAGTCGGTTGCTGTGAAGAGCCGGTCCACCTTCGGGTGGACCGGCTCTTCGCTTTGCCTTCGTAAGGCTCAGAAGCGCCAGCCGTGGTCCACGGGGCCGATCCCGCCGCCCAGGGCGAACCCGTGGGCGATCGCCCCGGTGACGTACTCCTTGGCCGCCGTCACCGCCTCCGGCACGGTCAGCCCCTTCGCCAGTTGCGAGGCGATGGCCGAGGCCAGGGTGCAGCCGGTGCCATGGGTGTGCCGGTTGTCGTGGCGCGGGGCACGCAGCCGGTACTCCCGGTCGCCGTCGGTGAGCAGATCCACGGCCTCCCCGGTGAGATGCCCGCCCTTGATCAGCACCCACTGGGGTCCGTAGGCCAGTACGGCCTCCGCCGCCGGGCGCAGATCGGCCTCCGAAGCGACCCGGAACCCTGTGAGTTGGGCCACTTCGTCCAGGTTCGGGGTGGCCACGGTCGCCACCGGGAGCAGCCGGGTGCGTACCGAGTCCACCGCGGAGGCGGCGAGCAGCGGATCGCCGTGCTTGGAGACGCCCACCGGGTCGACCACGGCGGGCGCGTCCGTGCCGGAGATCAACTCCGCCACCGCCTCGACCAGTTCCGCCGAGGCCAGCATCCCGGTCTTCACGGCCTGGACGCCGATGTCGTCCACCACACTGCGGTACTGCGCTTGTACCGCCTCCACCGGCAGCTCCCAGGCGCCCTGCACGCCGAGGGAGTTCTGCGCGGTCACGGCGGTGATCACGCTCATCCCGTGCACGCCCAGCGCCAGCATCGTCTTCAGGTCGGCCTGGATGCCCGCCCCGCCGCCGGAGTCCGAGCCGGCCACGGTGAGGACGCGCGGCGGCGCCTGTCCGGCGGGCCTCACTCCGGGTCCCCGAAGTGGTCCCAGCCGCCGGTGGCGGTCCAGGGCGCCCCGTCCACGGTCACCTGGGGCAGCGCCGAGGGGTTGAGCACCTCGCCGATCACCTTCCAGCGGGCCGGGAGCTTGGTGTCGGGCGGGAAGGTGGCCACGATCGCGTGATCCTCTCCCCCGGTGAGCACCCACTGCAGCGGGTCCACCCCGACCGCCTGGCCGATGTCGTTCATCTGGGTGGGGATGTCGATCGCGCCGGAGCGGATGTCGATCCGTACCTTGCTGGCGTCCGCGATGTGCCCGAGGTCCGCGATCAGTCCGTCGCTGACGTCGCACATCGCGGTCGCGCCGAGCGCGGCGGCCGCCGGGCCGGCGTGGTAGGGCGGCTCGGGGCGCCGGTGGGCCTCCACGAAGGCGCGCGGCGAGCGGAAGCCCCGCGAGAGCACCGCGTACCCGGCGGCGGACCAGCCCAGCCAGCCGGTGACGGCCACCAGGTCGCCGGGCTGCGCGCCGGAGCGGGTCACCGGCTCCTGGTTGCGCAGATCGCCGAGCGCGGTGATCGACACCATGATCGTGTCGCCGCGCACGACATCGCCGCCGACCACGGAGGCGCCCGCCACCTGGCACTCGTCGCGCAGGCCGTCCATCATCTCGGTCGGCCAGGTCACCGGGAGTTCGGCGGGGACGACCAGGCCGAGCAGCAGCGCGGTGGGCACGGCGCCCATCGCGGCGATGTCGGCGAGGTTCTGGGCGGCGGCCTTGCGGCCCACGTCATACGCCGTGGACCAGTCGCGGCGGAAGTGCCGGCCCTCCAGCAGGATGTCGGTGCTCGCCACCACCCGGCGGTCCGGGGCGGCGACCACGGCGGCGTCGTCACCGGGGCCGACCCGGACCGCCGGGGTGGTGGTGAGACGGGAGGTCAGCTCCCGGATGAGCCCGAACTCACCAAGCTCACCCACTGTGCCCTTCATGGCCTCAAGCCCCTTCTGTACCTGTCCCGTGCCCGGTCGCGCGTCATCAGTGTCCCCGATACGGTCGAGGTGACCGTCAACTTCCGTGGTGCCCGCACCCCGGCGCGCGTGCCCCGTTCCTCAGGGTCTCCCCTCGGAGAGCGGCGACGCGATACCGTGGCGTTCCTCTTCCCCACATGATCCTCGTGGCCGCCCTGGAGGTTCCGTGGTACAGGCGTACATCCTGATCCAGACCGAGGTCGGCAAGGCGTCGACCGTCGCCGAGACGATCGGCAGGATTCCTGGAGTGATCCAGGCCGAGGACGTGACGGGACCCTATGACGTCATCGTCCGCGCCCAGTCCGACACCGTCGACGAGCTGGGTCGCATGGTGGTCGCCAAGGTCCAGCAAGTGGACGGCATCACACGCACCCTGACCTGCCCGGTCGTGCATCTGTAGCCCCCGTCTACGCTTGGCCGGTGAACTTCTTCCGTCACCGGCCCCTCGGCCTGCTCGCGCCCGCGCTGCTGATCGCGGTCGCGGGCTGTTCCACGGCGGACGACGGCACCACGGTCGCGGCTCCCCGCCCCGACGCCCGCACCGCCCCCCTGTGCCGGCATCTGGACGAGGCGCTGCCCGGGAAGGTGGACGGCCGGCACCGCGACGACCCACGGCCCGCTTCCGCCTATACGGCGGGCTGGTCGGGCCCGGCGATCATACTGCGCTGCGGGGTGGTCCGGCCGCCGAAGATGACCGACCCGAAGGTCGCCCAGGGCCACGATCCCGGCGCGCTGGCCGGCGGGGTGGACGGCGTGGACTGGCTGATGGAGAAGCGGGACGACGGTTCCACACGCTTCACGACCGCCAACCGCCGCGCCTACGTGGAGGTCACGCTGCCCGAGGAGCTGTCCGGCCCGGACGACTCCACGGCCGTCCTGGTCGACCTGGCCCCGGCCGTGAAGAAGGCGATCCCCGAGGGGATCGCCTCCATGCGCTGATCGGTTAAGGGTCTAGCGCAGCCCGGTCGGGCGGCGCAGCGCCGCCTGGATCAGGCGGTCCACCAGCTCCGCGTAGCCGATGCCGGACGCCTCCCACATCTTGGGGTACATCGAGATGGGGGTGAAGCCGGGCAGGGTGTTGATCTCGTTGATGACGAACTCGCCGTCCTCGGTGAGGAAGAAGTCCGCGCGGACCAGACCCTCGCAGGACGCCGCCTCGAACGCCTCGATCGCGAGCCGCTGAAGCTCGGCGGTCTGCTCGTCGGTGAGCGGGGCCGGGACGACACCGGGCGTGGAGTCGATGTACTTGGCGTCGAAGTCGTAGTACGCGTGCGCGCTCGGCGGCGGGATCTCGGCCGGGACCGAGGCGCGCGGGCCGTCCTCGAACTCCAGGACGCCGCACTCGATCTCGCGGCCGGTCAGCGCGGCCTCCACGATGATCTTCGGGTCGTGGCGCTGGGCCTCGGCGATAGCCTCGTCCAGACCGGAGAGGTCGTCGACCTTGGTGATGCCGATGGAGGAGCCGGCGCGGGCGGGCTTCACGAACAGCGGCCAGCCGTGCTCACCGGCGAAGTCCACGATCCGCCTGCGGGCGGCGGACTCGTCCCGCTGCCACTCACGGGGCCGGATCACCACGTACGGGCCGACCTTGAGCCCGAAGGAGGTGAACACCCGCTTCATGTAGTCCTTGTCCTGGCCGACGGCCGAGGCGAGCACGCCCGAGCCGACGTAGGGCACACCGGACAGTTCCAGCAGACCTTGGAGGGTGCCGTCCTCCCCGAAGGGGCCGTGCAGCACCGGGAAGACCACGTCGACCTCGCCGAGCGCCTTGGGCACCGCGCCGGGCTCGCTGTAGACGACCTCGCGGTTGGCCGGGTCGACCGGGAGCACCACTCCGCCCTCGGTGGACTCCGCCACGTCCAGGACCTCCGGGGTGCGGCGGTCCGTGATGGCCATCCGCTGCGGCTCGTCGGCCGTCAGCACCCAGCGGCCGTCCCGCGTGATGCCGATCGGCAGGACGTCGTACTTGGTCCGGTCGATGGCGCCCAGCACGGCACCCGCGGTGACGGTGGAGATCCCGTGTTCGGAGGAGCGGCCGCCGAACACGACGGCCACGCGCGGCTTGCGGGGCTGCGCTTCAGGGCTCTGGGGGAGGTTCTCGGTGCTCATATCGCGTTGAGAGTACCCGTTGGTAGTGCCCCCGGACAGCGTCGACCCGGCGCTTTCGCTCAGCGTCGTTCGGGCTTCGCGCTGCGCGACATCAGCTCCTTGAGGGCGACCACGGGCGGCTTGGCGTCGTGGACGATTCCGACGACCGTCTCGGTGATCGGCATGTCGACACCGTGCCTGCGGGCCAGATCCAGCACGGACTCGCAGGACTTGACGCCCTCGGCGGTCTGCCGGGTGACCGCGATGGTCTCCTGCAGCGTCATGCCCTTGCCGAGGTTGGTGCCGAAGGTGTGGTTGCGGGACAGCGGCGAGGAGCAGGTCGCCACCAGGTCCCCGAGTCCGGCCAGTCCGGAGAAGGTCAGCGGATCGGCGCCCAGCGCCATGCCGAGCCGGGTGGTCTCGGCGAGGCCGCGCGTGATGAGCGAGCCCTTGGCGTTGTCACCGAGTCCCATGCCGTCCGCGATGCCGACGGCGAGACCGATGACGTTCTTGACCGCGCCGCCGAGTTCGCAGCCGATGACGTCGGTGTTGGTGTACGGCCGGAAGTACGGGGTGTGGCAGGCCGCCTGGAGCCGCCGGGCGACCTCCTCGTCGGTGCAGGCGACCACGGCGGCGGCGGGCATCCGGGCGGCGATCTCACGGGCCAGGTTGGGCCCGGTGACCACGGCGATCCGCTCGGGTCCAACCTTGGCGACGTCCTCGATGACCTCGCTCATCCGCATGGCCGAGCCGAGTTCGACGCCCTTCATCAGGGAGACGAGCACGGAGTGCGGGGCGAGCAGCGGGGCCCACTCCGCGAGGTTGGCCCGCAAGGTCTGCGAGGGGATCGCCAGGACCACGAAGTCGGCGTCCCCGAGCGCCTCGGCGGCGTCGGAGGTGGCCCGCACATTGGGGGGGAGTTCGACGCCGGGCAGGTAGCCGGGGTTGGTGCGCGTGGAGTTGACCGCGTCGGTCACTTCGGGGCGGCGGGCCCAGAGGGTGACCTCGCAGCCCGCGTCGGCGAGGACCACGGCGAACGCGGTGCCCCAGGAGCCGGTGCCCATGACGGCGACCCGGACAGGCGTGCTCACTTGCCGCTTCCCCCTTCGGTGACGGTGGGCGCGGTCTCGGCGGCGGGCGCGGGCACCGTGTCCTGGACCTGGCCCTCGCCGGCCCGCACCGCGTGGCCGGAGGGGGTGACCTGGCCGGACTGGGCGCGGGTGCGGCGGCGCTGCTCGATCCGCTCCCGGCGCGGGTCGTAGGGCACGGCCGGTGCCTTCTCGCCCCGGATCTCCTCCAGCAGGCGGGTGACGGCCGCCATGATGACCTCGGTGGCCTCCCGCAGGACGTCGGCGGTCATCTCCCGGTCGTAGAACCGGGAGAGGTCCACCGGCGGGCCGGCCAGCACGTGGTGGGTCTTGCGCGGGAAGAGGTGCGGCTTCTTCGAGTAGGGGGGCAGGAGTTCGTTGACGCCCCACTGGGCGACCGGCACGACCGGGCACTTGGTCTGCAGGGCCACGCGGGCGGCGCCGGTCTTGGCGGTCATGGGCCAGCCGTCGGGGTCGCGGGTCAGGGTGCCTTCGGGGTAGAAGGCGACGCACTCCCCCTTCTCCACCGCCTCGATCGCGGCGCGGAATGCGCTCAGCGCGTCGGTGCTCTCGCGGTAGACGGGGATCTGTCCGGTACCGCGCATCGCGGCGCCGACGAATCCCTTCTTGAAAAGGCCGCTCTTCGCCAGGAATCGCGGAACCCGTCCGGTGTTGTACTGATAGTGCGCGTACGCGAAGGGGTCCACGTGGGAATTGTGGTTCACCGCGGTGATAAATCCGCCGTCGGCCGGAATGTGCTCCATTCCTCGCCAGTCCCGCTTGATCAGAACCGCCAGCGGCGGTTTGCAGATCACCGCGGCGAAGCGGTACCAGAAGCCGATTCTGCGGCGGGACACGCGGACACCTTCCTCCATGGCCTCTGAGGGCCTTCACCTCGGCCGGGGGCCGCACAAGTGTGACTCCGGGCCGCCGGTCTGTCGAGAACACCGTACGCCCGCATGTCCGCGGCGACCGCCCCCGGACTGGCCTTCACAGCATTCCCCCACACCTCGGGGCGGCTCGGGCCGCCTGGTGGGAGCGGGTGACAATGAGCACGGACAGAGAGGGACGGTACGCCGGTGCAGTGGAGCTTGGTCATCCCCCTGAAGCCCTTGGCGCGGGCGAAAAGCAGGCTCGCGGACGCCGTCGCCGAAGGGGCGCGGCCGGGGCTGGTGCTGGCGTTCGCGCAGGACACGGTGACCGCCGTACTGGAGTGTCCCGAGGTCGCGGATGTGGCGGTCGTCACGGACGACCCGCTGGCGGGACGGGCGCTGGCCGCGCTGGGCGCCCGGATCGTGCGGGACGAGCCGGGCGGCGGCCTGAACGCCGCGCTGGCGTACGGCGCCTCGGCGGTGCGCGCGGTACGCCCGGAGGCGGCCGTCGCCGCGCTCAACGCCGATCTGCCCGCCCTGCGCCCGGCGGAACTGGCGCGGGTGCTCACGGCGGCCGCCGAATTCCCGCGCGCCTTCCTGGCGGACGCGGCCGCCCGGGGCACGACCCTGCTCGCGGCGGCGCCCGGCCAGGAGCTGGCCCCGGCCTTCGGCGGCGCCTCGCGCGCCCGGCACCGCGCCTCGGGCGCCGCGGAACTGGCGCCGGGCAGCGTGGAATCGGTACGGCAGGACGTGGACACGGGCGACGACCTGCGGGTGGCGCTGGCGCTCGGCGTGGGCCCGTACACGGCGGCGGTGAGCGCCTCGTGGTCCGCGCCGGTCCCGTTCGCCGGGCAGTAGGCTGCGGACATGCAGGCCACCGCTTACACCTACGACCCCGAGAGCCGCAGCGGACAGGTGCTCCTCGACGACGGCACCCCGGTGCCCTTCGACGCGGCCGCTTTCGACGCGGGCGGGCTGCGGTTGCTGCGGCCCGGTCAGCGGGTGCGGATCGAGACCGAGGGCCGGGGCGAGGGGCTGCGGATCACCCTGGTGACCCTCCAGACCTTCTGAACAGGCACTGAACAGGCACTGAACGGCCCTTGAGCGGTCGCGGGAACGCACCGCGGGCCGGACTCCTCGGGGGAGTCCGGCCCGGCGCGTGTAAGCCCTGGTGGACCGAGTGCCGTGGAAGGCCGTGCCTCTAGCGGGCGGTGGTCTTCTTGGCGGTGGTCTTGCGTGCCGTCGACTTCTTGGCGGGCGCCTTCTTGGCGGTGACCTTCTTCGCGGGAGCCTTCTTCGCGGTGGTCTTCTTGGCGGCCGCGGTGGTGCCGGTGGCCTTCTTGGCCGGGGCCTTCTTCGCGGCGGCCTTGGTGGCGGCCGCCGTCGTCTTCTTGGCCGGCGTCGCCTTCTTGGCGGTGGTCTTCTTCGCGGCGGCCTTGGTGGCCTTCTTGGCCGCGGCCTTCTTGACGGTCGCGGAAGCGCCGCCGGTCAGGCTGCCCTTGGGCGCCTTCTTCACGGAGACCTCGCCACCACGGGGAAGCTTCTTCGAACCGCTCACCAGGTCCTTGAAGCCCTGGCCGGCGCGGAAGCGCGGGACCGAGGTCTTCTTGACCCGAACACGCTCGCCCGTCTGGGGGTTACGGGCGTAGCGGGCGGGGCGGTCCACCTTCTCGAAGGACCCGAAGCCGGTGACCGAGACCCGGTCCCCCGCGACGACGGCGCGGACGATGGCGTCCAGGACCGCGTCGACAGCATCGGCGGCCTGCTGGCGGCCACCCATCTTGTCGGCAATCGCTTCTACGAGCTGCGCCTTGTTCACGTCTTCCCCTTCGGAGACATCGCCAGAACGAAAGTGTTCAAGCTTTTTCGCACGTTAGGCAGATATATACCGCAAATCAAACACGAAACGGGCTTCTCACCCTTGTGCCGCATCGGATTCGGCGGTCCCGGACGGATTCAGCGGTCCTCTTCGGGCATCCGGCCCGCTTCGAGGTCCGCGGTGAATCGTTCGAGACGCGTTGCCGCGCCGGCGAGATCGTGTTTGGCCGCGGCCGTAATGACCAGCAGCTTCCGGGTCAGCGCCATCCGTACGCCCTCCGGGACTTGCAGTGTGCGCACGGTTGCGTGCGCTTGTTTGAGTTGGTCCGCGACTGCCGCATAGAGCTGGAGTTGGCCGTCGTGTTCCATGCACAGATTGTGCCATCTGGGGCGAGTTGTCGCCTGCGCAGGGGGCAACTGCCGCCTCCGCGCGCCGTTTCGGGGCGCGGGGACGGGGTGCCGACGGAGGGCGCCGGGACCTGCAACTTCGTTGCGGCAAAGGGGAGTTGGGATGTCCACCAGGAGCGTCCGGAGGCGTCCGGACCCGGACATGCGCGTACCCCCAATCGTGGCGATCGGGGGTACGCGGCGGCCGTCGAGGTGGCCGAAACCTTATGCGTGCGAGCGGTTGCTCAGCTCGTCAGCGTGCGGGGCTTGTGCGCGGGGCGGGCGTTCTCGTAGGCGGAGATGTCGTCTTCGTCGCGCAGGGTCAGGGAGATGTCGTCCAGGCCGTTCAGCAGCCGCCAGCGGGAGTTCTCGTCCAGCTCGAAGGGGGCGGTGACGCCCTCGGCGCGGACTTCGCGGGCTTCGAGGTCGACGGTGATCGCGGCTTCGGGGTCGCGTTCGGTCAGCTCCCAGAGCGCGTCGACGACCTTCTGCTCCAGGACGACGGTGAGCAGGCCGTTCTTCAGCGAGTTGCCGCGGAAGATGTCGGCGAAACGGGCGGAGATCACGGCCTTGAAGCCGTAGTTCTGCAGCGCCCACACGGCGTGCTCGCGGGAGGAGCCGGTGCCGAAGTCGGGGCCGGCGACCAGGACCGTGGCGCCCTGCCGCTCGGGCCGGTTGAGGACGAAGGTGTCGTCCTTGCGCCACGCCTCGAACAGGCCGTCCTCGAAGCCGTCGCGGGTGACCTTCTTGAGCCAGTGGGCGGGGATGATCTGGTCGGTGTCGACGTTGCTGCGGCGCAGCGGCACGGCCCGGCCGGTGTGGGTGGTGAAGGCTTCCATCGTTATCGCACTCCAGCGGGCACGGGGGTGTCGGACAGGTCGGCGGGCGAGCCGAGGTGGCCCAGGACGGCGGTGGCGGCGGCGACCTGCGGCGAGACCAGGTGGGTGCGGCCGCCCTTGCCCTGCCTGCCCTCGAAGTTGCGGTTGGAGGTGGACGCGGAGCGCTCGCCGGGCGCGAGCTGGTCGGGGTTCATGCCCAGGCACATCGAGCAGCCCGCGTACCGCCATTCGGCGCCGGCCTCCTTGAAGACCACGTCCAGCCCCTCGGAGACGGCCTGCAGACCGACCCGCGCGGAGCCGGGGACGACCAGCATCCGTACGCCGTCGGCGACTTTGCGGTCCCGGAGGATCTCGGCGACCGAGCGCAGGTCCTCGATGCGGCCGTTGGTGCACGAGCCTACGAAGACGGTGTCCACGGAGATGTCCCGCAGCGGCTGCCCGGCGGTCAACCCCATGTACTCCAGGGCCTTTTCGGCGGCGTACCGCTCCGAAGCGTCTTCGTACGAGGCCGGGTCGGGGACGGACGCCGAAAGCGGCGCTCCCTGGCCGGGGTTGGTGCCCCAGGTGACGAACGGGGACAGTCCGGCGGCGTCGATGACGACCTCGGCGTCGAAGACCGCGTCGTCGTCGGTGCGCAGCGTCCTCCAGTACTCGACGGCCGCGTCCCAGTCGGCGCCCTCCGGGGCGTGCGGGCGGCCCTTCAGGTAGGCGAAGGTCGTCTCGTCGGGGGCGATCATGCCCGCGCGGGCACCGGCCTCGATGGACATGTTGCAGATGGTCATCCGCGCCTCCATCGACAGCTTCTCGATGGCCGGACCCCGGTACTCCAGGACATAGCCCTGGCCGCCGCCGGTGCCGATCCGGGCGATGATCGCCAGGATCAGGTCCTTGGCGGTGACACCCTCGGGCAGTTCGCCCTCCACGGTGATCGCCATCGTCTTCGGGCGGGCCATCGGCAGCGTCTGCGTCGCCAGTACGTGCTCGACCTGGGAGGTGCCGATACCGAACGCCAGCGCGCCGAACGCTCCGTGCGTGGAGGTGTGGGAGTCACCGCACACCACGGTCGTACCGGGCTGGGTCAGCCCGAGCTGCGGGCCCACCACGTGCACCACGCCCTGCTCGACGTCGCCCAGCGGGTGCAGCCGCACCCCGAACTCCGCGCAGTTCCTGCGCAGCGTCTCCAACTGGGCGCGGGAGACCGGGTCCGCGATCGGCTTGTCGATGTCGAGGGTCGGGGTGTTGTGGTCCTCGGTGGCGATGGTCAGATCCAGCCGGCGGACCCTGCGCTCGCTCTTGCGGAGACCGTCGAACGCCTGCGGGCTGGTCACCTCGTGCAGCAGGTGCAGATCGATGTAGAGGAGGTCGGGCTCGCCCTCGGCGCGCCGGACGACATGGTCGTCCCAGACCTTCTCCGCGAGTGTCCTACCCATCGCTTTCCCTCCGGCCGGCCACGGTTCCGCCGACACATCTAGAGAACCTGAGGAAGCGACGCCCGCGCCGTGATCTCGGTGCGTACGGGCGTCCGGCACCGCGCCCGCCGTACGCGGGCCGCCGTGTGCTTCAAGAGTGGCGCGTTCCGCGGAAAATTGAACTTGCGTTTCACAGAGTGAGACGGGAGTATCGTTGCATGGACAACAGTAGCGGCGTCGGCGTTCTGGACAAGGCGGCCCTTGTCCTGAGCGCTCTGGAGTCCGGTCCGGCCACCCTCGCGGGTCTGGTCGGGGCCACCGGACTGGCACGACCCACGGCCCACCGGCTGGCCGTGGCTCTGGAGCACCACCGGCTGGTGGCGCGGGACATGCAGGGCCGGTTCATCCTCGGCCCCCGCCTCTCGGAGCTGGCCGCGGCGGCCGGCGAGGACCGGCTGCTGGCGACGGCCGGCCCGGTGCTCACGCACCTGCGGGACGTGACGGGCGAGAGCGCGCAGCTCTACCGGCGCCAGGGCGACATGCGGATCTGTGTGGCGGCCGCGGAGCGGCTGTCCGGACTGCGGGACACGGTGCCGGTGGGCTCGACGCTCACCATGAAGGCGGGCTCCTCGGCGCAGATCCTCATGGCCTGGGAGGAGCCCGAGCGGCTGCACCGGGGCCTGCAGGGGGCGCGCTTCACGGCGACGGCGCTGTCCGGGGTGCGCCGGCGGGGCTGGGCGCAGTCGATCGGTGAGCGGGAGCCGGGCGTGGCCTCGGTCTCGGCGCCGGTGCGCGGGCCGTCCAACCGCGTGGTGGCCGCCGTCTCGGTCTCCGGACCGATCGAGCGGCTGACCAGGCATCCTGGCCGGATGCACGCCCAGGCGGTGATCGACGCGGCGGGCCGGCTGTCCGAGGCGCTGCGCCGCTCCGGCTGAGCGCTTCCCCTCTTGCTCCCCGTCTCGCTTCACCTCTTGCTCCACGCTTCCACCTCGGGCGGGAGCGGGCCCCGACGCCGCGGCCCGCTCCCGCCCGACCGCTTGGCTCAACGGGGCCCCGGCGTACGGCTGTTGCGTCCGGGCCCGGAAAACAGCGAAGGCCCCTCGCTTGCGCGAGGAGCCTTCCTTCTGTACCCCCGACCGGATTCGAACCGGCGCTACCGCCTTGAGAGGGCGGCGTGCTAGGCCGCTACACAACGGGGGCCTGGACACTGCGTTTCCGCAGGTCCGAGCTGGTCTACCTGGACTCGAACCAAGACTAACTGAACCAGAATCAGTCGTGCTGCCAATTACACCATAGACCAATGATGGTTTAGACCAGTCAGTACCCCCGACCGGATTCGAACCGGCGCTACCGCCTTGAGAGGGCGGCGTGCTAGGCCGCTACACAACGGGGGCCCTAGCGATTCCGAAAGATCGGAACCAGTACCCCCGACCGGATTCGAACCGGCGCTACTGCCTTGAGAGGGCAGCGTGCTAGGCCGCTACACAACGGGGGCTCGCGGATACGATCCGCGGTTGCAGATGAGCTCTGCGAGCTGGCCTACCTGGACTCGAACCAAGACTAACTGAACCAGAATCAGTCGTGCTGCCAATTACACCATAGGCCACTGGAACGCAAGCCCCGAGTGGGGATCTTGTTCTAGCAGATGCGCCTGGGGCTCGGCCTTTCGGCCCGTTCCCCTCGGCGCAGGAAGAACATTACCCGAAGGTGGACGGGGCTCCAAAACGGGTATCCGCGCGGACCAGGGCCGGGAGTTCGGCGAGGCTGGTGATCCGGTGTGCCAGGACCGTCCCGGCCGCCCGCGCGTGGGGGTGGCCCCGGTCGATCCACACGGACATCATCCCGGCCTCCGCCGCGCCCCGCCCGTCGATCTCCGGATGGTCCCCGACGTACGCCACCTCGTGCGGGGGCAGCCCCAGCCCCTCGCAGGCGGCCAGGAAGGCCCCGGCGGCCGGCTTGGACACCCCCAGCTCGACGGCGCACAGCACCGACTCGAACCGGTCCCGCAGGCCCAGCGTGCGCAGCTTGTGCTCCTGGACGGTCAGGCTGGAGTTGGACAGCACCGCGTGCCGGTACTCCGGCAGGGCGTCCAGGGCGGGCAGCACGTCCGGGAAGACCTTCCAGGCCGCCTGGTAGTGGCCGACGTAGCGCAGAAACCATTCCTCAGCTTCGGCGTCGCTCAGTTCCGCGCCCAGGAACGCCCGCACCCGGTCCAGCCGCTGCCCCTCGAACGTGGCCTCCCCCGCCGCGTGCCGGGCCCAGTGCGCCTCGGTCGCCGACCGCCACGCCCCGAGCGCCTGCTCCGGCGTATCGAACCGGGCGAGCAGCCCCTCCGCCAGGAGGTGCGCCCGCATGCCCTCACGGTCGGCGGTGGTGTAGTCGAAAAGGGTGTCGTCCACGTCCCAGACCACGGCTCGGATGCTCATGGGCCGACGGTAACGGGCGCCCGCCCCAGCGGCAGCGCGCCGGAACGCCGAGGGGCGGCATCCGGTGGCCGGATGCCGCCCCTGACGGTGTGGCGTTCGTTACGCCGCGAGCCGCTCCAGCGCCGCGTCGATGCGGGTCAGCGTCTTCTCCTTGCCGAGTACCTCCAGGGACTCGAACAGGGGGAGGCCGACGGTGCGGCCGGTCACGGCCACGCGGACCGGGGCCTGGGCCTTGCCGAGCTTGAGGCCGTGGGCCTCGCCGGCGGCCAGCACGGCCTCCTTGAGGGATTCGGCCGAGGTCCAGTCGGCGGACTCCAGCTTCTCCCGGGCGGTGCGCAGGAGCGCGTCCGAGCCTTCCTTCATGGCCTTGGTCCACGCAGCCTCGTCGAAGGCGGGCTCGGGCAGGAAGAGGAAGTCGACGTTGTCGGTGATCTCGGAGAGCACCTTGAGCCGGGTCTGGGCGTGCGGGGCGATCGCCTGCCACTTGGCCTCGTCGAAGTCCTCCGGCGCCCACGGGGCGAACGGGGCCTTCAGCCACGGCTCGCAGCGCTCGGTGAAGTCCTTCACATCGAGCAGCCGGATGTGGTCGGCGTTGATCGCCTCGCACTTCTTCAGGTCGAAGCGCGCCGGGTTGGGGTTCACGTCCGAGATCTCGAAGGCGGCCACCATCTCCGCGATCGAGAAGATGTCCTGGTCCGCCGAGAGCGACCAGCCCAGCAGGGACAGGTAGTTGAGCAGGCCCTCGGGCAGGAAGCCGCGCTCGCGGTAGAGGTTGAGCGAGGACTGCGGGTCACGCTTGGAGAGCTTCTTGTTGCCCTCGCCCATCACGTACGGCAGGTGGCCGAAGGCCGGGATCTGCTGCGCGATGCCCAGCTCCATCAGCGCCTTGTACAGGGCGATCTGGCGCGGGGTGGAGGAGAGCAGGTCCTCGCCGCGCAGGACGTGGGTGATGTCCATCAGCGCGTCGTCGACCGGGTTCACCAGCGTGTACAGCGGGGCGCCGTTGGCGCGCACGATGCCGTAGTCCGGCACGTTCTCCGGGAGGTAGGTGATCTCGCCGCGCACCAGGTCGTCGAAGGTGATCGCCTCGTCCGGCATCCGGAAGCGGACGATCGGCTCGCGGCCCTGCGCCCGGAACTCCTCAACCTGCGCGTCGCTCAGCTCGCGGCAGTGGCCGTCGTAGCCGGAGGGCTTGCCGGCGGCGCGGGCGGCCTCGCGGCGGGTGTCCAGCTCGTCCTGGGAGCAGTAGCAGTGGTAGGCGTAGCCGCCGTCCAGGAGCTTGCTCGCGACGTCCTTGTAGATGTCCATGCGCTGCGACTGGCGGTACGGCGCGTGCGGGCCGCCGACCTCGGGGCCCTCGTCCCAGTCGAAGCCGAGCCAGCGCATGGAGTCCAGGAGCTGGCTGTAGGACTCCTCGGAGTCGCGGGCCGCGTCGGTGTCCTCGATCCGGAAGACCAGGGTGCCCTCGTGGTGGCGGGCGAACGCCCAGTTGAACAGGGCGGTGCGCACCAGGCCCACGTGGGGGTTACCGGTGGGCGAGGGACAGAAACGGACGCGTACAGGTGCGCTAGCCACGCTTGACAACCTTGTTGGTGAGAGTGCCGATGCCTTCGATGGTGACGGCGACCTCGTCGCCGACGCTCATGGAGCCGACACCCGCGGGGGTGCCGGTGAGGATCACGTCGCCGGGGAGCAGCGTCATGGCCTCGGAGATGTTGACGATCAGGTCCTCGATGGGGTGGACCATCTCGCTGGTGCGCCCGAGCTGGCGCTGCTCGCCGTTGAGGGTGAGCTGGACGGTGAGGTCGTTCGCGCGGGCGAGGTCGATGTCCGTCTCCACCCAGGGGCCGAGCGGGCAGGAGGAGTCGAAGCCCTTGGCGCGGGCCCACTGCTTTTCGGCGCGCTGCACGTCGCGGGCGGTCACGTCGTTGGCGCAGGTGTAGCCGAAGATGACGTCCTTGACGCGCTCGCGCGGGACCTCACGGCACATGCGGCCGATGACCACGGCCAGCTCGGCCTCGTAGTGCAGTTCCTTGGTGAAGGAGGGGTACTGGATGTCGTCGCCGGGGCCGATCACCGAGGTGGAGGGCTTGAAGAAGGCGAACGGGACGTCGGGCACCTCGCTGCCCAGTTCCCTGGCGTGCTCAGCGTAGTTGCGGCCGAAGGCCACGACCTTGTTGGGGAGCACCGGCGGGAGCAGCCGGACCTTGCTGAGGGGCACCTTGGTGCCGGACAGCTCGTGGTCGGCGAAGGGGATGCCCTTGATGATGTCGAGGACGAGCTCGTCCTGCTTGTCGCCCTCGACCGCGCCGAAGGCTACGTTCCCGTCGATGGAGAACCTGGCGATGCGCACGGGATTCTGGCGCCTCTCACTGAGAACCGGCGTACTGACGTCCCAGGTTAACCGGTCCGCGCGTCCGGCGTTCGGCCGGTGGCGCGGACGGCGGTTATGCGGTGCGGAAACGGGGGTGGATTAATTCCGGATTTCCGAGGGCTCAGGACACCGTTCCGGTGGGACGGCAGGCCGGTGGCGGCACCGGCCGCGGGGCCGCGTGAGGCGGCACGGGCGCGTATATGCGGTTATTGCCGGGGGCGGTGCGGAATTCACGGGGCCGGATTACCGGAGGACGGATATGGCGGGCGCCCGGTAAATCCTTCGAGCCGGAAAAAGCGAACGCGGCCCGGTGGGCCGTCACGGTGGACGGGCCGCCGGGCCGCGCTCGGGCGGGCCTGGTGCGGTCAGACGCCGGCCTCGACCACCGCGGAGGCGGGCAGCTCCATCAGAATGGTGCGCCGGGGGTTGGCGGTCCGGTCGGGGAGGTCGGTGGGGTGCTCGGGCAGCTCGGCGATCCGCAGTTCGCCGACGTCGTTCAGGTGCGCCAGCGTCGTGCGTCGCGGGTTCGCCGTCGTCTGGAACATCATCGTCGTCTTCACCGTTGTCGTCCTGTGGCCTCGTGATCAGGTGGGGTGATCGGGTGGGAATGGGCAGAGCCGCTCATCCTGTAAAGCGTCAGGCTAAACATGCGAATCCCCGTCACTCACGTGAACCAGCCGTGATCGGGGTGTGAGTTTGCTCACTGCGAGCCACGCAAATGGGTTAATTCAGACTCCCGCCCCTGGGCGATGAAACGGACATTGCTCATCTGAACCCACCATTCCGCTCCTGATCATGGCGACTGGGACACCGTTCGAGCCTCCCGTACTGGCGATCGACTCGCCGGAATTGCCCGCCTATACGGGTGATCCGGTTCCACCCGTCGTGACCCCCGGATCACGCGCCGTCACGTTGGTCACAGCTAGGGGTGCGTCCCTTGTTGGAGATCCGGCACTGTGCTGGAATGCCACGGACCGCCGCGGGAACGAGCCGGCGCAGGGGGCGCGACGCCGCGCCGAGTGGCGGTGAGACAGGGGGGAATCCAGCGCCGGTCACTCAAGACCACACGGGGGGCGTATTCAGGGCGCCCTTCATGACGCCGACACCGTGTCCCGCCGTTCGCGCGGAGGGGCGCCTGGTCCAGAGGTTGCGACGCTAGTGCAGGGACGTTTCAAGAGGGATGGCAGCGCTTCGGCCGAGCCGGAGTCGCACGGCGGGACTGCCCCCATGGCCGGCGGCTCCTCGCACCAGCACGCCCAGAGCGCCGGCCCGGCACCGTCCGGCGACAAGGGCGAGCGCGGGGGACGCCCCGGCGCGTCCGCCCCGGCCGGCGCGTCCGGCACCACGTCGACGGCGCCCGCCGCCAAGACCACCAGGAGCACGCCCAGCACCGGCTCCCGCGTGGCGCTGCGCAACTGGCGCATCTCCACGCGTCTGGTGTCGCTGCTCGCGCTGCCGGTGGTCGCGGCCACCACGCTCGGTGGCCTGCGCATCGGCGACTCGATGGAGGACATCAAGCAGCTCGACAACATGAAGCTGCTGACCGAGATGACCCAGCGCGCGACCGAGCTGGCCCACGCGCTCCAGGAGGAGCGCGACCAGTCCGCCGGTCCCCTGGCGCACGGTCTGAAGTCGTCCGACTACACGGTCAAGGGATTCCGCGACAAGACGGACAACGCGAAGAAGACCTTCGAGGACTCCGCCGAGGACATCGACGCGGCGAGCAAGGACGGCAACCTCCAGGGCGTCCGCGACACCCTGGTCGGCCTGGTCTCCCAGCTCGACGCGCTCGGCAAGATCCGCCGGGACGCGTACGCCTCCGAGGGCAACTCGACC
The DNA here is from genome assembly GCF_055562575.1 of Streptomyces sp. NPDC018263. Taxonomy (NCBI): domain Bacteria; kingdom Bacillati; phylum Actinomycetota; class Actinomycetes; order Kitasatosporales; family Streptomycetaceae; genus Streptomyces; species Streptomyces sp. NPDC018263. The sequence continues at coordinate 132,109 of NZ_JBVHFA010000001.1, forward strand.
CAGACCGTCGAGGCGTACCACCGGCTGATCACCCAGCTCATCGACCTCTCCCAGGACATGGCCGAGGCGTCGAGCAACCCGGAGATGATCCAGCGCACCCGCGCCCTGGCCGCGTTCTCCACGGCCAAGGAGTACGCGTCGGTGCAGCGGGCCGTCATCGCGGCCGCCCTGCCCGCCAGCAACGCCACCAAGGGCGACCTGTCGACCAACGACCGCCTCTACGGCGAGGCCGCGTACGACAGCGAGGGCTCCGAGCTCAACATCTTCCGCAAGGTCTACGCGAGCCAGGGCGCCGAGGAGATCCTCAAGCCCATCGACGAGAACAACCCGACGATCCAGGCGGCGGACCTCTACGCCAAGCGCGTCTTCGAGTCGCGCGACGGCCTGGCGGGGCAGCCGGCCCGCTCGTACCTGGACTGGATGGACGACAGCTCCACCAAGATCCAGCAGATGAAGAAGATCGAGCACGAGCTGCTCGACAACATGGAGCAGAAGGCCCGCCAGTTGAAGGCGACCTCCGAGCAGGAGGCGATCCTCTCCGGTGTGCTGATCCTGCTCGTGCTCGGCGTCTCGCTGGTCGGCGCGTTCGTCGTGGCCCGGTCCATGATCCGCTCGCTGCGCCGCCTCCAGGACACCGCCACCAAGGTCGCCCAGGACCGCCTGCCCGAGCTGGTCAAGCAGCTCTCCGAGTCCGACCCGCAGGACGTGGACACGTCCGTGGAGTCGGTCGGTGTGCACTCGCGGGACGAGATCGGCCAGGTGGCCGCGGCCTTCGACCACGTGCACCACGAGGCGGTCCGGCTCGCCGCCGAGCAGGCGCTGCTGCGAGGCAACGTCAACGCGATGTTCACCAACCTCTCGCGCCGCTCCCAGGGTCTGATCCAGCGTCAGCTCTCGCTCATCTCCGAGCTGGAGTCCCGCGAGGCCGACCCGGACCAGCTCTCCTCGCTGTTCAAGCTCGACCACCTCGCGACCCGCATGCGCCGTAACGGCGAGAACCTCCTCGTCCTCGCCGGTGAGGAGCCCGGCCGCCGCTGGACCCGCCCGGTCCCGCTGGTCGACGTGCTCCGCGCCGCCGCCTCCGAGGTGGAGCAGTACGAGCGCATCGAGCTGGCGTCGGTGCCGAGCACCGAGGTCGCCGGCCGCGTCGTCAACGACCTCGTGCACCTCCTCGCCGAGCTGCTGGAGAACGCCACCTCGTTCTCCTCCCCGCAGACCAAGGTCAAGGTCACCGGTCACGCGCTGCCCGACGGCCGCGTGCTGATCGAGATCCACGACACCGGCATCGGCCTCTCCCCCGAGGACCTCGCCGCGATCAACGAGCGCCTCGCCGCGCCGCCCACCGTGGACGTGTCGGTCTCCCGCCGCATGGGTCTGTTCGTGGTCGGCCGTCTGTCGCAGCGCCACGGCATCCGCATCCAGCTCCGCCCGTCCGACTCCGGTGGTACGACCGCGCTGGTCATGCTGCCCGTCGACGTCGCCCAGGGCGGCAAGAAGCCCGCTCCGGGCAAGGCCGGCGGCCCCGGCGCCGGTGGCGGTCCCGCCGCCGCGCAGGCCGCGGCCGGTGCCGCCGCGGCGCGCCGGAACAACGGCGGTGGCGGTGGCGGCGCCCTCGGCGGCGCCCCGGCCGGTGGCGGACTCCTGGCGGGCGGCCCCGGCCAGCGCGGCCAGGTCGGCGCGGGCCAGGGTCCGCGCGCGGCGCTTCCCGGCAACGGCCAGAACGGCGGCCGCCCCGGCGGTCCCGGTGGCGCCCGTGGCCCGCAGGGTCCCGGTGCCTTCCAGCAGAACCAGCCCGGCCAGCAGAACCGTCCGGCTCCCGCCCAGGCTTCCGGCCAGCAGCAGGACGCCTTCGGCGGCCGCGGCCCGGCCCAGCAGCAGCGTGGTGGCGCCGGTGCCGAGCAGGGGCGTCAGCCGCAGTTGCCGCCGCGCGGCGGCCCGCGTGCCGAGCTGCCCGGCGGCAACCCGGCCGCGCTGGACGTGCCGCGCGGCCACGACGAGCAGAACCCGTCGCAGACCGCGCGCATGCCGCGTATCGACGACCGGCAGGGCATGGGCGGCACCGCCGAGATGCCCCGCGTCGACGCGCAGGACCCCTCGCAGACCGGCGGCTTCCCCCGCCAGGACCTGTATGGCGCGGGCGAACAGCAGCAGCACACCGGGCAGTTCGCCCGGCCCGGCGCGGGCGGGGCCCAGCACACGGGGCAGTTCCAGCGGCCGGGTGCCGGCGACCCGCAGAACATGGGTCAGTACCAGCAGCCCGGCGCCCAGCAGGCGGGCGGTCACGGCCGTCAGCAGGGCGGCGACGAGTACACCCGCCCCGACCTGTTCGGCGGCCCCCAGGGCCAGCAGCAGAACCCGCAGGCCCCCCGGTCCCCGCAGCACACCGGCCAGTTCCCGGTCCAGCAGCAGGGCTACGACGCGTACCAGGCCGGCCACACAGGCCAGCACGCGCTGCCCGCCCGCCCGGCGCAGCACCAGAACGGCAACCAGGCCGCGCAGAACCCGAACCCGGCCGGCAACACCAGTCAGTTCGAGCAGCAGCGGCCCGCCGCCCCGCAGCGTCCGGCGCGTCAGGCGCCGGCCGACAACTGGGCGCTGCCCCCGGCCCCGGCGGGCAACGCCGGTGACGGCCGTACCCCGCTGTACGACACGCTGGAGACCAACTGGTTCCAGCAGGAACAGCAGCAGCAGTCGGAGTCCGCTCCGGCCGCCGCCCCTCAGCAGCCGCAGGCGCAGGCCCCCACGCCCGCCCCGCAGCAGTCGTCGTCCACCACCGGCTCGTGGCGCACCTCTCCGAACGACGAACTCGTCCGGCAGGCGGAGCGCGTACGGCAGCCCGCGGCGGGCGGTGTCACCACCTCCGGTCTGCCGCGCCGTGTGCCCAAGGCGAACCTCGTCCCGGGCACGGCACAGCAGCAACAGCACCACAGCGGTCCGCAGGTCTCCCGTGCGCCTGACGACGTACGCGGCCGGCTGACCAATCTCCGTCGGGGTATCGCTCAGGGCCGTCAGGCCGGGGGCGGCCAGACCGGCAGCTTCCCGAGCCCCACTCACCAGCAGGAGCGTTAGTTGAGTCCGATGAGCCAGGCGGCACAGAACCTGAACTGGTTGATCACCAACTTCGTGGACAACACCCCAGGGGTGTCGCACACGGTGGTGGTCTCCGCCGACGGCCTTCTGCTGGCGATGTCCGAAGGCTTCCCGAGGGACCGCGCCGACCAGTTGGCGGCCGTCGCGTCCGGCCTGACCTCTCTCACGGCCGGGGCGTCCCGGATCTTCGAGGGTGGCAGCGTGGCGCAGACCGTCGTCGAGATGGAACGCGGCTTCCTGTTCCTCATGTCCGTCTCGGACGGGTCGTCCCTCGCGGTCCTCGCGCACCCCGAGTGCGACATCGGCCTCGTGGGCTACGAGATGACCCTGCTCGTCGACCGCGCGGGTGCGGTACTCACCCCGGACCTGCGCGCCGAACTACAAGGCAGTCTGCTCCACTGACCCACCCCGGCACCACCCACCACACGAAACAACCGTCCGGCCGCCACAATCCCCCCACCGGCCCCGTCAGACGGCACGACTGACCAACTTGCTGTCCCGCCCGGAGGATTCATGACCCCGCCCAACGCCTCTCATGATCCGTACGCGGACCCGTACGGCGATGAGGGCGACCAGCCACTGGTACGTCCATACGCGATGACCGGTGGCCGGACCCGGCCGCGCTACCAGCTCGCCATCGAGGCGCTGATCAGCACCACGGCCGACCCGGCAGCGCTGATGGGAATGCTCCCTGAGCACCAGCGCATCTGCCACCTGTGCCGGGAGGTCAAGTCGGTAGCGGAGGTCTCCGCGCTTCTGGCCATGCCCCTCGGCGTGGCCCGCATTCTGGTGGCCGACCTCGCCGAGGCCGGCATGGTCGCCGTTCACCAGCCGGGCGGCGACGAGAACAACGGCGGCGCTCCCGATGTGACGCTGCTCGAAAGGGTGCTCAGTGGACTTCGCAAGCTCTGACTCGGGGCGGGCCACGACCTCCGCCAAGATCGTGGTGGCGGGCGGCTTCGGCGTGGGCAAGACCACGTTCGTGGGCGCCGTCTCGGAGATCAACCCGCTGCGTACCGAGGCCGTCATGACGTCCGCGTCAGCGGGCATCGACGACCTCACCCACACCGGGGACAAGACCACCACCACGGTGGCCATGGACTTCGGCCGCATCACCCTGGACCAGGACCTGATCCTGTACCTCTTCGGTACCCCCGGTCAGGACCGCTTCTGGTTCATGTGGGACGACCTCGTGCGCGGCGCCATCGGCGCGGTGGTGCTCGTGGACACGCGCCGGCTCGCGGACTGCTTCCCGGCCGTGGACTACTTCGAGAACTCGGGTCTGCCGTTCGTCGTCGCCCTCAACGGCTTCGACGGCCAGCAGCCCTACAACCCGGACGAGGTCCGCGAGGCGCTCCAGATCGGACCCGACGCTCCGATCATCACGACCGACGCCCGGCACCGCTCGGACGCCAAGAGCGCGCTGATCACCCTGGTCGAGCACGCGCTGATGGCCCGCCTGCGGTAGGGCTCAAGTGCGATCTGCCGTAAGGCAGTTGTCGTAGCGCACCCGGAGCCGGCTGTGGCCTTTGACACGGTCGGCTCCGGTGTTCATAACAGTTCGGCAGAGGAAATCCCGTACTTCGCCACGCGACGCGGTCGACCGGTACCGCTGCGCTCACAAAGTCCTTGCCATTTGCGGGGCTCGCTCGCTAATGACCCGTTTTATCTGCTGCTTACAACGGCGCCGCCCCCGTTTGTTACTGCCCAGGTCGACATGCTGGAATGCCTGAACTGCCCAGGGGTCAAAGACGTACTGAGCGGTCGAAGAGGAACCGGGCTCTGAGAGACTGCGGCACGACAGGTGCCGACCCGCCGAGAGGTTGTTGGTCGAGTGAGGCGAAGCAAGAACGGTCCCGAGCCGTCGGCACGGGGCAACTTCACCCCGCCGCCGCGCGCTGCGGCGCCCACCCCTGTGGTGGCCGGACCGGAGCCGGAGGCCGCTGCCGCGTCCAGCGGGGGCCGCTTCTCCCCGCGCAACTGGCGTGTGCCGACCAGGCTGAACGCGATCCTGCTCATACCTGTGCTGGTCGCCCTCGTCATGGGCGGCTTCCAGGTGAAGAACTCGATCGACACCTGGCGGGACGCGGAGGACGCGGAGAACACCGCGATCCTGGTGCAGACGTCCCTGTCCTACGCCGACGCGCTGTACAACGAGCGTGACCTCAGCGCCGCTCCCCTGCTCAAGGGCAAGGCGGCCACGGCCCAGGACAAGGCCACCGTCGAGGCGGCCCGCAAGAACACCGACCAGGCCGCCGCCGCCTTCAGCCGGGCCGCGCAGAACATGCCGGCCAAGCCGGGCCTGGAGCGCCGCCTGAAGCTGTTCCGCGAGGCCGAGCCCTTCCTCCAGACGCTGCGCGCGGGCGCCTACGGCCCCAAGTTCACCGGCGTCCAGACCGAGGAGGGCTACGTCAAGGTCGCCCACCCGCTCATGGAGTTCGCCAACGAGCTGGGCCTGGGCACCGGAAACATCACGTCCTACGGACGTACCGTCTACGCCATCTCGCTGACCAAGGCCGCGCTGTCGCTGGAGCGCTCGATCGGCATGCACATGCTGATCAAGCCCGGCCCGGACGCGCCCAACCTGGCGAGCCAGCGCGTGGCCCTCTCCTCCTACGCCTACCTGGAGGGCATCGCCGTCGAGGAGTACCTCGGCGGTGGCACCCAGGCCGACGCGGACCGGCTGGAGCAGGAGAAGCGGGACATCCAGAACCAGGGTGCCGCGCTGGCCTCCGAGGCCAAGTCGAAGGACCCCTCGTACAAGGCGCCGCCGTCCGACCCGCAGAAGATGGTCGTGGCGCTGGCCCAGCTCAACTCGACCGACCCGCTGCTGCGCCAGCAGCTCGCGGTGCAGGGCATCACCCCCGCCAACTGGTGGGCGGTCAACACGCTGAAGTTCAAGGCGTACCGCTCCATCGAGTCGGACATGGCCGACAAGGCGGTGAGCGAGGCGTCCGGCATCGCCGACGACGCCAAGACCTCCGCGATCATCACCGGTGTCGCCGTCGTCCTGGTCCTGCTGCTGGCCTTCATCCTGGCCGGTACGGTCGCCCGCCAGATGAGCCGCGCGATGCGCCAGCTCCGCAACGCCGCCTTCGGCATCGCCGAGCAGCGCCTGCCGATGCTGGTCGACCAGCTCTCCCGTACCGACCCCGGCCGGGTCGACACCCGGGTCGCCCCGATCCCGATCCACACCAAGGACGAGATCGGCGAGGTCGCCCGCGCCTTCGACCAGGTCCACCGCGAGGCGGTGCGGCTCGCCTCCGAGCAGGCGCTGCTGCGGGGCAACATCAACGCGATCTTCACCAACCTGTCGCGCCGCAACCAGTCGCTGATCGAGGGCCAGTTGACCCTGATCACCGACCTGGAGAACAACGAGGCCGACCCGGACCAGCTCGAGAACCTCTTCAAGCTGGACCACCTGGCCACCCGTATGCGCCGCAACGGCGAGAACCTGCTGGTCCTCGCCGGCGAGGAGCCCGGCCGCCGCTGGGACCAGCCGGTCCCGCTGGTCGACGTGCTGCGCGCCGCCTCCTCCGAGGTGGAGCAGTACGAGCGCATCGAGCTGTCCGGCGTCCCGGAGGCCGAGATCCACGGCCGCGCGGTCACCGACCTCGTGCACCTGCTCGCCGAGCTGCTGGAGAACGCCACCACGTTCTCCTCCCCGCAGACCAAGGTCCGCGTCACCGCGACCCGTCTCCCCGACGGCCGCGTGATGATCGAGATCCACGACAAGGGCATCGGCCTCACCGCCGAGGACTTCGCGGACATCAACCACAAGCTGGCGAACCCGCCGACCGTGGACGCCGCGATCTCCCAGCGCATGGGTCTGTTCGTGGTCGGCCGGCTGTCCGACCGGCACGGCATCCGGGTCCAGCTCCGCCCCTCGGGCGAGCAGGCCGGTACCACCTCCCTGGTCATGCTGCCCGACGCGATCACCCACGGTGGTGGCGGCGAGACGCAGATCGAGCGCGAGGAGTTCACGGTCTCGCAGATCATCCCGGAGCAGCAGTTCGCCGGCGAGAGCTTCAGCCCCCAGCCGCAGGCGCAGGCACAGCCGATGCGCACGGCGGCGGAGCTGGGCTTCGACGACAGCCGCTACAACGAGGTGCCCGACGACCTCCGCGATCTGGACCCGGTCGGCCGTTCCCTGGAGCGCGAGGAGCGCCGGGCGGCCCTGGAGGCCCAGGCGCACGGACCGCAGGACGGTGCCGAGGCCGGCCGGCCCGGCTACCAGGACGGCTTCGAGCAGGCGCCCGGCGGCTACCCGGAGAACGGCTTCCCCGAGCAGCGGCAGCCGCAGGCGGACGCCTACGCCGAGCAGCAGGCGTACCAGGAGCAGCAGCAGCCCGCCTACGACGAGCAGTACTTCGGGCAGGACAACGGCTACCCGCAGTCCGGTTACCCCGATCAGGGCCAGAACGCCCCGGCCGGCGACGCCTTCGGCGGCTACGAGGGTCAGCAGCAGTCCTTCCAGGACGACTGGCCCCAGCAGCAGCAGAACGGTTACCAGAACGGCTACCCGGCGCAGTACGCTGCGGAGCCGGAGCAGGGCCAGGCCGCCGACCGCGGTGACCTGGGGTCCAACGGCCACAATGGCCACGGCGGCCACGGCGGCTTCGAGCGTCCGGCGCCGGGCGGTCCGGCCGCGGGCGGCGTGACCAACGCGGGTCTGCCCCGCCGCGGTGGCGCGGGCGGCTCGGCTCCGCTGGGCAGCTCCGGCGGTCTGAACGTGAACGGTTCGGGCGGCCTGGGTTCCAGCGGCCTCGCCTCCAACGGGCCGCACGGTCCGAACGGCGCCAACGGCTCGAACGGACTGAACGGTTCGGGCGGGCTGAACGGCTCCGCCGGCGCGAACGGCGCGTCGCTCGGCCGCCAGGGGGCCCCGGCCTCCGCGGGCAACGGCCCCGACGACTGGCGGTCGGCGAACGACGAGCGCTGGCAGCAGGCTTCGCAGCTCCGTAAGCCCAAGGCGGGCGGGGTAACGTCCTCCGGCCTGCCGCGGCGGGTACCCAAGGCCAACCTGGTCGAGGGCACCGCCGAGAGCACCCCTCAGGGGGGCCCACAGGTCTCCCGAGCCCCGGAGGATGTCCGGGGCAGGCTGAGCAACCTGCGTCGAGGCGTCCAGCGCGGACGCAGCGCAGGCAGTGAAACGAACGGCCAGGCAACCACCAATCAGCACGGTGGTCCTGACAGCACCTACGACCAGGAGCGTTAGTGTGAGCCCGATGAGCCAGGCGGCACAGAACCTTAACTGGTTGATCACCAACTTCGTGGACAACACTCCGGGTGTGTCCCACACCGTGGTGGTCTCCGCCGACGGACTCCTTCTGGCGATGTCCGAAGGCTTCCCCCGCGACCGCGCCGACCAGCTCGCGGCCGTCGCATCCGGTCTGACGTCCCTGACGGCAGGCGCCTCCCGCATCTTCGAGGGGGGCAGCGTGAACCAGACGGTTGTGGAGATGGAGCGGGGATTCCTCTTCATCATGTCCGTATCCGACGGTTCGTCGCTCGCGGTCCTGGCCCACCCGGAGGCGGACATCGGCCTCATCGGGTACGAGATGGCCCTCCTGGTGGACCGCGCGGGCACGGTCCTGACCCCGGATCTCCGGGCGGAACTCCAGGGCAGCCTTCTCAACTAACAAGCGGACGGTGCGCGTTCGCGTCCCGGGGCCGTAAGGTCTTGGGACGCGGCTCCACAGCGATGGTGCCCGGCACAGTCGGAGGAGGAGAAAGTGGCAACACCCCCAGGCGGTCCGTCTTCGGGCAACTGGTCGTACGGTCCCGCGCAGGGACAGGACGGCGGCTCGGCGAACGGGTACGACTTTCCCTCCGTCCCGGACCACCGGCAGCCGTACGCGCCGCAGGGCCCCGGCCCTTCGCCGTACGACCAGCCGTCGGCCCCGCGCATCCAGCCGGTCCAGCCGCCGCGTCGCCAGGAGCCCGCGGCCGCCCCGTCCGGCGCCAGCAACCCCTTGGTGCGTCCGTACGCCATGACCGGCGGCCGGACCCGCCCGCGCTACCAGCTCGCCATCGAGGCGCTGGTGCACACCACCGCAGCACCGCACCAGATGCAGGGGCAGTTGCCCGAGCATCAGCGGATCTGCAACCTGTGCCGGGAGATCAAGTCGGTGGCCGAGATCTCGGCCCTGCTGACGATCCCCCTCGGCGTGGCCAGGATTCTCGTCGCCGACTTGGCGGAGGCGGACCTGGTCGCCATCCATCAGCCCGGCGGCGACGAGAACGCCGGCGGCCAGCCAGACGTGACACTGCTCGAAAGGGTGCTCAGTGGACTTCGCAAGCTCTAGCGGCGGTCCTTCCCGCTCCACCACCTCCGCGAAGATCGTGGTGGCGGGCGGCTTCGGCGTGGGCAAGACCACGTTCGTGGGCGCCGTCTCGGAGATCAACCCGCTGCGTACCGAGGCCGTCATGACGTCCGCGTCGGCGGGCATCGACGACCTCACCCACACCGGGGACAAGACCACCACCACGGTGGCCATGGACTTCGGCCGCATCACCCTGGACCAGGACCTGATCCTGTACCTCTTCGGTACCCCCGGTCAGGACCGCTTCTGGTTCATGTGGGACGACCTGGTGCGCGGCGCCATCGGCGCCATCGTGCTGGTCGACACCCGGCGCCTGGCCGACTGCTTCCCCGCGGTCGACTACTTCGAGAACTCGGGCCTGCCGTTCGTCATCGCCCTCAACGGCTTCGACGGCAACCAGCCCTACAACCCCGACGAGGTCCGCGAGGCCCTCCAGATCGGCCCGGACGCCCCCATCATCACCACGGACGCCCGCCACCGCGCGGACGCCAAGAGCGCGCTGATCACCCTGGTCGAGCACGCCCTGATGGCCCGCCTGCGGTAGCTGTCCCACGTCGAGGGGCCCTTTCCACACGGAAGGGGCCCCTTTGTCGTGCGTGCGCGTTGTCGTGCGTTGCGCGTCGTACACGGAGCGGCGACGCGACAGGGCCCCGCCTCTCCGAGGGGAGAGGCGGGGCCCTGTGGGGTGCTGTGGGGCTCAGTGCCAGCTATGGGGTGCCCGGAAGCCGCCCTCGCGTTCCAGGCGGCGCCAGCCCGCGCGGGGGCGGGGGCGGTGGGTCGGGGTCTCGGTGGGGCGGGCGGCGGCTCGGGCGAGGAGGACTGCCGTTATGGCGGCTACTTCCTCGGGGTCGGCGAGGCCCTTTTCGACGCGGATGTCGGCACTGGTCATGGCGGTGGTCTCCGGGGTCTCGGTCACTGCGGGGGGTTGCCGTGCTTGCGGGAGGGCAGGTCGGCGTGCTTGGTCTGCAGCATCGACAGGGACCTGATGAGCACCTCGCGGGTCTCGGCGGGGTCGATCACGTCGTCGACCAGGCCGCGCTCCGCCGCGTAGTACGGGTGCATCAGCTCGGCCTTGTACTCCTTGACCATCTTCTGCCGCATCGCCTCGGGGTCCTCGGCGTCGGCGATCTGGCGGCGGAAGATGACGTTGGCCGCGCCCTCGGCGCCCATCACGGCGATCTCGTTGGTGGGCCAGGCGTAGGTGAGGTCGGCGCCGATGGACTGGCTGTCCATCACGATGTAGGCGCCGCCGTACGCCTTGCGCAGGATGAGCGAGATCCTCGGCACGGTCGCGTTGCAGTAGGCGTACAGCAGCTTCGCGCCGTGGCGGATGATCCCGCCGTGCTCCTGGTCGACACCGGGGAGGAAGCCCGGCACGTCCAGCAGCGTGATGATCGGAATATTGAAAGCGTCACACATCTGCACGAAGCGCGCAGCTTTTTCGCTCGCCTCGATGTCCAGGACACCGGCGAGGACCTGCGGCTGGTTGGCGATGATGCCGACCACCTGGCCGTCGAGGCGGCCCAGCGCGCAGATGATGTTGCGGGCCCAGCGCTCGTGGACCTCCAGGTAGTCGCCGTCGTCGACGAGCTCCTCGATGACCTTGGTCATGTCGTAGGGCCGGTTGCCGTCGGCCGGGACCAGGTCGAGCAGGACGTCGCCGCGCCGGTCCGCGGGGTCGGAGGACTCCACGCGCGGCGGGTTCTCGCGGTTGTTCTGCGGGAGCAGCGAGAGGAGGTAGCGCACCTCCGCGATGCAGGTCTCCTCGTCGTCGTACGCGAAGTGGCAGACGCCGGAGGTCTCGGCGTGCACGTCGGCGCCGCCGAGGCCGTTCTGGGTGATCTCCTCGCCGGTGACCGCCTTGACGACGTCCGGGCCGGTGATGAACATCTGCGAGGTCTCGCGGACCATGAAGACGAAGTCGGTGAGGGCGGGGCTGTAGGCCGCGCCGCCCGCGCACGGGCCGAGCATCACCGAGATCTGCGGGATGACACCGGACGCCTTGGTGTTGCGCTGGAAGATGCCGCCGTAGCCGGCGAGCGCGGAGACGCCCTCCTGGATACGGGCGCCGGCGCCGTCGTTGAGCGAGACCAGCGGGGCACCGGCCGCGATGGCCATGTCCATGATCTTGTGGATCTTGGTGGCGTGGGCCTCGCCCAGCGCGCCGCCGAAGATGCGGAAGTCGTGGGCGTAGACGAAGACCGTGCGGCCCTCCACCGTGCCCCAGCCGGTGATGACACCGTCGGTGTACGGCTTCTTGGCCTCCAGGCCGAAGCCGGTGGCGCGGTGCCGGCGGAGCTGCTCGACCTCCTGGAAGGAGTCCGGGTCGAGGAGCAGCTCGATGCGCTCCCGGGCGGTCAGCTTGCCCTTGGCGTGCTGCGCCTCGGTCGCCTTCTCGCTGGGGCCCGCCAGGGCCTGCGCCCGGATCACGTGCAGCTCGGCGACCCGCCCGCGCGCGTCCGCCGGCTCACCCGTCGTCTCTTCCAAAACGGTCATGTAGTGACCATACGAAGGACCTCAAGGAAACCGGGCCGTCGACTCCGTACAGTCTCCGGAGCGTTTTCCTGGTACGACCGAACAGAACCCGGCCGCGATGCAGGCGTTCCGACTGCTCAGAGGGCGCCGTCTTTGTAGGGCTGCCACAAAGTGGGGGGTGTCACAGGGCCCCGGATTCCTGGGTGGGACATGCCATCCCCGGAGTGACACGGGGACACCCGAACGGCGGAAGGGGGCTCGGCAACCCTACCTTCCGCCGTCCGGCGCGCGTCGGCTCAGCAGCCGCCGCAGTTGTAGTACAGGACGTCCCAGTGGTTGCCCTCGTCGGCGTAGATGTTGCCCGACCCGGACTTGTACTGCGGCGCGCCGTCCCCGCGCAGCCCGATGTAGCTGAAGGTGTTCTTGATGTACGAGGTCACGCAGGTGTTCTTGCTGTAGTCGAGCTTGTAGCCGTTCCAGTGCGAGTACGTGCCCGAGGCGTGGCCGGTCTCGGTGCCGCCGGTGATGTTCAGGGCACACCCGGTGGCGCGCTTGAGGGTCTGCGCGCCCTGGGCGGTGGCCAGGTTGAGCTGCTCGAACGACGTACAGGTGGAGTTGTTGCGGTCGGAGCAGCCACCGGAGGACGACCAGGTGATGCCGACGTCGCGGAACATCTGGGTTGCGGTCGCGTGGCTGATCTTGGTGACGGCGAAGGCGTCGGATGCGGTGCCGACCACGGCGACGCCAGGGGCGACGACGAGGGCGAGCGCGGTCAGGACGGAGCGGACCTTCATGAAGTGACCCTTCCTGCGGTTGGCCGTGCTTGCTGTGGGGCGGCTGTGCAGGTGGTGCAGACAGATGGTGCCCGAGTTCTACGCGCGTCCGCCAGAGGGCGTACGCGATAACTCTGAGCGAGGCGGGAAACACGCACCGAATGATGTTGAAAACCGAACTGAATGGGTCTACGGTGGCACTCGTCGGGTTCGTTGAACGTTAAACAGACTCTCCCAAGGAGCACATCATGGGCATCTTCGGCCGCAAGGACAGCACCCCCGAGACCACCGCCACCGCCGCGGGCACCGGCCTCGCCGCGCTGACCGGTGACTACACCATCGACCCCGCGCACACCTCGATCGGCTTCACCGCGCGCCACGCCATGGTCACCAACGTCAAGGGCAGCTTCACCGAGTTCACCGGCGCGCTGCACCTGGACGGCGACGACCCGGCCAAGTCCACCGCGACGCTGGACGTGGTGATGGACAGCATCGACACCGGCAACGCCGACCGCGACACCCACCTGAAGTCCGCCGACTTCTTCAAGACGGACGAGTTCCCGACGATGACCTTCCGCTCCACGGGCGCGGAGTCCCTCGGCGGCGACGACTACCGCATCACCGGTGACCTCTCCATCCTCGGTGTGACCCGCCCGATCACCATCGACCTGGAGTTCAACGGCGCCGCCACCGACCCGTTCGGCAACCAGCGCGTCGGCTTCGAGGGCAAGGCCGAGCTGCTGCGCTCGGAGTGGGGCCTGACCTGGAACGCGGCCCTGGAGACCGGCGGCGTGCTGATCTCCGACAAGATCAAGCTCAACTTCGACGTGTCGGCCATCAAGAACGCGTGAGCCCACGGCGGTCCGGCCGCACCACGCGAGAGCGCCCCGCTCCCCCTCACCGGAGGGGGACGGGGCGCTCACGCGTGTACGGGGCGCGGACCCCCAGAAGACCCAGAAGACCCAGAGAACCCAGAAGACCCAGAGAACTCAGAAGCCTCCGCCGCCGAAGTCCCCGCCGCCCCCGAAGTCGCCGCCCCCGCCGAAGTCCCCGCCGCCGAAGCCGTCACTGAAGCCGCTGGGGTCGAAGTCGGTGCCGGACATGTCGCCGCCCTCGAAGCCGCCCTGGTTCCCGAAGTCGCCGTATCCGCCGCCGAAGTCGGCCGCGTAGGACGGGGTGGCCATCATGCCGCCGAGCAGGGTGCCGGCGAGCAGGCCGGGCAACAGGCCGCCGCCGAAGTAGCCGCCCGCCCAGGGGCCGTAGGCGGGACCCGCGTCCCAGTAGGGGCGGCGGCCGTACTCGGTCTCCACCTCGCGCGCGGCCGGTTCGCGGCCGTCGGCGAGCCGGGTGGCGTCGGCCGCGCACACCGGCACCTCACGGGTGCTGCCGCCCGCCGGGGTCCAGGCGGCGTCGGTGACGGAGGGGCCGTGCCGGGGGTCGAAGAAGCAGGGCGGGCGCCGGTCGGGCAGCGGGCGCTTCTCGCGGCGGGCGGCGAGCACGGCGAGGGAGTAACGGCCGTTCTCCAGCGCCTCGGTGACCCCGCGCACGTCCTCCGGCTTTCGCGCCTCGCCCATGCGGCGCTTGGCGTCGTCGTAGGCGTTGAGCGCGTTCTCGTAGTCGGTGCGCATGGCGTCGTCGGCGCCGGGCTCGCCGGGCTGGAAGTCGAGGCGGTCGAGTTCCTCGCCGAAGGCGGTGATGTCCTCGTCCACGACGACCCGCAGCCGCTCCAGCGCGGCCTGCTGCTCCGCCTCGCGGCGGCGCCGGTTGCGGCGGGTGAGGGTGTAGACCCCGGCGCCCCCGGCCACCACGACGGCCCCGGCGACGATCAGCGCGGTGGTGGAGACACCGCCGCCGTCGTCGGAGGAGGAGCCCCAGGTGGAGGGGGCATGGCCGCGCACGGTGTCCAGCGCGCGGTCGGTGAAGTCGGTGAGCTGGGCCTTGGCGCTCTCGCCCCGCACGCTGGAGACCAGGTTCTGGCGGGCGGTGGCGGAGATGACCGAGGGGTCGGCGCCGGCGGCGAAGCGGTCGCCGACGCGGATGCCGTACAGGCCGGTGATGCCGGTGGCCGAACGGACGTCGCGCAGGAGGCTCTGGGTCGGATGGTCGGCGGGGAGGACGACCAGGAACACCGGCTTGCCGGCGTCCTTGATCTTCTTGGCGAGGGCGTCGGCGTCGGCGCGGGAGAGCTGCCCGGAGGCAGCCGGGTCGACGTAGACCGGGCTCTCGCGCAGGGCCTGGCCGATGGTGGAGGCGCTGGTGGCGGCACTGGCGCCGGGTGCGAACACGAACAGCGGCACCAGGGCCATCGCCAGCGCCGCGAGTATGAGTGCGGGCAGGCTTCGGGCGCGGGTCGGGAGCACGGCCTTCATACTTCCGACGCTACCCGAAGCCTCCCCCATTCGGTCAGGTGTACGGGCTTCCGATGCTGGTCAGTGGGCCGCCCGGTACGCCTGGAGCAGCTTGAGCAGTGCCTGTCCGTACCGTCCGGTCAGCAGCGCGTGGTCGGCCTCGGCGAAGGGCTTCGAAACGGCCGCCGTGATCCGCTGGCCCACCTTGTGCTGGACGATCAGCCGGGCCTGGTTCACCAGCTCGCGCCCCCGGCGGTCGTCGTGCTTGCGCTCGGCGGTCGCGGCCGCCTTGCCGAGGGTGGCCAGCGCACTGCTCTTGGACGCGACCCGTGTGGTCAGACCCCACCCGTAGGGGTACTGCGGGTCGTACGTGCGGTCGCCCACGTTGATCGGCAACTGGGCCTCGCTGCGCGGCCAGGTGACAGGGAGCTGCCCGGTGAAGGGCCGCTTGCCGTAGAGCACGTCGGCCACACCGCCGCCCTCGGTGCCCGGCAGCCAGGACGCCACCAGGGCGTCGATCTTCCCGAGCCGGTCCCCGACCAGCAGCGGGCGGCCGGAGACGGTGAGCACCACGCACTTCATGGCGCCGCACACCTTGTCCACGGTGGCCCGGTCGGCGGCGGACAGGGTCAGCTCATGGCCGTTGCCCACGTCTCCGACGCCCTCGGCGTAGGGGGTCTCCCCCACGACGACCACGCCCACGTCGCTCCCGGCCGTCGGCGCGGAGGCGTCCTTGGAGTAGGTGACCTCACCCCCCGCCTCGCGGATGCCGGCCAGGATGGTGGTGCCCCTGGTGATGTCGCCGGAGGAACCCTGCCAGGTGATGGTCCAGCCGCCGGACTGGTTGCCGATGTCGTCGGCGTTGGACCCGGCGACGTAGACCTTCTGGCTCTTGCGCAGTGGCAGCAGGCCGCCGTCGTTCTTCAGCAGCACCTGGGACTTGGCGACGGCCTCGCGGGCGACGGCCCGGTGCGCCGGGGAGCCGATGGCGGCGGCGCCGGAGGTGTCGGCGTAGGGGTGCTCGAAGAGGCCGAGGCGGAACTTCTGGGTGAGGACGCGGGACACCGCGTCGTCGATCCGCCGCTCGGTGACCCGGCCCGCCTTCACCTCGGCGGTCAGGGCCGCGCTGAACTCCTTGTAGGTGTAGGGGACCATCATCATGTCGACGCCCGCGTCGACCGAGGTGCGGACCTGGGTCGCGTAGTCGCCGGGGAGCTGGTCGATGGCGTTCCAGTCGCTGATGACGAAGCCGTCGAAGCCCATACGGCCCTTGAGCACGCCGTTGAGCAGGTCGGCGCGGGCGTGCATCTTGACCGGGCCGCGTCCGTCGCCGATCACGTCGAGCGAGGAGTACGAGGGCATCACGGTGCCCACGCCCCGGTCCACCGCGTCCTGGTACGGCGCGAGGTGCACGGCCTCCAACTGCTGCCGGGTGAGGGTGGAGACGCCCTGGTCCACGGTGTAGGTGCCGGTGGTGGAGGAGCCGTAGGCGGTGCCGCCGTCGGCGACGAAGTGCTTGGCGGTGGCCAGCACCTTGTCGGGGCGGGCGAGGTCGCGGCCGTCGGCGCGGCCCTGGAGGCCCTGGATCACGGTCGCCATCGACTTCACCAGCGCCGGGTCCTCACCGAAGGACTCGTAGGAGCGGCCCCAGCGTTCGTCGCGGCTGACACAGAGGCAGGGCGCGAAGTCCCAGGGGATGCCGGTGGCGCGGACCTCGGACGCGGTCACCGCCCCGGTGCGCCGGGCGAGTTCGGGGTCGCGGGTGGCGCCGATGCCGATGTTGTGCGGCAGGACGGTGGCGCCGGTGAGGTTGTTGTGGCCGTGGACCGCGTCGACGCCGTAGATCAGCGGGATCTGGAAGCGGGTGGCCTGGGCGCGGAGCTGGAAGCCGTCGATCATCTTCGCCCACGCGGCCGGGGTGTTCGGGGTGGGCGTGGAGCCGCCGCCGGAGAGCAGTGAGCCCAGGCCGTAGGCGGCGATGTCGTTCTGGTCGGCGACGGCGCCGCGCTCGGCCTGGGTCATCTGCCCGGCCTTCTCCGCGAGCGACATCCGGCCCAGCAGGTCGGCGACGCGCTTGCGCACCGGCAACTTGGCGTCCAGGTACGGCAGTCCGTGGGCGTCGATGACGATCTTCGGGTTCTCGGCGGGGGCCTTGGCGCCGGTGACGGTGAGGCCGAGCGGGATGGTCTCGGCGGACTCGGCGGTGCGGTCCTTCCACGTGGTCACCTTCACCGTCCGGGAGGTCCCGGAGGGGGTGCCGGCCGGGAAGGTGAGGGTGCCGTGGGCGGGCGTGTAGTCCTTGCCGGGGCGGGCGGTGCCCTCGCCGGTGGCGTACGCGACGGTCACCGGGGAGGTGACGGGAGCTGCGTCGGTGGTGGCCAGGGTGACGCGGACGCTCGCCGTGCCGCCCTCCTTGACCGGGCGGACGGCCGCGTCGGTGGTGACGGAGGCGCGCAGCGCCGGGTCGGCGGCGCCGTACAGCTCGACGCCGTCCATGGCGAAGCGGCCCTTGACGCCGGTGGGCAGGGTGACCGCGTAGCCCCACATCTGGGTGAGGCCGAGGACGTGGTCGATGCCGCCGACGGGCTGGTAGTCCGTGCGATAGGTGAACGCGGAGAACGGAAGCTCGATCCGCTTCCACCCGGTGAAGTCGTCGGTGAAGGAGGTCGTCCACAGCTCGGACGCCTCGCCGTGCGCGCCGCCGTCCTTGATCTCGAACGTGATCTTCTTGCCGCTGTTCTGCCCCTCCCACCACAGCCGCACCCCCCGGTGGGCGGACCAGTCGTGGGCGGGGGCGGTGGCGGCGTAGTCGTGGGTGAAGCCGCCGTAGCCGCTGATGTCGTAGCTTCCGGTCAGCACCTTGGCGCCCTCGGGGGCGTCGGCGCGGGCGGTCAGCGCCAGGGTGGGCGGGTCGTCGCTGTCGCCGCCCCACCTGAAGATGCCCTCGGCGGGCTGGGCGGCGAAGGGCACCTCGCCCTCGAAGCGGTCGACCGGCACCGGGGCCGGGTCGGGGCCGTCGGCGCCGGAGGCGCTGGCGATGCCTCCGGCCAGCGGGAGCAGTGCGGTCAGCAGAGCGGTGGAGACGAGCAGGGCGGTTCTGCGCATGGACCTTCCCTCGGCTCTTGGTTCCCTCAGGACATAGCGTTCACTCAGGACATAGCGTTCACTCATGACTTAGCTCACGGCTTGAGTGAACTGGGGTCACCTGATCCCCGTCAACCCTTCGCACGGGACATGACGCACCGTCAACTGAACCAAGATCTCTGCGGGTTGTGCGTTCGCCTTCTGAATGCGCGACCCCTTGACGCGGCCCCGGAGCCGTCATTTACTCACGGCTCGCACGCCCCCATCCCCCACCTCGAAGGGCGGCGCCCCATGAGACGACCCCTGCGTCCGGCCCGGCTGCTGCTGGCCGCGCTGCTGACGACGGCCGGCTTCACCACGCTCGCCACCCCGGCCGCACACGCGGCCGGCGAGCCGGTCACGGCCTGGCTGACCACCACCGACGACTCCGCCGGACGGCATGTCGTACGCGGCCTGGAGCCGCAGACGCCGTTCGCCTTCTCGGCCGGTGCCGGAGGCGGCGGCGAGAACATCACGGTGGACGAGAACACCCGCTACCAGACCTTCACCGGCGGCGGAGCCTCCTTCACCGACACCGCCGCCTGGCTGATGAACAGCAGCGGCGCCCTCTCCCAGGCCACGCGCGACGCCACGATGCGCAAGCTGTTCTCACCCACCGACGGCATCGGCCTGTCCTTCCTGCGCAACCCGATGGGCGCCTCCGACCTGGCCCGCTCCGGCTACACCTACGACGACGTGCCGGCCGGGCAGAGCGACCCCTCGCTGGCCAGGTTCTCCCTCGCCCACGACCTCGCCGACGTCCTCCCGCTCACCAAGCAGGCCCGCCAACTGAACCCGGATCTCACGGTGATGGCGTCCCCGTGGACGGCCCCGGCGTGGATGAAGGACAGCGGCTCCCTCAACGGCGGCTGGCTGAAGGCGGAGAACTACGGCGCCTACGCCTCGTACTTCGTGAAGTACCTCCAGGGCTACCGGGACCAGGGCGTGCCCGTCTCGTACGTCACCGCGCAGAACGAGCCGACGTGCTGCTCGGGCTACCCGTCGATGAGCTGGAACGCGAGCGGGCTCGCCTACTTCACCAAGAGCGAGCTGCTGCCCAAGCTCCAGCAGGCCGGGCTCTCCACCAAGGTCCTGGCGCACGACTGGAATTGGGACACCTACGACGCCTACGCCGCCCAGACCGTGGACGACGCGGCCGTGCGCAGCCACCCCAACTTCGGCGGCATCGCCTGGCACGGCTACGGCGGCGACGTCACCAAGCAGACGGCGGTGCACAACCAGTACCCCGCGCTGGACGCCTTCGCCACCGAGCACTCCGGGGGCACCTGGATCGCCGACCAGCAGCGCGAGGACCTGTCCGACATCATCAACTACACCCGCAACTGGGCGAAGTCGGTGACCAAGTGGTCCCTCGCGGTGGACCAGAACATGGGCCCGCACAACGGCGGCTGCGGCACCTGCACCGGCCTGGTCACCGTGCACAACGGCGACAGCCGCAGCGGGAGCGTGGACTACACCGTCGAGTACTACGACATGGGCCACCTCACCAAGTTCGTCCGCCCCGGCGCCCAGCGCATCGCCTCCACCGCGTCCTCGGCCGTGCCCAACGTCGCCTGGCGCAACCCGGACGGCAGCAAGGCGCTGATCGCGTACAACGGGGCCGGCTCGGCCAAGCAGGTCACCATCAACTGGGGTGCGCAGCACGCCACTTACACGCTGCCTGCCCGTACCTCGGCCACCTTCACCTGGTCCGGCGGGCAGTCCGGCGACAGCTCGCGCACCGGTGCCCTCACCGGGCTCGCGGGCAAGTGCCTGGACGTGGCGGGCGGTTCGAGCGCCAACGGCACGGCGGTGCAGCTCTACGACTGCAACGGCAGCACCGCCCAGCAGTGGACGGTGGCCGCGGACGGCTCGGTCCGGGCGCTCGGCAAGTGCCTGGACGTGGTCTCCGCGTCGACCGCGAACGGCGCCAAGGTCCAGCTCTACGACTGCAACGGCACCGGCGCCCAGCGCTGGTCGTACAACGCGGCCACCGGGGACGTGGTGAACACCGCCGCGGACAAGTGCCTCGACGTCACGGACAACTCCTCGGCCAACGGGGCGCGGGCCCAAATATGGTCCTGCACCGGGGCGGCCAACCAGAAGTGGACGCTGAGGTAGTCCGGCCCGGGTTTCCGGCGCGGGTGATGGTGGTACCCGCGCCGTACCGACCGTG
This sequence comes from Streptomyces sp. NPDC018263, assembly GCF_055562575.1. Taxonomy (NCBI): domain Bacteria; kingdom Bacillati; phylum Actinomycetota; class Actinomycetes; order Kitasatosporales; family Streptomycetaceae; genus Streptomyces; species Streptomyces sp. NPDC018263. The sequence continues at coordinate 152,420 of NZ_JBVHFA010000001.1, forward strand.
ACCGGGGAGCTTCGAGATGACCACACCGCAGGATCTGCTGTTCGTCGCGCTGGACGTACCCGCCGACCGGCCCGTGGAACAGGGGGATCTGTCGCTGGCGCTGGCCGCGGCGGAGCTGCTCGACCTGCTCGCCGCCGCGGTGGTCACCCTGCGGGACGAGGTGGTCGTCCCCGTCTCCGGTCAGCTCACCGGCGACCCGATGCTGGACAAGGCGGCCGCCGCGCTGATCCGCACCGAGCCGTACGAGAGCGCCGAGGACTGGCTGTGGCGGCGCGGGGACGGGCTCTCCGCCGCCTACCGCGACGAGCTGGAGCACACCGACCCGGCGGGCTCCGGCCTGCGGCAGTTGTTCCGGCGCGCCGACCGGTCGGTGGAGCGGATCGACTCCGACGCCCGGCGGCACGCGGCCGACCGCTGGGCCCGGCACGAACCGCTCCTGGTGAGCCTCGCCGCCGCCCTCGGCATCGAGGAACCGGAGCACGAGGCCGCGGCCGCGAGTGCCGAGGACGAACGGGTGGACGACCGGGTGGCGGTCGTCCTCGCCGCCCTCGGCGACGCGCTGACCGAGCTGGAGGCGGTGCGGCAGCGGCGGCGGATCGAGGAGGACGCGTTCGACAACGTCTGGCGCGCCCCCTGACCGCCGCCGGCGCCCGCTACTCGGCCGGTTCGACGCCCGCGCGCAGCAGCCCGTAGGTGCAGGCGTCCTCCAGCGCCTGCCAGGACGCGGCGATCACGTTCTCCCCCACGCCGACCGTGGACCACTCCCCCGCGCCGTCGCTGGTGGAGATCAGCACGCGGGTGATGGACCGGGTGCCGGAGGCGCCCTCCAGGATGCGGACCTTGTAGTCCACCAGCTCCAGCTTGGCGAGCTGCGGGTAGATCTTCTCCAGCGCCACCCTCAGCGCCTGGTCGAGGGCGTTGACCGGGCCGTTGCCCTCGGCGGTGGCGACGATCCGCTCGCCCTTGGCCCACAGCTTCACCGTGGCCTCGTTGGCGTGCGTGCCGTCGGGGCGGTCCTCCACGATGGCCCGCCACGACTCCACCTCGAAGTACTTCAGCGGCGCCCCCTGGGCCTCGGCACGCAGCAGCAGCTCGAAGGAGGCGTCGGCGGCCTCGTAGGTGTAGCCCTTCAGCTCACGTTCCTTGACCCGCTCGACGACCCGGCCGACCAGGGCGCGGTCGCCGCCGAGGTCGACGCCGAGTTCCCGGCCCTTCAGCTCGATCGAGGCGCGTCCGGCCATGTCGGAGACGAGCATCCGCATGGTGTTGCCGACCCGTTCGGGGTCGATGTGCTGGTAGAGGTCCGGGTCGACCTTGATCGCGGAGGCGTGCAGGCCGGCCTTGTGGGCGAAGGCGGAGACACCGACGTAGGGCTGGTGGGTGGAGGGGGTGAGGTTGACGACCTCCGCGATGGCGTGCGAGATCCGGGTGGTCTCGCGCAGGTGTCCGTCGGGGAGGACCTTCCTGCCGTACTTCAGCTCCAGCGCGGCGACCACGGGGAAGAGGTTGGCGTTGCCGACGCGCTCGCCGTAGCCGTTGGCCGTGCACTGGACGTGGGTGGCGCCCGCGTCGACGGCGGCGAGGGTGTTGGCGACGGCGCAGCCGGTGTCGTCCTGGGCATGGATGCCGAGCCGGGCGCCGGTGTCGGCGAGGACGGTGCCGACGACGGCGCTGATCTGCGCCGGGAGCATGCCGCCGTTGGTGTCGCACAGGACGACCACGTCGGCCCCGGCCTCGGCGGCGGTGCTCACGACCGCCTTGGCATAGGCGGGGTTGGCGCGGTAGCCGTCGAAGAAGTGCTCGCAGTCGACGAAGACCCGGCGCCCCTCGGCGCGCAGATGGGCGACGGTGTCCCGGATCATCTCCAGGTTCTCGTCGAGCGTGGTGCGCAGCGCCAGCTCCACATGCCGGTCGTGGGCCTTGGCGACCAGTGTGACGACGGGGGCGCCGGACTCCAGCAGCGCTCTGACCTGCGGGTCGTCGGCGGCTTTGGCGCCGGGGCGGCGGGTGGCGCCGAAGGCGACGAGCACCGCGTGCTTCAGACGCAGCTCCTCGCGGGCGCGGGCGAAGAACTCGGTGTCGCGCGGGTTGGCGCCGGGCCAGCCGCCCTCGATGAAGCCCACGCCGAAGTCGTCCAGGTGCCGTGCGATGGCCAGCTTGTCCGCGACGGTGAGGTTGATGCCCTCGCGCTGTGCTCCGTCGCGCAGCGTGGTGTCGAAGACGTGGAAGGAATCGTCGAGCTCGCTGGTTGCGGTCATGGTCTGAAGGCTCCTGTTGTGATGTCGGTCTTACCGGAAATGACCGGCTCCACCGTTCCCCCCATGGTCCCTCGCGCTCCGCCACCGGCTGTGGTTGGGCCGGAAAACGAAAAAACCCCTCGCGGGTGCGAGAGGTCTGCGCGCGGGTCGAGGACGACGGTGCCACCCGCATGTGGTCGTGCGAGGTGGTCACTGCGGACCGGCGCGCCTGCTGCCCATAATCATGGTGAGCGAGAGCACGGGGGAAGTCTGGCACAGAACACCCGCCGTCCCACGGGGTGTCTCACCATGCGGGCCGCACTGTCCGAAAGGGACCGCCCCGGAGCCTCCAGGGCGGTCCCACGGAAGAGTCACCGGCCGGGGTGACTAGCCGATGCGGTGCATCCAGCCGTGCTGGTCCTCGGTCGTGCCGCGCTGGATGTCGAGCAGGGCCTGGCGGAGGCGCAGGGTGACCTCGCCGGGCTCGCCACCGCTCTGCTTCCACTCGGCGCCGGCCCGCTTGACCGTGCCGACCGGGGTGATCACGGCGGCGGTGCCGCAGGCGAAGACCTCGGTGAGGGTGCCGTTCTCGGTGTCGCGCTGCCACTGGTCGACCGAGACGCGGCCCTCCTCGGCCTGGTAGCCGAGGTCGCGGGCGACGGCCAGCAGGGAGTCACGGGTGACGCCCTCCAGGATGGAGCCGGTCAGGGTGGGGGTGACGATCTTGTCTCCGTAGACGAAGAACAGGTTCATGCCGCCCAGTTCCTCGACCCACTGGTGCTCGACCGCGTCGAGGTAGCAGACCTGGTCGCAGCCCTTGGCGGCGGCCTCGGCCTGGGCGAGCAGGGAGGCGGCGTAGTTGCCGCCGGTCTTGGCGTCGCCCATGCCGCCGGGGACGGCGCGGACGCGGTCCTCGGAGACCCAGATCGACACCGGCTTCACGCCGCCCTGGAAGTAGGCGCCGGCCGGGGAGGCGATGACGATGAAGAGGTACTCGTTGGACGGCTTCACGCCCAGGCCGACCTCGGTGCCGATCATGAAGGGGCGCAGGTAGAGGGAGTCCTCGCCGCCGTGTGCGGGCACCCACTCGATGTCCTGGGCGATCAGCGCGTCGCACGCCTCGATGAAGGTCTCCACCGGCAGCTCGGGCATGCCCAGGCGGTGCGCGGAGCGCTGGAAGCGCAGGGCGTTCTGCTCGGGCCGGAAGGTGGCGACCGTGCCGTCGGGCTGGCGGTACGCCTTCAGGCCCTCGAAGATCTCCTGCGCGTAGTGCAGGACGTTGGTGGCCGGGTCGAGCGGGATCGGCGCGTACGGGACGAGCTGGCCGTCGTGCCAGCCGCGGCCCTCGGTCCACTTGATCGTCACCATGTGGTCGGTGAAGCGGCGGCCGAAGCCGGGGCTGGTCAGGATCGCCTCGCGCTCCGCGGCGGCGAGCGGATGGGCGGAGGGCTTGAGCTCGATCGTGGGCGTCGTCATGGGCGGCAGTCCTTCTCTTCCTGGCGTGGGACGGGCGGCTCCGGCGGGGCGGCCGGCGCCTGGGGTCACCCCCGGCAGGGCGCGGCACCGGTGGTGGCGGGCCGCGCTCACGCCGTCCGGGCATTCCCTCATGTCGCGGCTCCGCGTTCGATTATCGCGCGGCGGGGGCGCCGGAAGGAATCGGGGTGAATACGACCCTGGGCTCGATGGTGGCACCCGGCACGGGCACGGCAAAGGGCCGCCGGGCGCCTGATGCGACCCGGCGGCCCTTTCAGGGGGCCTTACGGGTCAGCCGGTTACCCGGCCTACGAGCGCGTCGCCGATCTCGGCTGTGGTGCGCGGCGGCAGATCCACGCGCTCGGTGAGGTCGGCGGCCACGGCCGCGTCGACGCGGTCGGCCTCGGTGTCGTAGCCGAGGTGGCGCAGCAGCAGGGCTACGGAGAGGACCGTGGCGGTGGGGTCGGCCTTGCCCTGTCCGGCGATGTCCGGGGCGGAGCCGTGCACCGGCTCGAACATGGACGGGTACGTGCGGGCCGGGTTGATGTTGCCCGACGCGGCCACACCGATGCCGCCGGAGACCGCCGCGGCGAGGTCGGTGATGATGTCGCCGAAGAGGTTGTCGGTGACGATCACGTCGAAGCGTCCGGGATCGGTCACCAGGTAGATGGTGGCCGCGTCGACGTGGATGTACTCGGTAGTGACCTCGGGGTACTCCTCGGCCACCTTGTTGAAGATGTTGGTCCACAGGTGCCCGGCGAAGGTGAGCACGTTGTTCTTGTGGACCAGGGTGAGCTTCTTGCGCGGGCGGGCCTGGGCGCGGGCGAAGGCGTCCCGGACGACACGCTCGACACCGTAGGCGGTGTTCACCGAGACCTCGGTGGCGACCTCGTGCTCGGTGCCGGTGCGGATGGTGCCGCCGTTGCCCGTGTAGGGGCCCTCGGTGCCCTCGCGGACCACCACGAAGTCGATCTCCGGCTGGCCGGCGAGCGGGGTGGCGACGCCGGGGAGCAGCTTGGAGGGGCGCAGGTTGACGTGGTGGTCGAAGGCGAACCGGAGCTTCAGCAGGAAGCCGCGCTCCAGCACGCCGGACGGCACCGACGGGTCGCCGATGGCGCCGAGCAGTATGGCGTCGTGGGCCTTCAGGGCGTCGAGGTCGGCGTCGGTGAGGGTCTCACCGGTGGCGTGGTAGCGCCGGGCGCCGAAGTCGTACTCCTTGGTCTCCAGCTTGACGTCCTGGGGCAGGACGGCGGAGAGGACCTTGAGACCCTCGGTCACGACCTCCTGGCCGATGCCGTCGCCGGGGATCACTGCGAGATCGATGCTGCGGGACATGTGAGGCACCCTACTCCGCGTCCCACGGGATGACACGGACCGTCCGCGATGCGGACAGCGCGGCGGCGGACGGCCCGTCGGGCGCGGCCCGGCTCAGTGGCCGGTCTCGCCGCCGTTGTCCCGGCGGTCGAGGGCGCGCTGGAGGGCGGCGGCGGCCTGGGCGCGGTCGGTGTCGTTCGAGCGGGAGGTGTGGCGCACGCGGCGGCGGACGGTCGTCTCGGCCATGGGAAATCGACTCCTTCGACAGAGTGGTTGCACGGCAGCGGTGAGCTGTGAGACGCCGGAAGGGGCGGAGAGCGCACGCCACAGGGATTGCCTGCGCGGGGCGCGGCTCACGACCGCCATTCGCTGGATGGAGCGATTCGTTCGGCTCATCCCAAGCTAAGGGACCGGGCCGCCCCTGTCTGCATGATTACTCGGACTTCCTACTATCTGAGACGGCACCTCTCCCCACCTGCGCTTTTCCGCCCTGCGCTGCGGGGGGCCTCAGCCGATGACGAACGGCAGGCGTGCGGCCAGGGAGCCGAGGGCGATCCGCTCCGCGGGGGTGGGGGCGCGGCGGCCGGTGCCGAGGAGAAGGGCGTCCGTGTCGGACAGCGCGGCGGGGAACGGCTCGCCGGTGATCCGCTCCAGCAGGGCGCGGGCCTCGGCCAGGGGCTCCGGGGGCGGGGGCGGGGCGTCCGGCAGGTGGGCGATCAGGTCCAGGTGGTGGAGGGTCCACTCCAGGACGTACGCGGAGAGGTAGTCGGCGACGGTGAGGACCTGGTCCTGGGTGCCGACCCGGGCATCGGGGTCCGCGAGGAGGGCTGCCCGTCCGGCGGCCGAGCCCACGTCGTCCAGGTGGAATCGCAGCAGGGCCGGGTCCTCGTAGGCGGCCGCCAGCCGGACGGTCAGGGCGTCCAGCGGGTCCTCACCGGTCGGCGGGGTGTGGGTGACGGTCCAGTACGTCGCCGCGTCGCGGGTCGGTGCGGTGCCGGCCGGGGTGGCGAGGGTGATCAGTACGTCCTGGGCGTCGATGACGAGGTGGCACACCATGTCGCGGACGAGCCAGCCCGCGCAGCCGGAGGGCCGGCCGAAGTCGTCGGCGGCGAGGTCCGCCACCGCCGTCCGCAGGGCCGACCAGGAGGCGGAGAAGTTGTCGTCCATGGCCGCACGCTAGCAGCGGGGCCGGACAGCACGACGGCCCGGCGAGCCCGTTCAGGGCGGGCTCGCCGGGCCGGATCATGAGGGCGGTCAGCCCATGTGCGGGTAGCCGTACTCGGTCGGCGGGACCAGCGTCTCCTTGATGGCGCGGGTCAGCGTCCAGCGCATCAGGTTCTGCGGGGCGCCGGCCTTGTCGTCGGTGCCGGAGGCGCGGCCGCCGCCGAAGGGCTGCTGGCCGACGACGGCGCCGGTCGACTTGTCGTTGATGTAGAAGTTGCCCGCCGCGTAGCGGAGCTTGTCCATCGTGTACGCCGCCGCCGCGCGGTCGTTGGCGATGACCGAGCCGGTGAGGGCGTAGTCCGAGACCGACTCCATCTGGGTCAGCATCTCGTCGTACTTGTCGTCCTCGTAGACGTGCACGGCGAGGATCGGGCCGAAGTACTCGGTGCGGAAGACCTCGTTGTCGGGGTCGGTGCACTCGATGACGGTCGGGCGGACGAAGTAGCCCACCGAGTCGTCGTAGGAGCCGCCCGCCACGATCGTGCAGGTCGGGTCCTCGGCGGCGCGGTCGATGGCGGCCTTGTTCTTGGCGAAGGAGCGCTCGTCGATGACCGCGCCGATGAAGTTCGACAGGTCGGTGACGTCACCCATGGTGATGCCGTCGATCTCGGCCGCGAACTCCTCCTTGAAACCGGAGTTCCAGATGGAGGCCGGGATGTAGGCGCGGGAGGTGGCCGAGCACTTCTGGCCCTGGTACTCGAAGGCACCGCGGGTCAGCGCGGTCTTCAGCACGGCGCGGTCGGCGGAGGGGTGCGCGACCACGAAGTCCTTGCCGCCGGTCTCGCCGACCAGGCGCGGGTAGGCGCGGTACTTCTCGATGTTGTTGCCGACCGTCTTCCACAGGTACTGGAAGGTCTTGGTCGAGCCGGTGAAGTGGATGCCCGCGAGGTCGCGGTGGGCCAGGGCGACCTCGGAGACGGCGATGCCGTCGCCGGTGACCAGGTTGATGACGCCCTTGGGCAGCCCGGCCTCCTCCAGCAGCTTCATCAGCAGCACGGCGGCGTGGGTCTGCGTCGGGGACGGCTTCCAGACCACCACGTTGCCCATGAGGGCGGGCGCGGTGGGCAGGTTGGCGGCGATGGCCGAGAAGTTGAACGGCGTGATCGCGTAGACGAAGCCCTCCAGCGGGCGGTGGTCCATGCGGTTCCACACGCCCGGGGAGTTGGCCGGGGGCTGCTCGGCCAGGATCTGGCGGGCGTAGTGCACGTTGAAGCGCCAGAAGTCGACCAGCTCGCAGGGGCTGTCGATCTCGGCCTGCTGGGCGGTCTTGGACTGGCCCAGCATGGTGGAGGCGGCGATGGTCTCGCGCCACGGGCCGGCCAGCAGCTCGGCGGCGCGCAGGATGATCGCGGCACGGTCGTCGAAGGACATCGCGCGCCAGGCCGGGGCGGCGGCCAGGGCGGCGTCGATCGCGTCCTGGGCGTCCTCGCGGGTGGCGTTGCGCAGGGTGCCGAGGACGGCCTTGTGGTTGTGCGGCTGGACCACCTGGAAGGTCTCGCCGCCGCCCATCCGCTTCTCGCCGCCGATGGTCATCGGCAGGTCGACCGGGTTCTCGGCCAGCTCCTTCAGCTTGGCCTCGAGACGGGCGCGCTCGGGGCTGCCGGGGGCGTAGCCGTGCACCGGCTCGTTGACGGGGGTGGGGACCTGGGTCACAGCGTCCATGAGAACCGTAACTCCTTTACGTTGAGCGGGTGTTCGGGCTCAGCCCTTGGTGATCATGCTGCGTACGAAGAACTGGAGGTTCGCCGGCTTCTCGGCGAGACGGCGCATGAAATAGCCGTACCAGTCGGTGCCGTAGGCGGTGTAGACACGCATGCGGTGCCCCTCGGCGGCCAGCCGCAGGTGCTCGTCGCCCCGGATGCCGTAGAGCATCTGGAACTCGTACTCGTCGAGCTTACGGCCCGCGCGGTGCGCGAGTTCCTGGGCGATGGAGATGAGGCGGGGGTCGTGGGACCCGATCATCGGGTACCCGTCGCCCTCCATCAGCGTCTTCAGCACGCGCACGTACGCCTTGTCGATCTCGTGCTTCTGCTGGTACGCGACCTCGGCGGGCTCCTTGTAGGCGCCCTTGACCAGGCGGACCCGGCTGCCGGCGGCGGCCAGGCGGCGGGCGTCGGCCTCGGTGCGGAACAGGTACGCCTGGATGACGCAGCCGGTGGCGGGGAAGTCCTTCCGCAGCTCCTCGTGGATGGCGAACATCGAGTCGAGGGTGGTGTGGTCCTCGGCGTCCAGGGTGACCGTGGTGCCGATGGCGGCGGCGGCCTCGACGACCGGGCGGACGTTGGCGAGGGCCAGCTCGTGGCCGCCCTCCAGCGCCTGGCCGAACATGGAGAGCTTGACGGACATCTCGACCCGCTCGCCCAGGTCGAGGTCCTTGAGGTGGTCGACCAGCGCGAGGTAGGCGTCGCGGGCGGCGGCGGCCTGCTCGGGGGTGGTGATGTCCTCGCCGACGACGTCCATGGTGAGCTGGAGGCCCTTGGCGGTCAGCTCCGCGATGATCGGGACGATGTCGTCCACGGTCTCGCCGGGGATGAACCGGTCGACGACCTGCTTGGTCACCGGGGCGGCCGAGATCAGACGACGCATCCGGTCGCTGCGCGAGGCGGCGAGAATCACGGGACCCAGCACGGGGCACCTCCACAACAAAAACACCGAAACGGCCGGGACCCGACGATTCGGGGACGGCACGGAGAACCACCGTGAAACCTAGGGATCTCTTCGATGGTGGGCCATCGACAGACGTCACGCATCCGATCACCGGTTCTCAGACAGATGTATGAAGCGGGCTCGGATATGCGGCAGAATGCCCGGGTGGCGGCCGATTACAGAGATGACTACCAGGAGCTGGTGGACGAGATCTCGGAGCTGCTGGGCGCCCCGGCGACCCTGGAGAACCGGGACTTCGAGCTGATCGCCTTCGGCGCGTACGACAGCGAGGGCGAGCTGGACCCCACCGCGCTGGACCCGGTGCGGGCCCGCTCGATCCTGACCCGGCGCTCGACCTCGGCGGTGCGGGCGTGGTTCGAGGGCTTCGGCATCACCCGCGCGACGGAACCGGTCCGCATCCCGCCCACCCCGGAGGCGGGCGTGTACCGGGGCCGGATCTGCCTGCCGGTACGCCATCGGGGTGTGGTGCTCGGCTATGTGTGGCTGCTGGACGACGACCCCGGCCCGAGCGACCCCCAGCTCACCGCCGCCATGCGGGTGACCGGGCGGATCGGCGCGCTGCTGGCCGACGAGGCGCGGGCAGGGGCCGGGCTCGGCCGGGAGCTGCGGGCGGTGCTCACGGCGGACGACGGCTGGCAGCGGGACATGGCCGTCACCGACCTGCGCACCGCGCTGGGCCCGCGCGCGGACGGCCCGCACACCGTGGTCTGCGTCGCCCCCTGGTTCTCCGCCGACCCCGACGACGCGCCCTCGGTGCGCACCGTCCCGCACGCCACCGCGCTGTGCACGGTGCCGTGGGGCGCGAGCGCACAGAGCCTCGCGGTGCTGGTGCGGCTGCGCAGTACGGAGGTGACCGCCCCGGCGCTGGTGACGGCCGCGCGGCTGGTCAAGGAGGCCGAGGGCGCCGTCGTCGGGGTGGGCGTCGGGGAACCCCGCGCGGGGCTGGCCGAGCTGGGCACGGTGTGGCTGGAGGCGTCGGCGGCGGCGCGGGCCGCGCTCGCGGAGCCGAGGTTCGCGCCGGTGGCCGAGTGGCGGGGCATCGGCCCGTACCGGCTGCTGTCCGCGCTGCCGCCGAGGTCGGTGCAGGACCCGGTGGCGGCGCCGCTGCTCTCCCCCGCCCACCAGGAGCTGGCCCGCACCGCCGAGGTCTACCTCGACTGCGCGGGCCAGGCCGGCCGGGCGGCGGCCGAACTCGGCATCCACCGCCAGACGCTCTACTACCGCCTGGGCCGCGTGGAACGCCTCACCGGCCTGGACCTGGACGACGGCGAGGACCGCCTCCTCCTCCACATGGCCCTGAAACGGGCCCGGCTGGGCTGAGCGTTCAGCTCTTGCGTACGCCCTCGACGACCTGGCGCAGCCCGCGGTGAGGACGTCCGCGTCCGGGACATCCACGCCCAGTGGAAGCGCTCCAGGGGGACAAACGCCGGAGCGCCGGGCCGCCCGCGAAGGGGCTGCCCGGCGCTCCGGTGTGTCTCAGACCAGGTTGACCGACCGGGCGGAGGTCGCCCCGATCTCCTCGGCCAGCTCGGTCAGCGTGGCCGGGGCGACCGTGTCGTCCACGGTCAGGACGGCCAGCGCCTCGCCGCCGGCCGCCGCGCGGGCGACCTGCATACCGGCGATGTTGATGCCCGCCTCACCGAGGACCCGGCCGACGGTGCCGACGACACCGGGACGGTCCTCGTAGCGCAGGACGACCATGTGCTCGGCCAGCGCGAGGTCCACGTCGTACTCACCGACCGCGACGATCTTCTGGACGTGCTTGGGGCCGGCCAGCGTGCCGGAGACCGACACCTCCTCGCCGCCCGCGAGGGTGCCGCGCACGGTGACCACGTTGCGGTGGTCGGCCGACTCGGAGCTGGTGGTGAGGCGGACCTCGACACCGCGCTCCTGCGCGAACAGCGGGGCGTTGACGTAGGAGACGGTCTCGTCCACCACGTCCTCGAACACGCCCTTGAGCGCGGAGAGTTCGAGCACCTTCACATCGTGCTGGGTGATCTCGCCGTACACCTCGACGTCGAGGCGGACCGCGACCTCGCCCGCCAGCGCGGTGAAGATGCGGCCGAGGCGCTCGGCCAGCGGCAGGCCCGGCTTCACGTCCTCGGCGATGACACCGCCCTGGACGTTGACCGCGTCCGGCACCAGCTCACCGGCGAGGGCGAGCCGCACCGAGCGGGCCACCGCGACGCCGGCCTTCTCCTGGGCCTCGTCGGTGGAGGCGCCCAGGTGCGGGGTGCAGACCACCTCGTCCAGCTCGAACAGCGGGGAGTCGGTGCACGGCTCCTTCGCGTACACGTCGAGCCCGGCGCCGGCGACCCGGCCCTCCTTCAGCGCCGCGTACAGCGCGGCCTCGTCGACGATGCCGCCGCGCGCGGCGTTGACGATGCGCACGGTCGGCTTGACCTTGCGCAGCGCCTCGTCACCGATCAGGCCGAGGGTCTCGGGGGTCTTGGGCAGGTGGACGGTGATGAAGTCGGAGACCTCCAGCAGCTCGTCCAGCGACAGCACCTTGACGCCCATCTGCGCGGCCCGAGCGGGCTGTACGTAGGGGTCGTAGGCGACCACCTTCATGCCGAAGGCGGACATCCGCTGGGCGACCAGGGCGCCGATACGGCCGAGGCCGACCACGCCGAGGGTCTTCTCGGCCAGTTCGACGCCGGTGTACTTGCTGCGCTTCCACTCGCCGTTCTTCAGGGCGGTGTTGGCCTGCGGGATGTTGCGCGCGCTGGCCACGAGCAGACCGCAGGCCAGCTCGGCGGCGGTGACGATGTTGGAGGTGGGGGCGTTGACGACCATCACGCCGGCCTTGGTGGCGGCGGAGACGTCGACGTTGTCCAGGCCGACGCCGGCTCGTGCGACGACCTTCAGCTTCTTGGCCGCGGCGATCGCCTCGGCGTCGACCTTGGTGGCGGAGCGGACGAGGATCGCGTCCACGTCGGCGATGGCGGGGAGCAGTTCTGCGCGGTCGGCTCCGTTGCAGTGCCGGATCTCGAAGTCCGGCCCGAGTGCGTCCACGGTGGCGGGCGACAGCTCTTCAGCGATGAGTACCGTGGCTTTTCGACTGGGGTACGAGCTCACGTGAGTCCTCACAAGTCCAATGCGGACGGCCGTCCCGACGGCCGCTGGCGGTGGAGGGGTGCTAGCCGCGTGGAAGACGCACGACACTGTGGGCCTGACGCGTTTGTTGTGCAGCAGTGTAGTGGCGCGGCGGCCGGGCGGGCGGCACCCCGCCAGGGGGCGCCGCCGCCGGCCGCCATGAGGCTCACGCCTCTTCGTCGACCCAGGACATCAGCTTGCGCAGCTTCTTGCCCGTGGTCTCCAGCAGGTGCTCGGAGTCCTGCTTCTTGTACTCGTCGTACTTCTTCAGGCCGCCGTGGTACTCGTCCATCCAGTTCTTGGCGAAGGAGCCGTCCTGGATCTCGGCGAGGACCTTCTTCATCTCCGCCTTGGTGGCGTCGGTGACGATGCGCGGGCCCGTGACGTAGTCGCCCCACTCGGCGGTCTCGGAGATGGACCAGCGCATCTTCTCCAGGCCGCCCTCGTACATGAGGTCCACGATCAGCTTCAGCTCGTGCAGGCACTCGAAGTAGGCGATCTCCGGCTGGTAGCCGGCCTCGGTCAGCGTTTCGAAGCCCGCCTTGACCAGGGCGGCGGTGCCGCCGCAGAGCACGGCCTGCTCACCGAACAGGTCCGTCTCGGTCTCCTCGGTGAAGGTGGTCTTGATGACACCGGCACGGGTGCCGCCGATGGCCTTGGCGTACGACAGGGCCAGCGGGAAGGCGTTGCCGGAGGCGTCCTGCTCGACCGCGACGATGCAGGGCACGCCGCGCCCCTCCTCGTACTGGCGGCGGACCAGGTGGCCGGGGCCCTTGGGGGCGACCATGCAGACGTCGACCTCGGCCGGGGGCTTGATGAAGCCGAACCGGATGTTGAAGCCGTGGCCGAAGAACAGCGCGTCGCCGTCCTTCAGGTTCGGGGCGATGGACTCCTCGTAGACCTGGGCCTGGAGCGGGTCCGGGACCAGGATCATGATGACGTCGGCCTCGGCGGCGGCCTCGGCCGCGGTGACCACGCGCAGGCCCTGCTCCTCGGCCTTGGCGCGGGACTTGGAGGTCTCGGGCAGACCGACGCGGACGTCGACGCCCGAGTCCCGCAGCGACAGGGCGTGGGCGTGGCCCTGGCTGCCGTAGCCGATGACCGCGACCTTGCGGCCCTGGATGATGGACAGGTCGGCGTCGGCGTCGTAGAACAGCTCGGCCACTGGTTCTCTCCTTGAGGTGCGGGTGCTGCGCCCCACCGTATTGCGGCGGGGGGACGGAAGGTTTCGGGGTCTCGGCATCCGGTCGCCCTCGGAAGGCGGCCGGGCCGGGGGTCACGCGGTGCGGTCGAGGGCGCGCAGGGAGCGGTCGGTGATGGAGCGGGAGCCGCGTCCGATCGCGATGGTGCCGGACTGCACCAGCTCCTTGATGCCGAAGGGCTCCAGCATCTTCAGCATCGCGGACAGCTTGTCGCCGGAGCCGGTGGCCTCGATGGTGACGGCCTCCGGGGAGACGTCGACGGTCTTGGCGCGGAACAACTGGACGATCTCCACGATCTGCGACCGGGTCTCGTTGTCCGCGCGCACCTTCACCAGAACGAGTTCACGCTGGACGGCCTGTCCGGGTTCCAGTTCGACGATCTTCAGCACGTTGACGAGCTTGTTGAGCTGCTTGGTCACCTGTTCCAGCGGCAGGTCCTCGACGTTCACCACGATGGTGATGCGGGAGATGTCGGCGTGCTCGGTGACGCCCACCGCGAGCGAGTCGATGTTGAAGCCGCGCCGGGAGAAGAGGGCGGCGATGCGGGCGAGGATGCCCGGTGTGTTCTCCACCAGGACGGAGAGCGTGTGCTTGGACATGTCGTGGTCTCTCTCGGTCTCTCTCGCTCGTGTCCTCGGTCAGTCCAGGTCGCTGTCGCCGAAGTCGGGGCGCACGCCCCGCGCGGCCATGACCTCGTCGTTGGAGGTCCCGGCGGCGACCATCGGCCACACCATGGCGTCCTCGTGGACGATGAAGTCGACGACCACCGGACGGTCGTTGACCGCGTTGGCCTCCTCGATGACCTTGTCCAGGTCCTCGGGGCGCTCGCAGCGGATGGAGTGGCAGCCCATCGCCTCGGCCAGCTTCACGAAGTCGGGGACGCGGGTGCCGGCGCTGGGGCCGGTCGGTCCGTCGGGGCCGGAGTGCAGCACGGTGTTGGAGTAGCGCTGGTTGTAGAACAGCGTCTGCCACTGGCGGACCATGCCGAGGGCGCCGTTGTTGATGATGGCGACCTTGATCGGGATGTTGTTCAGGGCGCAGGTGGTCAGCTCCTGATTGGTCATCTGGAAGCAGCCGTCGCCGTCGATCGCCCAGACCGTACGGCCGGGCTGTCCGGCCTTGGCGCCCATCGCGGCCGGGACCGCGTACCCCATGGTTCCGGCGCCGCCGGAGTTGAGCCAGGTCGCGGGCTTCTCGTACTGGATGAAGTGGGCGGCCCACATCTGGTGCTGGCCGACGCCCGCCGCGAAGATCGTGTCGTCCGGGGCGAGCTGCCCGATGCGCTCGATGACCGCCTGCGGGGAGAGCGAGCCGTCCTCGGGGGTCTCGTAGCCGAGCGGGTAGGTCTCCCGCCAGCGGTTCAGGTCGCTCCACCAGGCGGTGTGGTCGCCCCGGTGGCCCTCGCTGTGCTCCTTCTGCACGGCCTGGATCAGGTCGGCGAGCACCTCGCGGGCGTCACCCACGATCGGCACGTCGGCCTCGCGGTTCTTGCCGATCTCGGCCGGGTCGATGTCGGCGTGCACGATCTTGGCGTACGGCGCGAAGCTGTCCAGCTTGCCGGTGACGCGGTCGTCGAAGCGGGCGCCGAGGGCGACGATCAGGTCGGCCTTCTGCAGCGCGGTGACGGCGGTGACCGAGCCGTGCATGCCGGGCATGCCCACGTGCTGCGGGTGGCTGTCGGGGAAGGCGCCCAGTGCCATCAGGGTGGTGGTGACGGGGGCGCCGGTCAGCTCGGCGAGCACCTTCAGCTCGGCGGTGGCGCCGGCCTTGAGCACGCCGCCGCCGACGTAGAGGACGGGACGGCGGGCGCTGGTGATGAGCTTGGCGGCCTCGCGGATCTGCTTGGCGTGCGGCTTGGTCACCGGGCGGTAGCCGGGCAGGTCGGTCTGGGGCGGCCAGGAGAAGGTCGTCCGCGTCTGGAGCACGTCCTTGGGGATGTCGACCAGGACCGGGCCGGGGCGGCCGGTGGAGGCGATGTGGAACGCCTCCGCGATCGTCCTCGGGATGTCCTCGGCCCTGGTCACCAGGAAGCTGTGCTTGGTGATCGGCATGGAGATGCCGACGATGTCCGCCTCCTGGAAGGCGTCCGTGCCGATCGCCTTGGAGACGACCTGGCCGGTGATGGCGACCAGCGGCACCGAGTCCATGTTCGCGTCGGCGATCGGGGTGACCAGGTTGGTGGCACCGGGGCCCGAAGTCGCCATGCAGACACCGACCTTGCCGGTGGCCTGCGCGTACCCCGTGGCCGCGTGCCCCGCGCCCTGCTCGTGCCGGACCAGCACATGACGCACCCGGGTGGAGTCCATCAGCGGGTCGTAGGCGGGAAGGATCGTGCCCCCGGGAATGCCGAATACGGTGTCGACCCCGACCTCCTCGAGCGAGCGGATGAGGGACTGCGCACCCGTGACGTGCTCGACGGGGGCGGAGTGCTGTCCTCCGGATCGGGGCCGCGGCTGCGGATGGTGGGCCCCGGTGGCCTGCTCGGTCATCGTCATTCTCTTCTCGAGCTTGAGGGTTTGCGAGGTTCGGGCGGTGTGGGTGCGGAGCGGGGGGGGCCGCACGAGGGTCACTCGTGCAACAAAAAACCCCTCGTGCCGCTAGGCAAGCGAGGGGAGCGCGTCGGTGAGGGTGCTGGGATTTCCGGACGGTGTCCGGTCGAGCCCCAGGTCAGCCGACGCGCTTTCCAAGTACGAGAATTCGGGTGCGCATGGCACTGACCCTCCCCCCGGCGCGCACCGTGTGTCAAGTGGGTGGGACAGCCGTCTCATCATGTGAGCGGAGTGCCGTCCCGCCGAAGACGGTGGACCGGGTCCCGGAGTAGAGCCCGGCGCCCTTCCCGGCGAAGACCGGCTCGGCGGGGGCGTGCGGCACCGGGAAGCGGCCGGAGGCGAGCGCCCGGCGCAGCCGGTACTCGTCCACCGGCCCGGCGAACGCCATGCCCTGGCCGTGGGTGCAGCCCATGGCGCGCAGCGCGACCACCTGTTCCGGCAGGTCCACGCCCTCGGCGACGGTCTGGAGGCCGAGGTCGCCCGCGATGCGCAGCAGCCCGCTGGTGATCTTGTGCAGCCGGGCGGACTCCACGACGCCCTCGATCAGCCCGCGGTCGAGCTTGAGGATGTCCACGGGGAGTCTGCGCAGCGCCGTGATGGCCGCCTGGCCGCTGCCGAAGCCGTCGAGCGCGATCCGTACCCCGAGGCGGCTGAGCGCGGTCAGACGGCGCTCCAGCTCGTCCTGGGAGATCCGGGGGTCGGTGCCGGACAGTTCGATGATCAGCGCGCCGGGCGGCAGTCCGTGCCGGGTCAGCAGCGCCTCGATGGAGCCCAGCGGCAGCGAGCGGTCCAGCAGCCGCCGGGCGCTCATCCGCACCGACACCGGGACGACGAGGCCGCCCGCGGCGCGCTCGGCGGCCTGCTCGACGGC
This sequence comes from Streptomyces sp. NPDC018263, assembly GCF_055562575.1. Lineage (NCBI taxonomy): Bacteria > Bacillati > Actinomycetota > Actinomycetes > Kitasatosporales > Streptomycetaceae > Streptomyces > Streptomyces sp. NPDC018263. The sequence continues at coordinate 169,053 of NZ_JBVHFA010000001.1, forward strand.
TTCCTGGAGTATCCAGCGCTCCAGCTCCGCCGTACGGTCGCCGTCCTCGGCCACCCGCAGGAACTCGGCCGGGGTGAACAGCACGCCCTGGGCCGAGCGCCAGCGCGCGTGGGTGGCGACCGAGGCGATCCGGCCGCCGTTGAGGCAGACCACCGGCTGGTGCAGCAGCGCGAACTCGCCCTCGTGCAGCGCGGCCCGCAGCCGCCCGGCCAGCTCGGCCTTGCGGACCACGTCCTGCTGCATCTGCGGCTTGTACAGCTCCACCCGGCCCTTGCCGCCGGCCTTGGCCCGGTACATCGCCAGGTCGGCGTTGCGCAGCAACTCGCCCGCGCCGAGACCGGGTTCGGCGAAGGCGACGCCGATGGAGGCGTTGACCCGGACATCGTTGCCGTCGATGGCGTACGGCTGGGAGAGGGTGAGCCGGAGCCGGTCGGCCAGCTCCAGTATGTGCCGCTCGCGGGCGGCGCGGTCGCGGGTGCCGTCGCCGGTGATCAGGGCCGCGAATTCGTCCCCGCCGAGCCGGGAGGCGGTGTCCCCCTGGCGTACGGAGTCCTGGAGTCTGCGCGCGGCCTGGATCAGCAGCTCGTCCCCGGCCTGGTGGCCGATGGTGTCGTTGACGGCCTTGAAGCCGTCGAGGTCGATGAAGAGCACGGCGGTGCCGCGCAGGGCGGCGCCCCGGTCGGTGGACCGGCGCCCGGACAGGGCCTGCTGGACGCGCCGGGTGAACAGCGCGCGGTTGGGCAGGTCGGTGAGCGGGTCGTGCTCGGCGTTGTGCTGGAGCTGGGCCTGGAGCCGTACCCGCTCGGTCACGTCCCGGCTGTTGAAGATCAGCCCGCCGTGGTGCCGGTTGACGGTGGACTCCACGTTGAGCCAGCCGCCCCCGCCGGAGCGGAAGCGGCACTCGATGCGGGTGGTGGGTTCGGCCAGCGGGTCGGCGGCCAGGAAGCGGCGCACCTCGTGCACCACGCAGCCCAGGTCCTCGGGGTGGATCAGCGCGGCCAGTTCGGTGCCGATCAGGGCCTCGGCGCTGCTGCCGTAGACCCCGGCGGCGGCCGGGGAGACGTAGCGCAGGACGCCGTTGGGCGCGGCGATCATGATGACGTCGCTGGAGCCCTGCACCAGGGAGCGGAAGTGGTTCTCCTTCTGCGCCAGTTCCTGGGTGAGGGTGATGTTGTCCAGCAGCATGATGCCCTGCCGGATGACGAGCGCCAGCACCACGGCGCCCGCGGTGATCAGCACCACGTGGTCGGGCCGGCGCCCGTTGAGCACGTTGTACAGGATGCCCAGCGTGCAGACGGCGGCGGCGAGGTACGGGGTGAGGGCGGCCAGCGAGCCGGTGAGCGGCCGTCCGGACGGGTACCGGTGGCCCTCGGTGCCCGGCGGGTGCGGCTGCGCGGTGGACGGAACACGCTGGCCCGGCACGCGCTCGTGCGCGCGGCGGGTCTCGGACGCGCCCCCGTCGCCCTCGCGCCCCCTGGGTGCGGCCCAGGGGGCGTAGGCGAGCAGCAGGGAGCCCGCGAACCAGCCCGCGTCCAGCAGTTGCCCGGAGCGGTAACTGCTGTGCAGCAGCGGGGAGGTGAAGAGCGCGTCGCACATCACGGTGAGCGCGAGGGCGCCGATCGCGGTGTTGACGGCGGTGCGGTTGCCCGGGCTGCGCCGGAAGTGCAGCGCGAGCACCATGCTGACCAGGACGATGTCGAGCAGCGGGTAGGCCAGCGAGAGGGCGGTGTGCTCGACGCTCGGGCCGTCGATCCGGGCGGTCTGGGCGAGCGCCAGGCTCCAGGAGAGGGTGAGCAGCGAACCGCCGATGAGCCAGGCGTCCAGCGTGAGGCAGATCCAGCCGGCCCGGCTCACCGGGCGTTTGGCGAGGACCAGCAGGCCCACGATGGCGGGCGGCGCGAAGCAGAGGAAGAACAGGTCGGCGTAGCTGGGGCTCGGTACGGGGCGTTCGAGGACGACCTCGTACCACCCCCAGACCGCGTTGCCCAGGGCGGCCATCGCGGAGGAGAGGGCGAAGAGCAGCCAGGCGGGGCGGAAGCGGACGCGGCGGGTGCGGGCGTAGAGGAAGCAGGAGACGGCGGCGGTGCCGGCCGCCGCGCTGAGCCCGAAGTCACCCATGAACAGCGCGAGTTGCCCATTGCCCCAGTCGAAGGCGGAGCCGACGGCGTAGGCCGCGCAGATCAGGGCGAGGGCGAGCTGCTGGGTCAGCCGCGATCCGTCGCCGGCCGCTGCCGGTGGCCGGGTGGGGGGCGTGCGGACGGCCTGCTGCGGCGCGCGGGGCGCCCCTTCGAGCGCGGTCGTGGTCACCGGCGGCGCGTTCACCGCGCCCTCCCGGTGCGGCTCGCGCCGGTGACCCTCGGGGGCCGGTGCGGATGCCTGTGCCGGGCGCCCGGCCGGGGGTGCAGGGCGTGCCGGCTCATCGGCCGCTCGCGCCTGCGCGCGGTCGTGCGCCAGGGTCGCCGTCGGCGGCTCCGCCGCGTCGGATCGTTCGTCCATAGGCCGTGCATCGCCCGTCGCCCCCCTCACAGAGCTGAAATGTTCGTCCCCGGCGCCGATCGGTCGGCGGCGCACCCCTGTCGGGACGATACACCAGGATCGTCACTCAGGGACATAGCTTCTCTACTCTCCGTGACGACCAGCGACTATGCGGGCACACACCGCGCCCGGAGGGTCGCGGAGGGTGCCCGACAAGCGGCGCCGAGCGGCTCACGCCCCGGTGGTGAGGACCACGTGGCGCAGTGGCTCATGGTTCACGAACCGGGTCAACTGGTCCACCAGGAGCCGCTCGGCGCGCGGCCGGAACGCCGAACTCGGGCCGCCCACATGCGGGGTGATCAGTACGCCCGGCGCCCGCCACAACGGGTGCCCCGGCGGCAGCGGTTCGGGGTCGGTCACATCGAGCGCTGCCGTGAGGCGCCCGCTCTCCACCTCGCCGAGCAGGGCGCCGGTGTCGACCACCGCTCCGCGCGCGATGTTCACCAGCAGGGCGCCGTCCTTCATGCGGGCGAGGAAGGCGGCGTCCACCAGGCCCCGCGTCTCGTCGGTGAGGGGTGTCGCGAGGATCACCACGTCCGCGTCCGGGAGCAGTCGGGGAAGTTCGGTGAGCGGATGCACGACCCCGCGCGCGGTGGTGCGCCCGGAGCGCGCCACCCGGGTCACGCGCTCCACTTCGAAGGGCGCGAGCCGGTCCTCGATGGCGGAACCGATGGCGCCGTAGCCGAGGATGAGCACGTTCCGGTCGGCCAGAGCGGGCCGGAACTCCCCTTGCCAGCGCCCCTCCTCCTGCGCCCGCACGAACCCCGGAATCCCGCGCAGCGAGGCCAGCGTGAGGGTGAGGGCCAGCTCGGCGGTGCTGGTGTCGTGGACGCCGCGGGCGTTGCAGAGCCGCACACCGGGGGCGATCAGGCCGAGGTTGCCGGTGATGTCGTCCACGCCCGCGGTGAGCGTCTGGATCACCTGGAGCCCCGTCATCGCCTTCAGCGGGCGCACCTTCACGGGCTCGCGCCGCATGTACGGCACCACGTACACCGCGCACTCGGCCGGATCACCGGGGAACTCCCGCTGCTCCCCGTCCCAGAACAGGTAGTTCGGCCCCTCGGGGAGCCCCTTGATCTCCTCGGGCGGGAGCGGCAGCCAGACGTCTCGGGTCATGGTCAGGAGGCTAGTTCAGGCAGCGGGGACGCAGACGTTAGGTTGGGAGCCTCGGCAAGGAAGGGTCGCGGCAGGTGGAGCGCAGGAGGATCGGCACGGGGGCGCTCTCGGTGGGGGCCGTGGGGCTCGGGTGCATGCCGATGAGCTGGGCGTACAGCGGGTCGCGGCAGCGGGGCGAGGAGTCGCTGAGGGCCGTGCACCGGGCACTGGACCTCGGGTCGGACCTGCTGGACACGGCCGACATGTACGGCCCGTTCACCAATGAGCTGCTGCTCGGCCGGGTGCTGAAGGAGCGGCGCGCGGACGCCTTCGTGTCGACCAAGGCCGGGCTGCTGGTGGGCGATCAGCACATCGTGGCCAACGGGCGCCCCGGCTATGTGAAGCGGGCCTGCGACGCCTCGCTGCGCCGTCTCCAGACCGATGTGATCGACCTGTACCAACTGCACCGCGCCGACCCTGAGGTCCCGGTCGAGGAGACCTGGGGCGCGATGGCGGACCTGGTGCGGGCCGGGAAGGTACGGGCGCTGGGCCTGTGCGCGGTCGGCGCGCGCGGCGGCCGCCGCCCGGGGTCCGGGCTGTACGACGGCACGCTGCGCCAGTTGCGGCGGGTGCAGCAGGTGTTCCCGGTGAGCGCGGTGCAGGCGGAGCTGTCGGTGTGGTCGCCGGAGGCGCTGACCGCGCTGCTGCCCTGGTGCGCGGAGCGGGGCATCGGCTTCCTCGCGGCGATGCCGCTGGGGAACGGTTTCCTCACCGGGACCCTCACCCCCGGCGAGGGTTTCGAACCGGACGATCTGCGCGCCCGCCACCCCCGTTTCACGGCCGAGATGATGGCGGCCAACCAGCCCCTGGTGGCCGGGCTCCGGCGCGTCGCGCGGCGGCACGGCGAGGACGTCACCCCGGCGCAGGTGGCGCTGGCCTGGGTGCTGGCCCAGGGACCGCAGGTCATCGCGCTGCCGGGCACCAAGCGGGAGCGCTGGGCGCGGGAGAACGCGGCGGCGGCCGCGCTGCGGCTGACCCCCGAGGACCTCGCCGAGGTGGCCGCGCTGCCCCCGGCGCTGGGATCGTGGGACTGAACCGGGGACGCGCACGGTGCGCGTCTGGTGGGGTAGCAGTGTCGGTGCGACCCCTTCCGGAGGGACCATGACCGTGCGAAGCCGAACCGTGCCCGCCGTACTCGCCGCGACCGCGCTGCTGCTGGCCGCGGGCTGCTCCTCGGACGGGGGTGCCGGGCGGGGATCGCCCTCCAGAGGCACGGTGACCGCCACGGCGCAGTCACCCTCCGAGACCGCCCCGCCGGCCAAGGGCTCGGTGAAGGTGCTGCGGACGGTGGCCGAGGGCCTGAGGAGCCCGTGGGGGCTGGCCCCGCTGCCCGACGGGAACCTGCTGGTCTCCTCGCGCGACGACGCCACCCTGACCCGGATCGACGCCGAGACCGGCAAGAAGACGGTGGTGGGCCGGATCTCCGGGGTCGAGCCCGCCGGTGAGGGCGGCCTGCTGGGCATCGCCCTCTCCCCCGGCTTCGCCTCGGACCACATGGTCTACGCCTGCTTCACCTCCGCCTCCGACAACCGCGTCGTCCGCGTCCGGTACGACGAGAAGCGGGCGCCCGGTGATCAACTGGGCGCCCCGGACACGGTGTTCAAGGGCATCCCCAAGGGCCACATCCACAACGGCGGCCGGATCGCCTTCGGCCCCGACGGCATGCTGTACATCGGCACCGGCGAGGGCGGCGACAGCGGGCTGGCCCCCGACAAGAAGTCACTCGGCGGGAAGATCCTCCGGATCACCCCGGAGGGCGAGCCCGCGCCGGGCAACCCCCTCGGCCGCTCCCCGGTGTACTCCTGGGGCCACCGCAATGTGCAGGGCCTCGCCTGGGACGCCCGACAGCGGCTGTTCGCCTCGGAGTTCGGGCAGGACACCTGGGACGAGCTGAACGCGATCAAGCCGGGCGGCGACTACGGCTGGCCCGGCACCGAGGGCAAGGGCACCGACCCGCGCTACCAGAATCCGCTGGCCCAGTGGCACACCGACGACGCGTCCCCGAGCGGTATCGCCTACGTGGACGGCGTGATCTGGATGGCCGGGCTCCGGGGCGAGCGCCTGTGGCGCGTCCCGCTGCGCTCGACCTCGGCGTCGGCCCCGCCGCAGGCGTTCCTGGACGGCGAGTACGGCCGGCTGCGCACGGTGGCCCCGGCGGGGAAGGACCGGCTGTGGCTGCTGACCAGCAACACCGACGGCCGGGGCGAGCCGGAGAAGGGCGACGACCGGCTGCTGGAGCTGCGGGTCCGCTGACGGGGGCGGTGCGGCACCGCCCCCGCTCGTACGGTCAGCCCGCCGAGGGCAGGCCGAGCAGCGCGTCGGAGTACTTCAGCGCGGCCAGCAGCAGGCCGATGACGCCGAGCGCGACACCGCCCCACGCGACCGACTTGATCCAGGGGGCCTGCGGGCGGCCCGGCGCGCCGAACGCGGGGCGGACGAGCACGGCCACGCCCACGACCAGCGCGGCCACCGCGAAGAGGCCGGCCCACAGGGCGGTGGCGTGCCAGGCGTCGCCGTAGACCGCCTTGATCTGCTGGGCGACTCCCGCCTGGGACGAGGTCTTGAGCTGGCCCATGAGCTGGGCGCGGGCCGAGGCGACGGTGCCGATCCAGCCGCCGTTGAGCGAGACCAGGCCGAGCGCGGCGGACACCACGGCACCGGCGCCCTGGCCGACCCCGGACGCGCGGCGCGGCTCGGTGGCGGCCGTCTCCTCGCCGGTCTCCTGCTGCTCGGGTGCCTGGGCTTCCTCGGTCACGGCGGCCTCCGCCACCGTCTCGTCGTGCTGTGCGCCGGTCTCGGTCCCGGCGCCTTCCGCTGTCTTCGTAGCCATGCCCGGCACCGTACGGACGGAGTCTGAGAGGCGCCTTAACGCCCGTGCGCTGGGGCTTGGCGGGCCGCGCGCCACTCGGGGGCCAGCACCGCCCAGACCTCGGTGTCGGTGCGCACGCCCCGGTGCGGGTAGTTCTCGCGGAGCACGCCCTCGCGGCTCATGCCCAGGCGCCGGGCCACATTGACGCTGGGCTGGTTGCCGGGGGCCACATGCCACTCCACACGGTGCATGCCGCGCTCGCCGAAGGCCCAGTCGAGCAGGATCTCCATCCCCCGCGTGACCAGCCCGCGCCCGCCCGCCCCGGGGACGAGCCAGCAGCCGGCCTCGGCGACACCGGTCTCGTTGTCCCACAGCCGGAACATCAGGCCGCCGACCAGGGTGCCGTCCAGCCAGATGCCGTGCAGGCTTCCGGTGTCGGTGGCGCGCTTGTCGGCGTACCGCTTGAGGAAGGCGCGGGCGCCGTCGAGGTCGGGGACCACGTCCGGCAGGCCGACGTGGCGGCCGATGAACTCGCGCTCGGCGTCGATATTGGCGAAGAACTCCGGCGCGTGCCAGACCTCCATCGGGCGCAGTTCGGCGCCGTCCACGCCCAGTGGTGTCGCGTACATCGTGCTGTGGTCCCTTCCCCGCGGTCCGGTGGCCGAGCCTTTCACGGGCTCAGTCGAACTGGTCACCGAGGGCCATGATCATCGTCCCGGCGATCAGCAGCCAGAGGGCCCGGCGGGTGCGGCCGCGGGCGCCGAGGACGGCGGCGGCCGTGCAGACGGCGGCGCCGGTGGCGTACGCGGCGGGGACCAGGGCGGGGGCGGGACCGGTCAGGCGGAGCAGGGCGGCGGCGACCCCGGCGAGAGTGAGGAGGCCGCCGGTGCCGGTGGCGAGCCGGCGGGCGTGGCGGGCCTCCTCGTAGTACTCGGCGTACTCGGCGTACTCGGCGTACTCGGCTTCGTCTTCGTCTTCGGCTTCGGCTTCGTGCCGTATGACGGGCTCCGCCCGTTCCGCCTCCTCGGCCTCGGCGGGTCCGGCGACGGAATCGGTACGTCCACTCATGGCGGGCGAGCGTAGCGCCTCCGCCTCGGGTGCCTCGTCGCGGCCCCCGGAAACGACCGTGGCCCCGGAGGACTTCACCTCCGGGGCCACGTCTCGGCGCGGGACTCAGCCCTCGCTCACGCCCAGCCGGTCCAGGATCAGCTCCTTGACGCGGGCGGCGTCGGCCTGGCCACGGGTGGCCTTCATGACCGCGCCGACCAGCGCGCCGGCCGCCGCGACCTTGCCGCCGCGGATCTTGTCCGCGATGGCCGGGTTGCCGGCGATGGCCTCGTCAACGGCGGTGGTCAGCGCACCCTCGTCGGAGACGACCTTCAGGCCGCGCTTCTCCACGACCTCGTCCGGCGTGCCCTCACCAGCGAGGACGCCCTCGATGACCTGGCGGGCCAGCTTGTCGTTCAGGTCGCCGGAGTTCACCAGCTCGGTGACCCGCGCGACCTGCGCCGGCGTGATCGCCAGCTCGTCCAGCGCCTTCTGGGACTCGTTGGCGCTGCGCGCCAGCTCGCCCATCCACCACTTGCGGGCGGAGGCCGCGTCGGCACCGGCGTCGATGGTGGCGACGATCAGGTCCAGCGCACCGGCGTTGGTGATCGACTGCATGTCGGTGGCCGAGATGCCCCACTCCGCCAGCAGGCGGGTACGGCGGGCCAGCGGCAGCTCGGGCAGCGCGGCGCGGATCTTCTCGACCCACTCGCGCGAGGGCGCCACCGGGACGAGGTCGGGCTCCGGGAAGTACCGGTAGTCCTCGGCCTCCTCCTTCACGCGGCCCGAGGTCGTGGACCCCGTGTCCTCGTGGAAGTGGCGGGTCTCCTGGACGATCGTGCCGCCGCCGTCGAGCACGGCCGCGTGGCGCATGATCTCGAAGCGGGCGGCGCGCTCGACCGAGCGCAGCGAGTTGACGTTCTTCGTCTCGGAGCGCGTGCCGAACTTGTCCCGGCCGTGCGGGCGCAGCGACAGGTTCACGTCGCAGCGCATCTGGCCCATCTCCATCCGCGCCTCGGAGACTCCGAGGGCCCGGATGACCTCGCGCAGCTCGCGGACGTAGGCACGCGCGACCTCGGGGGCCCGCTCGCCCGCGCCCTCGATGGGCTTGGTGACGATCTCGATGAGCGGGATGCCGGCGCGGTTGTAGTCCAGCAGGGAGTGGGACGCGCCGTGAATACGGCCGGTGGCGCCGCCGACGTGCGTCGACTTGCCGGTGTCCTCCTCCATGTGGGCGCGCTCGATCTCCACGCGGAAGGTGTCACCGTCCTCCAACTGCACGTCGAGGTAACCGTCGAAGGCGATCGGCTCGTCGTACTGGGAGGTCTGGAAGTTCTTCGGCATGTCCGGATAGAAGTAGTTCTTCCGGGCGAAGCGGCACCACTCGGCGATCGAGCAGTTCAGCGCGAGGCCGATCTTGATCGCGGACTCGACGCCGGTCGCGTTGACGACCGGGAGCGCGCCGGGCAGGCCGAGGCAGACCGGGCAGGTCTGCGAGTTGGGCTCGGCGCCCAGCTCGGTCGAACAGCCGCAGAACATCTTGGTGTGGGTGCCGAGTTCGACATGGACCTCAAGGCCCATGACGGGGTCGTACGACGACAGCGCGTCCTCGTACGACACCAGGTCGGTCGTGGTGGTCACGGTGAAAACTTCCCTCTCAGCCCAGCAGGACGTCGTCGTCGCCCAGCCGCTTCAGCTCGCGGTAGAGGATGGCGAGGCCGGTGACGATGGCGACGGCGGACGCGGCGGCGTCGATCAGGCGCAGGGTGTCGCGCTCCGACCGGGCCTTCTTGATCTGCTTGGCCACGCCGACCGCGCTGAACGCGGTGCCGGCCATGGACAGGTACGTGCCGGACCTCGACTGCTTGAAGCCCTTGGCCTTGTTCAGTGCGCTCACAGCGACGGTGCCTCCTCGATCAACGGGTGACCCCACTTTTCCACGAAGGCGGCCTCGACGGCGGCGCCGACCTTGTACAGCCTGTCGTCCTTCAGCGCCGGGGCGATGATCTGGAGGCCCACCGGGAGGTTGTCCTCCGGGGCGAGACCGCACGGCAGCGACATGGCCGCGTTGCCCGCGAGGTTCGTCGGGATGGTGCACAGGTCCGCGAGGTACATCGCCATCGGGTCGTCGGCGCGCTCGCCGATCGGGAAGGCGGTGGTCGGCGTCGTCGGGGAGACGATCACGTCGACCTTCTCGAACGCCTTCTCGAACTCCTGCGTGATGAGGGTGCGGACCTTCTGCGCGGAGCCGTAGTAGGCGTCGTAGTAGCCGCTGGAGAGGGCGTACGTGCCCAGCATGATGCGGCGCTTGACCTCGGCGCCGAAGCCGGCCTCACGGGTGAGCGAGGTGACCTCCTCGGCCGAGTGGGTGCCGTCGTCGCCGACGCGGCGGCCGTAGCGCAGGCCGTCGAAGCGGGCGAGGTTGGACGAGCACTCGGACGGCGCGATCAGGTAGTACGCCGACAGCGCGAGGTCGAAGGACGGGCAGTCCAGCTCGACGATCTCGGCGCCCAGCTCCTTCAGCAGCTCGACGGACTCGTCGAAGCGCTGGAGGACACCGGCCTGGTAGCCCTCGCCGCGGAACTGCTTGACGACGCCGACCCGCATCCCCGCCACCGAGCCGTTGCGCGCGGCCTCGACGACCGGCGGTACGGGGGCGTCGATGGAGGTGGAGTCCAGCGGGTCGTGGCCCGCGATGACCTCGTGCAGCAGGGCCGTGTCCAGCACCGTGCGGGCGCAGGGGCCGCCCTGGTCCAGGGAGGAGGAGAAGGCGACCATGCCGTAGCGGGAGACCGAGCCGTAGGTCGGCTTGACGCCGACGGTGCCGGTGACGGCGGCCGGCTGGCGGATGGAGCCGCCGGTGTCGGTGCCGATGGCGAGCGGGGCCTCGTAGGCGGCGAGCGCGGCGGCGGAACCGCCACCGGAGCCGCCGGGGATCTTGGTGAGGTCCCAGGGGTTGCCGGTCGGGCCGTAGGCGCTGCTCTCGGTGGAGGACCCCATGGCGAACTCGTCCATGTTGGTCTTGCCGAGGATGACCACGTCGGCGGCCTTCAGCCGCTTGGTGAGCGTCGCGTCGTACGGCGGGAGCCAGCCTTCGAGGATCTTCGAGCCGACCGTGGTCGGCACGCCCTCGGTGGTGAAGATGTCCTTCAGCGCGACCGGGACGCCGGCCAGCGGGCCGAGCTTCTCGCCGCGGGCGCGCTTGGCGTCCACGGCGCGCGCCTGGGCGAGGGCGCCCTCGCGGTCGACGTGCAGGAAGGCGTGCACCTTCTCGTCGACGGCTTCGATGCGCGCCAGGTGTGCCTCGGTCACCTCGACGGCCGTCAGCTCGCCGGAGGCGATCTTCTCGGCGGTCTCGGCGGCCGTGAGCTTGATGATGTCGGTCATGACTTCTTAGTCCTCCCCCAGGATCTGCGGCACCTTGAAACGCTGCTGCTCCTGGGCGGGGGCGCCGGAGAGCGCCTGCGCGGGGGTGAGCGAGGGACGGACCTCGTCCGCCCGCATGACGTTCGTCAGCGGGAGCGGGTGCGAGGTCGGCGGTACGTCTTGGTCGGCGACCTCGCTGACGCGGGCGACCGCGCCGATGATGTCGTCGAGCTGGCCGGCGAAGTGGTCGAGCTCTTCGGGCTTCAGCTCCAGACGCGCCAGCCGGGCGAGGTGGGCGACCTCCTCGCGCGTGATGCCAGGCATGCAGCGATCCTCTGGGGTGAGTGAGTGTGGTTTGGCCCCAATCCTATGGGGCGGGGGCCGGTCACCGTTAAACGGTTTCCCCACGGGCCCCCGGCCAAGGGCCCCGCGGCCCGGCGTGGTGATCGTCAGGGGGAAACGTTCCCCCGGCCTGAGCCGGGGGCTACTCCCCCGCCGGCAGGGCCGCGCGGGGCCGCTGCCAGCCGCGGGAGCCGCGGGCCTGGAGCCAGGCCGTGGTCTCCTCGGGCGGCATCGCGGCGGCCACCAGCCACCCCTGTACGGCGTCGCAGCGCAGGTCGCGCAGGTGCTCCCAGGTCTCGTCGTCCTCCACGCCCTCGGCGACGACCACCAGGCCGAGCGAATGCGCGAGGTCGACCGTGCAGCGCACGATCGCCGCGTCCTCGGCGTCGACCGCGAGCCGGGCGACGAAGGAGCGGTCGATCTTCAGTTCGCTGACCGGCAGCCGGCGCAGGTGGACCAGGGACGAGTAGCCGGTGCCGAAGTCGTCCAGGGACATCTTCACGCCGTGTCCGGCGAGCGCGGCCAGGGTGTCGGCGGCCCGCTGGGGGTCCTCCAGCAGCACGTGCTCGGTGATCTCCAGTTGCAGCGCCCCCGCCGGGACCCCGTGCCGGGCCAGCCGGGCGGCGACGGAGCCGGCGAAGCCGGGGCTGTGCACGTCGCGCGGGGAGACGTTCACCGCGACCGGCACCCGGAGCCCCTGCTCGCGCCAGCGGGCGACCTGCGCGAGGGCGGTCTCCAGCACGTACTCGGTGAGGTGCGGCATCAGCCCGGAGGACTCGGCTATCGCTATGAACTCGTCCGGCGGGACCTTGCCCCGCTCCGGGTGCACCCAGCGCACCAGGGCCTCCAGGCCGGCCACCTGGCCGTCGAAGCGGACCTTGGGCTGGTAGTGCAACTGGACCTCGCGGGCGTCCAGCGCCCGGCGCAGATCGCCCAGCAGGGCGAGCCGGTCGGGGGTGTTGGAGTCCCGCTTGGACTCGTACGCCTCCACGCCGGAGCGGTCCCGCTTGGCCTGGTACATCGCCACGTCCGCGCGGCGCAGCATGCCCTCGGCGTCCAGCGCGTGGTCGGGGAAGACGGCGACGCCCGCGCTGGCCTCCAGCACGAGCGTGAGTCCGTCGAGGTCGAGGGGCGAGCCGAGCGCGGTGACCAGCCCGCGCGCGACCCGGGTGGCCGACGTGGTGGAGTCGGCCACCGGCAGTAAGACGGCGAACTCGTCCCCGCCGAGGCGCGCGGCCTCCGCTCCGTCCGGGAGGGCGTTCTGGAGCCGGTCCGCGATCTGCAACAGCAGCCGGTCACCGGCGAGATGGCCGAGCGTGTCGTTGACCGACCGGAAGCGGTCGAGGTCTATCAGCATCAACGCCGAGCGGGCGCCGATGCGTTCGGCGTCGTCCAGCGCGGTCCAGATCCGCTCCAGCAGCCACTGCCGGTTGGGCAGCCCGGTCAGCGGGTCGCGCAACTGCTCCTCCGCGCGGGCCCGCGCCATCCACAGGGTGGAGTCCAGCGCGATCAGCGGGATGACGAACAGCGGCAGCAGCACCGGCCGGGCGTCCGCGACCACGCACACCAGCGGCGCGATGCCGAGCAGCGCGACGGCGACGAGGCCCTGCCGGACCAGCGCGGTCCGGGCGACGGTGGGCACCCCGCCCCCGCGCGGGGCGTGCAGGTACCAGAGCAGACCCCGGCTGACGACGAGGTAGGCGCCCGCGGCGAGCATCACCTCGGGGACGGTGCCGAGTCCCCAACTGCCCGGCCGCCAGGGCTCCTCCACGCTGCCCACCCGGCCGAAGGCGCCGAGCACCAGGGCACCGGCGCCGATGGCGAGGATGTCCACCGCGCCGTGCAGCAGGCCCTCGCGGCGGCAGTTGCGCCGGGCGGCGCCGACCAGGACGACGACGGTGAGGCTGACCAGTCCGGCCGGGACCCAGCCGTACAGCAGCAGGGTGGCCAGGGTGAGGGCGGCGCCGGAGGCGGTGCCGCCGCCCCAGCGGGCCCGGCCCAGCATGACGAGATGGCCGACGACGAGCCCGGTGAGCAGCGCCAGTGCCCACCCGGCCGTACCGGCGGGGAAGAGCGCGTGGCCACCGCTGAAGGCGCCGTAGAGCCCGGCGCCCAGCGCGAGCGCGGCCGCCCCGGCGAGGGCGGCGGGCAACGTGGGTATCCGTACGCGCCCTTGGCCGCCCGGCTGCGAGGAGAGATCGGCGGCGAGGACCACTGCCGCGTGCGGATCGGCGCCGTCGGCGCCGGAGTCGGGTCCCGCGCGGTCCTTGCCGTGTCCGGTCCACCGGTTCCCCCGCCACGCGCCCGCGCGGCGGCGCAGGCGCAGCCGTGAGCCGGGGGCGGCGCTCTCGGTCGGTTCCATTCCCGTCCCTCTCACAGCCGGCGGTGCCCACGCCACGCGCCCCAGGCCCCGAAGACCCTCGGCGGCTCGGCGGTGGAAAGCCCTTCCCCGTGCCGGCTGTCGGGCACGGGGATGCACCGGCCGCGGCTGGGCACGGCGGGCGCACCCCTCAACAGTAGGCCGCGGAGGGCTTCCTCGGGCAGCGGTCGTGGACGGTCGCCCGAATGCGTACGGGCCACCCGTATGCATCTGATATGCGCCGTACGGGTGGCCTTCAACCGCTACTCCCCGGTCGGAAGCGCGACTTCCGCCGCCGCCTCGGGTCCGCGCTCCAGCAGGACGGTGAATCCGTCCTCGTCCAGCACCGGCACCTTGAGCTGCATCGCCTTGTCGTACTTGGAGCCGGGGTTGTCGCCGACGACCACGAACGAGGTCTTCTTGGAGACGGAACCGGTCACCTTCGCGCCCCGGCTCTGCAGCGCGTCCTTGGCGCCGTCACGGGTGAAGTTCTCCAGCGTGCCGGTGACGACGACGGTCATCCCCTCCAGCGGGCGCGGCCCCTCGTCCTCGTCCCCGGCCGCCTCCTCCAGCGGGACCCCGGCCGCCTTCCACTTGCGCACGATCTCGCGGTGCCAGTCCTCGGCGAACCACTCCTTGAGCGCGGCCGCGATGATCGGGCCCACCCCGTCGGTGGCGGCCAGTTCCTCCTCGGTGGCCGCCTCGATGCGGTCGACGGACCGGAACTCGCGGGCCAGCGCCTGTGCGGCGACGGGGCCGACGTGCCGGATGGACAGGCCGTTGATGAACCGGGCCAGCGGACGCTGCTTGGCGGCCTCGATGTGCTCCAGCAGGGAGAGGGTGTTCTTCTTCGGCTCGCCCTTCTGGTTGGCGAAGACGGTGACGACCTTCTCCTCGCCGGTCTTCGGGTCGCGCTTGGGCAGCCCGCTGTCGGGGTCCAGCACATGGGCCTTGATGGGCAGCAGCTTCTCCACCGTGAGATCGAACAGGTCGCCCTCGTCCACCAGCGGCGGGTCGGCGGGCTCCAGCGGCCGGGTGAGCGCGGCGGCGGCGACCCCGCCGAAGTGCTCGATGTCCAGGCACTCGCGGCCCGCGAGGTAGGCGACCCGCTCGCGCAACTGGGCCGGACAGGTACGGCCGTTGGGGCAGCGGAGGTCGATGTCGCCCTCCTTCATGGGCCGCAGCGGGGTGCCGCACTCGGGGCACTCGCCCGGCATCACGAACTCCCGCTCGCTGCCGTCCCGGAGGTCGGCGACGGGCCCGAGGATCTCCGGGATGACGTCACCGGCCTTGCGCAGCACCACGGTGTCCCCGATGAGCACGCCCTTGGCCTTGACGACCTCCTGGTTGTGCAGGGTGGCGAACTCGACCTCGCTGCCCGCCACCGTGACCGGCTCGACCTGGGCGTAGGGGGTGACGCGGCCGGTGCGGCCGACGCCGACCTTGATGTCGATCAGCTTGGTGTTGACCTCCTCCGGCGCGTACTTGTACGCGATGGCCCAGCGCGGGGCGCGCGCGGTGGAGCCGAGCCGGCCCTGGAGGCGGATCTCGTCGAGCTTGACGACGACGCCGTCGATCTCGTGGTCCACGGAGTGCCGGTGCTCGCCGTAGTACGCGATGAACTCCCGTACCCCGTCGAGGCCGTCGACCACGCGGTTGTGCGGGGAGGTGGGCAGGCCCCAGGTCTTCAGCAGCTCGTACGCCTCGGACAGCCGGGTCAGGCCGCTGAAGCCCTCGTGGGCGCCGATGCCGTGGACGACCATGTGCAGCGGGCGGCTCGCGGTGACGCGGGGGTCCTTCTGGCGGAGCGAACCGGCCGCCGCGTTACGGGGGTTGGCGAAGGGCTTCTCCCCGGCGGCGACCAGACGCTCGTTCAGTTCGAGGAACTTGTCCATCGGGAAGTAGACCTCGCCGCGGATCTCCACGAGGTCGGGCACGTTGTCGCCCCGGAGGCGGTCGGGGATGTCGGTGATGGTGCGGACGTTGGGCGTGATGTCCTCACCGGTGCGGCCGTCGCCGCGGGTGGCGGCGCGGGTGAGGCGGCCGTGCTCGTAGGTGAGGTTGACGGCGAGTCCGTCGACCTTCAGCTCGCACAGGAAGTGGTAGGTCTGGTCGCCGAGTTCACGGGCGATGCGGTCGGCCCAGGCGGCGAGTTCCTCGTCGTTGAAGGTGTTGTCCAGGGACAGCATCCGCTCGCGGTGCGCGACCGCGGTGAACTCGGTCTCGTAGGACCCGGCGACCTTCTGGGTGGGCGAGTCCGGGGTGCGCAGCTCCGGGAACTCCTCCTCCAGGGCCTCCAGGGACTTCAGGAGCTGGTCGAACTCCGCGTCGCTGATGACGGGAGCGTCCTTCACGTAGTACCGGAAGCGGTGCTCCTCGACCTGCTCCGCGAGCCGCCCGTGCCTCTCGCGCGCCTCGGCGGGCACCGCCGTCGTCGCCGCTTGCTTGTCGCCGGCCACCGTAGTGTCCTCCCGTTACTCAGGGTTGTCCGCGAGGGATCTCGCCGCCCGGACGCAGTGGGCGAGCGCCTGGCGGGCATAGGCGGGGGAAGCACCCGCGAGACCGCACGTGGGCGTGACCGTGACTGCCTCCGCGAGCAGCCCCGGCCGCAGCCCCAGCCTGCGCCACAGCGTCCTGACACCCATGACGCTACCGGCAGGGTCTGACAATGCCCCGTCCGTCCCCGGCACGACACCGGCGAACAGCCGGGTGCCGCCCTCGACCGCTTCCCCGATCGCGTCGTCGTCACGCTCGGTGAGGAGGTCGAAGTCGAAGGAGACGGCGTCGGTGCCCGCGCGGCGCAGCAGCGCGAACGGCACGTCGGGGGCGCACGAGTGCACGACGGTGGGGCCCTCGCCGCTCGCGCCGAGCACCTCGCGCAGCCCCGACTCCACGACCTGCCGGTCCACGGCCCGGTGGGTCCGGTAGCCGCTGGCGGTGCGGATCTGGCCGCGCAGCACGGCGGTGAGGGAGGGCTCGTCGAGCTGGAGCACCACGCGGGCGCCGGGGATACGGCGGCGGACGTCGGCCAGGTGCAGGCGCAGGCCCTCGGCGAGCGAGGCGGTGAGGTCGCGGCAGGCGCCGGGATCGGACAGCACCGCCTCGCCGTTGCGCAGTTCCAGCGCGGCGGCGAGCGTCCACGGGCCGACCGCCTGCACCTTGACGTCGCCCTCGTAGCCCTGGGTGAACTCCTCCAGGGCGTCGAGGTCCTGGCGCAGCCACGCGTGCGCGCGCCGGGTGTCGCGGCCGGGCCGGTCGGACAGCCGCCAGCCGCTGGGCTCCACGCGCGCGTACAGCTCGACGAGCATGCCGGCGGTGCGGCCGATCATGTCGGCGCCGGGGCCGCGCGCGGGCAGCTCCGCGAGGTACGGGAAGTCCTCCAGGCTGCCGGTGACGGTCTTGGCGGCCTCGCGCGCGTCCCCGCCGGGCATCGAACCGACGCCGGTGGCCGCGGGGAAGGTGACCTGGGTGTTCTCACTCACCCCGGCAGGGTATGCCGTACGGCGGGCGGGCGCGTCAGCGGCCGGGGCGCACGGTCAGGTCGTTGATCTCGGCGTCCCTGGGCAGGTCCAGGGCGAGCAGGACGGTGTCCGCGACCGACTCGGGGTCGATGAACCGCGCGGGGTCGTACTCCTTGCCCTCCTGCTGGTGCACCTTGGCCTGCATGGGGCTGGCGGTGCGGCCGGGGTAGACGGAGCTGACGCGGACGCCGTTGCCGTGCTCCTCCTGGCGCAGCGAGTCCGCCAGCGCCTTCAGCCCGTGCTTGGAGGCGGCGTACGCGGACCAGCCGGCGTGGGCGTTGAGTCCGGCGCCGGAGTTGACGAAGAGGACCTGGCCGCGGGCGGTGCGGAGCTGGGGCAGGAAGTGCCGGGTCAGCTCGGCGGGCGCGATCAGGTTGACGTTGAGCTGGTGGCGCCAGGACTTGGGGGTGAGGTCCCCGACGTCGCCGAGGTCGACGACCCCGGCGATGTGCAGCAGCGAGTCCACGCGGTCCGGCAGCGACTGGTGGGAGAAGGCCCAGGACAGCTTGTCCGGGTCGGCGAGGTCGCCCACCAGGGTCGTGGCGCCGGGGAACTCGGCCGCCAGCTCCTTGGCGCGGCCCGCGTCGCGCGCGTGCAGCACGAGGTCGTCCCCGCGCGCGTGCAGTCGGCGGGCGACGGCGGCGCCGATGCCGGAACCGGCGCCGGTGATCACATGAGTAGCCATGCCCGCCATGGTCGCATCAGCCCGCGGCGAGGGACTCCTCCAGGTGGGCCAGGGCGGCGGCCGGCTCCGCGGCGAAGAACATCAGCTCCGACAGCGGGCGCGGCAGGAAGCCCTCGGCCTCCATGCGGCGGAACTGCTGCTCCAGGCCGTCGTAGAAGCCGGCGGTGTTGAGCAGCACCACGGGCTTGGCGGTGCGGCCGTGCTTCTTCAGCTCCAGGATCTCGGTGGCCTCGTCCAGGGTTCCGGTGCCGCCGACCATGATGACCACGGCGTCGGCCTTCTGAAGCAGCAGCCGCTTGCGCTCGGCGAGGTCGGCGGCGACCACCATCTCGTCGGCGCCGGGCCGCGCGACCGCCGACAGGAACTCCACGGAGACGCCCACGAGCCTGCCCCCGGCCTCCTGCACACCGTCGGCGACCACCTTCATCAGGCCGGAGTCCGAGCCGCCCCAGACGAGCGTGTGGCCGCCCTTGCCGATCAGTTCCCCGAACTCCCGCGCGGGGCGCGTGTAGCGCTCGTCGAGGTCGGCGGCGGACAGGAAGACGCAGATGTTCATGGAGCCCACGGTACGCGGGAACATCGGCGGCCCGGTGCGCGCTGTCCGGTTATGGCACATGGACACACGATCACCATCGAAGAGGGCGAGCAGCGCGTGCGCGTCGTGCACGACGGCCAGGTGCTCGCGGAGACCGACCGCCCCCTCGTGCTGCGCGAGACGGGCTGTCCGCCCCGGTACTACCTCCCCGCCGAGGACGTCCGGCTCGATCTGCTGACCCCGTCGGACACCCACACCGACTGCCCCTTCAAGGGCACGGCGTCCTACTGGTCGCTGCCGGACGCGCCCGACCTGGTGTGGGCGTATCCGGACCCGAAACCGGAGGTGGCGCGGATCAAGGACCACTACTGCTTCTACAGCCCCGAAGTGGCCTGAGCGCAGGGCGCGCCGTGTCGTGACCGGTGACTTCGGCACCCGTACGGCAGTCTCCACGGGCATGGACAAGAAGACGACTTCCGTCGACGGGACCCCTCTCGCGTACCGCGTGACCGGTGAGGGGCCCACGGTGATCCTGGTCAGCGGCGCGATGTCCACCGGGCTCACGCTCGCGCCGCTGGCGGCGGCGCTCGCGGACCGCTGCCGGGCCGTCGTCTACGACCGGCGCGGCCGGGGCGCGAGCGGCGACACGGCGCCCTACGCGGTCGAGCGCGAGGTGGAGGACCTGGCCGCCCTCGTCGCGGCCGTGGGCGGCGAGGCGGCGCTCTTCGGGCTGTCCTCGGGCGGCGCGCTGGTGCTGCTCGCGGCGGCGAGCGGCCTGCCGGTGGCCCGGGCGGCGGTCTACGAGGTGCCGTTCAACGACTTCCTGCCCGAGGGCCCGGAGCGGCAGATCGCGTACGCGGCGGCCCTGGACGTGGCGCTGGCGGCGGGCGACCGGGGCGGGGCGGCGGAGCTGTTCCTGCGGCTGACCGGCCTGGGCGAGGAGATGATCCAGCGGGCCCGGCAGTCCCCCCTGTGGCCGGGCCTGGAGCAGCTCGCGCCGAGCCTCGCCCACGACGCGGCCCTGATGGGCGACGGGCTGCTCCCGGCGGAGCTGCTGGCCCGCGTCCCCGTGCCGGTGCTGTCGGTGGCGGGCGGCCTGAGCCCGCGGTGGCTGCGGGCGGGCGCCCGGGCGGTCGCGGAGGCGGTGCCGGACGGCGCGTACGCGGTGCTGGAGGGGCAGACGCACGCGGTCGAGCCGGCGTTCCTCGCGCCGCCGCTGGCCGACTTCGTGACGGGCTGAGCCGGGCCGGGGATCAGATCGCGGCGGCCGTGGCCCGCCTGGTCGTGGCGATGGTCGCCGAGCCGACCACGCGCGTGCCGTCGTACAGCACGATCGCCTGGCCGGGGGCGACACCCCGGACGGGCTCGGTGAAGGTGACGCGCAGTTCGCCGTCCACCAGCTCGGCGTCGACCTCGGTCTCGCCGCCGTGGGCGCGGAGCTGGGCGGTGTAGGTGCCGGGGCCCTCGGGGGCGGTGCCGCACCAGCGGGGCTTGATCGCGGTGAGGGCGGTGACGTCCAGGGCGGCGGCCGGGCCGACGGTGACGGTGTTGGTGACCGGGGAGATGTCCAGGACGTAGCGCGGCTTGCCGTCGGGGGCGGGGGTGCCCAGGCGCAGGCCCTTGCGCTGGCCGATGGTGTAGCCGTAGGCGCCCTCGTGGGTGCCGAGGCGGTTGCCGTCCTCGTCCACGATGTCGCCCTCGGCCTTGCCGAGCCGGTCGGCGAGGAAGCCCTGGGTGTCGCCGTCGGCGATGAAGCAGATGTCGTGCGAGTCGGGCTTCTTGGCGACGGCCAGGCCGCGCCGCTCCGCCTCGGCGCGGATCTCGTCCTTGGTGGTGACGGTGTCCCCGAGCGGGAACAGGGCGTGCGCGAGCTGGCGGTCGTCCAGCACGCCGAGGACGTAGGACTGGTCCTTGGCCATGTCGGAGGCGCGGTGCAGCTCGCGGTTGCCGTCCTCGTCCACCAGCACCTTGGCGTAGTGGCCGGTGCAGACCGCGTCGAAGCCGAGCGCGAGCGCCTTGTCCAGCAGCGCGGCGAACTTGATCTTCTCGTTGCAGCGCAGGCAGGGGTTGGGGGTGCGGCCGGCCTCGTACTCGGCGACGAAGTCCTCGACCACGTCCTCGCGGAAGCGGTCGGCGAGGTCCCAGACGTAGAACGGGATGCCGATGACGTCGGCGGCGCGGCGGGCGTCGCGGGAGTCCTCGATGGTGCAGCAGCCCCGCGCGCCGGTCCGGAACGATTGCGGGTTGGCGGAGAGCGCGAGGTGGACACCGGTCACGTCGTGACCGGCTTCCGCGGCACGCGCGGCGGCGACGGCGGAGTCCACGCCACCGGACATGGCGGCGAGGACGCGGAGGGGGCGCGGCGAGGTCTCAGTCATAGCCCTTCCAGGGTACGGGGCGGCGGGAACCGGGAACGCCGGGTGTGCGTTGGTGATCAGGAGGGGTTCGGCGGAATCGGGGCGTACGGGGTGGAGATGGACGACGGGGATCGCAGACCGGGCCGGCGCGCGCTGCTGATCGGGGGTGCGGTGACCGCCGCGGGGGCGGCGGTGCTGGCCCACGACGAGCTGGCGCGGCTGTACTGGCGGCTGCCGGGGGTGGAGCGGAAGCGGGTGCCGGGCGCGGTGGACTTCGCGGGCGCCCGCTGGGTGGCGGCCTCGCCCGCCAACTACCGGCACGCGGACCGCCCGGACGACTATCCGGTGGACCGGGTGGTCGTCCATGTCACCCAGGGCGGGTACGCGTCGGCGGTGAAGGTGTTCCAGGACCCGGCGCATCAGGCGGCGGCGCACTACATCGTGCGGGCGGACGGCCGGGTGACCCAGCTCATCCGGGAGCTGGACGTGGCCTTCCACGCGGGCAACCGGTCCTTCAACGAGCGCAGTGTCGGCATCGAGCACGTCGGCTTCGTGGACGACCCGAAGTCCTTCACCGACGCGATGTACGCCTCCTCCGCCCGGCTGACGGCCGCCATATGCGCGCGGTACGGCATGCCGGTGGACCGCGAGCACGTCATCGGGCACGTCGAGGTGCCGGGCACGGACCACACGGACCCCGGCCCGCACTGGGACTGGGACCGCTACATACGGCTCGCGCGGAGGGCGCGTACCGCGCTCGGCAGGACCTCGGCCTAGACGAGTCCGGCCGCGCGGGCTCGTTCCACGGCGGGGCCGATGGACTTGGCGACGGCGTCCACGTCGTCCTGGGTCGAGGTGTGGCCCAGCGAGAAGCGCAGGGTGCCGCGCGCCAGGTCGGGGTCGGTGCCGGTGGCGAGCAGGACGTGGCTGGGCTGGGCGACGCCCGCGGTGCAGGCGGAGCCGGTGGAGCACTCGATGCCCTGGGCGTCCAGCAGCAGGAGCAGGGAGTCGCCCTCGCAGCCGGGGAAGGTGAAGTGCGCGTTGGCGGGCAGCCGGCCGCCGGGTGCCGGGTCGCCGCCGAGCAGGGCGTCGGGGACGGCGGCGTGTACGGCCTCCACCAGGCGGTCGCGCAGGGCGCCGATCTCGCGGGCGAACCACTCCTGCCGTTCGGCGGCGAGGCGTCCGGCGACCGCGAAGGAGGCGATGGCGGGCACGTCCAGCGTGCCGGAGCGGACATGGCGCTCCTGGCCGCCGCCGTGCAGCACGGGTACGGGGGTGTACTCGCGGCCGAGCAGCAGGGCGCCGATGCCGTAGGGGCCGCCGATCTTGTGGCCGGAGACGGTCATCGCGGCGAGCCCGGAGGCGGCGAAGTCGACCGGCACCTGACCGAACGCCTGCACCGCGTCGGCGTGCAGCGGAACCCCGAACTCGGCAGCCACGTCAGCCAGTTCGCGGACCGGCATCAGGGTGCCGATCTCGTTGTTGGCCCACATCACGGTGGCCAGCGCGACGTCGTCGGGGTTCCGGGCGATGGCCTCGCGCAGCGCCTCGGGGTGGACGCGGCCGTGCGCGTCGACGGGGAGGTACTCGACGGTGGCGCCCTCGTGCTCGCCCAGCCAGTGCACGGCGTCCAGCACCGCGTGATGCTCGACGGGGCTGGCCAGCACCCGGACCCGGTTCGGGTCGGCGGCGCGGCGGGACCAGTACAGACCCTTGACGGCGAGGTTGTCGGCCTCGGTGCCGCCGGAGGTGAGGACCACCTCGCTGGGGCGGGCGCCGAGGGCCTCGGCGAGGGTTTCGCGGGACTCCTCGACGGTGCGGCGGGCCCGGCGGCCGGAGGCGTGCAGGGAGGACGCGTTGCCGGTGACGCCGAGCCGGTCGGTCAGCTCCCGCGCGGCCTCGGGAAGCATCGGCGTGGTGGCCGCGTGGTCGAGGTAAGCCATGGTGACGCCGATTCTACGGGCCGCGCGGAGCCGCTTCCGGCCCCGCGCCGGTGGGTCACAGGCTCCAGGACACCGTGTCGGTGAACTGCATGGTGGCGAACAGGACCACGAGGTCGGCCACACCGAGCGCCAGGCCGAGGCAGGCGCGGCCCCGGCGGTTCGTGCCGCGCCACAGCGAGACACCCGCGAGGACGATGGCGACGGGGCCCAGGAAGAGGTTGAGGACGAGCAGTCCGAGCAGGCCGAGGATGAAGGACGCGACGGCCATGCCGTCGGCGTCGCGCGGGCGCGGCTTCGCCTCGACCTGACCGGTGGCAGGTGCGGTGAGATGCATGGTGCTCAGCTCCTGATGGTCGGTGCGGACGGGCGGGTCAGTGGCTGGGGGTGCGACGCCGGCCGTGGCGCTCACGGACGGCGAAGACGACGAGCCAGACACTGATGAAGGCGGCGACGGCGACGCTGACACCCACCGGTACGTGCGCCACGGTGCCGAGCGCGACACCGAGCAGCATGAGTGCGGCAACGAGGAACAGCATGGTTTCGAACCCCCCTCAGGGTCGTCTCGGTGAACAGTTGTAGTAACACTTGTTCACTGACACTGAGTCTAACCCTCCGCGCGGCTTTCCAATTCCAGAGAACAGTTGTTAACTGGATGACATGAGTCACACCCTCGGCATCCGGCAGGCACAGAAGCAGAAGACCCGTCAGGCGTTCCTGGACGCGGCCCTGGTGCTGCTGGAGGAGCAGAGCCTGAGCAGCCTGGGGCTGCGCGAGGTGACTCGTGCCGTGGGGGTGGCGCCGACCGCGTTCTACCGCCACTTCCGCTCCACCGCGGATCTCGGGGTGGCCCTGGTCGACGAGGCGCTGGGCAGCCTGCACCCGATGGTGGGCCCGACGGTGTCGGCGGCCAACGACTCGGAGGAACGCATCGGCCGCGCGGTCGAGTTGATCGACCAGCACGTACGGGCCTTCCCGGCGCACGTCCGCTTCATCGCCCGCGAACGGCACGGCGGGGTGCAGCCGGTGCGTGAGGCGATCCGGGACCAGCTCGCGCGCTTCACCGAGGAGGTGAAGGCCGAACTGGCCCTGGACCGCGAGTCGGAGGGCTGGGGGGACGACGACCTGACGATGCTCGCGCATCTCTACGTCGACCAGATGCTCATCACGGCCCAGCTCTTCCTGGAGGCGCTGGAGGCCCCGCAGGGCGAGTGGGAGCGGGTGACCCGGCTGGCCGTCCGGCAACTGCGCCTGATCACACTGGGCAGCAGGCACTGGATGGACCCGAAGACGCCCTCCGGGCCGTAGAAGCAGGCCGGTTCAGCCCAGGCGGACGCGGGCGAGCTGGCGGGACTGGGCGACCAGCCGGTCCTCGCTGTCCCAGACCTCGGCGTCCTCCTCCAGGAAGCCGCCGGCCAGATTGCGGGTGATGATGGACACCCGCAGCGGACCCGGCGCGGGCCGGTGCCGTACGTGCACGGTCAGTTCGACGGTCGGCACCCAGCCGGTGAGCCCGATCTCGAACGCGGTCGGCGGCAGCGCGTCCACCGCGAGCAGCAGCGAGAAGGGGTCCGCGTCCCGGCCGTCGGCCAGCCCGAACCAGGCCCGCATCTCCCCCTTGCCGGAGGGCGCGCCGACCGCCCAGCCGACCGTGGCCGGGTCCAGCTTGAGCATCAGCCGCTCGGTGATGGCCGAACTGCCGTCCACCGGCGCCGGACCGTCGGCGGGGCCGAGGCAGCGCTCCAGCGGCGGGATGGCGGGCGGCACGGCCGTCGTCCGCACGTCGTCGGGGAGCGCCGCGAGGTCGCCGTACGAGGCGAGGACGCGGATGCGCTCCACCTCGTTGCCGTCGGCGTCGTACTGGAAGAGCGACGCCTGGCCGGTGGAGAGGGTGCGGCCGGTGCGCACGGTCTCGGTGCGGATGACCGCGGGGCCGGGCTGGGAGGCCGTCAGGTAGTGCGCGGAGACGGTGAACGGGTCCGGATGCGGGAGGGTGTCCGCGAGGGCCCGGCCGAGCACGGCCAGCAGATAGCCGCCGTTGACGGCGCTGATGATGGTCCAGCCGGCCGAGAGGTCGATGTCGTAGACGCCGGGCGCGCGCCGGACGACCTCGGTGTCGCGGTCGAACTCGCTGTCGCCGATCACGGCTCGAGTGGCGGGGGCGGAGGCTGCTTCTGGCATGGGTGAACGGTACAACAGCCAATTACTAAGCGGTAGCTTTTTGCATTGCGACGACGTGAACAGCGGATCTCGCTCCTCCAGATCTCACTCCTCCATGACGGTGGAGCGCCGGTTCCAGGCGCGCGGCGCCCGCCAGTGGAACTTCATGGCGAGCAGCCGCAGGACGAACGCGGCCGTCGCCGCGAGCCCGCTGGTGACGGAGGTCAGCGCGTCGAAGCGGATGCACAGCACCACCGTCGTGGCGCCGACGATCGCGGGCACCGCGTACAGGTCGCGGTCCCAGCGCAGCAGCGAGGGCACCTCGTTGGCGAGCACGTCACGCAGCACACCGCCGCCGACGGCGGTGGCCAGGCCCAGGGTGGCGGAGGCGGTCAGACCGAGTCCGTGGCTGTACGCCTTGGTGGTGCCGGTGACGCAGAACAGGCCGAGTCCGGCCGCGTCGAAGACGAGCACCGCCGCCTGGATGCGTTCCACGTGCGGGTGGAGGAAGAAGACCACGACGGTGGCGAGCAGGGGGGTGACGAAGAACCCGAGGTCGGTGAAGGCGGCCGGGGGCACGGCCCCGATGATCAGGTCACGGAAGAGCCCCCCGCCCAGCGCGGTCACCTCGGCGAGTACGGCCATCCCGAAGACGTCGAAGTTCTTGCGGACGGCCAGCAGGGCGCCGGAGATGGCGAACACGAAGATGCCGATGACATCGAGCGTGTGCTGGACGGAGGGACTGAAGATCTGATCGAGCTGCACCCGCACATTCTGACCTGTCGCGGGGTGCGGGCCTTGCGAAGCAAGGCGGGAGCGGCGGCCGCCGGGTGAACGGCGGCCGCCGGCTCACTTCTCGTCGGCGTCCGGCGCGTCAGCCTTCTCGGTCTCGGCAGCCGGGTCGGCCTTCTCGACCTTGGCAGCGGTGTCGGCCTCGGCAGCCGTGTCGGTCTTCTCGACCTTGGCAGCCGTGTCGGTCTTCTCGACCTTCTCGGCCTTGGCCACCGCGGGCTTCTCCGGGGCGGCCTCCGGCTCCTTGGTGGCGGCGGTCTCCGCCACCTCCGCGGCGACGGCGGCCGACGTCTCCGCCGACTCCTCCAGCACCGCGTCCGGCACCAGCTCGGAGGCTTCCTTCGCCGCCGTCAGCAGAACGGTGTCCTGCGGGGCCTGGTCGGCGAAGTTCTCCGGGTGGTGACAGGCGACCCGCTGACCCGGCCGCAGCTCCAGGAGCTGGGGCTCGGTGGTCTTGCAGATCTCCGTCGCCTTCCAGCACCGGGTGTGGAACCGGCACCCGGAGGGCGGCGAGATCGGCGAGGGCACGTCACCGCGGAGCAGGATGCGCTCGCTCTTGGCACCCCGGCGCTTGGGGTCCGGCACCGGCACGGCCGACATCAGCGCCTTGGTGTACGGGTGCATCGGCGCCTCGTACAGCGAGGTGCGGTCGGCGATCTCCACCATCTTGCCGAGGTACATCACCGCGATCCGGTCCGACACGTGCCGGACGACCGAGAGGTCGTGCGCGATGATCACGTACGTCAGACCCAGTTCCTCCTGGAGGTCGTCCATGAGGTTGACGACCTGGGCCTGGATCGACACGTCCAGCGCGGACACCGGCTCGTCCGCCACGACCAGCTTCGGCTTCAGCGCGAGCGCGCGGGCGATACCGATGCGCTGGCGCTGGCCGCCGGAGAACTCGTGGGGGTAGCGGTTGTAGTGCTCGGGGTTGAGACCCACGACCGACAGCAGCCGCTGGACCTCCTTCTTGATGCCGCCCTCGGGCTCGACACCCTGGAGCCGGAAGGGGGCCCCGATGATGGTGCCGATGGTGTGCCGGGGGTTGAGCGAGGAGTACGGGTCCTGGAAGACCATCTGCACGTCGCGGCGCATCGGGCGCATGCCCGAGACCCCGAGGTGGGTGATGTCCTTGCCCTCGAACTCGATGGTGCCGGCGGTCGGCTCGTCCAGCCGGGTGATCAGCCGGCCCATCGTGGACTTGCCGCAGCCCGACTCGCCCACGATGCCGAGGGTTTCACCGGCACGCACCTCGAAGTCGATGCCGTCGACCGCGTGCACCGCGCCGACCTGGCGCTGGAGCAGCCCCTTCCTGATGGGGAAGTGCCGCTTCAGGCCGCGGACCTTCAGCAGGATCTCGCCGTCCGCGCTGTCGGCGGGTTCGGCCTGCGCGGGGATCGTCACTGCCTTCTCGTCGCTCACAGCTTCGGCGCAATCTCTTCGGTCCAGATCCGCTCCCGCTGCTCCGTGCTCATGTGGCAGGCGGCCCAGTGCGTGCTGCCGACCTCGGTCAGCTCGGGGCGGACCGTGCGGGTCACGTTGTCCTTGGGGAGGTCGGCGTACGGGCAGCGCGGGTTGAAGGCGCAGCCGGACGGGATGTTGATCAGAGAGGGCGGGGAGCCCTTCACCGGGATCAGGCGGTCCTGCTGCTCGCGGTCGAGCCGCGGCATCGATCCGAGCAGACCCCAGGTGTAGGGGTGCCGGGGCTCGTAGAACACCTTCTCCGCCGGGCCCCGCTCGACACAGCGGCCGCCGTACATCACCAGGATGTCGTCGGCGAGTTCGGCGACGACGCCCAGGTCGTGGGTGATGACGATGACCGCGGAGCCGAACTCCTTCTGGAGGTCGCGGATGAGGTCGAGGATCTGCGCCTGGACGGTCACGTCCAGGGCGGTCGTCGGCTCGTCGGCGATGAGCAGCTCGGGGTTGTTCACCAGCGACATGGCGATCATGGCGCGCTGGCGCATACCGCCGGAGAACTCGTGCGGGTAGCTGTCCACCCGCTTGTCCGGCTGCGGGATGCCCACCCGGTCGAGCATCTCGATCGCACGCTTGCGGGCGGTCTTCTTGTCGACCTTGTGGTGGATGCGGTACGCCTCCACGATCTGCTGGCCGATCGTGTAGTACGGGTGCAGCGCGGACAGCGGGTCCTGGAAGATCATCGCCATCTCGCGGCCGCGCATCCGGCGCACCTGGTCGGGGTCGGCCGACAGCAGCTCGGTGCCGTTCAGCCAGATCTCGCCGGAGATGCGGGCCTTCTGCTTGCCGTACTGGCCGGCCGTGTGCAGACCCATGATGCCGAGCGAGGTGACCGACTTGCCGGAGCCGGACTCGCCCACGATGCCGAGGGTCTTGCCCTTCTCCAGCGTGAAGGTCAGGCCGTCGACGGACTTGACCAGGCCGTCGTCGGTCGGGAAGTGCACCTTCAGGTCGCGCACGTCCAGGAACGCCTTGGCGGCGGCCTTGGGGTCGGTGGGCTCGCCCACCGCGGCTCCGGTCTTGCTGAGTTCGGTCATGAGAGCCTCACGCGCGGGTCGATCACGGCGTACAGGATGTCCACCAGGAGGTTGGCTATCAGCACCGCCACCGACGTGATCAGGGTGACGCCCAGGATGACGGGCAGGTCCTGATTCTTGATGGCGTTGAGGACGGCCTGGCCGAGGCCGGGCAGGCTGAACGTCGTCTCGGTCAGGATCGCGCCGCCGATGAGGGCGCCGAGGTCCATGCCGAGCATGGTCAGGATGGGGGTCATCGTGGAGCGCATGGCGTGCTTGCCGATGACCGTCTGCTCCTTGAGGCCCTTGGCGCGCGCGGTGCGGATGTAGTCCTCGCCGAGGATCTCCAGCATGGTGGCGCGGGTGATCCGGGCGTACATCGCCGCGTACAGGAAGGCCAGGGTGATCCAGGGCAGGATCATGCCGCCGAACCAGCCGCCGATGCCGTCCTCCAGGGGGACGTACTGGGCGTCGATCAGCCCGAGTCCGTAGGAGAAGATCGCCAGCGAGAGCAGGCCGGTGAAGTAGATGGGGAGCGAGACGCCGCCCAGTGCGACCACCATCGCGGTGCGGTCCCACAGGGTGCCCCGCTTGAGCGCGGAGAGGACACCCGCCGCGACACCGAAGACCAGCCACAGGATTGCCGCACCGAGTGCGAGGGACAACGTGACCGGGAAACGGTCCGTCAGCACCGGCCAGATGGCCTGTTCGCTGCGGAACGAGTAACCGAAGCACGGCGCAGCACAGTGGGTGACGTCGCCGCCGGCCGCGTACGTGCGGCCCACGAAGATGCCCTTGAAGAACTCCCACACCTGCTGGATGATCGGGTCGCTCAGACCGAGCTTCTCCCGGATCGCCTCGACTGCCGCGGGGTCGGCCTGCTTGCCCACGAAACTCGTGGCGACGTCGACCCCCGCCCACTTGGGGACGAGGAAGAAGATGCCGAAGACCACCATGACGATGACCACGAGCATCACTGCGGCGGCGAAGAGCCGCCTGATGAGGTAAGCGAGCACAGCTTACGGCCCGCCGCGGACCGTGAGCCGCCGGAGATCATCCGGCGGCTCACGGTCTCGCCGCGCCGGCCTTCACCTGCCTTTCGTGCCGTTCGGCGGGTGTGCCGGGGTTACTTCGAGGACTTCAGACCGAGGTTGACGAAGTCGTACATGCCGCTGTAGCCGTTCGACGTGTAGATGTTCGCGACGCGGTCCGAGCGCCAGTTGATGAACTTCTCGAAGACGAAGGGCAGGTAGTAACCGCCCTCCATCACCTTGTGGTTGATCTCAGTGGCGATCTTGGTCTTGCCGGCGTCGTCCAGCGTCTTCACGTACTGGTCGAAGAGGCCGTCGATCTTCTTGTCCTTGATGAGGGCGTAGTTGTTGTTGCCGCTCTCGAGGATGTACTTGCTGTTCCACAGCGGGAGGCCGTAGCCCTGCACGGACGGGAAGTCCGGGCCCCAGCCCATGATGATGATGCCGTAGTTCTTCTTCTTGACGTTCGACGGGCTGCCGATGATGCCGGCGGTCTGCGCACCGTCGTACTGGTCGATCTGGGCGGTGATGCCGATCTTCTTCAGCGCCGCCTGCATCGACTGGGCGGTGGCCACCTCGACGGGCTTGTTGTTGCGCACCGCGATGGTGGTGCTGAAGCCGTTCGGCTTGCCGCAGGCCTTCAGCTCCTCCTTGGCCTTGGCGACGTTGCCGGTCTTGTTGGCACCGGCGATCTCGTACGGGTCGTACTTCTGGCCCTCGGCGCCGGGGACGGACGGCGGGAGCATGTTGGTGCCGATGTCGCCGCCGGCGACCGGGCCGCCACGGGCGGTCTGGAGCGAGACGTGGTCGGCACCGTAGATCACGGCCTTGCGGCAGTGCTCGTTGTCGAACGGCTTCACGCTCTGCGGGAAGGTGGCGTAACGGACGTAGCCGGAGACCGGGTTGTCCAGGTTGCCCTTGTGCTTCTTCAGGGCGACCGTACGGCCCTGCGGCGACATGCCGGTCTGGTTGAGGTCGATGTCCAGGTCGCCGTTGATCAGGCGCTGGTCCAGGTCGTTGGCGTTGGAGAAGAACTTGACGGTGATCGCGTCCGGGTACGCCTTGCGGACGGGGTCCGAGGACGCCTTCCAGTTCTCGTTACGGACCAGCTTGAGGTCCTTGCCGGGGGCGTAGGAGGCGAACTTGTACGGGCCCGAGGAGAACGGGTGCAGACCGTACTTGGACTTGGTGTCCTTGTCCTGGCGGACCGGGGAACCCGAGGTCAGCGCCAGCATCTCCTCGAAGTCCGAGTTGGCCTGCGGGAGGTGGAAGACGATGGTCTTGTCGTCCGGGGTCTCGATGGCCTTCAGGCCCAGGTGGTCCTTGGCCTTGTCCTTGTAGGGGCCCTTGTACTCACCCTTGGGGTCCAGGACCTCCTTCAGGTAGGTCGGACCGCCGGACAGCACGTCCTGCGCCCACACGCGCTCGATGCCGTACTTGACGTCCTTGGAGGTGATCGGCTTGCCGTCCTCCCACGTCACGCCGTCACGCAGGGTGTACGTGTAGGTCTTGCCGTCGTCGGTCACCTTGGCGGTCGCGGTGGCGAGGTCCGGGGTGATCTCGGCGCCCTTGGCACCCGGCTCGGTCTTGTTGGTGACGAGCTGGCGGCTGTAGTAGCGGGAGAAGTTCCACATGAAGCCGTAGTAGCCACGCGTGGTGTCCCACGAGTCGGCGTCCTGGGCGGACCCGAAGCGCAGGGTGCCGCCCTTCTTGGCCTCGGACGCCTGGGCGACCTTGTTGTTCGCCGCGTCGAAGCCGGCGGCACCGTTCTTCGAACCGCCGTCGTCGCCGCCGCCGCACGCGGCCGTGGTCAGCAGGGCGGCGACCACGGCGGCAGCGGCCGCGGTCCGCTTGGCCCGCCCTGAGGTGCGCTGGGTAGTCACGATCTCGGTTCCTCCGCAATTGATGAGAGACCCCGTGCTGGTTCCACGGGTCGCTTGGGGGTACGGCATGGTCAGCGGGAAGCCTTGGGGTCCAGGGCATCCCGGACGCCGTCGCCGAACAGGTTGAAGGCAAGAACGGTGATGAAGATCGCCACACCGGGGACCACCATGTACATGGGGTCCGAGTCGTAGTAGTCGATCGCGTTCGAGAGCATCTGCCCCCAGGAGGCGGTGGGCGGCTTGACGCCCACGCCCAGGAAGCTCAGGGCCGCCTCGGTGAGGATGTTGGTCGGGATCATCATCGTGGAGTAGACGATGATCGGCGCGACCAGGTTGGGCAGCAGCTCCTTGAACAGGATGTAGAACCGTCCGGCGCCCAGCGAGCGGGCCGCGTCGACGTACTCGCGCTCACGCAGCGAGAGGGTCTGACCGCGCACCACGCGGCCGATGTAGGGCCAGCCGAAGAAGCCGATGACCAGGATCATCACGAAGACGCGCACGGCCGAGCCGCTCAGTCCCAGCATGCTGTTGGGCATCACGGAGACGAGCGCGATGATGAACAGAAGCTGCGGGAAGGCGAGCAGACCGTCCATCACCCGGCTGATCAGCGAGTCGACCCAGCCCCCGAAGAACCCGGCGAGGATGCCGAGCACGGTGCCGAGGGCGACGGCCACCACGGCCGACAGGAAGCCGACCAGGAGCGAGATCTGCGCGCCGTAGAGGATGCGGGCCATGATGTCGCGGCCGTTGACCGGCTCGACGCCCAGCAGGTGATCGCCGCTCATGCCGCCCAGGGAGCCCTTGGGGGTGCCGAACAGCGGGTCGATCAGGTTCTCGTGGTACGCGTCCGGGTCCTGCCCGAGCAGCGAGGTCAGCACGGGCGCCAGCAGGGCGATCACGATGAGCAGGACGACCACGGTGCCGCCGGCCAGGGCGAGCTTGTCCCGCTTCAGCCGCTCCCAGGCGATGCGCCCCAGCGAACGTCCCTGGACGTCCTTCGCCTTGGCGCCCGCGACCTCCGCTTCCTCGTGCGCGTTCGGGGCCGCGTCAGCGGTCGGCTCGTGCAATGGTGCCGTCATTCTGACAGGGACCCCTCTCAACCGGCCTGAGCCGGCCCACACTTG
Source organism: Streptomyces sp. NPDC018263 (assembly GCF_055562575.1). Taxonomy (NCBI): domain Bacteria; kingdom Bacillati; phylum Actinomycetota; class Actinomycetes; order Kitasatosporales; family Streptomycetaceae; genus Streptomyces; species Streptomyces sp. NPDC018263. The sequence goes on from NZ_JBVHFA010000001.1 coordinate 201,189, forward strand.
CCGCGCGAGCGGCTTCGAAGACTGTCGTACACAGGGGCGAACACCCCTGGACCGGGAGTCTTCAACGGCTGGGCGATCCGTTTCCAGACTTGACGATGAATGGATGCCTAAACGTGATGCAAGCTGGCACGTTCCGATATCCGAACGACGGGTAACAGCGGTAGGACACAGGTGAATTCGGGACGACATGAGCAAAGACCGTCATTCACCGCCATGTGCGTGTGAACACGTCCTAATGGCAGGGGAGTTCACACCGCCGCAACACCGGACCTCCACGTGATCTACCCGGAACAGGGCGTGACGAACACTCAGTTCACACAGATGTTCCGGATCGCCGGCGCGCCCCTCCGCCGCCGGCGGGTGGGCATGCGGAAATGCCGGAGGGCCCCCGTGAAATTCGGGATTCCGGAACGCGGAATTACCAGGAAAAGGCAAAGAGCGGAAAGGAAAGGGCGCTAGTACGCCCCGCCCACCGGCGCCACGGCCCCGTGGGCCTCGCGGTCGTAGAACGGGCGGGCGTTGGCGCGCATCCAGAGGACGACGGGGTCGAAGTCGTCGGTCATGGCGACCGTGGAGACCGGCAGGCCCTCGGGGACCGCGCCGACCGACTGCTGCATCATCGCGCGGACGGAGTCCACCGCGGCCGGGGTCGACTCGTACACGTCGAGGCCGAGGGCGAGGTAGGGGGCGCCCAGGGCGGGCTGGACCCAGGCGCGGCGCAGGGAGCGCAGGGCAGGGGTGCGGTGGGCGTTCTGCGCGAGCAGGGCGTAGAACTGCGCCACCTCGATGGCGGGTTCGGTCAGCCGCAGCGGCCCGGCGGGCTGGCGGTCCAGGCCGGTGGCGATGCGGCGCAGGTCCAGCCAGGGGATGCCGACGCCGCCGCCGGGGGCGTGCGGGTTGAGCCAGAGGCCGTAGCGCTCCGGGTAGAGGGTGCGGGCGACGTCGAGGCTGTCGACCACCTCGTAGGACCGGCTCCAGCCGCTGGCGGAGAGTTCCTGGGCGGAGGTCACGCAGGGGGCGTAACCGAAGCCGTCGACCTCCATGTTCCCGTACTGCGCGTCCGGGGAGCCGGACTGGCCCTGCCACAGGAGCATCCAGATCTGGCCGGACGAAGGGGCGGCGAGGGCGCGGAGCAGTGCCTCGTAGGCGTCGTAGCGTCCGGGAGTGACCTGGCGCAGCATGTGCTCGACGCTGCCGCTTGGGCTCGCGCTCACCTGTCCTACCGCCCCTTCATTGCAAGTTCCCCACGTGTGGGGACAGCTTAAGCGCCGACCGGCGCGGGCCCCGCGAGCCCTGATGCCTCAGTTGCCGAACTGGTAGAAGGGGCGCACGTTCGTCCTCAGCCAGTCGGCCACCGGGTCCTGGGTGGCGTCCAGAAGGACCAGGTTGACGGGCCAGGGGGCCGGGGCGCGGCCGAGGGCCTTGCCGAGGGCGTCCAGCGGGAGGGCCCGTGCGTCGCCCTCGAGGTGGGCGAGTTCGACGCCGACGAAGAGCACCGGGTCGGCCGTCTCGATGACGGCGAGGCAGCGCCGGGCGCTGACGACCACACCGGTCGCGGCGAACTCGGCGGAGGCGGCGGCGAGGAAGTCCACCGGGTCCTCCTGCCAGTCGGGCTCGAAGAGCCGCACCCGGCCCCCGGAGGCCGGACCGTCCAGCGGGCTTCTCCCGGCCCGGCACAGCGCGGCCACCGCGTCGGGCGGCAGCGGGAGTCCGACCACGCCGCCGGGGTTGATGACGATGCCCGCCTGCGGCGGCAGGCCGCGCGCGAACTCCACGGCGGGGGCCACCGTGTGCGAGAGGTGTCCGCCGGGCGACTGCCGGAACTGCTCCTCGGAGCTGAACACCGGGACGTACACCTGGCCGTCGATGTCGACGGTGGGCAGGTCGAGCGGGCCGCTGTGCGGGCCGCCGCCGTTGGGCAGGGGTATCCAGACGAAGGAGCGGGCCAGCACCTCGATGACGCGGGCGCCGGCCGCGGGTATGCCGAGGGAGGCCGAGAGGACCTCCTCCAGTTCGTTGCCGGGCCAACCGCCGTGCGGGTGGGGGTGTGCCTGTGCCGGGAAGTCCGCGGGAAGGTCCGCCGGGAAGTCCATGTGCCTACCGCCTGCTGGGAGTCATGCTGTGGTGCAGAAGGCTATCCGGTACGGGTGCGGGCGCTCACTCGGCGAACTCGATCCGCGTGAGGCCGTCCGCCGAGGCGCGGTCCAGCAGGACGACCGAGCCGCAGCCGGCCGGGCTCTCGCCGCGCTCCACGGCGTCCAGCAGGCGGGCGGTGGTGCCGCGGTGACGGCGGAAGGCGTACCGGGAGACGCCCCGGCCGCGCTCGCGCTGGCCGCGCCGGGCGGTGTCCGCGGGCACGTCGAGCAGGATCAGGTGCAGGGTGCCGCCTCTGCGGCGCGCCTCGCGGGCGAGCCAGGCGCGCACCCAGGACTGGGTGCCGCAGTCGTGCACGACGACGCCCTCGCCGGAGGCCAGCGCGCGGCGCAGCCCGGCGTAGTGGGCCAGGCGGACCAGCGGGCGGTAGAGCGCGTAGGGCAGCGCGGCGGGCAGGCGGGCGGCCCAGCGGTCGCGGGCGTCCTGGGAGTCGACGCGGCGGCCGGGGACCGTACGGCGCATCAGGGTGGACTTGCCGCTGCCGGGCAGCCCGGTGACGACGGCGAGGTCGCCCGGGCCGAAGCGGAGGGTGCGGGGGCCGCCGCCGGGGCGGTCGCGCAGGTCGCGGACGAGGGGTGCGGGGCGCTCCGCCTGCCCCCGGGCGCCCGCGCAGGGCCGCTGCCGCACCGGGATGCCGGTGGTCGTGGCGTACACCGTGGTCCTGTTCACCGTGATCGTCCCTCCCCAGTGGGCCTGGGTCTTCCCCTGCCCAACCAATGTAAAGAGAAGGTAATGCGCGAGGTCGCCGGACGGGTCCCGGAACCGCTACGGGCATGTCACAGCCGGTGGCCCCTTCAGGGCCGGGCCCCGCCGTGCGATGATGTGCCCGCCAACTGCATACCGGCCGTTTGAATCCGCGCGGGAGAGTCCCCATCCGGGGCGCCGAAGGAGCAAGTCCCTCCCTTGAATCTCTCAGGCACCGTTACCGCGTGGGCGAGGCACATCTGAAAAGCGGGCCGCTGACGCCAGTGGCCCCACCCAAGGTGCAAGCCAGTGACACCCCCCCTGTGGGCCTGTCATGGCGAACCTCTCAGGTTCCGATGACAGATGGGGAGGAACGTTCCTCGCCCCATCCCCCGTTGCCCTGGGAGACGACCGATGAGTAGCACAGCCCCCAACGCCCCGCGCCGTACCGCGCTCGACGCCGTGCACCGCTCGCTCGGCGCGACGATGACCGACTTCGCCGGCTGGGACATGCCCCTGCGCTACGGCTCCGAGCGCGACGAGCACCAGGCGGTGCGCACCCGGGCCGGGCTGTTCGACCTCTCGCACATGGGCGAGATCACGGTGACCGGCCCCGAGGCCGCCGCCCTCCTCAACTACGCCCTCGTCGGCGACCTGGCCTCGGTCGGCGTCGGCCGGGCCCGCTACACCATGATCTGCCGCGCCGACGGCGGCATCCTGGACGACCTGATCGTCTACCGGCTCGCCGAGCACGAGTACATGGTGGTGGCCAACGCCTCCAACGCCCAGGTCGTGCTGGACGCGCTGACCGAGCGCGCGGCCGGCTTCGACGCCGAGGTCCGCGACGACCGCGACGCCTACGCGCTGCTCGCCGTCCAGGGCCCCGAGGCCCCCGGCATCCTCAAGGCCGTCACCGACGCCGACCTCGACGGCCTGAAGTACTACGCCGGGCTGCCCGGCACCGTCGCGGGCGTCCCCGCGCTGATCGCCCGTACCGGCTACACCGGCGAGGACGGCTTCGAGCTGTTCGTACGGCCCGAGCACGCGCCGCGGCTCTGGGAGACGCTGCTGGAGGCCGGTTCCGCCGCCGGTCTGGTGCCGTGCGGGCTGTCCTGCCGGGACACCCTGCGCCTGGAGGCGGGCATGCCGCTGTACGGGCACGAGCTGACCACCGAGCTGACCCCCTTCGACGCCGGTCTGGGCCGCGTGGTGAAGTTCGGCAAGGAGGGCGACTTCGTCGGCCGCGAGGCGCTCGCGAAGGCCGCCGAGCGTGCCGAGACCCGGCCGCCGCGTGTCCTGGTCGGCCTGATCGCCGAGGGCCGCCGGGTGCCGCGCGCCGGGTACTCCGTCGTCGCCGGCGGCGAGGTGATCGGCGAGGTCACCTCCGGTGCCCCCTCCCCCACCCTCGGCAAGCCGCTGGCCATCGCCTACGTCGACGCCGCGCACGCCGCCCCCGGCAGCACCGGTGTGGGCGTGGACATCCGGGGCAGCCACGAGCCGTACGAGGTCGTGGCGCTGCCCTTCTACAAGCGCGCCAAGTAGACACTGGCACCGGGTCCGGCCGTCCCCGGCGTGACCCTGCGCACATTCACCCGCTCTTCAGCGGTTCGAGCCCTTTTCGCCCGACGAGCACGTCCTCGCGTACAGGAGAATCCAGGTCATGAGCAACCCGCAGCAGTTGAGTTACAGCAAGGAGCACGAGTGGCTGTCGGCCGCCGAGGGCGGCGCGTCGACGGTCGGCATCACCGAGCACGCGGCCAACGCGCTCGGCGATGTGGTCTTCGTGCAGCTTCCCGAGGTCGGCGCCCAGGTCACCGCGGGCGAGTCCTGCGGCGAGCTGGAGTCCACCAAGTCGGTCTCCGAGCTGTACTCCCCCGTGTCCGGTGAGATCACCGAGATCAACCAGGACGTCGTGGACGACCCGTCGCTGGTGAACTCCGCGCCCTTCGAGGGCGGCTGGCTGTTCAAGGTGCGCGTCGCGGAGCAGCCCGCCGACCTGCTGACCGCCGACGAGTACACCGCCTACATCGCAGGCTGAGGAGCCGGAAGCCGTATGACTGACGTCCTGAACACGCCCCTGCACGAGCTGGACCCGGAGATCGCCGCCGCGGTCGACGCCGAGCTGCGCCGCCAGCAGTCGACCCTGGAGATGATCGCCTCCGAGAACTTCGCACCGCTCGCGGTGATGGAGGCGCAGGGGTCGGTCCTGACCAACAAGTACGCCGAGGGCTACCCGGGCCGCCGCTACTACGGCGGCTGCGAGCACGTCGACGTGGCCGAGCAGATCGCCATCGACCGGCTCAAGGAGCTGTTCGGCGCCGAGTACGCCAACGTCCAGCCGCACTCGGGCGCCTCCGCGAACCAGGCGGCGCTGTTCGCGCTGGCCCAGCCCGGTGACACCATCCTCGGACTCGACCTGGCGCACGGCGGCCACCTCACCCACGGGATGCGGCTGAACTTCTCCGGCAAGCAGTTCGACGTGGTCGCGTACCACGTGGACGGCGAGACCGGGCTGGTCGACATGGCCGAGGTCGAGCGGCTCGCCAAGGAGCACCGCCCGAAGGTGATCATCGCGGGCTGGTCGGCGTACCCCCGGCAGCTCGACTTCGCGGAGTTCCGGCGGATCGCGGACGAGGCCGGGGCGTACCTGTGGGTGGACATGGCGCACTTCGCCGGTCTGGTCGCGGCGGGGCTGCACCCGAACCCGGTCGAGTACGCGGACGTGGTGACCTCCACCACGCACAAGACGCTCGGCGGCCCGCGCGGCGGCATCATCCTGGCGAAGAAGGACTTCGCGAAGAAGCTGAACTCCTCGGTCTTCCCCGGCTTCCAGGGCGGTCCGCTGGAGCACGTGATCGCCGCCAAGGCGGTCTCCTTCAAGGTCGCGGCCTCGGCGGACTTCGCGGAGCGCCAGCGGCGTACGGTGGAGGGTGCCCGCATCCTGGCCGAGCGGCTGACCGCGCCGGACGCCCGCGAGGCCGGGGTGAACGTGCTCTCCGGCGGCACGGACGTGCACCTGATCCTGGTGGACCTGCGTGAGTCGGAGCTGGACGGGCAGCAGGCCGAGGACCGTCTCCACGAGGTCGGCATCACGGTCAACCGCAACGCGGTCCCGAACGACCCGCGCCCGCCGATGGTCACCTCCGGCCTCCGGATCGGCACGCCCGCCCTCGCCACCCGCGGCTTCACCGCCGAGGACTTCGCCGAGGTCGCGGACGTGATCGCACAGACGCTGAAGCCGTCCTACGACGCGGAGGCGCTGGCGGCCCGGGTGCGGGTGCTGGCGGACAAGCACCCGCTGTATCCGACGCTGGGCGAGTAGTACCCCGCAGTTGCTGTCCGGGTGCCCCGCCCCCTGTCGGTGGGCGGGGCACCCGTGCTGTGTCCGCACCACCTTTTTGTACCTGTTCGTATTGAGGAGTTCCCGTGGCCGTCTCGGTCTTCGACCTGTTCTCGATCGGCATCGGCCCGTCCAGCTCCCACACGGTCGGCCCGATGCGGGCGGCGCGCATGTTCGCCCGCCGGCTGCGCAACGAGGGCCTGCTGGACCCCGTCGCCGCCGTCCGCTGCGAGCTGTACGGCTCGCTCGGCGCCACCGGCCACGGCCACGGCACCCCCAAGGCGGTGCTGCTGGGCCTGGAGGGCGCCTCCCCGCGCACGGTCGACGTGGAGAGCGCCGACGACCGGGTCGAGGCGATCCGCACGGCCGGCCGGCTCAGCCTGCTCGGCGAGCACGAGATCGCCTTCTCCTACGACGACGACCTCGTCCTGCACCGCCGCGAGACCCTGCCGTACCACGCCAACGGCATGACGCTCTGGGCGTACGACGCCTCGGGCGCGGAGCTGCTGAGCAAGACCTACTACTCGGTCGGCGGCGGCTTCGTCGTCGACGAGGAGGCGGTCGGCGCGGACCGGATCAAGCTGGACGACACGGTGCTGAAGTACCCCTTCCGCACCGGTGACGAGCTGCTGCGGCTCACCAAGGAGACCGGCCTGTCGATCTCCGCGCTGATGCTGGAGAACGAGCGGGCCTGGCGCACCGAGGAGGAGATCCGCGAGGGCCTGCTGGAGCTGTGGGGGGTGATGCGCGCGTGCGTGGCCCGCGGCATGTCCCGCGAGGGCATCCTGCCGGGCGGCCTGAAGGTACGCCGCCGCGCCGCCGTCTCCGCCCGCCAGCTCCGCGCCGAGGGCAACGCGCTCGCGCACTCCATGGAGTGGATCACCCTGTACGCGATGGCGGTGAACGAGGAGAACGCGGCGGGCGGCCGGGTCGTCACCGCGCCCACCAACGGCGCGGCCGGCATCATCCCGGCGGTGCTGCACTACTACATGGACTTCGTGCCCGGCGCGGACGAGGAGGGCGTGGTCCGCTTCCTGCTGGCGGCGGGCGCGATCGGCATGCTCTTCAAGGAGAACGCCTCCATCTCCGGCGCCGAGGTCGGCTGCCAGGGCGAAGTGGGCTCCGCCTGCTCCATGGCGGCGGGCGCGCTCGCCGAGGTGCTCGGCGGCTCCCCCGAGCAGGTGGAGAACGCGGCCGAGATCGGCATGGAGCACAACCTCGGCCTGACCTGCGACCCCGTCGGCGGCCTGGTCCAGATCCCGTGCATCGAGCGCAACGGCATGGCGTCGGTGAAGGCGGTGACCGCCGCGAAGATGGCCATGCGCGGCGACGGCTCCCACAAGGTCTCCCTCGACAAGGTCATCAAGACCATGAAGGAGACGGGCGCGGACATGTCCGTGAAGTACAAGGAGACGGCGCGGGGCGGGCTCGCGGTGAACATCATCGAGTGTTAGAGGCGTCGCGTGTGAGGAGCGGGGCGGGGCTGAATACTGGGGATCATGCGTACCGACTTCGATCCCTCGGCCATGGCCCCGCACGCCTTCTACCGGCTCCTCACCTCGGTGGTGGTGCCGCGGCCGATCGCGTGGGTCTCCACGGTTGACCGGGACCATCCGGACCGGCCGAACCTGGCGCCGCACTCCTTCTTCTCGGTTTCCTGCGTGAATCCGCCGATCGTGCAGTTCACCTCGGTGACCCGCAAGGACTCACTGCGGAACGTGGAGGAGACCGGGGAGTTCGTGGTCAACCTCGCGCCGGAGGGGCTGTTCCGGGAGATCAACGACACCGGGACCGACTTCCCGTCCGACGTCAGCGAGTTCGGGGCGGTGGGACTGGAGCCCGAGCCCTCGCTGCGGGTGAAGCCGCCCCGCGTCGCGGCCTCCCCGGCGGCCCTGGAGTGCGAGCTGCACAGCCTGCTGACGCTGGGCGACTCCACGGTGGTGTTCGGGCGGGTGGTCCACGCCGTGGTCAGCGAGGAGGCGCTCGCGGGGGACGGCCTCCCGGACATCCAGCGGCTGCGTCCGCTGTCCCGGCTGGGCCGGGATGAGTGGGGCACGCTCGGCGAGGTGCTGGAGAAGCCCCGCATCCGCTGGCGCGACTGGCAGGAGGGCGAGCGGAGCTGAGCCCGTCCAGGGCGGTTCTGCCGGGTACGCGACTTTCGCGGGGGTAGCCTCGCGCGCATGCACGCGATCACTGTGACCGAGCCCGGCGGCCCCGAGAAGCTGAACTGGACCGAGGTCCCCGACCCGGTGCCCGGCCCCGGTGAGGTGCTGGTGGACGTGGCGGCGGCCGGGGTGAACCGCGCCGACATCATGCAGCGCCAGGGCGCCTACGACCCGCCGCCCGGCGCCTCCCCCTACCTCGGCCTGGAGTGCTCCGGCACCATCTCCGCGGTCGGCCCCGAGGTCTCCGGCTGGTCGGCCGGCGACGAGGTGTGCGCGCTGCTCACGGGCGGCGGATACGCCGAGAAGGTCGCCGTACCGGCCGGCCAGTTGCTCCCGGTGCCCAAGGGGGTCGGGCTGGTGCAGGCCGCCGCGCTGCCCGAGGTGGTGTGCACGGTCTGGTCCAACGTCTTCATGGTGGCGCACCTGCGCCCCGGCGAGGTGCTGCTCGTGCAGGGCGGCGCCGGGGGCATCGGCACCATGGCGATCCAGTTGGCCAAGTCGATCGGGGCGCGGGTCGCGGTGACGGCCGGGTCGCGGGAGAAGCTGGAGTTCTGCGCGGAGCTGGGCGCGGACATCCTGATCGACTACCACGACCAGGACTTCGTCACCGAGATCAGGCGGGCCACCGACGGCGCGGGCGCCGACGTCATCCTGGACAACATGGGCGGCGGCGACTACCTCGACCGCAACGTCCAGGCCCTCGCCGCCAACGGCCGCCTGGTGATCATCGGCCTCCAGGGCGGCACCACGGGTGAGCTGAACATCGGCGCCCTGCTGGGCAAGGAGGGCGCGGTGATGGCGACCTCGCTGCGGGCCCGGCCGCCGCGGGAGAAGGCCGCGATCGTCGCCGGGGTGCGCGAGCACGTCTGGCCGCTGATCGACTCGGGGCGGGTCCGCCCGGTCATCGACCGTGAGCTGCCGATGTCCGAGGCCGCCGAGGCGCACCGCGCGATGGACAGCGACCACATCGGCAAGGTATTGCTCACCGCGCCGCACCGCAGGTAGCGGAGGTACGCTCGAATCAGCACCCGATTGCTCACCTTTTGTGAAGGGGTTGCTGATGTCGACCGTTCTGTGCGTCCTCTATCCCGACCCGCAGGCGGGATATCCGCCGGTATACGCGCGGGACGAAATCCCGGACATCACCTGGAATGTCAACGGTCACCCCGCCCCCAAGCCAGAGGGTCCGCTCGGATTCACACCGGGCGAACTCGTCGGGTGCGTATCGGGTGAACTCGGACTGCGGAGTTATCTGGAGCAGAACGGCCACCGGTTCATCGTCACCAGCGACAAGGACGGGGAGCAGGCCGAGTTCGACAGATATCTCCCGGAGGCCGAGGTCGTCATCTCGCAGCCGTTCTGGCCGGCGTATCTGACGAAGGAGCGCCTGGCGAAGGCGACCAAGCTGAAGCTGGCGCTCACGGCGGGGATCGGCTCGGACCATGTCGACCTTGACGCGGCGGCCGAGGCGGGGGTCACCGTCGCCGAGATCACCGGCTCCAACAGCGTCAGCGTGGCCGAGCACACGGTGATGATGATCCTGGCCCAGGTCCGCAACTACCTTCCCTCGCACGGCATTTCCACCAACGGGGTGTGGAACGTCGCGGACTGCGTGGAGCGCGGCTACGACATCGAGGGCATGAAGTACGGGGCGGTCGGGGCGGGCCGCATCGGGCTGGCCGTCCTGCGGCGGCTCAAGCCGTTCGGCCTGGAGCTGCATTACCACCAGCGGCATCGACTCGATCCGGACATCGAGAAAGAGCTGGGCCTCGTCTTTCACCCGGACCTGGAGTCGATGATCACCGAAATCGACATTCTGAGCCTGCAATTGCCGCTGTACCCGTCGACGAAGAACATGCTGAATGCCAAGACCTTCGGCATGATGAAGCGCGGGACGTACGTCATCAATTGCGGCCGGGCTCAGTTGGTCGACCGGGACGCGGTCGTGGAGGCTCTGCGTTCCGGCCATATCGCGGGATACGCGGGAGACGTCTGGTATCCGCAGCCGGCGCCGGTCGACCATCCCTGGCGCACGATGCCGTTCAACGGAATGACGCCCCATATTTCCGGGACGACGCTTTCCGCGCAGGCCCGCTATGCCGCCGGAACTCTCGACGTCCTCCAGTGCTATTTCGAGGGGCGCCCCATCTGCGAGGAGTATCTCGTCATCGACGCGGGAAATCTCGCCGGGGTCGGCGCCCAGTCGTACGAACTGAAGTGACGGCTTGCGGGCGCTCAGCCGCCGTCCAGCCCCCACGCCTCGGCCAGCAGCGAGAAGGAGCGGGCGCGGTGGGCGGGGTCGTAGGTGTAGGTCGTGATGATGAGTTCGTCGGCCGCCAGGTCCGCGACGAGCGCCTCCAGCTCGGTGACGACCGTCTCCGGGGAGCCCACCGCGCGCACCTGCTGGAAGTCGTCCACGAACCGGGCGACCTCGGGGCCGATGACGGTCTCCAGGTCCCGGACCGGGGGCCGCAGCGGGACGCGCCGGCCGGTGTAGATGCCGGCCGCCATCTGCTGGGCGGTGGTGAACAGGTAGTGCGCCTCCTCGTCGGTGGGAGCGACGAGGACGTTGACGCCGACCATGGCGTACGGCCGCTTGATCTCGGCGGTGGGGAACTCCGTCGAGAAGCGCGAGCGGTACAGCTCCAGCGCCTCGTGCCGCATCTGCGGGGCGAAGTGCGAGGCGAAGGCGTACGGCAGGCCGAGGTAGGCGGCGACGGCGGCGCCGTCGAGGCTGGAGCCCAGCATCCACAGCGGGACCTCGGTGCCCTGGCCCGGCACCGCCCGCACCTCGGGCCCCTCCCCGTCGCGGGAGCTGAGGTAGCGGTGCAGGTCGACGACGTCCTGGACGAACGTGTCGGTGGCCGCGCCGCCCCGGCGCAGCGCGGCGGCCGTCGTCGGGTCGGTGCCCGGTGCGCGGCCGAGGCCGAGGTCGATGCGGTCGCCGTACATCTCGGCCAGGGTGCCGTAGTACTCCGCGACCATCAGCGGGCTGTGGTTGGGCAGCATGACGCCGCCCGAGCCCAGCCGGATGCGTTCGCTGTGCTCGGCGGCGCGGCCGATGAGCAGGGCGGTCGCGGAGGAGGCGAAGGTGAGGACGTTGTGGTGCTCGGCGTACCAGTACCGGTGGTAGCCGAGCGTGTCCGCGAGCCGCACCAGCTCGACGGACTGGTTCAGCGCGGTGGGCGTATCCGTGCCCGAGGCCACGGGTACGAGGTCGAGGATCGACAGCGGAACGCGTGGAGCAGTCATGTCGGCGCCACAATCTTCGGGAACGGAGTGCCTACCGGCGAACGTTTCACAGGCGGGACCGGCCCGCAATCAGAGCCGGACCCCAGGGGGCGCCCCGACCCGGCGAACCGGCAGTGGGGGAAACTCACAGGCGTCCGGTGCGGTGTGCCCGGGCATGGTGTCTGTAGTTCCAACTCCCCCTGTTTTTCCGTCCCGAGCGGTGGTGGTGTCCTCGCCGGGGCGGGTTCGCCTGCCAGGAGAAAGCATGTCTCTGAGCCTTCGGTTCACTGTCCGTAGTGACAAGGGGCTGGTCCGGGAAGTCAATGAGGACTCCGTGTACGCGGCGCCGCATCTGCTGGTGGTGGCCGACGGGATGGGCGGGCATGCCGCGGGTGAGGTGGCCAGTTCCGTGGTGATCTCGCACATGGCCGAGCTGGGGCCGGAGCTGACGCGGGCGGAGCCCATGGAGGCGCTGCGCGGGGCGATACTCGCCGGGAACCGGGCCATCGCCGACGCGGTACGGACCTCGCCTGAGCTGGAGGGGATGGGGACCACGCTCACGGCGGTGCTGATGGAGGCGGACAGCGACCAGTTCGTGGTGGCCAACGTCGGGGACTCCCGTACGTATCTGATGCGCGCCGGGGAGCTGGTGCTGCTGACCCGTGACGACTCCCTGGTGCAGACCCTGCTGGACGACGGCCGGATCACCCCCGCCGAGGCGCTCGCGCATCCGCAGCGGGCCATGGTGACGAAGGCGCTGGTCGGCGGGGAGTCGCTCAGCCCGGCCCTGTTCCGCCTTCAGGCCCTGCCCGGCGACCGGTTCCTGCTCTGCTCCGACGGCCTCTCCGATCTCGTCCCCGAGGCCCAACTCGCCGCAGCGCTCGGCCTGTCCGGCCGGGACGAGGCCGCCGACCGGCTGCTGGAGCTGGCGCTCGGCGCGGGCGGCCGGGACAACATATCCGTCGTGGTCGCCGATGTCGTCCAGGGCGAAGCCCCCGCGACCCCGGTCGTCTCCCGCGCCCCCCTTCAGGCCCCGCACCGGCACAAGCGCACGGTGTACGCGGTGGCCGCCGCAGCCCTGGCCGCCGGCCTCGCGGCGGCCTACGTGCTCAGGTCGCGCTAGCGAGCCGGTCCAGCTCGACGAGCACCAACTCCGCGTGCCGACCGGGCTCGGGAACGGGGTGGATCAACGACCGCACGGCGCCGGCGCGGTCCAGGACGACCCCGGCCCGCTCGAACAGGGCCCGTCCCTCGGCCTGCACCTCGGGCACGCCCAACTCGCGGCCCAGCGAGAGGTCCTCGTCCCCGATCAGGGGGTAGCCGAGGGCGCGTCCGGCGGCGAACTCCGCCAGGTGACCGGGGGCATGGGCGCTGACGCCGAGCACGCGGGCCCCGGCGCGGGCGAACCTCGCCGCCGCGTCCCGCGCGGAGCACAACCCCGTGCTGCAGCCGCCGAGTTCGGGCACGCGTTCCCCGATGCCGGGCTCGGTGATGAAGAACAGCACGGTCCACTCGTGGTCGGGGGACGGCACGCTGACCGGGCCCTCGGACGTCATGACGGTGCGGTGCATGAAGGTTCCTCCATCGGGTCGTGAACGCGCGCGGAGCCGGATGTTCCGAGCGGCGGTGCGGGGGGCACAAGACCTTCATGCTCCATGGCATCGATGTCAGCGCGTACCAGTCCTCGTCGTACGAGACCGACGGGCTCTCGTTCGCCTTCATAAAGGCGACGGAGGGTCGTTCGTACGTCAACTCCAGACTCGCGGCCCAGACGAAGACGGCGCGGGACGCGGGTCTGGTCACGGGCTTCTACCACTTCCTGTGGCCGGGCAACCTCACCGACCAGGCCGAGTACTTCCTCCGGCACGCTCCCGACCGGCCGGGCGACATCCTGGCCGTCGACTGGGAGGTCACCGGTGACGGCACGCACGCGAGCAACGCGGAGAAGGACGCCTTCATCCGGAAGCTGCGCGGTCTGCGGCCGGACAACCGGGTGGTGCTGTACACCAACCGGGACTACTGGCTGAACATCGACACCACGTCGTACGCGGGCGACGGCCTGTGGATCGCCGACTACGTGTCCGCGGGCAAGCCCCGGATCAAGGCGGACTGGAAGTTCCACCAGTACACCTCGGAGCCGCACGACAAGAACGTGGCGGACTTCGCCAGCAAGGCCGCGCTCAAGGAGTGGGCGACCGGGAGGTGACGGGAGGGGTGTCCGCGCGGCGCGGACACCCCTGCCGGGTACGTCACTTGTTCAGGTAGGTCCAGAACTCGTCGAACGTCAGCACCTTGTCGCCGTCGATGTCACGGCTCTTGATGACGACCTCGGCGACCGCCTCGGTGACGTTGAAGTCGCCCTGCTGGGCGAGCGCGGACTTGAACTCGGCCGCGGTGATGAACCCGTCGCCGTCCGCGTCGATCCGCTGGAACTGCTTGCGTGCTTCCTCGATGTCCGCCACCGATCCGCCCCTCTGTGCTCGTACTTCTCATACCGTGTCGGCGTACTGCCGCTGGTCAGATTAACGCTCTGCCCGCGCAGCGGTTGCCCCGGACCGAGAGGCACCCCCGATGGAGACGTTGCCGGACCTGCTCGACGCGGCGGCCCACGCCCGCTTCCCACCCCCGGACGGCACAGTGACCATCCTCCCCCAGCCCTGCCGACGGGACGCCGGTCACCCCCGTGTGGTGCGTGCCCGGCGTCGCAGGGGGGCCGTGCGGGTCTGGGGGGCTGACGGCGGGCTGCTGGTTGTCGGGTGTGGGGTGGGCGGGCGGCTGGAGGTGGCGCTGGAGGTGGATGGTGGGAGTGCCGGGCTGGGGCGTGGACTGGCCCTTGCCGCACGGCAGTTGGCCGGCGGGCCGGTGTGGGCGCAGGTCTCGCCGGGGAACGCCCGGAGCACGCGGGCGTTCCTGGCGGCCGGGTACCGGCCCGTCGGCGCCGAGCTGCTGCTCAGTGCCAGGGACGGTAGTACGGGTTGCTCTGGCAGTCGCTCATGATCTCGGTCTTGGTGGCCTTGTCGACCGGGCAGACGCCGATGACGTACTGGCGCTGGATACCGCCGGGGAAGGCGACCTCGACCTGGTCGGCCCACTTGTGGGTGTCACCGATGGTCTTGTTGACGTCCACCCCGCCGGGGGCGTCGATGTAGTAGTTGTAGCCCGACTTGTACCAGGTCTTGTACAGGTCGTGGTCGTAGGTGGTCGAGACGTACGGCGAGGGCTGGTTGACGAGGACGTACTTCTCCACGTCGTACTGGCCGTTCACCGTGTCCTTGGGCAGGAAGCCCTCCTCGAAGACGACGGCCGGGCCTCGGCTGTCGCTGCGGTAGAGGGTGCCGCAGCCGGTGCGCCACACAGGATCCGGGGTGATCCGGTCGACGTCCACCCGGCGGTCGGCGGCGGCGTGCACCTTGTCCTGGAACTGGGGACAGGAGGGCGCGGCGGCACGGGACTTGAGGTCCGCCGGAGCGGCGGCGGGGGTGGCGGCCGTGGTGGCGAGGAGGGCGCCGAGGGAGAGGACGGCGGCGGTGGCACCGCGCCGAAGGCGAGTTGTGATCATGCCGAGCACGATGGCGGTACGGCCGGGGCGAAGGGGGGATCATCACCCCATCGGGGGCGTGTCCGCCGGCCTCAAGTCGGCGGGGACTAGCGGTCGGAGACCCGCATCTCGAACCACGTGGTCTTGCCGCGCGGCAGCAGGTCGACGCCCCAGCGGTCCGCGAGCTTGTCGACGAGGAACAGCCCCCGCCCGCTGACGTCCATCGCCTGCACCGGCATCAGACAGGGCAGCCCCCGCGAGGGATCGCGCACCTCCACGCGGACCCAGCCGCGCCGGCGGCGCATCCGTAACCCGAACACACGGGCGCCGGTGTGCCGTACGGCGTTGCCCACGAGTTCGGAGACGAGTAAGACGGCGTCCTCGGTCAGCTTGGGGGTCAGTCCCCAGTGCCGCAGGACGACGATCTGGGCGAGTCTGCGCGCGGTGGCGGCCGACTCGGGACGCGACGGGAGCGGAACCTCCGCCTCCGCCGGGTTGCCGAACAACTCGAGCGCTCTGAGCCCTTGTTCGTCCTCGACCGCGGGCGACCAACGCGCCGCGGCAGCACGGCTGTGTCCCCGTGGCTGATCGATGCCATCCAGCCCCGCCATGCACCCATGATGGCCGTCACAGCGGGCCTCCGGGGCCGATCCGGAGGAATACGCCCCCCGTGCGCCCCCGGTCTGCTCCAGTCTCTCGGCATATGCCAGCGGCAGGTCGGGGTCGGCGGTGGCCCGGTCGACCTGCGGCGACGGCTCGGTTCCGGGCAATCGTGCGGCTCCCTCGGCGAGGCAGGCTTAAGGTGCGGTTAAGGCTGCCATAAACCGGTCCGCCGGGGGAGCCGAATCAGACGACGCGTCAATTGCAAGGCCCGCAGGGGGCCTACTCGCCGTCCCTCAGAGGAACTTGGCCTTCCCCGGCCCCTCCTCCACGAAGCTGCGCATCCCCCGCTCGCGGTCCTCGGTGGCGAACAGACCCGCGAACCAGTTCCGCTCCACGGTGAGCCCGGTGTCGATGTCGGTCTCCAGGCCGGCGTCGACCGCCTCCTTCGCGGCGCGCAGCGCGAGCGCCGGGCCCTGGGCGAGCCGGGCCGCCCAGGCGTGCGCCTGCTCGTACACCTCGCCGGCCGGGACGACGCGGTCCACCAGGCCGAGGGCGAGGGCCTCGTCGGCCTTGACCATGCGGCCGGTGAAGATGAGGTCCTTCGCCTTGGAGGGGCCGATCAGCCGGGGCAGCCGCTGAGTGCCGCCCGCGCCGGGGATCAGGCCGAGCAGGATCTCGGGCTGGCCCAGCTTGGCGTTCTCCCCGGCGATCCGGAAATCGGCGCAGAGCGCCAGCTCGCAGCCGCCGCCGAGCGCGTATCCGGTGACGGCGGCGACGACGGGCTTGGGGATGCGGGCGACGGCGGTGAACGCGTCCTGGAGGGCGCGGGCGCGCAGGACCATCGCGGTGTGGTCCATCGCCTGCATCTCCTTGATGTCCGCGCCCGCGGCGAACACCTTCTCCCCGCCGTAGATCACCACGGCGCGCACGTCCTCGCGGCGCGTGGCCTCCTCGGCGAGTTCCTTGAGCCGGTCCTGGGTGGCGACGTCCAGCGCGTTCATCGGCGGCCGGTCCAGACGCAGCGTGCCGACGCCTTCGGCGACTTCGAGATTCACGGTCATGCGCAGCAGGTTAACGGCGACTAACGCCGACGGGCCCGGTGCCGTTCCTCACAGCACCGGGCCCGCCTCGCGGAATGGTTACTTCTTCCAGTCCGCCCAGCTCATGTTCCAGCCGTTGAGACCGTTCTCCGGGGCGACCGTGCGGTCGTGGGAGTTCCGCACGACGACCACGTCACCGACCATGGACTTGTTGAAGAACCAGGCCGCCGGGACCCCGCCGTCGTAGCCGCCGCGCACGTCGCGCAGGCCCACGCAGCCGTGGCTGGCGTTGTAGTTGCCGAAGGCGCCGCCGCCCCAGTAGTTGCCGTGGATGAAGGTGCCGGAGTCGGTGAGGCGGATGGCGTGCGGCACGTCCTTGATGTCGTACTCGCCGCCGTAGCCGACCGTCTCGCCGTTCATCCGGGTGACGGAGAGCTTCTCGGTCATGACCATCTTGCCGTTCCAGGTCTCGTAACCGGGCTTGCCGGTGGTGACCGGGAGGGTCTTGAGGGTCTTGCCGTCCCGCACGACCTTCATGGTGTGCTTCTTGGCGTCGACGTAGGAGATCTGGCTGCGGCCGATGGTGAACTTCACCGTCTTGCGCTGCTTGCCGTACACCCCGGCGCGGCCCTCGACGCCGTCCAGGTCGAGGTCGACGGTGACCTTGGTGCCGGGCTTCCAGTAGTTCTCCGGGCGGAAGTCCAGGCGGTCGTTGCCGAACCAGTGGCCCGCGACGTCCACCGCGGGCTCGGTCTTGATCCGGATGGCCTTCTCGACGGCGACCGGGTCGGTGATGCCGCGGGTGAAGCGCAGCGAGAACGGCATGCCGACGCCGACGGTGGAGCCGTCCTCCGGGGTGAAGGTGCCCATGAAGGTGTTCTTGGGCGTCAGCGTGGTGAAGCTGGAGTCCTCGGCGGCCTTGCGGCCCCGCGAGTCCTCGGCGACCGCGTGCACCGTGTACTTGGTGGCGGCGGCCAGGTGCCGGGCCGGGGTCCAGGTGGCGCCGCCCTTGGCGAGCGTGCCGTCGACCTCGGTGCCCTTGCTGTCCTTGACGACCACGCTGGTCAGTCGGCCCCCGGCGACCTTCACGTTCAGCGCGCCGCTGGTGTCCACGGCCGTGGCGCCGGACTTGGGCGCGATGGTGACGGCGGCCGAGGACTGCTTGTCCTGGCCGTCCTTGCTGTTGGCGGTCTTCGCCTTGTCCGACCCGTTCCCCGTGGTCTCACCGCCGCCGCAGGCGGCCAGCGACAGCACGAGCGCCCCCGCCATGAGCGCCAGCCCCTTACGACCCCTGTGCCGAGTTCCTGCCGAAGCCCCCGATATCGGCCGCACGTTCAAGTCGTTCTCCCCTCCCGGACCTGGTCACAGGTCCACACCCCGGCGCGTCCCGCGCTCATCCGGGAATGCTAGCCGCCGGGTTCCGGGCTCGGTGTCCGTCGAATGTCACCGTTCAGTCGCAACTTCAACGAGTGGCCGAGACCCGGAATCCCGCAGCTCACCGGGTCACTGGAGCACGCTGCCGGCCTTCCACTGCTTCCACGCCATGTTCCAGCCGCTGAGGCCGTTGTCCGGGGAGACCGTCTTGTCCTTGCTGTGCACGACCTCGATGACGTCCCCGACGAGGCTGCGGTCGAAGAACCAGCCCGCCGGGGTGTCCGCGCCGCCGCCCTTCACGTCCCGCAGCCCCACGCACCCGTGGCTGACGTTGACCTCGCCGGGCGACTCGGGCGACCAGTAATTGCCGTGCAGGAAGGTGCCGGAATCGGTGAGCTTCATGGCGTGCGGCACGTCCGGGATGTCGTACTCCCCGCCGAAGCCGACCGTCTGGCCGTTCATGCGGGTCACCTCCAGCATGTCCATCACCACCATCTTGCCGTTGTACGTGGGCGTCTTGGGGGCGCCCGCGGTGATCGGCACGGTGGCCAGGAGTTCCCCGTCCCGGCGCACCTCCATGGTGTGCGCGGCCGCGTCGACCAGGGAGACCTGGCTGCGGCCGACGGTGAAGGCGATGGTCTTGCGCTGGAGCCCGTAGACGCCGGGCGCCCCCTCCACGTTGCGCAGGGCGATGTCGACCGTGACCTCGGTGCCGGGCTTCCAGTAGCGCTCGGGGCGGAAGTCCAGCCGGTTCCTGCCGAACCAGTGGGCGCGGATGTCGACGGCGGGCTTCGCGGTGACGCGTACCGCCTTCTCCACCGCCGCCCGGTCGGTGATGTCCCGGTTGAAGGCGAGGGAAACGATCATCCCGGTGCCGACCGTGGAACGGTTCTCCGGGGTGACGTAGCCGATGAACCGCTGGTCGGGGACGTAGGTGGTGAACGTGGTGTGCCGGGCGGAGCGGCGGCCGTCGCCGTCCACGGCGACCGCGTCCACGGTGTACCGGGCGGCCAGGGCCAGTTGGTCGTCGTCCGGCTTCCAGGTGCGGCCGTCCGCCGCGATGTGCCCGGCGACGGCGGTGTCCTGCGCGTCCTGGGAGCGGGTCACGGTGACCTTCTCCAGCCGCCCGTCGGGCACCTTCACCCGCAGCCGCTCGCCGGGGCGCACCCCCTTGCCGCCGTCGTCCGGGGTCACCCGGATGGCGTCCTCGACGGCCCGGGGTCTGCCCGGCGGGCCGCCGATGCCCAGGGGTCCTGAGCCGTCCGCGGTGCAGCCGGCGGCCCCGGCCAGCAGTACCGCCCATGAAAGTGCCGTGGCCAGTGCGGCCAGCGCGCGCCGCGCGCGTCCTTGTAGGTGCCTCACGCCGACACAACGACGCGGCACGCTCCGGGGAAACGTGAGTGCGACCCCGCGGCTGGGCAGAACAGAGGGAAGGACGACGCGAAGGGGAGCCGCCGCGCCCGCGCCGGAGCCGTCGGGGCGCTGCCGTACCGGCCGGCCGAGCGTGCCCGGGGCCTTGGCAGGCCCGCGGGTGCGGTCGGCCGTTCGGCGCGGGCGGTCGTGCCCCGGAAGGCCGAGCCACTGAAAGAGGGGCCGACTGGTGACGAGCGCAGCCGAGCAGCGGGCACGGGCCGGGGAACCGGCCGCCCAGAGCGGGACCGCCACTCCCCCGGTGCGCGGTGCCCGGCGCGCCGCGCCGCCCGCGTGGCCGGGGACGCCGACCCCGCTGGGGGCCCGGTTCCGTACCGGCCCGGACGGGGTGGCGGGGACCAACTTCGCGCTGTGGGCGGGCGGCGCTGAGGCGGTGCGGCTGTGCCTGTTCGACGAGCGGGGCCGGGAGACCCAGGTCCGGCTGACCGAGCTGACGCACGAGATCTGGCACGGCTTCGTCCCCGGTGTGCTGCCCGGCCGCCGCTACGGCTACCGGGTGGAGGGCCGCTGGGACCCGTGGACCGGCGCCCGCTGGAACCC
Source organism: Streptomyces sp. NPDC018263 (assembly GCF_055562575.1). Taxonomy (NCBI): domain Bacteria; kingdom Bacillati; phylum Actinomycetota; class Actinomycetes; order Kitasatosporales; family Streptomycetaceae; genus Streptomyces; species Streptomyces sp. NPDC018263. Next base: position 221,289 of record NZ_JBVHFA010000001.1, read on the forward strand.
GGCGAAGCTGCTGCTGGACCCGTACGCCCGCGCGGTGGACGGGGAGTTCGCGTTGCCGCCGGAGGTGTACGGGCATGTGCGGGACTGGCCGGAGCAGGCTTACGCGGACACCGTGCGGGACGAGCGGGACTCGGCGCCCTTCGTGCCCAAGGGTGTGGTGGTCCATGACGACGACGACTGGTCCGACGACCGCCGCCCCAAGACCCCGTGGGCGGACTCGGTCCTCTACGAGCTGCACGTCAAGGGCTTCACCAAGCGCCACCCGGGCATCCCGGAGGAACTGCGCGGCACCTACGCCGGTCTCGCGCACCCGGCGGCGATCGAGCACCTGGTGAGGCTGGGCGTGACGGCGGTGGAGCTGCTCCCCGTCCATCAGTTCGCGCACGAGGACCATCTGCTGCGCCGGGGCCTGAAGAACTACTGGGGCTACAACTCCATCGGCTACTTCGCCCCGCACGCCGCCTACGCGGCCTCCGGCACCACGGGTGAGCAGGTCGGCGAGTTCAAGCGGATGGTGCGCGCGCTGCACGCGGCCGGGATCGAGGTGATCCTCGACGTGGTCTACAACCACACCGCCGAGGCGGGCGAACTCGGCCCCACACTCTCCCTGAAGGGCATCGACAACCGGGGCTACTACCGCCTCCAGCCCGACGCCCGCCGGTACACCGACTACACCGGCTGCGGCAACACCCTGCACGTGGTGCAGCCCCAGGTGCTCCGGCTGATCACGGACTCGCTGCGCTACTGGGTGACCGAGATGGGCGTGGACGGCTTCCGTTTCGACCTGGCCGCGGCGCTGGCCCGCTCGATGCACGACGTCGACATGCTGTCGCCCTTTCTGGCCGTCATCGCCCAGGACCCGGTGCTGCGCCGGGTGAAGCTGATCGCCGAGCCGTGGGACATCGGCTCGGGCGGCTACCAGGTGGGCGCCTTTCCGCCGCTGTGGACGGAGTGGAACGACCGCTACCGCGACACGGTGCGCGACTTCTGGCGGCACGCGCTGCCGGACGTGCGCGAGATGGGCTACCGGCTGTCCGGCTCCAGCGACCTGTACGCCTGGGGCGGCCGCCGCCCGTACGCCTCGGTCAACTTCGTCACCGCGCACGACGGGTTCACCCTGCGCGACCTGGTCTCGTACCACGGCAAGCACAACGAGGCGAACGGCGAGGACAACCGGGACGGCACCGACGACAACCGCTCCTGGAACTGCGGCGCCGAGGGCGAGACCGACGACGAGGACGTACGGGCCCTGCGCAGACGGCAGTTGCGGAACCTGCTGACCACGCTGCTGCTGTCCACCGGGGTGCCGATGCTGGTCGCGGGCGACGAGCTGGGCCGCACCCAGGCCGGCAACAACAACGCCTACTGCCAGGACGGCGAGCTGAGCTGGCTGGACTGGTCGCTGCTGGACGACCCGGACTGGCGCCCCCTGTTCGACCTGACCTGCCGGCTGATCGCCCTGCGCCACGCGCACCCGGTGCTGCGCCGCCGCGCCTTCTTCTCCGGCCGCGCGCACTCGGCGGACGGCCTCAGGGACCTGGCCTGGTTCACCGCGCGGGGCACGGAGATGACCGAGGGCGACTGGTACGCGCCCGCCGCCACGCTTGGCATGTATCTGTCCGGCCGGGACATTCCGGGGCGGGACGAGCGGGGCGCGGCGGTGGTCGACGACAGCTTCCTCGCCGTACTGCACGCCGGGCACGAGCCGACCGTCTTCACCCTTCCGGGCGCACCCTGGGCGACCGGCTACGAGGTGGTGGTGGACACCTCGGGCGAGGACCAGCTCCGGGCGCCGGGCACGGTCCTCGACGCGGACACCGACATCACGGTGCCGGCCCGGACGGTGCTGCTGCTGCGGGTCGTCTGAGGGGGTGCGCAGGGGCCGGAAAACTCGGTGGGCCGGACGGGGGCCGGTCCGTACGCTGACCCCGGTGTCCACCAACTCTCCCCCCGCCCGGCGCCGCTCCGCCGCCCGCACCCTGCTGCGGCTGTGGCCCTACGTACGCCCGGTGCGCGCACGCTGGTTCGCGGCCGCCGTCATCGCGGTCGTCGCCTCCTGTCTCGGTCTGGTGATCCCGCTCGTCCTGAAGTGGATGGTGGACGGCCCGGTGGCCGCGCGCGACCCCGCCGGGGTCTGGCTGGGCGCCCTGTACCTGCTGCTGATCGGGGTGGCCGAGGCGCTGCTGTTCGGCATCAGGCGCTGGCTGGTGGCCCGTCCGCTGGCGCGGGTGGAGGCGGGCATGCGCGCCGACCTCTACCGGCGGCTCCAGCGGCTCCCGGTGGCCTTCCACGACCGCTGGCCCTCGGGCCAGTTGCTGTCGCGGGGCACCGGCGATCTGATGCTGGTGCGGATGTTCCTCGCCTTCCCGCTGACCTTCCTGCTGGTCAACGGCGTGACGATCGTCGTGGGTGTCGGGATCATGCTGGCCCAGGACTGGGTGCTCGGCCTGGTCGTGCTCGGTCCCGCCGTGCCGCTGCTGTGGATCTGCGTGGTCGTGGAGCAGCGGTACGCGCACGCGGCCCGGCAGGCGCAGGACCAGGTCGGTGATCTGACCACGCTGGTCGAGGAGAGCGTGCTCGGCATCCGGGTCGTCAAGGGCTTCGGCCGCCATCGCAGCCAGGCCCGCGCGTTCCGGCGTACGGCGCTGACGCTGCGGGACACCGAGATCCGCAAGGCACGGATTCTGGCCGTCATCTGGGCGGCCATCGTGACGCTGCCCGAGGTGGCGATCGGGGCCGCGCTGGTGCTGGGCGTGCTGCGGGTGGCGGACGGCTCGCTGTCGGCGGGCACGCTGGTCGCGTTCCTGAGCACGGCGCTGGCGCTGCGGTGGCCGGTGGAGTCCATCGGCTTCCTGCTGGCGATGTGCCAGGAGGCGGCGACGGCCACGGAACGGTACTTCGAGGTGCTGGACGAGCGTCCCGAGGGCGACGCGGAGAGGCGTGCCGCCACCGCCCCCGATCCCGGCGAGCCCGGCCTGCGCTTCGAGGGCGTGGGTTTCCGCCACGCCGACGCGGCCCCCGACGCCCGCCCGGTGCTGGACGGGGTCGACCTGCACATCCGCCCGGGCGAGTCGATGGCGCTGGTCGGCGCGACGGGCAGCGGCAAGACCACCCTGACCTCGCTGGTCCCCCGCCTGCACGACGCCACGTCGGGCCGCATCACGCTCAACGGCGTCGACATCACCGCGCTCCCCCGCGAGGAACTGCGCGCCCGGGTCGCCGTCGCCTTCGAGGAGCCGACCCTGTTCTCCACGAGCGTGGCGGAGAACGTCCTCATGGGCGCCGGTGAGGGCGCCGGCCGGGAGGAGCTGGACCGGGCGCTCGCCGTGGCGCACGCCGACTTCGCGCACGCGCTGCCCGAGGGCCCGGACACCCGGGTCGGCGAGCAGGGCCTGAGCCTCTCCGGCGGCCAGCGTCAGCGGCTCGCGCTGGCCCGCGCGGTGGCCGGGCGGCCGGAGTTCCTGGTGCTGGACGACCCGCTGTCCGCGCTCGACGTGCACACCGAGGCGGCCGTGGAGGCCGCGCTGCGCCAGGTGCTGGCCGACACCACCGCGCTGATCGTGGCCCACCGCCCCTCCACGGTGCTGCTGGCCGACCGGGTCGCCCTGCTGTCCGGCGGCCGGATCACCGCTGTCGGCACCCATCACGAACTGCTGCGCACCAACGCCGAGTACGCCCATCTGATGTCCGGCGGCCCGCGCGAGGCTCCCGAGGAAGCCGAGGACTCCCGATGACCACCACGACGTCCGCCGCCCCCACCACGGACGACGACCTGCCCGCACCGGATTTCCCACCGGACTCCGGCGACCCCTTCGACCGCGACGTCCTGCCCGTCCCGCCCGGTGCCACCGCCGCCCTGCTGCGCTCGCTGCTCGCCCCGCGCCGGGTCCGCGTCGCGTTCACCGTGCTCCTGCTGCTGCTCCAGCAGGCGGCGGCGCAGACCGGCCCGCTGCTGGTGGCGTACGCCATCGACATCGCCGTACCCGCCGTGCGCCGGCACGACCACGGGCCGCTGCTCGCGGTGGCGGCGGGGTACGCGCTGTGCGCGCTGGCCTCCGGCGGGCTCCAGTACGCGTTCATCCTGGCGTCCGCCCGGGTCAACCAGGACGTGCTGCTGGACCTGCGCGGCCGGATCTTCCGGCACGCGCAGGCGCTCAGCGTGGACTTCCACGAGCGCTACACCTCCGGCCGGCTGATCTCCCGCTCCACCACGGACGTGGAGGCGCTGCGCGAACTCCTCGACGAGGGGCTCCAGGAGCTGGTCACGGTGGTGCTGTCCTTCGTCTACATCTCCGCCCTGCTGCTCTGGCTCGACCTGGGCCTCGGCGCGGTCGCGGTCGCCTCGTTCGTGCCGCTGTACCTGCTGGTGCGGCGCTATCAGCGGCGCGCGCAGAAGGTGTTCGCGGCGCGCTCCTCGGCCGTCGCGAGGCTGATCGTGAAGTTCGTGGAGACGATGAACGGCATCCGCCCGGTGCGCGCGTTCCGCCGGGAGGCCGCCAACGACGCCGAGTTCGCCACGCTCAACGGGCAGCACGAGCGCAGCAACGGCGACTCGCTGCTGGAGATGGCGCAGTACGTCGTCGGCTCCCGGCTGGTCGCCAACACGGCCGTCGCCGGGATCGTGCTGTGGGGCGCCTACCGGGTCGCCTCGGACACCCTGGCGCTCGGTGTGCTGGCGGCGGCGGTGCTGTATCTGCGGCGGCTGTACGACCCGATCGACCGGCTGGGGATGTTCCTCAACTCCTACCAGTCGGCGGCCGCCTCGCTGGAGAAGATCGCCGGTCTGCTGGCCCAGGTCCCGTCCGTGCCGGAGCCCGCCGAGTCCCGCCAACTCCCGCCGCTGAACAGCGACTTCCCCGGCCGCGAGGTGGTCTTCGACGGGGTGCGGTTCGCCTACCGTACCGGCGGCGAGGTGCTGCCCCGCTTCGACCTGACGCTGCCGGCCGGGCAGACGGTCGCCGTGGTCGGCTCCACGGGCGCGGGCAAGTCGACGCTGGCCAAGCTGCTGGCCCGCTTCTACGACCCGACCGAGGGCGCCGTCCTGCTCGACGGGGTGGACCTGCGCGAGCTGGCGCTGCCCGAACTGCGGCGCGGGGTGGTGATGGTGACCCAGGAGGCGTTCCTGTTCTCCGGCACGGTCGCGGACAACATCGCCATCGGCCGCCCGGAGGCCACCCGGGAGGAGATCGAGCACGCGGCGAAGGCCATCGGCGCGCACGAGTTCATCAGCGCCCTGCCCGACGGCTACGACACCGACGTACGCAAGCGCGGCGGCCGCATCTCCGCAGGCCAGCGCCAACTGGTGGCGTTCGCGCGGGCGTTGCTCGCGGACCCGGCGGTGCTGATCCTGGACGAGGCGACCAGCTCGCTGGACGTGCCCGGTGAGCGGGCGGTGCAGCGGGCGATGGCGACCGTGCTGCGCGGCCGTACGGCGGTGGTGATCGCGCACCGGCTGTCCACGGTGGAGATCGCCGACCGGGTGCTGGTGATGGAGCACGGCCGGATCGTCGAGGACGGCCGCCCGGCCCAACTGATCGCCGGTTCCGGTAGGTTCTCCGAGCTGCACAAGGCGTGGCGGGACAGTCTGGCTCAGTGACGGCCGGTGGAACGGGGGCAGGATGATCGACGCGTACGGAGATCCCGGCATACCTGATACGCGCGGCGGCTGGCGCTATCTGTGGTGGCTGGCGCTGCGCCAGCCGGGACGCTCGCTGGCCGGCGCGGTGTTCGGCTCGGCGTGGCTGGTGCTGATGGCGGCCCAGCCGTATCTGCTGTCGCGGGCGGTGGACGACGGGCTGGTGCCGGGCAGGCTCGGGGTGCTGGCGGCCTGGACCGGCGCGATGTTCGCGGCCGGGGTGGCGTGCGCGTGGCTGAGCATCATGCGGCACCGCACCATGACGCGGGTGCGGATGGACGCCAACTTCCGCACGGTGAAGCTGGTGGTGGAGCACGCGGCCCGGCTGGGTGCCGCGCTGCCGCGCCGGGTGGGGGCCGGTGAGGTCGTCACCGTCGGGGTGGGCGATGTGCAGACCCTCGCGCAGGCGCTGACCGTGATGGGGCCGGGCGTCGGCTCGGTCGTCGTGTACTCGGCGGTGGCCGCCCAGCTCCTCACCATCTCCGGCTCGGTGGCCGCCGTGGTGCTGCTGGGCGTGCCGGTCATCGCGCTGCTCACCGGCCCGCTGACCCGCCGCCTCCAGGGCACCGAGACCGAGTACCGCGAGCGCCAGGGCATCCTCACGGCCCGCATCGGCGACCTCGCGGGGGGCTTGCGCGTGCTGGGCGGGCTCGGCGGCAAGTCGCTGTTCGCGGACGCCTTCGCCAGGGACTCCGGGCGGCTGCGGGAGCAGGGCTACCGGGTGGGCGCGGTGACGAGCTGGGTGCAGGCGCTCGGTCTCGGCCTGCCGACGCTGTTCCTGGCCGCGGTGACCTGGCTGGCGGCCCGGCTGGCCGCCGAGGGCGCGATCACGGTGGGCGAGCTGGTGTCGGTGTACGGGTACGCGGCGGTGCTGATCGGCCCGGTCGCCTTCTTCGTCGAGATGAACTACGACCTGAACCGCGCCGTGGTGGCCGCCCGCCGCGTGGTCGCCCTGCTCCGCCTGGCGCCCGAGCCGGACGACGGCACGCAGGCCGCCCCCGAGGGACCGGCCGAGCTGCACGACCCCGCCTCGGGCGTCCGGGTGGCGCCGGGCCGGCTGACCGCGCTGGTCGCGGCCCGCTCCGCCGACGCCGCCGCCGTGGTGGACCGCCTGGGCCGGTACGGGCCGACCGAGGCGCTGTGGGGCGGCGTACGCCTGGACGCGGTGCCGCTGGCCGAGGTGCGGGCGCGGGTGCTGGTCGCGGACAACGAGGCCGACCTGTTCGCCGGGCCCCTGCTGGAGACGGTGTCCGCCGGGCGCCCGGCGGACGAGGCCGCGGTGCGCCGGGCGGTGCGGGCGGCGGTCGCCGAGGACGTCGTACGGGGGCTGCCCGAGGGGCTGGACACCGTGGTGTCGGGGCAGGGCCGCAGCCTCTCCGGGGGCCAGCGGCAGCGGGTCCGGCTGGCGCGGGCGCTGCTGGCCGATCCCGAGGTGCTGCTCGCCGTGGAGCCGACCTCGGCGCTGGACGCGCACACCGAGTCGGCGGTCGCGCACCGGCTGCGCGAGGCGCGGGAGGGCCGTACGACGGTGGTGACCTCGACCTCGCCGCTGCTGCTGGACGTGGCGGACACCGTGCTGTTCCTGGTGGACGGCAAGGTGGCCGCGAGCGGCCCGCACCGGCTGCTACTGGACCGCGAGAAGGGCTACCGGGCGCTGGTGGCACGGGACTTGAGCGACGGGGAGGCCGTGCGGTGACGACGGACACGGGAGCGCTGCCGGTCGCGGACCGGGGCACGGTACGGCGGGCGGCCGCCCGGCTGGTCCGCGCCGACGGGCGGGCCTTTTCGGCCGCGCTGGCCCTGAACGCGCTGGCGGCCGGCGCGGGCATCGTCGGCCCCTGGCTGGTCGGCCGGATCGTGGACGACGTGCGCGCCGGGCGCGGCGTCGGCGCGGTGGACCGGCTCGCGCTGTGGATTCTGCTGTGCGCGCTGGCCCAGTTGGTGCTGGCCCGCTGGGCGCGGTACGTGGCGCACCGGTTCGGGGAGCGGACGCTGGCGCGGGTGCGCGAGACCTTCGTGGAACGGCTGCTGGGGCTGCCCGCCTCGGTGGTCGAGCGGGCCGGCACCGGCGACCTGACCGCGCGCGGCACGGCGGACGTGGCCACGGTCGGCACCACCCTGCGGGACATCGGCCCGGAGCTGCTGGTGTACGCGGTGCAGGCACTGTTCGTGCTCGGCGCGGTGTTCGCGCTCAGCCCGTGGCTCGGCCTGTTCGGGCTGCTCGGGCTGACCCCGGTGTGGCTGGCGGTGCGCTGGTATCTGCGGCGGGCGCGGGACGCCTATCTGGCCGAGGGCGCGGCCACCTCGGCGGTGGCGGAGATCGTGGCGGCCACGGCGGCGGGCGCCCGCACGGTGGAGGCGTTCCGGCTTCAGCGGGCGCGTACGGCGGCGAGCCGGGAGGCGCTGGAGAAGTCCCGCCGCTCCCGCTACCGCACGCTGGGCCTGCGGACCGTGTTCTTCCCCTCGGTCGAGATCTCGTACACCGTCCCGGTGGCCGGGGTGCTGCTGGTCGGGGGCTGGCTGCACGGGCGCGGGCTGATCGGGCTGGGCGCGGTGGTGGCCGGGGCGCTGTACATGCGGCAGTTCACCGACCCGCTGGACATGGTGCTGATGCGGCTGGAGCAACTCCAGTCCAGCGGAGCCTCGTTCGCCCGCGTGGAGGGCATCGCCCAAGCGCCGGCCGCCCCCACGGACACCGCGCGGACCCCGGTGGACGACCGGATCGAGGTGCGCGGGGTGCGGTACGCGTACGAGCGGGGCGGTGAGGTGCTGCGGGGGGTGGACCTGACGGTTCGGCCCGGTGAGCGGCTGGCGGTGGTGGGCGCGTCCGGCGCGGGCAAGACCACGCTGAGCAGGCTGCTGGCCGGCATCGACGCGCCCGCGTCCGGCTCGGTCACGGTGGGCGGGGTCCCGGTCGCGGAGCTGGAGCCCGCGCGGCTGCGCCGCCAGGTGGTGCTGGTGACCCAGGAGCACCATGTGTTCCTCAGTTCGGTCCGGGACAACCTGCTGATCGCCGAACCCGGCGCCACGGACGAGGAGTTGTGGCGGGCGCTGGCGGCCGTGGGCGCCGACGGCTGGGTGCGGGAGCTGCCCGGGGGACTGGACACCGGGCTCGGCCAGGGCGGCCGGGTGACCGACGGTTCCCAGGCGCAGCAGCTCGCGCTGGCCCGCGTGGTGCTGGCCGACCCGCACACGCTGATCCTGGACGAGGCGACCGCCCTGCTCGACCCGGCCACCGCCCGGCACACCGAGCGGGGGCTCGCGGCGGTGCTCGCGGGCCGCACGGTGATCGCCATCGCGCACCGGCTGCACACCGCGCACGACGCGGACCGGGTCGCGGTGATGGAGGACGGCCTCGTCACCGAGCTGGGCACGCACGAGGAACTGGTGGCGGAGGACGGCGCCTACGCGGCGCTGTGGCGCACCTGGCACGGGGACGGCGACGGCACGGCCTGAGGGCCGTCGACACACCGGTTCAACACTGCTCAACACGCTTGCAACAAAGGGGAGTTGGTACGGGAGGCACACCTTCCGGCCAACTTCCCGACGCGCTCCTGACAGGCCCCCCGCTCCCCTGTCACTCTTCCCACGACCGACTCACAGCGACCGCACAGCGCTCACGCGTCCCGCGCCACCCGCGCCCGGACCCGGAGCACGCACCGCGCACCTCGCACTTCCCTGTTCTGCCCCGGACGCCCCAACCCACCGTCCGGTCTCCCTCGGCCGCGCGACCGGCGGCCACGCAGAAGGAGTCAGTGTTGAGCAGCAGCCCCTCCAGCAACCCCTCCCGCAGACGCGCCACCGCGCGCCGCCGCACCGCCACCGTCGCCCTGGCCGGTGTCGCCGCGCTCATCGCCGCCGCCGTCCAGTCCGGCGCGGCGACCGCGGCCCCGGCGGGACCCCGGCCGGGCAAGGCGAACCCCGCCCACACCTCCGTACACCTCACCGCCGCCCAGCGCGCCGCGCTGATCCGGGACGCCGACGCCGGCCGGGCCGCCACGGCCCGCTCGCTCGGGCTCGGCGCCCGGGAGAAGCTCGTCGCCCGCGATGTCGTCAAGGACGGCGACGGCACCCTGCACACCCGCTACGAGCGCACCTACGCGGGCCTCCCCGTGCTCGGCGGCGACCTGATCGTGGACACCGCGCCCTCGGGCGCGGCCAAGCGCGTGGTCAAGGCGTCCGGTGCCGCCCTGAACGTCGCCGGCCTCACCCCGGCCGTGCCGAAGGCGACGGCGGAGCGGCAGGCGGTGGCGCGGGCGAAGACGCTCGGCGGCACCGAGTCGGCCGCCGACAGCGTGCGCACGGTGATCTGGGCCGCCACCGGCAAGCCGGTCCTCGCGTACGAGACGGTCGTCGGCGGCCTCCAGGACGACGGCACCCCGAACGAGCTGCACGTCGTCACCGACGCGGCCACCGGCAAGAAGCTCTACGAGTACCAGGGCATCCGCACCGGCGTCGGCAACACCCAGTACAGCGGCCAAGTGCCCCTCACCACGACTCAGTCGGGCTCGACGTACAACCTGACGGACGGGGACCGGGGCGGGCACAAGACGTACAACCTCAACCGGGGCACCTCCGGCACCGGCACCCTGTTCTCGCAAGGGTCCGACACCTGGGGCAACGGCACCGTCTCGGACCCGGCGACGGCGGGCGCGGACGCGGACTACGGGGCGGCGGTCACCTGGGACTTCTACAAGAACACGTTCGGCCGCAGCGGCATCAAGAACAACGGGGTGGGCGCCTACTCCCGCGTCCACTACGGCAATGCGTATGTGAACGCCTTCTGGAGCGACTCCTGCTTCTGCATGACCTACGGCGACGGCTCGGGCAACGCCGACCCGCTGACCTCGCTGGACGTGGCGGGCCACGAGATGAGCCACGGTGTCACCTCCAACACCGCGGGCCTGAACTACTCGGGCGAGTCCGGCGGCCTGAACGAGGCCACGTCCGACATCTTCGGCACCGGCGTGGAGTTCTACGCCAACAACGCCTCCGACCCCGGTGACTACCTCATCGGCGAGAAGATCGACATCAACGGCGACGGCACGCCGCTGCGGTACCAGGACAAGCCGAGCAAGGACGGCGCGTCCAAGGACAGTTGGTACTCCGGTATCGGCGGCATCGACGTGCACTACTCGTCCGGCCCGGCGAACCACTTCTTCTATCTGCTGAGCGAGGGCAGCGGCGCGAAGGTGATCGGCGGAGTCTCCTACGACTCCCCCACCGCCGACGGCCTCCCGGTCACCGGCATCGGCCGGGACAAGGCCCTCCAGATCTGGTACCGGGCGCTCACCACCAAGTGGACCTCCACCACCAACTACTCGGGCGCGCGCACCGGCACCCTGGCCGCCGCCGGGGAGCTGTACGGCACCACCAGCGCCGAGTACGCGGCCGTGCAGAACGCCTGGGCGGGCGTCGGGGTCGGCACCCGGCCCGGCGGCGACACGGGCACCTCGTACGAATCCACCACGCCGGTGGCCATCCCGGACAACGGTCCGGCGATCACCTCGGACATCACGGTCTCCGGCAGGAGCGGAAACGCGCCAAGCAACTTGCGCGTGGCCGTCAACATCACCCACACCTGGCGGGGTGATCTGGTGATCGATCTGGTCGGGCCGTCGGGCACCTCGTACCGGCTGAAGAACTTCAGCTCCTCGGACTCCGGGGACGACGTGGACGAGACGTACACCGTGAACGCGTCGGGCGAATCCGCCGACGGCACTTGGAAATTGAAGGTGCAGGACCAGGCGGCACAGGACAGGGGCACGCTCAACTCCTGGAAGGTCACCTTCCCGTAGACCACCCCTCCGCCGCCCCTCGCGGCCGGTGAACGGATGCCGTCCGGAGGGTGAACAGCCCTCCGGACGGCGCCCGTTCACACGCCTGCAACAACATCAAGACGCAAGGTTTCGGCCAACATCACCACAGGGTCATGACATGTACGCGTCCCTGGTGCCACGCTCTCCCCACCCGCCGCAGCACAGCGACTTCAGCACGCACCACCCGGCCAGTGACCCCACGCTGGCCGACACCCCCACGTCAAGGAGCTACTGTGAGCCCCCTCTACGCGCGTCACAAGCGCACTTCCCTCGTCATCGCCACCGCCGTCGCCGCCGGTGCCCTCCTCTCCACGGGCCTGGCCTCCAACGCGAGCGCCGAGGGCAAGACCCTGGCCGGCGCCCCGACGCTGCTGTCGGCCTCGGCGCGCACCACGCTGATCCAGCAGGCCCAGTCCGACGCCCCCGAGACCGCCCAGCGCATAGGTCTCGGCGCCAAGGAGAAGCTGGTGGTCAGAGACGTCGTCAAGGACGTCGACGGCACCGTGCACACCCGCTACGAGCGCACCTACGCGGGCCTGCCGGTCCTCGGCGGCGACCTCGTGGTGCACACCGCCAAGTCCGGCAAGGCCGAGGGCGTCACCAAGGCCACCAAGGCGGCCATCAAGGTGGCCTCGCTGAAGCCCCAGATCACCGCGGCCAAGGCGGAGAAGCAGGCGATCGGCGCCGCGCAGACGCTCGGCTCCGCGAAGACCGAGTCGGACGGCGCCCGCAAGGTCATCTGGGCCGGCTCCGGCAAGCCCGTCCTCGCCTACGAGACGATCGTCGGCGGCCTCCAGGACGACGGCACCCCGAACCAGCTCCACGTGATCACCGACGCCGCCACCGGCAAGAAGCTCTACGAGTACCAGGGCGTCGAGACCGGCACCGGCAAGACGCTGTACTCGGGCACGGTCACGCTCAACACCACGCTGTCGGGCTCGACGTACCAGCTCAACGACAGCACGCGTGGCGGGCACAAGGTGTACAACAAGGCCCACAGCTCCAGCTCGACCCAGGGCACCCTGTTCACCGACGCCGACGACGTCTGGGGCACCGGCACCGCCTCCAGCTCGACCTCCGACCAGACGGCCGCCGCCGACGCCGCCTACGGCGCGCAGGCCACCTGGGACTTCTACAAGAACACGTTCGGCCGCAGCGGCATCAAGAACAACGGCGTCGCCGCGTACTCCCGCGTCCACTACGGCAACGCCTACGTGAACGCGTTCTGGGACGACTCCTGCTTCTGCATGACCTACGGCGACGGCTCGGGCAACACCCACCCGCTGACCTCGCTGGACGTGGCGGGCCACGAGATGAGCCACGGTGTCACCTCCAACACCGCGGGCCTGAACTACTCGGGCGAGTCCGGCGGCCTGAACGAGGCCACGTCCGACATCTTCGGCACCGGTGTGGAGTTCTACGCCAACAACGCCTCCGACCCCGGTGACTACCTCATCGGCGAGAAGATCAACATCAACGGCGACGGCACCCCGCTGCGCTACATGGACAAGCCCAGCAAGGACGGCGGCTCGGCGGACTACTGGTCCTCCTCGGTCGGCAACCTGGACGTGCACTACTCGTCCGGCGTCGCCAACCACTTCTTCTACCTGCTGTCCGAGGGCAGCGGCGCGAAGACGATCAACGGGGTCTCGTACAACTCCCCGACCTCCAACGGCTCCACGGTCACCGGCATCGGGCGCGCCAAGGCGCTCCAGATCTGGTACAAGGCGCTGACCACGTACATGACCTCCACCACCAACTACAAGGCGGCCCGCACGGCCACGCTGAGCGCGGCCTCCGCGCTCTACGGCTCCGGCAGCGCCGAGTACAACGCGGTGGCGGCGGCCTGGTCGGGCGTCAACGTCAACTGACGTTCCAGTGGTTGAGACAGGGCGTCCCCTGGGAAGGTGATCTTCCAGGGGGCGCCCTACTCTTGTGACCCATGTCCTCGGCGCCCTTCACCTACGAGCCGGTCGGCGCGACCCGCGACGATCTCGCCGTCTGCCCGCCCGGCTTCCACCACCTCTTCTCCCGCACCCGGATCGGCGAGGGTCCGGGCGTGTTCCGCCGGGCCACGGAGGCGGTCCTGACCTGGGAGATGCACCGGGCGATGGGCGTCGGCATGGAGACCGGCGCCGAGCGCGCGACCCCCGGCACCGAGGTCACGGTCAGCCTCGGCGGGATGATCAAGGCCCCGTGCCGGGTCGTCTGGGCCGCCGACGAACCCCGCCGCGCGGGCTGGGCGTACGGCACCCTGCCGGGCCACCCCGAGGACGGCGAGGAAGCCTTCGTCGTCGAGCGCACCGGCGACGGCACGGTCTGGCTCACGGTCGCCGCCTACAGCCGCCCCGCCAAGTGGTACACCCGCACCGCCGGCCCCCTCGCCCGCGCCCTCCAGCACGCCTACGCCCGCCGGTGCGGCGCGACCCTGAAGCGGCTGTGCGCGGACGAGGCCGAGGACTAGGGCCTTCCCTTCCGGATCGGGCCCCGCCTGGTCGCCGGTCACCTCAGCGCAGCAGCACCCCCGCCGACTCCACCGCCTCCTGGGACGGTGACGTCACCAGGCCCGTTTCCGCTGTGGAGGCGAGGAGGCGGTGGGCGGGGAGGATGCGGACGGTGTAGCCGAAGGGGCCGGTGCGGTCGAGGAAGAGAGGGCCCTCGTAGAGCCAGCGGCCCTCCAGGTCGGGGTTGCCGACCGGCTTCAGCGGGACCGTGCCGGCATCGGTGATGCGGTCGCCGGAGTCCACCCGCCCGGAGACGACCTGGACCTCCACGTCGTCCGGGGTCAGCTCACCGAGCCCCACCCGCACCCGTAGGCCGACGCTGGAGCCCAGCTCCGCCGTGGCGGTGGGCGCGGTGGTCTCCACGTGGTCCACGCTGACCCCCGGCCACGCGGACCGCACCCGCGCCTTCCAGTCGGCCAGTTCGCGCGCGGTGTCCGGGGCGAGAGCCCGGTGGGCCTGGGCGGCCGGGGCGTAGAGCCGCTCGACGTACTCGCGGACCATGCGGCCGGCCAGCACCTTCGGGCCGAGCAGGGTGAGGGTCTGGCGGACCATCTCGATCCACCGGTCGGGCAGCGAGGCCCGGCCGCGCTCGTAGAAGCGGGCGGTGACCCGGCCCTCCAGGAGTTCGTACAGCGCGGCGGCCTCGATGTCGTCCCGGCGCTCGTGGTCGGTGGCCGCGCCGTCCGCCGTGGGGATGGCCCAGCCGAAGTCGGGCTGGAACCATTCGTCCCACCAGCCGTCCAGCACCGAGAGGTTGAGACAGCCGTTCAGCGCGGCCTTCATCCCGGAGGTGCCGCACGCCTCCAGCGGGCGCAGCGGGTTGTTCAGCCAGATGTCGCAGCCGGGGTAGAGCTTCTGCGCCATGCCCATTCCGTAGTCGGGCAGGAACACGATCCGGTGCCGCACCCGAGGGTCGTCCGCGAACCGCACCAGTTCCTGGACGAGCTTCTTGCCGCCGTCGTCCGCCGGGTGCGCCTTGCCCGCCACCACGATCTGCACCGGCCGCTGCGGATGCAGCAGCAGCTCGGTCAGCCGCTCCTTGTCCCGCAGCATCAGGGTGAGCCGCTTGTACGAGGGCACGCGCCGGGCGAAGCCGATGGTGAGCACATCGGGGTCGAGCACCCCGTCGATCCAGCCCAGCTCGGCGTCGGCCGCCCCGCGCTGCCGCCAGGAGGCGCGCAGCCGGGACCGTACCTCCAGCACGAGCTGTTCGCGCAGGGTGCGGCGCAGCTCCCAGATCTCCTGGTCCGGGATCTCCGCGACCGCGTCCCAGCGCTCGGAGCCGCCGACGGTGAGCGCGTCCTCGGCCCGCTGCGCACCGAGCGTGCGGGAGCCGAGCCGCAGCACCTCGGGGGCGACCCAGGTCGGGGCATGCACCCCGTTGGTGACCGAGGTGATCGGCACCTCCTGGGCGTCGAACCCCGGCCAGAGCCCGGCGAACATCTCCCGGCTGACCTGCCCGTGCAGCAGGGACACCCCGTTGGCCCGCTGGGCGAGGCGCAGGCCCATCACGGCCATGTTGAACAGGCCCGGCTCGCCGCCGGGGTAGGTCTCGGTGCCCAGCGCCAGCACACGGCGCGGGTCGAGGCCGGACAGCTCGGCGTCGGGCCCGAAGTGCCGGGCGACCAGGTCCCGGTCGAAGCGGTCGATCCCGGCGGGGACGGGGGTGTGCGTGGTGAACACCGTCCCGGCCCGTACGGTCTCCAGCGCCGCGTCGAAGTCGAGGCCCCCCTTGTCCGGCTCGCCCAGTTCGGCGATGCGCTCCAGGCCGAGGAACCCGGCGTGCCCCTCGTTGGTGTGGAACACCTCCGGTTCGGCGTGCCCGGTGAGCCGGCAGTAGGTGCGCACGGCGCGGACACCCCCTATGCCGAGCAGCATCTCCTGGAGCAGCCGGTGCTCGCTGCCGCCGCCGTAGAGCCGGTCGGTGACGCCGCGTTCGGCGGGGTCGTTCTCCTCCACGTCGGAGTCGAGCAGCAGCAACGGCACCCTGCCGACCTGCGCGACCCAGATCCGGGCGTGCAGGGCGCGCCCGCCGGGGAGGGCGAGGGAGACACGGGCAGGGGTTCCGTCGTCCTCCTTGAGCGGGGTGAGGGGCAGCTCGTTGGGGTCGAGGACGGGGTAGTGCTCCTGCTGCCAGCCGTCACGGGAGAGGGTCTGGCGGAAGTAGCCGTGCCGGTAGAGCAGGCCGACGCCGATCAGCGGTGCGCCGAGGTCGCTGGCGGCCTTGAGGTGGTCGCCGGCCAGGATGCCGAGGCCGCCGGAGTACTGGGGCAGGGCCGCGGTGATGCCGAATTCCGGCGAGAAGTACGCGACCGCCGCGGGCAGCCCGTCACCCTGCTGCTGGTACCAGCGGTCGCCGGTCACGTAGTCGTCCAGGTCGTCGGCGACCGCGGTCAGGCGGCGCAGGAAGCGCCGGTCCTGCGCCAGCTCGGCGAGCCGGGCGGGGCTCACCCGGCCCAGCAGCCGCACCGGGTCACCCTCGGCGGCGGCCCAGTGCTCGGGGTCCACGGACTGGAACAGGTCGCGCGTCTCCGCATGCCAGGACCAGCGCAGGTTGCGCGCCAGGTCGCTGAGCGGCCGGAGGGGTTCGGGGAGAACTGGACGGACGGTGAACCGACGGATCGCCTTCACATTCCACCTCGGACGCATCGCATGGTGAGACGCACGGCGCTGTACGTCTCGTCGTCATTGTCGACGGTAGTGGTTACCGGGGCGTCACCGGGGACGCATCCGGGTGAAGCGGCCCGAATACGGCACATCCGGTACGCAGGGGAACGGAGCGCGGACGAGGGGCGCGCGGTGCACAAGTGCCGGGAAGTGCCGGGAAGCACCGGAATTGGCCGAACCCCGCCGTACCGGGGGGAGTCAAGGCACGCCGGGCGGGAATCCGGGAGACGTAAGGCCGGACCCGTACGCGGCTGTACGCGCGAGTAGTTGACCCAAGTTCCGGATTGCCCACCCGAACCGGGTGGGAAGGCTCCCCCGGTACGACGCATCAGGCACCACAGCACCGCAGCAGGAACCGTCGCCCGCACACCCGGCCCACACCCAAGTCGACGCGGACAGGAGCGGTCATGCCCGCCACGCACCACTCGTCAGCACCGGTGACCCCCGGCAAGGCGGCCGGCAGAAAACCGGCCCGGCCCGCCCACAAGGCTCCACCGCAGGACACCGCCCCGACCGCACCCCCCGAGCCCCCCGCCGGGCAGCCCGTGACGGGCCGCATCCCGGTCCTGGACGTGCGGCCGGTGGTCCAGGGCGGGCGCAGGCCCGCGAAGGCGGTGCCGGGCGAGGTCTTCGAGGTGTCGGCGACCGTCTTCCGCGAGGGGCACGACGCCGTCGCCGCCGATGTCGTGCTGCGCGACCCGGACGGCCGCCCCGGCCCCTTCACCCCGATGCGCGAACTCGCCCCCGGCACCGACCGCTGGGGAGCCACGGTCAGCGCGGACCGGCCCGGCAACTGGACCTACTCGGTGGAGGCGTGGTCCGACCCGGTCGCCACCTGGCGGCACACCGCCGAGATCAAGATCCCGGCCGGCATCGACACCGAGGCGGTCCTGGAGGAGGGCGCGCGGCTGTACGAGCGTGCGGCCGCCGGCGTCCCGGAGAAGCTCCGGAAGACCGTGCTGGACGTGGTCACGGCCCTGCGCGACGCGGACCGCCCGGCCGCCTGGCGGCTGGCCTCCGCCCTGGCCCCGGAGGTCTCCGAGATCCTGTCCCGCCACCCCCTGCGCGAACTGGTCACGGCCTCCGACCCCCTCCCCCTCCAGGTGGAGCGCCGGCGGGCGCTGTACGGCTCCTGGTACGAGTTCTTCCCCCGTTCCGAAGGCACGGTGGACGAGCCCCACGGTACGTTCCGTACGGCGGAGCAGCGTCTGGAGGCCATCGCGGAGATGGGCTTCGACGTGGTGTACCTCCCGCCGATCCACCCGATCGGCACCACGCACCGCAAGGGCCGCAACAACACGCTGACCGCGACCCCGGACGATGTGGGTGTTCCGTGGGCGATCGGCTCCCCCGAGGGCGGTCACGACGCGATCCACCCGGACCTCGGCACGCTTGAGGACTTCGACCACTTCGTGGGCCGGGCGGGCGAGTTGGGCCTCGAAGTCGCCCTGGACTTCGCTCTCCAGTGCTCCCCCGACCACCCGTGGGTGGAGAAGCATCCCCAGTGGTTCCACCACCGCCCCGACGGCACGATCGCCTACGCCGAGAACCCGCCGAAGAAGTACCAGGACATCTATCCCATCGCCTTCGACGCCGACATGGACGGCCTGGTCACCGAGACGGTACGGGTGCTGCGGCACTGGATGGACCACGGCGTCCGCATCTTCCGCGTCGACAACCCGCACACCAAGCCCGTGGTGTTCTGGGAGCGCGTGATCGGGGAGATCAACCGCGCCGACCCCGATGTCATCTTCCTGGCGGAGGCGTTCACGCGTCCGGCGATGATGCACACCCTCGCCCAGATCGGCTTCCAGCAGTCGTACACCTACTTCACCTGGCGCAACGACAAACGGGAGTTGACGGAGTACCTCACCGAACTCTCGGGGGACGCGGCCGCCTACATGCGGCCCAACTTCTTCGCCAACACCCCGGACATCCTGCACGCCTACCTCCAGCAGGGCGGGCGCCCGGCCTTCGAGGTGCGGGCGATCCTCGCGGCGACCCTCTCCCCCACCTGGGGCATCTACAGCGGCTACGAACTCTGTGAGAACGAGCCGTTGAAGGCGGGCAGCGAGGAGTACTGGGACTCGGAGAAGTACCAGCTCAAGCCGAGGGACTGGGAGGCGGCCGCCCGCGAGGGACGCACCATCGCCCCGCTCATCACCAAGCTCAACGAGATCCGCCGGGAGAACCCGGCCCTGCACCAGCTCAGGGACATCCACTTCCACCACGCGGACCAGGACGGAGTGATCGTCTACTCCAAGCGCAGCGGTTCGAACACGGTTCTGGTGGTCGCCAACCTCGACCCGCACCACACCCAGGAGGCCACGGTCTCGTTGGACATGCCGCAACTCGGCCTCGACTGGCACGAGTCGGTGCCGGTGCGCGACCTGCTCACCGGCGAGTCCTATCACTGGGGCAGGGCCAACTATGTGCGACTCGAACCGGGTCGTCGACCCGCGCATGTGTTCTCGGTTCTGCGACCGTCCAACCCGCGGATCGGAGGGTCACCCGCCATATGATCGTCAACGAGCCCGTTCCCGACACCTTCGAGGACACTCCGGCCAAGGACCGGGACCCCGAGTGGTTCAAACGTGCCGTCTTCTACGAGGTCCTGGTCCGCTCCTTCCAGGACAGCAACGGCGACGGTGTCGGTGACCTCAAAGGTCTGACCGCCAAACTCGACTACCTGCAATGGCTCGGCGTGGACTGTCTCTGGCTCCCGCCGTTCTTCAAGTCGCCCTTGCGCGACGGTGGTTACGACGTCTCCGACTACACGGCCGTGCTCCCCGAGTTCGGGGACCTCGCGGACTTCGTGGAGTTCGTGGACGCCGCGCACCAGCGGGGCATGCGGGTCATCATCGACTTCGTCATGAACCACACGAGCGACCAGCACCCGTGGTTCCAGGAGTCCCGCAACAACCCCGATGGCCCGTACGGGGATTACTACGTCTGGGCCGACGACGACAAGCAGTTCCAGGACGCCCGGATCATCTTCGTCGACACCGAGGCGTCGAACTGGACGTACGACCCGGTGCGCAAGCAGTACTACTGGCACCGCTTCTTCTCGCACCAGCCGGACCTCAACTACGACAACCCGGCCGTGCAGGAGGAGATGATCTCCGCCCTCAAGTTCTGGCTGGACCTCGGCATCGACGGGTTCCGGCTCGACGCGGTGCCGTATCTCTACCAGCGCGAGGGCACCAACTGCGAGAACCTCCCGGAGACCCATGACTTCCTCAAGCGGGTCCGCAAGGAGGTCGACGAGCAGTACGCGGACAAGGTCGTACTGGCGGAGGCCAATCAGTGGCCCGAGGACGTGGTCGACTACTTCGGCGACTACTCCACCGGCGGCGACGAATGCCACATGGCGTTCCACTTCCCCGTCATGCCCCGCATCTTCATGGCCGTCCGCCGTGAAAGCCGCTACCCGGTCTCCGAAATCCTCGCCAAGACCCCCGCGATCCCCACCAATTGCCAGTGGGGCATCTTCCTGCGCAACCACGACGAGCTGACCCTCGAAATGGTCACCGACGAGGAACGCGACTACATGTGGGCCGAATACGCCAAAGACCCGCGTATGCGCGCCAACATCGGCATCCGCCGCCGCCTCGCCCCGCTCCTCGACAACGACCGCAACCAGATCGAGCTGTTCACCGCCCTGCTGCTCTCCCTGCCGGGCTCGCCGATCCTGTACTACGGCGACGAGATCGGCATGGGCGACAACATCTGGCTCGGCGACCGCGACGCCGTCCGCACCCCCATGCAGTGGACCCCCGACCGCAACGCCGGCTTCTCCTCCTGCGACCCCGGACGCCTGTTCCTGCCCACCATCATGGACCCGGTCCACGGCTACCAGGTCACCAACGTCGAAGCCTCCATGTCCTCCCCGTCCAGCCTCCTGCACTGGACCCGCCGCATGATCGAGATCCGGAAACAGAACCCCGCCTTCGGGCTCGGCTCCTACACGGAGCTGGTCTCCTCCAACCCGGCGGTGCTCGCGTTCCTGCGGGAGTACGAGGACGACCTCGTGGTCTGCGTGCACAACTTCTCGCGGTTCGCGCAGCCCACCGAGCTGGATCTGCGCCAGTTCACCGGGCGGCACCCGGTGGAGCTGTTCGGCGGGGTGCGCTTCCCGGCCGTCGGTGAGCTGCCGTACCTGCTGACGCTGGCCGGGCACGGCTTCTACTGGTTCCGGCTGCGCCAGGACGCCGCGTAGTCCGGGTAGTTGCGACCGAGCGGGGCGGCGGCCACCGGTTTCCACCGCCCCGCTCGGGGCACCGTTCAGTAACACCCCGACGACCCGGGGAAAGGACGTGACGCCCATGGCGGAAACGGTCACCCCCTCCAGCACGTCAGGTACCACAGCCGAGCTGCTCGAATCGCTCGATCCCCTGTTGCGCGAATGGCTGCCCCGGCAGCGCTGGTTCGCCGGGAAGGGGCGCGCGGTCACCGGATTCGACCTGGTGGCGGCCACCGAACTCCTGCCCCCCGAGGGGAGGTTGGGTCTCTACCACGTACTGCTGCGCGTCCACCAGCCACCGGTGCCGGGCGCTCCCCCGCAGCCCGGTGACTGCTACCAGTTGCTGATAGGCGTGCGCGAGGCGCTGCCGCCCCGGCTGGCGCCCGCGCTGATCGGCCATGTCGTGGACGGCCCGCTCGACGGGCGCACGGTCTACGACGCCCTGTACGACCCCCGGCCCGCCGAGGTGCTGCTGGAGGCCCTGCGCACCGGCGCCCGCGTCGGCGCGCTGCGCTTCGAGCGGGACCCGGCGCACGAGATCCGCGACCAGTTGGTGGCCCGGCTGATGACCGCCGAGCAGTCCAACTCCTCGGTGGTGTACGGCGATACGTTCATCCTCAAGCTGTTGCGCCGGGTCACCGCCGGCGTCAACCCCGACCTGGAGCTGCCGCTCGCCCTGGCCCGTGAGGGCTGCGCGCGGGTGCCCGCGCCGGTGGCCTGGCTCCGTGCCGACCTGGACACCGAGCCGTACGTCCTCGCGGTGCTCCAGCCGTTCATGAACGGCGCGACCGACGGCTGGGAGCTGGCCCTGCGCGAGCTGGCCAAGGGCGAGGACTTCACACGGGAGGCACGGGCGCTCGGCCGGGCCACCGCCGAGGTGCACACCGCCCTCGCCCGCGCCCTGCCGACGGTCACCCTCGGCCATGCCCAACTGGAGCTGATGGCAGGAGGGATGACCGAGCGGCTGGCGGCTGCCGTACAGGCGGTGCCGGCGCTGCGGCCGTACGAGACCGGGTTGCGCTCGGCGTTCGAGGCGCTGGCCGACCTGGCCCGCGAGGGGCAGACCTGGACCGCGCAGCGGGTGCACGGTGATCTGCACCTCGGACAGTGCCTGCGCTCGCCGGGCGACGGCTGGTCGCTGATCGACTTCGAGGGCGAGCCGTCCCGTCCCCTGGCCGAGCGGCGCATGCCGCAGCCCGCCGTGCGTGACATCGCGGGCATGCTGCGCTCCTTCGACTACGCGGCCCACTCCGCGAAGACCCCGGCGCCCGACTGGGCGCACGCCTGCCGGGCCGCCTACTGCACCGGGTACGCCGAGGTCACCGGCCGCGATCCCCGTACCGACCCGGTGATGCTGCGCGCGTACGAGACCGACAAGGCGATCTACGAGGTCGTCTACGAGGCCCGGCACCGGCCCGAGTGGCTGGCGGTCCCGATGTCGGCAGTGCGCCGCCTCGCCACCCCCGACCTGTCATGAGCCCGACCTGACCCCGACCGGGAGACTCGTCCGTGACGTCCAAGAAGCCAGCCGGCCCGAAGAGCAAGTCCGGCAAGAAGCAGGCCAAGTCCTCGCAGGCGGCACCGGTGAAGCAGGTCCGGGCGAAACCCGGCAGGCAGGCGGACTCGCCGGAGAACGCGCCCGCGATCCCGAAGGCGCGTACTCCGGAAGTACCCGCGGTCTCGCCGGCTCTGGAGCGGGCCGACCGTGAGCGGCTGCTCGCGGGCACGCATCACGACCCGCACACCGTGCTGGGCGCGCATCCGGTGCCCGGCGGGGTCGCCTTCCGGGTGTTCCGGCCGTACGCGGAGGCGGTGACCGTCGTCTTCGAGGACGTGCGGGCCGAGCTGCGCGACGACGGGGAGGGCTTCTTCTCCGGCCTGCTCCCGCTGGCCGAGGTCCCGGCCTACCGGCTGTTGGTGTCGTACGACGGCACGGTGCACGAGACCGAGGACCCGTACCGCTTCCTGCCCACGCTGGGTGAGCTGGACCTGCATCTGCTGGGCGAGGGGCGGCACGAGGAGCTGTGGCAGGCGCTCGGGTCGCGGGTGCTGACCCAGCAGGGCGTGACCGGCACCCGGTTCGCGGTGTGGGCGCCGAACGCGCTCGGGGTGCGGGTCGCGGGCGGCTTCGACTTCTGGGACGCGACCGGCTTCCCGATGCGCTCGCTGGGCTCGTCCGGGGTGTGGGAGCTGTTCGTGCCGGGCGTCGGGGAGGGTGAGCTGTACAAGTTCGAGATCACCCGCCCGGACGGCTCGCGCACCCTGCGCGCGGACCCGATGGCCCGCCGTACGGAGGTGCCGCCGGCCACGTCCTCGATCGTGGACGTCTCGCACCACGAGTGGGGCGACGCGGAGTGGATGGCCCACCGCGCGGACCGCCCGGTGCACGAGGCGCCGTTCTCGGTGTACGAGGTGCACCTACCGTCCTGGCGTCCGGGCCTGACCTACCGTCAGCTCGCCGAGCAGCTTCCCGCTTATGTAGGCGATCTCGGCTTCACGCACGTCGAGTTGATGCCGGTGGCCGAGCATCCCTTCGGGGGTTCCTGGGGCTATCAGGTCACTGGGTTCTACGCCCCGACGGCCCGGCTCGGCACCCCCGACGACTTCAAGTACCTGGTGGACAAGCTGCATCAGGCGGGCATCGGGGTGCTGATGGACTGGGTGCCCGCCCATTTCCCGCGCGACGAGTGGGCGTTGGCCGAGTTCGACGGGCGCCCGCTGTACGAGCACGGCGATCCGCTGCGGGCCGCCCATCCGGACTGGGGCACGCTGGAGTTCGACTTCGGGCGGCGCGAGGTGCGGAACTTCCTGGTGGCCAACGCGGTGTACTGGTGCGAGGAGTTCCACATCGACGGGCTCCGCGTGGACGCGGTCGCCTCGATGCTCTACCTCGACTACTCGCGCGAGGCGGGCCAGTGGACGCCGAACGAGTTCGGCGGGCGGGAGAACCTGGACGCGGTCGCCTTCCTCCAGGAGATGAACGCCACCGTCTACCGGCGCTGCCCCGGCGTGGTCACCATCGCCGAGGAGTCCACCGCCTGGGACGGCGTGACCCGGCCGACCCACCACAAGGGCCCGAGCGGCTTCGGCGGGCTGGGCTTCGGGCTGAAGTGGAACATGGGCTGGATGCACGACTCGCTGGCCTACATGAGCCACGAGCCGGTGCACCGCAAGTACCACCACCACGAGATGACCTTCTCGATGGTGTACGCGTACAGCGAGAACTACGTCCTGCCCATCTCCCACGACGAGGTCGTGCACGGCAAGCGGTCGCTGGTCTCCAAGATGCCGGGCGACTGGTGGCAGCAGCGGGCCAACCTGCGGGCCTACCTGGCCTTCATGTGGGCCCACCCCGGCAAGCAACTGCTCTTCATGGGGCAGGAGTTCGCGCAGGGCGCCGAGTGGTCCGAGGCGCACGGCCCGGACTGGTGGCTGCTCGACCCGGCCTACGGTGCCGAGTCCGAGCACCGGGGCGTACGGGAGCTGGTCCGCGACCTGAACACCGCGTACCGGGCGACCCCGGCCCTGTGGGAGCGGGACACCGATCCGGCGGGGTTCGAGTGGATCGTGGGGGACGCGGCGGAGGACAACGTCTTCGCCTTCCTGCGCCGCGACGCCGAGGGCGGCCCGCTGCTGTGCGTCGCCAACCTCTCCCCGCTGGCCCGCCACGACTACCGCCTCGGCGTCCCCGACGACATCCCCGCCTGGCACGAGACCCTCAACACCGACCTCGCCCGCTACGGCGGCGGCGACGTGGCCAACCAGGACACCCTCAAGCCCGAACCCCAGCCCTGGCACGGCCGCCCGACCAGCATCCGCCTGACCCTGCCACCGCTCGCGACGGTGTGGCTGCGGCCGGCGTGAGACCGCGACCGTCCGGGGGCCTTGAGAACGGCTCCCGGACGGACCCCGGTCACACCGTGAGCGCCGCCGGCACCTCGCCCGTGTGCAGTACGCCCAGGCGCTGGGTGGCGCGGGTGAGGGCCACGTACAGGTCGCTGGTGCCGTAGGCGGCGGGGTCGACGACCAGGACCGAGTCGAATTCCAGACCCTTGGACTGGCGGGGGTCGAGCAGGACCACGTTCCGGGTCAGGTCGGGCTCGGCGCCCGGTGTGACGCCGTCCAGCTCGGCGGCGAGGGTGGTGTGCAGGGCGCGCGGCGCGATCACCGCGAGCCGTCCCTCGGCCGGGGTCAGTTCGGCCACCGCCTGCGCGACCGCGCCGGGCAGGTCGCCGGAGGCGTCGCGCACCCAGGGGCGTACGCCGGTGGAGCGGACCGAGCTGGGCGGCTCGAAGTCCGGGTGCTCGGCGCGGACCACGGCGGCGGCGAGGTCCATGATCTCCGACGGGGTGCGGTAGTTGACCCCGAGCCGGGTGTGCTCCCAGCGGTCCTCGACGTAGGGCTGAAGGATGTCCGACCAGGACCCGACCCCGGCCGCCTCGGCCGTCTGCGCGGGGTCCCCGACCAGGGTCATGGAGCGGGTCGGGCTGCGCCGCATCAGCAGCCGCCACGCCATCGGGGACAGCTCCTGCGCCTCGTCCACGATGATGTGCCCGAACGCCCAGGTGCGGTCGGCGGCCGCGCGCTCGGCGGCACTGCGGTGGTCGTCCTCCTCGTGCCGCTCCGCGAACCGCTCGGCGTCGATGATGTCGTGCGCGGACAGCACCTCGGAGGACTCCGGGTCGTCCTCCTCCTTGTCGTCGAACTCATAGGTGCGGGACGCGTACGACACGTCCAGCACGCCCTGCGCGTAAGCGATCTGCGTCTCCCGCTCCCGGTCGGCGCGGGCGCGGGCCAGCCGGTCGTCCTC
This sequence comes from Streptomyces sp. NPDC018263, assembly GCF_055562575.1. Classification (NCBI taxonomy): domain Bacteria; kingdom Bacillati; phylum Actinomycetota; class Actinomycetes; order Kitasatosporales; family Streptomycetaceae; genus Streptomyces; species Streptomyces sp. NPDC018263. The sequence goes on from NZ_JBVHFA010000001.1 coordinate 246,967, forward strand.
GCCGAGGAGTTCGGCGGCCTCGTCCAGCAGGGGCACGTCCGCGACGGTCCAGGCTCGGGTGACGGGGCGGCGTACGGCGTCGGCGTCCTCGGGCGAGAGGTGGCCGTCGGGCTCGGCGAGGAAGTCCGCGACCAGCCGGCGCGGGGTGATCCGGGGCCACAACTGGTCGATGGCGGCCCAGACTTCGGGGTTCTCCGCGAGTTCGTCACGGATCTGGGTGATGTCGGAGGGGTCGAGCAGGCTGCTGCCGTCGTAGGGGTCGGTGCCCACGCGTTCGGCGTACAGGTCGGTGAGGGTGTTGAGGATGTGGCCCTCGAAGTGCTCGCGGGCCGCGTTGTGCGGCAGCTTGGCCGCGCGGGTGCGTTCGCGGGCGGTGGCGACCAGGCCCTCGTCGAGCATCAGCACCTCGCGGTCGTGCTCGACGGCGATCACCGGGTCCGGCAGCGCCTGCCGCTCGGCCACGACGGCGGCGAGCACGTCGGCCATCCCGGCGCGGCCCTTCACCACGGCCGCCTCGGGGGTGTCGGTGGCGGTGGCCCTCACGCCGGGGAACAGCTCCCCGACCGTGGCCAGCAGGACGCCGGTCTCACCGAGCGAGGGCAGCACCTCCCCGATGTAGCCGAGGAAGGCGGGGTTGGGGCCGACGATGAGCACCGCGCGGCGGGCGAGCAGTTCGCGGTGCTCGTAGAGCAGGTAGGCGGCGCGGTGCAGGGCGACCGCGGTCTTGCCGGTGCCGGGACCGCCCTCGACCACCATGACGCCCCGGTGCGGGGCCCGGATGATGTCGTCCTGCTCGGCCTGGATGGTCTGCACGATGTCGTTCATGCGGCCGGTGCGGGCGGTGTTCAGCGCGGCGAGCAGGACGGCGTCGCCGGTGGGGTCCTCGTGGCCGGTGCGGGTGTCGTCACCGAGGTCGAGGATCTCGTCGTGCAGCGCGGTGACGGTGCGGCCCTCGCTGGTGATGTGCCGGCGGCGGCGCAGGCCCATCGGGGTGTGCCCGGTGGCCACGTAGAAGGGGCGGGCGACGTCGGCGCGCCAGTCGATGAGGACGGGGGTGCGCTCGGTGTCCTCGCGGCGCAGGCCGATACGGCCGATGTGGTGGGTGGTGCCGTCGGCGAGGTCGATCCGGCCGAAGCAGAGCGAGCCGTCGACGGAGTTCAGCGCGGCGAGCAGCCCGGAGCGCTCGGCGACCAGGATGTCCCGCTCCAGCCGTGCCTGCTGGGGCTTGTCGCCCTGCGCGAGGGCGTCCTTGACCCCGGTCTCGGCGTCTTCCCGCAGCTCGTCCACGCGCTCGTAGAGTCCGTCGATGAATTCCTGCTCGAACCGCAATTCATCGTCGGGAAATTCGGTGTTTGACAATTCCACTCCCGCCCGCATATACTGTGCTCATCAGCTTCCGCATGACCTCTTCCAAAAAGAAGTCGCGAACGGTCCAATATACCGAAAGAAATCCCCCGGGCGCCAATGCCCGGGGGATTTCTTTGCTTGCGGACTCCTTGTTCAGAGCAGGTCGGCCAGCTCCTCCAGCAGCTTGCGCCTAGGGCGGGCGCCGACCATGGAGCGCACCGGCTCACCGTCCTGGAAGACCAGGAGGGTGGGGGTGGAGAGCACCTGGTAGGCGATGGTGGTCGCGGGGTTGCGGTCCACGTCGAGCTGGACCACCTTCAGCCGGTCGCCCTCCGCGAAGGCGATGTCCTTCAGCACCGGCGCGAGCTGCCGGCAGGGCCCGCACCAGTCGGCGGTGAACTGCACCAGCACCGGCAGATCGGCGCCGAGCACCTCCGCCTCGAAATTCGCGTCCGTGACTTCCTCAAGACCGCTGATGACACTCATGCCTCTCGCACTCCCAGCTCGCACACGGGTTCCGGACCCCCCGGAACCAGCGCCTCGGCGGCCAGCCCGGCCCGCGCCTCCTCGGCCCGCCGCAACTGCCCCGCGACCGTCTCCCGCACCGCCACCAGCTCGCCGATGAGCCGGTCCAGCTCATCCAGCTTCCGCCGGTACACCTCCCGCGACGCCGGACACGCGTCCCCCTCCGCGTGCCCGGCCCGCAGACACTCCACGAACGGCCGCGTCTCCTCCAGCTCGAACCCGAAGTCCCTCAGCGTGCGGATCTGCCGCAGCAGCACGAGATCCCGCTCGTCGTACTCCCGATACCCCTTGGCATCCCGCCGCGCGGGCAACAGCCCCCGGGTCTCGTAGTACCGCAACGCCCGCACGGTCGTCCCGGCCCGCTCGGCCAGCTCCCCGATTCGCATGGCTTCGACGGTAGGGGGTGACGTGGGCGTCAGGGCAAGGCGGTCAGGTGGGGGAACCGGCCCTGAGATGGTCGGAGAGCACCTGGAGCGCCGTCCAGGCGGCGGCGTCGGTGCCGTCGCCCAGGGGGTAGTGGAGGGCCGGGGCGGTCGCCGGACCGAGCTGCCGGGGCCGGACGGCCAGGGGCGGCCGACGGGCATGAGTGAGGCCGATGGTCCGTACGTCGCGCGCGCCGAGGGTGAAGGCGACCGGCAGGGGCGGGGGCTCCAGGTGCGGCGGCAGGGTGAGGTCGGCGCGGGCCCGGCGCAGGGTGGTGAGCATGGTGGTCAGACCGTGTTCGCCGACCAGCTTCCCGGCCAGGGCCTCCAGGGCGTCGAGGGGGACCTCACCGGGTGCGGCGAACCCGAGGGTCAGGGTGGTGTCCTCGGCCACTCCGGCGGTGGTGCGCGTGACGCGGTGCGTGGCGATGGCGGGCCGTTCGGGGGTGCCGATGACGACGAGGTGAGCCGGAGCGGGCGCCCGGTCGCGGGCCACCTCGGTCAACTGACGGCGCGACCAGGGCAGGTTCACCGGCTCCGCGGTGCCCCATCCGGCGGGCGGTGCGCCGGTGAGGTGGCGCCAGGCGGCTTCCAGCGCGCCGCCCAGCTCCAGCTCGGCGTCGGGTGCGTGCACCGTACGGAAGGACACGGTGAGCTGCCGGTGTCCCTCGGGCGTCACCCGCGACGTGAACGCGTCGGCGACCTCGATGCCGGGCGGGGCGAACGTACCGTCGCGCCAGGCGAGGCGGACGCCGGACAGGCCGTCGTGGTAGCCGCCCGCGGGGTCCCGGACCACCCACCGGTTGGGGGTGCCGCCGAGCGCGGTGCGCAGCGGCAGCGTCAGCCGGACGTGGGGCGGGGTGACGAGGTGGAACGCGCGGTCCGAGCGAGCCGTGGCGCGCAAGAGGTCGGAGAGCCACGCGGTGAGGGGGACGACGGGGCGATCCGCCAGGACCACCGCCGTGGAGTCGGTCAGTACGTCGACGACAGGCAGGACGGGACCGGAAGCCTCCGCCGGACGGTCCCCCTCGTCGGGCGACGTCACGCGGGCGGTGTGGCCGGCCTCGGGCGGCCAGGTGGTGCCGCCGAGCAGCATCGTCAGGCGTCCGCACACGGAGCCCGCGAGGGATTCGGCGGCGGGGACCGCCGTGGAGGCCCGTGTCTCGGTCCACCAGTACGGCGGTGCGGGTGCCTCGGCCCGCGCACCGAGCAGCCGCTCCGCCTCGCCGGGCGTGTGGACGAGGAGCGGGGCCTCGACCGACACCAGCGGGCGCCCGTCCGCCGTGCAGAGCTGGAGGACCGCGCCGTCGTCGGTGGCGGTCAGACCCAGTTCGGGTCCACCTGCGTGCAGCGCGGCCAGCAGGGCCCCGGTGTCGGGCATCTTCGGCGTGAGCGCGATGACGTCCTTGGTCACGCCGGTGCCTCCCCGGACCCGCTCTCCGCCGCGAGTGCCGTCTGGACGATCTGGTGGCGGCGGCCCCGGCGCACCAGGGTGCCCCGGCCCGGCGGCTGCGCGGAGGCGTACAGACCGGGGAAGAGCTGGCCCTCCGTGCGGTCTCCCGTCATCACCAGCGCCGTGGCGCCGGTCTCGCGCAGCGCCGTCAGGACCGGGTCGTACAGGGCGCGCGAGGCACCCGCGACGCGGCGCGCGACGACGAAGTGCAGTCCGATGTCCTGGGCGGCGGATATGTACGGCAGGAACGGCGCGAGAGGCTGTGACCCCGCCGCGGTGAGGACGTCGTAATCGTCGACCAGGATCACGATGCGCGGGCCGGTGAAGCCGGGTTCGTCGGCCATGGCGTCGGGGTCGACGGTGTCCGGGAGGCGCTTGCCCAACTCTGCCTCGATGCCGTTCGCCAGCGCGAGGGAGAGCTTGGCGTTGTGCGCGTAGCCGCCCCGATAAGGTTCCGGCACCGCGCGGCGTAGGCCCCGGCGGGGGTCGAAGACCGCGAACACCAGCTCATCCTCGCCGTACCGGTCGACGAGTGCGCCGGAGATCAGGCGGAGCAGGTTCGTCCTGCCGCACTCGTTGTCCCCGAGGACCAGCAGGTGCTGGTCGGTCCCGAACAGGTCCAGCACGACCGGGGCCAGGGATTCCTGGTCGACCCCGATCGGCACCGCGCGCGGCTCCTGGTCCGGGCCGGGCAGGCGCTGCGCGGGCAGGCGGGTCGGCAACACCCTTACGGGGGCTGCGGATTCACCGTGCCAGGTGGCCCGCAGGGAACGTGCGGCGGATTCCAGGGCCGGACCCAGGTCGGCCGCCGAGGCGCTCGCGTCGAGCCTCGGCAAGGCAACCTGGGCGAACAGCTTGCCGTCGGTCAGGGCCCGGCCGGGGGTGTCCGCCGGCAGGGTCTCGGAGAGCTTGCGGTCCACGGAGGAGTCGGCGGGGTCGTTCAGCCGGAGCTCGATCCGGCTGCCGAACATCGACTGCGTGGCGATGCGTACGTCGTTCCAGCGGAGCATGCCCGCCACGACGTGGATGCCGTAACCGCCGCCCCGCTTGAGCAGGTCGGCGACCGGCTCGTCCAGCTCGGCGAACTCGTCCCGGAGCGCGCCGAAGCCGTCGATGAGCAGCACCACGTCGGTGGAGCCCAGTTCGGGCAGTTCGCCCTTGGCGCGCAGGGCGCGGAGCTGGTCGACGGAGTCGATGCCGCGCTCGCGGAAGACCGTCTCCCGCTCGGCGAGCATGCCGCGCACCTCGGCGACCGTGCGGGCGGCGCGTTCGTGGTCGGCCCGTCCGGCGATACCGCCGACGTGCGGCAACCCGGCGAGCGCGCCGAGGCCGCCGCCGGCCAGGTCGAGCCCGTAGACCGCGACGTCGCGCGGGGTGTGCGTGACGGCCAGGGAGAGGGCCAGGGTGCGCAGCAGGGTCGTCTTGCCGGACTGGGGGCCGCCGATGACGGCGGTGTGGCCGCCGGCGGTGTTCAGATCGTGCACCCATCTGCTCTGCCACTGCCGCGCCGGATCGTCCAGCACTCCGAGCGGCACCCGCAATGGCCCGTCCAGTGCGGCCAGTTGCATGCCCTCGCCGGAGGCCCGCACCGGCCCGGCCGCTCCGGTCAGCGTCACCGCCTCGGGCAGCGGGGGGAGCCAGATCCGGCGCACCGGCTGTGCGGCGCCCGCCAGTTGGTCCACAACGACGGACAGCACCGTGGGCCCGGTCTCCCGCTCGCGCGGAGCGGTCGGCTGGTCGGCCTCCGAACCGGCCTGCGTGTTCAGGGTGTTGTAGGCCGGATAGGGCCACGCCGAGGGCTCGTCGCCCTCAATCGCCTCCGGCCCGACCGGCCCCCGGTACGCGCCGGAGACGAACCCCGCCTTGAAGCGCGTATAGGTGGAGGTGTCGACCTTGAGGTAGCCGAAGCCCGGCAGCGGCGGCAGGTTGAAGGCGTCCGGGGTGTCCAGGACCGTGCGCGACTCGTCCGCCGAGAAGGTGCGCAGCCCGAGCCGGTACGACAGATAGGTCTCCAGACCCTTCAGCCTGCCGCTCTCGATGCGCTGGCTGGACAGCAGCAGGTGCACGCCGATGGAGCGGCCGATCCGGCCGATGGAGAGGAACAGGTCGATGAAGTCCGGCTTGGCGGTGAGGAGTTCGCCGAACTCGTCGATCACGACGAACAGATGCGGAAGGGGCTCGAGGTCCGGCCGGGCACTCTCGCGCAGCGACCGGTAGTGCCCGATGTCGGCGATGTTCCCGGCGTCCTTCAGGACCTGCTGGCGCCGCTTGATCTCCCCGGCCAGCGAGGTGTGGACGCGCTCCACCAGGTCCGCCTGGTTCTCCAGGTTGGTGATGACACCCGACACATGGGGCAGCCCCGCGAACGGCGCGAAGGTGGCGCCGCCCTTGTAGTCGACCAGCACCATGGCCAGGTCCTCGGGCGGGTGCGTCGTCACCAGCCCGAGCACGAGGGTGCGCAGCAGTTCGCTCTTGCCGGAGCCGGTCGAGCCCACGCACAGACCGTGCGGCCCCATGCCGAGTTCCGACGACTCCTTCAGGTCGAGCAGGACCGGCCGGTGCCGGTCGTCCAGTCCGATCGGCACCCGCAGGAAGTCGCGCTCCCCACGCGGCGCCCACTGCCGCGGCAGGTCGAGCGCCGCCGGATCGTCGATGCCGAGCAGATACGGGAAGTCCACCGGCCCCGACACCGGGGCGCCCTCGGCGGACGACTCCGGGGACAGCCGCAGCGGCGCCAGCATCCGGGCGAGCCCCTCGGCCTCCGCCTCGCCGACCGGGTCCAGGGTCCCGAAGACGCGTACGACCCGCTCGCCCCGCAGGTCCTCGACGAGGATCCGGTCCTCGTCGACGACGATCCGCACCGCCACATCACCGGGCTCCTGCACCTGCTCGGCGAGCAGATGCACGACCGTCACCCCCATGTCGGCGAGGGTCACGGCCGAGTCCGGTCGCGGGAGTTCGGCCGCGTTGTGCCCGTACTCGTCGCTCACCACGAGCAGACGGCTGCCGAGGCCGAGCGCCTTGCGGTCGGCGAGTCCGCGGCGCACCTCGGCCGCGTAGGAGGCGCGCTTCTTCAGGTCGGCACCCATGACGCGAGCCAACTGGGTCGTGTCCGGTGCGATCCGGCGGGCGGCGATCGGGCCGTCGTCCGCGCCGGTGTCGAGGACGTGCGGTAGCCACTTGGCCCACTCCCACTCCGCCAGGCGCTCTCCGGGCACGCCGAGCCCGAGCGCCAGGTCGTCCGGTGCGTGCGTCACCGCGGCCTGGACGAGAAGCGCCCGCGCGACGCGCAGTACGCCCTCCCGGTCGCCGACCACGCTCACATCGCCCGCGCGGTCCAGCGGCACCGTCAGCGGATGGCCGGCGGACGTGGTGAAGCGGGCCTGGAGGGCGCGCGCCTCGTTCAGCATGAACGGGTCCGGCGGGGTGAGCACCCCGCCCGCCGTGTTCTGTCCGACCACCACGTCCTGCACCGGTACGTCGCCGACGCCCACCCGAACCTTCAGGAAGTCCGCGTCCGCGCGCCGTCGTTCCCACAGGCGGGCCGGGTCGCGCAGAAGGTCGTACAGGGCAGCCGGCGGCGGGCTGAGTTCCCGGGCCGCCTGCCGTCGCGCCCGCTCGGCCGCGCCCAGTTCCTCGCGCAGTTCCTCCAGGTACTCCAGATACCGCTCGCGCTGCACCCGGCGCTGGCGCTGGGCCTTGCCGCGCTGCGACAGGAACAGCGTCACCGCGCCCAGGAGCGCGATGACGAGCACGACCGCGCCGAGGCCGGCGAACTGGCTGGACCGGATGACGGTCATCATCACCACGGAACCCAGGACACCGGTCATGGGCAGCAGCGCGGTGGCCGCGCTGCCCATCTTGCCCTCGGGCAGGTTCGGCGGCGGCTCGATGGTCCGCGCCCCGGTCTCGGGCAGCGGGCGGGTGGCGCGGGCCGGCCGGTGGACCAGGTGCTGCGTCAACGGACCCGCACCGCCCGCCCGAGCGCCTCCGCCGCCAGCCGCGTGGTCGCGCCCCGAGTGGCGGACGCGAGCAGCTCCGTGCGTATGGGTCCGCCGGCCGCGAGATGCCGGTCGTAGGGCAGGTGCACGATGGTGACCCCTGTCTCGCGCAGATGCGCCGTGGCCGTCTTCAGGTCGAGATTCATGTCGGGTGTGCCCGAGGTGAGGGCGACGGTGGTGGAGGTCAGGGCGTCGTGCGGAAGCCCGGCCAGCCAGTCGAGGACGACACGGGTGCCGTCCACGCCTTCGGCGGTGAGCGGTGCGACGACGACGCGGGCGTGGGCGGTGTCCATCGCGGCGCGGGCCACTTCGGCGGGCAGCGTCTCGCAGTCCACCACGGTGACGGCGAAGTACCGGCGCAGTGCCTGCGTCACCTTGAGGTACACCCGCGTCTCCAGGGGCGCCCCGACCCGTCCTTGGCTCGCCGGCAGCAGCCAGCCGCCGTCCGGGACGGGCACCAGGTAGCCGGTGATGTCGGTGAGCTGCATCGACGGGGTAAGGATCTGGGCCAGTTCGGCGCACGACCACCGCACCGACTCCGCGCCCATCCGCACCGGCAGCGTGCCGAGCGCGGCGTCCGCCTCCAGCGCCAGCACCGGGTCGTGCCGGTAGTGGTGCAGGGTACGGGCGAGCAGCGTGGCGGTCGTCGTCTTGCCGACCCCGCCCCGGATCGACGTCACGGCGATCACCCGGCCGGTCGTCACCGGCTGCTGCAACTCCTGTGCGATCCGCGTCTCCTCCGCGACCTCCTGCGCGGCGGACGCGGCCAGCCGCCGGATCGAGCGTCCGGTGCGCCGGGTGACGGAGTCCCCGTGCTGCGGCCTGCCGAGGGCGACGGCGAGGCGGGGGTCGATGGTGGGGACGGACTCGGGGGTGGGCAGGGGTCGGGAGAGGGCTGTGGGGGTGCGGACGGCGGGGGACGTGCCCGTCCGCTTCTCCGGCACCGGCGCTTCGGGCGCGGTGCCGTGGTCCGTGGGTGTCGTGGCGTCCACCGCTGCCGGGCCCGGCGGGGATACGTCACCCCGGAGTTCCCGCAGCACGTCGTCCTGCCAGCCGTCCTGAGGCCGGGTCATGCCTGCCGCCTCCCGCTCACGCGAACGTGCCGAGCAGCCGCCCGTACACCCCGAAGACGCCCATCAGGAGCGGGAACAGTGCGATCACCCCGATGGACTCCAGTACGTCGCCGAGCCGGCGCAGCCGTACCCGTACGTGTTCGGGCGGCTGGACGACGAGGACAGCGAGCGGTACGACCGCCAGCGCCACCGGTACCGCGAGCACAGCGGCGGTGTCCGACCGCTCCTGCCACACCCAGGCCAGCCGGACCAGCACGACCCCGGCGGCCACGAGCAGGGCGACCACCTCGGGGACCAGCGGGTACGCCCGCGCCCGCAGGCCCAGCACCAGCGCGACGGCCACCGCGAGCAACACCGTCCAGAGCGAGACCGTACGCAGCGCGAGCGCCCCGGCGACGGCGGCGGAGGCGGCGGTCACGACCGTCGCCAGCGCGAGTCCCCGGTGCGTGGCGGCGAGCGCGGTCGACACCTGATACCGGCTCACGGAGACCCCGCCGGACCGGCGGTCGTCGAGCCCGGCGAGGCCCGAGGTCATCAGCGCGAACCTGGGCAGCAGGCCCAGCACCACCACGGACACCACGGCAAGGAGCGCCCCCGAGCGCGCGGCCGGCTGGAAGAAGAGGGCGGCCTCCCAACAGACGCCACCGCCCACGAGCGCGGCAGCGCCGAACAGTCCGCCCCGGCCGAGGGACGAGCACCACCCGAGCAGCAGCAGCGCCCCGGCGGCCACACCCGCGACACCGGCGAGCCGCGCCGGGCCCGACCAGGCGTGGGCGTCCCCGAGACTCCAGACCCCGAAGACGCCGAGGGCGCCACCGGTGACGACGAGTGTGGCGGCGAGCCCGCGCGCTCCGGCCCGTCCGGCCAGGGCGCCCGCGACCGCGCCGAGCACGGCGAGGACGACCAGCGCGGCACCCACGCTCCGCGCGGCGAACTCCTGCCGGGCGAGGACGGACGCGGCAAGCGCCCAGGCGACCGTGGCGGCCCCGGCGACGATCCGTCGCGCGGCGGGGTTCCATCGCCAGGCCCGTACGTCCAGATCGTCGGCGGCCTCGTCGGTCACGTCGTGGATGACGGGCGCGGAAGGGGCGTCCTCCACGCGCACGAGCCGCAGCACCGCGCCGTCGGACACGGCCGCCGACTCCAGGGTGGCGTCCGGCTCCAGGACACTGCCGTCGCCGGCGACCAGATGCCGCGTTTGCGGTCGCGCACCGACCTGGTCGTCCAGCAGCCGCAGCACCTCGGGAAGCAGCCGTCCCACCGGCTCCCGCGAAGGAAGGACCAGATCGACCCGCCGCCGCTCACCGACCAGAGTGACCCGACTCAACGCCGGTCCCGTACGGCTCGATGTCCCCGTAGATAGCACGCGTTCGAACTTATCACCGAGTGGTGGCGGGGCTGGTGGGCGACGAAGTGGCGGGTAGCACGCGGTGCGAGACGAACGACCACCCCACACACCCGGCACAGAGCACGGCCCCGATCACGAGCCCCGCGAACACCTTCCCCAGCCGCTCGTCGACGGTACGCCGCTGCCGCTGCCCCCCGAACAACACCGCATCCCGCAAACGCCGCCGCCGAACGGCGACGGATTCGAGAAGCTGACTGTCATAGTCCTGGGCCGACACGAATTTCCTTTCTCAGACCTCGAACTCGCCGACCCAGTCCCGCTGGAGGAGGTGCTTGGGGAGGTACTCCGACTCCACGTCGATCGGGAAACCGGCGTCGTAGGCGAGACACGCGACGGCCAGGAGACTGAACGACACCACGCCCTCGAAGTCGTTGGCACGCTCTTCGTCGGCCGACCAGTAAGCCTTGTGGAAGTGCAGCGCCTCGATCAGCGCGGTGTTGAAGGCGTCGTGATCCTTGCGGAGAAACTGATAGAAGAGGTTGATCGGTGGATACAGGACGTTCTGGAGGAGATCGCGAGGCGCGATCGTGGCGACTTCCGGGAAGGAATTGTCAATCGCCTTCCCCAACTTCTCCACCAGGCCCGGACGTTCGAGCCAATACGCCTGAAGTGCGTCGATCCAGTTGTAGATGTACTCGTCACCCCGGACGCCGGATGCCCGCAGCACTTCCAGCGGGACCTCACACAGCTCGGTCATGCGCACCTGATCACGACAGATGATGGCGAGCCAGAAGGCGTTGAGCCACCTTCCCGCATCGGCGTAGAACTGAGGACCCGTGGCGGGAATCGAGCGCACCTCGCCCAGGACCCTGCGCTCCACGGTACCTTCGGTCCTAGCCGCCGCGGCAAAAGCGGCTTCCCAGAACTGCATAGCCGCCACGGTGGCTTCCCACGTGGGCAACTCGGCCGCTGGCGGATCGACAATGAGACGGCCCTGGAGAACGGTCATGGACTCACTGACGGCGAACGCGAAGTTCGTGGCGGATTCCCCGAGTGCCAAAGCACGTCGATCCTTCAGCTTCTCAGCCATGTACTGCACCACGGTCACGTCCACATCGCCTGGGCGATGATGCCGAGTCACCGATTCAGTCACAACGCTCCCTCTTTACTGATATCGAAATTCCACTTCAGATAACCAGCATACGTGCCGTCCGCCGCCACCTTCCCCTTGACCAGGATATATTCCACGTCGCCCCGCTCCATCGCGTCACTCAAGTCATTGTACAGACGGGCTTCGTTCATATCCCCACTGGCGCCACGCTTTCCCATCTCATCCAGAATATCCATGAAATACCTACGGGACCCTTGCCGAGCTTCCATACCCCCTGGAAGTTTTCTGGTTCCCAGTTCTGTGGTAACGGTACTTTTGGACTCTACAACAACGAACTTTTTCTCACCGGAGCCATCCACCCAGCTCCACACCTGATCGAACTGGTCATTCCCGTTCTTGGGTCCGCCCAGCGTCTCCATCTGCGCGTGCGGGTAGTTGTCCGGGATGACGTGATGTCGTGCGACCGCCTCCCCGAACGCTTCACTGTCCACACTCATAGCCCGATGAAAGGGAGCATGCTGAGCCTTGAGGTCCTGATATGCCTGAAGGTTTTCCGGGGTGGGGGCGTCCTGCCAGGCGGCCTTCGCGTCCTTCAGCGGCCCGTGCCACGCATTGTCGGCGGTCAGCGATTGATGCCGCTTGAGGGCTTGCCTGCCAATGACATCCAGGTCCGATCCGACGTGCACGCTATGCGGACCGTGGTCGATCTTGGAGCCGGGGACGTACTTCTCGGCGATCGGCGACACCTTGCCGCCGGCTGCAATCCACGCCTGGTGGCCAGGGTCTTTGGTCAACTGGGGTGGGGCGAAGCCACTTTCGTCCGGTGTCGCCACACGAAGACGATGACCATTCTGCTGATAATACTTCTCAAAATATCCCGGCTCGTAATTGGCCCGATATATCTGAACGTCCTTGATCTCACGCGGATTGAGGCTGTCGTACCAGTCACCGCCACTGGGAGGCTGATCGGCGCCGCGTTGCCCCGGGAGGTCCGGGGCGCTGCCCCCACCGTGCCCGGAGCCGTGTCCCGTGTGACCGAGTGATCCCACTGAGCCCACGTCACGAGTGGGAATGGCGACTCCGGGTCCGGCGCCGCCGGAGGCATGGCTCTCCAGTGCATTGTTCGCGGCATGCGCCCCGACCGGTTCCGGTTCCCTGGCCGCTCCGTCCATCCGCGAGCGATCCGCGGCGGATGCCTCGACGTGGGAGTGGGAGACGTGCTGTCGCATCGCCCCGTCCGCGTCCAGGACATGCCCGTCAGCGGTGAGATAGAGGACGTCGCCCCGCGCATCGACGTACTCGACAGCACTCTCCGGGACGGCAGCCGGCCTCTCGATCACCGGCACCGGATGCTCCGCCGGGGCGTATTTCCCGCCCAGGTCCGCCATGTCCGCATACGCGCCCGTGCGGAGGTTCTTCAGGGTGCTGAAGGTGTCGCCCACCCGTATGAAGGCGAACTTGGCCGCCTTGCCGGCGTAGGTCATCGGGTCGATGGCGCGGCCGACCTTGCCGGCGATGGAGAGGGTGCGGGCGGCGGCGCCCGCCTTGCCGGCGCCGCTCACGGCGCTGCCCGCGCCCTCGGTGCCGACGATGGTCAGTACGTTGAAGGTGACCGCGCCCGCCGCACGGGCGGGGTTCGTCTTCCACTGGTCGTAGGCGATGAACCCCTTGGCCGTCTCCTTGTACGCCTTGCGGGAGTCGCGCAGCCAGGACGGCTGTTTGTCCTCCGGCAGCAGCCACCACGTGCCCATCGTGACGCTGGTGAGCGCCGAGGCCGTGCCCAGCTTGGCCAGGTTCGTCCACGCCTCGCCGGCCGCGTCCCAGCCGTCCGAGCCGAACAGGGTTCCCACGCCGTGGATCGTGCCGATGACGCCGTCCTGCCAGACGCCGTCCCACACCTGCTTGCCCTGGTGCGCCAGCCAGGCCCACCCCTCGTACTCCCGCTCGGCGGGCGCTCCCCAGGGGGTCACCTCGGCGTGGTCGAGGTCCTCGGCCCGGTAGCCGTACGTGTTCTTGCCGCCGGAGCCGTCGTCGACGCTCATCCGGGTGCCGCCGATCAGCGCCATGATCTTGTTGTAGGCGGTGCGTTCGGCGTCCTGGAACGCGGCGACGGTGTGGTTGACGTCGTGCCAGAGGTCGTTGTTGTGGTCGACCTTGTCCTGGTCCTTGCGCCAGTCGTCGTCACCGGAGACGGAGTTCACGAAGGCGGTGGCATCCGCCTTCAGCGTGTCCAGCTTCTTCGCCAGTGGCTGGACCTCGAAGCTGTAGTCCGACAGGGCGGTCGCGACCTTCTCCAGGTCGTCGGCGAACGCGTCGGACTTCTGCCGCACCGGAAGCGTGGTGGCGAACAACTGCTCCGCCTCCGGTGCCTCGTAGAACGCCGACAGCCCCTGGAACTCGGTGTGCACGTCCGATCCGGAGGCGCGGAACTGGCCCGCGTCCGCCGTCAGCAGCATCACGTCGGTGTCGAGCGTGCCCAGGTCGCCGATGAAGTGCGGTATGCCGGACGGGTCGATCAGTTTCGCGTCGTCGCTCATCGCTGAGACCGGTCTCCCCCGTGGCCCCCGCCCGCGCCGGGCAGGTCCACCTTCGGCTCCTTGGCCGCCTCCTGCTGTGCGTTCGCCGCCTGCTCCAGCGCCCCGGCGACATAGCAACGGGTCGCCTGATCAGCCCCGTTGAGGGACTTCGAAGTGCGCTTGGCGATGTACAGCAGGTCCCGGCCCCAGGCCTGCGCGAACTGTCCCAGCGCCGAGCCGACGAGCCCGACCGTACTGCTGTACGGACCGTACTGGCTGGTCAGCGTGCCTGCGGCGGACGCCGCCTCCTCCAGGTTGCCCTGCATCGCGCTGCCCGCGTCCGACATGTTCTTCGCCGCGGTGCCCGCCTTGGACAGCACGCTGTACACCCCGGCCGGATCGACGTCCCACCCCGTCACGAAATGCCCCTCATCCCCGTACCCGCCGAGCACCTGCCCGGCGGGCGACTGCCGCTGTCTCAGCCGATGTTGTCGACCGCGGCACGAGCCTTGGCCAGCGTGGCCTGTGCGGTGCCGTCGTTCTTCTCCAGCGTGCCGCGCACCAGTTGGATGATGTCGCGGACCTCGCCTGCGGCCTTGTGCCAGCGGGCTTCCTTGCCGTGGTACTCGTCCGAGACCCCGTCGGCCTGGTAGTCGGCCATCGCGGCCTTCACCGCACGCTCGCGCTCGCCGAGCACGGTCTCCAGCCGGCCGATGATTCCCTGAAGGCCGCTCTGTACGTCACCGGAGGCACCGGTGTCGTAGGAGCGGCGGTCCTGGTTACCCATGGTGCTCAAGTCCCCCTCGTGGTTCAGCCGCGGAAGCGGGCCGCGTCGAAGTTGGCGGCGCTCATCGTCTGGCGGGCATTGTCGGACTGCTCCTGGTCGCCGCCGACGAACGCGTTGTCCATCCCGGACTGACCGCCCAGGATCGAGGCGAGCGAGCCGTTCAGCGCGGCCGTGATCTCGTCCGCGCGCTGCTTGAAGGAGTCGAACATCGTCTTGCCCTCGCCGTTGAACTTCCCCTCCAACGGCTGGGCCGCGGCGATCAACTGGTGGATCAGCGCACCCAGGTCGTCACTCGACCCGACCGTGCTCTTCGTCAGCGTCGCCAGCGTCGTCGACCCCATGTCGAACTTCATGGAGATTCCCCCCGCACCCGTGGTCCAGATCATCGGCGGTCATGACGCCACATCACCCTCCGACGCCACAACTGCCACCCATCTCATCACACATACTCACCGCGGGTGGTTGCTGATGCAACGCATGAACGCCGGGTTGGCTTGAACTGCCGCCCGCGTCGAGCGACTCGACGTGGATCAGCCGAAGACGAGCTCGACATCCTTGTCCACACAGACCCGCAGAAATCTGATGAGTAAGCCACCTCCTCCTCGTGGCCATCGCACGCGCCGACGTGCCGCCCCCTTCGACCCCAGGGGCGGCACGTGAACCGATGTCAGTTGGCGGTCGCCTTCTCCTTCTCGGCAGCCTCCTGCTCCGGAGCCTCCCTCGGGTCACCGGTCGTGAGCTTCTCCCGCCCCGGCAGCAACACCGCCACCACGACCGTTCCCACCCCCAGGATCACCGCCCCGATCAGGCTCGTATGCGCCACCGCGTCCGAGAACGACGCCCCCACGGCGTCAGCCATCCGATGCGCGCCCGAGGCCAGGGACGACGCCTGTTGCTTGAGTTGGGCCGCCTGCGCGGGGTTCCCCGCCCCGGCTGCCTTCGCGGCCAGCGACTGGGCCTTCTCGCCGATGGCCTGCGCCACCGCGTACCCCGCGCCCACCGAGTCCTGCGCCTGCGCCAGGGCGTCGGCCGGGAGGCCGGAGCCGCGGGTGGCCGAGGTCAGGTGGTCGTCGTACGAAGTCGCCAGCAGGGAGCCCAGGATCGCGATGCCCAGGGAGCCGCCCAGTTCCAGCGAGGTGTCGTTCACCGCGCCGCCCACGCCCAGTTCGGACTCGGGGAAGGCGCCCATGATCGCGTCCGTGCAGGGGGACAGGGCGAGGCCGATGGCGAGGCCCAGGATCACCAGGGAAGGGACGAAGTCCAAGTACGTCGAGCCCGCGTCGACCCGGGTCAGCAGCGCGAGCGCCACCGTGCCGGCGACCATGCCCGCGCCGACCGTCCAGCGCATACCGACGCGCGGGGTGAGGTAGCCGGTCAGGGCCGAGCCCGCGAAGACCGCGCCGGCCAGGGGGAGCATGCGGACGCCGGTCTCCAGGGCGTCGTAGCCGAGGACGAACTGGAGGTGCTGGGTGAGGTAGTAGAACGCGCCGAAGACCGCGAGGAAGAAGAGCGCGACCGCGAGGTTGGAGCCCGCGAAGCGGCGGTCGGTGAAGCGGCGTACGTCCAGCACCGGGCGCGGGTGGCGCAGTTCCCACAGGACGAAGGCGACCAGGCCGACGCCCGCGACGACCGCGGCGGTCACCGCCTTGACGCCCCACCCGAAGTGCGGCCCCTCGATGATCATGTAGACCAGCGCGGCGATCCAGAGGACCGACAGCAGGCCGCCGACGTAGTCGATGCGCTCGTGGTGGCCGGCCTTCGACGGCGGTACGAGGACCAGCGCGCCGACGATGGCCAGGACGGCGACCGGCACGTTGATCAGGAAGGTCGACGCCCAGCCGTGGTCCCGCAGCAGCGCGCCCGCGACGACCGGCCCGGCCGCGATGGCGAGGCCCGCCGTCGCGGTCCACAGGGTGATCGCCTTGACCCGCTCGGCGCGCGGGAAGGTCGCCGCGAGCAGCGAGAGCGTCGCGGGCATGATCAGCGCCGCGCCGACACCCATGACCGCGCGGGCCGCGATGACCGTGGCGGAGGAGTCCGCGAGGCTGCCGAACACCGCGCCACCGCCGAAGACGACGAGGCCGAGGATCAGCGCCCCGCGCCGGCTGTACTTGTCGCCGATCGCGCCGAGCAGCAGCATCAGCGCCGCGTACGGGACGGTGTAGCCGTCGATGACCCACTGGAGGTCCGCACTGGACAGCCCGAGGTCGCGGGTCATGTCGGGCGCGGCCACCGTGAGGGCGGTGTTGGCCATCACGATGATCAGCAGGCTGAGGCAGAGCACGAGCAGCGCCCACCAGCGCCGGGCGTACGGGCGCTCCATCCTCTCGACCGGTTCGTTCATGACGAGTCGCATGACAGCGGCTGACCTTCCTCGACGACAGGCACGACAGGCACAAGAAGTACTTGCACAGTGGCGTGCAATTGCACAACCATGTGCAATGTACGACCTTGCACAGTGCCGTGCAAGTCGGGAAGGTGTGCACAATGACTGCCATGACCACGGGTAACCCCAGCCGCGCCGACACCAACAGGCGCCGCATCCTCGACGTCGCCCTCGCCGAGCTGCTGCGCGACCCGGACGCCTCGATGGACCAGATCGCGCGCGCCGCCGGTGTTGTCCGGCGCACGGTGTACGGGCACTTCCCCAGCCGGGAGGCGCTGATCGGCACGCTCGTCGACGAAGCCGTGCGGGTGCTGACCGACGCCGATCTGGGCGCCCTCGACGCCGAGGCCGGACCGGCCGACGCGGTGGCCCGTTCGGTGCTCGCGGTCTGGAAGATCGCCGACCGCTACCGTCTGCTGATCGCGCTGGCCCAGCGGACGGTCACCGTCCAGGGCATCCGCGACCGCCTCGCCCCCTTGCGCGAGGAGAAGACGCGCGTTCTTCAACGCGGCCTGGACGAAGGGGTGTTCAGCTCACCGCTGCCCGCCGCCGCGCTGGCCTTCGTACACGAGCAGCTCCTCTTCGCCGTCATGGAGGCGGTGAACGAGGGGCTGCTCCCGCCCGAGGAGGCGGGTCACGCGGCGGCGGTCACCGCGCTCACGGCGGCGGGCGTACCGGTCGGCGCGGCAACGGAGTTGGTGGCGCGGGCGGGCGAGACGGCGTGAAAGACCGGCCGCCCGGCCCCGGTTCAGGCGGGGTCGGGCGGCCGGCGACAACAGGCCCTTGCAGGGCTCCCGTTCATGCGGGTGCGGGAGAGTCCCTCACGCCTTGGCGAGTTCCTTCCCGCCCTCTTCCTCCTCCGCCGAGGACCGCTCGTCCTCCCGCCCCTCGTCCAGCAACGTCGTCTCGTCGAACGGCAGCTCCCCCGCGAGCACCCGCTTCACCCGGTCCGAGTCGATCTCCTTCGTCCACGTACCGATCAGCACCGTGGCGACGGAGTTGCCCGCGAAGTTGGTCAGCGCGCGCGCCTCGCTCATGAACCGGTCGATGCCGACCACCAGCCCGATCCCGTCCACCAGCGCCGGCTTGTGCGACTGGAGACCGCCCGCGAGCGTGGCGAGCCCGGCGCCGCTGACCCCCGCCGCGCCCTTGGACGCCAGCAGCAGGAACAGCAGCAGCGGGATCTGCTCGCCGAGGGACATCGGGGTGCCGAGCGCGTCCGCGATGTAGAGGGACGCCATGGTCATGTAGATCATGGTGCCGTCGAGGTTGAAGGAGTACCCGGTCGGCACGGTGATGCCGACGACCGCCTTGCTGACACCGAGGTGCTCCATCTTGGCGATGAGCCTCGGCAGCGCGGACTCCGAGGACGAGGTCGACAGGATCAGCAGGAACTCGCGGGCGAGGTACTTCAGCAGCAGGAGGATGTTCAGCCCGGAGACGATCCGCAGCAGCGCGCCGAGCACCACGAAGACGAACAGCACGCAGGTGACGTAGAAGCCGAACATCAGCACGGCGAGGCTCTTGAGCGCGTCGATGCCGGACGAGCCGACGACGGCCGCGATCGCGCCGAAGGCGCCGATGGGCGCGGCCCACATGACCATGGCCAGGATGCGGAAGACCAGCCGCTGGATGTGCTCGATGCCCCGCAGTACGGGCTGCCCGGCCGCGCCCAGCGCCTGGAGCGCGAAGCCGGTGAGCAGCGCGACCAGCAGGGTCTGGAGGACCTGGCCCTCGGTGAAGGCGGACACGAAGGTGACCGGGATGATCGACAGCACGAAGTCCACCGGGGGCAGCGCGTCGGCGGACACCTGCGCGTGGCCGCTCTGGCGGAGCGCGGCGGTCAGGTGCAGGCCCTCGCCGGGGTGCAGCACGTTGCCGACGACCAGGCCGATGGTGAGCGCCACCAGCGACATCACGGTGAAGTAGCCGAGCGCGATGCCGCCGACCGCGCCGACCTTCGCGGCCTTCCGTACGGAACCGATCCCGAGCACGATCGTGCAGAAGATGACCGGCGAGATCATCATCTTGATCAGGTTCACGAATCCGGTGCCGAGCGGCTTCAGCTCCACCCCGGCGTCCGGCCAGATCAGGCCCACGGCGATGCCGAGCGCGACCGCCACGATGACGGCGATGTACAGGTAATGGGTACGGTCCCGCTTCACGGCGGGGGCGGCTGGTGCCGTACCGGGGGTGCTGGCGGCCACGACTGCTCTCCTTGACGTCTTCGTCGGCATGACCGGCGTGCGGCTCACGTCCGGGCGTTGCAGGGGATCGCGGAGACTATCTCCCGCCCTGTGAGGGCGGTCACCCTTCCGTTCATTTAGTTCACGCCCGAACGGACAGGCACACTGCTAGGCATGCGCGCCCCCGCCCTCCCCCGACCCCGCAGCCTGGCGGGCCAGCTCTTCGCCATGCAGGCGGTGCTGGTCGCGGTGCTGGTGGCCGGGTACGCGCTGTTCACCTACGTCAGCGACCAGCGCCAGGCCCGCGACGCGGCGGAACGCCAGGTCACGGCGGTGGCCCGGTCCATCGCGGACGCCCCCTCGGTGCGGGCGGCGATCCGCACCCCGGACCCCTCCGCCGAGCTGGAGCCGTACGCGCTCCAGGTGATGCGGGACGCGGACGTCGACTTCGTCACGATCATGGACCCGCGGGGCATCCGCTGGACCCATCCGACGCGGGACGAGATAGGCCGGCGCTTCCTCGGCCGGACCGGCCCGGCCCTGCGGGGGCACACCTTCACCGAGACGTACACCGGCACGCTGGGCCCCTCCGTGCGCGCGGTGACGCCGGTGACGGACGGGGGCCGGGTGGTGGGGCTGGTCAGTGCCGGAATCAAGGTGGAAGCGATCAGCGCGCGGGTCCAGGACCAGGTGACGGCGCTGCTCGGGGTGGCGGGGGCGGCGCTGCTGCTGGGCGCGGTGGGTACGTACGTGATCAACGCGCGGCTGCGCCGGCACACCCACGGGATGAACGCGGCCGAGCTGAGCCGGATGCACGACTACCACCAGGCGGCGCTGCACGCGGTGCGCGAGGGGCTGCTGATGCTGGACGGGCGGTACCGGGTGGCGCTGATCAACGACGGCGGGCGGGAGCTGCTCGGGGTCGGCGGCGAGGTGGTCGGCCGCTCGGTCGCGGACCTCGGACTGCCGGGGCCGCTCACCGGGGCGCTGCTGTCCTCCGAGCCCCGGGTGGACGAGGTGCACCTGACCGCCTCCCGCGTCCTGGTGGTCAACACCTCGCCGGTGTCCGGCGGGGAGCACCGGGGTACGGTCGTCACGCTCCGGGATGTGACCGAACTCCAGTCGCTGATGGGCGAGTTGGACTCCGAGCGCGGGTTCAGCCAGGCGTTGCGGTCACAGGCGCACGAGGCGGCGAACCGGCTGCACACCGTGGTGTCGCTGATCGAGCTGGGGCGGGCCGAGGAGGCGGTGGAGTTCGCCACGGCCGAGCTGGAGCTGGCCCAGACGCTCACCGATCAGGTGGTCGCGGCGGTGGGCGAGCCGGTGCTGGCCGCGCTGCTGCTGGGCAAGACCGCGCAGGCGCACGAGCGGGGTGTGGAGCTGCTCGTCTCGCCCGAGAGCCGGCTCGACGACGGCGTGCTCCCGGCGGACCTCGCGGTGCGCGACCTCGTCACCATCCTGGGCAACCTGATCGACAACGCGGTGGACGCGGCGCAGGGCAGCACGGGGGCCCGGGTCACGGTGACGGCGTACGCGGCCGGGGAGGCGCTGCTGCTGCGGGTGGCGGACACCGGTCCGGGCGTCGACCCGGCCCACGCGGACCTGGTCTTCCGGCGCGGCTTCACCACCAAGCCGGCCGGCCCCGGCGGGCGGGGCCTCGGCCTGGCCCTGGTCAGGCAGACGGTCACCCGGCTCACCGGCACGCTGACGGTGGCCGAGGCGGCGGGCGGCGGCGCTGTGTTCGAGGCCCGGCTGCCACTGGAGCCTCCGGCGGAGCACCCGGACACCCGGCCACCGCTGGAGCCCCCGGTGGAGCACACGGACACCCGGCCGCCGCCGGAGCCCCCGACGGAGCACACGGACACCCGGCCGCCGCCGGAGCCCCCGACGCAGCACACGGACACCCGGCCGCCCGCCGAGAGGAGCCCCGGCGCCCCGGCCGGGGCCGACGGCCACCCACTCCCGGCCCGGCCACCGCTGGAGCCCCCGACGGAGCACACGGACACCCGGCCGCCGCCGGAGCCCCCGACGCAGCACACGGACACCCGGCTGCCGCTGGAGCCTCCGACGCGGTACGCGGACACCCGGCTGCCCGCCAAGAGGAGCCCCGACGCCCCGGCCGAGGCCGACGGCCACCCACTCCCGGCCCGGCTGCCGCTGGAGCCCCCGACGGAGAGCGTGGACACCCGGCCGGCCGGTACCACGTCCGACGCGCCCACGCGCCCGGTGCCGGGAGGCGGCGCATGACCCCCGGGCAGCAGCCGACCATCCGCGTCCTGGTCGTGGAGGACGACCCGGTGGCGGCGGACGCGCACGTCCTCTACGTCGGCCGGGTGCCCGGCTTCGTGGCGGTCGGCCAAGCAGGCACCGGCGCCGCCGCCCGCCGCATCCTGGACCGCACCCCGGTCGACCTCCTCCTGCTCGACCTGCACCTCCCCGACGTCCACGGCCTCCAGCTCGCCCGCTCCCTGCGCGCGGCGGGCCACCAGGCGGACGTCATCGCGGTCACCTCGGCCCGCGACCTGGCGGTCGTCCGCGAGGGCGTCTCCCTGGGCGTGGTCCAGTACGTCCTGAAACCCTTCACCTTCGCCACCCTCCGCGACCGCCTCCTCCGCTACGCCGAGTACCACGCGGCGGCGGGCGAGGCGAGCGGCCAGGACGAGGTGGACCGCGCGCTGGCCGCCCTGCGCGCACCGGCTCCGGCGGCCCTGCCGAAGGGCCTGAGCGCGCCGACGCTGGAACGGGTCACGGGCGTCCTGCGCGAGACCCCGGAGGGCCGCACGGCGGCGGAGGTCGCGGAGGTGGTCGGCATCTCCCGCATCACGGCCCGCCGCTACCTGGAGTACCTGGTGGACGCGGCCCGCGCGGCGAGGCGCCCGCAGTACGGCCAGGTGGGGCGCCCGGAGCTGCGGTACCACTGGCTGCCGGAGCGCTGAGCGCGCCCGCGCGCGTCGGCTAGAAGACCGACTCCGCCTCGTCCATGCGGGACACCGGGACCGTCTTGAGTTCCGTCACCGCCTCCGCCAGCGGGACCATCGCGATGTCCGTGCCGCGCAGGGCGGTCATGCCGCCGAACTCGCCCCGGTGGGCGGCCTCCACGGCGTGCCAGCCGAAGCGGGTGGCGAGGACGCGGTCGTAGGCGGTGGGGGTGCCGCCGCGCTGGATGTGGCCGAGGATGACCGGGCGGGCCTCCTTGCCGAGGCGGCGCTCCAGTTCGTAGGCGAGGGCGGTGCCGATGCCCTGGAAGCGCTCGTGGCCGAACTGGTCGATGTCGCCCTTGCCGTAGTCCATCGTGCCGTCCAGCGGGTGGGCGCCCTCGGCGACGCAGACGACGGCGAACTTCTTGCCGCGCGCGAACCGTTCCTCGACCATCTTGACCAGGTCGGCCGGGTCGAAGGGCCGCTCGGGCAGGCAGATGCCGTGGGCGCCGGCGGCCATGCCGGACTCCAGCGCGATCCAGCCCGCGTGCCGGCCCATGACCTCGACGACCATGACCCGCTGATGCGACTCGGCCGTGGTCTTGAGGCGGTCCATCGCCTCCGTGGCCACACCCACCGCGGTGTCGAAGCCGAAGGTGCGGTCGGTGCCGGAGATGTCGTTGTCGATGGTCTTCGGCACACCGACGACCGGCAGACCGGCGTCGGACAGCATGCGGGCCGCCGTGAGCGTGCCCTCGCCGCCGATCGGGATCAGCGCGTCGATGCCGAACTCCTGGGCCATGTCGGTGGCCCGCTCGCACGCCTCACGCAGCCGGTCCCGCTCCAGGCGGGAGGAGCCGAGGATGGTGCCGCCGAGCGCCAGGATGCCGCCGACCGCGTCCAGGTCGAGGGTGCGGTAGTGGCTGTCCAGCAGCCCCCGGTAGCCGTCCTCGAAGCCGATGACCTCGTCGCCGTAGTGCGCCACGGCGCGGTGCACGACCGACCGGATCACGGCGTTCAGGCCGGGGCAGTCGCCGCCTGCGGTGAGAACTCCGATGCGCATCGTGCTGTGCTCCTGCTCGTCGCTGTGGGTACCGGTGAGCCGCTCCGATTCTTTCACGGCCGCCGAACGGCCGACGACCACCGCCCCCACCAGCGGCTTCGGGCCCTCACCGGACTGACGGGCGCCTTATCCAGACCCGCAGGTATTGTCAAGAGGGTTCCGCTCACCTCGGGTGGGCGATTTCTGTGCAGGCGTGAGGCGAAGCAGGCGGACGCCGTACGAGCAAGGATCGGAGAGCACGCGTGACACGCAGCGTGTACGTGACCGGGATCGACCGGGGCGACGGCCGGCAGGTCGTCGACCTGGGCGTCATGGAACTGCTGACCCGGCAGGTCGACCGGGTCGGGGTGTTCCGCCCCCTCGTCCACGACGGCCCCGACCGCCTCTTCGAACTGCTCCGGTCCCGCTACCGCCTCCAGCAGGACCCCGCCACCGGGTTCGGCATGAGCTACCAGGAGGCGTCCACCCTCCAGGCCGAGCGCGGCACCGACGAACTGGTCTCCGCCCTGGTCGACCGCTTCCACCTGGTCGCCCGCGACTACGACGTGGTCCTCGTCCTCGGCACCGACTTCGCCGACACCCAGCTCCCCGACGAGCTGGCCCTCAACGCCCGCCTCGCCAACGAGTTCGGCGCGTCCGTGATCCCGGTGGTCGGCGCCCGCAAGCAGTCCGCCGAGTCGGTGCTCGCCGAGACCCGCAACGCCTACCGCGCCTACGCCGGCCTCGGCTGCGACGTCCTCGCCATGGTCGCCAACCGCGCCGCCCGCGAGGACCGCGACAAGATCGCCGGCCGGCTCGCCGACCGCATGCCGGTCCCCTGCTACGTGCTGCCCGACGAGCCCGCCCTCTCCGCGCCGACCGTCTCCCAGATCGCCCACGCCCTCGGCGCGAAGGTGCTGCTCGGCGACGACTCCGGCCTCTCCCGCGACGCGCTGGACTTCGTCTTCGGCGGCGCCATGCTGCCCAACTTCCTCACCGCACTGACCCCCGGCTGCCTGGTCGTGACGCCGGGCGACCGCGCCGACCTGGTCGTGGGCTCGCTGGCCGCGCACAGCGCCGGCACCCCGCCCATCGCCGGTGTGCTGCTCACCCTGGACGAGGTGCCGAGCCAGGAGATCCTCACCCTGGCCGCCCGCCTCGCCCCCGGCACCCCGGTGCTCTCGGTGGCCGGCACCAGTTTCCCCACCGCCGGGCAGTTGTTCTCGCTGGAGGGCCGGATGACGGCCGCCACCCCGCGCAAGGCGGAGACCGCCCTCGGCCTCTTCGAGCGGTACGTGGACACCGCCGACCTGGCCCGCCGGGTCTCCGCGCCCAGCGGCGACCGGGTCACCCCGATGATGTTCGAGCACAAGCTGCTGGAGCAGGCCCGCTCCGACAAGCGCCGCGTCGTCCTCCCCGAGGGCACCGAGGAACGCGTGCTGCACGCGGCGGAGGTGCTGCTGCGCCGGGGCGTGTGCGACCTGACGCTGCTCGGCCCCGAGGACCAGATCCGCAAGAAGGCCGCCGACCTCGGCATCGACCTGGGCGACTGCCAGTTGATCGACCCGGCCACCTCGGAGCTGCGCGACTCCTTCGCGGAGAAGTACGCCGCGCTGCGCGCCCACAAGGGCGTCACCGTGGAGCTGGCCTACGACGTGGTCTCCGACGTCAACTACTTCGGCACCCTGATGGTGCAGGAGGGCCTGGCCGACGGCATGGTCTCCGGCTCGGTGCACTCCACCGCGGCCACCATCCGCCCGGCCTTCGAGATCATCAAGACCAAGCCGGACGCCGCGATCGTCTCCTCGGTCTTCTTCATGTGCCTGGCCGACAAGGTGCTGGTCTACGGCGACTGCGCGGTCAACCCCGACCCGAACGCCGAGCAGCTCGCGGACATCGCGGTGGAGTCGGCGGCGACGGCCGCACAGTTCGGCGTGGAGCCGAGGATCGCCATGCTGTCGTACTCCACCGGCACCTCCGGCTCCGGCGCCGACGTGGACAAGGTGCGCGAGGCGACCGAGCTGGCCCGCGAGCACCGGCCCGACCTCAAGATCGAGGGCCCGATCCAGTACGACGCGGCCGTGGACGCCGCCGTGGCCGCGACCAAGCTGCCCGGCTCGGAGGTGGCCGGCCAGGCCAGCGTGCTGATCTTCCCGGACCTCAACACGGGCAACAACACCTACAAGGCCGTCCAGCGCTCGGCCGGGGCGATCGCGGTCGGACCGGTCCTCCAGGGCCTGCGCAAGCCGGTCAACGACCTCTCGCGCGGCGCCCTGGTGCAGGACATCGTCACCACGGTCGCCATCACCGCGATCCAGGCGCAGGCGCCGACCGAAAGGGCTTCCCAGCAGTGACCCCCACCCGTGTACTCGTCCTCAACTCCGGCTCGTCCTCGCTGAAGTACCAGCTCCTGGACATGCGGGACAGCAGCCGTCTCGCGGTGGGCCTGGTGGAGCGGATCGGCGAGCAGACCTCCCGGCTGCGCCACACCCCGCTGGCCACCGGCGAGACCCGTGAGCAGACCGGGCCCATCGCCGACCACGAGACCGCGCTGAAGTCGGTCGCGGAGGAGCTGGCCCGCGACGGCCTCGGCCTGGACTCCCCGGAGCTGGCCGCGATCGGGCACCGGGTGGTGCACGGCGGCATGTTCTTCACCGAGCCCACCGTCATCGACGACTCGGTGCTCACCGAGATCGAGCGGCTGATCCCGGTGGCCCCGCTGCACAACCCGGCCAACCTGACCGGCATCCGCACCGCCATGGCGCTGCGCCCGGACCTGCCCCAGGTCGCCGTCTTCGACACCGCGTTCCACACCTCGATGCCGGAGTCCTCGGCGCGGTACGCGATCGACCCGAAGATCGCCGACCGCTACCGCATCCGCCGCTACGGCTTCCACGGCACCTCGCACGCGTACGTGTCGCGGGAGACCGCGCGGCTGCTCGGCAAGGCGCCGGAGGAGGTGAACGTGATCGTGCTGCACCTGGGCAACGGCGCGTCCGCCTCGGCGGTGGAGCGGGGCCGGTGCGTGGACACCTCGATGGGGCTGACCCCGCTGGAGGGCCTGGTGATGGGTACCCGGTCCGGTGATCTCGACCCGGCGGTCATCTTCCATTTGGCCCGTGTCGGGGATATGTCCATGGACGAGATCGACACTCTTCTCAACAAGAGGAGCGGTCTGTTCGGTCTGTGCGGGGACAATGACATGCGGGAGATCCGGCGCCGCGTCGACGAGGGCGACGAAGCGGCGGCCCTCGCCTTCGACATTTACATTCATCGCGTCAAGAAGTACATCGGCGCCTATTACGCCGTACTCGGGCAGGTGGACGCGGTGGCGTTCACGGCCGGGGTCGGGGAGAACGCGGCGGCCGTGCGGTCCGCGGCGATCGCGGGCCTCGACGGCCTCGGCCTGGCGGTGGACGAGGAGCTGAACGCCGTACGGTCCGACGGGGCCCGGCTGATCTCGCCCGCCTCCGCGCGGGTGGCCGTCGCCGTGGTGCCGACCGACGAGGAACTGGAGATCGCGACGCAGACCTATGCGCTGGCCGGAAAGAAGAGCTGAGCATTACACCGCAGTAACACGCCTGAGCGCCTGTCCGCCCATTTGCATCGTCTGTATCTTGCGCCGGCCGGAATATTCCGCAGGGAAACAAACCGATAGGATCGCCTCATGCGCCGTTCGAAAATCGTCTGTACTCTCGGCCCCGCGGTCGACTCCCACGACAAGCTCGTCGCCATGATCGAGGCGGGCATGAATGTGGCCCGGTTCAACTTCAGTCACGGCACCCACGCCGAGCACCAGGCGCGGTACGACCGCGTCCGGGCCGCCGCCAAGGAGACCGGGCGCGCCATCGGCGTCCTGGCCGACCTCCAGGGCCCGAAGATCCGGCTGGAGACCTTCGCCGAGGGCCCGGTGGAGCTGCAGCGCGGTGACGAGTTCGTCATCACGACCGAGGACGTGCCGGGCGACAAGCACATCTGCGGTACGACGTACAAGGGCCTGCCGGGCGACGTCTCGCGCGGCGACCAGATCCTGATCAACGACGGCAACGTCGAACTGAAGGTCGTGGACGTCGAGGGCGCGCGGGTCAAGACGATCGTCATCGAGGGCGGTGTCGTCTCCGACCACAAGGGCATCAACCTGCCCGGCGCGGCCGTCAACGTGCCCGCGCTGTCCGAGAAGGACGTCGAGGACCTGCGCTTCGCGCTGCGCATGGGCTGCGACATGGTCGCCCTGTCCTTCGTCCGCGACGCCAAGGACGTGCAGGACGTCCACAAGGTGATGGACGAGGAGGGCCGCCGGGTCCCGGTCATCGCCAAGGTGGAGAAGCCGCAGGCGGTCGAGAACATGGAGGACGTCGTGATGGCGTTCGACGGTGTGATGGTCGCCCGTGGCGACCTCGCCGTCGAGTACCCGCTCGAGAAGGTCCCCATGGTGCAGAAGCGCCTGATCGAGCTGTGCCGGCGCAACGCCAAGCCGGTGATCGTGGCGACCCAGATGATGGAGTCGATGATCACCAACTCCCGGCCGACCCGCGCCGAGGCGTCCGACGTGGCCAACGCGATCCTGGACGGCGCGGACGCGGTCATGCTGTCGGCCGAGTCCAGCGTGGGCGCGTACCCGGTGGAGACCGTCAAGACGATGTCGAAGATCGTCAAGGCGGCCGAGGAGGAGCTGCTCTCCAAGGGCCTCCAGCCGCTGGTGCCGGGCAAGAAGCCGCGTACGCAGGGTGGTTCGGTGGCCCGTGCGGCGGCCGAGATCGCCGACTTCCTCGGCGGCAAGGGCCTGATCGCGTTCACCAAGTCCGGTGACACCGCCCGCCGGCTCTCCCGCTACCGCGCGGCCCAGCCGATCCTGGCCTTCACCACGGACGAGGGCACCCGCAACCAGCTCACGCTGAGCTGGGGCGTGGAGTCGCACGTGGTGCCGTTCGTGAACACCACGGACGAGATGGTCGACATGGTGGACCAGGAGCTGGCCAAGCTGGGCCGCTTCAACGACGGCGACACGGTCGTCATCACCGCGGGTTCGCCCCCCGGTGTCCCCGGCACCACCAACATGGTCCGGGTGCACCACGTGGGCGGCGGCGACCGCGACTGACACCCCCCGACAGGACCGTGGCCCGGTTCCCCTCACTGAGGGGGACCGGGCCACGGTGTTGTGCGGCTCCCGAACGGGCTCGTGGTGGTGCTTTCAGTCGGCGTACTGGTGCAGCTTGGGGATGGTCAGCGTGCCGCCGAACTGGGCCGCCTGCTGGACCGTCACGTCGGTGAAGTAGATCAGCGGGATGTTCAGCGGCGGCGGGCTGTCCGGGCTGAAGGTGATCGGGATCAGACCGAACAGCTTGCCCGAGATGCTCTCGGTGTACATGGTGGTGTCGCCGCCGCGGATCGTGGACATGGTGCCCTTGCCGGCCTGGACGTGGTACGTCTTGCCGGACGCCTTGTCCTTCACCGTCTGGTGCAGGTCGCCGATGTCGGTGCCGTCGGAGATGACGTACTTCAGCACCTTCTTGACCTTGCCGCTCGCGGTCCGTACCTGGACCACGCCCTGGTAGTCGGCGCCCTTGAGCAGCAGGGAACTGGCGTTGAGGTACCACGGGTCGTCGGCGAGGAGCTGCTTGTTGTCGATGCCGCCGACGTCGTCCGTGGCCTTCTCGCAGTCCTCGGCGGCGTCGGAGGCGCTCGCGGAGGGGCTGGGGCTCGCGGAGGCGGAGGTGCTTGCGGAGGCGGAGGTGCTCGGCCCGGGGGTCTCCCCGGCCTTCTCACCCGCTTCGGCGGAACCCGTTTCCGCGCCCGTCGCCGCGCCCTTGGCGCCCGCCGCGGGGGTGCCGGCCGGCTTGTCCTCGTCGTCCTTGGTGGGGGCCGAGGAGGAGGCGGAGGGGGCGGGGGTGCTGGAGGCGGAGGGCGCGGGCTCGGTCGCGGACGGCGTACCGGCCTGCTTGCCCCCGGTGAGCACGTCCCCGAGGGCGTCCCCGATCGTCCCGAGCAGCCCGCCGTCGGCGCCCTTCGAACTCGCCGAGGGCGACGGGGTGTCGGCGGGGGTCTCCCCGGCGGCCGGCGGCTGCGCGGAGGGCGCGGCCGCGGGCTTCGAGCCGGATGCGGAGGGACCCGTGGCGGGCGCACCGCCCAAGGCGTCGTCGCCGGAACCTGAACCCGGCGAGGACGCCTTGCCGTCACCCTCGTCCGCCTTGTCCCCGGCGGACGCCGAGGGGCTGGGCGTGGCGGAGCCGGTGGTCGCACCGGCGGAGGGCGAGGGGCTCGCGGAGGTGCCGTCCACCTTGCCGCCCAGCGCCTCGACGCAGTCCTTGTAGTCGGCCGCCTTCTGGCTGTTGGAGGCCGGGGTGCCGCCGCCGCTGTCGGCGATGGCGAGTGTGGGCGTGAAGCCCATGCCCATCAGTACCGCCGTCGGCATCGCCACGGAGGCGATGGCCTTCCCGGCCGGCATGTGGAGCCGGGTGAACAGCAGTTTCTTGGGGGCCGCGTGGCGGGGCCCGGTTCTCGCACGGGACCCGTCCACATCGGGCCCGTGGGTCACCTCGTCAGCCGGCACTGTGCCTCCCGTTCACCTCGTTGGCCGGGCTCGTTCCTGACAGGTCCATCGGCTCGTTCACCGGCTCCTCGCTCCGCGGGGCCGGGACGCCGTACCGGCCGGACTCCTCCGCCTGCGCACCCGGACCGGGCGTCCAGGCGATGCCCATGGCACCGCCCACCATGGAGAGGAGGAAGCCGATGACGAAGCCGCCGAAATTGGACACGGGGATGGACACCAGCGCGAGCAGGATCGCCGCGACGCCCGCGAACACCCGTACGTGCTTCTGGAACCAGAGGCTGATGCCCAGCACGATGAGCAGCACGCCGATGATCAGCGAACCGGCTCCGGCGGTGGTGGCCATCGCCACCGTCAGATGACCGATCTGAAGATGGGCGTACGGGAAGTACATGATCGGAAAGCCGCCGAGCATGACGAACAGACCGGCCCAGAAAGGCCGGGCGCCCCGCCAGGCGCGGAACTGCAGCCTCCGGCGGGTGAACTGGCCGGGTGCGGCGGCAGGAGTCTCGGCGCTCATGGAAAACAGCTCCCTGGTGCGGCATTGCTGTGGTGGAGATGTGGGCCGCGGGTGAAGCGGCGGCCGGAGAGTGGACGGGCGGGGGAGTGCAGCCTCCCCCGCCCGTCAGGCAGTGCCTAGTAGCACTCGGCCTTGGTGCCCGTGGACAGGGCCATGTGCAGACCGTTGAGCTTGAAGGTTCCGGCGGTGGTGGCCCACGCCGTCTGCTTCACGTCGGTCAGCTCGGCCGAGGTCGCCTCCTGGGCGAACCCGTACGGGTTGGCCTGCTTGTTGGCGATCTCACCGCTCTTGATGCCGGGACCCTTGAGGTCCTTGGCCGCGACACCGATGTTGATGTCGTGGAACGTGGCGTCAGCGCCCAGGTCCTCGACGTCGATGTACAGGTTCTCGGCGGCGACCTGCTTGTCCGGGTCGCTGCTGTCACCCGCCGTCAGCCGCAGCGTGACGGAGCCGATCCCCGGAATGCCGGGGGTGACGACCGACTGGCACATCTTCTGGATCTTGGCGCTGGAGAACGCCGAGACCGCCACCGGATGGGCCGTCTTCTCGCCGCTCAGGGTGTAACCCGAGTCGATCGCGCCGTACTGCGAAAAGCCCTGGCCGTTGAGCGTCTTCGCGGTCACCTTGAACGACTGACCGGACACGCTGAACGACGCGGCGAGAGCACCCTGCGCGAGGGCGACGCCTATCACGGCCGTAGCGGCGACGCTGGGCACCATGACCACAGCGAAGCGCTTCCATCTGGTCCCGCCACGCACCTGGGACTCCATATTTCCTCCTTCTCGGACGTACATCTCCTGTCCCGGAATCGCCCCAGCGGGCGGCTCGGCCGGGCAGGGATGGGAGAAGTGCTACGTCCTCGGGAAGGGGAGCGCCCTCGCTCGACGGCACGAAACCGCGCCCGAACAACCGGCGTTCACCCCCGAGCGACAACCACTGGTCGCGCCTGACGCACATCACGCACAACCTTCGGGACAGGCTTCACCAAGAGGGTGAAGACCCCCCTGCCCCAGAGCCGGCGCCACTGCCGCCGGCTCTGCTCGGTGGGGACCCAGAATCTCCCACTTCCCGGCCGGCTGCCGGGGTACGGGAATGGACCGAGCGTGGCCGATCGTGGTGCATTCTCGCCGCCCGCACAAGGGGCGCCGTTACCGGCTAGTAACGGCGCGATAACCGAACGACGACCCAGCGGTCTCGGAGTGCGACAGACCGTGCCATCGGTGGGCAGAGCAAAGCCGTTGATCCTCGGGCGAAGCCGGACAGACCAACGGCTGTGACTTACTCGGAGTAACAGCAGGCGGGTTTACCAAGTTTTGGTAAAGCGTGATCACTCATGGACCAGACCGGCCATCCGGCGAGCCCGGTATCACGCGCCACGCGCCCGACCGCTCGTCAGAACAGCGCCCGTGCCAGGGCCCTGCGCGCGGCCACCACCCTCGGGTCGTCGGCGCCCACGACCTCGAAGAGCTCCAGCAGCCGGCGGCGCACCGCGTCCCGGTCGTCGCCGGCGGTACGGCGCACGGTCTCGGTGAGCCGGCCGAAGGCGTCCTCGACATGACCGCCCACCAGATCCAGGTCGGCGGCGGCGATCTGGGCCTCCGCGTCCGCCGGCTTCTCGGCCGCGTCCCTGCGCACCCGCTGCGGGTCCATGCCCTGCACGCGCTGGAGCAACTCGGCCTGCGCGAGGCCGAGTCGGGCCTCGGTGTTGGCCGGGTCGTCGCTCAGCACATTGCGGTACGCCTGGACGGCGCCGCCGAGGTCGCCCGCGTCCAGCGCCTCCACCGCGGCCGCCAGCAGGGCGTCGTACGGTCCCTCCGGCGCCTCCGCGGCGGGCGCGGCGCCCGGAGCGGCGTCCGGGTCGACGGTCAGACCGGTCAGGCCGAAGCGCTGTTCGGCGACCTGGATCAACTGGTCGAGGGTCTCGCGGATCTGCTGCTCGTCGGCCGCGCCCTGGAAGAGGGGGAGCGCCTGCCCCGCGACGACCGCGAAGACGGCGGGAATCCCCTGGACCCCGAACTGCTGCATCAGCATCTGGTTGGCGTCGACGTCGACCTTGGCGAGCAGGAAGCGCCCGTTGTACTCGACGGCCAGCCGCTCCAGCAGCGGGCTGAGCTGCTTGCAGGGCTGACACCATTCGGCCCAGAAGTCGATGACGACCGGGACTTCGGCGGAGCGCTGGAGGACTTCGCGTTCGAAGCCCGCCTCATCGACGTCGATGACGAGGTCGGCCGGCGACACCGCGCCCGCGCCGCCGTGCCGGGCGGCTTCGGCGCGCGCCTGCTCCGCCTTGGCCTTGGCCTCCTGGGCCGCCTTCACCGCGGCGAGGTCGACGACGCCGCTCATGGACATGTTCCGTGGCTGCATGCGTCTATCCTCCCCCGTTCCGGCGCATGAAGGAAAAAAACGATCGTGGTCGGCGATCGCGGTCGGCGCCGGGTCCCCACCCGCGCCTGTGGTCGTCGCCCGTGTACGTCCGTCACGAGCTTTCGCTACGAGTCGTAGCGTAATAGTAGTGACCGCTTCCGCGACAGCACTTTCCGGTGATCTCTCTCACGACGTCCCGGGGGAACCCGGCTAGGGTCGTGTCCATGCAGAGCCGCTCCCCCGCCACCCGTACCGGGCGCCCGCGCAGCGCCGCCGCGGATGCCGCGATCCTGGCCGCGACGCGGGAGGGGCTGGTGGATCTGGGCTGGTCAGGGCTCACGCTCTCGGACGTGGCGGCGCGGGCCGGGGTGGCCAAGACGACGCTCTACCGCCGCTGGTCGGGCAAGCACGAGCTGGTGGTGGACGCGGTCGCGGAACTGTTCGACGAGTTGGTGCTGCCCGACCGGGGCTCACTGGCCGCCGACATCGAGGGCGTGGTGCTCCAGTTCGCGGCGATCCTGAACCGTCCGGAGGCCAAGTGCGGGCTGATGGGCGTGGTCGCGGAGTCCACGCGGGACGACGCGCTGCGCGAGCGGGTGCGCGCCTCGATCGTGGAACGGCAGAAGCGGCTGGTGCTGGCCGGGCGGGCGCGGGCCCAGGAGCGGGGCGAACTCCCGTCGGAGGCCGACCCGGAGGAGTCCGCGCGCACGGTCGACCTCATCTTCGACATGGTGGCGGGCGCGGTGGTCCACCGCGCCCTGGTCAGCGGCAAACCGGCGGACGAGGAGTGGGCCCGCGGCTTCACCCACATCCTGCTCCTGGGCCTCACCGCCGCGCCGCCGAACCTCACTCCCTCGGGGGAACCGGCGAGTTGACGCGGGTCAGAACCCGGCGGGCTCCGTGTACACCCCCCACTCGTCGCGCAGCACCCCGCAGATCTCGCCGAGGGTGGCCTCCGCGCGTACCGCTTCCAGCATGGGTTCGATCATGTTGGCCCCCGAGCGGGCGGCGTCCAGCATGGTGTCGAGGGCCTTGCGTACGGCCGTGTCGTCGCGGGCGGCCTTGCGGGCGGCCAGGACGCGGACCTGCTCGCGCTCGACCTCGTGGCTGACCCGGAGGATCTCCAGGTCGCCGGTGACGGAGCCGGTGGCGACGTTGACGCCGACGACCCGCTTCTCCCCCTTCTCCAACGACCGCTGGTAGCGGAAGGCGGACTCGGCGATCTCGCCGGTGAACCAGCCGTCCTCGATGCCGCGCAGGATGCCGGAGGTGATGGGGCCGATGGGGTGCTGCCCGTCGGGGTGAGCCCTGAGGCCCCGCTCCTTGATCTGCTCGAAGATCTTCTCGGCGTCCGCCTCGATGCGGTCGGTGAGCTGCTCGATGTACCAGGAACCGCCCAGCGGGTCCGCGACGTTGGCGACGCCGGTCTCCTCCATCAGCACCTGCTGCGTGCGCAGCGCGATCTCCGCGGCCTGTTCGCTGGGCAGGGCGAGGGTCTCGTCCAGGGCGTTGGTGTGCAGCGAGTTGGTGCCGCCGAGCACGGCCGCGAGCGCCTCCACGGCGGTGCGGACGACGTTGTTGTACGGCTGCTGCGCGGTCAGCGAGACCCCGGCGGTCTGGGTGTGGAAGCGGAGCCACTGCGCCTTGTCGGTCTTCGCCCCGTACACGTCCCGCATCCAGCGGGCCCAGATGCGGCGGGCGGCGCGGAACTTGGCGATCTCCTCGAAGAAGTCCACGTGGGCGTCGAAGAAGAAGCTGAGGCCGGGCGCGAAGACGTCCACGTCCAGGCCGCGGGAGAGGCCCAGCTCCACGTAGCCGAAGCCGTCCGCGAGGGTGTACGCCAGCTCCTGCGCGGCCGTCGCCCCGGCCTCGCGGATGTGGTAGCCGGAGACGGAGAGCGGCTTGTAGGCGGGGATGCCGGCCGCGCAGTGCTCCATCAGGTCGCCGATGAGGCGCAGGTGCGGCTCGGGCTGGAAGAGCCACTCCTTCTGGGCGATGTACTCCTTGAAGATGTCGGTCTGGAGCGTGCCGTTGAGCACCGCCGGGTCGACGCCCTGGCGCTCGGCGGCGACCAGGTACATGCAGAAGACGGGGACGGCGGGGCCGCTGATCGTCATCGAGGTGGTGACGTCACCGAGCGGGATGTCCCCGAAGAGGACCTCCATGTCGGCGGCCGAGTCGATGGCCACCCCGCAGTGCCCGACCTCGCCCAGCGCGCGCGGGTCGTCGGAGTCGCGGCCCATCAGGGTCGGCATGTCGAACGCCACGGACAGGCCGCCGCCGCCCGCCGCGAGGATCATCTTGTACCGCTCGTTGGTCTGCTCCGCGTTGCCGAACCCGGCGAACTGGCGGATGGTCCAGGTCCGCCCCCGGTACCCGGTGGCGTGCAGCCCCCGCGTGAACGGGTACTCCCCCGGCCACCCGATCCGCTCGAACCCCTCGTACACGTCCCCGTCGCGCGGCCCGTACACCGGCTCGACCGCGTCCCCCGACAACGTGCTGAAATCCGCGTCGCGCTTCCGCGCGCGGTCATACCGGTCCTGCCACCGCCGGCGGCCTTCTTCGATCGCGTGAGCGTCCATACCATCGAATTTACTTGGACGTCCTAGTAAATGTCGATGGCAAACCGCCGTACGGGTGGGTACGGCGGTTCCGGTTACGCCTTGACGGCCGTCGGGGACGGCTGCGCGACCTGGGCCTCCAGCTCGTGGCTGATCTTCCGCTCGACGAAGAAGGCGGCGGTGGGGATGGTGCCCGCGATCAGCACCCAGAGCTGCTTGCCGACCGGCCACTTCGCCTTGGAGCCCAGGTCGAAGGCGAAGACCAGGTAGACCACGTACAGCCAGCCGTGGGCGATGCCGATGATCCGGGTGAAGTCGCCGGCGCCGTCCAGGTGGAGCAGGTACTTGGCGATCACGCCCAGGGTCAGCAGGACCAGCAGCACACCGGTGACGTAGGACATCACCCGGTACCGGGTCAGCACGCTCTTCTTCATACGTACGAGCGTAACCACGCGTTCCGGGAGATCTTGTCCCAGGGTCGTTCTCGCAAGGACCCGCAGGTCAGGCGTCCTCGAAATCCCCCGCCGCCACCCGCAGCGGCCGGAGCAGGGTGAAGATTTCGGCGCAGCTCTCCGCGTCGTAGGCGCTGAGGCCGAAGTCCATGGACATGAGGTCCCGGGTGGCGGCGTCGACGACCTCGCGGCCCTTGTCGGTGATGACGGCGAGGGTGCCGCGGCCGTCCTTGGGGTTGGGGCGTCTGGCGACGAGGCCGGTCTTCACCAGGCGGTCGACGGTGTTGGTGACCGAGGTGGGGTGGACCATCAGCCGTTCGCCGATCTTGGACATGGGCAGCTCCCCCTCCTTGGAGAAGGTGAGCAGCACCAGCGCCTCGTAGCGCGCGAAGGTCAGCCCGTACGGTTTGACCACGGCGTCGACCTCGGCCAGCAGGATCTGCTGGGCCCGCATGATCGAGGTGATCGCGGCCATCGAGGGCACGCTTCCCCAGCGCTGCTTCCAGAGCTCGTCGGCAC
This sequence comes from Streptomyces sp. NPDC018263, assembly GCF_055562575.1. Lineage (NCBI taxonomy): Bacteria > Bacillati > Actinomycetota > Actinomycetes > Kitasatosporales > Streptomycetaceae > Streptomyces > Streptomyces sp. NPDC018263. The sequence goes on from NZ_JBVHFA010000001.1 coordinate 283,045, forward strand.
GGGCGATGGGGTCGAAGGGGAGACTGAGAGGCTTGGGCACGTCATCAGACCCTACCGGCCGGTCATATCGCGGGCAGCCCCGTCTCGGCTTTCGGTCACCCGGCACCCCACGGCGAGCGCCACGCAGCACACCGTGCCCACCACTCCCGCCGCCACGACGGCCGCCCGCACCCCCATGACCTCGGCCACCACCCCCGCCAGCGCCATGCCGACCCCCTGGACCGACATCAGCCCGGCGCTCAGCAGCGTCATCGCCCGCCCCCGCAACTCCTCCGGCACCGCCCGCACGAACCACTGGTCGAGCCCGAGCGTGTACGCCGAACACGCCCCGGCCGGCACCAGGAGCAGCAGGGAGGGCCAGAGTCCGGGCGCCAGGGCGTACCCGAGGTACGGCACCACCGCGAGACAGAGCAGCGGCAGCACGATCCGCTCCCGCGCCGCCGGCCCGAGCCGCGCCCCCGCGAACAGTTCCCCGGCGATCGTGCCGACGGGCAGCGCGCACATCAGCAGCCCGAGCCCGGTGGAGCCCGAGCCGAGCAGGTCGGAGTAGGGGGCGGCGAGCGCCTCGGGGAAGACGAAGAACATCGAGGGCACCCAGAAGACGAGCAGCAGCACCAGTACGCGCCGGTTGCCCAGGAGCGCGCGGGTACCGCCCCTCCCCTCCGCCCGCTCCGCCCGCCCGCGGGCCGGCCGGCGCCGGGTGCCGAAGCGCAGCAGCGCGGCCGAGGCGAGGAAGGTGCCGACCGTGATCAGCAGCGCGTGCCGGGGGCTGACGACGGTCAGCAGCAGCCCGCCGGTCGCGTATCCGGCCAGCAGCGCGCTCTGCGAGACGATCCGGATCAGGGACCGCCCGAGCACGAAGGCGTCCCCGTCGCCGAGGACGTCCGCGAGCGTCGCCATCCGCGTACCGGAGAACACCGGCGAGACCACCGCGACCCCGCACCGCAGCACCAGCAGCACCGCGACCCCCGTCCCCGGCACCACCATCACCGCGACGCACGCCGCGCACACCAGGTCGCACACCACCAGCACCCGCCGGGCCGGGAACCGGTCGGCGACCGGCGCGAGCAGCGTGCCGCCGAGCGCGTACGGCAGGAACCCGGCCGCGAAGGCGAGCGCGCTCATCAGTGCCGAGGCGGTGAGGTCGTAGACGAGGACGGACAGCGCGATCTCGCTGACGACCGTCCCGAGCAGGGACAGCACATGCGCGGCGAACAGGGCGCGGAACTCGGGGACGGCGAGGACGTGGCGGTACCCGGTACGGGGAGCCACCGGGGCCGTGGGCGGTGCGGACATGCCGGGCAGCCTGCCGGGGGCGGTGCCGGGCGGCGTAGAGTTTCGGCTCCGGCCGAATGTCAGGGGGGAGCGGTCATGGCCTCGCATCTGCACTTCGGTGAGGACGACTTCCTGAACTGCCGGTTCGCCGTCTCCCCGCTGTGGGAGACGCACGACGCCGTGCGCACGCTGCGCCGCCCGGACCGGCAGGGCTACCACGCGCCGTGGCTGCGCCGCATCCGTACGGCGGCGGCCGGTCTGGACCTCGCTCCGCTGTGGCTGCTGATGCCCCGCCGCGGCCACTCGCCCGACTGGCTCGGGCCGCCGCCGATCGGCCCGGCGGCCACCTTCGAGGAGGAGATCGCGGCGGTACGGGCGGCCGACCCGGATGCGGCCCGCGAGGACACCGCCCGCTCACTGGCCTGTACGCCCGGTGCGCTGACCTCGGAGCAGGGCCGGGCGTGGCTGGCGGACCCGGTGCGGATGGTGCGGGAGCTGGCGGACGCCCTGGAGGTGGCCTGGCGGGTCCTGGTGGAGCCGGAGTGGCCCCGGTTGCGGGCACTGCTGGAGGCGGACGTCGCCTTCCACTCGCGCCGCCTCGCCGAGGTCGGCCTCGGCACCCTGCTGCCCGAGCTGGACGCCCGGCTGAGCTGGGACGGCCGCACGCTGACCCTGCCGGGCGGGGTCTACGAGCGCCGGCTCGGCGGGCGGGGCCTGGTGCTGATGCCGAGCGTGTTCTGCTGGCCGGACGTGATCACGGGCTTCGACCCGCCGTGGCAGCCGGCCCTCGTCTACCCGGCGCGCGGTGTCGGCGGCCTGTGGGCCGAGCCGGGCGACCGGACCCCGGAGGCGCTGGTCCGCCTGCTGGGCCGCAACCGCGCGGCAGTACTGGCGGCGCTGGACGACCCGGCGTCCACCACCGCCCTGGCCCACCGCCTCGGCCTCGCCGCGTCCTCGGTCTCGTCCCACCTGTCGGTGCTGCGCGACAGCGGCCTGCTCACGGCCCGCCGGTACGGTCACCAAGTGCTGTACGAGCGGACCCCGTTGGGGATGGCACTGGCGTCAGGAGGCTGACGGAAGGCCGGCCGGCAGCCGGGGCGTGCCGGTGGGGGCGAGCGGGTGTGCGGGGACGGTCAGGCGCCCAGGTGCCGTTCCACGGTCTCCACCTTGGAGGTGAGGCCGTCGGTGACGCCGGGGCGGATGTCGGCCTTGAGGACCAGGGAGACGCGGGGCGCGCGGGCCTCGACGGCGGCCACGGCGCGCTTGACGACGTCCATGACCTCGCCCCACTCGCCCTCGATGGAGGTGAACATGGCGTCGGTGCGGTTCGGCAGCCCGGACTCGCGGACCACGCGGACGGCGTCGGCGACGTACTCCCCCACGTCCTCGCCGACACCGAGGGGCGTCACGGAGAAGGCGACGATCATGCGTTCACGGTTCCTTCCTCGCGGGCGCGGGCCGCGATGACGGCGTTCTCGGCCTCCCGGCGCAGCTTGCGCTCGGCGAAGAAGCCGCCGGTGGGCAGCACCGAGAGGACGAAGTAGAGGGCGGCGGTGCCGAAGCTCCACTTGGTCCGGTTCCAGGCGTCCAGCCAGAAGATCACGTACAGGATGAACAGCACGGCGTGGACCCAGCCCATCACCGGGACCGCGTCGAAGTCCGTGGTCCGCTTCAGCACCGAGCACAGCAGCAGGAGCAGGAAGGACACGGCCTCCGGCGCCGAGACCAGGCGGAGGCGGCGGAGGGCGGAGGCTGTCTTGAGGTCCACGGGTCACCTTCGGTGGGAGTGTCGCTGAGCGCGCTTCATGATCCGCTTTGTGAACGGAAGCACAAGCGTCCTCCCATTGTGGCAAACGGTGCCCCTAGGGGTGTGCTCAGGGTCGTTCTCCACCCGTGGGCCCTGTTCTCTCCACCCGGCCGCCCGCTACTTTCACGGGGTGGCGATGTTCCGACTCCAGGGAAGCAAGGTCCTCGCCGTCGACGTGACCGGTGACGCCGTGAAGGCGAAGAACGGCTCGATGGTCGCGTACGACGGACAGATGGCCTTCAAGAAGCTGAGCGGCGGCGGGGAGGGGCTGCGCGGGATGGTGACGCGGCGCATCACCGGCGAGCAGATGACGGTGATGGAGGTGAGGGGGCAGGGGACCTGCTGGTTCGCGGACCGGGCGTCCGAGATCAATCTCGTCGCGCTGCGCGGCGACACGCTGTACGTGGAGTCGAGCAACCTGCTGGCGACCGACGCGGGCCTGCGCACGGGCACCACCTTCACCGGGCTGCGCGGCGCCTCGCAGGGAAACGGCCTGTTCACCACGACCGTGGAGGGCACCGGCCAGGCCGCGATCCTGTCCGACGGTCCGGCGGTGGTGCTCCGGGTCAGCCCGCAGTACCCGCTGACCGTCGACCCGGGCGCCTACATCGCGCACCAGGGGAACGTCCGGCAGTCCTTCCAGTCCGGCGTCACCTTCCGCACCCTGATGGGCGAGGGCGGCGGGGAGGCGTTCCAGATCCGCTTCGAGGGCGACGGGCTGGTCTATGTGCAGCCCAGCGAGCGGAACACGATCGCGGGGGATCTGTGAGATGAGCTTCCGGGAGATCAACTCCAAGATGGTCGAGGCCCAAGTGGTGCCGGGGCAGCGGCTGTTCAGCCAGCGCGGGGCGATGCTGGCGTACACCGGCGAGGTGTCCTTCACCCCGAACACGCAGAGCGGCCAGGGCGGGGTCATGTCGATGCTCGGGCGCCGGGTCGCCGGGGAGGCGGCCCCGCTGATGACGGTGGAGGGCAGCGGCACGGTCCTGTTCGGGCACGGCGGCCATCACGTCCATGTCATCACTCTCACCGGCGACACCCTGTACGTGGAGGCGGACCGGCTGCTCGCCTTCGAGGGCTCGCTCCGGCAGGGGACCATGTTCCTCGGCTCGCAGGGCGGGGTGATGGGCCTGGTGCGCGGCCAGGCGACCGGGCAGGGCCTGTTCACCACCACCCTCCAGGGCCACGGCGCGGTCGCGGTGATGGCGCACGGCGGGGTCTTCGAGCTGCCGATCACCCCGCAGCGCCCGGTCCATGTGGACCCCCAGGCGTACGTCGCCCATCACGGCGAGGTGCGCAACAAGCTGTCCACGGCGCTGGGCTGGCGGGACATGGTGGGGCGCGGCTCCGGCGAGGCGTTCCAACTGGAGCTGAGCGGCCACGGCACGGTGTACGTCCAGGCGTCGGAGGAGAAGCTGTGAGCGGTTACCCGAGCGCGGGCGGGCCGGTGGTCTTCGACCCGGTGACGCTTCCCGCCGACGACAACGTGAACCCGTACACCTTCTGCGTGGAGCTCAAGGGAGGCCAGTGGTTCCTGCAGAAGGGGAAGATGATCGCCTACTACGGGTCGATCGACTTCAACGGCATCGGGCACGGCCGGCTGGACCGCCTGGTGCGCACTTCCTTCCATTCGCCACTGCACGCGAGCGACTGGGTGGTGGCGGAGGGCTCGGGCAAGATGCTCCTCGCCGACCGGGCCTTCGATGTGAATTCGTACGACCTGGATCAGGGCAACCTGACCGTTCGCGCGGGCAACTTGATCGCTTTTGAGCCAAGCTTGGCACTCAAACAGTCGATCGTGCCGGGCTTTCTGACGCTGATCGGAACCGGAAAGTTCGTCGCCGCTTCGAACGGGCCGGTGGTCTTCATGGAGCCGCCGATCCGGGTGGACCCGCAGGCGCTGGTCGGCTGGGCCGACTGCCCCTCCCCCTGCCACCACTACGACCACTCCTATCTCACCGGGGTGATGGGCGGTCTACGTGCGATGACGGGGATCGGCGGGGCTTCCGGGGAGGAGCACCAGTTCGAGTTCACGGGCGCGGGGACGGTACTGCTCCAGTCCAGCGAGACGCTGATGGCCGAGCGGTCCACGGGTGCTGTTCCGTCCGAGCCGGGGGTACCCGGAGGGGGTGCAGCAGGGCCGATGACGCCCGGAACGGGGGCTTCCGGGGTACCGCGCCTTCCCGGACAGCTAGGAGACCTCCAGCGTCGCTTCGGGCTGTGAGCGGTAGTCTGCGGAGTGTGACGTCGAACGCGTGCGCACAGTCACATCACCCAGAGTAGTTCGCCATTCAACTTCTTAGGTAGACTTCATTCATGGAGACCGAGACGGCCACGCACTGGCTGACCGATGCGGAGCAGTGCGCCTGGCGCACCCACCTGGAGGTCAACAGGCTGTTGACGTACCAGCTAGAGAAGGATCTACAGCCGTTCGGCCTGACGATGAACGACTACGAGATCCTCGTCAATCTGTCCGAGTCGGAAGACATGCGGATGCGGATGAGCGATCTGGCGGGCGCGACCATGCAGTCCAAGAGCCGCCTCTCGCATCAGATCACCCGTATGGAGAACGCGGACCTGGTCCGCCGGGAGAACTGCGAGTCGGACCGGCGGGGCCTCTTCGCCGTCCTGACCGAGCACGGGCTGGAGACGATGCGGAAGGTGGCCCCGCACCACGTGGCCTCCGTCCGCCGCCACTTCATCGACCTCCTCTCCCCCGACGCCCTCCAGGACCTCGACAAGTCCCTCAAGCCCATCGCGGAGCACCTCAGAGACCAGCGCGGCCGCCCGTAGCCCGGACGGCTCCACGGGTCCTGCGTACCGCGCCCGGCGAGCGGCGACCCCGCGCCGGACGCGGCCCGAGCCCGCGCCTCTGCCAACCCTGAGGCAACGCCCCGCCCACCCGACGCACCGCACCGGCGCGAGGGAGGGCGGGGCGCTCTGCCGTCCGGGGCCGCGGACACGCTTCCCCGGCTCACACCCGCACGGGCTCCCGTCGCCTCCCGCCCGCCAGGGCCACCCCGGCCGAGCCCAGGGCGGTGGCCCCGGTCAGCGCGAAGCACAGGGGCAGCGGGAGGTGGCCCAGGAGGGCGCCGGTGGTCAGGCCGCCGGCCGAACTGCCCCCATTCACCGCCATGTTCACCCAGGCCCCGGCACGGATGCGGTCGCTCGCGGGGGCCGACTCGTCCGCCAGCAGATAGGCCGTGGTGAGCGCCGGAGCGATGAAGGCACCCGCACAGGCCATGGCCACCGCGAGCGTCAGCACGCCGGGCGCCAGTCCCGCCACCGCGATCGTCAGGCCGAGGGCCGCCGCGAAACCGGCGAGACGGGACCGGGCGGAGCCACGCCAGTCGATCGCGCCGTTGGCCAGCCCGCCCAGCGCGCTGCCCACCGACAGGGCGCCCAGCACCCAGGGGACGAGTCCGGTGTCGCCGAGGTGCCCGCCGACATGGGCCAGCACCAGCAGCTCCACCCCGCTGATCGTGAGCCCCGTCCCCGCCGCCACCACGACCGGCGCCGCGAGCCCCCGCACACCACCCGGGCGCCCACCGCCCCCGGACCGGGCGCGGGGCCCGGGCATCGCCGGGGAGGTGACGAAGGCGGCCGTCCCCACGACCAGGAGCAGCGCCCCGAGCAGCAGCCCGGACGCCGGAACCGTCCAGGCGACCAGGACACCCACCAGGGCCGGGCCGGACACGAACAGCAGCTCCTCGGCGACCCCGTCGAGGCTGTACGCGCGCCGCAGCAGATCCCGGTCGGCGAGGAGTTCGGACCACACCGCCCGCATGGCCGGCCCGAGCGGCGGGGCAAAGGCGCCCGCGAGGACGGCGGCGCCCCCGATCAGCGGCACCGGAGCGCCGGGCCGCCAGGTGAGCGCGGCGAGCAGGCAGAGCAGCCCCCCGTGGGCGACGGCCAGCGGCAGCAGGGCGCGCCGGGCGCCGTACCGGTCCACCAGCGAGGCGCGCGCCGGGGTCAGGAAGACGACGGCGGCGCCGTACAGGGAGAGCACCGCCCCGGAGGCCGCGTACGAGCCGGTGGCCCGCTGGGTGGCGAGCAGCAGGGACAGCGGGACCGTGCCGTAGGACAGGCGGCCCACGAGGGCGGTGGTGAAGGTGCGGCGCGCGTGCGGGACGCGGAGGACGGCGGCGTACGAGGGCGCGGCGGGGCGCGCGGAAGCGGGCGCGGACATGCGCGGGGTTCCTCACGGGAGGCGGGACGAGGGCACCGGTGCGCCGCGCGGGGCTCCAGCGAGGAGTGCCGCGCGGGCGCGAAGGGCGCGCTCTATGCCATGAGGAGGAACATGCCGGTCAAGCTAGCAGCACGGCTCAGCCCTGGGTAAGCCCCTCGACCAGTTCGTCCGCCGCGCGGTACGGGTCGAGGTCGCCCGTGACGATGCGGTCCGCCAGCGCGGAGAGGCGGCGGTCGCCGTGGAGGTCGCCGATGCGTTCACGCAGGGCGGTCACCGCGATGGTCTCCACCTCGCGGGCCGCCCGGGCCCGGCGGCGTTCGGCGAGGACGGAGTGTTCCTCCATCCAGGCCCGGTGCTTCTCCAGGGCCTCGACCACCTCGTCGATGCCCTCGGCGCGGGCGGCGACGGTCTTGACGATCGGGGGGCGCCAGTCGCCGGGGCCGCGGGCCTCGCCGAGGCCGAGCATGTGGTTCAGCTCGCGGGCGGTGGCGTCGGCGCCGTCGCGGTCGGCCTTGTTGACGACGTAGACATCACCGATCTCCAGGATTCCGGCCTTCGCCGCCTGGATGCCGTCACCCATGCCGGGCGCCAGCAGGACCACGGAGGTGTCGGCCTGGGAGGCGATCTCCACCTCGGACTGGCCGACGCCGACCGTCTCGACCAGGATCACGTCGCAGCCGGCCGCGTCCAGCACCCGGATCGCCTGCGGCGCGGCCCAGGCGAGCCCGCCCAGGTGGCCGCGGGTGGCCATGGAGCGGATGTAGACGCCGGGGTCGGAGGCGTGGTCGGACATCCGGACCCGGTCCCCGAGCAGCGCGCCCCCGGAGAACGGCGAGGACGGGTCGACGGCGAGGACGCCGACCCGCCTGCCCTGCTTGCGGTACGCGGTGACCAGCGCGGAGGTGGAGGTGGACTTGCCGACGCCGGGCGAGCCGGTCAGACCGACCACGTACGCGTTGCCGGTCAGCGGGGCCAGTGCCGCCATCACCTCCCGGAGCTGCGGCGACGCCCCCTCGACCAGGGAGATCAGCCGGGCCACGGCCCGAGGCCGGCCTTCCCTCGCCTCGGCCACCAGAGAGGAGACGTCCCGCATCACACAGCTCCGTTCACTCGCGCATACCGCAGGAAAAAGATGATCTAGCCCTTGGGTACCCGCACGATCAGCGCGTCACCCTGCCCGCCGCCACCGCACAGCGCGGCCGCGCCGACCCCGCCGCCCCGGCGCTTCAGCTCCAGCGCCAGATGCAGCACCAGCCGGGCGCCGGACATGCCGATCGGGTGGCCGAGGGCGATGGCACCGCCGTTGACGTTCACCTTTTCCGTGGACACTCCGAGGTCGTCCATTGACTGCACGGCGACCGCCGCGAACGCCTCGTTGATCTCGATGAGGTCGAGGTCGGAGACGGTCAGCCCCTCCTTGCCCAGCGCGTGCTGGATGGCGTTGGAGGGCTGCGACTGGAGGGAGTTGTCGGGACCTGCGACATTGCCGTGCGCGCCGATCTCCGCCAGCCACTCCAGACCGAGTTCCTCCGCCTTCGCCTTGCTCATCACGACCACCGCGGCCGCGCCGTCGGAGATCTGCGAGGAGGACCCGGCGGTGATGGTGCCGTCCTTGGTGAAGGCGGGCCGGAGCCGGCCGAGCGACTCGGCGGTGGTGTCCCCGCGGATGCCCTCGTCCTTGCTGAACAGCACCGGGTCGCCCTTGCGCTGCGGGATCTCCACCGGGGTGATCTCGGCCTCGAACAGGCCGTTCTTCTGCGCGGCGGCGGCCCGCTGGTGGGACAGCGCGGCGATCTCGTCCTGCGCGGCCCGGCCGATGCCGAGGCGGGTGTTGTGCTTCTCCGTGGACTCGCCCATGGCGATGTTCTCGAAGGAGTCGGTCAGCCCGTCGTGGGCCATCGAGTCCAGCATCTCGATCGCGCCGTACTTGAAGCCCTCGCGGGACTTCGGCAGCAGGTGCGGGGCGTTGGTCATCGACTCCTGGCCGCCCGCGACCACGATGTCGAACTCACCCGCGCGGATGAGCTGGTCGGCCAGCGCGATGGCGTCGAGGCCGGAGAGGCAGACCTTGTTGACGGTGAGCGCCGGCACGTTCATCGGGATGCCGGCCTTGACGGCGGCCTGACGGGCCGGGATCTGACCGGCACCCGCCTGGAGCACCTGGCCCATGATCACGTACTGGACCTGGTCGCCGCTGATCCCGGCGCGGTCGAGGGCCGCCTTGATGGCGAAGCCGCCCAGGTCGGCACCCGAGAAGGACTTCAGCGAACCGAGCAACCGTCCCATGGGCGTCCGCGCGCCCGCGACGATCACAGAGGTGGTCTTTCCAGAAGACATGAGCTGCGATCCCCTTACCGGCCTGCACAGCCGAGGAGTGAACGAGGGTTTACTTCGAATGTACTGACCGGTACCGGAGCCCGTCATCGCCCTTACGGTGTGATCGCGCGCACGTTGCGTAACCACCGCCGGAGCGCTGCACTGAAACCATGCTGACGCGAATCGACCACATCGGGATCGCCTGCCACGACCTCGACACCACCGTCGAGTTCTACCGGACGACCTACGGCTTCGAGGTGTTCCACACCGAGGTGAACGAGGAGCAGGGCGTCCGGGAGGCCATGCTCAAGATCAACGAGACCTCGGACGGCGGCGCCTCCTACCTCCAGTTGCTGGAGCCGACGCGGGAGGACTCCGCGGTCGGCAAGTGGCTGGCCAAGAACGGGGAGGGCGTCCATCACATCGCCTTCGGCACCGCGGACGTGGACGCGGACGCCGCCGGCATCCGCGACAAGGGCGTACGCGTGCTGTACGACGAGCCCCGCATCGGTTCCATGGGGTCCCGGATCACCTTCCTGCACCCCAAGGATTGCCACGGTGTCCTGACAGAACTGGTCACTTCGGCGGCAGTTGAGTCACCTGAGCACTGACTCTCGTACATAAGGGCCGGTAGGGTTGGGGGCGGTCGTCCCCGAACACGGGGGACGACCGATGCCGGGGTCCGGGTTTCGGGGGACGAGCGTCGGGGCAGCAGCCCGTGCTCCGCCGTTGATCTGACACCATTCCCCGGAGGGCCCCGTCCGGCGGATGGACGGTGCTCGTCGGAGAAATTCACCAGGGGACGGATGGGACCGCGCAGTGCGGGGCTACGAGAGCCAGGAGCGAGAGCCGGCGGCTGACGTCGACCACCTCTCTCGGTTCGAGGCCGAGATGAAGCGGCTGAAGACCGAGCGGGAAAAGGCGATCCAGCACGCCGAGGACCTCGGCTACCAGGTCGAGGTGCTGCGCGCCAAGCTGCACGAGGCGCGCCGCACCCTGATGACCCGTCCCGCCTACGACGGCGGCGACATCGGCTATCAGGCCGAGCAGTTGCTCCGCAACGCCCAGGTGCAGGCCGACCAGTTGCGGCAGGACGCCGAGCGCGAGCTGAGCCAGGCCCGCGCGCAGACCCAGCGCATCCTCCAGGAGCACGCCGAGCACTCCGCCCGGCTCCAGGCGGAGCTGCACCAGGAGGCGGTCACCCGCCGCCAGCAGTTGGACCAGGAGCTGGCCGAGCGCCGCCAGACCGTCGAGTCCCACGTCAACGAGAACGTGGCCTGGGCCGAGCAGCTCCGCGCCCGCACCGAGCAGCAGGCCCGCCGGCTGCTGGACGAGTCGCGCGCCGAGGCCGAGCAGGCCATGGCCGCCGCCCGCGCGGAGGCCGAGCGGCTGACCCACGAGGCCCGTGAGCGGCTGCGCACCGACGCCGAGGCGGCCCGTGCCGAGGCCGAGCAGATCCTGCGCCGGGCCCGTACCGACGCCGAGCGGCTGCTGAACGCCGCCTCCTCGCAGGCGCAGGAGGCCACCGACCACGCCGAGCAGCTCCGTACCTCCACCGCCAGCGAGTCGGACGCCGCGCGCCGGCAGGCCGCCGAGCTCAGCCGGAGCGCCGAGGAGCGGATGGCGGAGGCCGAGCGCGCCCTGCGCAGCGCCCGGTCCGAGGCCGAGAAGCTGGTCAACGAGGCGAAGGAGGCCGCCGCCAAGGCGCTGTCCAGTGCCGAGGCCGCCAACGAGACCCGGACGCGCACCGCCAAGGAGCAGGTCGCCCGGCTGGTCAGCGAGGCCACCAAGGAGGCCGAGACCACCAAGGCGGACGCCGAGCAGATCGTCGCGGATGCCCGCGCGGAGGCGGAGAAGATCCTCGCCGAGGCCGGGGAGAACGCCCGCAGCGCCACCGCCGAGGAGACCGCGAGCCAGCTCTCCAAGGCCGCCCGGACGGCCGAGGAGGTCCTGAACAAGGCCGCCGAGGACGCCCGCAGGACCACCAAGGCCGCCACCGAGGAGGCCGAGCGCATCCGCTCGGAGGCCGAGGCGGAGGCGGACCGGCTGCGCGCCGAGGCGCACGACATCGCCGAGGAGCTCAAGGGCACGGCGAAGGACGACACCAAGGAGTACCGGGCCAAGACGGTCGAACTCCAGGAGGAGGCGCGGCGCCTGCGCGGCGAGGCCGAGCAGCTCCGCGCCGACGCGGTCACCGAGGGCGACTCCATCCGCGCCGAGGCCCGCCGGGAGGCGGTCACCCAGATCGAGGAGGCGGCCAAGTCCGCCGAGGAACTCCTCGCCAAGGCCAAGGCGGACGCGGACGAGCTGCGCAAGACCGCCACCACCGACAGCGAGAAGGTCCGCACCGAGGCCATCGAGCGCGCCACCGCGCTGCGCCGGCAGGCCGAGGAGACCCTGGAGCGCACCCGCAAGGAGGCCGAGCGGCTCAAGGCCGAGGCCGAGGAGCGGGCCGAGACGGTCGGCGCGGAGGCCGAGAAGGCCGCCCGCGAGCTGCGTGAGGAGGCCGAGAAGGCCGCCGAGGCGCGCCGCGAGGAGGCCGCCGGTGAGCTGACCCGGCTGCAGACCGAGGCGCAGGAGCGGCTGGAGTCGGCCGAGCAGGCGCTGACCGAGGCCCGCGAGGAGGCGGCCCGCATCCGGCGCGAGGCCGCCGAGGAGTCGGAGCGGCTGCGGTCGGAGGCCGCCGAGCGCATCCGTACGCTCCAGCAGCAGGCCGCGACCGAGGCGGAGCGGCTGCGCGACGAGGCCGCGGCGGACGCGTCCGCCTCGCGCGCCGAGGGCGAGTCGGTGGCCGTGCGGCTGCGGTCGGAGGCCGCGGCCGAGGCCGAGCGGCTCAAGACCGAGGCGCAGGAGACCGCGGACCGGGTCCGCGCCGAAGCGCAGGCCGCCGCGGAGCGGCTGGGCACGGAGGCGTCCGAGACGCTCGCCGCGGCCCAGGAGGAGGCCGCCCGGCGCCGCCGCGAGGCGGAGGAGCTGCTCGGTGCCGCCCGCGAGGAGGCGGACCAGGAGCGCGAGCGGGCCCGCGAGCAGAGCGAGGAACTGCTGGCCGCGGCGCGCACCCGCGTGGAGGAGGCGCAGGCCGAGGCGACCCGGCTGGTTCAGGAGGCGGACCGCCGGGCCACCGAGATGGTGTCCGCCGCCGAGACGCACGCCCAGCAGGTACGGGACTCCGTCAGCGGGCTGCACGAGCAGGCGCAGGAGGAGATCGCCGGGCTGCGTTCGGCCGCCGAGCACGCGGCGGACCGTACCCGGCGCGAGGCCGAGGAGGAGGCGGACCGGGTCCGCACCGACGCCTACGCCGAGCGGGAGCGGGCGAGCGAGGACGCGACGCGGCTGCGCCGGGAGGCGAGCGAGGAGTCCGAGGCGGCCAAGGCGCTCGCCGAGCACACGGTCGCCGAGGCGGCCGAGGAGTCGGAGCGGCTGCGCACGGACGCCGCCGAGTACGCGCAGCGGGTGCGCACCGAGGCGTCGGACAAGCTGGCGGAGGCCGACCAGGCCGCGGCGCGGACCCGGGCGGACGCCCGCGAGGACGCCAACCGCATCCGGTCGGACGCGGCGACGCAGGCCGACACCCTGATCACCGAGGCGCGTTCCGAGGCCGAGCGGCTCCAGAACGAGACGGCCGCGGAGGCGGAGCGGGTCCGCGCCGAAGCGGTGGCGAACGCCGAGCAGTTGATCGCGGACGCGACCGACGACGCCGAGCGCCTGCGGGCCGAGGCGGCGGAGACGGTCGGTACGGCGCAGCGGCACGCGGAGCGGATGCGCGCCGAGGCCGAGCGGGTCAGGTCCGAGGCGGAGACGGAGGCCGAGCGGCTGACCGGCTCCGCGCGCGAGGAGGCCGAGCGGACGCTGGACGAGGCGCGCAACGAGGCCAACAAGCGGCGCTCGGAGGCGGCCGAGCAGGTCGACACCCTCATCTCGGAGACGGCGGCCGAGGCGGACAAGCTCCTCGCGGAGGCGCGGCAGCAGGCGCAGAAGACCACCGCGGACGCCGAGGGCCAGGCCGACTCGATGGTGGGCGCGGCCCGCACCGAGGCCGAGCGGATCGTGGCCGAGGCGACGGTGGCGGGCAACTCCCGCGTGGAGAAGGCCCGTACGGACGCCGACGACCTGCTGGTCGGGGCGCGCCGGGACGCGACCGCGATCCGGGAGCGGGCGGAGGAGCTGCGCGAGCGGGTCACCTCGGAGATCGAGGAGCTGCACGAGCGGGCCCGCCGGGAGGCGGCCGAGACGATGAAGTCGACCGGCGACCGCTGCGACGCGCTGATCAAGGCGGCCGAGGAGCAGCTCGCCAAGGCGCAGGCGAAGGCCAAGGAGCTGGTGTCGGAGGCCAACTCCGAGGCGGGCAAGGTGCGGATCGCCGCCGTGAAGAAGGCGGAGGGTCTGCTCAAGGAGGCCGAGCAGAAGAAGACCAGGCTCGTCAAGGAGGCCGAGGACCTGAAGGCCGAGGCGATCCGCGAGGCGCGGCGCACGGTCGAGGAGGGCAAGCGGGAGCTGGAGATCCTGGTGCGCCGCCGCGAGGACATCAACACCGAGATCTCGCGCGTCCAGGACGTGCTGGAGGCGCTGGAGTCGTTCGAGGGTCCGGCGGGCAAGGACAGCGGTGTCAAGGCGGGAGCGACGGTGGGTCCGCCCCGGTCGGGTGGCAAGAACTCCGACGCGTAGGGCGGGGATCGGGACGGCGCATGGCAAGTTTCGGGGGGTCGGCCACCCGAAAGAGGTGTCATTCTCCGGACCAAAAACGTATCCGCTCGATGACACACCGCTTCGGCGCCTAGGATTCCCTCTATCACCTCACCGGTCTCATTCGACAGGAACCCCATGAGCGACACTTCCCCCTACGGCTTCGAGCTAGTGCGGCGTGGATACGACCGCGCTCAGGTGGACGAACGCATCTCCAAGCTCGTCTCCGACCGTGACAGCGCGCTCTCCCGGATCACCGCACTGGAGAAGCGCATCGAGGAGCTCCACCTCGAAACGCAGAACGCCCAGGCCCAGATCACCGACGCGGAGCCGTCGTACGCGGGTCTGGGCGCGCGGGTCGAGAAGATCCTGCGCCTCGCCGAGGAGGAGGCGAAGGACCTGCGCGAGGAGGCCCGGCGCGCCTCCGAACAGCACCGTGAGCTGGCCGAGTCGGCCGCCCAGCAGGTGCGCAACGACGCGGAGTCGTTCGCCGCCGAGCGCAAGGCGAAGTCCGAGGACGAGGGCGTCCGGATCGTCGAGAAGGCCAAGGGCGAGGCGGCGCAGCTCCGCGCGGACGCGCAGAAGGACGCGCAGTCCAAGCGCGAGGAGGCGGACGCCCTCTTCGAGGAGACCCGCGCCAAGGCCGCGCAGGCCGCCGCCGACTTCGAGACGAATCTCGCCAAGCGCCGCGAGCAGTCCGAGCGGGACCTGGCGTCGCGTCAGCAGAAGGCGGAGAAGCGGCTCGCGGAGATCGAGCACCGCGCCGAGCAGCTCCGTCTGGAGGCGGAGAAGCTGCGCACCGACGCCGACCGCCGTGCGCGGCAGACGGTGGAGACGGCGCAGCGTCAGGCCGAGGACATCGTGGCGGACGCCAACGCCAAGGCGGACCGCATCCGTTCGGAGTCCGAGCGGGAGCTGGCGGCGCTGACCAACCGCCGCGACAGCATCAACGCCCAGCTCACCAACGTCCGCGAGATGCTCGCCACGCTGACGGGTGCCGCGGTCGCTGCCGCCGGTTCCCCGGTCGAGGACGAGTCGGCCACGCGCGGTGTGCCGGCGCAGCAGACCCGGTAACGCTCCGGGTGTGTCCCCGCTGAGCGCGGGCGAAGCCCTCTGCCGCCGGGTGCGGCAGGGGGCTTCGGCCGCTCTCGGCGGTGTTCGGGCACGCGCGGTGACCCTTTGGCTTTACTTTCTCTTGAGCGGAACCGCTCCGGCCCGGTTATCCTCCTAACCCTTACGGGGGCACGCGCCACGCTGTCCTGAACCTTCCGATGGGTGCGGAGCATGATCGAGGCTGTTGGCCTGACCAAGCGGTACGGCGACAAGACCGCCGTGCACGACCTCTCCTTCCAGGTGCGTCCCGGCGCGGTGACCGGCTTCCTCGGACCGAACGGCTCCGGCAAGTCCACGACCATGCGGATGATCCTCGGGCTGGACAACCCCACCGCCGGCTCGGTGACCATCGGCGGCTACCCGTACCGCAAGCTGCCCAACGCCCCCCGCCAGGTCGGCGCGCTGCTCGACGCCAAGGCGGTGCACGGCGGCCGCAGCGCCCGCAACCATCTGCTGAGCCTCGCCCAGCTCTCGGGCATCCCGGCCCGCCGGGTGGACGAGGTGCTCGGGGTCGTCGGCCTGACGGAAGTGGCCCGCAAGCGCTCCAAGGGCTTCTCCCTCGGCATGGGCCAGCGCCTCGGCATCGCCGCCGCCCTGCTGGGCGACCCCCAGGTGCTGCTGTTCGACGAGCCGGTCAACGGCCTCGACCCCGAGGGCATCCTCTGGGTCCGCAACCTGATGAAGGCGCTGGCCGCCGAGGGCCGTACGGTCTTCGTCTCCTCGCACCTGATGAGCGAGATGGCGCTGACCGCGGACCATCTGATCGTGATCGGGCGGGGTCAGCTCCTCGCCGACATGAGCGTGACCCACTTCATCTCGGCCAACTCCGCCGACTTCGCGCGGGTGCGCACGCCGGACAGCGAGCCTCAGCAGCGGGAGAAGCTGACCTCGGCGCTGACCGAGGCGGGCGGCCATGTCATGCCCGAGCTGGACGGCGCGCTCCGGGTGACCGGCCTGGCGCTCCCCCGCATCAGCGACCTGGCGCACGAGGCGGACGTACGGCTGTGGGAGCTGTCGCCGCACCAGGCGTCGCTGGAGGAGGCGTACATGCGGATGACGCAGGGCGTCGTCGACTACCGCTCCACCGTGGACCAGCGCTCCGGGCTCCAGCAGCCGCTGCCGCCCGGTGTGCAGCCCCCGATGCCGGTGCCGGGCCAGGGCCAGCCGGGCTGGTACGCCCCGCCGCCGCCCCAGCCGGGCGTCCCGTACGCCCCGCCGGCGCCGGCCGCTCCCGGCCCCGAGACGCCGAACCCGTACGCCGCGCCCGCCGAACCGACGAAGCCCGAGGACCCCCGATGAGCACCCAGCAGCCCCCGATGCCCGAGGCGCCCCACGCGTCCGGCGGTCTCCACTCCGGCTACAGCTCACCGATCCCGGTCACGCCCACGCACCTCGGGCACGCGCTGGCCTCGGAGTGGACGAAGATGAAGTCGGTGCGCTCCACGGTGTGGACGCTCGGCGTGTTCGTACTGCTCGTGGTCGGCATCGGCCTGCTGGCCGCGGTGGCGGTCCGGGGCGCCGGTGAGCTGGACGGCCAGAACCCGCTGACCCTCGGCTTCTTCGGGCTGCTGCTCGGCATGATGTGCGTGATGACGCTGGGCGTGCTGACCACGGCGTCCGAGTACGGCACGGGCATGATCCGTACGACGATGACCGCGTGCCCGAGCCGGGGCCGGGTGCTGGCGGCCAAGTCGATCGTGTTCTTCGTGGTCGCCTTCGTGGTGACGCTGGCGACGGTGTCCCTGGTGGCGCTGATCCAGACGTCGATGCTGGAGGGCAACGGCACCCGGACCCCCTCCGGCGCGGAATGGCTGAAGGCGACGCTCGGCATCAGCCTCTACATCGCGCTGCTCGGCCTGCTGTCGCTGCTGGTGGGCTCGATGATCCGGCACTCGGCGGGCGCCATCACCATCATGATCGGCGCCGTGCTGGCCCCGCTGGTGATCGCGCTGTTCATGAACGCCGGCTCGCTGGAGAAGGTGCAGCAGGCGCTGCTGGAGTACTCGATCCCGAGCCAGATGGGCGTGTTCTACGACAACACCCTCAGCCACTCCGGGCCGTCCGGCTGGGAGCCGCTGTGGATCATGCTGGGCGTGACGGCGGCGGCGTTCGCCGGGGCGTACGCGCTGCTGGAGAGCCGGGACGTGTAACCCCGCGCTTCTCAGAACCTGGGCGTGTTCCCGGACCGCCGTACCCGCGTGGTGCGGCGGTCCCGTGCGTTCCAGCACGCCTTGTGCCAGTGCCGCCGGTCGTCGACGCCCGCGTGCTCGGGCCAGGCCACCACGTGCGGGAGGCCGGAGGGGATCACCTGGTCGCAGCCGGGGCAGCGGTAGGTCTTGCCGTCGGCGCTCGCCCCGGCGACATGGCGCACGCTCCACTCCTCGCCCTGCCAGGACTCGGTGGACTGCCAGCCGCCGTACCGGCCCGACCGGTCGTCCTCGGCACTCCGGCCGGACGAGCCTGCCGCCTTGGGTCGGTTGCGACGCGGGGACACGGGACACCTCTTGGGGCTATACAGGGAGCACGGGCCGCGTCCAGCCTACGCGGCACCGGCCGGGGGTACGCGTAGGGCGCCAACCCGCACAAGTCCCCCTCCAGGCCGATCCATTCCAGCAGAGAAGCGACCATTCTGCAGACAATCCGCAAATCCCTCCACGAAGCCGTGTCCTGGGCACGTGTCATGTGGTTATGCCGGTCGGGGGAGCTCCCGGTCGGAGCCAAGGAAGCGGGAATTGCGATGCGCGTAGGAAGTTTTGTGCTGGCGGCCCAGTATCCGGGCCAGGGTGCCGGCGAGGCCCTGCACCGGGCGGTGCGCTCCGCCGAGGTGGCCGACGAGGCCGGCCTGGACACGGTGTGGCTGGCCGAGCACCACTTCGTGCCGTACGGCACCTGTCCGTCGGCCGTGACCCTGGCCGCCCTGCTGCTGGGCCGCACCCGCCGCGTCCGGGTCGGCACCGCGGTCAGCGTACTGCCCACCGCCCACCCGGTGGCCCTCGGCGAGCAGGCCGCGCTGCTGCACGTCACCAGCGGCGGCCGGTTCACCCTGGGCGTCGGCCGGGGCGGGCCCTGGGTGGACCTGGAGGTCTTCGGCGCCGGACTCGCGGCGTACGAGCGGGGCTTCCCGGAGTCGCTGGACCTGCTGCTGCGCTGGCTGCGCGAGCCGTCGGTCGGCGCCTCGGGCGAGCGGTACGCCTTCCGCGAGGTGCCGGTGGTGCCGCGCCCGGCGGACGCGCTGACCGAGACACCGGGGCCCGAGGTGGTGGTGGCGTGCACCTCGCCGAAGAGCGTGCGGCTGGCCGCCGAGCGGGGGCTGCCGATGCTGCTGGGGATGCACGTGGGGGACGAGGAGAAGGCCGAGATGGTCGCCCTCTGGCGGCGTCACGCCCGCGAGTCGGGCCGGCCGCCCGAGGAGATCGCGGCCGCCGGCCATGTCTCGGCCGGGGTCTGCCAGCTCGCGGACAGCCGCACCGACGCCGTGGAGACGCTGCTGAAGGCGATGCCGGGCTGGCTGAAATGGGGCCTTGAGGCCCACCTGACGGTGGACGGCCGGGCGCGCGCGATGCGCGACCCGTACGCCTACACCGAACTGCTCTGCGGGCTGCACCCGGTGGGTACGCCCCGGCTGGCCGCGGATCGTCTCGCGGCCACCGCGGAGCGCACCGGAATCTCCCGCTTCGCCCTGCTGGTCGAGGGCTCCGGCGATCTGGACGCGACCGAGGAGAACCTGCGGCGCCTGGGCGCCGAGGTGCTGCCCCGGTTGCGCTGACCACCACCGGCTCCCCGGCCGCCGGGAGAGCCTGCCGCGTCCGTCCCGCATGCACCTCCCCCCGGACGGGTACGGCAAGCCGGCGGCTCATGGAGCCGGCGTCGCGCGTGTGCGTCAGCAGTCCCGCAGCTCCGGGGACTGGTTGAGGAGCTGGGCGCGCACCGAGGTGAAGCGGGCCAGCCTCTCGTCCACCGACGGGTCCAGCGGGAACACCGCCACCCGGTGGCAGTTCTGGAAGGCCAGGCGTACGCCGAAGTGGCGCTGGAGAGCGCCGCGGATGGCGTCACTGGCGAGCGCGCGCAGCAACTGGCCGCGCGCCTGCTCGTCCGGCGGGGGCGTCTGGTTGTCGGCGAAGGGTCCGCCGTCCACCTTGAGCTGGGCCACCAGGGAGCTGATCATCTCCCACGCAAAGGGCAGGGAGGTCCGGACGCAGTCGACGAATTCTGCTTCGTCGACCTCGCCTCGCTCGGCCTGTTCCAGTAGGGCCGGTGAGACGTCGAGCGACATGGGTTCTCCTCTCGCACCCCCGATGGACAGGGGTTGCCGGACAGAAAAGGGAGTGCGCGACAACGGAGACGCTCCGTACCCCCACGCGGCCTCCCTGCTCCTACGGTAGGCAACCGTCGGTGACCACACCAGCAGAATGCGTATATGGAACGGTCGCCTTGCGGTCACAATCGGCCAGGGAGGAACAAGAGTTATCAGGGACAATTGGGGTGGCCTCCCGGACGGGCGGGGCGGCGAGCAGGTGGTGGGACGCGGGCGAATCGCGTGCACGGGTGCGCGTCGAGTAGCGTTGCCGACCATGCGTCTCGTCATTGCCCGGTGCTCGGTCGACTACGCCGGCCGGCTCACCGCCCACCTGCCCTCGGCCCCCCGCCTGATCCTGGTCAAGGCGGACGGCAGCGTCTCCATCCACGCGGACGACCGGGCCTACAAGCCCCTCAACTGGATGTCGCCGCCCTGCACCCTGAAGGAGGGCGTGGGCGACGAGGCGGGCGTGTGGACCGTCATCAACAAAGCGGGCGAGAAACTGATCATCACGATGGAGGAAGTCCTCCACGACTCGTCCCACGAACTGGGCGTGGACCCCGGCCTGATCAAGGACGGCGTGGAAGCGCACCTCCAGGAGCTGCTCGCGGACCGCATCGAGACGCTCGGCGAGGGCTACACCCTGATCCGCCGCGAGTACATGACGGCGATCGGCCCGGTCGACATCCTCTGCCGGGACGCCGACGGCGGCACGGTCGCCGTCGAGATCAAGCGGCGCGGCGAGATCGACGGCGTGGAGCAGCTCACCCGCTATCTGGAGCTGCTCAACCGCGATCCCCACCTCGCCCCGGTGCGCGGGGTGTTCGCGGCCCAGGAGATCAAGCCCCAGGCCCGCGTACTGGCCACGGACCGGGGCATCGGCTGCCAGGTCCTCGACTACGACGCCATGCGCGGCATCGAGGACGACAAGCTCCGCCTGTTCTGAGTCTCCCGCGCCCTCTCAGATGACCGGGGGCTCGGTGCTCGCGCTCTCGGTGGCCCCGGCGGACTCACCGGGGGCGGACGCGGACGCCGTGGCGCCGTCGACCGGGCCGCCGGCCGAGGTCGAGGTGGTCGGGGGTGTGCTGGGGTCGCCGGAGGGAGTCGTCTCCGGGTCGGTCGGCTCCTGTGAGGTCGGCTCGTCGGTGGGGCCGCTCGGGGACGTCGTCGGCTTGCCGGACGTGGTGGGCTTGCCCGTGGGCCCGGTGGAACCTCCGCCGTGCGTCGGCCGGGGGCTCGCCTGGCCACCGGTGCCCCGCGTGCCCGTCGGGTCGGCGCTCGGACTCCCGCTGGTGGTCGCGGACGGCGAGGGGTCGTCCGAGGTGCCGGGGGTGCCGTCCGGACCGGAGCCGGCCGGGCGGGTGGTGGTGGCGCGGGCGGGCGCCGGTTCGTCCCGCTGGGGGACGGCGCCCAGCGTGCCGTCGTCCAGGTGCTGGGTCGCGGTCGGGTTGCCGCCCACCGTGCCCGCCGGGTTGCGTCCGGCGTTCTCGTCGGAGGCCATGCCGAGGGTGACGACGGTGCCGAGCACCGCCACCAGCAGCGCGCCGGACCCGGCGGCCACCAGATTGCGCCGGGCGACGGCCCGTACCCCGCCGCGGTCCTTCGCGGCCGCGCCGGGCTGGCGGGCGACGACGGTCTCCTGTCCGTGGCCGTACGCCGGGGTGAACGCGGCCGGGGCCGGGGTGAGCGGTGCCGTGCGGGCGGCCGGGGGTTCCTCGGCCATCAGCGCGGCCAGGCCCGGCAGGTCGCCGGTGCGGTCCGCGACCAGGGCGAGCGCGCGGCGGCCCGCGACGGTGCCCCGCATGTCGGAGAGCGCGGTGCGCAGCCCCTGCGACACCTCCAACTCCGAGCGCGCCCGGTCCAGTTGGTCCTCGACCAGGGCGAGGATGCCCAGCTCGTGGTGGAAGTAGGCGCGCTCGGAGATGTCCTGGGCGAGGCGGGCGGCCTCGGACCCGGCGTGCAGGGCCTGTTCCCACGCGGTCCAGTGCAGTCCGGCGGCGAAGGCGGCGGCGGCCGCGTGGGCGAGCCGGACGGCGGTCGCCTGCTCGTCCGCACCCTCGGCGGCCGGTTCGGTGCCGGGCAGGACGGTCTCCAGCGCGGTCAGCACCGCGGCGGCCTCCGCGCACACCCGCTCCGGGGTGACGGAGGGGTGGGCGGCCCACCAGGCGTAGTGCCGGGCGGCGGTACGGGCCTCGGCGGGGGCGTCCTTGTCGTATCCGGCGGCTTCCAACTGGGCGCGCACCCCGGCCGCGAGGCGGTAGCGGGGGCCGGCCGGGGAGACCAGGCCGCACCCGAGGAGTTCGCCGAGCGCGGCGTCGGCGTGGGTGTCGCCGACCAGGGCCGGCAGATGCGCCGGGTGCGGCAGCTCGCCGTCCAGGGCGACGGCGATGCGCAGGGCGGCCCGGGCAGAAGGCTTGAGCCGGGAGGCGAGCAGCGGGGCGGGCGCGGCGGCCTCCGCGAGGGAGGGCAGCGGCACCTCCTCGGCCTCCTCGTCCTCCAGCGGCAGGTCGAGCACCGCGTCGGCGGGGGCGCGTACGTCCTCGAAGACGCCGAACTCGTCCACCACGCCGCCGCTGGCGCGCAGTTGCTCGCGCTGGCGGAGCAGGGCGCCGGCCTGGACGAAGCGCAGCGGCAGGCCCTCGGACTCGAACCAGAGGTCGCCGGCCCAGACGGCCTCCTCCTCGGTGAGGTCCCGGCCCACCGCCCGCTCCAGGATCTCCACCCCGGCGGAGCGGTCGAGGCCGGGCAGGTCCACGTCCTCGATGTCACCGGCGGCCGCCGGGGTGTCCGGGGTGGCGGCGAGGAGGAAGGCGCACTCGGGGGCGGCCTCCAGCAGCCCGGTGAGGGCGGCGCCGCCGAACTCCAGGTCGTCGACGAGGACGACCGCGCCGATCTCCTTGACCCTCTCGCGCAGTTCGTCCGGCCGGAGGCGGTGGCGGGGGGCGTCGTAGACGGTGTGGAAGAGGTCGCGCAGCAGGTCGTCGGGGGTGCGGTGCAGGCCGTCGAGCCGGACCACGCCGTCGGGGGCGAGGTCGGCGCAGTCCTCGGCGACGAGGTCCAGCAGGGCGGTGCGGCCGGAGCCGCCGGGGCCGGTGAGGCGGACGGTGCGGCCGTGGGTGAGCAGCCGGACCAGCCGCTCACGTATCTCCTGACGCTCCAGCAGCTCGTGTTCGGGCACCCGGTGACCGGGCGGGGCGGGCGGCAGGGCGGCCCGCTCGTACTCGGCACGGGCCGCCGGGGTGCGCTTGGCGGGGGCGTCCGGGCGCTCGTGCGGCGGGCAGGGCTCTATCTCGCTGCCGTCGACGGGGTTGACGGTGAGCAGGAATTCGCCGCAGACCAGCCGGGTGGTGCGGGCGGGCACGGGGCCGCTCGGGGCGAAGTCGGCGGTGAGGGGGTCCCGGGGCGGACGGCGGCTCAGTGCCTGACCGTGGTCCTCGGTTCCCGGAAGTATCGGATCCATGGGTTCAAAGCCCCCAAAAGCGTCGTGTGCCGATCTCGGCCCCTCCCGGCCTGCCGCACATCGCGCTGTCGCTTCTGGTCCGGGCCCGCTCGCGGAATACACGAGGCGGCGGGCGACCGAACCCTAAACCGTCGGCCGGGGTCCCCGACAGGGCGGGGTGCCGGACGGCCCGAGAGATCCGGGAGATCACCTTCCGGGGAGGAATGTGCGCGACGCGCCGTTCAGGACGACTTGGAGCCTGCCCCGCTTCCGGGACCTCACACGCTGGGCAGCGACTCCACGCCGACTCCGCCCTCGATGGCGAGAATGCGGTGCAGCCGGGTGGCCACCAGCAGCCGCTGCATCTGCGGCGGCACCCGGCGCAGCACCAGACGCCGGCCGCAGCGGCCCGCGCGCCGGTGTGCGCCCATGATGACGCCGAGTCCGGTGGCGTCCCAGGAGTCCAGTTCGGACAGGTCCAGCACCAGATCGCCGATCCCGTCGTCGACCGCCGCGTGGAGGGCCGTACGGGCGTCCGCCGCGCTGCGGACGTCGAGGCGCCCCCCGACGACCAGCTCGGCGTGGTCGCCCCTGATGTACATATGCGCTCCCCGTTGAGTGCGAGTGGCGTTCTCCGTGACGGTGCTGTGCAACGTCTGACTGTGTGGGTGTCGATGCGGTTGCTGGTTGTAAGCGAACCGATACCGAATTCACCCGCGGGGGTGAGCCCCCTGAGCGGCTGTACGGAAGCGCACGGGATCAGCGGGTGATCCGGTCGCGATCAGTACGTGTAGAAGCCCTGCCCGCTCTTGCGGCCGATGTCACCGGCGTCCACCATCCGGCGCATCAGCTCCGGCGGGGCGAACTTCTCGTCCTGGCTCTCGGTGTAGATGTTGCCGGTGGCGTGCAGCAGGATGTCGACCCCGGTGAGGTCGGCGGTGGCCAGCGGGCCCATGGCGTGCCCGAAGCCCAGCTTGCAGGCGAGGTCGATGTCCTCGACGGTGGCCACGCCCGACTCGTAGAGCTTGGTGGCCTCGACCACGAGGGCCGAGATGAGGCGGGTGGTGACGAACCCGGCGACGTCGCGGTTGACGACGATGCAGGTCTTGCCGACCGACTCGGCGAACTCCCGTGCGGTGGCGAGGGTTTCGTCGCTGGTCTTGTAGCCCCGGACCAGTTCGACGAGCTGCATCATCGGCACCGGCGAGAAGAAGTGCACGCCGACCACGCGCTCGGGGTGCTCGGTGGCGGCCGCGATCTTGGTGATCGGGATGGCGGAGGTGTTGGAGGCGAGCACGGCGTCCGGGCGCACGATCTTGTCGAGCGCGCGAAAGATCTCGTGCTTGACGTCCAGCTTCTCGAAGACGGCCTCGATCACGATGTCCGCGTCGGCGACGTCGTCCAGGTCGGTGGTCGGGGTGATCCGGGCGAGGGCGGCCTCGGCGTCGGCCGCGTCCAGCTTGCCCTTGGCGACGAACTTGTCGTAGGAGGCCCGGATGCCGTCGGTACCGCGCTTGAGCGCCTCGTCGGTGACGTCGCGCAGGACCACGTCCCAGCCGGCCTGTGCGGCGACCTGGGCGATGCCGGACCCCATGAGACCGGCCCCGATGACGGCGAGCTTCCCTGCCACTCCGACTCCCCTTACGCGCTGTTTATGGTTCCTCTCGGCGGACATTAGCGTTCGGGCGACGCCTTGAGGACCGTAAGTAACGCGTGTCACGGTCTCAGGGCGTGAGACACCCGTCACGTTCCGGTTGTGCCGCTCCGGTCCGTCAAATCCGCACCGCTTCGCGCCCTTTGGGGCAACTACGCTGACCGTATGGTCAATCTGACGCGCATCTACACCAGGACCGGCGACCAGGGCACCACCGCCCTCGGTGACATGAGCCGGACCGCCAAGACCGACCTCAGGATCTCCGCGTACGCGGACGCCAACGAGGCGAACGCGGTGATCGGTACCGCCGTCGCGCTGGGCGGGCTGGACCAGGAGGTCGTCACGGTCCTCACCCGGGTGCAGAACGACCTCTTCGACGTGGGCGCCGACCTGTCGACGCCGGTGGTGGAGAACCCGGAGTACCCGCCGCTGAGGGTCGAGCAGTTCTACGTGGACCGGCTGGAGCAGGACTGCGACCGGTTCAACGAGCGGCTGGAGAAGCTGCGCTCGTTCATCCTGCCCGGCGGCACCCCCGGCGCGGCCCTGCTGCACCAGGCGTGCACGGTGGTCCGGCGGGCCGAGCGCTCCACCTGGGCGGCGCTGGAGGTGCACGGCGAGACGATGAACCCGCTCACCGCGACCTATCTCAACCGCCTCTCCGACCTCCTGTTCATCCTGGCCCGCACGGCGAACAAGGAGACCGGCGACGTGCTGTGGGTGCCGGGCGGCGAGCGCTAGCCCCCCGTACGGGGATGGGGGGCGCCTCCACGAGACACCCCCCGATCCGGCCGCTCCGATTCCGCCGCGTCCACCTTCTTCTTCATGTCCGCGTAGCCCGAGGGGGTGCCGGCCGGGGTGGCGGCGCCGTCGTGGCCGCAGGCCGTGGTGAGGGCCACGAGGGCGGCCAGGGTGACGGTGGCCGCCGCGCGCCAGGTGCCGCGCCTCACTCGCCGCTGCCCTTCTTGCCGCCGTCGTTCTTCGCGCACCAGGTCCTGACCCCGGCGAGGTCCTTCCTGCGCTGCTCCACGTCCTTCTTCAGCGACTCGCGGGTGTCGAGACGGCCCTAGAGGAACGTGGCGATCTCGGTGTGGCCGGCCTTCCTGGCGTTGTCGAGCCGCCGCTGGAGCCGGGCCACCGAGCCGCGCCGGGCCTTGCCCGGGTCGAGTCGCTGCAGGGCGCGGTCGACGCGCTTGTCGATCTTCGGCTCCCGCTCGCACAGGGCCCGCGCACCGTCACCGGCCGCCTCGGCGACGGGCTTCGCGCCGGGAGAGGCGTCGGCGGGGGAAACCCTGTGACCGGTTCGTCCCGGCCGTCCCGGTCAGCCAGTCCCGCCGTCCCGGCGCCCCGGTGCCGTCCAGCGGCAGCCGCACCTCGAAGCGGGCCCCGGTGCCGTGCGGGCCGTCGGTGACGCCGATGCTCCCCCGCCCGCCGCACGGCCACCCGTATCCGCGCCGCCCCGCCGGATCGCGGCCGTGGGCGAGCAGCAGCCGCAGCCCCGGCACCCAGCCCGGCACGATGACCCCCGGCTCGGCGTCCAGGGCGATGTCCGCGCCCGGTCCCGGCGCCGTACGCCGGCCACGGCGGCGTCGGCGAGGTCCGCCAGGTCGACGGCGGCGAAGGTCTCGGCCTCCACCAGGTCGGCCTTCCCGGTCTGCCCGACCCCGACCGCGAGGAGGGTCACTCACACGTCCTCCTCGCGGGTCTTCAAACCCCTGCGGCAGCAGAGGAGTTGAGGTTAAGTCGAATTGCGGAACAAATGGTCCAGACCTATTGACCGCTGGTCCAGACCTTTCCTATTCTCGCGGCAGCATGGGCGTGAAGGCTCAGTCATGCCCCCCATGCCTCGTGAAGTTCCCCCCGACATCGAGGGAGGCGCACATGCGCTTCAGACACAGAGTCGCGGCGGGTGCCGTGACCCTGCTGCTCCCCCTGGCCGGCCTCGTCGGCCTCGCCGCCCCCGCCGAGGCGGCCACCAACGTCACCGCCACCTATGTGAAGTCCCAGGACTGGGGCAGCGGTTTCGAAGGCAAGTGGACCGTCAAGAACACCGGCACCACCGCCATCAGCTCCTGGACGATCGAGTGGGACTTCCCCTCGGGCACGTCCGTCACCTCCGCCTGGGACGCCGACGTCACGTCCTCCGGCACCCACTGGACGGCGAAGAACAAGTCGTACAACGGCTCGGTCGCCCCCGGCTCCTCCGTCTCCTTCGCCTTCAACGGCGCGGGCTCCGGCTCCCCGGCCAACTGCAAGCTCAACGGCGACAGTTGTGACGGCACCACGGTCCCCGGTGACGCCGCGCCCTCCGCCCCCGGCCAGCCCACCGCCTCCGCCGTGACCGACACCTCGGTCAAGCTGAGCTGGTCGGCCGCCACCGACGACAAGGGCGTCAAGAACTACGACGTGCTGCGCGACGGCGCCAAGGTCGCCACCGTCACCACCACCTCGTACTCGGACACCGGCCTGAGCGCCGGCACCGACTACTCCTACAGCGTGCGCGCCCGTGACACCGCCGACCAGACCGGTCCGGCGAGCGCCGCGACGGCCGTGCGCACCACCGGCGGCGGCACCAACCCGCCGCCCGCCACCGGCGACAAGGTCAAGCTCGGCTACTTCACCGAGTGGGGCATCTACGGCCGGAACTACAACGTCAAGAACATCGTGACGTCCGGCTCCGCCGCCAAGATCACGCACATCAACTACGCCTTCGGCAACGTCACCGGCGGCAAGTGCGCGATCGGCGACTCCTACGCCGACTACGACAAGGCGTTCACCGCCGACCAGTCCGTCAGCGGCCAGGCCGACACCTGGGACCAGCCGCTGCGCGGCAACTTCAACCAGCTCCGCCAGCTCAAGGCCAAGTACCCGAACATCAAGGTGCTGTGGTCCTTCGGCGGCTGGACCTGGTCCGGCGGCTTCGGCGAGGCGGCCAAGAACCCGGCCGCGTTCGCCCAGTCCTGCTACGACCTGGTGGAGGACCCCCGCTGGGCCGATGTCTTCGACGGCATCGACATCGACTGGGAGTACCCCAACGCCTGCGGCCTGTCCTGCGACACCAGCGGCTCCGCGGCCTTCAAGAACGTGGCCTCGGCGCTGCGCTCCAAGTTCGGCGCCAACTACCTGGTCACCGCCGCGGTCACCGCGGACGGCTCCAACGGCGGCAAGATCGAGGCCGCCGACTACGCGGGCGCGTCGCAGTACCTCAACTGGTACAACGTGATGACGTACGACTTCTTCGGCGCCTTCGACGCCAAGGGTCCGACCGCCCCGCACTCCCCGCTCACCTCGTACAGCGGCATCCCGAAGGCGGGCTTCACCACCGCCGACGCGATGGCCAAGTACAAGGCGGTCGGCGTCCCGGCGAACAAGCTGCTCATCGGCATCGGCTTCTACGGCCGCGGCTGGACCGGTGTCACCCAGGACGCCCCCGGCGGCACCGCCACCGGAGCCGCCCCGGGCACCTACGAGGCGGGCATCGAGGACTACAAGGTGCTCAAGGGCTCCTGCCCGGTCACCGGCACGATCGCGGGCACCGCGTACGCCCACTGCGGCAGCAACTGGTGGTCGTACGACACCCCGTCGACCATCGCCGGCAAGATGAGCTGGGCCAAGAGCCAGGGCCTGGGCGGCGCGTTCTTCTGGGACTTCACCGGGGACACCAGCAACGGTGAACTCGTGACGGCCCTCAGCAACGGCCTGTCGTAGGTGAGTTCGGGGGCCTAGCCCCCTAAGCGACGTTGACGCTCCCCCAGACTTCGTCCGGGGGGACCCCCACCCAGCGAGTGAATGTGGCTACGCCACATTCACTCGCTGACCGGGCGGGGCTGCTTCCAGCCACGCGAGAAATCCGGTCAGCGCGTCCTCGCTCATGGCGAGTTCGAGGCGGGTGCCCTGGTGGACACAGGCGAGGATCACCGCGTCGGACAGCAGCGCCAGCTCCTCCTCGCCCTCGGGCAGCCGGCGTCCGGCCACCTCGATCCGCGAGCGCTCCAGCACCCGGCGCGGGCGCAGGGCGTAGGAGAAGACCCGGAACCACTCGATGCGGTCCCCGTTGTAGCGGGCGATGCCGTAGCTCCAGCCCTTGCCGCTCGTGTCGGACTGCTCGGCCACGTCCCAGCGCAGCGAACAGTCGAAGGTGCCGCCGGAACGCTGGATGAGCCTGCGGCGCAGGCCGAACAGGAACAGACCCACCACCACGAGCGCGACCACGATTCCGCACACAGTCAGAGCGAGGACCATCGGCACCGACCTCCTCGTCTCCCAGTAGTGGAACTGCTTTCGGCTCAGGGTAATGAAACCGCAGAGCCAGGTAATGGAACCGGAAAAACACCCGGATTCACCTCAGCCGCGACCGGCACCGGAATGTTCCGGGCCGGCCGCGGCTGAATGATGGTCACACGGCGCGATGATCAGCGCGCGGAGGTCGCCGCCCGCAGACGGACGTCGGCGCGACGCTGGGCGTCCTCGTCGTCCTCCGCCTTCGCTCGCTCCAGCTCGCGCTCCACGCGCTGGACGTCGATCTCCTCCGCCAGCTCGGCGATCTCGGCCAGCAGCGACAGCTTGTCGTCCGCGAACGAGATGAAACCGCCGTGCACCGCCGCGACGACGGTCCCGCCGTCACTGGTGCGGATGGTCACCGGGCCCGACTCCAGCACACCGAGCAGCGGCTGGTGACCGGGCATGACGCCGATGTCGCCGGACGTGGTGCGCGCGACGACCAGGGTGGCCTCGCCGGACCAGACCTGGCGGTCGGCGGCGACCAGCTCGACGTGCAGCTCAGCAGCCAAGGTTGGCTCCTCGGATCACCACCCGGCCAATGTGCCGGGTGTCGGGGTCAATTCTAGGGGGCGTGGCCGAGGGGGCGGGACGAGCCCGCCCCCCGGCCAGGAGCGCGGGTGTCAGGAGACGCCCAGCTCCTTCGCGTTCTTCTTCAGGTCCTCGATGCCACCGCACATGAAGAACGCCTGCTCCGGGAAGTGGTCGTACTCACCGTCGCAGATCGCGTTGAACGCGGCGATGGTCTCGTCCACCGGAACGTCCGAACCGTCCACGCCGGTGAACTGCTTGGCGACGTGGGTGTTCTGGGACAGGAAGCGCTCCACGCGACGGGCACGGTGGACGACGAGCTTGTCCTCCTCGCCCAGCTCGTCGATACCGAGGATCGCGATGATGTCCTGGAGGTCCTTGTACTTCTGCAGGATGTTCTTGACGCGCATGGCGCAGTCGTAGTGGTCCTGCGCGATGTACCGCGGGTCCAGGATGCGGGACGTGGAGTCCAGCGGGTCCACGGCCGGGTAGATGCCCTTCTCCGAGATCGGACGGGACAGAACCGTCGTCGCGTCGAGGTGGGCGAACGTGGTGGCCGGGGCCGGGTCGGTGAGGTCGTCCGCGGGGACGTAGATCGCCTGCATCGAGGTGATCGAGTGACCGCGGGTCGAGGTGATGCGCTCCTGGAGGAGACCCATCTCGTCGGCCAGGTTCGGCTGGTAACCCACGGCGGACGGCATACGGCCGAGCAGCGTGGAGACCTCGGAACCGGCCTGCGTGAAGCGGAAGATGTTGTCGATGAAGAACAGCACGTCCTGCTTCTGGACGTCACGGAAGTACTCGGCCATGGTGAGGCCGGCCAGCGCGACGCGCAGACGGGTGCCCGGCGGCTCGTCCATCTGACCGAAGACGAGCGCGGTCTTGTCGATGACGCCCGACTCGGTCATCTCCGCGATGAGGTCGTTGCCCTCACGCGTGCGCTCACCGACACCGGCGAACACGGAGACACCGTCGTGGTTGTTGGCGACGCGGTAGATCATCTCCTGGATGAGCACCGTCTTGCCGACGCCGGCACCGCCGAACAGGCCGATCTTGCCGCCCTTGACGTACGGGGTGAGCAGGTCGATGACCTTGACGCCCGTCTCGAACATCTCGGTCTTCGACTCGAGCTCGTCGAAGTTCGGCGCCTTGCGGTGGATCGGCCAGCGCTCACCGGTGTGCTTCTCGTCGACGTTCAGCACCTCACCGAGGGTGTTGAACACCTTGCCCTTGGTGAAGTCGCCGACCGGGACGGAGATGGCGTCGCCGCTGTCCGTCACGACGGACTGGCGGACCAGACCGTCGGTGGGCTGCATGGAGATGGTGCGGACCAGGCCGTCACCCAGGTGCTGGGCGACCTCCAGGGTCAGCGTCTTCTTCTCGCCGTCGTGCGCCGGGTCGGCGACCTCGACGGTCAGGGCGTTGTAGATCTCCGGCATCGCGTCGACGGGGAACTCCACGTCGACGACCGGGCCGATGACGCGGGCGACGCGACCCGTGGCCGCCGCGGTCTCAACAGTGGTGGTCATTTATCGGTCACTCCCCGCGGTCGCGTCGGCCAGGGCGCTGGCGCCACCGACGATCTCGCTGATTTCCTGGGTGATTTCGGCCTGGCGGGCCGCGTTGGCAAGACGGGAGAGCGTGTTGATCAGCTCGCCCGCGTTGTCGGTGGCCGACTTCATCGCGCGCCGCGTGGCGGCGTGCTTCGAAGCGGCCGACTGGAGCATCGCGTTGTAGATCCGGCTCTCGACGTACCGGGGCAGCAGGGCGTCCAGGACGTCCTCCGCCGACGGCTCGAAGTCGTACAGCGGGAGGATCTCACCGTCGCCGGTCTTCTCCTCCGCGACCTCGTCGAGGCGCAGCGGGAGCAGTCGCTGGGCGACCGCCGTCTGCGTCATCATCGACACGAACTCCGTGAAGACGATGTAGAGCTCGTCCACGCCGCCGTCCGCGTCGGGCGTCTCGATGGCCTCGATCAGGGGCGCCGCGACCTTCTTGGCGTCCGCGTACGTCGGCTCGTCGGTGAAGCCCGTCCACAGCTCCGCGATCTTGCGCTCACGGAAGTTGTAGTGAGCGACACCCCGGCGGCCGACGATGAACGTCTCCACCTGCTTGCCCTCGCGCTCAAGGCGCTCGGTGAGCTGCTCGCCCGCCTTGATGGCGTTGGAGTTGAAGGCGCCGGCCAGACCGCGGTCGCTCGTGAGGAGCAGGACCGCGGCACGGGTCGGGTTCTCGGCCTCCGTGGTGAGCGGGTGCTTGGTGTTCGACCCGGTGGCGACCGACTTGACCGCGCGGGTCAGCTCGTCCGCGTACGGCTTGGAGGCCGCCACCTTGCGCTGCGCCTTGACGACACGCGAGGCGGCGATCATCTCCATCGCCTTGGTGATCTTCTTGGTCGCGGTGACGGATCGGATGCGACGCTTGTAGACCCGGAGCTGGGCTCCCATGAGTCAGGTCCCTTCCTTACGTCACTTGGCGGGAGAGGCCGGGGTGTCGTCGCCGAGGAGCTTGCCGTCCGAGGTCTCGAACTGCTTCTTGAACTCCGCGATCGCGTCACCGATGGCCTGCAGGGTGTCGTCCGACATCTTGCCGCCCTCCCGGATGGAGGTCATCAGGCCCTGGTGGCTGCGGTGCAGGAACTCCAGCAGCTCCTTGTCGAAGCGGCGGACGTCGTCGACCGGCACGTCGTCCATGCGGCCCGTACCACCGGCCCAGATCGAGACGACCTGGTCCTCGGTGGACATCGGCTGGTACTGGTTCTGCTTCAGCAGCTCGGTCATGCGCTGACCGCGATCGAGCTGGTTCTTGGACGCCTGGTCCAGGTCGGAACCGAAGGCGGCGAACGCCTCCAGCTCACGGAACTGGGCGAGGTCCACGCGCAGTCGGCCGGAGACCTGCTTCATCGCCTTGTGCTGGGCGGAACCACCGACTCGGGAGACGGAGATACCGACGTTCAGCGCGGGGCGCTGACCGGCGTTGAAGAGGTCCGACTCCAGGAAGCACTGGCCGTCGGTGATGGAGATGACGTTGGTCGGGATGAACGCCGAGACGTCGTTGGCCTTCGTCTCGACGATCGGCAGACCGGTCATCGAGCCGGCGCCCAGGTCGTCGGAGAGCTTCGCGCAGCGCTCCAGCAGACGGGAGTGCAGGTAGAAGACGTCACCGGGGTAGGCCTCGCGGCCCGGCGGACGGCGCAGCAGCAGGGACACGGCGCGGTAGGCGTCGGCCTGCTTCGACAGGTCGTCGAAGACGATCAGGACGTGCTTGCCCTGGTACATCCAGTGCTGACCGATGGCGGAACCGGTGTACGGCGCCAGGTACTTGAAGCCGGCCGGGTCGGACGCCGGGGCGGCGACGATGGTCGTGTACTCCAGCGCGCCGTTCTCCTCCAGCGCGCGGCGCACGCCGGCGATGGTGGAGCCCTTCTGGCCGATGGCGACGTAGATGCAGCGGACCTGCTTGTTCGGGTCGCCGGTGCGCCAGTTGTCGCGCTGGTTGATGATCGTGTCGACGGCCAGGGCGGTCTTGCCGGTCTGGCGGTCACCGATGATGAGCTGGCGCTGGCCGCGGCCGATCGGGGTCATGGCGTCGACCGCCATGTAGCCCGTCTCCATCGGCTCGTGCACCGACTGGCGCTGCATGACCGTGGGGGCCTGCAGTTCGAGGGCGCGGCGGCCGTCGGTCTCGACCTCGCCGAGGCCGTCGATCGGCTGGCCCAGCGGGTCGACGACACGGCCGAGGTAGCCGTCGCCGACGGCGACCGAGAGGACCTCTCCGGTGCGGTGCACCGGCTGGCCCTCCTCGATGCCGCTGTACTCGCCGAGAACGATGGCACCGATCTCGCGCTCCTCGAGGTTGAGGGCGAGGCCGAGGGTGCCGTCCTCGAACTTCAGCAGCTCGTTGGCCATGGCCGAGGGAAGGCCCTCGACCTTCGCGACGCCGTCGCCGGCGACGGTGACCGTACCGACCTCCTCGCGCGAGGCCGCGTCCGGCTTGTACGACTGGACGAAGTTCTCCAGTGCGTCCCGGATCTCCTCCGGCCGGATCGTGAGCTCCGCCATCTGGGTTCCCTGCTCTCCTTGTTGGGCCCGAAGTTTCACTTTGGGGGGATGTCTGGACTCCGGACTCCCCCCTGAACGAGGTGAATCCTCTGCACGGCCCAACCAGGGCCGTAAGTACGTCTTTGCGTTTGTGGTGCTAGCTCGCCATGCGGCGGGCGGCGTCGTCCAGCCGGTCCGCCAGGGAGCCGTTGATGACCTCGTCACCGACCTGAACCCGGATACCGCCGATCACCTCGGGGTCCACGTCCAGGTTGAGGTGCATCCGGCGGCCGTAGAGCTTGGCCAGGGCGTCACCCAGGCGACGCTTCTGGGCCTCGCTCAGCGGAACCGCCGAGGTGACGGTCGCCACCAGCCGGTCCCGGCGCTCGGCGGCCAGCTTGGACAGGGACTCGAGTCCCGCTTCCAGGCTACGTCCACGCGGCGCGGTGACCAGTCGGGTGACCAGACGCTCGGTGACGGGCTTGGCCCGTCCGCCCAGCAGCCGGTGCACCAGCTCGGCCTTGGCCGCGGTGGACGCCGACCGGTCGGTCAGCGCGGCGCGCAGGGCCGGGTCGGAGGCGACGATCCGGCCGAACCGGAACAGCTCGTCCTCGACGTCGTCCAGCGTGCCGGACTTCTCCGCGGCGGTGAGGTCGGCGATGTCCGCCAGCTCCTCCAGCGCGTCCACCAGGTCGCGGGACTGCGACCAGCGGGCCCGGGCGAGACCGGCCACCAGGTCGGCGGTCGGACCGCTCACCTGGCCGCCGATCAGGCGCTGCACCAGCTCGGCCTTGGCCTCGGCGGGCTGCGCCGGGTCGGTGAGGACCCGGCGCAGGCCGGCCTCGCGGTCGAGCAGCGCGGTGACGGCCGCCAGCTCGTCGGCGAGCTGCGCGGCGTCCACGGACGTGGAGTCCGTCAGCGCGTCGAGACGCTCCCGTGCGGCTGCCAGGGCCTCGCGGCTCGATCCGTTCATCGCGTGGCCTCGGCCTTCTCGTCGAGCTCGTCGAGGAAGCGGTCGATCACACGGCTCTGCCGGGCGTGGTCCTCGAGGGACTCACCGACGAGCTTGCCGGCCAGTTCGGTGGCGAGCTTGCCGACGTCCTGGCGGAGCGAGGCCGAAGCGGCCTTGCGGTCGGCCGCGATCTGGGCGTGACCGGCGGCGACGATCTCCTCGCGCTGACGCTGGCCCTCGGCCCGCATCTCCGCGATGAGCGTCGCACCCTGCTCCTGAGCCTCCTGGCGAAGCCGGGCGGCCTCGTGACGAGCCTCGGCGAGCTGGGCCTTGTACTGCTCGAGGACGCTCTGAGCCTCGGTCTGCGCGGCCTCGGCCTTCTCGATCCCGCCCTCGATCGCTTCGCGGCGCTCCTCCAGAACCTTGTTGATGTTCGGGAGGAGCTTCCAGGCGAGGAAGCCGAAGACGATGACAAAGGCGATCAGGCCGATGACGAGCTCTGGGATCGGCGGGATGAGGGGGTTCTCGGCCTCCTCAGCCGCCAGCATTACCAGGGGGCTCATATCAGTGCCTTTCGTCTAGCTAAAGGGCGTCGGTCGGATCAGGCGCTCGGGTAGACGAACGGCATGACCAGACCGATCAGGGCGAGCGCCTCACAGAAGGCGAAG
Organism: Streptomyces sp. NPDC018263; assembly: GCF_055562575.1. Taxonomy (NCBI): domain Bacteria; kingdom Bacillati; phylum Actinomycetota; class Actinomycetes; order Kitasatosporales; family Streptomycetaceae; genus Streptomyces; species Streptomyces sp. NPDC018263. Next base: position 318,284 of record NZ_JBVHFA010000001.1, read on the forward strand.
CCGAGGATCTGGTTGGCGCGGATCAGGCCGGCCGCCTCGGGCTGGCGGGCGAGCGCCTGGGTGCCGTTACCGAAGATGATGCCGACGCCGACGCCCGGGCCGATGGCGGCGAGGCCGTAACCGATGGAGCCGAGGTTGCCCTTGATCTCGACGCCGGCGGCAAGGGTCTGGAGAGCGGACATGCCGGTTCTTCCTTCTCTTTCAAGGACCGGTGGGGGATGGCCACCGGATGTCTGGATGGGTGAGGCGCAGGTGCTCAGTGGTGCTCGGCGAGCGCGCCCTGGATGAAGCTGCACGTGAGGAGCACGAAGACGTACGCCTGAACAGCCTGGATGAAGAGCTCGAAGGCGGTCATCACGAGGACCATGACGAACGAGACACCGGAGTAGGCGATGCCGATGCCGTTCAGCATGTACCAGCTTGCGATCGTGAAGAGCAGCAGCAGCGTGTGACCGGCGAACATGTTGGCGAACAGTCGCACAGCGTGCGTGAACGGCCGGACCAGCAGGTTCGAGAACAGTTCGATCGTCATCGACAGCGGGAGCACCGCGCCGAGCGACTTGTCGTAACCGGTGAAGTTCTTGAAGGCGCCGACGAAGCCCTGGCGCTTGAAGGTCAGACCGACCCACAGGACGTACACGATCGCGGCCAGGACCGCCGGGTACGAGATGATCGCCGTCACCGGGAACTGGGCGACCGGGATGATCGACCAGAGGTTCATCATCCACACGAAGAAGAACAGCGAGACGACCAGAGGTACGTACTTCTCGCCTTCCTTCTTTCCGATCGTCTCGTAGACGACGCCGCGCCGGATGAAGTCGTAGCCGGACTCGGCGATCATCTGGAGCTTGCCCGGGACGACCTTCGGGCGGGCGAAGGCGGCCCAGAAGAAGGCCACGATGACGATGGAACCGAGCAGCGCCAGCAGCATCGTCTTGTTGAAGTACAGGTTGCTGTCCGCGTCGCCCCAGAGCGGCTTGAACAGGAACGAGTGCAGGCCCGGAGCCGGGAAGCCGCACCCGGAGAACAGGTGACAGCTCGTGTCGAAAGCGAGCGTCTGCGTCGGATCAGCACTCACCGCGGGCTCCTTCATCGTGGCGCATGGGTACGGCAACCTCGTTGTGTCGGCGCGGCGTACGGCCGCGGTTCGGCACGGGACTGGTGTTACGGATGTGGGGGCGGCTGGGGGGCATCTAGCCTCGCAGTGGAACAGGCGTCAGCTCGGATGCCCGCGCCCGCGATGCCGCAGTTGGCACCGGACGATAGCAGGATCTCCTCCGCGCCTTTATCCCGGCCCTACCCCTCACGACGAACGGTCCGTCTTCTGGGACTTGTCAGCCTTCGACTCGTCCTTCGACGAAGCATCGGGATCGACGTAGAGGATCTTGGCCCTCATGTGGGCGCGCGCCTGGGCGGCGATCCACGTGAGGGTGGCCACCACCAGAACGACGGCGAAGGCACGGGGGCTGAACAGGGTGGTGTTCTTGAACAGGCCCACGAAGATGACCAGCAGCAGGAGTTGGGCCGCGTAGAGCAGCAGACCCATCATCTGGAAGAGCTGCGGGAAGGACCTGGCGGTGCGCTGCAGGACGTAAAGACCGATCCCCATGAAGAGGATGACGATCAGTGTGCCCACGACGGCCCCGATCGCACCCTTGCCGCCGGCGACCACACCGCTGACGACGGCGGCGATCGCGCCGACGGCAGCCGTGGGCACGGCGGCCTGGGCAAGCATCCGGACGTCATTGGACGGCATGGCGGCAACTCCGCTTTCACAGGGGGCAGGTGTCGTCATGGACGAGCGTAGTCCCGGACCGAGTACGGAAACTCTTACGCCGTCGGACCGTCGCGTGACGGTCTCGGGCTCTGTCCTGGGTTCTCGTGAACCGTATCACAAACTATTTGATGAGGTCTTTACCTGGGGGTGCATCTGTTGTCACACATGAGAGTGACAACGCGCACAGGTGCAAGAACCGGGTGGGCTTGTCTGGTATTAGGGCGCTTTGCTCCCCCACGACTTGGCAATGCTCTAGTCAGATTCTTACCTTGCGGTTCTTGGTGGAGCGCGTACGAGCGCCGATCGCGGTCGCTCCGTTGACGCCCGGCACCGCCGCCGCGGCGGCCGGCTCGGGGGTTGCCCCGGTGAGGTCCGTCATGGCCGCTTCGCCGGACTCGTCGTCGCCGTTCCCGCCGCTCTCACCGTCTTCCGACGGTTCCGGATACCGGCGGTACCGCGGCGGTACGAACCGCTGGGCCCAGCGGGGGGCGTGCGGGGTGAAGCGCGGCAGGAGCAGCATGACCAGGCCGATGGCGCTGAGGAAGACGACGCCGAGCACGATCCACATCGAGGCCGAGTTGACCGAGTAGGCGAGCACGCCGAAGCCGATGAGGGCCGACCAGAAGTACATGATGAGCACCGCCCGGCTGTGCGAGTGCCCGATCTCCAGCAGCCGGTGGTGCAGATGCCCGCGGTCGGCCGCGAACGGCGACTGGCCGCGCCAGGTGCGCCGGACGATGGCCAGCACGAGGTCGGCGGCCGGGATGGCGATGATCGACAGCGGCAGCAGCAGCGGGATGTACGCGGGCACCATCTGGTGCACGGTGCTGCGCTCGGAACCGGAGAACAGGTTCAGCCGGTCCGGGTCGATCTGGCCGGTGACCGAGATGGCGCTGCCGGCCAGCACCAGGCCGATCAGCATCGAGCCGGAGTCGCCCATGAAGATGCGCGCCGGATGCATGTTGTGCGGCAGGAAGCCCAGGCACATGCCCATCAGGATGGCCGCGAACAGCGTCGCCGGGGCGGCCGCCTCGATGCCGTAGCCGTACCAGATGCGGTAGGCGTACATGAAGAACGCGGCGGTGGCGATGCAGACCATGCCGGCGGCGAGACCGTCGAGGCCGTCGACGAAGTTGACCGCGTTGATGGTGATGACGACCAGGGCGACGGTCAGCAGGGTGCCCTGCCACTGGGTGACCGCGACCAGGCCCACACCGGGCACCGGCAGCCACAGGATGGTCAGACCCTGCACCACCATCACACCGGCGGCGATCATCTGGCCGCCCAGCTTGATCAGGGCGTCGATCTCGAACTTGTCGTCCAGCACGCCGATCAGCCAGATCAGCGCGGCCCCGGACAGCAGGGCACGGGGCTCGTTGGACTTGGCGAAGACCTCGTTCAGGTTCTCCAGGTGGTCCGCGACGAGCAGGCCCGCGCACAGTCCGAAGAACATGGCGATACCGCCGAGCCGCGGAGTGGGCTCCCGGTGCACGTCCCGTGCCCGGATCTCCGGCATCGCTCCCGCCACGATCGCGAACTTCCGTACCGGCCCTGTCAGCAGGTACGTCACCGCGGCCGTGATGAGTAGCGTCAGCAGGTATTCACGCACGGGCATCCCCACAGATCTCGCTGGCCATCACAGCCCCACACCCTAGCGAGGGACACGTACGGTCAAGGACCGGCGGGGGACGGGGATGGTTCCGCCGGGGGCGTTCCGTACCCGTATGGCACCCCTTCTGCTCCCCTTCTCCTCCCGGTTCTCACTCCGGGTACGGCGGGAAGTCGGCGGTCAGCTCGCGTACCTCGGCCCGTGCGGCGGCCGGGTCTTGGGCGCCGCTCACCACGCCGACCAGCAGCGCGGCGATCCGGGCCATGGCCGGCTCCCCCATGCCCTGGGTGGTGACGGCGGCGGTGCCGAGCCGGAGCGCCCTTCCGCCGGTGTGCGCAAGCGCACAGCAGTCCAGCACCAGTCCGGCGGCCGCGAGCCGGCCGCGCGCGGTGCGGCCGTCCATGCCGAGCGGGGTGGGGTCGGCCACGATGAGGGCGGTGTCGGTGCCGCCGGTCGCGACCGTGAACCCGGCGTCCGCCAGGTGCCCGGCGAGGGCGTGCGCGTTGGCGACCGTCTGGTGGGCGTAGGCCGCGAAGGCGGGGGTGGCCGCCTCGCCGAACGCGACGGCCTTGGCGGCGACGCTGTTCATCTGGGCGCCGCCCTGGGTGAAGGGGAAGACGGCCCGGTCGACCCGCTGGGCCAGCTCGGCCCCGCAGAGGATGAGCCCGCCGCGCGGCCCGCGCAGCGTCTTGTGCGTGGTGGCGCACACCAGGTCCGCGTACGGCACCGGATCGGGCGCCGCTCCCCCGGCGACCAGCCCGGCGGAGTGCGTGAGGGACACGATGAGATACGCCCCGACCTCGTCGGCGACCTCGCGGAAGAAGGCGTGGTCGAAGTGGCGGGGGTAGGCGATGGACCCGCACACGATCGCCTTGGGCCGGTGCTCGTGGGCCAGCCGGCGCACCTCGTCGTGGTCGACCAGGCCCGTCTCGGGATCCAGGCCGTAGCCGACGAAGTCGAACCAGCGGCCCGAGAAGTTCGCGGGCGAGCCGTGGGTGAGATGGCCGCCGTCGTCCAGGCCGAGAGCGAGGACGGTGTCACCGGGGCGCAGCACGGCGGCGTAGGCGGCCAGCATGGCCGAGGAGCCGGTGTGGGGCTGCACGTTGGCGTGCTCGGCCCCGAAGAGCGCCCTGGCCCGCTCCACGGCGATGCGCTCGGCGGTGTCGGCCAGCGCGCAGCCCCCGTGGTACCGGGAGCCGGGGTAGCCCTCGGCGTACTTGTTGGCCAGCGGGGAGCCGAGGGTGGCGAGCACGGCGGGCGAGGCGAAGTTCTCGGCCGCGGTGAGCTGGAGGGTCGTCGACTGCCGGTCCAGCTCCCCGCGCAGGATCTCGGCCAGCTCCGGGTCCTGCCGGCTCAAGTTGTCCGCTTCCAGCACGGGTGTGACCGACATGACGGGCTCCGGGCGGTCGACGGTGACGTGGGGCGAGGCCCCAGGTCTCCAATGTAGGCCGTGCCGGGGACGGCCGCTCGGCCGCCGGAGGAGTCCTGCCGCCGGAGCCCGGCGCGCGTCACATACGGGCGGGCACGCCCGTCAGCGCGGTGACGACCGGGTCGAGAGCGTCGCGTATCTCGTCGCCGATGGAACGGAAGAAGGGCAGCGGGGCCCCGTAGGGGTCGTACACCTCGTCCGCCTCGGCGGTGGGGGCGAGCAGCCAGCCGCGCAGCGCGGCGGCCGCGCGGACCAGGGCGCGGGCGCGCAGCACCACGCCGTCCTCCAGGGGCGGCAGGGTGGCCGGGTCTATCGCGCGGACCAGGCGGGTGAACTCCTTCAGCGTGAAGGTGCGCAGGCCGGCCGAGTGGCCCATGGAGATGACCTGGGCGCGGTGGTCGCGGGTGGCGGTCAGCACCAGGTCGGCCATGATGACGTGCTCGTCCAGCAGCTCCCGCCCGGTGAACCCGGCCGCGTCCGCGCCGAACTCGGAGAGCACGGTCTCCGCGTTCTCCTCCATCCGGGCACCCTCGTGGCCCCAGGTGCCGGCGCTCTCCACGATCAGGCCGCCGCCGAGCACACCCAGCCGTTCCGCCACGAAATGCCGGGTCAGCCGCTCGGTGATGGGTGAGCGGCAGACGTTGCCGGTGCTGACGTGGAGGATGCGGAAGGTGTCGCGCGGGAACCCGAACGTCGTGGTCTGCTCCGCCGGGCGGTCCGCGCCGCCTATGCCGCGCATGGGGTGACCCCCTGCCCGGCCTGCTCCTCGGGGACGTACCGGTCGGGGGCCGTCAATTCGCCACCTCGAGGTCGGGTACGACCTTGCGCAGCTCCTCCGGGGAGATGGCGCCCTGGCGCAGCAGTACGGGCACCGGGCCGGAGACGTCCACGATGGACGAGGGCACGTTGCCCGGGGTCGGGCCGCCGTCGAGGTAGACGGAGACGGAGTCGCCGAGCATGCGCTGGGCGTCGTCGCAGGTCTCCGGGGCGGGGTGGCCGGTGAGGTTGCCGGAGGAGACGGCCATCGGGCCGACCTCGGTGAGCAGCTCGATGGCCACCGGGTGCAGCGGCATGCGCACGGCGACCGTGCCGCGGGTGTCGCCGAGGTCCCACTGAAGAGACGGCTGGTGCCGGGCGACCAGGGTGAGCGCGCCGGGCCAGAAGGCGTCGACGAGTTCCCAGGCCAGCTCGGAGAAGTCGGTGACCAGGCCGTGCAGGGTGTTCGGGGAGCCGATGAGCACGGGGGTGGGCATGTTGCGGCCCCGGCCCTTGGCGGCGAGCAGGTCGGCGACGGCTTCCGAGGAGAAGGCGTCGGCGCCGATGCCGTAGACCGTGTCGGTCGGCAGCACCACCAGTTCGCCCCGCCGCACGGCGGCTGCCGCCTCGCGCAGGCCCGTCACGCGGTCGGTGGCGTCGTTGGTGTCGTATCGCCGTGCCATGTCTAGCGGGCCTCCTCGTACACGTAACTCTGGAAGTGGTTCTGCGCGGTGGTCACAGCGTCGCCTTGCGGGCCGTGGCGAACCGGGGGCGGTTGTTGAGGTCGGGGTGGTCGGCCGCGTCGGCCCAGCCCCGCTCCTCGGTGAAGATCCACGGCACCTGGCCGCCCTGGGTGTCGGCGTGCTCGATGACGACGACGCCGCCGGGGCGCAGCAGCCGGTGCGCGGTGCGCTCGATGCCCCGGATCAGGTCGAGCCCGTCCTCGCCGGAGAACAGGGCCAGCTCGGGGTCGTAGTCGCGGGCCTCGGGCGCGACGTACTCCCACTCGGTGAGCGGGATGTACGGCGGGTTGGAGATGACCAGGTCGACCTGGCCGTCCAGGTCCGGGAAGGCGGTCAGGGCGTCACCCTGGCGCAGGTCGACGCGGGAGCCCTCGACGTTCTTGCGGGTCCACCGCAGCGCGTCCTCGGACAGCTCGACGGCGTGCACCCGTGAGCGCGGCACCTCCTGGGCGAGGGCCAGCGCGATGGCGCCGGAGCCGGTGCACAGGTCGACGATGCTGGGCTCGACGACGTCCATGGCGCGTACCGCGTCTATCGCCCAGCCGACCACCGACTCGGTCTCCGGCCGGGGCACGAAGACGCCCGGGCCCACCTGGAGCTCCAGATAGCGGAAGTAGGCCCGCCCGGTGATGTGCTGGAGCGGCTCGCGCTGCTCGCGGCGGGCGATGACCTCCCAGTACCGGGCGTCGAAGTCGGAGTCCTTCACGGTGTGCAGGGCGCCGCGCTTGACGGCGTGCACGAAGGCGGCCAGCTCCTCGGCGTCGGTGCGCGGGGAGGGCACTCCGGCGTCGGCCAGCCGCTGGGTGGCCTGGGCCACCTCCGCGAGCAGCACGCTGCGGGGGCTCGGGGGTCGCCCCCCGAAGTCTTGCTGCACGCTTCTCCTCCGGTCCTCGTGCGTGGTCCTGCCGGGTGTTCTCAGGCGCTCGCGAGCTTCGCCGCCGAGTCGGCGTCGACGCACGCCTGGATCAGCGCGCTCAGCTCACCGTCGAGCACCTGGTCCAAGTTGTACGCCTTGAAGCCCACGCGGTGGTCGGAGATGCGGTTCTCCGGGAAGTTGTACGTGCGGATCTTCTCGGAGCGGTCCACGGTGCGGACCTGGCTGCGGCGGGCGTCGGCGGCCTCCGCCTCGGCCTTCTCCTGGGCGGCGGCGAGCAGCCGGGAGCGCAGGATGCGCAGGGCCTGCTCCTTGTTCTGGAGCTGGCTCTTCTCGTTCTGGCAGGAGGCGACCACACCGGTGGGCAGGTGGGTGATGCGCACGGCGGAGTCGGTGGTGTTGACCGACTGGCCGCCGGGGCCGGAGGACCGGTACACGTCGATCCGCAGGTCGCTGGGGTTGATCTCGACATCCACCTCCTCGGCCTCGGGTGTGACGAGGACACCGGCGGCGGAGGTGTGGATGCGGCCCTGGGACTCGGTGGCGGGCACACGCTGCACGCGGTGCACCCCGCCCTCGTACTTCAGGCGGGCCCACACGCCCTGACCGGGCTCGGTCTGGCCCCGGGACTTCACCGCGACCTGGACGTCCTTGTAGCCGCCCAGCTCGGACTCGGTGGCGTCGATGATCTCGGTCTTCCAGCCGACCCGCTCGGCGTAGCGCAGGTACATGCGCAGGAGGTCACCGGCGAACAGGGCGGACTCGTCGCCGCCGGCGCCGGCCTTGATCTCCAGGATGACGTCCTTGTCGTCGCTCGGGTCGCGCGGGACCAGCAGCAGGCGGAGCTTGTCGGTCAGCTCCTCGCGCTGCTTCTCCAGGTCCTTGACCTCGGCGGCGAAGTCGGGGTCGTCGGCCCCCAGCTCACGGGCGGTCTCGATGTCGTCCCCGGACTGCTTCCAGGAGCGGAAGGTGGCCACGATCGGGGACAGCTCGGCATAGCGCTTGTTCAGCTTGCGCGCGTTCGCCTGGTCGGCGTGGACCGACGGGTCGGCGAGCTTGCGCTCCAGATCGGCGTGCTCGGCGACGAGTTCCTCGACTGCCTCGAACATCTTTCGGCTCCTGTACTGCGGGTGAAGGGCTGGCGGGCGACCAAAAACGCCGGTCCGTGGTCGCGCCCCTCGCGGGGCGCGACCGTGGACCGGCGGTTCGGGGCTCGCTACTTCTTGGAGCCGGAAGCCTTGCCGAAGCGGGCCTCGAAGCGGGCCACGCGGCCACCGGTGTCGAGGATCTTCTGCTTACCCGTGTAGAACGGGTGGCACTCGGAGCAGACCTCGGCACGGATGGTGCCGGAGTCGATGGTGCTCCGGGTGGTGAACGAGGCGCCACAGGTGCAGCTCACCTGGGTCTCGACGTACTCGGGGTGGATGTCGCGCTTCAAGGTGTCTCCTAGGTTCCGGGAGGGCGCCGGGTCGCCACCGCGGGAATGCGGGTGCGTGAACCGGAGCCGACGTACCAGTCTGCCAGGACTGGCGCCATCCCCCAAAACCGGGGGTGGGGCTGTTCTATTCCCCGGGTGTGACGACGCCCTTGGCGCCGCCGGTGGCAGAGCCCGCGGTCGCGGAGTCCGGCACCGGCCGGTCGTTCTTCAGCGCCGTCCAGACCTGCTGGGCCTTGGACCGCTCCAGCAGCACCCGGTTGGGGTCGGCCGGGTCGTACTGCACGGGCATGGTGACCATGTGCATCCCGGAGGCGCTGATGCCCTTGAGGCCGCCGGCGAAGTCCGCGAGGGAGTTGACCGAGCCGAGGTCGGAGTCGGTGGTGACGGTCCGGGTCGCGGTGTCGGCGAGGTCGTACAGCTTCTTGGGGTTGCTCAGCACGCCGACCTGCTTGGTCTGGGCGATCAGGGCCTTCACGAACGCCTGCTGGAGCTGGATGCGGCCGAGGTCGGAGCCGTCGCCGACGCCGTGCCGGGTGCGCACCAGGCCGAGCGCCTGCGCGCCGTCGAGGGTGTGCGTGCCGGCCGTCAGGTCCAGGTGGCTGTCCGGGTCCTTGATGGCGCGGGTGGTGGTGACACGTACGCCGCCGAGGTCGTCGACCAGGCGCTGGAAGCCCGCGAAGTCGACCTCCAGGTAGTGGTCCATGCGGATGCCGCTGAGCGACTCGACGGTTCTGACCGCGCAGGGCGCGCCGCCGGTGGCGTAGGCCGAGTTGAACATGACGTTCCTCGCCGCCGGGTACGTGTGGCCCTTGCTGTCGGCGCAGGCGGGGCGGTCGATGAGGGTGTCGCGCGGGATGGACACCACGGACGCCTTCTTGTGGCCCTTGTGGATGTGGACGATCATCGCGGTGTCGGAGCGGGCGCCGCTGTCGGCCGCTCCCCCGCCGATCTTCCGGTTGGCCCCGTCACGGGTGTCGGAGCCGAGGACCAGGATGTTCTGGGAGCCGTTGTCGACCTTGGCGGGCCGGTCGCGGCCGAGCATCTGGTTGATGTCGATGCTGTGGATGTTGCCGTTCAGCTTGAAGTAGACGTACCCGGCCCCGGCACCCGCCAGCACGACCACGCCCGCGGCCGTCCATGCCGTGGCGAGCAGGGCCTTGCGGCCCGTGCTGCGGGGCTTGCGGCGGCGCCCCTTGCCCCGGCGGCGGGGGCCGTTTCCGGTCTCCGGTATGCCGGGCTCCGGCGTGCTCTGGGTGGACACTGCGCTCCTAGGTCTCGTCCGTTCGGTTACCCCCTGCGTTCAGGGTCGGGAGCGGTCATCACCGCTCCATCGTCGCTCCACCTGGTCGGACAGGGAAACTCGGGACAGGCTCGCACAAAGCGCTGCGCCGCCTGGTGGGGCGATGGTCACCTTCCGTGATCGGGAGGCCGGACCGTCTCCCCGTTCACCTGCGCTTTCTCTTACGGGGCCGTACCGAGCCAAGTCGGTACCGAACGTCACACCTGTGGCAAAGGTCTCGCGGGAGGGCCCGGCGCGCAAAAGGGGCCGCCCCCGGCGCGTGTGCGGCGGGGGCGGCCCGAAGGTCCGAAGCGGGTGGCTCAGCGGGGCTCAGTCACCGTTGCCGGGAGCCGGCGTCGTCTTCTGGATCTGGGTGAGGAAGTCGATGTTCGACTTGGTCTGCTTCATCTTGTCGAGCAGCAGCTCGATCGCCTGCTGCTGGTCGAGCGCGTGCAGCACGCGACGCAGCTTCCAGGTGATGGCCAGCTCCTCGCTGCCGAGCAGGATCTCTTCCTTGCGGGTACCGGACGCGTCGACGTCCACCGCCGGGAAGATGCGCTTGTCGGCGAGCTTCCGGTCGAGCTTGAGCTCCATGTTGCCGGTGCCCTTGAACTCCTCGAAGATCACCTCGTCCATGCGGGACCCGGTGTCGACGAGCGCGGTGGCGAGGATGGTCAGCGAGCCGCCGTCCTCGATGTTGCGCGCGGCACCGAAGAAGCGCTTGGGCGGGTAGAGCGCCGTGGAGTCGACACCACCGGAGAGGATGCGGCCCGACGCCGGGGCGGCGAGGTTGTACGCACGGCCCAGACGCGTGATGGAGTCGAGCAGCACGACCACGTCGTGACCCAGCTCCACCAGACGCTTGGCGCGCTCGATGGCCAGCTCGGCGACCGTGGTGTGGTCCTCGGCCGGGCGGTCGAAGGTGGAGGAGATGACCTCGCCCTTCACCGACCGCTGCATGTCGGTGACCTCTTCCGGACGCTCGTCGACCAGGACGACCATCAGGTGGCACTCGGGGTTGTTGTGCGTGATCGCGTTGGCGATCGCCTGCATGATCATGGTCTTGCCGGTCTTCGGCGGGGCCACGATCAGACCGCGCTGGCCCTTGCCGATCGGCGACACGAGGTCGATGATCCGGGTCGTCAGGATGCCCGCCTCGGACTCCAGGCGCAGCCGGTCCTGCGGGTACAGCGGCGTCAGCTTGTTGAACTCCGGCCGCCCACGGCCGTGTTCGGGCGCCATGCCGTTGACGGAGTCGAGGCGGACCAGCGCGTTGAACTTCTCGCGGCGCTCGCCGTCCTTCGGCTGGCGGACCGCGCCGGTGATGTGGTCGCCCTTGCGCAGACCGTTCTTGCGGACCTGGGCGAGGGAGACGTACACGTCGTTCGGGCCCGGCAGGTAGCCGGAGGTGCGGATGAACGCGTAGTTGTCGAGGATGTCCAGGATGCCCGCGACGGGGATCAGGACGTCGTCCTCGTTGACCTGCGGCTCGGCGATCTCGTCGCGGCCGCGACGGCCACGGCGGTCACGGTAGCGGCCGCGACGGCCACGGCGGCCGCCCTCGAAGTCGTCGTCGTCCTGCTGCTGGCGGTCCTGACGGTCCTGCCGGCCGCCGCCCTGCTGCTGACGGTCCTGCTGGCGGTCCTGGCGGCCGCCGCCCTGCTGGTCGTCGCCCTTGCCGCGGCGGTCGCGGTCACGGCCGCCCCGGTCGCGGTCACGGTCACGGCGGTCGCGGCGGGCGCGGCCCTCGCCGTCTTCGGCCTTGCCGTCGGCGTGCGGCTGCTGCTGGGCGTCGCCCTTCGGCTCGCTCTTCTCGCCCCTGGTCTCGGTGGACTCGGCGGCGGCCGGGCTGCCCGCGTCGGCGGTGGCACGACGGCGGCGGCGCTCACTGGGCGCGTCCTCGCGCTCGGCGTCGCCGGAGCGGGCGGGACCGCCGGCCGGCTGGCCGGGGATGTCGATCTGGGCGGCCTTGTCGGCGGCCGGCTGCGCGGCCTTCTCGGCCTTCGCCTCACCGGCGGCCTCACCCGTACGGGCCTTGGAGGTGGCGCGGCGCTTGGGCTTGGTCTCCTCGGCGGCCTCGGCCTTGGGGGCGCTTCCCCCGGCCTGGGCCTCCTTGATGACGTCGATCAACTGGCTCTTGCGCATCCGCGCGGTGCCCCTGATGCCGAGGCCCGAGGCGACCTGCTGGAGCTCGGCCAGCACCATGCCCTCGAGGCCGGTACCACGGCGCCGCCGGGAGCCGGCACCGGTGGCAGGCGCGGAGTCCGTGGCGGGCGCGGCAGCGGTCTCCTCGACACGTGCGCCCATCAGATCGGTGGTGTCGCTCACGAAGGGTCCTTCCCTGGAGCGGACGTCGGCCTGTCTGGCTCGGCGACCGGTTGTGCTGTCCGGCATCGGTGCCATTCGGAAGTACCGAGCCGGGGCGGTGGTCCGCCATGAAGCGGCGGAAGAGAATTTCTGGTGATGGCGCTCCCGCGAGCCGTGACACCCGGTGTCACATGGCGCGGCGGCGCCGATTCCGGAGCGTGCCCGCTGACTCGCTCAGTGCCGCCGCACGACGTACTGCCCAGGTACGGCGCACGGAACACGGAGTGGCTTGGGAGGCTCCCGGAAGAATGTCTGTCCCTGACGGGGACACGAAGCACCTCGCCATGGTGGGGTCGGGTGCAGACTTGAGATTAACACTACCGGATGCAACAAACATTCCCCCTCTCCAAATCCGGCAACCGGGTGTCAGGGCGCAAGCGGCAGCACGCTCGCTCCCTGTGTGTCGAGGCTCAGCCGGTTGGCCGCCCAGTCGGCGCCCGCGAGGGCCTGCACCTTGTCGGCGGTGGCCTCGTCGGTGAGCGCCATGACGGTGGGCCCGGCACCGGAGATGACGGCCGCGACGCCGTCCGCGCGCAGCCTTTCCACCAGTGCGGCGCTCTCCGGCATGGCGGGGGCGCGGTACTCCTGGTGCAGCCGGTCCTCGGTGGCGGGCAGCAGCAGCTCGGGGCGCCGGGTGAGGGCCTCGACGAGCAGCGCGGCACGGCCCGCGTTGGCGGCGGCGTCGACGTGCGGGACGGTACGCGGGAGCAGTCCGCGCGCGGTCTCGGTGAGCACGGGCTTCGCGGGTACGAAGACCACGGGGACGATGGAGGGGTCGGGCTCGGTCCGGATGGCGCGGGCGGCGCCCGACTCCAGCCAGGACAAGGTGAATCCGCCGAGCAGACAGGCCGCGACGTTGTCCGGGTGGCCCTCGATCTCGGTGGCCAGCTCCAGCAGCGCGGTGTCGTCCAGGCGGGACTCGCCCCCTATGGTCACCGCGCGCGCGGCGACGATCCCCGCGCAGATGGCGGCGGACGACGAACCCAGGCCCCGGCCGTGCGGGATGCGGTTGGCGCACACGATCTCCAGCCCGCGCGGCTGTCCGCCCAGCAGGTCGAAGGCGGTGCGCAGGGCGCGTACGAGCAGATGGCGCTCGTCGCGCGGGAGCGTCTCGCCGCCCTCACCGGCGATGTCGATGTGCAGCCCGGAGTCGGCGACCCGGACGACCACGTCGTCGTACAGCCCCAGCGCGAGGCCCAGGGCGTCGAAGCCCGGACCGAGGTTGGCGCTGGTGGCGGGGGTGCGCACCCGGACGGCGGCGGCGCGGAAGGCGGGACCGGCCATCGCTCGAAGACTCTCCTTGAGCTGCGTGACGGACGTGACTGCCGAATGGCCCGCGAGGGGCATCCGGTGCGGACAATCGATGACGTGCGGAGAACCCGTCGGGCCGTCTGGGGCGGCGGCGCCGTGCCACACGCGGTGGGCATGTGCGGTGGGCGGGTTGCCCCCAGCCTATCGAAGGAAGGTTCTGCCGCGACATAGGGCGCACAGGAGGCGCACGATGCGTGTCGCAAGCCCCCTGTGCACCCTGTCGGGCCGGGCGTCAGGCCAGGCCCAGCCGCTCGGCGGCGACGGCGGAGTCCACCGGCACGGTGACCGGCTGCGGGGCGCCGGCCACGGCCCAGTCGGGGTCCTTCAGGCCGTTGCCGGTGACGGTGCAGACGATGGTCTGGCCGGGGTCGACCTTGCCCTGCTCGGCCGCCTTGAGGAGTCCGGCGACCGAGGCGGCGGAGGCGGGCTCCACGAAGACGCCCTCCTGCGCGGCCAACAGCCGGTAGGCGCGCAGGATCTCACGGTCCGTCACCTCGTCGATGTGACCGCCGGATTCGTCCCGCGCGGCGAGCGCGTACTGCCAGGAGGCGGGGTTGCCGATCCGGATGGCGGTGGCCACGGTGGAGGGGTCCTTGACGACCTCGCCGCGCACGATGGGCGCGCTGCCGGACGCCTGGTAGCCCCACATGCGCGGGGTGCGGGTGGCCGGGCCGTCGGCGGCGTACTCCGTGTAGCCCTTCCAGTAGGCCGTGATGTTGCCCGCGTTGCCGACCGGGAGGACATGGATGTCGGGGGCGTCGCCCAGCATGTCCACGATCTCGAAGGCGGCCGTCTTCTGGCCCTCGATGCGCACCGGGTTGACCGAATTGACCAGCGCCACCGGGTAGTTGTCGCTCAGGGCGCGCGCGAGGTCGAGACAGTCGTCGAAGTTTCCGGCGACCTGGAGGATCTTCGCGCCGTGCACGAGGGCCTGGCCCATCTTGCCGAGCGCGATCTTGCCCTGCGGGACGAGCACCGCCGAGACCATGCCCGCGCGCACCGCGTAGGCGGCGGCGGAGGCGGAGGTGTTGCCGGTGGAGGCGCAGATGACCGCCTTGGCGCCCTCCTCCTTGGCCCGCGTGATGGCCATGGTCATGCCCCGGTCCTTGAACGAACCGGTGGGGTTGGCCCCCTCCACCTTGAGGTGGACCGCGCAGCCCGTGCGCTCGGAGAGCACCTGCGCGGGCACGAGAGGCGTACCGCCCTCGCGGAGCGTCACGACCGGCGTGCTGTCGGTGACCGGCAGCCTGTCCCGGTACTCCTCGATGATTCCGCGCCACTGGTGGGTCATTGCCGCTTACTCCCCTTCAACCCGCATGATGCTGGCGACACCCCGCACGGTGTCGAGCTTGCGCAGCGCCTCCACGGTCCCGGTGAGGGACGCGTCGGAGGCGCGGTGCGTGACGACGACGAGCGATGCCTCGCCGTCCTTCCCCTGCTGCCTGACCGTATCGATCGACACCCCGTGCTCGGCGAACACGGTGGCGACCTGGGCGAGGACACCCGGTTTGTCGGCGACGTCGAGGCTGATGTGGTACCGCGTGACGACGTCCCCCATCGGGGACACGGGCAGTGCCGCGTACGCCGACTCACCGGGGCCGGTCGTGCCGTTGAGGCGGTTGCGGCAGACGGCCACGAGGTCGCCGAGGACCGCCGAGGCGGTGGGCGCGCCGCCGGCGCCGGGGCCGTAGAACATGAGCTGCCCGGCCGCGTCGGACTCCACGAACACCGCGTTGTACGCGCCGCGCACCGAGGCCAGCGGGTGGCTGAGCGGGATCATCGCGGGGTGGACGCGGGCGGTGACCGAGGCGCCGTCCCTGGCCCGCTCGCAGATGGCGAGCAGCTTGATGGTGCAGCCCATCTCGCGCGCCGAGCGGAAGTCGGCCGCGGTGACCTCGGTCATGCCCTCGCGGTGCACGTCGTCCAGGCGGACGCGGGTGTGGAAGGCGATCCCGGCGAGGATGGCGGCCTTGGCGGCGGCGTCGAAGCCCTCGACGTCGGCGGTGGGGTCGGCCTCGGCGTACCCGAGCGCGGTGGCCTCGTCCAGGGCCTCCTGGTAGCCGGCACCGGTGGAGTCCATCTTGTCGAGGATGAAGTTGGTGGTGCCGTTGACGATGCCGAGCACGCGGTTGACCTTGTCGCCGGCGAGGGACTCGCGCAGCGGGCGGATCAGCGGGATGGCGCCGGCGACGGCGGCCTCGTAGTAGAGGTCCCGGCCGTGCTCCTCGGCGGCGGCGTGCAGGGCGGCGCCGTCCTGGGCGAGCAGGGCCTTGTTGGCCGAGACGACGGACGCGCCGTGCTCCAGCGCGGTGGTGATCAGGGTGCGGGCGGGCTCGATGCCGCCGATGACCTCCACGACCACGTCGATGTCACCGCGCTTCACCAGGGCGGTCGCGTCGGTGGTGACGAGCGCGGGGTCGATTCCGGCGCGCACCTTGGAGGGCCGCCGTACGGCGACCCCGGCCAGTTCGACCGGGGCCCCGATGCGGGCGGCGAGGTCGTCGGCGTGCGTCGTCATGATGCGCGCCACCTCGGAGCCGACCACTCCACAGCCCAGCAGCGCCACCTTCAGCGGACGCGTACGCATCATCCGACCTCGTTTCCTCTCACCGTCTACGGTCCGACCAGTCTCACTCACCGGATGGGGCTTTCCGCCTTTCGTCCGGATCGTGAGACATCTGTTTCGTGTTCCCGGAACGGGGCCCCGGGCGGCCTCGGCGGGCCTCAGCCGACGTCCAGCCGGAGCAGGTCCTCCTCCGTCTCGCGCCGGACGATCACCCGCGCCTCGCCCTCGCCGACCGCGACGACCGGCGGGCGCAGGACGTGGTTGTAGTTGCTGGCCATGGACCGGCAGTAGGCCCCCGTGGCGGGGACGGCGATCAGGTCGCCCGGTGCCAGGTCGGCGGGGAGGAACGCGTCCTTGACCACGATGTCCCCGCTCTCGCAGTGCTTGCCGACGACGCGGGTGAGCATCGGCTCGGCGTCGCTGGTCCGCGAGACGAGGGCGACGCTGTACTCGGCGTCGTACAGCGCGGTGCGGATGTTGTCCGACATCCCGCCGTCGACGGAGACGTACGTGCGCAGCCCGTCGAGCGGCTTGACGGTTCCGACCTCGTACAGCGTGAACGCGGTCGGGCCGACGATGGCGCGGCCGGGCTCGACGGAGATGCGGGGGACGCGCAGCCGGGCCGCCTCGCACTCGCGGGTGACGATCTCGGTGAGCGCCTTGGCGATCTCGTGCGGCTCGCGGGGGTCGTCGGAGCTGGTGTAGGCGATGCCGAGGCCGCCGCCGAGGTCGATCTCGGGCAGCTCGACGCCGTGCTCGTCGCGGATGTCCTTCAGCAGGCCGACCACGCGGTGGGCGGCGACCTCGAAGCCGGACATGTCGAAGATCTGCGAGCCGATGTGGCTGTGGATGCCGATGAGTTCGAGCCCGTCGAGGGTGAGGGCCCGGCGTACGGCCTCCGCGGCCTGGCCGCCCGCGAGCGGGATGCCGAACTTCTGGTCCTCGTGCGCGGTGGCGATGAACTCGTGGGTGTGCGCCTCGACGCCGACGGTGATGCGGATCTGCGCCTTCTGCCGCTTGCCGAGTCCCTGCGCGATGTGCGCGACGCGGGCGATCTCCTGGAAGGAGTCGAGCACGATCCGGCCGACCCCGGCCTCGACGGCGCGGGTGATCTCCTCGACGGACTTGTTGTTGCCGTGGAAGGCGATGCGCGCGGGGTCCATCCCGGCGGACAGCGCGGTGGCCAGCTCGCCGCCGGAGCAGACGTCGAGGTTGAGCCCCTCCTCGTCCAGCCAGCGCACCACGGCGCGGGAGAGGAACGCCTTGCCGGCGTAGAACACGTCGGCGTCGGTGCCGAACGCGGTGCGCCAGGCGCGGGCGCGGGCCCGGAAGTCCGACTCGTCGAGGATGTACGCGGGGGTGCCGAACTCCTCCGCCAGTGCGGTCACGGTGCGGCCGCCGACGGTGAGGACACCGTCCTCGTCCCGGTGCACGGTCCGGGCCCACACCTTGGGGTCGAGGGCGTTGAGGTCGGCCGGCGGGGCCGAGTAGTGCCCCTCGGGCAGCACATCGGCGTGACGGGGCCCGGCGGGGTGGGCGGAACGGCTCATGAGTGGCTCTCTGTTCTCAGAGGTGTTCGGGTGCGTCGATGCCGAGCAGGGACAGGCCACCGGCAAGCACCGCCCCGGCGGCTTCGGCAAGCGCCAGCCGGGCGCGATGGGCGGCCCCGGGTTTCTCCTCCCCTACGGGCAGCACCTCGGGGAGAAGGGGGAGCAGCGCGTCCGCGACGGTCAGCAGGTGCCGGGCGAGGCGGTCGGGGGCGTGCTGGGTGGCGGCGGCACGGAGGATGCGGGGGTGGTCGGTCAGGAGGGACTGGAGAGGGTGGGGGGTGCGGGGTTCGGCGGGGGCGCCGGGGCGGGATTCAGCGGGGTTGCCGGAGGTCGGGCGGCCCGGCGCGCCGGCCGTACCCGCGTGACCCAGCTCGCCCGGTTCCGCCGTGAAGCCCAGGTCGTGGGCGTTGCGGGGTTCGGCGGGGGCGCCGGGGCGGGACTCAGCGGGGTTGCCGGAGGCCGGGTGGCCCGGCGCGCCGGCCGTACCCGCGTGACCCAGCTCCCCCGGTTCCGCCGTGAAGCCCAGGTCGTGGGCGTTGCGGGTGAGGGCTCGTACGCGGGCGTGGGCGTAGCGGACGCGGAAGAGGGGGTTGATCTCGCGCTGGACGAGGTGGTCGGCGGTGATGCGGGGGCGGTCGTGCGGGGCGGGGTGGAGCAGGGCCCAGCGAGCGGCGTCGGGGCCGAGGGGTGCGGGGTCCTCGGGGGCGGGCACGGGCCGTAGCGTGACGGGCTCGCCGTGCTCGATCTCCGCCCGGCCGCCCTGGGCGGCGATGAGTCGCGCGACGGCATCGGCGACGACCTCGGCACGCACCTCGTACGGCACCCGCAGCACGACGGTCTGCCCGGCGAGGGCGTCCCCGTACCCGTACTCCGTGCCGCGCTCGCGGATCTCGCGGACGAGGCCGGTGAGCAGGTCGTCGCGGGCGCGGAGGCTGATGTTGAGGAACCCCGGCCCGGTGACGACGACGTCGGACACTCCCTCGGCGCCGAGGAGCCGCGCGCGCAGGATGTCGGCGACGCGCAGCGGGGGCAGGGCCGCGGGGCGGGCGAGGCGGAGAGCGACGTTGGTGGCGAAGTCGCCGCAGCCGCCGGGGCCGGGCTCGGTGAGGGTGACCCGTTCCGGCGGAGCCACGTCCAGCTCCCCCGCGTCCACGGCACGGCACACCGCGTCCAGGACGGTACGGGACAGCTCGGCGGGGGTCACGGGACAAGCCTAGGGGAGGCGGGACGGCGGGCGGAGAGGGGTGGCTAGCCGCCGAAGCAGACTCCGTCGCGCCGGTCGCTCCGCTCCAGCAGCCCCTTGACCAGGCGAACCAGCTCGTCGGGCTCGAAGGGCTTGGGCAGGAAGGCGTCGACACCGGAGTCGAGCCCGCTCTCCACCTCGTACTGGGTGCACGCGCTGATGATGGCGAGCGGGAGGTCGCGGGTGCGGGGGTCGGCCCGGAGGCGGGCGGCGGTACTGAGCCCGTCGAGCCGGGGCATGACGACGTCGAGCGTGATGACGTCCGGGCGCACGTGGTGCACCACGTCAAGACACTCGGCACCATCGACCGCGGTCACCACCTCAAGCCCTTCCAGCTCGAGGTTGACCTTGATCAGCTGCCGGATGCCCTTGCTGTCATCCACAACAAGCACCCGGCCGGACGCGCCTGACACAACTCGAGAGTAGGTCGGGGCGGGGGGCCACGTCCCGCTTTTCCCGAGTTCTCGCTCTGACGGGTGGTGGCGGGATCTGGGGTGACGCGGGGCGCTCGGCTGCGGAGGGGGGGTACGGGGTGGGGTGAAGTACACGGCGAGCCTCGAACGGAGGCCGACCGAGCGCCGGGGTGCGGCGGGGCCGGCCCTGGGGGCTTGCGCGGCCAATCCCTGGGGGAACTTGCGCGGGCGGCCCGGGGGGGGGGGGGACTTGCACGGGCGGCCTCAGGGCAACGCGGCCGGCGCCGGGGCAATGGGGTCGGCGCCAGGGCAACGCGGTCGACGCCAGGACAACGGGGTCGGCGCCAGGACAACGGGGTCGGCCCCCGGAGCAACAGGGAAGCCCCGCCGGACCGCCGGCGCCGGCCGTACACCTCGCACACGGCCGGGCTCCGGCCGAGCCCCGGAGCAAGGCCCTCCCGCCGGTGGCCCCCACAAGCCGACCCCGCCTGGGCAAACCCGTTCCTGATCACCCCGCGAGACCTGCTAGGGTTCTACCCGTCGCCGCAAGCGCCCAGCGCAACGCCCGACACGCCCCCGTAGCTCAGGGGATAGAGCAACGGCCTCCGGAGCCGTGTGCGCAGGTTCGAATCCTGCCGGGGGCACCCAGCATGAGGTGCCCAAAGACCCCGTCACCAGCGGAAACGCTGAGGCCGGGGTCTTCTTGCTTGTGCAGCCATGTGCAGGGCTGAGCGGCCGTATGCCGGGGTCTGTGGACTATTCGTGGACAGGATCTTGAGGCGTCCGCCCTGGTCAGCCTCCGGTTTTGCGAAGGGTCCGTCAGCCGGCGTCCGGCCACAGCGCGGGAGGCGGAGGCGGCTCGGGGTCCCTCTGCCGCTGAGCCCGTCGGGCGTTCTCCTCCCTCAGGGACGTCAGCCACCGCCACAGATCCGGCAGAGACTGTTCCGGGCAGGCGAGCCGGTGCTCGATACGGCAGCGCTGGAACGGATCCGGCGGACACACTCCGTAGACGGTGACCCGCCCGTCGGACAACTCGATCCACCGATGCTCCGCCGGCACCGTGTGGGCCAGCGGGCTCATGTCAGGCTCCAGCAGCACCCACTCCTGCTCAAGCGTCGCCACGCGATCCTGCAGCAGCCCGCAATGAAGGCAGCGCAACTGCCCACCACCCAGCCGCCGCGGCTTCTCCCCGAAAACCCCCATACCGCGAGGGTCGCCAGCCCGGAGGTCCGGGCGTAGAGGGAGAACCAGACGGAACGCCTGGGACAGCAGTCGGGTGGCGAGACGGAAGGCGACGCGGCAGGTGCAACGGGCAACCACCGGCCGACGGCACACGGCCGAGAAGGGGCGAAGCCCTCCGGCCGGATGGCTGGAGGGCTAGCGACTTAGGCACATGTCTACTCGTACTCGCGCAACAGCTCCTCAATCTTCCGATTGACGATCTCCTGCCGTCCGTCGATGCACTTGGCGTAACGGCTCAGCAGGACCTCCACGCTGTTGCCCGCTCGTTGAGCGACTTCCGTAGGGTCCACACCGGCGTTCAGCCAGGTCGACAGCGCCGAGTGCCGGAGGTCATACGGGCGAGCCGCAAGCGGTGAGGCGACCGCGGCCGGCGGAAGCGCCAGGGCACGAGCCTCCTGCCACACGCGGTAATACGTCGACGAGGCGACCACTCCCCCGCGCTCACTGGCGAACAGCCGCCCGTCCTCGGCAGTGCCGAAGGTGTCGAGGTGCTGCCGCAACATGGCGACTAGTTGCGGCGGGATCGGTACGAGCCGGACCTCCTCCACGGGCCGATTCTTCAGGCCCCGGTCATCGTGGGTCTCACCGGTATCCGTCCACTGCTTCCCGACGCTGGGACGCGTCCGGTTGAGCAGCACCGTCCCCCAGCCGGCGTCAGGCAGTTTCAGGTCCGCATCGGCGAGTCCGACAGCCTCAGCCGGACGCAAAGCGCCGTAGTACATACAGGCGAACAGGCCGACAAGTCGTCGACCGCGCGCCCGGCCATACCCGCCGACATATGAAACCGCAGTCAGCAAGGAACGGGCCTGCTCAGGATTAGCCACTACCCGAGGGTCGACCTCTCCGGCGACCTTCGGCTTCTTCCAGCGAATGCCGGTGATCGGATTCTCTTTGAACTCCCCAAGGTCGACCGCGTAGTGCATCGCATTGACGAGCGTACGACGCTTGCGGCGAACGGTCTCCGCCGCCGCGGCCGTCCCATCGAGCTTCACCTTCAGTGCATCCAGGACTGCCCTGCCGACCACGACATCACTGAGGTCCGAGAGCGGGCGTGACGCCTTGGCCACCCAGTGCAGGGTGTTTGCGATCTCAGACGGCAACTCACGCTCGTCCGGGCCGGGCAGAACAAAGGCCCAGCTGCGAAGCGCCCTCCTGATCAGTTCCTCGGAGGGACGCCCCGGGCGTTCGTCGAGAAGCGCCATCGTCACAGCGGTCAGGGCCTCGTTGATCCCATTGCGTGTGTTCGGCGCCGCGTGCGGCCACTTCATGGCGAGGTACTTCTGAGCGAAGGCATACCAGGTCAGCGTGGCTGCCTTTTCGACCATGGAGTCGGGCAGCCCTGTCTCCGTGTCGAACTCTTCGCCAGCATGTGCGGCACGAAGCAGCTTGGATCGGTAGTGGTCCGCAAGCCCCTTGGTGCGGAACTGATCGGAGAATACGGCTCCGGCAACAGTCCATCTCACGTCATAGGATGACTTCTTCGTGTTCCTCTTTCGAACACCCCAGATTTTCACATCGAGAGACCTCATACCGTGGCCCTCTCTCGGGCATGCAGCCATGCGTCGAAGTCGCTGCGCCACACGCGCCATTCACCGTTGGGCAGCTTGAACGCCTGTGGCGCCTGCCCAATCTCCTGCCATCGGTAGAAGGTCCGCCGTGAAACGCCCTTGAGTTCGGTACAGACCTCGCGCACCGTCATCAACTCGTCTTTCACGTCAGTACTCCTTCCTGTACGAGGTCCCGCAGGGCTTCGCGGGCGGTTTCGCGGTTGAGTTGGAGGTCGCGGGCGATGGTGGCGGCGAGGACGGATTCGCCGGGGGTGTGGCCGTGGCCGGCGTACTGCCAGTCGGCGAGGACGAGGACGGTGTCCGGCTCGGTGTCCTCGAGGCCGAGGGCGGCGTGTTCCTGGGCGGCGCGGTAGTCGGCGCGGGCCTGACGGAGGGCACCGAGGGTGGTCGAGTAGCGACGGGACTTGGAGGAGAAGTGGCCCCGGAAGCCGAGCATGTGAGCCCAAGCCCACAGGCGCCGGTCCGGATAGAGCGGGTCGAGCAGCTTGCAGGCTTCGATCAGGCGGCGGGCGTGGTCCGGGACCTGGTGGCGGTCGAGCTCGGCGAGTTCGCCGATACGGCGGTCGAGGGTGCCGGTGTTCTCAGCGGCCTTGGTCGCGTACTTGGCCACGTACGAGGCGACGGCCTGCTCGGTGATCTCTGAGCCGTCTCCGAAGGCCTTCACGGGGCGGACGTCGAGCTGGGTGCCCCAGCGGAAGGTGCGGGCTGGTTGGTCCTCGGCGGCCGGGATCGACACCGATGTGTAGGAGTGCGCGGCGGCGGCCCGGATGGCGTCGGCGAGGAGGGCGACCGTGGCCCAGACGGGCGGCGGGGTGTCGGGGCCGTCCGGGCCGTCGAGGCGGATGACTGCGTGGAAGTGCAGGGCGCCGCGTTTCTGGAACTCGGCGACCTTGCCGTACGACAGCCGGGCGCGTTCTTTAAGCTCTCGTTGGGTGATGCCGGCGCGGGCGGCGATCTCGCGGCGGAGCCGGGTGGTGAAGCGCTGCCAGAGCTGCCCGGCGTGGTTGTTGAACAGCACCGCGCCCGCGTAGTCGTAAGTCGCCGGATCCAGGGCGGTGCCCAGCTCCGGAGCGTCCGGGGCGTGCCGTACTCCGCAGCGGCAGACACCATGGTCGGGCCGGTTGTGGACCGGGCCGAACGAGGGGGCGGTGAGGGTGGCGAAGACGCGCGGATGGTCGCGGACGGTGGCGGGGATGTCGCGTCGGTCGTCACCGGCCAGGCCCGCGCGGATGAGGTGGTAGGTGTCGCCCGCGTAGGTCCAGGCGCAGGACGGGCAGCGAGAGGCCCGGCGGTTGCCGCAGGCGAGGCGCAGTCGTCCGCCGGGCTCGTGTTCCGTGGAGTAGTGGTGCAGGGTCTCGCCGGTCGTCTTGTCCTTGTGGAGGACCCAGCCGGTCAGGTGGATCGGGTCGGAGCAGCCGCCCGTGCGGCGGATCTGGTCCTCCCAGCGGTGATAGTCGACGGCCGAAGCCACCCTCAGCAGGTCGCCGAGGGTGGTCGGGTCGAGCAGCGTCTCAGGCACCAGCGCCCTCCCGGACGCGGCGGGCGCGGACGGTGCCGAGGCCGTCGCAGGCCGAGCAGTGCGCGGTGATGGTCCGCAGGTGGCCGTGTCGGTCGCGCCCGCCGAGGGTGACGGCGACCGTGGCGAAGCCGTCGCAGGCAGGGCAGATCCTCGGCGGTGGCGGGGTGTGGTGGGCCATGATGGTGGTTCCTTTCGATTGCGGTTGGAAGGGACGGCCCCGGGTGGCGGCGTGCTTGGCGGCTTGTGCGCCACCCGGTGGCCGGTCAGTGAGGGAGGCGGGAGCCCCGTCGACCACGGCCTTTGGCCGCGTACATGGCCGCATCGGCGGCGGCGAGCGCATCGGTGAGGAGCGGTACCGGCAGCTCGGTGACGCGGCAGACGCCGACGGAGGCGGCCAGCGGGAGCGATGCTCCGTTGTAGGGCAGTGGCCGGTTGAGTGTGTCGGTGAGCGCGTCGAGGTCGACGGCGGCCAGGTCCTGGACGACGGCGACGAACTCGTCTCCGCCCAGGCGTCCGGCGGTGCCGTTACGGCCGCCGCACCAGGTCCGGAGCCGGTCGGCGGTAGCAGCGAGGGCGGCGTCCCCGGCGGCGTGGCCGTGGGCGTCGTTGAGGGTCTTGAAGTGGTCGAGGTCGACCAGGACCACGGCGGCGGACGGGTGCCGGCGAATGCAGTGTTCGGCGCGGGCGGTCCATCCGGCGCGGGTGTGCAGACCGGTCAGCGGGTCGCGGCGGGCGGAGGCGAGCCGGTGGGCGAGGACGCTTCCGTGTACGGCCCAGCCCAGTAACGGCGCCAGGGCGGCGGCTATCTGCAGATCCATGACGTTCCCCTTTGGCGATGGCGGTTGGCGGAGTGCGGTCCCGGAGGCGGCGGCGTGCTGGCGGCTTGTGCGTCGTCTCCGGGACCGGTCAGCGGCGGTGCTGCGAGGCCAGCAGCGAGCGCAGGACGACGGCGCAGACGGCGACCGAAGCGGCGGTGATGGCGATCGCGAGGAGCATGGAGACCAGGACGGCGCCGACGACCAGGACCACGGCGGTGCCGCCGCCGACCAGGGCGAGCGCGGTGCCGGGGGTGAGCTGCACGGTGGGCCGGGTCGAGGCCGGGGCCGGGGCGACGGGGACCGACGGCGCGTGCGGGGTGCCGGGCGTGATGGTGGTCGGCTCGATGACGACCGCGGTCGGGGTGACCAGGCCGGTGGGCTGGGGCATGGTCGGGAGCTTGGGCCGGAACATGGGCGGATCTCCTTTCGGGTTACTTGATGGCGGTGTCGATGACCGGGGCCAGGAGGCTGTCTGCGAGGAGGTAGCCGCCGAGCAGGAGCACGGCGACCAGCCAGAGCGGGGGGCGGATGAGCTTGACGCCGAGGACTCCGACGACGAGCAGGGCGAACCAGAGCGGGACATCCATGGCGGTGGTCTCCTAGCGGACCTTGCAGCGGTGGGTGCGGGCGGCGAGCTGGGCGGCGGACTGGCTGGAGTAGTCGGCGGACCAGCCGCAGTTGTCGTTGCTGCAGACGGCGGCGTGCTTGGTGGTGCCGTGGCGGTCGCGGTGGGTGCCGATCTGCACGGGGCCGATCCGCATCACGGAGTGGAAGAAGTCGCGGGCGGGCATGTCAGTCGATCTCCGTTCGGGTCAGGTTCGGGTCGGGGAAGGCGACGCGGATACCGGCGGCGGTGGCCGGGTCGGTGGTGAGGCGGGCGGCCTCCTCGGCGAGCAGGTGGGCGAGGAAGGGCCGGTTGGTGGCGGCCTCGCGGGCGGCGTCGAGGTGGTCGGCGGCGGTCAGGTCGGCCGGATCACGGGTCACGGCGTGTCTCCCATTGGTGTCAGGCGAGCTGGGCGGCGATGGCGTCGGCCAGGTGCGGCGGGACGCCGAGGCGGGCGCGCAGGGTGTCGGTGTCGATCCGGGCGCCGGTCCGGTGCTCGTGGTCGGCGGCGACCTTGCGGGCGTGGTCGACCAGCGCGGCCGGGACCACAACGGCCGGCGGTGCCGGGGCCGGGTCGGCGGTGGGCAGGGCGGGAGGCTCCTCGGACACCGGCACGGCTTCGGGGACGGTGACCGGTTCGCGCTCCACCTCGGTCACGGGCTGAGGGGCCGGGTCGGCGGGTGCCGGCGCAGGGTCGGAGCGGTCTGCGGGTGAGTGGGCGAGGAGGGTGCCGCCCATGAAGGCCAGGGCGGGCCAGGCGGCGACGAGGATGCGCAGCCAGGCCGGGACGTCGTTCAGGTCGAGGAGTCCGGCGGTGGCGACGTTGGCGCCGAGCGA
The DNA here is from genome assembly GCF_055562575.1 of Streptomyces sp. NPDC018263. Taxonomy (NCBI): domain Bacteria; kingdom Bacillati; phylum Actinomycetota; class Actinomycetes; order Kitasatosporales; family Streptomycetaceae; genus Streptomyces; species Streptomyces sp. NPDC018263. Next base: position 344,227 of record NZ_JBVHFA010000001.1, read on the forward strand.
GGCAACGAGGGCGGTCAGGAACCAGGACCAGGCCAGCCGGGACGGTCCGTCGGTGCGCAGCCGTCGCCAGGCGGCGACCAGCAGCAGGTCCACCGAGACGGGGTAGGCCCAGGCTTTCCAGCCGTCCTGTCCGGCAGCGGCGGCCAGGTCGTGCAGGTGGGCGAAGGACAGGGCACCGGCGATGACGGCTTGCACCAGGACGGCATCCACACGCAGACGAGGCATGAGGGCTTCTCCCTTCCGGGTCAGGCAGCGGCCGGAGCGGACTCGACGGCGGGGGCGGCGATCGGCTTCACGTGGCCCGGGGCGGGGCGGAAGGCGTCCAGGCCGGGCAGGTGGGGGGTGCGGTCGGCGTGCTTGTTGCAGAGGTTCACGGCCTGGCGCAGCGAGGTGTGCGGGGCGCGGATGCGGTGCCAACCGCCCGTGGAGTCACCGGCGATGGCGATCCCGCGCGCTTCGGCAGGGATCGTGATCGCGGCGAGCACGGCGTCCGGCGAGATGTCGCCGAAGGCCATGTTCGCGCTGGTTTCGTCGTTGACGCGGTGTGCGGTGCGGCCGGTGAGCTGGGCGCGGAGCATGGTGATGCCCTTGCCGAGTTCGGAGCCGAAGCGCTGCCCGCAGATCTCCAGATAGATGCCGGCCGCACGGCCGAGCTGGGCCAGGCGGACCAGAGCGGTGATGATCCGGTCCCGCCGCTTCTCCTGCTCCTTGTTGGCGAACAGGGCGAGTTCGGCGACCTCGTCGACTAGGACCACGACCGGCACCGGCCGGACGTCTTCGGGCAGGTCCCAGATGTCGGCGGCGATCTCCGCATCCGGCACGCTCACACTGATGGACTGGTGGGAGCGGATGAGGCGGTAGACGTCCTCCATGTGGGATACGAGGGCATCGAGGATCTCGGCGGCGGTGTCGGGGTTGTCGGCCAGCGCGGAGAACCGGCGGGCCAGCGGGAACAGCTCCACACCCTGTTTGCAGTCGATGCCGACCAGCGCGACGTCCAGCGGCGCGAGGCCGGCCACGAGGTTGCGCTGATAGACCGACTTCCCCGACTCCGTGGCCCCGAGGGTGAGCGCGTGGGGCACGGCCCGGTAGTCGCGGTAGTGGACCGAGCCGTCTTCACGCAGGGCGACCGGGACCCGCATGGGCCGGGTGTCATCGGCCGGGGTCGGCATCTGCACCCGCCGGAGCACGTCGTAGCCGGTCATGCGCAGCTCGACGACGCCCGAGCGCAGCTCTCGCGAGGTGACGCCGTACATGCCGAAGGAGTGCCGCAGCCGGTCGGCGGAGGCGGCGACGTCGAAGGCGTCCTGTCCGGGGCGGAGCTTGAGCCGGAGGACCAGGCCGGTCCGGGTCGGCCGCACCCGCAGGATGCGCGGGGCGCGCGGGCGGGGAATGGGCCGGTTGGTCATCCGGGCCAGGGCCAGGCGCCAGCGGGGGGCCGGGACGGTGAGGCCGCAGGCGTCCATGACCGAGCCGTACCGGACCAGGACCCGCAGCGCGGCGAGGGCGACCCCGAAGGTCAGCCAGTACCAGGCGGGGCGCCGCCACCGCAGGAGACCCGCAGCAGCGACGACCAGCACCAGGGCGACGGTCAACCACGTCACGGCTCAGGCCGCCTTCGAGGCGGAGCCCGCAGCGGCCAGCGAGGTCACCGCCACCGCGCGAAAGGCGATGCCGTGCCGCTTCTGGCCGTTGAACTCGTTCTCCCACGCCGAGGCGACCAGGCCCGTCAGCGCGACCGGGGTGCCCATGGCCAGGTCCTCGGAGACGCCGGGCTGCGGGACGGTGAGCTTGAGGATTTCGACCTCATCGGGCGTGGAGAACATGACCTCCACGACCATCAGGGTGACACCGTCCTTGTCGACGGCGATCTCACCGGTACGACGGTCCTTCACCTTGGGCTGCGGGGCCTTGGCGACCATCACGGTGGCGTTGGTGGTGTCCACGGGAATTTGACGCATCGTCTTGTCTCCTATTGGGCCGAGGTGTTGACCGACATCCCGTCGGTGAGATCAGGAGACCGTGAGGGAGGGTGGACGCATCACCATCCGTATGGACGTTTGGGGACGTCTGAGCTACCGTCAAAACGTCCCTAGCGGTCCCAGTGAAGGTCACGTCATGGCGAACGAGCGTCTGCGCGCGGCGATTTCAGCGAAGGGTGAGACGATCCAGTCCGTTGCCGAGCACGTCGGTGTGGATCCCAAGAGCGTCGAGCGGTGGATCACCACCGGCCGCACCCCGCATCGCGGGCACCGCTGGAAGGCGGCGAGCCTCCTCGGAGTCGACGAGGTCTACATCTGGCCGTCCGTGGAGAAGCAGGCGGAGAAGGCCAGCACGTCCGAGCTGATCACGTACTACCCGCACCGTGGCGCGGTGCCCGCCCCGCTCTGGTCATCCCTGATCGAGAAGGCGACGGACCAGGTCGACATCCTTGTGTACGCCGGACTGTTCCTCTTCGACAGCAATCCGGACCTGCCGGACCAGCTGGCCGAGAAGGCGAAGGCCGGCGCCCAGGTCCGCATCCTGCTCGGCGATCCCGCCTCCGAAGCGGTCCGGCAGCGCGGCGAAGAGGAGGGCATCGGCAACGACCTGGCCGCACGCGCCCGGATCACCCGGCGCTACCTCGAACCCGCCATGTCGACGCCCGGCGTCGAAGTCAGGCTGCACGACACGATCCTCTACAACTCGATCTACCGGTTCGACGAGGACGTTCTCGTGAACCCGCACGTCCTCGGAGCTCCCGCCGGCCAGAACCCGGTGATGCACTTCCGGTATCTCCCAGGAGCGCGGACCTTCCGGCACTACATGCGGAGCTTCGATCACGCGTGGGAGCGGGGCCGGGCGGCATAACAGGCTCCGGACGTGCAACGCTGAACGCATGGCCCGTGTCGACTACTTCAACGACCCCAACGCCCCGAAGGCGAACAGCCTCGTCCCCTCCGTGACCGCCGTGGCACGCAACGAGGCCGGGGAAGTCCTGCTGATCCACAAGACCGACAACGATCTTTGGGCCCTGCCCGGAGGCGGCATCGACCTGGGCGAGTCAGCGCCCGACGCAGCAGTACGCGAGACGAAGGAAGAGACCGGCTTCGACGTGGAGGTGACCGGCCTCGTCGGCATTTACACCAACCCCGGGCACGTCATGGCGTACGACGACGGCGAGGTCCGTCAGCAGTTCTCCATCTGCTTCCACGCCCGCATCACCGGCGGCGAGCTGCGGACGAGCAGCGAGAGCAAGGAAGTGGCCTTCGTCGACCCGAGCAAGCTGGACGAGCTGAACATCCACCCGTCGATGCGCATGCGGATCGATCACGGCCTGGCCGATCGGACGAAGCCCTACATCGGCTGATGCGCCATGCGGCCGCGGGTCCGCTCGACAGCTCCCCGGAGGTACGGCCGCGCCTTGCTGATCGCGTTGTGAACCTCGCTGCCCGGCTCGTAGCGGACAAGGATCTCGTCGATCCGGGTGTCGAAGTCGAAGGACTGCCCGGCGGGGCCGGTCGTCATATCCGCGAAGATCAGAGCGTCCAGGACCGGGGAGTCTTCCCGCTCGTAGACGGCCAGCTCGGCCGACAGTCCCCGCTGTTCCGCCTCGTACACGGCCCCGGAGTGGTGGGCGACCAGCCGCACCAAGCGCGCCGGCGCATCCAGCGATTCGAGGTGTCGAGCACCGTCGAGGGGATGGAAGCCGGTGTCGCGCAGCTCGGGTGCGTAGCCGATGTCGTGCAGCCATGCGGCAGCGACGAGGAGATCCCGGTCCGTCTCGGACACAGCCACGGCAGCCTCGCGAGCCCGGGCGGCCACGGCTTGGGTGTGCAGCCAGCGGTTCCCGAGCGGAGGAAGCAGGGACTCAGCGAGTTCGGCCGCTCCCTGCGGCGTGTCCAGTGCAGAAGGCATGGATGGAACGGTAGCCGAGTCGAGGAGTGAGCCGACAGCCCACGATCAGCAGTTGCCGATCATGGGTGCGGTAAGACTTTCCCTACGTTCATCAAGCCCCGGCTGCGCTCCGCTCCGCCGGGCGCGCTTCCCGGCTCTGGCTGCGCCCGCGCTCCTGCCTTCGGCCCGCTCGGCGCTGCCGCCGCCGACGCGCGCCCACATGTGGAAAGGGCCGGTGGCCATGAGTCGATCACCGTGTGGCGCGGCCCAAGGTCAAGACGATGCCTCCGGCGGGGGATCGGCCGGCACCGGGATGGAGGGGGCGCCGTTTCCGGCCGCGGGCCCGTAGTGGCGTGGGCGGGGTGCTCCCATCCCGTCCACCGCCGACCCAGGCAGAGCCGAGCAGACGCGGCCCATGGCGTCCAGGTCGTTCGTACAGTGGCGCGCTCCACCTGGACGCCATGAACCACGCCCGCTCCACGGTGTGTGGGTCGACGGCGGACGGGATGGGAGCTGGGGTTGGTGGGGGTAAGGGCTGTGGAATTCGGTACGAGGGTCGTGCAGTAACCCCTAGCATCAACTCATGGCATGGGATGAAAAATTTTCGTTTCGCGATTGCCCCTGGTGCGGCCTCACGAACACGAGGCTTGAGACCAAGACCGTCAACCAGGCGATCACGAGACGGGATGGGACAGTCCGCTACTGGGGGACTCTTGGATGCCCCTCATGTGGCAGTGCTGTCCTGATCGAACACGGCGACCCCAACGCCCGCTACGCCAGCCCGATTACCGTGGTACCGGCGGGAAAGGAAGGGGAAACAACCATTCGCCACCTTCCTGAGGATGTCGAACGGTATTACTTGGGCGCCATTCGTGTGCTGCGGGTGGGAGTTCCCGACGCGGCTGCTGTGCAGCTCCGACGCACGCTGGAGGCTGCTGCTGCTCACTTCGGCATCAAGGAGAAGGTGCTGATGAAGAGCATTGAGAAGCTCATCGAAGACGGTCATGTAACGCAGTCATTCGCGCCGGTGCTGCATCACATCCGTGCAGTCGGCAACGTTGGGGCACATGCGAGTGACGAGGACGTTGACCAGGCAGCAGCCGAAGGCGCACTGCGCTTCACCACCCAGCTCCTTCGCAACCTGTTCGAGGTTCCTGGCGAGCTAAGCGAGCTGACCAAGCAACCCACGCAAGCAGCCTTGCCGCCTGCGCCGAACGGGGCACCTGCTGCGGGTGGCCCTCCTGGCGTCTAGCTGTCGAACAGACCGAGGAGTGAAGGCGGAGTAACCAGGTCTGTGTCTGACCCGTCTACGCCGGTTTGTCAAGGAACTCGTAGCCTCTGACATCAATGCCTGACACCAACAGACACGGACAGCAGCGGGCGAAGCCGGATCGCAGCGAACCTTCCGATCAGGTGCAGAGACTGTTGACCGAAGTGGACGACTCCCCATGATCGACCTGACAAGGATGAGCACAGACCTCAAAGCCTCGGCCTCGTATGGGCGCCGTCCTCTTGTCGGCCGGCGCGCGTCGCCTTGACTCGGTCATTGAGACTCCGCCGACCTCTGCCGTTCGAAGCCCACAGCGTCCATCCTCGGGTTATGGCGCTTTCCGCTGACGTCCTCGAACTGTGCCGGGCAACGTTCGCTCAGGAGAATCTGGAGACGTTCCTCTGGTACGGAGAAGATCCTGAGGAGACCGTCAGGCCGGAGACACGAGCGTACGCGGTGGACTTCATGAACGGTTTCGCTGACAAGAACATGCCGAAACCACCGCCGTCTTCGAGCTGAGCTGGGCCGCCTGTGGGCCGTCCGAGAGCGGCTGACAGCAACCAACGCTGAGAACCACCGACAGCTAAGTAGCAGGTCGCAGCGTTGATCGATTACACGGCCGCAGGACAGGGACCCAGCCCTTCACTTCTTCCATTACTGCCGGCACTCAATGGTGCCTGATCGGAACAATCGGACGACTTGGACGCCCCGAGTCGGGGGGTGACCACGATGCGACCCTAGAAGTCGGCGACGCCCTGTGTCGGGCCGGCGACCGGAGTCTGGTTGCTAACAAGTTGGCGGAGGTGGCCGAAGCCGCCCCGAAGCGCGTCGCGGGACCGATACCCTGCGAGAACCAAGTGAGCGGTACATCTAGAGAGGGCAGCCTTGTCGTCACTGAGCAACCTCCTGCGTCAGGTGGAGCAAAAGGATCGGGCGCTGGCCGACGACCTCCGTGACCACATCAAGGCACTAACCGAGCGGCGTGCGTTCGGACTCAACTTCGAGCGTCACACCCCCGAGACCGTCGAACTGCCGGGCAGGCCGATCAGGAAGGGCGACAAGGTCCGCTTTCTTGCACCCCGCGGGCAGGGCCCCAACGTCGTCGACCAGCGCCTGTGGCGAGTCTTGAACATCAGTCGGACCGACGACGGTCGAGTGGCCTCGTTGGCGCGGAAGGTGAGCCCAGACACCGACGAGGTCGAGACAACCAGCCGGGCCTGCGACGACCTGATCGTCGTGGCTGAGTTTCGCGACCCGATCTATCCAGGCCTGGTGTCAACCGGGAAGATCGAACGTGGCGGCGATAAGCCGTTCCATACCCTCATCAACGCTGAGAACTTCCACGCGCTGCAGACGCTGCTGTACACGCATGAAGGAAAGATCGACGCAATCTATATTGATCCCCCGTATAATACGGGGGCCCGCGACTGGAAGTACAACAACGACTATGTCGACGGCGAGGACATATATCGCCACTCCAAGTGGCTAGCGTTCTTGGAACGCCGCCTCAAGTTGGCGAAGCGACTCCTCAAGCCACATGACTCGGTTCTCATCGTCACCATTGACGAGAAGGAGTATCTCCGTCTAGGCCTCCTCTTGGAACAAACCTTCCCAGAGGCCGACATCCAGATGGTTTCGTCTGTCATCAACCGGGCGGGCTCGTCCCGGGCAGGCCGGTTCGCGCGTGTGGACGAATATATCTTTTACGTATTCATCGGTGACGGGCGCATCTCCCCTTGGGTCTCAACCATGCTCGACGACGCCACTGACGAGGGCACGTTGAAGCCGAAGACGATGCCGACAGTCTGGTTCACAGCGATGCGGCGTGGGACCGCTTCTGCCGAGCGACGCGCTCGGCCTGCGCTCTTCTACCCGGTTATTCTGGACCGCGAATCTGGCGCACTCGTCAAGGTGGGCGACCCGATACCAAAGGACGCGCCGAAGTCAGAGGTGGTCCTGGAGCCCGGCACGGTGGCAGTGTGGCCGATTGCAAGTGACGGACGCGAGCAGACGTGGCGGTTCTCTGCCGCGAAGATGCGCGAATACTTTGCGGCAGGTACGGCGCGGCTGGGCAAGCGTGACCCTGAAACAGGACTGCGCCCAATCACCTATCTCCAGCCCGGAACTCTCGCGAATATCGCTAACGGGACATTCGTGGTTACCGGCAGGAGTCTAGAAGGTTCCTTGGAACTCGCTCTGGCTGACGGGGCGAAGAAAGTCGTCACCCCGCGCAGCGTGTGGAGTCAGACGAGCCACTTTGCTCGTGACCACGGCTCACACCTAATCAAATCTCTCTTGGGCGAGAAAAGGTTCGACTTTCCCAAGTCGCTGTATGCCGTGGAGGATTCGCTGCGCTTTGTCGTTGCCGATAAGCCTGACGCCGTCATCCTCGACTTCTTCGCCGGCTCTGGCACCACCGCTCACGCGGTAATGCGGCTGAACGAGCAGGACAGTGGTCGCAGGCGGTCCATTAGCGTGACGAACAACGAAGTTGGCGCGGAGGAGCAGGCAGGCCTGCGCGCACGTGGCCTGCGACCCGGTGACGCCGACTGGGAGGCACTAGGTATCTGTGATTACGTCACGAAACCTCGTATCAAGGCTGCCGTCACAGGGCTGACTCCGAGCGGAGAGCCGGTCAAGGGTGACTACAAGTTCACTTCCGAGTTTCCAATGGCAGATGGATTCGAGGAGAATGTCGAGTTCTTCACCATGACATACGAGGCCCCGAGGTCTGTCGCGCACCATCGCTCGTTCGAAGCAGTCGCGCCGATACTGTGGCTCAGGGGTGGAGCCGAAGGAACGCGAATCGACAAGGCAACCGACGATTTCGCGGTCGCCGACACGTACGGAGTGCTGTTCGACCTGGACGCCTCGCACGCTTTCCTTGACGCCCTCGCGGCCGCTGAGCGGGTGCGAGTGGCATTCATCGTGACCGACGACGATCGAGCGTTCCAAATGGTCTGCTCCGAGTTGCCGCCTCACGTCGAACCGGTCCGGCTCTACGAGTCCTACCTGACCAACTTCAAGATCAACACGGGCCGGGAGTGACCGATGAAGTACACCCTCAAGGAATATCAGGCCGATGCGGTCGGCCAGATGCTCACCTACTTTGCCGATGCCCGCGACGACTACCATGGCAAGGGTAGAAGCGTGTCATTCTCGCTCGCTGCCACCACGGGTGCGGGCAAGACCGTCATGGCCTCGGCCGTCATCGAAGGGCTGTTCTTCGGCGACCCGGACTGGGACTTCGAAGCTGACCCTGGCGCAGTTGTCCTGTGGTTCACAGACGACCCGTCCCTGAACGAACAGACGAAGGCGCGGATTCTCGATGCGTCCGGGGACCGCATCGCCTACTCCCGCCTCCAAATTATTGAGAACACCTTTAATCGGGACAAATTCGAACCCGGGAAGGTGTATTTCCTTAACTCGCAGAAGTTGTCTAAAAACTCCCTCCTGGTCCGCGGCGCTGTAGAGGACAGCGATACGCTCTTTGAGCGGGACGCTACGCCGGATCTTCGGCAGCACACAATCTGGGACACTATCCGCAACACCATCGAGGACGACCGGCTGACCCTCTATCTGGTCCTCGACGAGGCACACAAGGGCATGAGGCGCCGCACCACCGCGGACAATGCCGAGCAGCAGACCATCGTGAAGCGGCTCGTCAACGGCGCCAACGGCGTCCCACCCATCCCGGTGGTGTGGGGTATCTCCGCGACGATCGAGCGATTCACCGAAGCCATGAAGGACGTCGAGGGTAGGTACCCCTATCCGCACTACGAGATCGACCCAGCACTGATCCAGGAGTCTGGCCTCCTAAAGGACGACATCCGGCTCGACTTCCCGGCCAAGCAGGGTACTTTCGACACGGTGCTGCTTAAGCGCGGCACCCGCAAGGTCAAGGCTGCTGGACGATTGTGGGAGCAGTACGCCGAGACCCAGGACTCCCCCGGCGACACGGTCGTTCCGCTGCTCGTGGTGCAGGTGCCGAACACGCCCTCGAGGGAACTGCTGCAGAGCGCCGTGGACGCGGTTCGCGAGGAATGGCCTGAGCTTCCTGGTGACGGAATCGCGCACGTATTTGGTAACCACACACCCATCCAGATCGGGGACTTCGAGGTCCCGCACATCGCGCCGGAGAAGGTACAGGAGGCTAGCCATATCCGTGTCCTGCTCGCTAAGGACGCGATCTCGACCGGCTGGGACTGCCCCCGTGCCGAGGTGCTGGTGTCGTACCGGCCCGCGACCGACAAGACACACATCACCCAGTTGCTCGGGCGCATGGTCCGCACACCTCTAGCTCGCCGCATCGCAGGAGATGACCGGCTCAACTCCGTCGAATGTGTGCTGCCGCTCTTCAACCGAGCAACTGCGACAGAGGTCGCCGACATCTTGCTCGGAAAGAAGTCGGAGGGTGATGACGGCAACGGCGGGACCGGTGGCGGCGCCGGGCGGCGGGTGCTCATCGATCCCGTCGACATGCACGTCAACGAGGCGATCCCGGCATACGTGTGGGAAGCGTTCGATGCTCTTCCCTCTCAGTCCCTACCAAAGAGAGCCGCGAAGCCTACCAAGCGGCTCTCCGGCCTTGCTCAGGCGCTTTCTCGCGACGGACTCCTCCCCAACGCCCGAAAGTCTGCCCATGCCGAAATGTTCGCTGTGCTGGACGGACTTATGGCCCGCCACAAGAAGGAGATTGAGGCCGCCACCTACGGACTTCTCGACGTCGAAGGCGAGACCATAGTCGCCTCAGTCACCGGCAAGAAGGTCGCAGACCCCGAAAAGTTCCACGAGATCGCAGACGAGCGTTCCATAGAGGCTGACTTCAAGAACGCCCAGCGCGTCCTCTCCGCTGACCTCGCCCGCAAGTACGCCGACCACATCGCTGTCGCAGACGAAGACGACGACGGCCTATTCGACGCTCACCTCAAGGTCGCAGCTCTGGCCCAAGTCGACGGTGTCCAGGCCGAACTCGACCGCGAAGCCACCGCGCTCACGAACAACTGGCTGGCGCAGTACCGGGTTGACATCAGGGGTCTGACCGACGAGCGGCAGGCGGTCTACGATGACATCCGAGCAATGTCGACAGAGCCCCAGCGCATCGACATTCGCCGGCCCAAGGTCCGCGCCGAGGAGACCGCGACAGGCGAGGAGGGCACCAAGGTCGACACCAGACCACAGCACCTTATGTCCGACGAGAACGGCAACTTCCCGATCGGCTCCCTCAACGCATGGGAGACGGCCGTACTCGACACCGAGCGAACCCGCTCCGGGTTCCTCGCCTGGTATCGCAACCCCGGACGAGCCTCTGATGATTCTCTGGCGGTCGCGTACAAGGACGGAAAGGGCAACTGGCGCCGGATGTGCCCTGATTTTTTGTTCTTCCACGGCACCGAGGCCAACGTAAGGGTTTCCATCGTCGACCCACACGGGTTCCACCTCAGCGACGCGCTTTCGAAATTGCGAGGCCTCGCAGACTTCACCGTCGAATACGGCGACGAGTTCCACCGGATCGAAGCCGTTGCGCAGATAAAGGACAGAACCCTCCGTGTGCTCGACTTGAAAAACGACAGCGTACGTCGGGCCATCGAGCAGGCGGACGATGTCGAACGCCTGTACCTCAGCAGTGTCGCAACGGACTACTACTGATCTTGAACGGGTAAAGTCGCCTGGTCTCCTGGCGGGTGGGCGCCGGTTCGATTACGGCTGGTGGCTTGATGTATGGCGCATGCCGGAGGCGTTGCAGTGCTGTCGCGATATACAGCAAGCGCTCCCCCGCCCGGTAGCGTCCTCCCAGGGCCGTACCACGACCGGTATGGCCGCCACCGACCGATCCACAGAGCTATGGGATCAGCCAGACGGTTCGTGGACTATCCGTGGACGAGTGATCGCTAACCGACCGGCCGGGAGTCCGCGACCTGCGCATACGTTCAGAAGCAACAAGCCCTCCGGAGCCGTGTGCGCAGGTTCGAATCCTGCCGGGGGCACCTTGGATTAGGTGCCCAAAGACCCCGTCACCAGCGGAAACGCTGAGGCCGGGGTCTTCGCGTATGTGCGTCGGGGCTGAGGACTGTCACAGGCTGAGGCCGCTATCGAGAGCATCGCTTACAGAGATCTCGTGGAACTCACATGTGCCAGGCAGGGCTCAGTCACGTCATAGACCTTGAAAACCTCACCGTGCAGCAGCCACAGCTGCGGAGCAGAATTAGCCGGCCCCACTCAGCGTTTGCGAAAGCTGCGGAGCATCTTTCCCGCGCCGCTGGCCGACTTCAGGTGTTCGTTCTCCGCTGCCAACTCGGCTACCTGTACCACCAGCCCGGCGGCCAGGGACTGGAGTGCCTTGTACTGGCTTGTCTTGTGGTTCCAGGCAAAGGCCGCCCCCGTGGCGGCAAGAGTGAGAAGGCTGACGCCGATGCCTGCCACAACCTTGCCCGTGCCGGAATTGCCTTCTGCCGGAGCGGAAGTGCCGTGGCCCGTCCGGGACTGGTGTTGTTGGAGATCATCGAGATCGTCGCTCTCGTACGAGCACGCCCCGCATCGGTAATCGGTCATCGGTCTTCCTTTCCCCCGAGCAGGTGACTCTGCCACAGCTCGCGTGATTGCGGCAGTCACTTGGTGAAGCGTTGGCCCTTCGGGGTGCGGGCGATCACCCCAGTGCCGACAGCACTCGTGTCCGCCGCCAGTTGCAGCGGACTGACTCCCAGCGCTGCGGCTATCTCGGGTGCGAGGTCGAACGCCGCCTCTTTCCATATGGCCGCGTGCTCGTCCGATTCCGTCGCCTCGTCCCAGGCGCTCCGCAAGCCGAGTTCCGCTCGGCGCTCCCTTTCGACGGGCAGAGGTTCTCCTAGCGTCAGGTAGGTGTTCTCACCCTCACCGGTCTCGCAGTAGCGCCGTAGTACGACGCCGTTTTCCGCGACAAGCCATGCGGAACCATCGCCCCGAGCACCGTAGTAGTACGCCTGGGCCCGACCGTAGCGGGTGCTCAGGTTCGCGCAGAGCCGGCTTACCTCCTCACTGCGGGCGGTGTCGCACGGGTCACACCATGGACCGATGACCAGGGTCCAGCCAGCGAGTTCCGGGCTGACGTACACGCGAGCCATGCCGTCGGGATTTTCGTGGCCGTCTTCGTCGACGATGTCCGCGGCTTCGGCGAAGGTTATGACGCGGGGCTGGACCAGTCCCATCGCCTTCATGACCCCCGCTTGATCGCCGGTAGACACGGCGATCCAGGAGAGCCAGCAGGAGGAAAGGACTCTGGGTGAATCGTCCGCTGAATCGTGCACGAGCACACACTGCCAGGGAGTGTACGGACGGCGGCGGCCGGGCCAGGTCGATACCGGTTGCTGAACGCGAGTCTGCCGGCCAGCGTTTGGTTGAGGCCGGACCGGGCCCGCGTGAGTTGAGACTTGTGGGGACCCGGGGCTGTTTCGAGCTTCGTGATCCGGGGTGCGGCGGCTTGTCGGGACTCAGAAGTCGACGGCAAATAGCGCCGGTCGGCTCGGATTCACCGTCAACCCGCTGGTCGTCAGCAAGTCGGGTTGGCGGCAGTTTCGGCGATGGAGAGTTACGCCCCTCGACATCTCGCCGCCTCCCCTCAGCCGCCTGGAGCCTCGCGGTTCCCGTAGCCCGCGAACCCGACCTCACTCCGGCAACTCCACCACCGTCTCCTCGTTCTCGTTCGCCGCGTACGGATGTACGGGCGACACCGGGGTGTACGGGGTGAACCAGGTGTCCGGGTCGTCGGGGGCCGGGGCCTCGGTGGGGGGCGGGGGGTGGAGGGTGGTGGCGAAGGTTTCGAGGGCCTGGGTCACCTCGTCCGACAGGAGGCTGTAGAGGTCGGCCGTCACCTCCGCCTGGTTCAGCAGCGACTTCAGGAGGAGTTCTTCGGCCAGGCAGGTGGGGTGGTCGAACGGGGGGCGGGTGAGGCGGCCCGTCAGGGTGATCGCGGTGACGGTGAGGCGGCGGGTGAAGAGGACGGTGTAGGCGTCCGCCAGGTGCGGGGGCAGGTCGTCCAGGATCATGAAGGTGGCGTTGCTGCGGGCGACCGTGGGGCCGTCGTCCTCCAGGGCGGCCAGGTCGGTGAAGAGTTCGTCCACCAGGAGGTCGATCGCGTAGACCACGGCGCCCGCCGCTATCTCCGCCGCCTCTCTGCCCACCTCGCACTCCGGTGTCGATTCATGGTGGCCGAACGCCTCCAGCGTGAACGCCGTGAGCGCCGGGGCCAGTGCGCGCAGCCTCGTACGCATCGCCTGGCTCTCGGAGTGGCCGGGGCTGTCCGGGGGTGCGGGGGTCGTGCCCGCCGCGTGGCGCCTCGCGCGTTCCGCCGGGTCGGACGGTGGGGCGTCCGGGCCGTCGGCCGCGTCCAGGCTCTCCTGGAGCAGCTCGGAGTTCAGTTCCACCGCGCAGCGGGTCAGGCGCCAGTCGGAGAGCGCCTCGGTACGCTCCATCAGCTCCGTCACCACCTCCCGCGCCGCGTCCTCCGCGAACTCCAGCGCGGGGGCGTCCACGAACAGCTTCAGCAGGGCCCCGCCGGGATGGGCGGCGATCACGTCGTCCAGCAGGTCCACCTCCATGCCGTCCGGGCCCTCGACCGCCTCCAGCGAGTCGAAGCCCTTGCGCAGCAGGAAGACCACTCCCTCCCGGCGCAGCGCGTCGAGTTCCGGAGCCCCCTGGGGCGGGGCCATCGCCACGGTCACCACGTATGTCACACGTTCATCGTGCCTGAGGGCGCGCCGTTCGGGGAGGTGAATCCGAGGTACGGGACGCGGGGGCGTGCGCGGGCGGCGACCCTGAGGACGTGGCTGAAGCCCGTCGTGGCGGTGCGGCGCCCCTCCGCCCCCTCAAGCCGACCGCTTCCCCGCAGCCGCCTTCTTCTTCGCCGGGGCCTTCTTCGCCGCGGGCTTCTTCTCCGTCGCCTTGGAGGTGGACTTGGAGGTGGACTTGGACGCCGCCTTCTTCGCGGCCCCCTTCGGCTCCCCCGCCTTGGACGTCGACTTCCGCGCGCTCGCCGTCTTCTTCGCCGCAGTCCTGGACGTGGACTTCCGCGCCCCCGTCTCCTTCGGCGTCCTCCGCCCGTGCAGATCCCGCACCTCCGCCTCCCCGCCGCGCGACTCGCGGGCCTCGCGGACGCTCTTCTCGAGCGCCGCCATGAGGTCGAGGACCTTGCCCCCGTCGGCCGGGGCCGGGGCCTCGGGCGGGGTCTCGCCGGCGGCCTTGGCGGCGATGACCTCCTCGACGGCCTCGCGGTACTCGTCATGGAGGTCATTGAGGTCGACCTCGCCGAGGGTGTCCATGAGGGCGTCGGCGAGGTCCAGCTCCTGGTCGCGGACGGTGACGTCGACGTCGGGGGCGACGCCCTCGGGGGCGCGCACCTCGTCGGGCCAGAGCAGGCCGTGCAGGACGATCACGTCGCCGACCACCCGCAGCATCCCCAGCCGCTCCCGCCCGCGCAGCGCGAACTTGGCGATGGCGACCTTGTGGCTGCGCTTGAGGGCCTCGCGCAGCAGGGTGTACGGCTTGGCGGCCGGCGCTCCGGCGGCGGCGATGTAGTACGCCGCGTCCATCTGGAGCGGGTCGATGCGGTCGGCCGGGACGAAGGCGACGATCTCGATCGTGCGGGCGGTGGGCAGCGGGAGGTGGGAGAGGTCGTCCTCGGTGATCGGGATCATCTCGCCGTCGGCGCCCTCGTACGCCTTGCCGATCTCGGACTGGGTGACCTCGCGGTCCTCCAGTTCGCAGACCTTGCGGTAGCGGATGCGGCCGTTGTCCTCGGTGTGCACCTGGCGGAAGGAGACCGCGTGGCTCTCGGTGGCGTTCACCAGCTTGATGGGGATGCTGACGAGGCCGAAGGAGATGGCGCCGTTCCAAATGGATCGCACGTGCCGGGTCCCTTCCGTACGGTGTCGAGATATCCCATTCGTCCCGTTTCTGGGATTGTCATCCTATGACGCCAGTGACGGAGGTGGAGGGGCGGCGGGTCTCGCTCAGCAATCTGGAGAAGGTGCTGTACCCCGAGACCGGCTTCACCAAGGGCGAGCTGCTGCACTACTACGCCACCGCCGCCGGGGTGCTGCTGCCGCATCTGCGGGACCGGGCGGTGTCCTTCCTGCGCTATCCGGACGGGCCCGGCGGGGAGGCGTTCTTCACCAAGAACGTGCCGCCGGGTACGCCCGACTGGGTCAGGACCGCCGAGGTCCCCCGTTCGGCGGGCGCGGCGCGGATGGTGGTGGTCCAGGACCTGCCGAGCCTGATGTGGGCGGCGAACCTGGTGACCGAGTTCCACACCCACCAGTGGCTGGTCCAGACCCCGGACGAGGCCGACCGGGTGGTCTTCGACCTCGACCCCGGCGCGCCCGCGACGGTCGTCCACTGCTGCGAGGTCGCCCTGTGGCTGCGGGAGCGGCTCGCGGCGGACGGGATCGAGGCGTACGCCAAGACCGCCGGGTCCAAGGGCCTGCACCTGCTGGCGTCGGTGCGGGGCGGTACGCCGGCCCGGGCGAGCGACTACGCCAAGGCGCTCGCGGTGGAGGCGGAGCGGGCGATGCCGGGCCTGGTGCTGCACCGGATGACCCGGAGCCTGAGGCCCGGCAAGGTGTTCGTCGACTGGAGCCAGAACGCCGCCCGCAAGACCACCGCCGCCCCCTACACCGTGCGCGCCCGCAGCACCCCCACCGTCTCCACGCCCGTCACCTGGGACGAGGTCGAGCGCTGCCGCGACCCGGCCGAGCTGACGTTCCTCGCCGGGGACGTCGCGCCGAGGGTGGAGCGGTACGGGGACCTTCTCGCCGGCCTGCTGGACGCCGAGCGCGCGGCTCCCCTCCCCTGACCGCCCCTGACCGCCCCTGACCGCCGGCCCCGCGCCCCGAAGAGAGCAACCACGCCCTCCCCGATGGCCCACTGCGGCGCGCCACCGCACCCCGGCACTCCTAATGTGGCGGTTAGTCAGTTCCGTCCGCATTCGGAGGTCTTCCATGTCCCTGCGTTCCGTCCTCTTCCACGGCCTGGCTCTGGCGGCCGTGACGGGCGTGCTGCTCGGCGGGGCCGTGCCCGCCGGTGCCGCGGACGGCCCCGCCGGGGGTGCGCCGGCCGCCCAGCGGGCAGACGGCACCGGCGGCCCCGACGGGCACGCGGGCGGGCGCGGCGACCGCGACCCGCGCCGGTACGAGGGTGTGGTCACCGCCAAGGGCGGGATCTGGCTGCACGACCGCCCCGACCGCGGCACCCGCCGCGTCCGCTTCGCGGAGCAGGGCGAGCACGTGTCCATCTACTGCAAGGTGAACGGCGACCGGGTGGGCAGCAACCCGCTCTGGTACCTGCTCACCGACGGCACCTGGGCGTGGGCCTCGGCCCGCTACATCGGCAACGTCGGGCCCGCCCCCCGCTGGTGCTGACCCCTAGCCAGCGGAACTCCCGCCGATGACCCAGGCCGGGACCGCGCCGCCCGCCTCCCGCACCGCCGCCCCGCGCCCCCGGCTGCCCCCGCGGCGCGGGATCGAGCTGGCCCTGATCGTGCTGGCCGTGCTGCTGTCGGTGTACGGCTACTGCGCGGTCGGCCTGGCCCGCACCGGCGCCGTACCGCCCGGCGCGGCGGGGTACGGCGCCGGGCTCGGCGGTCTGGCGCTGCTGGCGCACATCGCGGTGCGGCTGCGGGCGCCGTACGCCGATCCGCTGCCGCTGCCCATCGCGGTGCTGCTGAACGGGCTCGGGCTGGTGCTGATCTACCGCCTCGACCTCCAGACCCCGGCCGACCGGGCGGCCCCGGCCCAGTTGGTGTGGTCGACGCTCGGGGTCGGGCTGTTCATCGTGGTGGTGCTGGTGCTGCGCGACCACCGGGTGCTCCAGCGGTACTCCTACCTGTGCGTGGCGGCGGCGCTGGTGCTGTTGCTGCTGCCGATCCTGTTCCCGGCGGTCAACGGCGCCCGGATCTGGATCAGGATCGCCGGGTTCTCCATCCAGCCGGGCGAGTTCGCCAAGGTGCTGCTCGCGGTGTTCTTCGCCGCGTACCTGGCCGCCAACCGCAGCGCGCTGGCGTACACCGGGCGCCGGATCTGGCGGTTGCAGTTCCCGACCGGGCGGGTGCTCGGGCCGATCGTGACGATCTGGCTGCTGAGCGTCGGGGTGCTGGTCCTGGAGCGGGACCTCGGCACCTCGCTGCTGTTCTTCGGCCTGTTCGTGGTGCTGCTGTACGTGGCGACCGGGCGGACCGGCTGGATCGCGGTGGGGCTGGTGCTGGCGGTGCTCGGCGCGTGGGCGGTGGGGCATCTGGAGCCGCATGTGCACGGCCGGATCGAGGACTGGCTGCACCCCTTCGGCACCATCGACGCGGGACAGGGGCCCAACCAGCTCGCCCAGTCCCTGTTCGCCTTCGCGGCCGGCGGCATGACCGGCACCGGCCTGGGGCTCGGTCACTCCACGCTGATCGGCTTCGCCACCAAGTCGGACTTCATCCTGGCGACGGCGGGTGAGGAACTGGGCCTCGCCGGGCTTGCGGCCGTCTTCCTGCTGTACGCCCTGCTGGTGGAGCGGGGTTTCAGGGCCGCGCTCGCCCTGCGGGAGCCGTTCGGGCGGCTGCTGGCGGTGGGGCTGGCGTCGATCCTGGCGCTCCAGGTGTTCGTGATCGCGGGCGGGGTGACCGGGCTGATCCCGCTGACCGGCATGGCGATGCCGTTCCTCGCCCAGGGCGGCTCCTCGGTGGTCACCAACTGGGCGATCGTGGCCCTGCTGATCCGGGTGAGCGACTCGGCGCGCAGCCGGTACGACGGCGAGGAGGCCCCGTGAGCGGACCCGGCGAGTACGGCGACACCCCCGCCAACCGCCCGATGGCCCCGTACATCCGGCACGCGCTGGTCTTCTGCGGCCTTTTGCTGCTGGCGCTGCTGGCGAACGCGGCGCGGGTGCAGGTGGTCGAGGCGGGCGCGTACAACGACAATCCGGCCAACCGCCGCTCGGCCATCGCCCGTTACCAGCAGCCGCGCGGGAACATCCTGGTCGGCGGCGCCCCGGTGACCGGCTCCCGCGACACCGGCGAGCAGTTGCGCTACGAACGCACCTACCTGGACGGCCCGTTGTACGCCCCGGTGACCGGCTTCGCCTCGCAGCGGTTCGGCTCGGCCTTCCTGGAGCAGGCGGAGGACCGGCTGCTGTCCGGCACCGATCCGCTGCTGTCGGGGTTCCCGGTGTGGGACGACGCGGCCGACGCACCCGGCGGGAACGTCGTCACCACGCTGAACGCCAGGGCGCAGCGGGCCGCGTACCAGGGGCTGGGCGGGCGCAAGGGCGCGGTGGCCGCGATCGAGCCGGCCACCGGCAGGGTGCTGGCGCTGGTGTCGACCCCGTCGTACGACCCGGCCCTGCTGTCGGGCAACGATACGGGCGCGTCGGCGGCGTGGGAGCGGCTGAACGCCGATCCGGACAAGCCGATGCTGAACCGGGCCGTACGGCAGACCTATCCGCCGGGGTCCACGTTCAAGGTGGTCACGGCGGCGGCCGCGCTGGACGCCGGGGTGATCACGGACGTGGACGCGCCGACCGACTCCCCCGACCCGTACCGGCTGCCGGGCACCACGACCCGGCTGACCAACGAGGCCGACGGATGCCGGGACGCCTCGCTGCGGGAGGCGTTCGCGTGGTCCTGCAACACGGTGTTCGCCAAGCTGGGCGTGGACGTGGGGCTGACGGACATGGCGGCGACGGCGCGGGCCTTCGGGTTCAACGACACCAGGCTGAGGGTGCCGTTCGCGGTGGCGCAGTCCACCTTCGACACGGTGGTGGACAAGGCGCAGTTGGGGCTGTCCTCCATCGGGCAGTACAACACGCGGGCCACCCCCCTCCAGATGGCCATGGTGTCGGCGGCGGTGGCGAACGGCGGGCAGGCGCGGGCGCCGTATCTGGTGGAGCGCACCACCCGCTCCGGGGGCGAGACGGTCGCGGGCGGCGGCCCGCATCCGCTGACGCAGGTCATGCGGGCGTCCACGGCGTCCCGGCTGAAGGAGCTGATGCGGGACGCGGTGGAGCGCGGCACCGGGGGGAACGGGGCGATCCGGGGTGCCGTGGTCGGCGGGAAGACGGGCACCGCGCAGCACGGGGTCGGCAACACCGGGCTGCCGTACGCCTGGTTCGTCTCCTGGGCGCAGGCGGACGGCGCGCCGGAGCCGGCGGTGGCGGTCGCGGTGGTGGTGGAGGACGCCTCGGCGGACCGGGGCGAGATCAGCGGGGGCGGGGACGCGGCGCCGATCGCGCGGGATGTGATGCGGGCGGTGCTGGGTTCCTGAGCCGGAGGTGAGCCGTCGTCGGGAAAAGTCGCGCACAGGGGATTGACGCCCTTGCTGACGCGCAGTCTCATAAGAGGCGGACGACGACGTACCCCTGGCTGGACGAGGTGACCAAAGGCCATGACGACCGTGACGGAAGCGGATGCGCTCGACGGACTGCGTGACGCGCTGGGCGCGCTCAGGGACCGCGAGCAGGTGGCCGAGCGACTGCTCGTCTCCTCCGCCAAGCACTCCTTCGATCCGGACAAGGAGCTGGACTGGGACGCCCCCTTCGAGGAGGGCAAGTGGTTCTGGCCCCCGGAGCTGGTGTCGCTGTACGGCACCCCGCTGTGGCACAGGATGAGCGAGGAGCAGCGCATCGACCTGTCCCGGCACGAGGCGGCCGCGCTCGCCTCGCTGGGCATCTGGTTCGAGCTGATCCTGATGCAGTTGCTGGTCCGGCACATCTACGACAAGCCGGCCACCAGCGCCCATGTGCGGTACGCGCTCACCGAGATCGAGGACGAGTGCCGGCACTCCAAGATGTTCGCCCGCGTGGTCACCCGCGGCGGCACGCCCTGGTACCCGGTGAGCCGGGCCCACCAGAACCTCGGGCGGCTGTTCAAGACCATCTCCACCACGCCGGGCTCCTTCACCGCCACCCTGCTCGGCGAGGAGGTGCTGGACTGGATGCAGCGCCTCACCTTCCCCGACGAGCGGGTGCAGCCCCTGATCCGGGGCGTCACACGCATCCACGTGGTGGAGGAGGCCCGGCACGTCCGGTACGCCCGTGAGGAGCTGCGCCGCCAGATGGTGACGGCGCCGAAGTGGTCGCGGGAGTTCACCCGCGTCACCTCCGGCGAGTTCGCGCGCATCTTCTCCATCGCCTTCATCAACCCGGACGTGTACACCAACGTCGGCCTGGACAAGCGCGAGGCGCTGGCCCAGGTGAAGGCCAGCGGACACCGGCGCGAGGTGATGCAGACCGGCGCGGGCCGGCTCACCGAGTTCCTGGACGAGATCGGCGTCCTGCGCGGCGCCGGGCGGCGGCTGTGGAAGGCGTCGGGGCTGCTGGCCTAGCGCCGGGCCACCGGGAGGGGGCGGCCGGGCGGGGAGCGATTACGCTGCGAGGCATGACCCCGCAGGCCGCCACCCCCGCCTACCGACGCCTCAGTGTGGAGCAGCGCCGCAGCCAGCTTCTGGAATCAGCGCTGGCCCTCTTCGCGCACCGCGCCCCCGAGGACGTCTCGCTGGACGACGTGGCGGAGGCGGCCGGGGTCTCCCGCCCGCTGGTCTACCGCTACTTCCCCGGCGGCAAGCAGCAGCTCTACGAGGCCGCGCTGACCTCGGCCGCCGAGGCGCTGAGGCTCTGCTTCGACGAGCCCCGCGAGGGGCCGACGGCACCCCGGCTCAGCCGGGTCCTCGACCGCTACCTGGCCTTCGTGGACGAGCACGACACCGGGTTCAGCGCGCTGCTCCAGGGCGGCAGCGTGGTGGAGACCTCCCGGACCACGGCCATCGTGGACGGGGTGCGCCGGGCAGCCGCCGAGCACCTCTACCGCCACCTCGGGGTGGCCGAGCCGGGCCCCCGGCTGCGGATGACGGTGCGGATGTGGATCGCGGCCGTCGAGGCGTCGTCGCTGATCTGGCTGGACGAGGACAAGCGGCCGCCGAGGGACGAGCTGCGGGACTGGCTGGTCGAGCAGTTCACCGCCGTCCTGGTGGTGACCGCCGGACGCGACCCGCAGACGGCGGCCGTCGTCGCCGCGATCAGCGGGGATGACCGAGACTGAAGGGCGTGAAGAGTCAGGACATCCCCTTCGAGGGCGGACCGATGGACGGCCGGGTGCTGCCCGTGCTGCTCGGCCCGACCGGCCACCCCCCGAAGACGTACCGCATCCCGGTCCCCGACGCGGCCGGCGGGCCGCCCACCGTGCTGGTCTACCGGCGTACCCCGCGCGGGCATACCAGGAGGCTGGGGCTGGTGCGCGGGTGGAAGTACGTGCACGACCCGGAGGGCCTCGGCGACGCCGACCGGCTTCGCTGGCCCTGGTCCCGGCCGAGGCGGGACAACACGCCGTACGGCAAGCCGGACGACCCGACCGGGTGACATGGTTGCGCCGGTCCGCGCACGTTCGGCGCGCGGACCCGGCGGAAAGCGGCACAAGCTCGCGGTACGGAGGCAGGCGGGAGGTCCGCCGCCCCGCGTACCGGAGGTGATGTCGTGTCAGGAACCCTGCTCCGCCTGGCCTGTACGGCCGCGATGGCGGCCCAGGTCGCCCTCGCCCCGCTCCCCGCCCTGGCCGCGCCGGAGCCGCAGCGGCCGGTGACCGAGCTGCTGACGGACCTTCAGCAGTTGTACCGGCAGACCGAGCAGGCCACCGAGACCTACAACGCCACCGCCGAAAAGCTCACCGCGCAGCGCGCCGAGGTGAAGCGGCTGGACGGCGAACTGGTCAGGGCCAGGCTGGCGTTGAAGGGCAGCCGGACGGACGCCGGACGCCTCGCGCGTGAGCAGTACCAGAACAGCTCGAACTTCTCCGTCTACGTCCGCCTGCTCCTCGCCCGCGACCCGCAGCAGGCGCTCGACGAGGGCCATGTCATCGGCCGCGTCGCCGGGGAACGCGCCGCCGCCCTGGACCGGCTGACCGGCGCCGAGAAGCGCGCGGACGCGCTCGCCAAGTCGGCGCGCAAGGCGCTGGACACCCAGCTCACCCTGGCCGAGCGGCAGAAGAAGCAGCGCGACGACGTGACCAGGCGCCTCGCCGACGTGGAGCGGATGCTCGCCTCCCTCACCCCGGAGCAGCGAGGCGAGGTGTCCCGGCTGGAACAGGACGGGGTGGCCGAGGCACAGCGCCGCCTCACCGACTCCGGCGCCCTCGGCGACGACGACCGGCCCGCCTCGGCGGAGGGCGGCCAGGCGGTCCGCTACGCCCTGGACCAGGTCGGCAAGCCGTACCGGTGGGGCGCGGAGGGACCCGCCTCCTTCGACTGCTCGGGCCTGACCTCCCGCGCCTGGGCCCGCGCGGGCACCCCCATCCCCCGCACCAGCCAGGAGCAGTGGGCCCGGCTCCCCCACGTCCCGCTGAACTCCCTGCGCCCCGGCGACCTGGTGATCTACTTCCCCGAGGCCACCCATGTCGCCCTCTACCTGGGCGACGGCAAGGTGGTCCAGGCCCCCCGCCCCGGCGAGAACATCAAGGTCTCCCCCCTGGCGGCCAACCCGGTCCTGGGCGCCGTACGACCCGACGCGGCCCCGCGCCGCCTGTGACGGGCGGACACGGGGCCGGGAGGGTCTGCGCGTGCGTCAGGCGCCCGCCGCCACCGAGCCGACGTACGCCTCCGTCTTCGCGGGGTCGTAGAAGAAGTTCTCGAAGTCGGCCGGGTCGTTGAAGCCGTTGGCGAAGCGGTCGGCGACCGGCTGGAGCTGGCCGGCGGCGCCGATGAGGTTGAGGATGTGCTCCGGCGGCGGGGCGAGCATGGCGTTGGTCCACTTGGTGACGTGCTGGGCGGTGTCCCAGTAGCGGTCGAAGGTGGCCTTCATCCACTCCTCGTCGAAGGGCTGGTCGCCGCGCTCCACGATGGAGGCCAGGTAGGCGGCGGCGCACTTGGACGCCGAGTTGGAGCCCTGGCCGGTGATCGGGTCGTTGGCCACGACCACGTCGGCGACGCCGAGGACCAGGCCGCCGCCGGGGAGCCGGCCGATGGGGTTGCGCACGGTCGGCGCGTAGCGGCCCGCCAGGGTGCCGCCGGCGTCGGTGAGTTCGACCTTGGTGGCGCGCGCGTACTCCCAGGGCAGGAACTTCTCCATGAGTTCCAGGGTCAGGGAGAGGTGCTCGGCGGGGTCCTTGACGCCGTTGAACACATCGAGCGGGCCGCCGGGTATGCCCTCCCAGAACAGGATGTCGGCGCGGCCGGAGGTGGTCAGGGTCGGCATCACGAACATCTCGCCGACACCGGGCACCAGGTTGCAGCGGACCGCGTCGAACTCCGGGTGCTCCGGGCGCGGGCCGAGCCCGTGCACGTACGCCACCGCGAGCGCGCGCTGCGGCTCGGTGTACGGGGAGCGCTCCGGGTCGCGGGCGAACATCGACACCAGCTCGCCCTTGCCGGCCGAGACCAGCACCAGGTCGTAGGTGCGGGAGAAGTAGTCGAGGTCGCCGACGGCCGCGCCGTGGATGACGAGCTGGCCGCCGCGCTGGGCGAAGGTCTCCATCCAGCCGGCCATCTTGACCCGCTGGTCCACCGACTGGGCGTAGCCGTCCAGCTTGCCGACCCAGTCGATGGCCCGCTGGGAGGGGCCGGGGTCGAAGGAGCCGGGGGCGGCGACCGAGACGCCGAGGCCCTCGATCTTCGGCGCCTGGGACTCCCAGAAGTTGAGCTGGAGGTCGCGCTCGTGCTGGAGCGCGGTGTCGAACATGCACTGGGTCGACATGACGCGGCCGGAGCGGATCTCGTCCGCCGTCCGGTTGGACATCAGGGTGACCTCGTAGCCGTGCGACTGGAGGCCGAGGGCGAGCTGGAGACCGGACTGGCCGGCTCCGACGACGAGTATCTTCCGCATGCGGGGGTGTCTCCTACGGGGGGCTTCGGGCTACTCGGGGGTTACGTCGAGCGCGTGGCCCACCAGGGCCAGAAGGGTCTCGATCGCTGAGATCCGGCGCCGCGCGTCCATGATCATGACAGGGATGTGGGCCGGTATGGTCAGGGCCTCCCGCACGTCCTCCGGCCCGAACACCTCGCTGCCGTCGAAGTGGTTGACCGCGACCACGTAGGGCAGACCGCAGCTCTCGAAGTAGTCCAGTGCCGGGAAGCAGTCCTTGAGCCGCCGGGTGTCGGCCAGGACGACGGCGCCTATCGCGCCGCGCACCAGGTCGTCCCACATGAACCAGAACCGCTGCTGGCCCGGCGTGCCGAACAGGTAGAGCACCAGGTCGTCGTCGAGCGTGATGCGGCCGAAGTCCATGGCCACGGTCGTGGAGGTCTTGTCCGGCGTGGCGGTGAGGTCGTCGGTCTCCTCGCTCGCCTGGGTCATCAGCGCCTCGGTCTGGAGCGGGGTGATCTCCGAGACCGCGGTGACCAGGGTGGTCTTGCCGACGCCGAAGCCGCCCGCCACCACGATCTTCGTGGCGACGGGTGCCCGGCTGCGGTCCTGCTGCCAGGACTTCAGTTCCTCGACGGGCTCGGCCGGCCTGTCGACGAGGGGAGCGTTCCCGACGGGGGCGGTCGCGTCAGAGACGGCGGAGTCCACTCAGCACCCTTTCCAGCAGCGCGCGGTCCGGACGGCCGGTGCCGTGACCGGTCCCGGTGCCGTAAACACGGATCTTTCCCTGGTCCGCGAGGTCGCTGAGGAGCACCCGGACCACGCCGAGCGGCATTCTCAGCAGCGCGGCGATCTCGGCCACCGTGCGCATACGGCGGCACAGTTCGACGATGGCGACCATCTCCGGCATCACGCGCGGAGCGGGGCCGTTCTCCAGTTCCCTGCGCTCCTCCGGGGCGTCGAGCGCCGCGGTGCTGGCCACGAACGTCTCCACCAGGAGGACGTGGCCGAAGCGGGTGCGGCCGCCGGTGAGCGAGTAGGGGCGCACCCGGGCGGCCTTGCGGTCGCCGCCACGCGTGGGGAGCTGCGTCTTCTTGGCGATGGCGCTCATCGGACGCTCCCGCTCGGTTCGGACTCCATGGATTTCCGCAGCTCGCTGCGGACTTCCGGGGTGAGCACATGCCCGGCCCGGCCGACGAAGAGCGCCATGTGGTACGCGATCACGCTCATGTCGCACTCGGCGGAGCCGTGCACGCCGAGCAGCGAGCCGTCGCTGATCGACATGACGAAGAGGCTGCCCTCGTCCATGGCGACCATGGTGTGCTTGACCGAGCCGTAGTCCATCAGCTTGGCGGCGCCCACGGTGAGGCTGCCGATGCCGGAGACGATGGTGGCGAGGTCGGCGGCCGAGCCGCGGGGGCCCTTGGTGACCGGCCGGTTCTGCCGGTCCGCCTCGGCGCGGTTCGGGTCGGACGACAGCAGGAGCAGGCCGTCGGAGGAGACGACCGCGACCGACTGGATTCCGGGTACTTCCTCGACCAGGTTGGTCAGCAGCCAATGCAGGTTGCGGGCTTCACTGCTCAGTCCGTAGGTACTGGGCGTGGTCAACTGCTTGCCTCCTCGGCGTGTCCCCCCGTGGACTCTTCGGCTTCTGCGCTGGTGGCGGGCCGCTGGTTCTGCGCCGTGTGCTCGGCGATCTCCGCTTCGACGTCCCGGTACCCGGCCTGCGCGCCCTGGCGGAAGCCGCCGAGCCTGCGGCGCAGGGCCTCGGCGTCGACGCCAGTGGCGCGCGGGCGGACCGGGGCCTCGGGCGCGGTGATCTTCGGGGTGCGCTTGGGCAGGCCCTTGCTCGTCAGCTTCTCCTCCGTCTCGTCCGGGGCGCGGTCGTGCGTGGCCTCGGCGGGGAGGGGGGCGGCGTGCCCGGGGGCGACGTCCGCCGTAGCGGCGGGCGCGGGGGTGGCGGCCTCAGGGGTGGCGGCCGTGTTCCCGTCGGTGGGGGCGGCCGGCGGGAGCAGCAGCTCCATCGTGGTCTCGGGGGCCGACTCCGGCGGCGCGGCGGGCACCGGCTCGGGCGGCAGCTCGCGGGTGGCCTGACGCGGGATCACCGGGTCGGCGGCGTCGGTCTTCCCGGCGCTCTCGCTGTCCGCCACGGCCTTCTCGGCGAGGGCGACGAGCGGGTCGGCGCCCTTGGGGCGGCCGCGCAGCACGTTGGAGTTGGCCTCGGCGTCGGCGCCGGGCAGCGAGAAGCTCTGCGTGCCGGCGGTGCGGGTGGCGTGGTGCGGGACGGCGGCGGCCGGGGTCTCCGCGAGCAGCGACTGCGGCAGTACGACCACTGCGGCGACCCCGCCCTGCTTCTGTTCGCGCAACTGCACCCGGATGCCGTGCCGGTGGGCGAGCCGGGCGACGACGTACAGCCCGAGGCCGAGGCCGTCCTCGCCCTCCTGCTCGTACGGCGACTCGGGGTCGAAGTCGGCGAGGCGGCCGTTGAGCCGCTCCATGCGATCGGCGGCCATGCCGATGCCCTCGTCCTGCACCGACAGCATGACCTCGCCGGACTCCAGCAGCCAGGCGGAGATCTCGACGGGCAGGTCGGGCGGGGAGAACGAGCTGGCGTTCTCCATCAGTTCGGCCAGCAGGTGGGAGAGGTCGTCGGCGGCGAAGCCGGCCACGTGGGCGTGCGGGGGCAGCGCGGCGATCCGGACGCGCTCGTACCGCTCGATCTCGCTTACGGCCGCGCGGACCACGTCGACCAGCGGGACCGGCCCGTGGGCGGGCTGGATGTGCTCGGTGCCGGAGAGGACCAGGAGGTTCTCGCTGTGGCGCCGCATGACGGTGGCGAAGTGGTCCAGCTTGAACAGGGTGGCCAGGCGCTCCGGGTCCTGCTCGCGCTCCTCCAGCCCCTCGATGACGGAGAGCTGGCGCTCGACCAGGCCGAGGGTGCGCAGCGCGAGGTTGACGAAGGTGCCGCCGATGCTCTCCCGCAACCGCTCCAACTGGGCGCTGGAGTCGCTGAGTTCGGCGCGCAGCTCCTCGCGGGCGTCGGCCATCTTCTGGCGCTGGCCGACCAGGTGCTTGCGGTCGGCCTCCAGGGTGGCGACCCGCTCGTGCAGGGCGACGGCGTGCGCGTGCAGGGCGTTCACGGAGCGGACGACCTGGGCGAACTCGTCGTTGCGCCCGGTGAAGGCGATCGGCTCCTGTCCGGCGGGGTCCTCGGCGCCGGCCAGGCGGGCCGAGCCCCGGCGCAGCACGGAGAGCGGGCGGGTCAGGGTGCGGGCCATGGCGGTGGCGACGCCGACGGCGAGGAGCATCAGGGCGCCGAGGACCGCGACGCGGATCTCCAGGGCGGTGACGTCGTCGTCCCGCAGGGTGGCGAGGTTCTGCCCCTGGCGCTCGTAGAGGGCGGACTCGGCGCCGCGCATCAGGTCGACGCGGGCGGAGAGCGCGGCGTCCAGCTTCTTGGCGCTGACGGCGAGCTGCCGGTCGCCGAAGGTGGGCTGGGCGGTGAGGAAGTCCAGGTACTTGTCGGCGGAGTTGACCTCCGGGCCGGTGACCGTGGAGTCGTAGGAGGTGACGGCCGCCTTGGGCGCGGTCTCGCGGAAGGTGGCGAGGCCGGCGTCGGCGCGCAGCCGGGCCCGCTGGGCGGCGGTGGTGAGCGCGTCCCGGCGCCTGGTGTCCGCCTCGGAGCCGCCACTGGTGGTGACGGGCAGCCCGGTGACCGGGCTGATCGAGGTGCGGGAGGTGGCGGGCACGCTCAGCGCGGCCAGCAGCAGGCCGCGCGCGGCGGCGGACTGCTGGACGGCGGTGTCGAGCCCGGCGAGCGCGTAGGCGCCGGAGCCGGCGCGCGGGGGCGTCCGGTCGGCCAGCTCCTCGGCGAGCCGGTGCAGCTCGGTGATGGTGGCCGAGTACGCCTGGTGGGTGCTGAGCGCGTCGGTCTTGCCGGTCAGGGCGGCGCGGCGGACGGTGGCGATGCCGTCCAGCGCGGTGCGCAGCCGGGACGGCAGGTCGGTGTCCGCGCGCAGGTCCTCGACCTGGCGGTCGACGCGGGTGCCGCGCTGCTCGGAGGGCGCCTTGGTCCTGGGGCGTCCGGCGGCCACGTAGGAGGTGACCTCGTCGCGCTCGTCGGCCAGTGAGTGGGCGAGCGCGAGGGCGTCCTGCGTCTCGTCCGCCAGGGTCACCAGCTTCTGGGACTCATGGAGGTCCCCGGAGGCGGTGAGCAGGGCGGGGGCGCCTGCCGCGGCTATGGCGGCGGCCACCACGGCCACGGCGACGATGAGCCGGTTGCGCACATGGGTGGGGCGTCCAGCGCCCACGGGGTTCTGCTCGGCGGTCCCCTGGGGGGCCGTCTGCCTGCCTGTGCGCCGAGGCCGCTTCTTCTGCACCGGTGCTCGCAATCCTGAACTCGTCTACGGAAGGGCCGGGCGGCGCCCCGTCGTCTCGGTGCCAAGTGGTGCGTACACCCGGTTCGTGGTTTCCGACCCTCCCAGCGCCGGTGGGCAGTGGCCGCGCATCACCTGACCCGCCACCCGAAGGAGTGAACATCGGAGGGGAGTTGGCGGGCAAGTCGTGACGGCGCGCCGGACACCCTTGCGCGGCGGGCCGGTTGGACGCGGGGGGCAGGCTTTGGCAATATTCGCCGCCACGCATTCCCGGACCGTGCCAATTGCCGCCAATTCCGGCGTCTGAGCTGCGCGGTGGCGCCGATCCGGGTGCGCGCGAAGGCCATTGCCCCCGCGCGTGAAGGGTTCGTGCAGACTGGCGGGGTGCGTACTGATCTCGTCTCGGAACCCGGCACCGCCGACCGGCCCAACGAGGACTTCGCGGGGGTCTGCCTACCCGCCTGCGGTCAGGGCGGTTGCGTGATCTTGCTGGACGGAGTGACCCCGCCCCCGTATCCGCCGGGCTGCTCGCACCCGGTGCCGTGGTTCACCGCCCGGCTGGGCGGCGCACTGACCGAACTGACCGTTTCCCACCGAGATCTGACGCTGCCGGAGATTCTCGGCCGGGCGATCACCCAAACATCGAAGGCCCATCTGACCACCTGTGACCTTTCTCACCCGCGTACGCCCCAGGCGACGGTGGTGCTGGTCCGCTGGTCGGCGGAGACGGTCGAGTACCTGGTGCTCTCGGACTCCGCACTGCTGCTGCGCGCCCCGGACGGCACGGTGACCCCGGTGCTGGACGACCGGCTGGCCAGGCTGCCGCGCGGGGCGCTGGCGAGCGCGGAACGGGTGGACGCCGAGCTGCGCAACAAGGAGGGCGGCTTCTTCACGGCCGCCGCCGACCCCGAGGTGGTCCGGTACGCGGTCACCGGCTCGGTGCCGCGCGCCGAGGTGCGCTCACTGGTCGCGCTGACCGACGGCGCGGCCCGCTGGACGGAGAAGTTCCACGAGGGCGACTGGACGGCCCTGTTCGACCTGGTCGCCAAGGAGGGCACCCGCGCGCTGGTGGACCGGGTGCGCGAGCTGGAGCTGGCGGACCGCGAGGAGCGGGCGTTCCTGGGCCGCAGCAAGACGCACGACGACGCGACGGCCGTCCACGTGGAGCTGTGAGGGCCCGCCGGGTGAACCGCTACTTCTCCGCGATGCCGTTCAACTCGTGCAGCAGCCGGGCGAGTTCGGCGACCTCACGGCGGTCCCAGTGGGCGAGCTGGCTGACGTAGCGGGCACGGCGGGCCTCTCTGACCCGGCCCACCCGGCCCCGGCCCTCGCCGGTGAGGGTGACCAGCCAGGCGCGGCCGTCGGCCGGATCGGGCTCGCGGGCGATCAGGCCGAGGTCCTCCAGGGCGCGCAACTGGCGGGACATGGTGGCCTTGCCGACGCCGATGTAGGCGGCCAGGTCGGTGGCCCGCTGGCCGCCCTGCTCGTCGAGCCGGATCAGCAGCCCGTACGCGGCCGGTTCCAGGTCGGGGTGGACCTCGCGGGCCATCTCGCCCTGGTTGGCCCGCGCCCGCCGCAGCAGCACGGTCAGTTCCCGCTCCAGTGCCAGGAATTCCTGGTCGACACAGCGCGGCGCCACGGGTGCGGTGTCCTCGCCCGTACCGTTGTTCCCGTCCTCGTGCACCTCAGTACCCCTGCCCGGTTTCGCCGTCTGAAATTTTCTGCCGGACCCCGTCATCGCCGCAGCTCCGTCAGTATTTCGCAGGCGTAGACCAACGGCGGCATCCGGACCCCCTTCCCACCCCCGTATCTACGTGCGTAGCTTCTTGGGCGGGCCCCTCGCGGCGGCCCGGCGCCACAGGCTCGTCGGTCATCGCCCCTCCCCTTTCGCCCCCCACTTTCACCCCGAAAGGCCACGCCATGCCCGTGCACAGACCCGGTCCCGCCCGCCCGCGCCCGTCCGCCGTCCTGGTCACGGCCCTGCTCGGCGCGCTCAGCCTCGTCCTCGGTCTCCTCTGCGCCGCCCCCGCCCAGGCCGCGCCCCACCGCGGCGACGCCTACCTCGGCATCGGCGTCCTCTCCCACGACGGCCGCTCCGGCACCCCGGCCGGCACCAGGGTCACCCAGACCGAGGGCGTCGACGTCTCCGGCCACCAGGGCAACGTCGACTGGGCCACCCTGTGGAACAGCGGAGTCCGCTGGGCCTACACCAAGGCCACGGAGGGCACTTACTACACCAACCCGTACTTCGCCCAGCAGTACAACGGCTCGTACAACGTGGGCATGATCCGGGGCGCGTACCACTTCGCCACCCCGGACACCACGAGCGGCGCGACGCAGGCGAACTACTTCGTGGACCACGGCGGCGGCTGGTCGCGGGACGGGCGGACGCTGCCGGGCACGCTGGACATCGAGTGGAATCCGTACGGCGACGCCTGCTACGGCAAGTCGGCCGCCTCGATGGTGAGCTGGATCGCGGACTTCCTCAACACATACCGGGCGCGCACCGGTCGCGACGCCGTGATCTACACGGCCACCAGTTGGTGGACCCAGTGCACGGGCAACAGCGCCGCCTTCGGCGCGGTCAACCCGCTGTGGATCGCCCGGTACGCCACCGCGCCGGGCACGCTGCCGGCGGGCTGGGGCGTGCAGACGATGTGGCAGTACACCTCCTCCGGCCCGACGGTCGGCGACCACGACAAGTTCAACGGCGCCCTGGACCGGGTGCAGGCGCTGGCCAACGGATAAGGCACCGCGTACGCGAAAGGCCCGAGTCCCCCTTCCTTCGGGGGGCTCGGGCCTTCGCCCCGTTCAGGCCGCGACCGGCACCTCCGCCGCGGTGGAGGCGGGCGCCAGGGCCAGCTCCAGCACCTGGCGGACGTCGGTCACCGCGTGCACGTCGAGCTTCTCCAGCACCTCGGCCGGGACGTCGTCCAGGTCGGCCTCGTTGCGCTTGGGGATGATCACGGTGGTCACCCCGGCGCGGTGCGCGGCGAGCAGCTTCTGCTTCACCCCGCCGATCGGCAGCACCCGCCCGGTCAGCGAGACCTCGCCGGTCATCGCCACGTCCGTGCGGACCAGCCGGCCGGAGAGCAGGGAGGCCAGCGCGGTGGTCATGGTGATGCCCGCGCTCGGGCCGTCCTTGGGGACCGCGCCCGCCGGGAAGTGGATGTGCACACCCCGGTCCTTCAGGTCGGCCACCGGCAGCTCCAGCTCGGCGCCCCGGCTGCGCAGGAAGCTCAGCGCGATCTGCGCCGACTCCTTCATCACGTCACCGAGCTGACCGGTCAGGGTCAGCCCCGCGGCGCCCGTCTCCGGGTCGGCGAGCGACGCCTCGACGTACAGCACGTCGCCGCCGGCGCCGGTGACCGCGAGCCCGGTCGCCACACCGGGGACGGCGGTACGGCGCTCGGCCGGGTCCTGCGCGGACTCGGGCACGTGGTGCGGACGGCCCACCAGAGCGCGCAGGTCCTCCTCGCGGACGGTGAACGGCAGTTCCCGCTCACCCAGTTCGTGCTGGGCCGCGACCTTGCGCAGCAGCCGGGCCACGGTCCGCTCCAGGGTGCGCACGCCCGCCTCGCGGGTGTACTCCCCGGCGAGCTTGCGCAGCGCGCCCTCCTCCAGGGTGACCTCGTCACCGGTGAGACCGGCCCGCTCCAACTGGCGCGGGAGCAGGTGGTCGCGGGCGATGACGACCTTCTCGTCCTCGGTGTAGCCGTCGAGGCGGACGATCTCCATCCGGTCGGCCAGCGCCTCCGGGATCGCCTCCAGGACGTTGGCGGTGGCGAGGAAGACCACGTCGGACAGGTCGAGTTCGACCTCCAGGTAGTGGTCCCGGAAGGTGTGGTTCTGCGCCGGGTCCAGCACTTCGAGCAGGGCGGCGGCCGGGTCGCCCCGGAAGTCCGAGCCGACCTTGTCGATCTCGTCGAGCAGCACGACCGGGTTCATCGACCCGGCCTCCTTGACCGCGCGGACGATACGGCCGGGCTGCGCACCGACGTAGGTGCGCCGGTGGCCCCGGATCTCCGCCTCGTCGCGGACACCGCCGAGCGCGACGCGGACGAACTTGCGCCCCATGGCGTGCGCGACGGACTCGCCCAGGCTGGTCTTGCCCACACCGGGCGGGCCGACCAGCGCCAGCACGGCACCGCCGCGCCGTCCGCCGATCACGCCGAGGCCGCGCTCACCGCGCCGCTTGCGCACCGCGAGGTACTCGGTGATGCGCGCCTTCACGTCGTCCAGACCGGCGTGCTCGGCGTCCAGGATCTCCTTGGCGCCCTGGATGTCGTACGCGTCCTCGGTCCGCTCGTTCCACGGCATCTCCAGGACGGTGTCCAGCCAGGTGCGAATCCAGGAGCCCTCCGGGGACTGGTCGGAGGAGCGCTCCAGCTTCTCCACTTCCTTGAGCGCGGCCTCTCGGACGCGCTCGGGCAGGTCGGCGGCCTCCACGCGGGCGCGGTAGTCGTCGGACTCCTCGGCCGCGTCCGGGCCGTCGCCGTTCAGCTCGCGCAGCTCCTTGCGGACCGCTTCGAGCTGGCGGCGCAGCAGGAACTCGCGCTGCTGCTTGTCGACGCCCTCCTGGACGTCCTTGGCGATGGTCTCCGCCACGTCCTGCTCGGCGAGGTGGTCGCGGAGCTGCTGGGCGGCGAGCTTCAGGCGGGCCACCGGGTCGGTGGTCTCCAGCAGCTCGGTCTTCTGGTCGGTGGTGAGGAACGGCGAGTAACCGGAGTTGTCGGCGAGCGCGGAGACGTCGTCGATGGCCTGGACCCGGTCCACGACCTGCCAGGCGCCGCGCTTGCGCAGCCAGGTGGTGGCCAGCGCCTTGTACTCCTTGACCAGGTCGGTCACCTGGCCGGGCAGCGGGTCGGGCACGGTCTCCTCGACCCGGGCGCCCTCGACCCACAGCGCGGCGCCGGGACCGGTGGTGCCCGCGCCGATGCGCACCCGGTGGCGGCCCTTGACCAGGGCGCCGGGGTCGCCGTCGGCGAGTCTGCCGACCTGCTCGACGGTGCCGAGCACACCGGTCTTCGCGTACGTGCCGTCGATGCGCGGGACCAGCAGCACCCTGGGCTTGCCGGACTCGGCGCGCGCGGCGGACTGGGCGGCCTCCACGGCGGCCCGGATCTCGGCGTCGCTCAGATCCAGCGGCACGACCATGCCGGGCAGCACGACCTCGCCGTCGAGCGGCAGCACGGGCAGAACGAGCGTGACCTCCATGGACTCACCCGACTCAGCAGCCATGATCTCCCCTTCGGCAGTCAACTTGAGTAACACTGACTCAATGCTCCTGAGCGGTTGAATGTTCCCCGAACATCGTTCGCTCTCGGCGAACGAAAATCCCGCGCCCGGCCGGGGCAGGATGTCGGCATGACTGCCACGCACGACAGCGCCGGGGAACCGGTGGTCCTGGACCGGCGCGAGGGACCGTACGGGGAGGTGGCGCTGCGCCGCAGCGGGGCGCTGCTCCAGATCATCGCCAACGGGTGCTTCCTGATGGACACCTCCGACGGCCGCTCGGAGCGGCTGCTGGTGGACGCGGCGCGGGACGCGCTGGACGACCGCCCGGCGCCGGAGGTGCTGATCGGCGGGCTCGGCGTCGGCTTCTCGCTGGCGCACGCGGCAGCCGACCCCCGCTGGGGACGCATCACCGTGGTGGAGCGCGAGAGCGCCGTCATCGACTGGCACCGCACCGGCCCGCTGGCCGAGATCTCCGCCGACGCGCTGGCCGACCCGCGCACGCGCGTCGTGGAGGCGGATCTCGTCGCCTACGTCAATGAGACTTCCGACACGTTCGACGCGGTGTGCCTCGACATCGACAACGGACCCGGCTGGACCGTCACGGAGGGCAACGAAGGGCTGTACACACCCAGCGGACTCGCCGCGTGCGCAAGGGTGTTGAGGCCCGACGGGGTCCTTGCCACGTGGTCCGCGCAGCCCTCTCCGGAATTTGAAGGAACCTTGCGGAATGCCGGGTTCCGACAGGTGCGTACCGAAGAGGTCCCCGTTGCCCGTGGCGTTCCCGACGTGGTCCATCTCGCCGTCCGACCTGGATAGCGACGGCCCGGCGTGTCCCCGTAATGTGCAGCGTGACGCGGATCATTCAAGCGTCAATCGCAGTCATGGGATCACCCCACGGATTCCGGAAAGCAACAGGGGCGGGCGATGGAGCAGACACACACCTCCCAGACCGGTGCGGCGACGACGTCACAGGGCGCGCAGCGCCGGGTACTGGTCGTCGAGGACGACCCCACGATCGTCGACGCCATCGCGGCCCGGCTCCGCGCCGAGGGATTCCTCGTGCAGACCGCCGGTGACGGTCCCTCGGCGGTCGACACGGCCGAGGCATGGCAGCCCGACCTGCTGATCCTCGACATCATGCTGCCCGGCTTCGACGGCCTGGAGGTCTGCCGCCGCGTGCAGGCGTCCCGCCCGGTGCCGGTCATGATGCTCACCGCGCGCGACGACGAGACCGACATGCTGGTCGGCCTCGGGGTCGGCGCCGACGACTACATGACCAAGCCGTTCTCCATGCGGGAGCTGGCCGCGCGCGTGCACGTCCTGCTGCGCCGCATGGAGCGTGCCGCGCTCGCCGCGACCACCCCCCGCTCCGGCATACTCCGGCTCGGCGAGCTGGAGATCGACCACGCCCAGCGCCGGGTGCGCGTGAAGTCGGACGACGTCCATCTGACGCCCACCGAGTTCGACCTGCTGGTGTGCCTGGCCAACACCCCGCGCGCGGTGCTCTCCCGCGAGCAACTGCTCGCCGAGGTCTGGGACTGGGCGGACGCCTCCGGCACCCGGACGGTGGACAGCCACATCAAGGCCCTGCGCCGGAAGATCGGCGCCGAGCGCATCCGCACGGTGCACGGGGTCGGTTACGCGCTGGAGACGCCGACGCCGTGAGTCTCGGACGGGAAGCGGGGCGCCGGCGCTCCGGGGGCGGACCCTGGGGCGGCGTACGCCCGTTCTCGATCAAGACCAAGCTGGGCGCGCTGGTCGTCATCTCGGTGCTGATCACCACCGGTCTCTCCATGATCGCGGTGCACACCAAGACCGAGCTGCGCTTCATCACGGTCTTCTCCATGATCGCCACGCTGCTGATCACCCAGTTCGTGGCGCACTCGCTCACCGCGCCGCTGGACGAGATGAACGCGGTGGCCCGCTCCATCTCGCACGGCGACTACACGCGCCGGGTGAGCGAGGGCCGCCGCGACGAACTCGGCGACCTCGCCGTCACGATCAACGTGATGGCGGACGAGCTGGAGGCCCAGGACCTCCAGCGCAAGGAGCTGGTGGCGAACGTCTCGCACGAGCTGCGCACCCCCATCGCGGGCCTGCGCGCGGTGCTGGAGAACATCGTCGACGGCGTCACCGAGGCCGACCCGGAGACCATGCGCACCGCGCTGCGCCAGACCGACCGGCTGGGCAGGCTGGTGGAGACCCTGCTGGACCTCTCCCGCCTCGACAACGGCGTGGTCCCGCTGAAGGCCCGCCGCTTCGAGGTGTGGCCGTACCTGTCCGGCGTGCTCAAGGAGGCCAACATGGTCGCCTCCGCGCGCGCCGGCATCGCCTCCGGCTCCGGCAGCCACACCCGTACCGATGTGCATCTGCACCTGGACGTGTCCCCGCCTGAGCTGACCGCGCACGCCGACCCCGAGCGCATCCACCAGGTCGTGGCGAACCTCATAGACAACGCGGTCAAGCACAGCCCGCCGCACGGCCGGGTCACGGTGAAGGCCCGGCGCGGCGCGCGTCCGGAGTCGCTGGAGCTGGAGGTGCTGGACGAGGGTCCGGGCATCCCGCGCTCGGAGTGGCACCGCGTGTTCGAGCGGTTCAACCGGGGCGCGGTCAGCCGCCCGCACGGTCCGGGCAGCGACGGCGGCACCGGTCTGGGGCTCGCCATCGCCCGCTGGGCGGTGGATCTGCACGGCGGCCGGATCGGTGTGGCCGAATCCGAGCGGGGCTGCCGGATCATCGTCACCCTTCCGGGAGCGGTTCCGGCGTCGAGTTGACGCGCCCGGCCCGCTTGGGATTCAGTCGGATGATCAAGATCACAATCGTTCGTCCAGGCGGACACGTGTGATCAGGCACGGGCCGGCGCGATGCGCGGAGCGAGGACGCTCAGGGCCCCTGTCAGGCGTGCCCGCAACGCCCCTTCCGTATCCGGAACCCCGCTTGTTTCCCGCCATTTCGCGGCCCGAAACGCGGTTCCCGATGTGACTTGCACGACGATGAACGGGCCCGACCTGACCTTCCCGCTCTTGGAGGCGTAGCCTTTATTCCCGCTGTCCATCACCTTGTGAAGCGGAAGAGGGCGGTTACCGCCGTGTCGCCACAGTCCCCCAGTAACTCGAACGTCTCCACCGACGACCAAGCCGGGAAGAACGCCGCCGCGGCGTTCGGCCCGAACGAGTGGCTCGTCGACGAGATCTATCAGCAGTACCTCCAGGACCCGAATTCGGTAGACCGTGCCTGGTGGGACTTCTTCGCCGATTACAAGCCGGGGGCGCCCGCCGCCTCGGCTCCGGCGGGTACCGCGGCCGCGGGGGCCGCGGGCACCACCCCCACCGCTCCCCCGGCCCAGGCCGCCCCGGCCCAGGCCGCCCCGGCTCAGGCCGCCGCGCCCGCCCAGGCACCGGCCCAGCCGGCCCCGGCCGCCAAGCCCGCGCAGGCCCCGGCCGCGCCGGCCCAGGCTCCGGCGCAGGCCCCTGCCGCGAAGGCCGCCCCGGCCGCCCAGGCCCCGGCGAAGCCGGCCGCGGCGCCCGCGGCGAAGCCGAAGGCCGCCGCCGCGCCCGCCACCGAGGCCCCCGAGGGCCCCGAGTACGTGACGCTGCGCGGTCCGTCCGCGGCCGTGGTGAAGAACATGAACGCCTCGCTGGAGCTGCCGACCGCCACCTCGGTGCGCGCGGTCCCGGTGAAGCTGCTGTTCGACAACCGCATCGTCATCAACAACCACCTCAAGCGCGCCCGCGGCGGGAAGATCTCCTTCACGCACCTCATCGGGTTCGCCATGGTGCAGGCCATCAAGGCCATGCCGGCGATGAACTACTCGTTCGGCGAGAAGGACGGCAAGCCGACCCTGGTCAAGCCGCCGCACGTGAACCTCGGCCTGGCCATCGACCTGGTGAAGCCCAACGGCGACCGCCAGCTCGTCGTCGCGGCCATCAAGAAGGCCGAGACGCTGAACTTCTTCGAGTTCTGGCAGGCCTACGAGGACATCGTCCGCCGCGCCCGCGAGGGCAAGCTCACGATGGACGACTTCACCGGCGTCACGGTCTCCCTGACCAACCCCGGCGGCCTCGGCACCGTCCACTCCGTGCCGCGCCTGATGCCCGGCCAGTCCGTGATCATGGGCGTCGGCTCCATGGACTACCCGGCGGAGTTCCAGGGCACCAGCCAGGACACCCTGAACAAGCTCGGCGTCTCCAAGGTCATGACGCTCACGTCGACCTACGACCACCGGGTCATCCAGGGCGCCGCCTCCGGCGAGTTCCTGCGCCAGGTCGCCAACCTGCTCCTCGGCGAGAACGGCTTCTACGACGACATCTTCGAGGCGCTGCGCATCCCCTACGAGCCGGTCCGCTGGCTCAAGGACATCGACGCCAGCCACGACGACGACGTCACCAAGGCCGCCCGTGTCTTCGAGCTGATCCACTCCTACCGGGTCCGCGGCCACGTCATGGCCGACACCGACCCGCTGGAGTACCAGCAGCGCAAGCACCCCGACCTGGACATCACCGAGCACGGGCTCACCCTGTGGGACCTGGAGCGCGAGTTCGCCGTCGGCGGCTTCGCCGGCAAGTCGATGATGAAGCTGCGCGACATCCTGGGCGTGCTGCGCGACTCGTACTGCCGCACCACCGGCATCGAGTTCATGCACATCCAGGACCCCAAGCAGCGCAAGTGGATCCAGGACCGCGTCGAGCGCCCGCACTCCAAGCCGGAGCGCGAGGAGCAGTTGCGCATCCTGCGCCGCCTGAACGCCGCCGAGGCGTTCGAGACGTTCCTGCAGACCAAGTACGTCGGCCAGAAGCGGTTCTCGCTGGAGGGCGGCGAGTCCGTCATCCCGCTGCTGGACGCGGTCATCGACTCGGCCGCCGAGTCGCGCCTGGACGAGGTCGTCATCGGCATGGCCCACCGCGGCCGGCTGAACGTGCTCGCCAACATCGTCGGCAAGTCGTACGCGCAGATCTTCCGGGAGTTCGAGGGCAACCTCGACCCGAAGTCGATGCACGGCTCCGGTGACGTGAAGTACCACCTGGGCGCCGAGGGCACCTTCACCGGGCTCGACGGCGAGCAGATCGCGGTCTCCCTGGTCGCCAACCCCTCGCACCTGGAGGCGGTCGACCCGGTCCTGGAGGGCGTCGCCCGCGCCAAGCAGGACATCATCAACAAGGGCGGCACGGACTTCACCGTGCTGCCGGTGGCGATCCACGGCGACGCGGCCTTCGCGGGCCAGGGCGTGGTGGCCGAGACCCTGAACATGTCGCAGCTCCGCGGCTACCGCACCGGCGGCACGGTCCACATCGTCATCAACAACCAGGTCGGCTTCACCGCCGCCCCGGAGTCCTCGCGCTCCTCGATGTACGCGACCGACGTGGCCCGCATGATCGAGGCCCCGATCTTCCACGTGAACGGTGACGACCCGGAGGCCGTGGTCCGCGTCGCGCGGCTCGCCTTCGAGTTCCGTCAGGCGTTCAACAAGGACGTGGTGATCGACCTCATCTGCTACCGCCGCCGCGGTCACAACGAGTCGGACAACCCGGCCTTCACCCAGCCGCTGATGTACGACCTGATCGACAAG
Organism: Streptomyces sp. NPDC018263; assembly: GCF_055562575.1. Lineage (NCBI taxonomy): Bacteria > Bacillati > Actinomycetota > Actinomycetes > Kitasatosporales > Streptomycetaceae > Streptomyces > Streptomyces sp. NPDC018263. The sequence goes on from NZ_JBVHFA010000001.1 coordinate 383,345, forward strand.
AAGCGCTCGGTGCGCAAGCTCTACACCGAGTCCCTGATCGGTCGCGGTGACATCACCCTGGAGGAGGCCGAGCAGGCGCTCCAGGACTACCAGGGCCAGCTCGAGAAGGTCTTCACCGAGGTCCGCGAGGTCACCTCGCAGCCGGCGCAGGGCGAGTCCCAGCCGCCCAAGGACGGCTTCCCGGCGGCGGTCCCGACCGCGATCTCCGCGGAGGTCGTCAAGCGGATCGCCGAGTCCCAGGTCAACGTCCCGGACAACATCACCGTCCACCCGCGGCTCCTGCCGCAGCTCCAGCGCCGGGCGGCGATGGTGGAGGACGGCACGATCGACTGGGGCATGGGCGAGACCCTGGCCATCGGCTCGCTGCTGCTGGAGGGCACCCCGGTCCGCCTCGCGGGCCAGGACTCCCAGCGCGGCACCTTCGGCCAGCGCCACGCGGTGCTCATCGACCGGCAGACCGGCGAGGAGTACACCCCGCTCCAGTACCTCTCCGAGGACCAGGCGCGGCTGAACGTCTACAACTCCCTGCTGTCCGAGTACGCGGCCATGGGCTTCGAGTACGGCTACTCGCTGGCCCGCCCGGACGCGCTGGTGATGTGGGAGGCGCAGTTCGGCGACTTCGTCAACGGCGCGCAGACGGTCGTCGACGAGTTCATCTCCTCGGCCGAGCAGAAGTGGAACCAGACCTCCGGTGTGGTCCTGCTGCTGCCGCACGGCTACGAGGGCCAGGGCCCGGACCACTCCTCGGCCCGTCCGGAGCGGTTCCTCCAGCTCTGCGCGCAGAACAACATGACGGTCGCCATGCCGACCTCGCCGGCGAACTACTTCCACCTGCTGCGCTGGCAGGTCCACAACCCGGACCACAAGCCGCTGATCGTCTTCACCCCGAAGTCGATGCTGCGTCTGAAGGCGGCGGCCTCGAAGGCGGAGGACTTCACCTCCGGCGAGTTCCGTCCGGTCATCGGCGACGACACGGTCGACCCGGCCGCCGTCCGCAAGGTCGTCTTCTGCTCCGGCAAGGTCTACTACGACCTCGAGGCCGGCCGGCAGAAGCGCGGCGCCACGGACACGGCGATCATCCGCATCGAGCGGCTGTACCCGCTGCCCGGCGCCGAGGTCCAGGCCGAGGTCAACAAGTACCCGAACGCCGAGAAATACCTCTGGGTGCAGGAGGAGCCGGCGAACCAGGGTGCGTGGCCGTTCATCGCGCTCAACCTGATCGACCACCTGGACCTGGCCGTCGGTGCCGACGTCCCGGCGGGCGAGCGCCTGCGCCGCATCTCGCGCGCGCACGGCTCCTCCCCGGCGGTGGGCTCCGCCAAGCGCCACCAGGCGGAGCAGGAGCAGTTGGTGAACGAGGTCTTCGAGGCGTGACCCCGGCTCACTGAGCAACGCTGAAGGGCCCGGCTCTCCTGGATCTGATCCGGAGGGCCGGGCCCTTCGCCGTCCGGGCGGTGCCCGGCGGCGCTCAGCTCGCCTGCGGCTCGAAGTCCCAGTACGGGCGGTTGCGGGAGCGGGCGGAGACGGTGTGGACGTGCTGGGGGCCGAGGGTGGCGGCGAGGTCGGCGAGGGCCTCCTGTTCGACCTTCTCCGCCTGCTGGCGCTCGCGCAGCGCGCGCAGGTCGGCCGCGTAGGCGACGCGGGCGGTCAGGGTGAGCGGGTGGGTGCGGCCCAGGCTGTCGGTGGCGCGCAGGATGGTGATCTGGCTGAGGTCGGCGGCGGCCTCGGTGTCCCCGACGAGGTTGCGCAGCGCGGCCGCGTTGACGGCGCAGCCCAGCGCGTACGGGTGGGTCTCCCCCAGCGCGGCGGACATGTCGGCGAGGCTCTGCTCGATCAGTACGTGGGCGTGGTCGCGTTCGCCGACGCTGCGCAGCACCAGGGCGTGGTTGGCGCGGGCGCCGATGATGAAGGGGTGGCCCTCGGGCAGCAGCAGTTCGTAGCGGGCGAGGACGGACTCGCTGGCCTCGCGGGCCTGGTCGATGTCGCCGTGCTCGCGGGCGAAGCAGCTCTGGCTGACGGCGGCGGCCAGGGTGTGCGTGTGGCTGTCCCCGAGCTTGCGCTCCAGCCCTTCCAGGACGCGGGTGAGCAGTTCGCCCGCCCCGGCCCGGTCCCCGCCGCGCAGCCGGCACAGGGCGAGGTTGTGCTCGGCGCGCAGGGTGTTCTGGTTGTCCGGGCCCATGACGATGCGGTATTCGCGGACGTTCCTGGTCTGGATGGACTCGGCCTCGGAGTAGCGGCCCAGCAGGCGCAGGTCGACCGCGTAGGAGACCTCGGAGAACAGGGTCCAGGGGTGGCGGCCCTTGAGGAGCTGGCGGCGGGCCTCCAGGGTGCGGGTGTCGAAGCCGCGGGCCTGTTCGTAGCGGCCGAGGAGGCGCAGGGTGAAGCCGAGGTTGTTCTGGGCGTTGAGGGTGCGCGAGTCGTGCTCGCCGAACAGCTCGCGGTAGGTGGGGTAGAGCCATTCGTCGAGTTCGAGCGCGGCGTCGTACTGGCCGAGTTCGCGCAGGTCGGCGGCTAGTCCGCCGGCCATCCTGAGGTGGTCGAGGTCGTGTTCGCCGCGTTCGGCGAGGAGTTGCTCGCGGGCGGCCCGGTCGATGGCCTCGGTCTCCTGGAAGCGGCCGGCCGAGCGCAGCAGGTTGGCGTAGTGGTAGGTCACCTCCCAGACGCGGGGGTGGGAGTCGCCGAGCAGCTCGCGCCAGGTGGCGAGGGCGCGGCCGCCGAGGTTCACACCCGCCGTGTACTCCCCCGCGAACAGCATGTACCGCAGGCAGTTGAGCACCAGCCCCTGCACCCGGCGGTCCTTGCTGCGCAGTACGTCGGCGTACTTGAGGTGCGGGACGATCTCGGCGTACGCGTCCCAGTTGCGGGTGTCGGTGGGGCGGCCGGGGTCGGCCTCGGCGAGGGCGCGGCGGACCACCTCGATGAACTCGCTCCGGTCGGCCTCGGGCATGTCCTTGTGCACGATCTGGTGGACCATCCGGTGCAGGTAGACCGACTCGCCGGAGGCGACCCCCTCGTCCAGCGTGGCCTCGTGCGACTCCAGCCGGACCACGGAGTACTGGCGGAGCTGGTTGACGGCCTTGTTCCACAGCAGCGGGTCGTCCAGCAGCCCGGCGAGCTGTTCGGGCAGGTCGTCGTGGTTCATCTCCTTCAGCAGCCGGACCGGGATGAAGCCGGGCGCGAAGAAGGTGCACAGCCGCAGCAGGTCGACGGACTCGGGGACGGTCTCGCGGAGCTTGTTCAGCAGTATCGACCAGGCGGTCTGGAAGGCGAGCGGGAAGTCCGCGGACACCTTGACCACGTCCTGGTCGATCCCGCCGTCCAGCAGGGCGATGTACTCCTCCACCGAGAGGTCGGAGTCGTTGAGCCAGCCCGCGGTCTGGTCGAGCAGCAGCGGGAGGTCCTCCAGCGCCTGGGCGAGCTGGTCGGCGTCGGGTTCGGTGAGCCGGGGTGCGCGGCGGCGGATGAAGGCGACCGACTCGTCGCGGCCGTAGACGGGGACTTCGAGGAGCTTGCTGTTGTGCTCGCCCCACTCGGGGTTGCGGGAGGTGATGAGGACGTGGCCGGGGCCGGTGGGCACGAGGTCCCAGATCTGGTCGGGTTCGTCGGCACCGTCCAGCACGAGCAGCCAGCGGGAGTACGGGGTGCCCCGGCGCAGCGCGTCGCGGACGGCGCGGAGCCGCTCGCCGTACTCGGCGCCGGTGGACAGGCCGAGTTTGGGGGCGAGTTCGGCGAGGAGGCGGCGGTAGCTGACGCGTTTCTCGGCGTTGACCCACCACACCACGTCGTACTCGGAGCCGAAGCGGTAGACGTACTCGGCGGCGAGCTGGGTCTTTCCGACGCCGGACATGCCGTGCAGGGTGAGGACGCCCGCGCCGGGGTCGCTGCCCTGGAGCAGGTGGTAGGCGTCGTTGAGCAGCGGTTCGCGGCCGGTGAAGCGGGTGTTGCGGCGGGGCACCCCGCCCCACACGTCGGGCATGGCGGCCGGGAAGCGGGGTGCGGGGCGGCCCGGGTCGTCGCCCGGGCGGCTGTCGTGGGGCAGGTCGAGGCGGTCCAGGAGCCGGCGTTCGGCCTCGTCGGCGCCCATGTTGGTGAGGGCGACGGGGGCGAGGGCCGCGACGGCGGAGGGCAGCGGGGCGTTGGTGACGGAGACGGCGGCGAACCGGCCCGGATCGGCGCCGACCACCTCGCGCAGGGCCGCGTTCCACTCGTCGTGGGTGCGCGGGCCGAGCTGGAAGTACCACTCGCTGACCACGATCAGGGTGCGGCCCTCGGCGAGGGTGAGGTCGCGCAGCAGGTCGGCCAGGGGCTGGTCCGGGGGCGCGTCCCAGCGCAGGTAGACCACTCTGAGGCCGCGCCGCTCCAGCCGGTCCCCGATCCAGGCGGCCCAGGCGCGGTTGAACCCGGCGAAGCTGATGGTGACGGTCTGCCTCGCGGCCCCGTTCCCGTTCGGTGCCGGCGTACGGGCTTCAGACATCGGCGGCCTCCAGCACGTAGACAGGAAATCGTAGAACCTCGGCGCGGTCCCTGGGGAGTACGGCGACCGCCGGAGACGAACGCCTCGGTGCGCCGATCTTCGCGCAGCGGGGGGTGCGAAGCCGGCATTTCACCGGTTCGGGATCGGCGGCGTGGGGGGCTGTCGCTGCGCCCAGAGGGTGCGCACCGCCTTGACGTACGCCTGCGCGCGCGCCGTGTGCCCCCGTGGTGCGGGGCGGGCGGAGAGCCGTTCGTGGGCGGCGGCCATGCCGTCGACGAACCGGCGCCCGGCCGGGGTGAGGTCGGGCGAGGCGACGAGCGCGGGCAGGGCGGCGGCGACCTGGGCGTGGTAGCGGGCGTGTTCGGCCCAGGCGGCCTCGCGGCGGGCGGGTTCGGCGAGCGCGGTGCGCTGGAAGTGGTCGGCCAGCGCGAGATGGGCGTAGGTGCCGTGCAGCAGCCCGTCGTAGGGGCGGGGGTCGGGGCGCCAGGGGGCGAAGTAGCGGGCCTCGGGTCCGGCGCGGTGCAGTTCCACCAGTTCGCCGAGGGCGGCGAGTTTGGTGTGCTGCATCTCGTGGACGAGGGTCGCGGCGAGCGCGGTCGGGGTGGCGGGGGTGGTGCTGAGCAGCGCGCCGAACGCCTCGCGCCGGGTCCCGCTGGAGCTGCCCCGGCCGTCCGAGCCGGGCGGGGGCGCGAGCGGGACGAGGCAGCGCAGCAGGGCGATGGTCTCGGTGAGCCGCTGCTCGCCGCCGGTGCGCAGCGCCTGCGCGGTGCCGGACCAAGCGTGCAGCCAGCGCTTGCGCTCGGCGTGGTCGGGCCCGCCGGCCCCGCCGAACGCGAACGGTCCCGGGTCGCGGGGCGGGGTGCGGTACGGGTCGAGGTCGTCCAGCGGTACGGGAGCGGTGCCCGGCAGCAGGCCGGGCAGGGCGTGGGCCGGGGTCCAGGCGGGGGCGCCGGACCAGGCACCGACGCCCTGCTCCAGCCGGACGTGCACGTCGGAGGCGCCGCGTCGACGCAGGGTCAGGCGGCCGTTCTTGTGCCGCACCTCGATGGCGGCCGACCCGGTCCGCCCGATGCGCAGGACGCCGAGGGAGGGCAGGCAGAGCAGGCCGTCGCGGGCGGTGAGTGAGGTGCTGAACGGCAGGCCCGCGCGGGCGGCGGCGGCTGCGGCGAGGGCGCTGAAGTAGGCCAGTTCCAGCGGGAGTTCGCGGGCGCCGTCGGGTGTGGTCAGCGCGGTCAGGCAGCGGCGGGCCCAGGGGCCGGTGAACGGGTAGGTGAGCCGGGTCCGGGCGGGCGAGCGGGGTCCGTCGGCTGCGCGGTCGGCCTCGGTCAGCAGGGCCCAGTCCTCGCGCAGACGGCGCCCGGCGGCGCCCTCGGCGGCGTCGAGGACGGCGCGCAGCAGCAGCATGCGCCGGGTGTCCTGGTCGCGGACGAGGAGGGCGAGGGTGTCGGGGCCGCCCCCGGTGCGGCTGAGTTCGGCGAGGGCGCGGTCCAGGGGTGCCGTCACGGGGTGCCTCCTTCCTCGGCGAGCCGCGCGGCCACGTGCCGGATGAAGCGCTGGAGATCGGCGCAGTACACCGACGGGTTGTCGAAGCCGTGCCCGGCGCGGTACCGGTGCGCGTAGTGCCCGCCCCCGCACACCCCGACCAGCGGGCAGGCCCGGCAGCGCCCGGCCAGGCCCGCGAGCCCGGCCTGCCGGGCGGCGACGCCGGGGTGGGCGAGGGCCTGGTCGAAGTCGTGCCGGAACACGTCGAGCCCGGTCTCGGCGGCGCCGTCGTACGCCGACTTCAGCGAGTCGACCTGCTCGATGGAGCCGTCGGTCTCGATGACGACGGCGTCGAAGGGGGCGAGCCCCAGGGACTCGGTGGCGGCGGGCAGGCCGAGCAGCAGGGCGAGGCACTCCTCGAAGAGCCGTACCCGCGTCTCGCGCCGCCCGGCCGACCACCAGCGGTCGAAGACACGGCACAGCCAGTCGCCGTACTCGCCCCCGTGCGGGGGCGGGGCCGACCAGTTGCCGTGCGGCAGCAGCAGGTCGAGCGCGGGCGGGCGGAGGGTGAGCAGGGACTCGTAGGTGCCGACGGGGTCGGTGGTGGGGTCGACGACGGTGAGGACGCCCGCGTACGCCTCGGGGAAGTGGTCGGCGACCAGGCGGGCGCCGCGCGCGGCGGCGGGCCACGAGGGGCGCCCGGCGTGGTCGACGCGGCGGTGGTTGAGCGCGGCGCTGCCCCCGTCGAGGCTGATGCCGACACGGATGCCGTGCCGGGCGAGGACGGCGACCCGGTCGTGGGTGAGCAGGGTGGCGTTGGTCTGCACGGTGGCGTGGACCGCGCAGCCCTCGGGCACGCGGGCGCGGACGGTGTCGGTGAAGCGCGCCAGGGTGCCGGCGCCGGCCAGCAGGGGTTCGCCGCCGTGCAGGACGAGGGAGAGCGCGGTCAGGGCGTGGTCGCGGGCGTGCCGGGCGATCCGGTCGGCGGTGCGGTCGAGCACCTCGGCGGGGGCGGCGGCGGGGCGGGTGCGCCAGGTGTGGTCGGGTCCCTCGTAGAGGTAGCAGTAGCGGCAGGCGAGGTTGCAGCGGCCGTGCGCCTTGACGATGAACTGCCGGAAGGGGCGCGGTCGCGCCCGCGTCGGGGCGGCGGTCGTCCCGGACATCCCGTACCCCCGTACCGCGATGCGGGCGCGGCTCGTTCGCCCGTGTGTGCGGGGGCGTTCCCGGTCGCGGCCCGGAGTCAAACGCAAGGCGGCGGAACTTGCCGGATTCCGCCGTCGGGTGACCAAGAGCGGACGGCTCAGAGGCAGTTGTTGAAGCCCCAGAGCATCTCGGCGGGCCTGCGCGCGCGTTCGGTGAGGGTGTCCAGGACCTCGCGCAGCACGGGGTGGTCCAGGGTGCGCAGTTCCTCCAGGTCGAGTGTGAGCAGGTCCGGCAGCGGCTCGCCGTGTTCCGGTACGGCCGTCTCGTCGCCCGCGCTGGTCATCGCTGCCTCCCGTGGTGTTCTCCGGCGGTGTGGGTCAGCCGAGTCCGGCGAGCCGGTCGGCGGTGTCCTCGGCGGTCGGGGTGCCGGTGCCGAGGCTGTCCTCGGGCAGCCGCGCCCATTCGGCGCGGGCCGCGCGGTACGCGTCGCGGGCCGCGCGCGGCCGGGTGGCCGCCTCATAGGACATACCCCGCCAGTGGTGCGCCTGCGCGCCCAGTTCGACGGCGATCCGGCGGTCGCGGTCCGACTCGGCGGCCGCCTCGGCCTCCCGTGCCGACTCGGCCGCCGCCCGGAAGGCGTCCACCGCGTCGTCCAGCCGGGTCGGCCGGGCCAGGCTCCGGTACGCCTCGTACTGCGCCTGGCCCAGCTCCAGCGAGCAGCGCGCGGCCAGCAGCGGTTCGTCCGCCTCGGCCGCCGCCAGCCCGAAGAGGTGCTCCGCCTCGCGCAGGTCCACCCGGTCGCCGCGCAGCCGGTAGCGCCGGATCAGGGCGCGGCCCAGCATCAGCAGGCGGTGCGCGGTGTGCGGACTGCCGGTGTGGGTCTCGCGGCGGCAGTCCCGCAGGACGCGGATCGCCTGGGCGAGCGCCTCCCAGGCCCGCTCGCCGCTCTCGGCGTCGGCCCGGCGCAGCAGTACCTCGCCCCACTCGGCGAGGACGTCGGGGTAGTCGGCGGCCTCCCTGGAGGTGTCGGCGGCGGCGCGGGCGAACGCCTCCGACGCGTCCCGGAGTTCACGGGGATCGCCGGTCTCGGCGTACCGGGCGACCCCGATCCGGCCCGCCCGCACGTGGAGTCGGGCCCGCAGGGCGCGTCCGGTGGTCGCGGTGAGCGCGGCGTCGACGCGTTCCCGGGCCTCGGCGAGATCACCGCCGGAGCGGAGCAGGGCGTCGACCAGGTCCAGCCGGACGAGGATCAGTTCCCGCCCTCCGTCCTCCCCCGCCGCCAGCGCGTCCCGCAGCGAGCCGGCCGCCTGGGCGGCGTGCCCACGGGCCTGGACGGGGTCGTTGGTGGCGTCGGCCAGGCGCAGCAGCAGCCTGCCGTGGGCGAGGGGCAGTTCGGGCGGGCGGTGACCGCGGTCGGGCCAGATGTCGGCGAACGCCTCCAGCATGCCGACCGCGCCCTGGAGCAGCGCGCTGTCCCCGCCGAGCCGCCACTGCGCCTCCAGCGCGCCGACCCGCTCCAGCGTGAGCCGCAGCGCCTGCGCGGGCTCCAGGTCGGGGGCGGCGCAGGCGACGGCGTACTCCCGGTCGGCGCGGCGCAGCAGGTCCAGCGCGGCGGGCCGGTCGCCGCGCCGTCTGCGGTCGGTGGCGGCCGCGCGCAGCACCCGGGCCAGCGCGGCCCGCTCCCGCTGGGCGTGCGGGTGGGCCACGGCCCGCTCGGCGGCGGCCTCCGCCTCGGCCAGCAGCGCGGACCCGCCCTGCACCTCCCACAGCCGCAGCACGGCGTGCGCGTACTCGGCCCACAGTCCGGGGTCGGCCCCGGCGGCCCGCTCGTTCTCGGTGGCCCCGCGCAGCAGTTGTACGGCGTCGATCACGTCCTGCACCATGCCGTCGGCATCGAACCGGGCGAGCAGCGTACGGGCCCTGACGACGGCCGGGTGTGTGGGCCGGGGTCCGGCGGCGGTGCCGGGCCGGGTGCCGTAGAGCCGGAACTGGTCCGGCAGCGGCATGAAGCGCTCCAGCACCCGCGCGGCGACCTCGGCGAAGGGCTGCGGGACGAGGGTGGCGTCGCCGCTCTCACCGGGGTACGCGCCGAACAGGCCGGCGCCGGCGGTGTCCTCCTCCCCGCGCGCCGGGTGGCCGGTGCCGCCGAGCTGGGCGAGGGCGAGGGCCGGGAAGTTGGCGCCGCCCTTGCCGAAGCGCTGCTCGATGTACTCGGAGCAGTGCTTGAGGACGAGCAGGGCCTCGTCCCGGCCGAGCGTGGACAGCAGCGCCTCCCGTACCTCGGGCTCCATCTCGTACCACTGCCCGGCGTCCGGGCCGTGGTCCTCCGGCGCCCGCTGGACGAGGCCGCCGAGCAGCACCTCGGCGAGTTCGGCGGGGCCCGAGCCGGGCAGCATGGTGCGCTGCACCAGCCGCATCACCGGCAGGCAGAGCGGGGCGGCGGCGAGGTATACGGCGAGGCGTCCGGCGGCCGGTGAGGCGGCGGAGCGGAACCGGCTGACCCGCTCCACCGGGGACGGCCTGCGCCCGCCGCGCGTATGCGGTGCGGGCGGCTGGTCGGCGCGCACCCAGCCCACCGCGCCGGGCACCGGTCCGGCACCGGCCCCGGCGAGCAGCCGCGCCCACGCCCCGAGCGCCACGGGTTCGGGCGGCAGCACCGGCACGGGCAGTACGCCCGGCGGCGGGACGAGGGGCGCGCCGTCGGGGGTGCGCACGCGCAGCGCGGTACCGCCGGGGGTGTCGCCGCGGGTCAGTTCGCCGTACGTGACCGGCAGCCGGGTACGGCTCCACAGGCGCTGCGGGAGCGGCTGGAGCACGGCGACGGGGGCGAGCCGGGCCAGCCGGTGCAGCAGCCGGTGCGCGGCGCCGGACCGCCAGAGCGGTCCCGCGCAGTCGCTGACCAGCAGGGTGATCCGGCGCCCGGTGGGGTCGCTGAGCCGGTCGGCGGTGTGCTGCGGTGCCCCGCGCGGATCGGCGCCGGCGCTGACCGTGGCCTCGCCGTCGGGGCCGGTGTGCAGATGGGCGATCCGGATGTCCCCGAAGGCGCCCAACTGGGCGAAGACCTCTTCCAGTTCGGCGAAGAGCCGGTCCCACACCCGCATCGAGGGCGCGGCGTCCAGCACCAGTTGCAGCCGGGCGTCCCCGCGCCGCACCTCGCGGTACACGGGCAGGATCAATCCGCCTGCCTGGGCGCTGAGTTCGGCGGTCGCGGTCTCGTCCAGCTCGCGGCGGAGCGGGGGCGCCGCGCTGCGGTACGCCTGCAAGGGGCGCAGAGCGCGCTGGAGTTCGAGGGCGGAGGGCAGCGCGGGGGCGGCCGGGACGCCGACCGGGAGCGCGGTGAGCCGTGCGCCGGCTCCGATACGGGGCCGGCCGTCGCGGGGCGCCGGGTAGAGGGGGACGTGCCGGTCGGGGCCGGGGGGCAGGACCTCGGGTTCCCTCGGTGCGGGCGGGAGTTGGGGCTTGGGCGGGGAGACGGGCGGGGGCGCGGGAACCTCGCGGGCCCGTTCCACCGCGTCGGCCGGCTCGCGTTCGCCCGTCCACCGGGCCAGCCACAGGGCGTCGCTCAGCCCCTCCACGTCCGGTTCGAGTCCGGCCCCCCGCAACTGGAGCACGAGTGCGGCGAGCGGGTCGGGGGTGTCGGGGCCGTGTCGTGCCGGTGCGTCGGGCATCGGCTCCTCACCTCGGGCGGTCGAGTCGCTGGATGAGCAGGTCGGCCAGGCGCTCACGGCTCGGCGGGGCGGCCGCGTCGGTGAGGTAGAGGGCGTTCAACAACTGGTCGGTGGCGAGGAGTTCGCTGCGCGAGCGCTCCAGGAAGCGGGCGATGAGATCGTCACCGGCCCGCGCGGCCTCGTCCCCGAGGTGGGCGCGGACGAAGGTGGCGAGCCGGTTGTGGTCGGGGCGGCCCAGCTCCAGGTGGATGCAGCGGCGCATCAGCGGGGCGGGGAAGTCCCGTTCGCCGTTGCTGGTGAGCACCACGAACGGGAAGGAGGTGCAGCGCACCCGGCCGTCGCGCACCCGGACCTTGGCGCCGTCGGCGGTGAGCACCTCGGCCTCGCCGTCGGGGAGCCGGTCGGCCAGGCGGCGCAGCTCGGGTATCTCGAACTCGCCCTCCTCCAGCACGTTCAGCAGGTCGTTGGGCAGGTCGATGTCGCTCTTGTCGAGTTCGTCGATGAGCAGCACGCGCGGGGTGTCCGAGGGCAGCAGGGCGGTGCCGAGCGGGCCGAGCCGGATGTAGCCGCCGATCGCCTCGACGGAACCGGGGCTCCCGGCCGCGCTGCCGTACCCGCCCTGGGCGGCGATCTGCACGTCCTGGAGCCGGGCGATCGCGTCGTAGTGGTAGAGCCCGTCCTGGAGGGCGGAACGGCTCACGATGGACCAGCGCAGCACCTCGCCCAGCCCCAGTTCGTACGCCACCGAGTGCGCGAGCGTGCTCTTGCCCGCGCCGGGGCTGCCGGTGACCAGGAGCGGGCGGCGCAGATACAGCGCCGCGTTGATCATCTCCAGCTCCTCGGCGCCGGGCCGGTGCAGCTCGGCCAGGTGCCGGTGCGCGCCGAGCCTGCGGTCGCGGGAACCGTCGCCGTCCTCGCCCGGCTCCGGGCCGGTGTCGGCGCCGCGTGCGGAGAAGTCGCGCCAGGGCGGGGGCGGGGGCAGCCGGCTCATCCCGTCGTGGGGTTCCCCGGCGCCTCGGTAGATGAGCCACTCGCTGGATTCGGTCATGTCCGGTCCTCGTCGCTCGTCGCCGGGGGCAGCGCGCCCTTCACGGTATCGACCCGCCGGGCGCCTGGTAAGGGGATCAGGGAGGAACCGGGGCGCCGGATCACGGGGCCTCCAGCAGGTCTCCGGTGCCGGGCAGGGGGCGGTGCGGATCGTCGTACAGCAGGGTCGTGCGGTGCGCCCAGTACGACTCGGTGAGCCCGGCGTGCACCTGCTCGCGCAGGCTGTGCAGCACGCCGGGCAGGGACAGGGCGTCCTCGCCGTCGTCCACGGCCGTCTTCACGCCCCGGTGGAACTCCCCGCACACCCCGTCCGGCCGCCGCCGCCACAGCAGCACCCCGAATCCCGCCCGCAGCACCCGCCCCAGCGCGGCGGGGCCGTCCGCCGCGCCCGGATCGCCGGGGCGGCACAGCACCGGCACGGCGTGCGGGGCGAGCCCGCGCAGCGCAGCCGTGTCCGGTACGGGCCGGCGCACGCCGTCGTCGCAGTCCAGCACCTCGGCGTGCGCCGGGCGCCGGTGCAGCCGCCGCCAGCGGTCCCGGCGCTCGGCGTCGGGGTCCTCGTACGCCTCCCAGGCCGGCGCCTCGTCGGTGAGCTGGTCGCGGTCCGAGCAGCGGATCAGGACCGGGCGTTCGGCGCCGAGGGGAAGGCCGTCGGGGGTGAGGCGCCACTCGTCCACGGGCAGGCTGAGGTGCAGATGCGGCAGGGCCGCGTACAGGGTGGCGTGCCGGCCGGGCTCGTCGCAGTGCCGGAACGCCTCGGCGAGGGGCGCGGCCACGTGGCCGGCCAGGCCGTCCAGCGGGGCGCGCTCGCCCTCGTACAGCCGGGCCGGTTCCTCGTCGGGGGCGCCGCCCACGGAGACCGACCAGTCGCAGTGGTCCGGCTCCCAGCCCCGGCGCAGCACCACCAGCAGCACGGAGGGCTCGGGGTGTCCGACGCGCGGCGGCCGCACCGGCTCCAGTACCGCCGTGTCCCGGCCGCCGCCCGTGAACGCGGCCGGTGGGCGCGCCGCTTGGGCCCGGCCGAGCAGCTCGGTGCGCCGCTGGGCGAGGGTGTGCCGGTAACCGCTGTCCAGCCCGGTCGCGGTGTGCCGCACCCACTCCCACAGGGCGCGTTCGGCGGCGAGGGCGCTGGGGGCGGCCGGGCGTTCGGCGCCGAGCACACCCATGGCGTAGTCGAGCACCAGCTTCAGGGCGCCGTCCTGGCGGGCGTGTTCGTAGAGCAGCCCGACCCCGTCCCGCCAGCCGCGCGGGGCGGGCACCAGCGCCGGTACGCGGAAGCCGGGCAGCGCGCGGAGCACGTCGAGCAGGCCGCGGGTGCTGACCGGCGGGGGCAGGTCGGCGAGCAGCCCGAGCAGTTCGCTCCGCTGCTGCGGGGTGAGGGTGCGGCCGGGGCGGGCGCCGAGTTCGCCCTGGATGTCGGCCCAGGTGGGGTCGGGCGAGTCGGCGCTCTGCTGGCGGTCGCGGTGGTAGCGGTCGTGGGCGTGGAAGACGGACTGGTAGACGTCCTCGCCGTCGGCGGGCAGCCGCAGCGTGCGCAGGCGTTCCACGCCGATGGAGGTGCCGCCGCCCCCGTGGTCCGCGCGGGACTTGAGCACGCCGACGACCTCGCCGCGCACGGGGTCGACCACCGGCCCGCCGGAGACGCCGGAGGGCAGGTCGTTCCGGCCGAGCCGGACCTGCTCCTCGGGCGACCAGGCGCTGATGGTGCCCTGCACGGTGAGCATGCCGTCGAGGATCTGGAGCCTGCCCCTGGGGGCGGTCCAGCCCGCGTAGAACACCCTGGTGCCGCCGAAGTGCGGGTTGGGGCGCTCGGACACGTACACACAGGTGTGGCCGACCGGTTCGCGCAGCCGGACCAGGGCGAGGTCGGGCGCGGGCCAACTGCCCGGCACCGGGCGCCCGGTCGGCTCCGGGAGCATCGCGGCCACCCGGCCGGGCACCGGGCGCGGGTCGTCGTAGGGGCTGTTGCGGTACACCACGGTGACCTCGCCCCCCTCCTCGGCGTGAACCACGTGTGCGCAGGTCAGAACCCAGTTCGGCGCGACGAAGAAACCACTGCCGAGGAAGCTGACGGGCTCGTCGTGGGCATACCCGGCCCCCGCGCGATGAATGCGCACGGTGGCCCCCAGAACGAGGTCACGCAGCGCAAGCTCCGCAGCACCGCCCCCCTCCGGTGCGCCCCCGCCGTACCCCACGCTCATCCCGGATGCCCCCACACACCGAGCAACGCTTCGGACCGGGGGGTGAGGGAGGGTTGGGGGGCGGGGGACCGCGGCGGGGACGGGTGGGGGCGTGGCTCCGGGTGAGCACCGGCGGCCGGCCCGGGCTCCGGCACCGCTGCGGGCGCGGGCCCGGCGGTCCGTACCGCTGCCACGGGGCCACCCCGTACGGGCTCCGCATCCGGCGTACGGCCCGATCCCGCCCGCAGATCGGGTACGGGCGCCCGTAGGGCGGGGCCGGCCCCCGCTCCCGGCGCCGTGGGGGCGGAACCGGCCCCCATCACGGGGGCGCCCCGTACGGGCACCGCATCCGGCGCACAGGCAAGCTGAGGACCGGGGGCCGGCGCCCGCAGGGCCGGGCCCGACCCCGCTCCCGGCGCCGTGGGGGCGGAACCGGCCCCCATCACGGGGGCGCCCCGTAGGGGCTCCGCATCCGGCGCACAGGCAAGCTGAGGACCAGGGGCCGGCGCCCGCAGGGCCGGGCCCGACCCCGCTCCCGGCGCCGTGGGGGCGGAACCGGCCCCCGTCGCGGGGGCGCCCCGTAGGGGCTCCGCATCCGGCGCACAGCCAAGCTGAGGACCAGGGGCCGGCGCCCGTAGGGCCGGGCCGGACCCCGCTCCCGGCGCTGTGGGCGCAGGACCGGGCCCCGGTGCGGGACCGCCCGGCAGGGGCCCGGCACCGGGACCGGCACCTGTGGGGCCCGCCTCCGGCCCACCTCCACCGGCGGGCACCGGCCCACTTCCACCCGGCGCGGCCCCCGGCACGGGATTCGGCTCCGGTGGCCCCCCGTTCCACGTCAGGGTGACCGTCAGCGCCGCCTTGGCCTCGCCGTCCGCGAGGAGGCCGACGACCTTGCCGGCCTTCGCGGTCAGCTCGATGCCGAACTCCACGCTGACCTCGTCGGGCCGTACCGCGCTCAGCGGGCCGGAGAGCGAGCGCGCGACCCCGGTGATCAGCGAGTGCAGGCTCTCCACGCTGGCCTCCACCCGGTCGTGGAAGCCGGTGTCGGTGTACGACAGCTCCTCCGCGCCCGAGATCCGGGCCCACACCGGCGTACCGTCCGGCAGCTCGATCCGCGCCACCCGCGTCGAGTCCCCGTTCATCGGACCCCGTCCTCTCCCCCGCTCGTCCCCGCCACCTGCCGTGACCGGCGCCGGCGCGGCACCGGCTGCCCACCTCGCCGGGCGGCTGCCTATGCTTTTCCTGTCCTCTCCCGGCTCCCCAGCCGGAACAGGCGGCGCCCTCTCCCCTCGCGGTCACGTCCGCGAATGAGGGTTCTTCCCGCCCGGGACCGGCCCTACCCCTGCACCGACCGACGGAGCGTCATCCATGTACTTCACCGACCGAGGCATCGAAGAACTGGAGAAGCGGCGCGGCGAGGAAGAGGTCACCTTCGAGTGGCTCGCCGAGCAACTGCGCACGTTCGTCGACCTGAACCCCGACTTCGAGGTCCCGGTGGAACGCCTGGCCACGTGGCTGGCGCGGCTGGACGACGAGGACGACGAGTAGCCGCTCGGGGCAGTCCTCGGGGGCGCCGGCCGCCCCCGCCCACGTCACCTGCGGGCCCGCCGAGAGGGGCAGGGCCCGCACAGCCATGCCCGCACAGCGCCGGGCACCCCCCAGTGCCGCCCGGTGGCTGCCCGGTGGCCGCCCGGTGCTGCCCGGTTCGCGTCCCCCGAAAGGGTGTCTTGACTTCCGACAGCCACGATATATCGTGAATGACAGGAGACGCGATATGGCGTGACGGGTCGGCAGACTCGCCCACCGCGCATCGCCCCGCTCCGCCTACTTGTCCGCGTCACGCCCGAGGAGGACCCGTGTCCGAGTGGACCGTCGCCGAGCCCCAGAAGCTGAGCTTCGACGCCCCCGTGACCGAGCTGAACGTCCGCGTGGTCAACGGCACGGTGAACGTGGTGGGCACCGAGGAGAGTTCCGCCCGCCTGGAGATCTCGGACATCGAGGGCCCACCCCTGATCGTCACCCACCGGCACGGCGTCCTGACGGTGGCATACGAGGACCTGCCCTGGAAGGGCTTCCTGAAGTGGCTGGACCGCGAGGGCTGGCGCCGCAGCGCGGTGGTCACCCTGGCCGTCCCCGCGAGCACCCGCGTCGAGGTGGGGGTCGTGGGCGCCGCCGCGGTCGTCTCCGGCGTACGGGGCCCGTCCGTGGTCAAGGGCGTCACCGGCGACACCACCCTGGTCGGCGTCTCCGGCCCGGTCCGCGCGGACACCGTCTCGGGCAGCGTGGAGGCCCAGGCCGTCAGCGGCGATCTGAGGTTCAAGTCGGTCTCCGGCGACCTGACGGTGGTCGAGGGGGCGGGCCCGTCCGTGCGGGCCGACTCGGTCAGCGGCTCCATGATCATCGACCTGGACCCGGAGGGCCCCACCGACGTGCGCCTGACCAGCGTCTCCGGCGAGATCGCCATACGGCTCCCGCACCCCGGCGACACCGACGTGGAGGCGAACACCGCGAGCGGCTCGATCTCCAACGCCTTCGACGGCCTGTGCGTCCAGGGCCAGTGGGGCGCCCACAAGATCACCGGCCGCCTCGGCTCGGGCAGCGGCAAGCTCCGGGCCACCACCGTCTCCGGCTCGATCGCCCTGCTGCGCCGCCCGGCCGAGGAGGACGACACCGCCTGGGAGTCCGGCCCCGGCCCCGCCCCCGCCTCCTCCGCGGACGGCACGACCGACAAGAAGGTGCTCTGACATGCCCCCCGTCTTCGCCCACGGCCGCCTCCGCCTGTACCTCCTCAAGCTGCTCGACGAGGCCCCGCGCCACGGCTACGAGGTGATCCGGCTCCTCGAAGAGCGCTTCCAGGGCCTCTACGCCCCCTCGGCCGGCACGGTCTACCCGCGCCTGGCCAAGCTGGAGGCCGAGGGCCTGGTCACCCACACCACCGAGGGCGGCCGCAAGGTCTACTCGATCACCGACGCGGGCCGCGCCGAACTGGCCGACCGCAGCGGTGAACTGGCCGACCTGGAAATGGAGATCGGCGAGTCCGTCGCGGAACTCGCCGCCGAGATCAAGGCCGACGTCCGGGGCGCCGCGGGCGACCTCCGTCGCGAGATGCGCGCGGCCGCCTCCCGCACCCGCGCCGGCAAGGCGGGCGCCACCGGTCCGGGTCCCGGTGACGAGGCGGGCGCCCGGAGTGACGCCGAGGCGTGGCGGACCGCCAAGGAGGAGATGCGCCGCGCCAAGCAGGAGTGGAAGGAGCAGGCCCGGCGCGCCAAGGACGAGAGCCGCCGTGCCCGCGAGGAGGCGCAGCAGGCCCGGCGCCAGGCCCAGGAGGCACAATCGCGGGCCAACGCCCAGGCCCAGGAGGAGATGCGCCGCCTCGCGGGCCGGGTCCAGGAGCGGGTGCAGGACCACTTCACCCGCGGCGACTGGCCGACCGGCGTCCGCGAGGGGCTGGCCGAACTGGCGCGGGAGTTCGGCGCCTTCGGCGACTTCGGCAAGGAGCACGCCAGGCGTGGCGGCACCGGGAGCGCCAAGGCCGACCCCGGCCCGGAGTACTCCGACACCCCGGCCGGCTTCCCGATGGAGTACGAGCCGGCCTGGACCCACGAGCCCCCCACCGGCGACCCGGCGCGCGATCTCGACCGCCTGCTGGACCGCTTCCGCGACGACGTCCGGGACGCGGCCCGCGACCACGGCGTCACCGAGGTCCAGCTCCAGGACGTCCGCCGCCATCTGTCGACGGCGGCGGCCCACATCGGCGCGATACTCCACGACCCGAAGGTCTGAGCCACCCGGGAGGGGGCTCGGCGTCAGCCCGCCTGCGCCGTCCCCTCGCCGTACAGGACCCGGCGCAGCGACTCCTGGGTCACGCCATGGTCGGCGAGCACCTCGGCGGGGACTCCGGGCCGCACGGTGAGGGCGAGCAGGAGGTGCTCGTCACCGATGCGCCGGTCACGGCGGCCCACGGCGGCGCGCAGCGCTCCCTCCAATACGTCCTTGGCGTCCTGCTCGAAAGTCCGGCGGCCCGGCCGGCCGCCCGGGTCACGGCGGTCACCGGACAGGGCACCGGCGCCGTGCGCCTCCTCGACCTTCGCGACGATCTCGGTGACGTCGATCCCGAGTCCGGCGAGGGCGTCCGCGTCCGCGCGGGTCAGGCCCGCCCGGCGCCGCGCCCCGGCGAGCGCCTCGCGCAGGGAGTCCTTGCGCTCGGCGAGGCCGAGCGCGGCGAAGGCGAAGGAGGCCCGGCTGCCCTCTCGGTCGAGGAGGGCGAGCAGCAGGTGTCCGGCGCCGACGGACCGTACGCCCGCGCGTTCCGCGTGCGCGACCGCGCCCTGGACGACTTCACGGGCGTCCTTGGTGAAGCGTTCGAACATCACTGCCTCCCGTACTTCTTGTGCACGGCCTGCCTGCTGACACCCAGCTCGGCGGCGATCTCCTGCCACGACCAGCCCTGGTTGCGCGCCGCGCGCACCTGCACCGCCTCCAACTGCTCCAGCAGCCGGCGCAGCGCGGCCACGGCTCGCAGCCCGACCCGCGGATCGCGGTCACCGGCCCGCTGGGCGAGATCCGTTGCATCCGTCATGGTGTCAACTTAGGTTGACATGACATCCCTGTCAACCCAAGTTGACACGCAGGGTCGCGAAAAGGCGGGCCCGGCACCCGGACCCGCCTCCGTGGCCACCCTCTTCGGAAGGGAGTTCAGGAGTTGCTGAGCACGATCTTCCCGAAGTGCTCGCCGGACTCCAGCCGTTCGAAGCCCTCGCGGGCGCGGTCCAGCGGGAGGATCTCGTCGATGACGGGACGTACCCCCGTCGTGGCGCAGAAGGCGAGCAGGTCCTCCAGCTCGTCCTTGGTGCCCATGGTGGAGCCGACGACCTTGAGTTCGAGGAAGAAGATCCGGGTCAGCTCGGCGTGCGAGGGCCGGTCGCCGCTGGTGGCGCCGGAGATGACGACGGTGCCGCCGGGACGCAGGGACTTGATGGAGTGCGACCAGGTCGCGGCGCCCACGGTCTCGATCACGGCGTCCACCCGCTGCGGCAGCCGCGCCCCCGGCTCCACGGCCTCGACGGCACCCAGTTCCAGCGCCCGCTTCCGCTTGGCCTCGTCCCGGCTGGTCGCGAAGACCCGCAGCCCGGCCGCGCGGCCGAGCACGATCGCGGCCGTGGCGACACCCCCGCCCGCCCCCTGCACCAGCACCGAGTCACCGGGCCGCACCCCGGCGTTGGTGAACAGCATCCGGTACGCGGTCAGCCAGGCGGTGGGCAGACAGGCGGCCTCGGCGAAGGACAGCTCCTTCGGCTTGGGCAGCACGTTCCAGGTGGGCACGGCGACCTGTTCGGCGAAGGTGCCCTGATACCGCTCGGTCAGGATCGAGCGGGGTTCGCGGGGGCCGACCCCATGGCCGCTCTGGCCGATGACGGAGTGCAGGACGACCTCGTTGCCGTCCTCGTCGATCCCGGCGGCGTCACAGCCGAGGATCATCGGCAGCCGGTCCTCGGGGAGCCCGACGCCCCGCAGGGACCAGAGGTCGTGGTGGTTGAGGGAGGCGGCGCGGACGTCGACGGTACTCCAGCCCGGCCGGGCCTCGGGAGCCGGACGCTCCCCCAACTCCAGGCCGGAGAGCGGCTGATCACGGTCGATCCGGGCGGCATAGGCGGCGAACATGCCGTCGACGATAGATTCCACCCCGCCCGGACGGAACCGCCCACCGGTGTGACACACACCCTCTTGCGCACGGCCGCCACCGGGCCCCGGACACGCGAACGGCCCCGCCCCCGAGGGGCGAGGCCGTTCCCGTCGAACGCTGCGCGCAGGCTCAGCGTCGGGCGACGCCCTCCGCACGGGCCGCGGCCGCGACGGCGGCCGTGACCGCGGGGGCGACGCGCTCGTCGAACGGGGAGGGGATCACGTAGTCGGCGGAGAGGTCGTCGCCGACGACGGCGGCGAGCGCCTCGGCGGCGGCGATCTTCATGCCCTCGGTGATCCGGGAGGCCCGCACCTGGAGCGCCCCGGCGAAGATGCCGGGGAAGGCGAGCACGTTGTTGATCTGGTTCGGGAAGTCCGAGCGCCCGGTGGCGACGACGGCCGCGTACTTGTGCGCGACCTCCGGGTGCACCTCGGGGTTCGGGTTGGCCATGGCGAAGACGAAGGCGCCCTTCGCCATGGAGGCGACCGCCTCCTCGGAGACCGTGCCGCCGGAGACGCCGATGAACACATCCGCGCCGGCCAGCGCGTCCTCCAGCGTGCCGGTGAGCTTCGCCTTGTTGGTGAAGGAGGCCAACTCCCGCTTGACGTCGGTCAGATCGCTCCGGTCGGCGGAGACGACGCCCTTGCGGTCGGCGACCGCCACGTCCCCGATCCCGGCCTCGATCAGCATCCGGGCGATGGCGACCCCGGCCGCCCCGGCCCCGGAGATGACGACGCGGAGCTGACCGATCTCCCGCCCGCTGAGCCGGGCCGCGTTGCGCAGCGCCGCCAGCGTGACGACGGCGGTGCCGTGCTGGTCGTCGTGGAAGACCGGGATGTCCAGCCGCTCCTGGAGGCGCCGCTCGATCTCGAAGCAGCGCGGCGCCGAGATGTCCTCCAGGTTCACCCCGCCGAAGGAGGGGGCGAGCCGGACGACGGTCTCCACGATCTCGTCGACTCCGGTGCAGTCGAGGGCGATCGGCACCGCGTCGACCCCGCCGAACTGCTTGAACAGGATCGCCTTGCCCTCCATCACGGGGAGGGACGCCTCGGGACCGATGTCCCCGAGACCGAGCACGGCCGTGCCGTCGGTGACGACGGCGACGACCGAGGACTTCCAGGTGTAGTCGTTGACCAGCTCCGGCGTTTCCGCGATCGCGGTGCACACGCGCGCGACGCCGGGGGTGTACGCGAGGGAAAGGTCTTCCGTGTCCCGGATCGGCACGGTGGCCCGCACGGCCATCTTGCCGCCGCGGTGCAGCGCGAAAGCGGGGTCGAAGGAGTCCAGGGGCTCGGCCCCGCCCTCCGGTCCGGCACCGCTGTCGCTGCGAGGATTGACGATCTCCGCTGCCACTTTGTCTTACCCCTTAGGTATGCATGGTTGAGGGTCGACCACTCCGGGTGAGGAGTGGGCGGGCACCGCGTAGGGCTCGATTGACGGATACGTACGAGCACATACGCGACGGGCGCGCCGCACACGCGCCCTGAGCCCCGGATGAGGGGTGTAAAGAACCTTCATACCGGACGGACGGGCGGACCACGAGTCCATTAGGCGCAAGGTCACATGTCACGCGGAGGGCCGGCGGGCGTACCTCAGGGGAAGCTCAAGCGTGCCGCGAATACCCTGAATCCCCGCATACCGCCCGTCCGGATCGTGAGACCGGCTGCGGATCTTCCGGTGTGAACACCGTATTTCCGCAGATCATCCGGCGCGAATGGAGCGCGGATGTACCGACCTGATGCGGTTCTCGGTCACCCGTTATCCGATTTTGACATTGTGACGGCCCTGGATGGCGTAGTCCGAATGGCAGGATGCCGTAAACCCACGAGGTCGCGGCACCCGAAGGTGTGTGTTCTCGTCGACCCCATCGGTACGTCTTCTCTTCCCATCCGCCGGAGGAACCACGATGACCGCAAGCTCCACCCGTCGTACGACCGCACGGTCCCGGATCGCAGCGGTCGGTGCGATCGCGGTCGCGGGCACCCTGCTCCTCACCGGCTGCGGTGACCAGACGGACAAGGCCGGAGGCTCTGGCTCGTCCACCGACGCCCCGCTCGCCGACAAGCTCCCGGCCGACATCAAGAAGTCGGGCGTCATCAAGGTGGGCTCGGACATCGCCTACCCGCCGGTCGAGTACATGGAGGGCGGCAAGCCGGTCGGTATCGACCCCGACATCGCGGCCGCTCTCGGCAAGCAGCTCGGTGTCGACTTCCAGTTCCAGAACGGCAAGTTCGACCAGCTCATCGTGGGTCTCCAGAGCGGCCGCTCCCAGGCGATCATGTCCGCGATGAACGACACGAAGGACCGCCAGAACGGCATCGACTCCGACACGGGGAAGAAGGCGGGCGCCGGCGTCGACTTCGTCGACTACTTCACCGCCGGCACCTCGATCCTGGTCCAGAAGGGCAACCCGAAGGGCATCAAGACCCTGGACGACCTGTGCGGCAAGGTCGTGGCCCTGCAGCGCGGCACCACGTCCGAGGGCATCGCCAAGGCGCAGAACGCCAAGTGCAAGAAGGACGGCAAGAAGCCCTTCACCCTCCAGACCTTCGACACCGACCCGGAGGCGCTGCTCCGCCTCAAGCAGGGTGCCTCCGTCGCCGACCTGAACGACTTCCCCGTCGCGGCCTACAACGCCAAGACCTCCGGCGGCGGCAAGGACTTCGAGGTCGTCGGCGACCAGATCGAGGCCGGCCCGTACGGCATCGCGGTCAGCAAGAAGAACACCCAGCTCCGTGACGCCATCCAGGCCGCCGTGAACGCCATCATCAAGAACGGCGACTACGCGAAGATCCTCGAGAAGTGGAACGTCAAGCAGGGCGCGGTCACCGAGGCGAAGATCAACGGCGGCTCCTGAGCAACTCCGGCAAGACTGAAGGGCCGTCCCCGTGACTCCTACGCTCGACAAGACTCCGGCGCCGTCGGTACCGCCGGAGCAGATCAAGGCCGTGCCGGTGCGCCACTACGGCCGCTGGGTGGCCGGTGCGGCCGTCATCGCCGTCCTGGTGCTGATCGGCCTCGCCTTCTCCAACGCGAACATCAACTACGGCGTCATCCCTGACTACCTGACGGACGGCACCATCCTGTCCGGCGTCTGGCACACGCTGTACATCTCGGTGCTGGCGATGCTTCTGGGCCTCGTCCTCGGTGTCACCCTCGCGGTGATGCGGATGTCGTCCAACCCGGTCACCAGCACGGTCGCCTGGCTGTACATCTGGCTGTTCCGCGGCACCCCGGTGCTGGTGCAGTTGCTGATCTGGTACAACATCGCCCTCGTGTTCCCCATCCTCAACCTGGGGTTCTACAAGGACGAGATGAACCAGGTGATGACCCCGTTCCTGGCCGCCCTCCTGGGCCTCGGCCTGAACGAGGCCGCGTACATGTCGGAGATCGTCCGCGCCGGCATCCAGTCCGTGGACGAGGGCCAGACGGAGGCGTCCAACGCGCTGGGCATGACCCGTGGCCAGACCCTGCGCCGGGTGGTCCTGCCGCAGGCGATGCGGGTGATCGTCCCGCCCACCGGCAACGAGTTCATCAACATGCTCAAGACCTCGTCGCTGGCGTACGCGGTGCAGTTCAACGAACTCATCAAACGGTCCACGGACATCTCCAGCACATCGCTGGCCGTGGTGGAGATGTACTTCGTCGCGTCCATCTGGTACCTGATCCTCACCAGCGTCTTCAGCGTCGGCCAGTACTACCTGGAGCGCCGTTACGCCCGCGGCTCGACGCGCAACCTGCCGCCGACCCCGTTCCAGCGCCTGAAGAAGAACCTCCGACTGTTCGGTTCGTTCCGCCGCCCGGAGGTGGCCCGATGAGCAAGCTGTCCAAAGACATCGTGCAGCCCACCGGCGGACAGCCGATGGTCCGGGCCGAGGGCGTGCACAAGTCCTTCGGTCTCGCGCACATCCTCAAGGGCATCGACCTCGAGGTGAACCCGCGCGACGTGTTCTGCCTGATCGGCCCGTCCGGTTCCGGCAAGTCCACCTTCCTGCGGTGCATCAACCATCTGGAGAAGATCAGCGCGGGCCGGCTGTGGGTGGACGGCGAACTCGTCGGCTACCGGCAGAAGGGCGACAAGCTCCACGAGCTGCGGGAGAAGGAAGTCGCGGCCCAGCGGCGGGACATCGGCATGGTGTTCCAGCGCTTCAACCTGTTCCCGCACATGACCGCGCTGGAGAACGTGGTCGAGGCCCCCATCCGGGTCAAGGGCGAGACCAGGGCCGTGGCCCGCGAGCGTGCCCAGCGGCTGCTGGACCGGGTCGGCCTCGGCGACCGCACCGGCCACTACCCGGCCCAGCTCTCCGGCGGCCAGCAGCAGCGCGTCGCCATCGCCCGCGCACTGGCCATGCAGCCCAAGCTGATGCTCTTCGACGAGCCCACGTCGGCCCTCGACCCGGAGCTGGTCGGCGAGGTCCTGGACGTGATGCGGGACCTGGCGGAGGACGGCATGACGATGATCGTCGTCACCCACGAGATGGGCTTCGCCCGCGAGGTCGGTGACTCGCTCGTCTTCATGGACGACGGCGTCGTGGTCGAATCCGGCCACCCCCGCGACGTCCTCACCAACCCCCAGCACGAACGCACCCAGTCGTTCCTGTCGAAGGTGCTGTAGGCGTCCCTGACAAGACCGAGGGGCGGTACGGGGTCCATCCCCGTACCGCCCCTCGGTCGTGCGTCACTCAGTCGTGCGTCACTTCAGCGCCAGCAGCAGCGTGTCCGAGGGCGAGCACCACACCGGCCGCGCCTCGCTGAACCCCTTCTCGCGGAGGGCGGAGGCGTGCCAGGCGGCGGACGGGGTGTCACCGTCGGCGTGTTCGCCGTAGATCTCGTAGCGGCGGGCGGTGGGGCCGGCCAGGACCGGGTCCTGGGCGGCGAGCTGCCACCACTCGGCCCAGTCGAGCACGCCGTCCCGCTTGGCCCGGTCCATCCTGGCGTGCCGCTGGGCGCGTTCGGCGGCGTCGATCCGGGGCGTGGCCCCGTCGGTCATGTGATCGGCGTTCATGAACACCCCGCCCTCCCGCACCAGCCCCGCGAGCTGCCCGTACAGCGTGGTGAGCGGCCCGGTGTGCAGCCAGTGGAGGGCGGTGGCCGTGAGAACGGCGTCGTAGGAGTCGTACGGCAGCGCCGCCGCCCAGTCGGCGTTCTTGAGGTCGGTCTCCACGAACGTGACCCGGTCGTCCCCCGCGAAGGTGCCGCGCGCGATGGTGAGGAGGGCCGGGTCGAGGTCGACCCCGGTGCTGGTGGCCTCCGGGAACCGCGCCAGCAGCCGCGCGGTGATCGTGCCCGTGCCGCACGCGAGGTCGAGCACGCGCGGCGCGGTGCCGGCGAACGCCTCCACCATGTCGAGCATGACCCGGAACCGCTCCTCGCGGTCGGGCAAGTACCACTCCTGCTGCCGGTCCCAGCTCTGCTGCCAGGCGGCCCAGTCCGTCCCCGTACCTATGGTGGTCACGTTTCCCCATCCCCTTCCGCACATGCGTAATACCCTGGAAGTGCGCTCGGCCATTACCCGACCGCAGACACGACCATAGAGCGCCCTCGTAAGGACTACAAGTGGAACTGGCCCATTACTCGGACTACGCCGTACGCCTCGTCAACAGCGAGGAGCCGGGCCAGGGCAAGGACTCCCTGACCTCGGTGGAGGCCGTACGCGACCTCTTCGGCGTGAACGCGTCGGCGGCCCGCCGTGCCACCGACGCCGATGTCACCCGCTTCCGTTCGGTCCGCGGCAGGCTGCGCGCGGTGTTCGAGGCGGCGGACGAGGGGGACGAGACGCTGGCCGTGGACCTGCTGAACTCCCTGCTCCTGGAGTTCCCGGTCAGCCCGCAGATCTCCGGCCACGACTTCCGCGACGACAACGGCCGCCCGCTGTGGCACATGCACCTGGCCGACCACCCGTCGAACGCGACCGCGGGCTACGCGGCCATCGCCGCGATGGGGCTGGCGTTCCATCTGACCGAGTACGGCGTCGACCGGCTGGGCCTGTGCGAGGCGGCCCCCTGCCGGAACGCCTACCTGGACACCTCCACCAACCGCTCCCGCCGCTACTGCTCCGACCGCTGCGCCACCCGCGCCAACGTCGCCGCCTACCGCGCCCGGAAGCGCCTGGCCGCCGACCGGTCCGACAGCAGCGGTCTGGCCGCGGACAGCGCCCAGCGCACCACGGCCAGCGGTGAGCGCCGGCCGGCGAGCGGACGGTAGCGCAGCCAGGCCCGCCCGAGGATCAGCTCCTCGGGCACGACCCCGTAGTCGGTGCTGTCCCCGCCGGCGTACGGGTTGTCGCCGAGCACCCACCAGCCGCCCTCGCGCCGCTCCACCGCACGCTTGACGACCAGCAGATCCTGCTGGAAGGGGTGGCGCAGGACGACGATCCCGCCCGGCCGGACGGCAGCGCCGTACCGCAGCAGCAGGCGGTCCCCGTGGTGGAGCGTGGGCACCATGGAGGGGCCCGTGACCTCGGCGAGCCCGAAGGGCGGCAGCGCTCTGCCCCGCTCGCTCTCCTGCGACAGCTCCGGCATCCCCGGCACCTCCCCGGTCCGTATCCCCACAGTCCCAGTCTGACCCCGGACTTTTGTCCTAAGCCCTGGGGGGCACTCGGGAAAACCAGTCCCTCAGGGAGTAATGTCCCACCTGAGAAGACGATCACGAGGAAGGAACGCTCCATGCTTTCCCGCCTGTTTGCCCCCAAGGTCAAGGTCAGCGCCCACTGCGACCTGCCCTGCGGTGTGTACGACCCCGCCCAGGCCCGCATCGAGGCGGAGTCGGTCAAGGCCATCCAGGAGAAGATGGCCGCCAACGACGACCTGCACTTCCAGATCCGCGCCACGGTGATCAAGGAGCAGCGCGCCGAGCTGGCCAAGCACCACCTGGACGTGCTCTGGAGCGACTACTTCAAGCCGCCGCACTTCGAGAGCTACCCGGAGCTGCACACCCTCATCAACGAGGCCGTCAAGTCGCTCTCCGCCGCCAAGGCCAGCACGGACCCGGCGACGGGCCAGAAGGCCCTGGACTACATCGCCCAGATCGACAAGATCTTCTGGGAGACGAAGAAGGCTTGATCCCTCGGGTCATCCCTTCCGGCCTGCAACGTGCCTGATTTTGCAGTGTCCCCGACCGCACCCGGCGCTCTCGAGGAGCCGGGTGCGGTCTTTTGGTGGGCCCAGCCGCACGGGTGAACGCCGGACCGACATGGTCGGCCGCTGACGGGATACCCGGCAAGGCATGGAAAAGCCACTGAGGGGATTCGGGAAGCGCGACGGACAGGCGCCGGCCGAGGCCGATGCGCGGCGGGACGGGGACGCCGGTCCGACGGAGCGGGTGGAGCGGCGGGCGCCGGACTCTCCGACGGATCTGCCCAGGCATTCCTGGGGTGCGGTGCTGAAGGGCACCGTGAAGGAGTTCCAGAAGGACGAGCTGGTCGACCGGGCGGCGTCGCTGACCTACTACGGCGTGCTGGCGCTGTTCCCGGCGTTGCTGGCCCTGGTCTCCCTGCTGGGCATCGCCGGCCGGTCGACGACCCAGAAGGTGCTGGACAACATCCAGAAGCTCGCCCCCGGCCCCGCCCGCGACGTCCTGCACGACGCGGTGCAGCAGATGCAGGGCAAGGGCGGGATCGGCTCGGTCATGGCGCTCGTCGGTCTGGCGCTCGCGGTGTGGTCGGCCTCCGGTTACGTGGCCGCCTTCATCCGCAGCGCCAACGCCGTGTACGACGTGCCCGAGGGCCGACCGGTGTGGAAGCTGCTGCCCGTGCGGCTCGGGGTGACCGTGGTGCTCATGGTCATCGCCGTGATCAGCGCGCTGATCGTGGTCCTCACCGGCAGCGTGGCCCGGCAGGTCGGCACCACGCTGGGCATCGGTGACACGTTCCTGACGGTGTGGTCGATCGCCAAGTGGCCCGTGCTCGCCCTCCTGGTCACGATCATGATCGCGATCCTGTACTGGGCCACCCCGAACGCCAAGGTCCGCGGCTTCCGCTGGATCACTCCGGGCAGCTTCCTCGCCCTGCTCATCTGGATGGTCGCCTCGGCGGCCTTCGCGGTGTACGTCGCGAACTTCTCCTCGTACAACAAGACCTACGGCGCCATCGCGGGCGTGATCGTCTTCCTGGTGTGGCTGTGGCTCACCAACCTGGCGATCCTGCTCGGCCTGGAATTCGACGCGGAGATGAACCGCCGCCGCGCCATCGCCGGCGGTCACCCGGCCGACGAGGAGCCCTACGTCGAGCCCCGCGACACCCGCAAGTGGGACGAGGAGGACCGTAAGCGCCTCGGCTCCTGACCCGAGGGGCCTAGGACCTGGGAGCCTCCCACTGCTCCACGTCGACCACCGCCGACACCGGCACCGCTCCGTACACGTGCGGGAACTCCTCCCCCGCCGGCGGCATCGCCTCGTACCTCAGCGGGACGTCCAGCTTCGCCGGGTCGACCACCAGGACCACCAGGTCGTCCCGGCCGGGTTCGTCGCCGTACAGGAAGGCGGCCACCCGTGGGAGTTGGGCGCGGGTGGAGAAGTGGATGTAGCCGACCTCCTTCAGGGTGCGGCCTCGGGTGGAGACCTCGTACGAGCCCTGCTCGCGGGCCGCTTCCCAGAGGGCGCGTTCGGTGAGGTGGAGGATCTCGGGCTGCCGGACCTGGGGCTGCCGGACCTCTGGCTGCTGGGGCATGGGGGTCACGGTACGGGCCGAGGCGCAGGCCGGGTTGTGGCACGGGCCCGGTTTCCACACCGGCACCCACGCCCCCAGGGTCTTGCGGCGCCCGGCCACCATGTCGACGGACTCGCCGCAGGTGGGGCAGACGTGGGCTTCCCTGTCCATACGCCCAGGGTAGAACGGGTGGGCCCCGCGCACCGTGGGGATGCGCGGGGCCCACGGCGCGGAGGAAGGCTCAGCTACTGCGCCGGGTGACGAACTCCGCCAGGGACAGCAGTCCGCCCGCCGCCTCCGGGCCCGGTACCGCCCGGGCCAGTTCCTGCACCGCGCGGGCCATCCGGTCCGCCGCCTCCGCCTGGGCCCAGTCCCGGCCCCCCGCCTGCTCGACCGCGACCGTCGCCCGGGCGATCTCCGCGCCGTCCCCCTCCGTGTGCGGGCGGGCGTACAGCGTGGCCAGCTCGGCTCCCGCCGGGGTGCCGGAGGTCAGCGCGGCGACCACGGGCAGGGACTTCTTGCGGACGGCGAGGTCGGCGCCGGCCGGCTTGCCCGTGCGGCGGGGGTCGCCCCATATGCCGATCACGTCGTCGATGAGCTGGAACGCCAGCCCGGCCTGCCGGCCGAAGGTGTCCAGCGCCGCCACCACCTCGTCCTCCGCGCCCGCGTACAGCGCGCCCAGGGCGCAGGCGCAGCCCAGCAGGGCGCCGGTCTTCGCCTCGGCCATGGCGAGCACCTCGTCGAGGGCGACCTGGTCGGGGGCGCGCTGTTCCAGGGCCGTGTCGGTCTGCTGTCCGGCGCACAGTTCGATCACGCACTCCGCGAGCCGGGCCGCCGCCCGGCCGGAGGCCGGGTGCGGATCACCGGCGAGCAGTCGCAGCGCCAGGGCCTGGAGGGCGTCCCCGGCGAGGATGGCGTCGGGGTCGCCGAACACGGTCCACGCCGTGGGCCGGTGTCTGCGGGTGGTGTCGCGGTCCATCACGTCGTCGTGCAACAGCGTGAAGTTGTGGACCAGTTCGACCGCCGCGGCGGCCCGTACGGCCGCCGCCCGCGCCTGGGCGCCGCCCAGCGCGGAGGCCGCCGCGAGGACGAGGGCCGGGCGGATCGCCTTGCCCGCGTTGCCCGCCGCCGGGGTGCCGTCCGCGTGGCTCCAGCCGAAGTGGTAGAGCGCGATCCGGCGCAACTGTTGCGGCAACGAGTCGACGGCGGCGCGCAGTTCGGGGTCCACGACGCCCCGTGTGCGCTCCAGCAGGACGACCGCCTCGTGCTCCGGTGTGTCCTCCGCCGCCTGGCGCGGCCTGGGCACGCCGTCCGACGAGACCGGTACCGGGCACTCCCCGGTCTCCACGGTGGATTCGCTCATGGTTCCCCCTCGCCGGCGAGCACGGTGGGTCCCCCGCCCCGGCGTCGGCCGCCGGGGCGGGGGGCAGGTGATCGCGTCACCGCCACCGGCCGATCTCCACGTTCTCCAGCACACCCAGCGCGTCCGGCACCAGGACGGCGGCCGAGTAGTAGGCGGTCACCAGGTAGTTGATGACGGCCTGCTCGTTGATGCCCATGAAGCGCACCGACAGGCTGGGCTCGATCTCGTCCGGGAGGCCGGACTGGCGCAGGCCGATCACGCCCTGCTCGGCCTCGCCGGTACGCAGCGCGATGATCGAGGTGGTGCGGGCGTCGCTGACCGGGATCTTGTTGCACGGGTAGATCGGCACCCCGCGCCAGGTGGGGATGCGGTTGCCGCCCACGTCGATGGTCTCCGGGACCAGTCCGCGCTTGTTCAGCTCGCGCCCGATCGCCGCGATGGCGCGCGGGTGGGCGAGCAGGAACTTGGTGCCCCGGCGGCGGCTGAGCAGCTCGTCCAGGTCGTCCGGGCCGGGGACGCCGTCGTGCGGCTGGAGCCGCTGGTCGTACTCGCAGTTGTGCAGGAGGCCGAACTCGCGGTTGTTGACCAGCTCGTGCTCCTGGCGCTCCTTTAGCGCCTCGACCGTGAGCCGCAACTGCTGCTCGGTCTGGTTCATCGGCTGGTTGTAGAGGTCGGCCACGCGGGAGTGGATGCGCAGCACGGTCTGGGCGATGCTGAGTTCGTACTCGCGCGGACGCGCCTCGTAGTCGACGAAGGTGTGCGGGATGTCGGGCTCGCCGGAGTGGCCGGCCGCCAGCTCGACCTCCTTCTCGCCGTACTTGTTGGTCCGCTGGTCCGGGAGCGCGCGCAGCCGGCCGAGGTGTTCGCCGAGGGAGTCGGAGCGCTCGGCGACCTGCTCGAAGTCCGAGCGGCTGAGCACCAGCACCGTGCACGCGGTGGCGGCGCGGGCGGTGTACTCCCAGATGGCGTCGGGGTCGAGCAGTGCCTGTTCGCCGAAGTAGGCTCCGTCGGCCAGGACTTCGAGCACCGCG
This sequence comes from Streptomyces sp. NPDC018263, assembly GCF_055562575.1. Lineage (NCBI taxonomy): Bacteria > Bacillati > Actinomycetota > Actinomycetes > Kitasatosporales > Streptomycetaceae > Streptomyces > Streptomyces sp. NPDC018263. The sequence goes on from NZ_JBVHFA010000001.1 coordinate 414,060, forward strand.
TCGTCTCCGTACGGGCCGGTGCCGATCTTCTCCACGCGGCCGTGGGCGAGCAGGTACACCTTCTCGGTGCGGCTGCCGAAGGAGCTGATCACGTCGCCCGCGGCGATGTCGCGCTGCCGGCAGCGCCGGGCCAGCTCGGTGAGCACCTCTTCGTCCTCGTACGAGCGCAGCGCGGGCAGTTCGCCCAGCTCGGCCGGGATGACCTCGACCTGGTCCCCCGTCTTCACGAAGGTGATGCGGCCGTCCCCCACCGCATACGTCAGCCGCCGGTTCACCCGGTACGCGCCGCCCTGGACGTCCACCCAGGGCAGGTTGCGCAGCAGCCAGCGGGAGCTGATCTCCTGCATCTGGGGTGCGGACTTGGTGGTGGTGGCCAGGTTCCGCGCGGCCGCCGTCCCGAGGGACTGCTGCGGCTTGCCCTGTTCCGTGCGGACCTCTTCGCCTACCGACATAAGGAATTGCCCTCCCATGTATGCCCGTGCCGGCTCGCGCCGGGCACCGGTCTCACGGCTGAGCCTCTCAGCACGCAGCGTGCTCGCACCATTACACGAAAGAAGGGGAATGGATCATCTGACTACTGGGCAGACTGGGCGACCCCGTCCACTTCGGTCGCACCCGCAGGGCACGTTCCCGGCCGGGAAATGGCCGGATCGGCTCGCACACCGAGCGAACGATGTGGTTCCCACCCCCGTACGTCGGTACAAGCACCGTGACGGGTGGGCCGGGACGTCCGGTCCGTCCCGAACTTCCCGAACTTCCCGAACGGTACGAAGGAGGCGGCCATGTCCCCACCCATGTCCGCGAGCGGTTTTCTGAGCGCGCTGAAGGCCGAGGGCGTCAAGGTCGTGGAGGTCGGCGGCTGGCGGACCCACAACCGCAACCACAAGGGCCCCTGGGGCCCGATGCACGGCGTCATGATCCACCACACGGTGACCAGCGGCAGCGCCCACACCGTGGAGCTGTGCCGCGAGGGCTACGACGAGCTTCCCGGCCCGCTCTGCCACGGTGTGATCACCAAGGACGGCAAGGTCCACCTGGTCGGCTACGGCCGTGCCAACCACGCCGGTCTCGGTGACGACGAGGTGCTGCGCGCGGTCATCGCCGAGAAGGGCCTGCCGACCGACAACGAGGCCAACACCGACGGCAACCGGTACTTCTACGGCTTCGAGTGCGAGAACCTCGGCGACGGCAAGGACCCCTGGCCCGACGCCCAGATGGAGGCGATCGTGCGGGCCGCCGCCGCGATCTGCCGCCACCACGGCTGGACGGAACGCTCGGTCATCGGCCACCTCGAATGGCAGCCCGGCAAGGTGGACCCGCGCGGCTTCACCATGGCCTCGCTCCGCTCCCGGATCAAGGCCCGGTTGAAGGGCTGAGGCCCCGCCGAAGGGGCGACAATGGGCGGATGACCAGCGCCGACCCCCTCGCCCCGGCACTCCCCTCCCCCCTCTCGGAGGTGCGGGACAACCGTTTCTCCCGGCACGGCGTGCGGCTGCTGCTCAAGCGGGACGATCTGATCCACCCGGAGCTGATCGGCAACAAGTGGCGCAAGCTCGTGCCCAACATCGAGGCGGCCCGGGGCCGGGCGCTGGTCACCTTCGGTGGCGCGTACTCCAACCATCTGCGCGCCACCGCGGCGGCCGGCCGGCTGCTCGGGCTGCCCACCGTCGGCGTGGTGCGCGGCGACGAGCTGGCCGGCCGCCCGCTGAACCCGTCCCTGGCCCGGTGCGCGGCCGACGGCATGCGGCTGCACTTCACCGACCGGGCGGCCTACCGGCGCAAGGCCGAGCCGGAGACCCTGGCGGCGCTTCTGCGCGCGGCCCGCGCGGAGGGCGCGTACGTCGTCCCGGAGGGCGGCAGCAACGCCGAGGCGGTACGCGGCTGCGTGGCGCTGGGCGCGGAGCTGGCGGGCCGCGCGGAGGTCGTCGCGGTGGCCTGCGGCACCGGTGGCACGCTCGCCGGACTGGCCGCCGGTCTCGCCCCCGGACAGCGCGCGCTCGGCGTGCCCGTGCTCAAGGGCGGCTTCCTGGCGGCCGAGGTGACCGCGCTCCAGGAGCGGGCCTTCGGCGCCCGCACCGGCGACTGGTCGCTGGAGGAGCGCTTCCACTTCGGCGGCTACGCCCGCACCACCCCGGAACTGGACGCCTTCGCGGCGGACTTCGAGGACCGGCACGGGGTGCCCGTGGAGCGGCTGTATGTCGCCAAGTTGCTGTACGCGCTCACCGCGCTGGCCGAGGAGGGCGTCTTCCCGCGCGGGACCGCCGTGGCCGCGGTGATCACCGGGCGACCCTTCCCGGACAGTACGTTTTAGGCCACTTCCCGGTCCGCGGCCGCCTCCTCCAGGTCGAGCCGGCGCAGCAGGGCACGGAGCATCTCGTCGTCGATGTAGCGGCGGTCGCGCAGGCGTACGAAGACGTCGCGCTCGGCGCTGATCATCTCGCGGGACAGCCGGCGGTAGGTGTCGTCCACGGACTCGCCGGTGACGGGGTTCGTCTGGCCCAGGCGTTCCCAGACCGCGTTGCGGCGGCGGTCCAGTGCCGCGCGCAGCCGTTCGGCGAGCGGTTCGGGAAGGGTGTTGCGCTCGTCGTCGAGGAGTTCTTCGAGCCGGTTCTCGGCCGCGCGGGACGCCTGGGCCTGGGCGTTGGCCTCGGCGAGGGTGTCCGCGCGCGGGTCGCGGGGCGGGAAGCGCAGGGCCCGGATCAGCGGGGGCAGGCTCAGGCCCTGGATGACCAGGGTGCCGATGACCGTGGTGAAGGTCAGGAAGAGGATCAGGTTGCGCTGCGGGAAGGGGTGCCCGCCGTGCACCGTGACCGGGATGGAGAAGGCGATGGCGAGCGAGACCACGCCCCGCATCCCGGCCCAGCCGGTGACCAGTACACCCCGCCAGGTGGGGTTCTCCTCGCGTTCCCGGATGCGGGCGGACAGCACGCGGGGCAGGAAGGCGGCCGGGTAGACCCAGGCGAGCCGGGCCAGGACGACGACCAGGAAGAGAACCGCGGCGTAAATGACCGCCCGCATGCCCTCGTTGGGGCCCAGCCCCTCGACGACGACCCGCAACTGGAGTCCGATCAGGGCGAAGACGGCGGACTCCAGGATGAAGGCGACCATCTTCCACACCGCCTCCTCCTGGAGCCGGGTGGCGAAGTCGACCTCCCACGCACGGTGCCCGAGGTAGAGCGCGACGACCACGACCGCGAGCACCCCGGAGGCGTGGAACTGCTCGGCGACGCTGTAGGCGACGAACGGGATCAGCAGCGACAGGGTGTTCTGGAGCAGCGGCTCGCGCAGATGCGTGCGCAGCCAGTGCAGCGGCGCCATCAGGACCAGCCCGACGCCGACACCGCCGACCGCGGCGATCACGAACTCGACCAGCCCGCCCGCCCAGGTGGCGCCCTCCCCGATGGCGGCGGCGAGCGCGACCTTGTACGCGGTGATGGCGGTGGCGTCGTTCAGCAGGGACTCGCCCTGGAGGATCGTGGTGATCCTCGACGGCAGACCGAGCCGGCGGGCGACCGCCGTGGCCGCGACCGCGTCGGGCGGCGCCACCACCGCGCCCAGCACCAGCGCGGCGGTCAGCGGCAGGCCGGGCACGATCAGATGCGCGACCCAGCCCACGACGACCGTGGCGAACAGGACGTAGCCCACCGACAGCAGCGCCACCGGCCGCGCCTGGGCGCGCAGGTCCAGGTAGGAGCTGTCGCTCGCCGAGGTGTACAGCAGCGGGGGCAGCAGCAGCGGGAGCACGACCTCGGGGTCGAGGGTGTAGTCCGGCACCCCCGGCAGATAGGAGGCGGCGAGGCCGACAGCGACCAGGAGCAGCGGCGCGGGCACCGGCCCGCGCCGGGCGACCCCCGCGACGGCCGCGCTCCCGGCGATCAGCAGCAGGAGCGGCATCACGTCCATGTCCTCGCCCATCCTCGTTCTCCGCGCGGGTCCCCGCGCTCCCGACGTAATCTGGCAATCATGAAACAGTGCACGCACGTCTCCGCGCTGCCGCTCCCGGAACCCGGTCCACTGAGCGAGACGTGCCTGGAGTGTCTCGCGGAGGGGACCGACCCGGTGCAGTTGCGGCTCTGCCTCACCTGCGGCCATGTCGCCTGCTGCGACTCCTCGCCGAACCGGCACGCGACGAAGCACCACGCGGACTCGGGTCACCCGGTCATGCGGACGTTCGAACCCGGAGACGACTGGCGGTGGTGTTTCGTGGACCACGTACTCGTGTGAGAGTGGACGCCACGGCGGTGTTCCGGGTGGTTCGAGCGCCCGATGCCTGGGTACGTCAACCCGGCGCGCGCTCTTCCCATTTGAATCCGCCCCACCCCCTAGACACGGAGCGTATACGGAGCTTTACTGTGAGTAACGCCAGGGGGCCGGGGGCGCGGGGACAGGAACGTTCCGAGCGCGATAGCGTCACCGCGGAACCACGTACGCGTTACCCCGGGGGGCGACCCTCGGCCCCGTGAAGCTTGTACCACCATGGAGGTGAGGGTGTCCCAGATCGCAGGCGAGCCCACGGCGAACCAGGACTTCGTGGAAGTCCGGCTTCCGGCCGCGGGTGCCTACCTGTCGGTGCTGCGGACGGCCACGGCCGGTCTGGCGGCCCGCTTGGACTTCACCCTGGACGAGATCGAGGACCTGCGCATCGCGGTCGACGAGGCGTGCGCGATCCTGCTCCAGCAGGCCGTGCCGGGCTCCGTACTGAGCTGCGTCTTCCGCCTGGTCGACGACTCGCTGGAGGTCACGGTGTCGGCTCCGACCACCGACGGCCACGCCCCGTCGCGCGACACGTTCGCCTGGACCGTGCTGTCGGCCCTGGCGGGCAAGGTGTCGTCCGCCGTCGACGAGGACCGGACCGTGTCGATCAGTCTCTACAAACAGCGCGGCGCGGGCCCCGGCCCGGCGTGAGGAACGGGGACGGTCCGGTGCGGGACGAAGAGCGCGGCGCGCGAGAACTGCCGGCCAAGAAGGCCGAGAGCCTGCGGGCGGTCCCCCAGGACGGCCCCCGGCACATGGCCGACGGCGTCGACGGCATCCCCGAGCAGGCCCGGCCCCACCCGGAGGACGACTCCGCGCAGGCCGGCGGCGAGGGTGCCGTGCGGAGCGCGCCTCCGGGGGAGCGCGGCGGGGAGCAGCCCGCCGACCGCGCGGGGGCGACGGCTCGGGGAAGGGCTACGGGCGGGACGATGAGCGAGCACGAGCGATACGCCGAGGACACCGCGCCGGGCGCGGAGACCGTCCGGGCGGCACGGCACGACCCGCACGACCGCAGCGGGGCGCGGGCGCTCTTCGTGGAGCTGCGCGGCCTGAAGGACGGCAGCCCGGAGTACGCGGAGCTGCGCAACCGGCTGGTCCGCATGCATCTGCCGCTCGTCGAGCATCTGGCGCGCCGCTTCCGCAACCGGGGCGAGCCGCTGGACGACCTCACCCAGGTAGCCACGATCGGGCTGATCAAGTCCGTCGACCGGTTCGACCCGGAGCGGGGCGTGGAGTTCTCCACGTATGCCACTCCCACGGTCGTCGGCGAGATCAAGCGGCACTTCCGGGACAAGGGCTGGGCGGTGCGGGTGCCGCGCCGGCTCCAGGAGCTGCGGCTCTCGCTGACCACGGCGACGGCCGAGCTGTCGCAGTTGCACGGCCGCTCCCCCACGGTGCACGAGCTGGCCCAGAAGCTGGCGATCTCCGAGGAGGAGGTGCTGGAGGGGCTGGAGTCGGCGAACGCGTACTCCACGCTGTCGCTGGACGTCCCCGACACCGACGACGAGTCCCCGGCGGTCGCCGACACCCTCGGTGCGGAGGACGAGGCGCTGGAGGGGGTGGAGTACCGGGAGTCGCTCAAGCCGCTGCTGGAGGACCTCCCGCCGCGCGAGAAGCGCATCCTGCTGCTGCGGTTCTTCGGCAACATGACCCAGTCGCAGATCGCGCAGGAGGTCGGCATCTCGCAGATGCACGTCTCCCGGCTGCTGGCCCGCACCCTGGCCCAGTTGCGGGAGAAGCTCCTGGTGGAGGAGTAGCGGCGCCCGAGCGGGGCGTTATCCGGCGCGGCCCGGCCCGGTGATCCCGAGGGCGCGGGTCGTGGCCGGGTTGACCAGCAGGACCAGCGCGGTCACCGAGACGGCCGCCAGGGCGATGCCCGCCCCGATGGCGATGCTGTCGGCCTGGAGCAGGTTGTAGGCGACCGGCAGCGCGAGGATCTGGGTGATGACGGCGGGGCCCCGGCTCCACCGGCGCACCTGCCACAGCCCGCGCGCGGCGAGCAGCGGCAGCAGCGCGAGCACCAGCAGGGTGATCCCCCCGGTGACGGCCTGCTGACGGTCGTCGGGGCTGCCGGCGAGACCGAGCGCGAGAATCCACCCGCCCGCCACGACGAGGGCGATCCCCTCCAGCGCGGCCAGCGCGGCGGCGTACGTCAGGCGACGCGGGCGCTCTCCGGCGGCCGGGACGGTGCCGTCGGTCTCCGGCACGGAGGTCTGCGGCACGGAGGTCTGCGCGGCGCTCTGCGCGGGGGTCTGCTCACTGCTCACCCGAGAAGGGTAGCCCCGTGTGCGACGGGCCCCGGAGGGTGCGTGGTGAGGCTCACGCCCTCTTCGTCCATGGATCTCCGGCTCTCCCTGGGCCGGATACCCCCCAGTAGGTACGCTGCCATGCATGCGTGCACTTCTCGTGGTCAATCCGGCGGCAACCACCACAAGCGCCCGCAGACGCGACGTACTGATCCACGCCCTCGCCAGCGAGATGAAGCTGGAGGTCGTCAATACCGAGTACCGCGGTCACGCGCGCGATCTGGGGCGGTCGGCTGCGGAGAGTGACGACATCGACATGGTGGTGGCCCTCGGCGGCGACGGCACCGTGAACGAGGTGGTCAACGGCCTCCTGCACGCCGGCCCGGACCCCGAGCGGCTGCCCGGTCTCGCCGTGGTCCCCGGCGGCTCGACCAATGTCTTCGCCCGCGCCCTCGGCCTGCCCAACGATCCCGTCGAGGCGACCGGCGCCCTGCTGGACGCGCTGCGCGAGCGCCGGGAACGCGTGGTGGGCCTCGGCCTCACCTCGGGTACGCCGGGAACGGCGGACGAGGCGGTGCCGGAACGCTGGTTCACTTTCAATGCCGGACTCGGCTTCGACGCCGGAGTTGTGGGCAGGGTCGAAAGGGAACGGGAGCGCGGCAAGAAGTCGACGCACGCGCTCTATGTCCGCCAAGTAGCAAGGCAGTTCATGGGTGAACCGAATCGCAGACACGGCACCATCACCCTGGAGCGACCTGGTGCGGAACCGGTGCCGGATCTCGCCGTCGCCATAGTCTCGAACACGTCGCCGTGGACGTATCTCGGTAATCGCCCGATGTACACGTCACCTAAGGCGTCGTTCGATAAGGGCATCGACGTACTCGGGCTGAAGCGGCTCTCCACGGCCGCGGTTGCCCGGTATGCGACCCAGTTGCTCACTTCGTCCCCCGAGCGCGGACCCCACGGAAGACACGCGGTCTCGCTGCATGATCTGGACCGCTTCACCTTGCATTCGAAGGTCCCTCTACCCCTTCAGATGGACGGTGACCACCTGGGGCTGCGGACGAGCGTGACGTTCACAGGCGTTCGCCGTGCACTGCGTGTGATTGTGTGAGCGGAACGGCCTAAAGTCCTTTCACTCGAACGTTTAGGCCACCGTCCACCCCATGGAAGTACGGCTGTGACCTAGTCGACACCGAGGAATCAAAAAAAATCTTCCGGAAGGGGTTGTATCCGTCGCCGAGGTTTGCGAGTCTCTACATGGCGATCGGGACGGCCCGCAAGACCGGCTTCCAGTGGTCGCCAGAACCCCTCTCAAACACAGGTCCACACCGGGGAGATCCGGTGATCGGCCCTTCACTTGTTGAGGGACTCGTGAAAGCGTTCACATTCACAAGCAATCTGCATGTAATACCAAGGAGAGGTAGCAGCCATGGACTGGCGTCACAACGCCGTTTGCCGCGAGGAAGACCCCGAGCTGTTCTTCCCCATCGGCAACACCGGTCCCGCGCTGCTGCAGATCGAGGAAGCCAAGGCCGTCTGCCGCCGCTGCCCCGTCATGGAGCAGTGTCTGCAGTGGGCGCTCGAGTCCGGTCAGGACTCCGGCGTCTGGGGTGGTCTGAGCGAGGACGAGCGTCGCGCGATGAAGCGCCGCGCCGCCCGCAACCGTGCTCGCCAGGCTTCCGCCTGACGAGTCACCCCTGCTGACAGCCTGAGCTTGGCGGCGCGTGGGCCCGACGGGAACTCCCGTACCGGGCACCACGCTTCTCCCGCCCCGAGCCGCAGCGCGCAGTACCCCCGATGCTTTCCCCAGGTACCGGCCCCGCCGGACCCGGGGGGCTCCGCCCCGGCGGAGCAGCTCAGCAACGAGCACCAGCCTCGGACCACCACTGGTCCGGGGCTTTTCGCTTGCCCGCGCGGGCGGGCGGGGCCCTACTTCTGCGGCTGCACCGGAAGGTCGAGGATGACCCGCGTACCGCGCTCCGGTGCCGGGACCATGTCGAAGGTGCCGCCCAACTCGCCCTCCACCAGTGTCCGCACGATCTGGAGGCCGAGGTTGCCCGCGGTGTGCGGGTCGAAGCCCTCGGGCAGACCGACCCCGTCGTCCTGGACGGTGACCAGCAGCCGGGCCTCCTTGGTGGTGCCGCCGCGCACCGCCGAGACCTCGACCGTGCCGGTGTCGCCCTCACGGAAGCCGTGCTCCAGGGCGTTCTGCAGCACCTCGGTCAGCACCATCGACAGCGGGGTGGCGACCTCGGCGTCCAGCCAGCCGAAGCGACCGCTGCGCCGGCCGGTCACCTTGCCCGGCGAGATCTCGGCGACCATCGCCAGCACCCGGTCGGCGATGTCGTCGAACTCCACGCGCTCGTCCAGGTTCTGAGACAGCGTCTCGTGCACGATGGCGATGGAGCCGACCCGGCGCACGGCCTCCTCCAGCGCCTCCCGGCCGCGCTCGGAGTCGATGCGGCGGGCCTGGAGCCGCAGCAGGGCGGCGACCGTCTGGAGGTTGTTCTTCACCCGGTGGTGGATCTCCCGGATGGTGGCGTCCTTGGTGATCAACTCACGCTCGCGGCGCCGGAGTTCGGTGACGTCCCGGCAGAGCACCAGGGAACCGATGCGCGTGCCCTTGGGCTTGAGCGGGATGGAACGGAACTGGATGACCCCGTCGTTCGCCTCGATCTCGAACTCGCGGGGCGCGTAGCCGCTGGCCGCCTTGGCGAGCGCCTCGTCCACCGGGCCCCGCGTGGGCGCGAGTTCGGCGGTGGTGCGGCCGAGGTGGTGGCCGACCAGGTCGGCGGCGAGGCCGAGCCGGTGGTAGGCGGAGAGCGCGTTCGGGGAGGCGTACTGGACGATGCCGTCGGCGTCCACCCGGATCAGGCCGTCGCCGGCGCGCGGGGAGGCGTCCATGTCGACCTGCTGGTCGGGGAACGGGAAGGAGCCGGCCGCGATCATCTGCGCGAGGTCCGAGGCGCTCTGGAGGTAGGTCAGTTCCAGCCGGCTCGGGGTGCGCACGGTCAGCAGGTTGGTGTTGCGGGCGATCACCCCGAGGACGCGGCCCTCGCGCCGGACCGGGATGGACTCGACCCGTACGGGGACCTCTTCGCGCCATTCCGGGTCGCCCTCGCGCACGATCCGGCCCTCGTCCAGGGCCGCGTCCAGCATGGGGCGGCGGCCGCGCGGGACCAGGTGGCCGACCATGTCGTCCTGGTAGGAGGTCGGGCCGGTGTTCGGGCGCATCTGGGCGACCGAGACGTACCGGGTGCCGTCGCTGGTGGGGACCCACAGGACGAGGTCGGCGAAGGAGAGGTCGGAGAGCAGTTGCCACTCCGAGACCAGCAGATGGAGCCACTCGAGGTCGGTGTCCCCGAGGGCGGTGTGCTGGCGGACGAGTTCGTTCATGGAGGGCACGCTGCGAGCGTACCGGGGGTGCCTCACTGGCCGAAAAGACACCCGCGGGCCGCGGCGCCTGAGAGGGACCCTCAGCCCTCCCCGCGCCGCAGCCCGGAGCATCATCGGCCGTGGGGTGTGCGGTCCCGGTCGGCCGAAGGCCGAGGAGCCGGAGCAGTCAGGGCAGAGAGCGCCGGTTCCTCGATCCGTCTTCCTGTGCGGGGAAGACGGAGGTTTGTCAGCTTGTCGTCCTGCGTGGAGCCTCTCCCGCATTCTGGACTAGACCACGCGGGCGTGTCCATGGCCCGAGGGGCCCGAACCCGTGGGCGGCGGGGCCGCACCGTACCGGCAGCCTAGCCCGGCCGGGGGGCGCGTGGGGGGTCGTCGGCCTGGCGATTTCCGCCACGTACGGCGGGAGCCGCTCTGCTAGATTGGTCTAAACCACATAGCCAACGCTCCCCCGGTCCACAGCGACCGTCGGCCCTCTTCCAGATCGGCAGGCCCAGCGTGGAAGTTGTCATCGTCCCGGACGCCGCGGCGGGCGGCGAGCTGATAGCCGAGTCCATGGCCCGGTTGCTTCGCCGCAAGCCCGACGCCCTGCTCGGGGTGGCCACCGGTTCCACCCCGCTGCCCGTCTACCAGGCCCTCGCGGCCAAGGTCCGCGCGGGCGCGGTGGACACCCGCGGCGCCAGGATCGCCCAGCTCGACGAGTACGTGGGGCTGCCCGCCGACCACCCCGAGTCCTACCGCTCGGTGCTGCGCCGCGAGGTGCTGGAGCCGCTCGGCATCCCCATGGACGCCTTCACCGGCCCGGACGGCACCGCCGACGACATCCAGGCGGCCTGCGAGGAGTACGACCGGGCGCTCGCGGCGGCCGGGGGCGTGGACCTCCAGCTCCTCGGCATCGGCACGGACGGGCACATCGGGTTCAACGAGCCGTGCTCCTCGCTCGCCTCGCGCACCCGGATCAAGACGCTGACCGAGCAGACCCGGATCGACAACGCCCGTTTCTTCGACGGGGACATCGACCAGGTACCGCACCACGTCATCACTCAGGGCATCGGCACCATCCTGGAGGCCCGGCACCTGGTGCTGCTGGCCACCGGCGAGGGCAAGGCGGACGCGGTCGCGGCCACCGTCGAGGGCCCGGTCGCGGCCGTCTGTCCGGCCTCCGCCCTCCAGCTCCACCCGCACGCCACGGTGGTCGCCGACGAGGCCGCCGCCTCCAAGCTGAAGCTGGCGGACTACTTCCGCCACACCTACGCCCACAAGCCGGAGTGGCAGGGCCTGTAGAAACGCCCCGGTCCCCGTGGGCGCACCACGGGGACCGGGGGCGGGCTCACACCCCCGCGACGACCTCCGCCGCCGCACGGCCGCAGACCCGGGCCGCGCCATGGGTGGCGAGGTGGAGGTGCCCGCGGGGCGGGGACTGGGGGACGCCCATCTCGACGACCACGGTGTCCGGGCGGGCGGTCAGGAGCGTGGTGAGGGCCTTGGCCATCCAGGGGTGCCGGTGTTCGTCCCGGACCACCGCGACCAGCCGGCGCTCCCCCGCCGCCGCGAGGGCGTCGGAGCCGGCCGAGTCGCCGGTGAAGCTTCCCGTCAGTGTGCCCGGCAGCAGCTCGGACAGCTCGGCGGCGACGCCCCAGGGGGTCTCGCTGCCCACCGCGATGTTGGCGACCGGGGTGAAGGCGGCGACGTAGGGCGCATCGGTGAGCGGGGTGAAGGACTCGCCGCCGGTCACCGTCAGGGCCCGGCGGGCGGCGCGCAGCCCGGCCTCGGGGTCGGGGGCGGTGTCCTTGGTGGTGCCGTTCGCCGTCCAGGCGGCCAGTTCGCGCATCCGGCGGGCCGCGTCCGCGAGGCGCTCCTCGGGGAGTTCACCGGAGCGCACGGCGGCCACCAGGGCGTCGCGCAGCCGTCGTACCGTCTCGTCGTCGGCGAGGCCGCCGCCCACGCAGATCGCGTCGGCGCCGGCCGCGACGGCGAGGACGCTGCCGTGCTCGATGCCGTAGGTGCCGGAGACGGCGCGCATCTCCATGCCGTCGGTGACGATCAGTCCCTGGTAGCCGAGTTCGCCGCGCAGCAGGTCGGTGAGGACCGGCCGGGAGAGGGTCGCGGGGCGTTCCGGGTCCAGCGCGGGGACCAGGATGTGGGCGCTCATCACCGCGCGGGTGCCCGCCGCGAGCGCGGCCCGGAAGGGCGCGAGTTCGCGGTCCTGGAGCACCTCGGCGGCCACGTCGATGCGGGGCAGCGCGTGGTGGGAGTCGACCGCGGTGTCCCCGTGGCCCGGGAAGTGCTTGGTGCAGGCCGCGACCCCGGCGGACTGGAGGCCGGTGACATAGGCGGCGGTGTGCCGGGCGACCAGGTCGGTGTCGGCGCCGAAGGAGCGGACGCCGATGACCGGGTTGTCGGGGTTGGAGTTGACGTCGGCCGAGGGCGCCCAGTTGAGGTGCACCCCGCAGGCGGCGAGCCGGCGGCCGAGTTCCCGGGCGACCGCGTGGGTCAGCTCCACGTCGTCCACCGCGCCGAGGGCGTGGTTGCCGGGGAAGGAGGAGCCGGTACGGGCCTCCAGGCGGGTGACGTCCCCGCCCTCCTCGTCGATGGCCACCAGCACGTCGGGGCGCTCGGCGCGCAACTGGGCGGTGAGCGCCGCCAGTTGCCCGGGCGAGACGATGTTGCGGCCGAACAGGCCGACCGAGGCGAGGCCCTCGCCGAGCCGGCGCAGCAGCCAGTCGGGGGCGGTGGTGCCGGTGAAACCGGGCTGGAGGACGGTGAGCGCGTCACGCGTCAGGGTGTCCGTACCGCGGGCGATTGTGGTCATCGGGTGGCGTTATCCCTTCACGGCGCCCGCGGTCAGCCCCGCGGCCATCTTGCGCTGGACGAGGAGGAACAGCACGACGATCGGCACCGCCATCATGGTGGCGCCGGCCATCATCGGGGCGTACTCGGTGCCGTGCTGGGTGGTGAAGTTGCCGAGCCAGACGGTGGCCGTCTGGTTCTCCTGGCTGAGCAGCATCAGGGCGTAGAGGTACTCGTTCCACGCCTGGATGAAGCCGTAGACGGAGGTGGCGACCATGCCGGGGGCGAGCAGCGGGAAGACCACGCGGACGAAGGCGCCGGTGCGGGAGCAGCCGTCGACCATGGCCGCCTCCTCCAGCTCGCGCGGGATGTTGACGATGAAGCCGCGCAGGGTCCACACCGTGAACGGCAGGATGAAGGTCAGATAGGTGATGATCAGGCCGGTGAGCTTGTCGTACTGATGCAGGTCGTTCAGCAGCAGGAAGACCGGGATGATCATGGCGACGAGCGGCACCATCTGCACCGCGAGGATGCCGACGATCACGATCTTGCGGCCCCGGAAGGCGAACCGGGAGATGGCGAGCGCGGCGAGCATGCCGACGACGACGCCGATGAGGACCACGGACAGCGAGACGACCAGGCTGCGGCCGACCGGTCCCCAGAAGTCGGCGATGTCGAAGGCCCGGCTGAAGTTGTCCAGGGTGAACCCGGTGGGCAGCAGGCTCGGGTCGGGGTCGATGGCGTCCTTGGCCGGCTTGACCGCGGTGTCGAGCATCCAGTAGACGGGGAAGCCCGCGGTGGCGAAGACGAGGAGGCCGAGGATGTTCCAGCCGGCCTTGGAGGTCCGGCGGGCGGGCGAAGCCGTGCTGGTCACTCGACCTCTCCGATCTTGAGCATCTGGCGCATGTAGACGGCGACGACGCCGAGCAGCAGCACCACGGTGATGAGGGCGATGGCGGAGCCCTGGGCGTAGTCGTTGACCACGAAGGCGCGGTCGTAGGAGTAGGTGGTCAGGAGCTGGAACTGGGCCTCGGGGTGGCCGTTGCGCATCACGAAGACCTGGGGGAAGACACCCATGTCCCAGATGACCGAGAGGGTCGTCAGCATGACGATCACCGGCTTGAGCACCGGCAGGGTGACGTACCGGAAGACGCCCCAGGAGCCCGCGCCGTCCAGCCGGGCGGCCTCCTCCAGCTCGGCGGGGACCTGGGTGAGTCCCGCGCTGAGGGTGATGACCACGAAGGGCACCGCGCCCCAGACCACCAGCAGCATGATCACCGCCAGGCCCTCGGGACCGCTGGCGAACCAGTTGTGGCCGATCAGGTCGACGCCCGGCAGCTTGCTGACGAGGGCGTTGAGGATGCCGTAGTCGGCGTCGAAGAGCCACTTGAAGACGGTGGTGGCGACGATGACGGGCATGCCCCAGCTCGCCACCAGCGCGATGTTGACGAGCGTCTTCACCCAGCCGGAGACCCGCTGGAGCAGCAGGGCGATCAGCATGCCGAGGACCATCGTGAAGACGACGGCGCCGACGGTGAAGCCGATGGTGCGCAGCACGACCTGCCAGAAGTCGCCGTCGCTCAGCACCTTGGAGAAGTTGGCGAAGCCGGCGGACTCGGGCTCCTGGAAGCCCCAGAGCTGGGACTGGCCGAACTTCTGGAACGACAGGGTGACCAGCCGGACCAGGGGGTAGCCCATGACCCCGGCGAGGATCAGCAGACAGGGCGCGAGGAGCAGCCAGGGAGTGGCAGCGCCGCCCTTGGCGGAGGCCGGGCGGCGGGGCCGGGGCGGCGGCTGGGGCGGGGGCGCCTGCCGCTGCGGCGGCACCTTTGCAGGCGTGGTCGTGTCTGCGGCACTCATCGCGCTCCTCGGCGATCCCGTAAAACCTGTGCGAGCGGTACGGCGGGCGCCGCGCGGGCCCGAAGCCCGCGCGGCGCACCGGGGTCACTTGGTGTTGATGACCTTGTCGATCGCGGCGTCCGCCTCCTTGGCGGCGTCCTGGACCGACTTCTTGCCGGTGCCGATCTGCTGGAGCATGGTCTGGAGGACCTGCGCCTTCTCGACCTGGCCCCAGCCCGGCGCCATCGGCACGAACCAGTTGGACTCGGCCGCGGTGGCCGGCACGGCGGTCGCCGGGTCGTTCTTCAGGGTGGCGAGGTCGGTCTTGTTGTTGGGCAGGTTGCCCTTGGCGATCAGACCCTTCTGGCCCGAGGGACCGGTGAAGGCGTTGATCCACTCGGCGGCGATCTCCTGGTTGTGCGACTTCACCGGCACGGCGAGGTCCGAACCGCCCAGGAACACCGGCATGTTCTTGCCGGACGGACCCGGCATCACGAAGTTCTCGAGGTTGTCCTTGAGCTTGCCGGTCTTGTCGTTCTTCGGGTCGGCGGAGGTCGCGCCCTCCCAGGCCGCGGCGAAGATCATGGCCGACTTGCCCTGGCCGTAGACGAGGTAACGGTCGGACTCGTCCTTGGTCTTGTCCCCGTGCATGTACTTGTCGAGCACCTGCTTGTACGCGGTGAGGCCCTTGACCGACTCCGGGGAGGAGAGGGTCGCCTTCCACTGGCCGCCCTGCTCCTTGGCGATGGCGCCGCCCGCGTCGTAGACGAAGGACATGCCGGCGTACCAGTCACGGGTGGGCTGGTACCAGGCGTTGAACTTGTTCCCCTCCTTCTTCTGGATCTTGTCCAGCACGGAGGTCAGCTCGGCGTAGGTCTTCGGCGGGGTCTTGACGCCGACCGAAGCGGCCACGTCCTTGCGCCAGTTGGCGACGCGGCCACCGGCGTAGTACGGCACGCCGTAGGTCTTGCCGTCGTAGGTGACCGAGGCCTTCAGGCCGTCGAGCCAGGCGGCCGAGTTCTCGAACTTGCCGGGCTCCAGGGGGGCGAAGGCGCCCTTGACCATGTAGCCGAGCATCTCGGTGTTGCCCATCTCGACCACGTCGGGGGCCTTGTCGGTGGCGAGGACGGCGTCCAGCTTGGTGTTCTTGTCCGGCCAGCCGTAGTACTCGTGCTTGATCTTCAGGCCCGGGTGCTTCTTCACTACGGCGGCGTCGGCGGCCTCGACCAGGTTCGGCCAGTTGTTCTGCGCGTCGACGGTGAGCCAGACGGTCAGCGTGTCACTGTCGCCCCCCTTGCCGTCGTCGCTGCCGCACGCGGCGATGGAGACGATCATGCCCGCGACGCCGATCGCGGCTATCAGTCTGCGCTTCACGCCATCCTCCTCAGGGATGCCCACAACCCCCCTGCCTCCCCGCGGTGTCACACTCGCGCGTCGTACCGCCCTCGGAGCCGGGACTGGACCAATGGTGTAGACCAGCAGGGGGAGCTTGGCCCAGACCAAAAGGGCTGTCAAGGGTGTTCAGGTGGGCTTAGGGCGTCCGTGACGCGACCGAGATATGCAGGGAACTTTCATTGCGCAACCGACAGATCGGACGGACCAGTTCCGGTGGACCACTGGCCCGCTCCACCGGGGTGGACTAGACCAACCGGGGGTGCGGCGGTATACAGGGAGATCACGGATGATCCGGAGCCGGGAAGGCAGCCATGAGCACCGACGTCAGCAGGGCGGAGAACGAGGCCGGCGCGACCGTCCGTACCGCGCGCGTGCCGAAGTACTACCGTCTGAAGAAGCATCTCCAGGAGATGACGGAGACGCTTCCGCCGGGCACGCCGGTACCGCCCGAGCGCACGCTGGCCGCCGAGTTCGACACCTCCCGCACCACCGTCCGCCAGGCCCTCCAGGAGCTGGTGGTCGAGGGACGGCTGGAGCGCATCCAGGGCAAGGGCACCTTCGTCGCCAAGCCCAAGGTCGCCCAGGCGCTCCAACTCACCTCCTACACCGAGGACATGCGGGCCCAGGGGCTCGAACCCACCTCGCAACTGCTGGACATCGGCTACATCACGGCCGACGACCGGCTGGCGGGGCTGCTGGACATAAGCGCCGGGGGCCGGGTGCTGCGCATCGAGCGGCTGCGCATGGCCAACGCCGAGCCGATGGCCATAGAGACCACCCACCTCTCGGCCAAGCGCTTTCCCGCGCTGCGCCGTTCGCTGGTGAAGTACACCTCGCTGTACACCGCGCTCGCCGAGGTCTACGACGTCCACCTGGCCGAGGCCGAGGAGACCATCGAGACCTCGCTGGCCACCCCGCGCGAGGCGAGCCTGCTCGGCACCGACGTGGGCCTGCCGATGCTGCTGCTGTCCCGGCACTCGGTGGACCGCGAGGGCCGCCCGGTGGAGTGGGTGCGCTCGGTGTACCGGGGCGACCGGTACAAGTTCGTGGCCCGCCTGAGGCGTCCGCAGGACTGAGCGGTTCCGCTTCCACCGCCTCACCAGCTCACATAGCCATATCGATACCCGGACGAGGGCTTCCGCTCCGCCGTGCCGTCACCTAGATTGCGTGCGCATTACGCAGTGATCAACGAGGGGACGGAGCCGAGGCATGCCCGAAGATTCTGAAGTGAGGCAACCGGTGGTGACACCGGTCCGGGTGGTCATCGGGCTGTGCCTCGTGGCGCCGTTCGTGGCGATGCTGTGGGTGGGGTCGTTCTCCAAGGTGGACCCGACGTTCATCGGCATCCCGTTCTTCTACTGGTACCAGATGCTGTGGGTGCTGGTCTCCACCTCGCTCACCATGACCGCGTACCAGCTCTGGCAGCGCGACCAGCGCTCCCGCAAGACCCGGAGCGGGGGTGTCTCCCAGTGAAGGACGGCGTCAACGGCGTGGCGCTCGGCGTCTTCGTCTTCTTCTTCCTCGCGGTCACGGTCCTGGGCTTCCTCGCCTCGCGCTGGCGCAAGGCCGAGAACGAGCACTCGCTGGACGAATGGGGCCTGGGCGGCCGGTCGTTCGGCACCTGGATCACCTGGTTCCTGCTCGGCGGCGACCTGTACACGGCGTACACCTTCGTCGCGGTGCCGGCGGCGATCTACGCGGCCGGCGCGGCCGGGTTCTTCGCGGTGCCGTACACGATCCTGGTGTACCCGCTGATCTTCACCTTCCTGCCCCGGCTGTGGTCGGTCTCGCACCGGCACGGGTACGTCACCACCTCCGACTTCGTGCGCGGACGGTTCGGGTCCAAGGGGCTCTCGCTGGCGGTGGCAGTCACCGGCATCCTGGCGACCATGCCGTACATCGCGCTCCAACTGGTCGGCATCCAGGCGGTGCTGGACGTGATGGGCGTGGGCGGCGGTGAGGACACCAACTGGTTCGTGAAGGACCTGCCGCTGCTGATCGCGTTCGGCGTGCTGGCGGCGTACACGTACTCCTCCGGCCTGCGCGCCCCGGCGATGATCGCGTTCGTGAAGGACACGCTGATCTACATCGTCATCGCGGTGGCGATCATCTACATCCCGATCAAGCTGGGCGGCTTCGACGAGATCTTCGCCAAGGCGGGCGAGAAGTACACGGCCGCCGGCGCGGGCGGACTCGTCCCGGCCCCGGCCGGGCAGTGGACGTACGCCACGCTGGCGCTGGGATCGGCGCTCGCCCTCTTCATGTACCCGCACTCGATCACCGCGACGCTCTCCTCCAAGAGCCGCGAGGTCATCCGGCGCAACACCACGATCCTGCCGCTGTACTCCCTGATGCTCGGCCTGCTGGCCCTGCTGGGCTTCATGGCGATCGCGGCCGGGGTGAAGGTCACCAACGGGCAGCTCGCCATCCCGCAGTTGTTCGAGGACATGTTCCCGGACTGGTTCGCGGGCGTGGCCTTCGCGGCGATCGGGATCGGCGCCCTCGTCCCGGCGGCCATCATGTCGATCGCGGCCGCGAACCTGTTCACCCGCAACATCTACAAGGACTTCATCAAGCCCGACGCGACGCCCGAGCAGGAGACCAAGGTCTCCAAGCTGGTCTCGCTGCTGGTGAAGGTGGGCGCGCTGGTCTTCGTCCTCACCATGGACAAGACCGTGGCCATCAACTTCCAGCTCCTGGGCGGCATCTGGATTCTCCAGACCTTCCCGGCCCTGGTCGGCGGCCTGTTCACCCGCTGGTTCCACCGCTGGGCCCTGCTGGCCGGCTGGGCGGTCGGCATGCTCTACGGCACCCTCGCCGCCTACGGGGTCGCCTCCCCCACCCAGAAGCACTTCGGCGGCTCCGCCAAGGAGATCCCCGGCATCGGTGAGATCGGCTACATCGGCCTGACGGCCTTCGTCCTGAACGTCGTCGTCACCGTGATCCTCACCTTCGCCCTCAGGGCTCTGAAGGCCCCCGACGGCATCGACGAGACCTCCCCCGCCGACTACACCGCCGACGCGGGCGACCCCGGCGTGGAGGTCGAACTCCCCCCGGCGACGGCGGGCACCAGCCACTAGCAGTCCCCGCCCTCCGGCCACGGGCCGCCGTCACGCGAAAAGCGACGGCGGCCCGTCGCGTTGTCGTCCACACTGCCGGGCATGGACCTCGTCATCAGACCCGCCTACCGGGCCGAGTACACCGCCCTGGGTGAGATCACCGCGCAGGCGTATCTCGGGGACGGCCTGCTGGACTTCGGCGAGAGCGACGCGTACCTGGGCGAGCTGCGGGACGTGGCCCGGCGGGCGGCGCGGGCGGAGGTGCTGGTCGCCGTGCGCGGAAGTGTCCTGCTGGGCGGGGTCACCTTCGTCCCCGCCGGCGGCCCCCTGGCCGACATCGCGGAACCCGGCGAGGCCGAGATCCGGATGCTCGCGGTCGCGCGGGCCGGCCGGGGGCAGGGAGCCGGGGAGGCCCTCGTACGGAGCTGTGCGGACCGGGCACGGACCCTGGCGGGCTGCCACAGCCTCGTCCTGTCCACCCAGCCCGCGATGCACGCCGCCCACCGCCTCTACGAACGCCTCGGTTTCCACCGCACCCCGGCCCGCGACTGGAACCCGCTGCCGGGCGTCCTGGACCTCGGCCTGCTCACCTACGAGTTGACCCTCTGAAGCCACCGCGACACACAACAGACACAACATCTGGGGGTGACGTGACAGGGCGGCACTAGATGTATGCTCGTGCTCGCTGTCGTCGCAGGGGAATCCGGTGCGAATCCGGAACTGTCCCGCAACGGTGTACTCGCGTGCTTCGTGCATGCCAGCGTCAGTCCGAGGACCTGCCGACAGCGCGCGCCCGGCCGTCCGGTCCGGGTGCCCGAAGACGTCCGGGCCTCGTGGAGTGGGCCGGTGGACGCGACGCCGTGTGCGCTCGTGCCCCCTCATACCCTCCGCCTGGCCCCCGTGCCCAGCGAGGGAGAGCCCCACGTGACCATCGCGCCTGCCGATCCGGCTTCAGCCACCCCGGCGACCGAGGCCCCTGTGGAGAACGACGGCCCCGGCGCCGCGCTGCTGCGGACCCTGACCGAGCTGACCGCCGACCTCCCCGACGCGGACCCCGGCCGGGTCGCGGCCGCCGCGCTGCGCGGCCGGTCGGCGCGCGCCGACGAGGCGGAGCTGCGCGAGCTGGCCACCGAGGCCGCCGCCGGTCTGATCTCGGAGGACCCCGCCTACTCCCGGCTGGCCGCCCGGCTCCTCACGCTCTCCATCCGCGCCGAGGCCGCCTCGCAGGGCGTGACCCGCTTCACCGAGTCGGTGACCGTGGGCCACCGCGAGGGCCTGGTCGCCGACCGCACCGCCGACTTCGTGACGCTGCACGCCGCCCGTCTCGACGCCCTGATCGACACCGGCGCCGACGACCGGTTCGGCTACTTCGGCCTGCGCACCCTGTACAGCCGCTACCTGCTGCGCCACCCCCTCACCCGCAAGGTGATCGAGACCCCCCAGCACTTCATGCTGCGCGTGGCGAGCGGCCTGGCGGAGAACGACAGCGCCCCCGCCGTGGACGAGGTCGCCGCCCTGTACGGCCTGATGAGCCGCCTGGACTACCTGCCGTCCTCCCCCACCCTGTTCAACTCCGGTACGCGGCACCCCCAGATGTCGTCCTGCTACCTGCTGGACTCCCCGCTGGACGAGCTGGACTCGATCTACGACCGCTACCACCAGGTCGCCCGCCTCTCCAAGCACGCCGGCGGCATCGGCCTGTCGTACTCCCGCATCCGCAGCCGGGGTTCGCTGATCCGGGGCACCAACGGCCACTCCAACGGCATCGTGCCGTTCCTGAAGACGCTGGACGCCTCGGTGGCCGCGGTGAACCAGGGCGGGCGGCGCAAGGGCGCGGCGGCGGTGTACCTGGAGACCTGGCACTCCGACATCGAGGAGTTCCTGGAGCTGCGCGACAACACCGGTGAGGACGCGCGCCGTACGCACAACCTGAACCTCGCGCACTGGATTCCGGACGAGTTCATGCGCCGGGTCAACGCCGACGAGCCCTGGTCGCTCTTCTCCCCGGCGGACGTGCCCGACCTGGTCGACCTGTGGGGCCCGGAGTTCGACGCGGCCTACCGCAAGGCCGAGGAGGCGGGCCTGGCGAAGAAGACCATGCCGGCCCGCGAGCTGTACGGCCGCATGATGCGCACCCTCGCGCAGACCGGCAACGGCTGGATGACCTTCAAGGACGCCGCCAACCGCACCGCCAACCAGACGGCGCTGCCGGGCAACGTGGTCCACTCCTCCAACCTGTGCACGGAGATCCTTGAGGTCACCGACGACGGCGAGACCGCGGTCTGCAACCTCGGCTCGGTGAACCTGGGCGCCTTCGTGGCCGACGGCGACATCGACTGGGAGCGGCTGGACGAGACCGTCCGCACCGCCGTGACCTTCCTCGACCGGGTCGTGGACATCAACTTCTACCCGACCGAGCAGGCGGGCCGCTCCAACGCCAAGTGGCGCCCGGTGGGCCTGGGCGCGATGGGCCTCCAGGACGTCTTCTTCAAGCTGCGCATCCCCTTCGACTCCCCCGAGGCGAAGGCGCTCTCCACGAGGATCGCCGAGCGCATCATGCTGGCCTCCTACGAGGCGTCCGCCGACCTCGCCGAGCGCAACGGCCCGCTCCCCGCCTGGGAGCAGACCCGTACCGCCCGGGGCGTGCTGCACCCCGACCACTACGGTGTCGAGCTGACCTGGCCGGAGCGCTGGGCCGCGCTGCGCGCCCGGATCGCCGAGGTCGGCATGCGCAACTCGCTGCTGCTGGCCATCGCGCCGACGGCCACCATCGCCTCCATCGCGGGCGTGTACGAGTGCATCGAGCCGCAGGTGTCCAACCTGTTCAAGCGCGAGACGCTGTCGGGCGAGTTCCTCCAGGTCAACGCGTACCTGGTGCAGGAGCTGAAGAACCTCGGCGTGTGGGACGCCCGCACCCGTGAGGAGCTGCGCGAGGCCAACGGCTCGGTGCAGGGCTTCGCCTGGATTCCCGAGGACGTGCGCAAGCTGTACCGCACGGCGTGGGAGATCCCGCAGCGTGGCCTGATCGACATGGCCGCGGCCCGTACCCCGTTCCTCGACCAGGCGCAGTCGCTGAACCTGTTCCTGGAGACGCCGACCATCGGCAAGCTCTCCTCGATGTACTCCTACGCCTGGAAGTCGGGTCTGAAGACCACGTACTACCTGCGTTCGCGCCCGGCGACCCGGATCGCCCGTGCCGCGGGCCGCGCCCAGGAGACCAAGACCATCCCCGTCCAGCAGGCGGCCGACCCCGACGCCGTCGCCTGCTCCCTGGAAAACCCCGAGTCCTGCGAGGCCTGCCAGTAATGACCGACAAGAACCTTCTGGACCCCGGCTTCGAGCTGACGCTGCGTCCGATGCGCTACCCGGACTTCTACGAGCGCTACCGGGACGCGATCAAGAACACCTGGACCGTCGAGGAGGTCGACCTCCACTCGGACGTCGCCGACCTGGCGAAGCTCTCCCCCGAGGAGCAGCACCTGATCGGCCGCCTGGTGGCGTTCTTCGCCACGGGTGACTCGATCGTGGCGAACAACCTGGTGCTGACGCTGTACAAGCACATCAACTCCCCCGAGGCGCGGCTCTACCTGAGCCGGCAGCTCTTCGAGGAGGCCGTGCACGTCCAGTTCTATCTGACGCTGCTCGACACCTACCTGCCCGACCCGGAGGACCGCGCGGCCGCGTTCGACGCGGTGGAGAACATCCCCTCCATCCGCGAGAAGGCCGAGTTCTGCTTCAAGTGGATCGACTCGGTCGACAAGCTGGACCGGCTGGAGACCAAGGCGGACCGCCGCAAGTTCCTGCTGAACCTGATCTGCTTCGCCGCGTGCATCGAGGGCCTGTTCTTCTACGGCGCCTTCGCGTATGTCTACTGGTTCCGCAGCCGTGGCCTGCTGCACGGCCTGGCCACCGGCACCAACTGGGTGTTCCGCGACGAGACGATGCACATGTCGTTCGCCTTCGACGTGGTCGACACCGTGCGCAAGGAGGAGCCGGAGCTGTT
The DNA here is from genome assembly GCF_055562575.1 of Streptomyces sp. NPDC018263. Taxonomy (NCBI): domain Bacteria; kingdom Bacillati; phylum Actinomycetota; class Actinomycetes; order Kitasatosporales; family Streptomycetaceae; genus Streptomyces; species Streptomyces sp. NPDC018263. The sequence goes on from NZ_JBVHFA010000001.1 coordinate 437,042, forward strand.
CGACGAGCAGCTTGAGCAGCAGGTGAAGGACATGCTCCGGGAGGCCGTCGAGGCCGAGCTGCAGTTCGCGCGCGACCTGTGCGGTGACGGCCTGCCCGGCATGAACACCGAGTCGATGCGGCAGTACCTGGAGTGCGTCGCCGACCAGCGCCTCACGCGCCTGGGCTTCGCCCCGGTGTACGGCTCGGAGAACCCGTTCTCCTTCATGGAGCTGCAGGGTGTTCAGGAGCTGACGAACTTCTTCGAGCGCCGCCCGTCGGCGTACCAGGTCGCGGTGGAGGGCACCGTGGACCTGGACGAGGACTTCTGAGCCTCCTCTCGCTCCGAGCCTTGACGTCCGCGGTCCTTCTGGGCCTGCCCGAGCTGTCGGTCGACGCGCCGGTCGCGCACGATGCCGATCACCGAGGGCAGGACCAGGAGGACCAGGATGCCGAGAGTGGCGGCCATTCCGATGAGACCTTCGATCTGGTTTCCGTTCATGTCATCAGCCTCGCGCTGAACGCTCCTGTCCAACACTGGCAGGACTGCCGTGGGCCCTCGAATTCCTGCCAGCGCCGAGGCACACTGGCAGCATGCTGAAGAACGTGGTCGCGGTCCTGCTGGACGGGGTGCACCCCTTCGAGCTGGGGGTGGTGTGCGAGGTGTTCGGCATCGACCGCAGCGAGGACGGCCTCCCGGTGTACGACTTCGCCGTGGCCTCGGCGGAGGGCCCCACCCTGCGCACCCACTGCGGCTTCACCGTCTCCACCCCGCACGGTCTGGAGCGGCTGGAGGAGGCCGACCTGATCGCCGTCCCGGCCGGGGAGTCCTACACCTCCCGCGACTATCCCCCCGCCCTGCTGGACGCCCTGCGCCGGGCCGTGGCCCGCGGCGCGCGGGTGCTCAGCGTGTGCACGGGGGTGTTCGTGCTGGCCGAGGCCGGACTGCTGGACGGCCGCCGGTGCGCGGTGCACTGGCACAACGCCGAGGAGCTGAGCCGGCGCCACCCGAACGTCACGGTCGAGCCGGACGTGCTCTACATCGACGAGGACCCGGTGATCACCTCCGCCGGTACGGCGGCCGGTATCGACGCCTGCCTCCACCTGGTCCGCAAGGAGCAGGGCCCCGAGGTCGCCAACAAGATCGCCCGCCGGATGGTGGTGCCCCCGCACCGGGACGGCGGCCAGGCCCAGTACATCGAGCGCCCGCTGCCCAAGGGCCCCTGCGACACCGTGGGCGAGGTGCTGGTGTGGATGGAGGAGCACCTCGACGAGGAGGTCACCGTCGAACAGCTCGCCGCCCGCGCCCACATGTCGCCGCGCACCTTCGCCCGCCGCTTCCAGCAGGAGACCGGAACCACCCCGTACCGCTGGATTCTGCGCCAACGGGTGCTGCTGGCCCAGCGGTTGCTGGAGGGGACGGACGAGACGGTGGACTCGATCGCCTGGCGAGCCGGGTTCGGCAACGCGGCCGCGCTGCGCCACCAGTTCGTCCGGGCGATCGGCACCACCCCGAACGCCTACCGGCGTGCGTTCCGGGGCCCGCGGGCCGCCTGAACGCACGCCGGTCCGGGCGCGTGACGCCTCACCACTCCACGGGCTCGACCAGCAGCCGGTGCGGGCGCAGGGTGATGCCCACGCGGGTGCCGGCGTCCGAGTCCTCGACCTGACGGAACCGGTACTTCGCCGATATCGCCGCGACGATCAGGCTCAGTTGGGCCATCGAGAAGTGGTCGCTGGGGCACTTGCGGTTGCCGACGCTGAAGGGGCTCATGGCGTACTTCGGCACCTCCTCGGCCCGCTCCGGCAGCCACCGGTCGGGGTCGAAGTCGAGGTGGCGGGCGTAGGAGCGGGCGTCGCGCTGAATCGCGTAGGGACTGTAGATGATGTCCGCCCCGGCCGGAATGCGATAGTCACCGAGTGCGGTGTCGGTGAGCGCGCGGCGCGTCAATATCCATACGGCGGGCCGCAGTCGGAGGGCCTCTACGACGACATTGTTGGTGTGGCTCAGCTTGCGCACGTGCTCGAATCCGACCGGCGCCCCGCCGGTTACCGATTCAACTTCCGCGCGCACCTTCTCGGCGTGCTCGGGATGGTCCGCGAGGATCTGCAGGAGCCACATGATCGTGGAGGCGATTGTCTCGCTGCCGGGGGTGAGTATGGCGACGACCTGGTCGTGGATCTCCTGTTCACCGATGGGGTCGCCATTGTCGTCCTTCGCCTCCAGCAAAGCCGTCAGCAAATCGTCCGGCTTTTGACCGGATGCCCTCCGCTCGGTGATGATCTCGTCCACCAGCAGATGCAGATCGGCCAGTGCCCGGTTGAATTCGCGGTTGGACGGGAACGGCAGCCGGTACAGCGGTCCCAGCGGCAGCACCATGCGCCGGTACATGCCCCGGAAGACGGCGCCGAGGTCGGTGCTGAGCCGTTCCGCGCGCTCGTCCATGTACTGGCCGCGCAGCAGGCAGCGGGCCGCGACGCGCACCGCGACCCGGAAGGACTCGGAGGTGGCGTCGACGGGTACGCCGGGCCGCCAGCGCTCGGTGAGGGCGTGCGCCTCCTCCTCCATGATCGGCCCGTAGGCGGGGATCGCGGCGAGCCGGAACGCGGGCTGGATGGTGCGGCGCTGCCGCCGGTGCAGCGGGCCGTTGGCGGTGGCCACGCCCTGCTTGCCGAGCAGCCCCTCCAGCGACTCCCACACCGGTCCGTCGATCTTGTAGTCGGGGCTCAGCGCGAGTGCGCCGGTGAGCGCCGGCGCGGTGACGGCGTACACCGTCTTGGGGCCGAGCTTGAGGCGCACCACGTCGCCGTGGTCGCGCAGTTGGGACATGAACGCGAGCGGGTCGCGGGCCAGTTTCAGCCCGTGCCCGAGCACCGGGACGGCGCCCCCGGCGAGGGGCGGGTCCTTCAGTTCGGCCACTTCCCGCGTCTCGGGATTGACGGTTTCGACGGTCATTTCTCACCTGCCGCTTCGTTGTTGACGTACGGGGGCGTGGACCGGTCCTCCCAGGTGTCGACCATGTAGCGGCCGGACTCGTGGTGGAACCAGTAGACGGTGCTGAACCAGTTCCGCATATTGCCGACGCAGGTCCGTACGGCGGCGCTCAGTTCTTTTCCGCGCACGGTGCCGTCGTCGAGTTCTCCGGCGAACTCCAGCGCTTCGCGCTCGGCTTCGATGAATTCGGCGATGCAGTTCTCGATGCGCCGCCGGAGTTCTTCGACGGCTTCTTCGAGAGTGAGTCCGGAATGGGTGATGAGACTTATTCCGAGATTGTGCACCTCGTCGCCCGCTATCTCCTTCGGCAGCGAGCACAGGTCGTTGTACCAGGCGGCGAATTCCTGGCTCAGCAGGGCCGCGCGCCGAAAAGCCGGGTTCTTCCGTACCGCGTCCGGGAGCTGGCATCCGGCGCTCGGTTCCAGGAGATCGGTCCATATCCAGTGCGCAAAGGTGAGCCGCCGGAGCGCCAGGTACTCCTCGACACCGGGCACCCGGCCCGCGACCCGGTTGCCGAACTCCCGGTCGTACGCCTCGATCACCTCGTGGAAGTGCCGGGCGAACCGCTGGTTCCAGGTGGACGGCAGGAACGCGTAGAGCCGCAGCACGCTGTCCGCGAAAGCGGCCACCAGCGCGTCCTGGTGGCACAGATGGTCGCCGGGTGCGTCGAGCGCCGTATGGAGGCACTGCCGCAGCCGCCGCCAGTCCTCGGACCGGCCGTGCACGATGTCACGGTCGTGCCGGTCGTCCCAGACGAAGAACCACGCGCTGTAGTCGGCTATGGCCTGGAGGACCTCGTCGGGGGCGCCCAGGTAGTAGCCGGCCATCAGATCCGTGTAGCACAGGTTGTCTGCGTACTCGCGGACCTTGTCCGGGGACATCAGCCGTTTTTCCAGCAGCCACCGCCGGGTGTTCTCCTGGAGCCTCGGCCAATACGGGTGCAGCCGCCGGGGAAAAGCGTCCTCGATCACCGGGAGCGCGAGGGACGGTGGTACCGCGACCGCTGTCGCCGATGTGGTGCCGCGTGAGAAAGCATGCACGAACAGTCCCCTCTCGACCGCCAGGAGCACACGCCCCTCCCTGCCGTGCCGGGCGTGCGCCGTTGCGTATCCCCGCACCCCTATTCAGCACTACAACTGACCGTCTGGGGAACGGATTTGCTCCTTTCACTACCCCAAGTCGCCGGGATTCTTTCGGCGAACAGGTGAACGAACAGCCACGACGCCCGGCCGGAATGGTCTCCGGCCGGGCGTCGTGGCTGTTCGGTGCGGTGGCGCTGGTTACGCGCGGTCGCGTCAGTCGTTGGCGACCACGTCGTAGCGCGGTTCGTTCTCGGCCATCTGCCGCAGGGCGTCCTTGCGGTCCCGCTTGGAGAGGCGGTCGATGTAGAGGTAGCCGTACAGGTGGTCGGTCTCGTGCTGGAGGCAGCGGGCGAAGTAGCCGGTGCCGCGCACCTTCACCGGGTTGCCCTTCTCGTCCTGCCCGGTCACCTCGGCGTAGTCGGGGCGCGCGAGCGGCGCGTACGCGGTGGGCACGGACAGGCAGCCCTCGTTGCTGTCGTCCAGGCGGCGGGCGGCGGCGGGCAGTTCGACCAGCTTGGGGTTGACGACCACGCCGGTGTGGCGGACACCGTCGTCGTCCGGGCAGTCGTAGACGAAGACCTTCTGGCTCACGCCGATCTGGTTGGCGGCCAGGCCCACGCCCTCGGCGGTGCGCTGGCTGGCGAACATGTCCGCGACCAACTGCTCCAGCTCGGGGCCGAACTCGGTGACGTCCGCGCACTCCTTGTGCAGCACCGGGTTCCCGACGACCGTGATCGGCCGCGAGGTACCGCGCTCGCGCCACCCGGTCTCGCGCTCCTCGCAGTCCTCCGTGTCGACGACATAGCCCTCGTCATCGACGGGGAGCACGCCCACGTGCTGCTGATCGGTGTCCTGCTGAGCCATGACCGAGTGACGCCTTCCTGCACAAAAACTGGGGGGACTAGCGGATACAGGGTACGTGGGTGGGCTTGCCGCAGGAGCCCTCAGCAGACCTCTTCCAGGTCTCGCCAGTCCCGGGAGTCCGGACTGTCCGCGACCCACCCGTCCAGCAACCCCCGGACCAGCGAGGCCGGCGCAGCAATCCCGCACTCCCGCTCGGGCACCCAGAGCTGTCCGTCCGTCCGGTGCCCCAGCGGACCGGGATGACCGGGCTCACTGTGATCGTGGGGATCGAGATGCACACCTTCCCCCTCGTCGGAGGGCATCCGCGACTCCGAACACATCCGGCACAGCAGCCGCACGGAAGACGACCAGTCCTCCGCCGCGAACCCCGCGTCGGCGGCGAGCTGCTCCAGCGCGTCCCGGTCCGCCTCGGTCGCCGCCTCCAGCAGCACCACCCAGGTCGGCACGGGCGAGGGCGCCCACAGCTCGATCTCGTCGAAGACCGGATAGGAGTGCCCGGTGGACGTGGTGCGCTCACCGTGCGGAACGCCGTCGTGCAGGACGACCTCGCCCCAGCGCCGCCCCGAGGACGGCAGCGGAATGGACAGCACCTCGATCCGCGCCGGGTCCAGCCGGCGTCCCCAGACCACCTCGGCCTCACCCTCCGGGGAGAGCCGTACGGCCGCGCTGCCCAGCTCCATGCCGAGCGGCTCGCCGAGCGCGGTGGCGCCACCGGGCACCTTCAGCCCGTACGCCTGCCAGGCGCGGCGGGCCAGCGGCCAGTCCTGGAGGGCGGTGGCGGCGATGCCGACGTTCCACCAGTCGGGGGCGCCGGTCTCGCGGTCCAGCAGGGCGACCGCACGCAGACCGGCGGCACGGGCCTGCTCCCAGTCGTGCCGGAACTTGTGCAGCAGGGCCAGGTTGAACCAGGACTCGGCGAGCCAGGGCTCCAGATCGGCGGCGCGGGTCAGCAGTTCGCCCGCGTCCTCGTACCGGCCGTCGCCGATGAGCGTGAACGCCCGGTCGGTGGCCTGCCGCCAGGAGGCGGAGGGCCGGTTCCGTACCTTGCCGAAGATCCTCACGATTCCCGCCTGCCAGTTCCGTTCCGCTCAGTGGGCTGGCTTTTGCCCCCGGACTGCCTCTCCCTCGCATCCAACCACGTCACCTGGGAGAGGCGCTCATTACCCATCGGTTACCCAGCAACCGGCAGGGTCAGACAGTCGCGGGACAGGACCCGCGCCAGTGATTCCACCACCTCGGGGGCGTAGTCCCCGGCGGTGGCCAGCCGCAGTTCCTCCAGCGCGCGCAGGGGGCCCTCGGCCCCGGCGTCGCGGGACCTCTCCTCGTAGGCGTTGACCGCGCGCACGATGCGGGCGGCGACCGGCTGGTCCCGGTAGGGGTCGGCCTGCCGCTCCACGACCACGGCGACGGCCGACGCCACCCCGGTCTGCCGGACCACGGCCCCGCCGAGCAGGGCGATACGGCGCTGTTCCGCGCCGGGCAGCCCGGCGGTGGCGCCCGCGGGGACGGGGTCGACCAGGCTGAGCTGGCCGATGTCGTGCATCAGCGCCGCGTGCTCCAGCACGGTCAGCTCGGTGCCGGTGAGCCCGAGGTCCCGGCCCACCGCGAGGCTGAGGGCGGCGACCCGGCGGGCGTGGCCGGCCGGGGTGTACCCGGCGATCTCGGTGGCGCGGGCCAGGGAGGTGATGGTCTGCCGGTAGGTGGCGCGCACGGCCGCGTACCGGCGCAGCGACAACTGGGTGAGCAGCAGCGGGAGGCAGAACACCGGCAGGGCCCAGAGTCCGGCCACGGCGACCGCGAGCGCCATCACCGCGCCGGTGGCGCAGACCGCGGACCCGATGCCGAGCAGCCCGCGCAGTTCCTCGCGCAGCAGCGGCCCGAAGGGCCAGCCGGTGCGGGAGCGGGCGAGCGCGGCGGCCAGTACGGCGTCGCACAGCGCGGTCAGGACCAGCAGCGCGACGAGCGTCAGGGCGTAGGCGGAACCGTCCCAGTGCTCGAACACGCCCCGGCTGTACAGCGGTTGGAAGCAGACGGCGGCGAAGCCGACGGTCAGCACGCGGCGGGCGAGGTGGTCCAGGGTGGGGCTGCTCCCGCGCCAGATGTGTGGTACGCCACCGAGCAGCGTGGCGACGACGACCACGGTGAGGATCTGGCCGGCGCCGTGCTCGGCGGGGCGCCCGGCGTCGGCGCCGAGCAGGGCGTACGAGAGGGAGCCCGCGGTGCCGAGCGGTGCGGCGCGGCGGGAGCCGCCGCCCGTCCAGCGGGTGAGTTCGCCGACGGCTATGAGGACGCCGAAGGCGAGCGCGGTGCCCCGGCCGTCGACACCGCTCCACAGGGTGGCGCCGAACGCGACGGCGGCGAGGAGGGCGGCGGCGCCGTGGATCAGGAGGCGGGCACTCGGGCGGGCGGTCAACGGTGGGCCCCGGTGGTCCGGCCGTGGGTGCGCTGGGGGGGCGGGACGCCGGGGGCGGGTTCGTCGGCGGTGACCTCGGGCCGCCAGCCGTGACGGCGCAGGGCGGCGGCGAGCGCGCCGACCATCCGGGGGTCGAACTGGGCGCCCGCGCACCGCTCCAGCTCGGCGACGGCGGCCTCGACCGGGCGGGCCCGGCTGTAGGAGCGGGTGGAGGTCATGGCGTCGAAGGCGTCGGCGACGGCGACCACGCGGGCGCACTCGGGGATCTGGGTGCCCACGAGCCCGTAGGGGTAGCCGCTGCCGTCGAGGCGTTCGTGGTGGTGCAGGATCGCCGCGCGGGCCTCCCCGAGGAAGGAGATGCCGCGGGTCATCTCGTGGCCGTACTCGGGGTGGAGTTCGATGATCCGGCGTTCCTCGGGGGTGAGCGGGCCGTCCTTGCGCAGCAGCCGGGTGGGGACGCCGAGCTTGCCGACGTCGTGCAGGATGCCCGCGAAGCGGAGGACCTCCACGCGTGCGTCGTCCAGGCCGAGCTGGCGGGCGATCATCACGGACGCCTGGCCGACCCGCTCGCTGTGCCCCCTCGTGTAGCCGTCCTTGATGTCGACGGCCTGCACCAGGGCGCGGATGGTGGCCTGGTGGGCGGCGCGTTCGCGGTGGTACTGGGCGAACACCCAGCAGGAGACCCCCATCGGCAGCAGCACCAGCAGGGCGGCGACGGGCCCGTAGGGGCTGCGCCACAGCACGGCGGTCATCAGCCCGGCCAGCCCGTGCACGGCGACGGGGGCCAGGGAGCGGGTGAACAGCCCCCGCCAGGCCCGGCGCGGCGGCACCCGGTCGGCGGCCGCGTGCATGGCGCCGTCGAGCAGGGTCAGCACCAGGCAGAAGGCGAGCACGGCGGCCCCGGCGGGCAGCAGGGCGTACGGGAAGACGGAGCCGGCGACGGCGGCGCTGCCGTCGAGCGCGTGGTGTGTCCGGGCCGCGGCCCAGACGGCGAGCGCGGGCCGGGCGGCGCGCCAGACGCGGCGCGGCAGGGCGGGCGCGTGCTCGACCGGGGAGAGCAGGGCGGCGGGCAGCGGAACGAGCGCGGCGGCGGCCGGGGTCAGCAGGAAGGCCGCGGCGAGCAGGACGGGGTAGAAGGTGCCGCCGAACCGGCGGCGCACGACCTGGTCGCAGAGCGCGTAGAGCGCGGCGAGAAGGCCGAGGGTGCCCCAGGGCGTGGGGCCGGTGAGGGCGGGCAGTGCGCAGAGCGCGGCGAGCAGGGCGGCGCCGGCCACGCAGATCCGTGCCCTTGCCGGAACCGCCTCCATGACGCCCTCCCCGACCGTGCCCCGTCCGGGTGGAGCGTAGGACGGGGCACGGTCAGGGCGGGGGCTGGTCCGGTGGGATTAGCACGTTCGGGTGACGGAAGCGGCGGTCAGCTCTCGCGGGCGACCGCGGTCACGTCATGCTCGGGGACGGTGCCTCCGGAGCGGATCAGCTCGATCCGGCCCATGACCTTGGCGCGCAGGTCGGCGGGGACGTCGTCATGTCCGCAGCACCGCTTGACCAGCTTCTTCACGGCCTGCTCCAGACCGTACTTCTCCAGGCACGGGTGGCATTCCTCGAAGTGGTGCTGGAACTTGTCGCGGTCGACGTCCGGCATCTCGCTGTCGAGGAACTCGTACAGATGGTCGAGGACCTCACTGCAGTCCGTCTCGTGCGGCTCTCCGCAGCTCATGAGCCCGAGCCTTTCGCTTCGTTCGACTCTCCGGCGCCCGCGGGGACCAGGCCGCGCTCGCGCGCGTAGTCCTCCAGCATGCCGCGCAGTTGGCGACGGCCCCGGTGCAGCCGGGACATCACCGTACCGATGGGTGTCCCCATGATGTCCGCGATCTCCTTGTACGCAAAGCCCTCCACGTCCGCGAGGTAGACCGCGATGCGGAACTCCTCGGGGATCGACTGGAGCGCGGACTTCACGTCCGAGTCCGGCAGGTGGTCCAGCGCCTGGGACTCGGCGGAGCGCAGCCCCGTCGACATGTGCGACTCGGCGCGCGCGAGCTGCCAGTCCTCGATCTCCTCGGCGGCGCTGCGCTGGGGTTCCCGCTGCTTCTTGCGGTACGAGTTGATGAAGGTGTTGGTGAGAATCCGGTACAGCCACGCCTTGAGGTTGGTGCCCTCGCGGAACTGGTGGAACGAGGCGTACGCCTTGGCATACGTCTCCTGCACCAGGTCCTCGGCGTCGGCCGGGTTGCGCGTCATGCGCAGCGCGGCCGAATACATCTGGTCGAGGAATTCGAGCGCGTCCCGCTCGAAGCGCGCGCTGCGCTCCGTGCTGCTCTCGGCGCCCGTTCCCGCGCTCACGCCCTGGTCCTCGGGCTGCTCCGCCTGGCCGCTGCCGGCCCCTGCGTCGGTACCGGTGACCGGACCCACCTCCTCAAGTTCCCGCGCGAGGCCGAGACCGGCCCCACTCGTTTCGGAGGATAGAACACGACCCGTACCCGCCGCCGCTCGAATCGGAGCGGTCTTGGCCGCGTGCAGCACCGTCCAGTCCAGGTCAGTACGGCTGCTGCGACTCGGACATGCGGTCGAACCCATGCGGCTGACTTCCTCTCCCGCGACGACGCCTCACCGGCGCTCCAGTACTTCTGTCCGCCACAACAGCGGTGCCCGGTCCGGCATTCCCGAGGGTCACCCGAGTGACGCGGCCCACCTGATGACGGCGTCCGTCACGGTCTCCAGCGCGGCCTCCCGGGTCACGGGGGCCCGCTTGGGCACCGCGAAGGAGTGGTCGCCGTAGGGCACCTCGACGAGTTCGAATCCGCCTTCTCGGAACTGCCCGGGGAACTCCTCGGGCCGGCCGAAGGGATCGTTCCCGCCCTGCACGACGAGGGTGGGGACCCCGGAGCCGAGCAGCTCGTCCGCGCGGGACTTCTCCGGCTTGCCCGGAGGGTGCAGCGGGAAGCTCAGCGCGAGCACCGCGCGGGCGCCCAGCTCGGTGGCGGTGCGGCAGGCGACGCGGGCACCCGCGCTCCGGCCGCCGGAGATCACCGGCAGACCGGGCCGGGTCAGCGCGGGCCACAGGCCCCGCCAGCCGGTGTCCAGCGTCTTCGGCGCCGGGGCCACCTTGCGTCCAGCCACCCGCCAGGGCTGTTCGACCAGAGCGACGCTCACCCCGTGCGCGGGCAGGGCGGCGGCGAGCGCCTGGAGGTCGCGGGCCTCGATGCCGCCCCCGGCGCCGTGGCTCACGGCCAGGACGAGGCGGGGCTCGGGCGCGTGGTGCCAGGTGACGCGCGCGGTCCCGGCCTCGGTCCCGACGGTCTCGGTCTCATGCGTGGAGGTGGAGGGGCTCACGTCAGAAGAGTGTGCCCTCCTCGGGCCCCTCCAGCTCCTTCAGCAGCTCCGGCCCGTTGTTGCGGACGTTGCTGACGGCCGTGGACACCGGGTAGGCCCGCATCAGGCCCTCGGGCGGCGGGGCCAGCAGCTCCCGCAGGTCCTCGGGGTCGGTGCGGGCGGGGTCCAGCCAGGCGTCCCAGCGGTCCGGGGTCAGCATCAGGGGCATCCGGGGGTGGATGTCGGCGAGCGAGCCGGGTCCCTCGGCGGGGGCGACGGCCAGCGGGCCCCGCTCGGCCTCGGTGGTGATCACCGAGCAGGTCGCCCACCAGGCGCCGGGGTGGTCGTCGGGCAGGGTGCGGTCGCGCCAGAACTCGTACAGCCCGGCCATGGCGAACACCGAGCCGTCGGCGGGGAGCACGAAGTACGGCTGCTTGCGGGGCCGCTTCTTCTTGCCCTCGACCTCCAGGTCGCGCTCCTGCTCGCCGGTGACCCACTCGTAGTAGCCGTCGGCGGGCAGGATGCAGCGGCGGGCGGCGAAGGCGCGGCGGTAGGCCGGCTTCTCGTGCACGGTCTCCGCGCGGGCGTTGATCATCCGGGCGGCGCCCTCGGGGGTCTTGGCCCAGGACGGCACCAGTCCCCACCTCAGCCGGCGCAACTGGCGAACCGGACGGCGGTCGGCGGCGTCTTTCAGCGGACGGTCCAGAACCGCGTAGACCTCCTTGGTCGGGGCCACGTTCCAGTCCGGCGCCAGGGTCTCCTCGGGTTCCGGGGTCCGGTCGCCCCCGTGTTCCGGGGCAGGGGGGACCCCCACCTCGATGTCGAAGACCGCCGCGAGATCCTCTGGGCCACGACTGGCCGCATACCGTCCGCACATACCAGCCACAGTGCCAGAGTCCGTCCGACGACAGGGAGCCACCCGCAGACATGGACAGCAACACGACCACCGCGCTGCCCGACCTCTGGGACCGTCTCAGCGGCACCCAGCCCGGTCCCGACCTGTGGGTGGTCCTCGCCACCCTGGCCGCCGCGCTCGCCGTGGTCGCCCCGCACCCGGTGTGGCGGGTGGCCCGGAACGCGATCACCATCGCGCACGAGGGCGGCCACGGCCTGATCGCGCTCGTCACCGGCCGGAAGCTGACCGCGATACGGCTGCACTCCGACACCAGCGGCCTCACGGTGAGCCGGGGCAAGCCGTACGGCCTCGGCATGATCCTGACGGCCGCCGCGGGCTACACCGCGCCCTCGCTGCTCGGGCTCGGCGGGGCCGCGCTGCTGGCCGCCGGGCGCATCACCCTGCTGCTGTGGGTGGCGACCGCCCTGCTGCTGGCGATGCTGGTGATGATCCGCAACGCCTACGGGGTGCTCACCGTGGTGCTGACCGGCGGGGCCTTCCTGCTGGTGTCGTGGCTGGCGGGACCGCAGGTGCAGGCGGCGTTCGCGTACGCGGTGGTGTGGTTCCTGCTGCTGGGCGGGGTGCGTCCGCCCTTCGAGCTGCAGGCCAAGCGCAGGCGGGGCGGCGCCGGGGACTCGGACGCGGACCAGTTGTCGCGGCTCACCCATGTGCCGGCGTGGCTGTGGCTGTTCCTGTTCCACGCGGTGTCGCTGTGCGCGCTGATCGGCGGCGGGCAGTGGCTGCTGCGGCTCTGAGCCGCCGCCGGACGGGTTCGATCAAGATCTGGGCGCGGTCCCAGCCACTAAAGTGGAGCGCATGACCGCGAACCCCGCTGAAACCGCCCTCTGGCCCGCCCCGCACGCGACCGGGGCCGTCGACGCGACGGTCCACGTGCCCGGTTCCAAATCGGTCACCAACCGCGCCCTGGTGCTGGCCGCCCTCGCCTCCGAGCCGGGCTGGCTGCGCCGTCCGCTGCGGTCGCGGGACACCCTGCTGATGGCCGGTGCGCTGCGCGCGATGGGCGTGGAGATCGAGGAGGGCGTCGGCCCGGACGGCTCCGGCGAGGCGTGGCGGGTGCTGCCGACGGGGCTGCGCGGCCCGGCCGCGGTGGACGTCGGCAACGCGGGCACGGTGATGCGCTTCCTGCCGCCGGTCGCCGCGCTGGCCGACGGCCCGGTCCGCTTCGACGGCGACCCCCGCTCCTACGAGCGCCCGCTGCACGGCGTGATCGACGCGCTGCGGGTGCTGGGCGCCCGGATCGACGACGACGGGCGGGGCGCGCTGCCGCTGACCGTGCACGGCGGCGGGGCGCTGGAGGGCGGCCCGGTGTCGGTCGACGCGTCCTCGTCGTCCCAGTTCGTCTCGGCGCTGCTGCTGTCCGCGCCGCGCTTCAACCAGGGCGTGGAGGTCCGCCACACCGGCGCGACCCTGCCCTCGCTCCCCCACATCCGGATGACGGTGGACATGCTGCGCGCGGTCGGCGCCCAGGTGGACACGCCGGAGTCGGGCGGCGAGCCGAACGTGTGGCGGGTGACGCCGGGCGCGCTGCTGGGCCGGGACCTCACCGTCGAGCCGGACCTGTCCAACGCCCAGCCGTTCCTGGCGGCCGCCCTGGTCACCGGCGGCAAGGTGACCATCCCGGACTGGCCGGAGCGCACCACCCAGCCGGGTGACCGGCTGCGGGAGATCTTCACCGAGATGGGTGGCTCCTGCGAGCTGACCGAGTACGGGCTGGTCTTCTCCGGTTCCGGCGCGGTGCACGGCATCGACGTGGACCTGGGCGACGTGGGCGAGCTGACCCCCGGCATCGCCGCGGTCGCCGCCCTCGCCGACTCCCCGTCGACCCTGCGCGGGGTGGCCCATCTGCGGCTGCACGAGACGGACCGGCTGGCCGCGCTCACCAAGGAGATCAACGAACTCGGCGGCGACGTCACCGAGACCGCCGACGGCCTGCACATCCGGCCGCGCCCGCTGCACGGCGGTGTGTTCCACACCTACGACGACCACCGGATGGCGACGGCGGGCGCGATCATCGGCCTGGCGGTGCCGGGGGTGCGGATCGAGAACGTGGCGACGACGGCGAAGACCCTCCCGGACTTCCCCGAGCTGTGGGCCGGGATGCTCGGTAACTGAACGGGCGGGACGAGATCATGCGCCGCTACGGCAAGCACACCGACGAGGACGACATCCGCACGCGTCCCAACCGCAAGGGCAACCGCCCGCGGACCAACATCCGGCCCAAGCACGAGGACGCGGCGGAGGGCATGGTCCTCACCGTCGACCGGGGCCGGCTGACCTGTCTGGTCGACGGGCGGACGATCACCGCGATGAAGGCCCGCGAGCTGGGCCGCAAGGCGGCCGTCGTGGGCGACCGGGTCTCGCTGGTCGGTGACCTGTCGGGCCAGAAGGACACGCTCGCGCGGATCGTGCGCATCGGGGAGCGCTCCTCCCTGCTGCGCCGCACCGCCGACGACGACGACCCCTACGAGCGGGTCGTGGTGGCCAACGCCGACCAGCTCGCCATCGTCACCGCCCTCGCGGACCCCGAGCCCCGCCCCCGGCTGATCGACCGCTGCCTGGTCGCGGCCTTCGACGGCGGCCTGGAGCCCCTGCTGGTCATGACCAAGTCGGACCTGGCCTCCCCGGACAAGCTGCTGGAGCTGTACGGCGACCTGGACATCCCCTATGTGGTGACCAGCCGCGAGGAGCTGGAGAACGGCGACGCGGCCGACCGGGTCCGCGAGCAACTGGACGGAAAGATAACGGCGTTCGTCGGCCACTCCGGCGTCGGCAAGACCACCCTGGTCAACGCCCTGGTCCCACAGGACCTCCGGCGCACCACGGGACACGTCAACGCGGTGACCGGCCGGGGCCGGCACACCACGACCTCCGCGCTGGCGCTCCCGCTCGGCGACGGCACCGGCTGGGTGGTCGACACACCGGGCGTACGGTCCTTCGGGCTGGCGCACATCGACCCCTCGCGGGTCATCAACGCCTTCCCGGACCTGGTGCCGGGGACCGCCGACTGTCCGCGTGCGTGCAGCCACGACGAGCCGGACTGCGCGCTGGACGCCTGGGTGGCCGAGGGGCACGCGCGCCAGGCCCGGCTGTACTCGCTGCGCCGGCTGCTGTCGACGCGGGAGCGCCGGGAGGGCGACTGAGCCTCGCGTGGTTTGCCGGGGCGCGGGTTCGGTAAGTGCATAATCGCACCGAGCCGGAGATCCGGACCCTAGGGGAGGACAGCGCATGGCGTGGCTGCTGGTCATCGTCGCCGGGCTGCTGGAGACCGGTTTCGCCGTGTGCCTGAAGCTGTCCCACGGGTTCACCCGGCTCTGGCCGACCATCGCCTTCGCCTCGTTCGCCCTCGGCAGCTTCGGCCTGCTGACCCTGGCCCTGAAGAAGCTCGACGTCGGTCCCGCCTACGCGGTGTGGACCGGCATCGGCGCGGCGGGCACGGCGATCTACGGCATGGTCTTCCTCGGTGACCTGGTCTCCACCCTGAAGATCGTCTCCATCTCCCTGGTGATCGTCGGGGTGATCGGCCTGCAGTTGTCGGGGTCGGCGCACTAACTCTCGAAGTCGCGGTGCAGGGCCTGGTGGACCAGCGCCGCGGTGCCGCCCTCGCCGGCCGGTGCCGCCACGCAGGACAGGCCGAGCCGGAGGGCGAGTTCGCAGGCGAAGGCCAGCCGGGCGGTGTCGGACGCGGGCGCGCCGGGTGGGGCGAGGACGGCCACGGCACGGTCGCGCACCATCCGCAGGAAGTCGCCGGGTGCGGGCAGCGGCCCGTCGGCGCGGCGCTGCGCGGGCACGGTGGAGGTGGAGGGCAGGCCGGGGCGGGCGGGCTCGGGGAGCCGTTCGGTCCAGCTTCCGGTGAGCATGGCCCGTACCAGCGCGTTGCCGCGGGCGGCGGTGGCGGTCCACTCGGCGGTGGCGGCGAGCCGGTCGCGGGGGTCGGTGTGGGTGGCGAGGGCGCGTTCCACCCCGGCGAGGTAGCCGTCGGCCTCGCGCCGCATCAGGGCCCTGGCCAGGCCGTCCTTGCTGCCGAACTCGTTGTAGAGCGTCTGCCGGGACACTCCGGCGGCCGCGGCCACGTCGACCATCCGTACCGTCGACCACGGCCGGTGGGCGAGCGCTCTGCCTGCGGCGTCCAGCAGCGATTCGCGGGCTGCGGGCATCTTCGCCTCCCTGGGGCGAGCTGTGGCGCTTAGATTTGACTCGCCCGCCGGCGCTGTCAAGGGTCCGGGGGCGTGCCGGGGGCGCGGTTCGGCCTGCGCGCCGTACGCCGCGCCCGCGCTCCCCCTGGTGGCTTCCGGACACCCGCGGCCGATACGGTCGTCACATGCCGGACTATCTCGACGATCTGCGCCTCGCCCATGTCCTCGCGGACGCCGCCGACGCGACCACCATGGAGCGCTTCAAGGCCCTCGACCTGAAGGTCGAGACGAAACCGGACATGACGCCGGTCAGCGAGGCGGACAAGGCCGCCGAGGAGCTGATCCGCAACCACCTCCAGCGCGCCCGCCCGCGTGACTCGGTGCTCGGCGAGGAGTACGGCGCCGAGGGCTCGGGCCCGCGCCGCTGGGTGATCGACCCGATCGACGGCACCAAGAACTACGTGCGCGGGGTCCCGGTGTGGGCGACCCTGATCTCGCTGATGGAGGCGGGTCCGGGCGGGTTCCACCCGGTCGTGGGCCTGGTCTCGGCGCCCGCGCTGGGCCGCCGCTGGTGGGCCGCGAAGGACCACGGCGCCTTCACCGGACGCAGTCTGACCTCGGCGAGCCGTATACACGTCTCCGAGGTGAGCGAGCCGGCCGACGCCTCCTTCGCCTACTCCTCGCTCACCGGCTGGGAGGAGCGGGGCCGGCTCGACGGCTTCCTGGAGCTGTCCCGCGAGGTGTGGCGCACGCGCGCGTACGGCGACTTCTGGCCCTACATGATGGTGGCGGAGGGCTCGGTGGACATGTGCGCGGAGCCGGAGCTGTCGCTGTGGGACATGGCGGCCAACGCGATCATCGTCACCGAGGCGGGCGGCACCTTCACCGGGCTGGACGGCCGTCCGGGCCCGCACAGTGGCAACGCGGCGGCCTCCAACGGCCTGCTGCACGACGCGCTGCTGGGACGCCTCGGCGACTGAGCGCGCCCGCCGGTTCCGCGTGCCCCAACTGGCCGCGCGCGCCCTCTTGTTGACCTCCCCTTTACCTGTCACGCTGAAGCTTCCCTCGTTTGTGAATTCGTGAATCCGTGCTTGTGCGGCACGGGTTCCGCAGGAGGTGGCTGAAGCCCATGCTCGTTCCCGCCCCCGCATCGCCCCCCACGCTCGTCCGAGACGCCATGAGCACGGTGGTCCTCACCATCGGCCCCGCCCACACCCTCCGCCAGGCCGCCGCCCTGATGTCCGCCCGCCGGGTCGGCGCCGCCGTGGTGCTCGACCCGGACGCGGGCGGCATCGGCATCCTCACCGAGCGGGACATCCTCAACTCCGTCGGCCTCGGCCAGGACCCCGACGCCGAGTCGGCCCAGGCCCACACCACCACGTCCGTGGTCTTCGCCGCCCCGGCCTGGACCTTGCGCGAGGCCGCGAGCGCCATGACGCACGGCGGCTTCCGGCACTTGGTCGTACTGGACCGGGGTGAGCCCGCCGGCATCGTCTCGGTCCGCGACATCATCCGCTGCTGGACCCCGGCCCGGTCCCCCGAACCGGCCCTCTGATCCCCCTCCGGACCCCTCCGCGCAGGGTTGGATCGAGTCCAACCCTGTGCGGATTCCAAAGTCACACCTGTTCGGGATCTGTTCGGCCTGCTGTTACGCTGGCTGCCATGAGTGACCTTCTGGACCGGCTGCGTGGACGCGGATGGCGGCTGACCTCGCAGCGCCGAGTGGTGGCCGAGGTGCTGGACGGCGAGCACGTCCACCTCACGGCCGACGAGGTCCACGCGCGCGCCGTGGCGAAACTGCCGGAGATCTCCCGCGCGACCGTCTACAACACCCTGGGCGAGCTGGTCTCGCTCGGCGAGGTGCTGGAGGTCAGCACGGACCACCGCGCCAAGCGGTACGACCCGAACGCGCACCACCCGCACCATCACCTGGTGTGCTCCCGGTGCGGCGCGATCCGTGACGTGCACCCCACCGGCGACCCGCTCTCCGACCTCCCCGCCACCGAGCGCTTCGGCTTCGCCGTCTCGGACGTCGAGGTGACCTACCGGGGCCTGTGCCCGGAGTGCGCCGCCGCCTGAGCCTGGCGCACCGGGCAGGAGCCCAGATACGGCCGAGGGCCGGAATCCATTCGGATTCCGGCCCTCGGCCTTCAGTAGCGGGGACAGGATTTGAACCTGCGACCTCTGGGTTATGAGCCCAGCGAGCTACCGAGCTGCTCCACCCCGCGTCGGTGAACACGACACTACGGGACCCATGGCCACGGAGGCAAATCCGTTCCCCCGCGCCCCATCGGCCCAGCTCAGGCCGACAGCTCCTCGCGCAGCGCGTCCCGCAGCCGCGCCGCCCGCTCGCCGACCTCCCTGGGGCCCAGCTCCACCGCGCGGGCCGCCCAGCGCTGCCCCTCGGCCAGCTCGCCCCGGCGTGCGTACACCAGGGCCAGCCGCAGCGCGGCCCGGCCGTGCCCGGCGTCGGCGGCGCGGGTCCACCACACGGCCGCCTCGGGCTCGCTGCCCTCGCGGGCCAGCAGCAGCCCCAGGTTGAAGGCGCCGTTGCGGGAGCCGGCCTCGGCGGCCGCCCGGTACCAGCGCGCCGCCTCGACCACGTCACCACGTGCCGCGGCGAGCATGCCGACCCGCACCTGGGCGCGCCGGTGGCCCTGGCCGGCCGCCCGCTCGTACCACTCCTCGCACTCGGTCTTGTCGTGCACGTTCTCGCCCAGCTCGTGCGCGGGCTCCGGCGGGCGGCGCGCGTCCAGCACGGTGGCCAGCCGGTACGCGGCCTCCGCGCTGCCGCCGCCGGCCGCGCACCGCAAGTGGCGCTCGGCGGTCTGCTCGTCGCCCTCGCGCAGCCGGGCGATGCCGACCTGGAGGGCGGCCTCGGTGTGCCCGGCGGCGGCCGCGCGCTCGTACCAGCGCACCGCGGCCTCGGCGTCCCGCTCGGTGTCGCGTCCCGCGTGCAGGATGCCCAGGTTGAACGCGGCGTCCACGCTGCCGGCCTCGGCGGCCTTGGAGAACCAGGGCTCGGCGCCGCTGGTGTCGCCGCCCCGCAGCAGCAGGATGGCCAGCGCGTTCGCCGCCTCCCGGTGCCCGGCGTAGGCGGCGCGCCGGTACCACTGCTCGGCCTGGGCGGTGCGGCCCTGCTCGGCGCAGAGCAGACCGAGGTTGTAGGCGCCGTTGTCGTCCCCGGCGTCCAGCGCGGCCCGGTACCAGCGCTCGGCGGTCTGGGTCTCGCCGCGCTCGGCGTGCAGGGCGCCCAGCGCGTTTGCCGCGTTGCCGTCACCGTCCTGGGCGGCGCGCAGCCACCACACGGCCGCGCTCTCGGTGTCCCCGGCGTCGCGCAGCAGGAAGCCGAGTGCGCAGGCGGCGCGGGCCTCGCCGTCCTTGGCCGAGGTGAGGTACCAGCGCCCGGCCTCCTTCAGCTCGCCGCGCTTCTCCAGGATGGCGCCGAGGTGCAGCGCGGCCCGGCGGTGGCCGCGTGCGGCGGCCTGGCGGTACCACTGCTCGGCCTCGGCCGAGGTCCCGGTGGTGCCGGGCTCCTCCTCGCGTCCCGTGCCGGGCTCGGCGTCGCCGCCGTCCAAGGAGCGGGCGAGCCGGTAGGCGGCCTCGCGGTGGCCGCGCTCGGCGGCGGCGCGCATCCAGTAGGCGGAGCGGGTGTCGCCCCGGTGCTCCAGCAGGTCGGCGAGGGCGTAGGCGCCGAGCACATGGCCCTGCTCGGCGGACTGGCGCAGCCAGTACTCGGCGGCGGGTTCGTCGCCGCGCTCGCGGTGGTGGCGGCCGAGTGCGTGCGCGGCGGCGGCGGAGCCGGCGACGGCGGCGATCCGCCACCAGTCGGCGGCCTTGTCGGCGTATCCGCGCTGGTGCAGCAGGACGCCCAGGTTGTTGGCGGCGGGCCGGTCACCGGCGGACGCGGCGGCACGGAGCTG
Source organism: Streptomyces sp. NPDC018263 (assembly GCF_055562575.1). Lineage (NCBI taxonomy): Bacteria > Bacillati > Actinomycetota > Actinomycetes > Kitasatosporales > Streptomycetaceae > Streptomyces > Streptomyces sp. NPDC018263. The sequence continues at coordinate 456,655 of NZ_JBVHFA010000001.1, forward strand.
GGGCTCGGCCGCGTCGAGGTCGCCGCGGCGCAGCAGCATGGCCCCGAGGACGCTGGCGGCCTCGGCGTCGCCGGTGCGCGCCGCCATCCCGAGGCGCACCTCCTCGGCGTCCTCCCCCACCTCGTCCACGTCACGGGACGGTTCCTCACCCGAAGGCTGCACAAATCGCCCTGTCTCGAACAGAGTTGCCTTGTCCCCCATAACGTCCATCGTCGCACCACCTGCAACCTGGGTACACCCGGTGTACCGCAGCCCGTGAGGTCACTACAGCGTTTTGTCGACATGCCCACAGAGAGACAAGTCAAACACAGTTGGCCCAACTCCGGTCGGCGGCGCGGCCGATGAAACAGGGAGTACATGCGTTCGCACATCACGAAGGCCCGGATCTCGATGAGATCCGGGCCTTCGTTTTCAGTAGCGGGGACAGGATTTGAACCTGCGACCTCTGGGTTATGAGCCCAGCGAGCTACCGAGCTGCTCCACCCCGCGCCGTTGTGTGTACAACTCTAGCACGGCGCGGGGGCGGGTTTGGTCAGTCGCCGCTGGTCCGGGGCTTCTCCGCCGCGGACTGGGCGTCCTCGGCCTTTTGCAGCGCGTTCTGGAGGTCCTTCTGCGCCTTGGCGTAGGCGTCCCAGTCCGGGCCGGACTTGAGGGCCTCCTGCCCGGCGTCGTACGCCTTCTGGGCGTCCTCCAGGGCCTGGCGGACCGTCGGGTTGGTGGAGGACGGCGGTTCGGTGGTGCCGGACTCCGGCGGCTCGGAGCCCTTGACCCCGAAGACCTTGTCCAGCGCCTGGTCCAGGGTGTCCTCGAAGGCGGTACGGCCCTCGTAGGTCACCAGCACCTTGCGCAGCAGCGGGTACTTCAGGGTGCCGCCGCGCACGTACACCGGCTCCGCGTACAGCAGGCCGCCGTCCAGCGGGACGGTGAGCAGGTTGCCGTACTCCACCTGGGAGTGACCCCGGCTCAGCAGGCTGATCGTCTCCGCGATGGACGGTTCGGAGTTGAACTGGCTCTGCACCTGCTTGGGGCCGTCGACCGTGGTGCTCGTCGGCAGCTTCAGGATTCTGATCTTGCCGTAGTCGCTGGCGCGCGGATCGGAGTCGACGGCCATGAACGCGCTCAGGTTGTCCCGGCCGTTCGGTGTGAAGGTCGTCGTCAGCGAGAAGACCTGCTGCTTCTGGTCCGGCATCTTCATGCTCAGGTAGTACGGCGGGACCGAGTCGCGGGAGTCGTTGGACGGGTCGTCCGGGACCTGCCACACCTCGCTGCCGCTGAGGAAGGTCTGCGCGTTGGTCACGTGGTAGCGGGTGAGCAGCTCGCGCTGGACCTTGAACAGGTCCTGCGGGTAGCGCAGATGGGCCATCAGCTCCGGGCTGATGTCCGAACGGGGCTTCACCGTGTGCGGGAACGCCTTCATCCACGTCTTGAGCACCGGGTCGGCGGAGTCCCACTGGTAGAGCTTCACGTCACCGGTGTAGGCGTCGACGGTCGCCTTGACGGAGTTGCGGATGTAGTTGACCTGGTTCTGCTGGGCCACCACCGCACGGGAGTTGTTGGTCGCGGTCAGCGAGTCGGCCGTGGTGTCCCCGAGTGTGGTGCGTGAGGCGTACGGGTAGCCGTTGCTGGTCGTGTAGGCGTCGACGATCCACTGGATGCGCCCGTCCACCACGGCCGGGTAGGCGTCGCCGTCGATGGTCAGCCAGGGCGCGACGGACTCGACGCGGTCCTTGGGGGTGCGGTTGTACAGGATGCGCGAACCGTCGCCGATCGCCCCGGAGTAGAGGATCTGCGGCTCGTTGAACGCCACCGCGTACGCCGCCCGGTTGAGCGGGTTGTCGAGGTTGACGCCGCTCTTTCCCTGGTAGCTGGTGGTCTTCTCGCCCTCGTCGTCGGAGTAGTCGATCTCCTTCTGGGGACCGCCGACGATGGAGTACGTGGTGGTCTTCTCGCCGTAGTAGACCTCCTGCTGGTACTCGCCGAGGTCGCCCTTGGAGGGCAGGTTCTTCTCGGTGAAGACCGGGCGGCCCTTGTCGTCCGACTCGGTGCCCTTGGCGGCGACCACGCCGTAGCCGTGGGTGTAGCGGAAGTGGTCGTTGATCCAGTTGTTCTTCGGGATGCCGTCGAGATTCAGCTCGCGCAGTCCGAGGACGGTGTCCTGCTCCTTGCCGTCCTTGGTGGGGTACCGGTCGACGTCCAGGTTGGTCGGGAAGCCGTAGTAGTTCCGGATCTGCTGGAGCTGCTGGAACGTGGGCGAGACCACGTTCGGGTCCATGATGCGGATGCTGGCGGTCTGGCCGACCTGGTCGCGCAGCTTGGTCTTGTCGTCCGTCGCGGCCCTGCCGGAGTACTCGCTGACCTGGGTGTGGTCGATGCCGTACGCCTCGCGGGTCGCCTTGAGGTTCTTCTGGACGTACGGGGCTTCCTTGGCCTGCTCGTTGGGCTGGACCTGGAACTTCTGCACGATGGCCGGGTAGAGGCCGCCGATCAGGACCGCGGAGAGCACCATCAGGCCGAAGCCGATGACGGGGAGCTGCCAGGTGCGCCGCCACAGGGTGGCGAAGAACAGCAGCGCGCAGATGACGGCGATGAAGAACAGGATGTTCTTGGCGGGCAGATAGGCGTTGGCGTCCACATAGCGCAGACCCGTCCAGTTGCCGGTCGCCCGGAAGTCGCTGGACTTCACCGCGAGGCCGTACCGGTCGAGCCAGTAGGCGACGGCCTTCAGGGACACGAAGACGCCGAGCAGCACCGAGAGATGACCGGTCGCGGCGGCCGAGGCGCGCGAACCGGGGCTGGTGACGCGCAGTCCGCCGTAGAGGTAGTGGGTGAGCGCGGCGGCGATCAGCGACAGGATGGCCGTGGCGAAGCCGAAGGCCAGCAGGAAGCGGTACCAGGGCAGGTCGAAGGCGTAGAAGGAGACGTCCCGGTGGAACTGGGGGTCCTTCTGGTGGAACGGCACGCCGTTGACCCACATCAGCCAGACCCGCCACTGGGCGGCCGCCGAGGCACCGGCGATGAGGCCGACCAGCGCGGTGACGGCGAGCAGCAGCCAGGTCTTGTACGGCGCGATCCCCATCCGGTACCGGTCGAGGCTCTGCTGCTCCATCGACATGGCGCTCAGCGGGGGCCGCATCCGGTGCGCGAGCCAGATGTTGAAGCCCACCGCGAGGGCCATCAGCAGACCGAAGACGAAGAACAGCCCGATCTTCGTCCACAGGGTGGTGGTGAAGACCGACGAGTAGTGCACCGACCGGTACCAGAGCCAGTCCGTCCAGAAGCCGGCGAACATGGTGAAGGCCATACCGAGGGCGGCCAGGACGCCCAGGGTCACGAGCAGGGTCCTCACCCGCCGGGACGGTCGGCCCGCCCTGATCCGTGGCCCCGTCGGGCCTCCGCCGCGGTCCGGCATCTGGAAAGCCAAGGTGCGCACCTCGAAGTCGCTGTCGATCCGTCAGACCCTCGTGTTCGCGGGCCCTTGGTGGCCCCCTGTGATCGCGGGCCCCCACCTATGCAACTTACTCACGGTTTACTCGGTTCCCGATTTCGGCCAGGAACGAGGCAGGATTGTGACCATGTCCAACACTCCCATGGCGGCGAGCCCGCTCACCCGGGCCGTACTCGAGATCGACGAGTACGCGTCCGGCCTCGGCTGGGACCAGCCGGCCCGCCTCTTCGCCCTCGTCGACACCGCGCGTCTGCGCACCCAGGAACCCTCCCTCGCGGCCCAGCTCGGCCTGGACGAGGAGACCGGCGCCACCGGCTTCACCCCGATCGAGCAGGACGAGGTCCCTGCCGACAAGGCGCTGGACGAGTTCCTCGCCACCATCGCCTGGCCCGACGCGGTGGTCGGCTGCGCGCTCACCGTGGAGCGCCTGATGCTGCCCTCGTCCGTCGACACGCAGGTCCCGCAGGGGCTCAGCGACGCCGAGCTGGCCAAGTGGGTGGCCGCGCGTCCGGAGCGCCAGGAGGTGCGGATGACGGTGGCGGTGCTGCGCGACGGCAACCGCGAGTCGGCGATCCGGCTGCGGGAGAAGGACGCGGCGACCGAGGTGCTGACCGGTCCCGACCTGGTGCCTGGGCTGGCGGAGGCACTGACGGCGACGTTCGCCGACTGATCTTCGTACCGCTCTTCGGTACCGCGTACGCGCGCGGGGGCGATCCCGCGCGCGTACGGCCGTTTCTCAGCCCTTGGTGGTGCACTCCGGCAGGTCGGCGGTGCGGCCCTCGCGGATGTCCTTGAGGGACTCCAGGGCGTCGCCGATCTTCTTCACCTTGACCAGGGTGAGGCCGCTCGGGGTGTCCTTGGCGGCGGAGGCACAGTTGTCGGCCGGGGTCAGGAAGTACTGGGCGCCCTTGGCGCGCGCGCCGACCGTCTTCATCTCGATGCCGCCGATGGGGCCGACCGTGCCGTCGTCGTCGATGGTGCCGGTGCCCGCGATGAACTTGCCGCCGGTGAGGCTGCCCGGGGTGAGCTTGTCGTAGATGCCGAGCGAGAACATCAGGCCCGCGCTGGGGCCGCCGACGTCGGCGAGCTTGATGTCGACGGTGAACGGGAAGGTGTGGTCGGTCCCGGCGGAGATCCCGACGACGGCCCGGTGGGCGCCCTTGTCGTCGGAGTCGGTGGTCGTGATCGTCACGTCCTGGGTCCTGGTCGCCGTACGGTGCGCCTTCTCGGCGGCCGCCTGCTCCTTGGCCGGGACCACGGTGAAGACGACCTTCTGGCCCGGCTTGTGCTTGGTGACCAGCTTGGCCACGTCGGAGGGCTGCTTGACCGGCGTACCGTCCACGGCCTTGATCACGTCGCCCGCGTGCAGCCTGCCCTCGGCCGGGGAGTCCTTGATCACCGTGGAGACGATCACCCAGGACGTCACCGGGATGTGCAGCTCCTTCAGGGCGGCGACCTTGGCGCTCTCCTGCGACTGGCTGAACTCCTCGGCGTTCTCCTGGGTGGACTGCTCCTCGGTCTTGCCGTCGGGGTACAGCGTGTCGTGCGGGACGACCTTGGTGTCGTGCGCCAGCCAGCCGTAGACCGCCTCGACCAGGTTCATCCGGAAGTCCGCGCTGGTCACCCGGACGGTGGTCATGTTCAGGTGGCCGTCGGCCGGATAGGTGCGGTGGCCCGAGACCTGGAGCACCGGCTCGCCGTCGTGCTCCCCGAGCGTGTTCACGGTCGGCCCCGGCGACATCTCCGCGTACGGCACGGGGATGAGCACTCCCGCGCAGAGCAGCGCGATCAGCATCAGGGTGGACGCGAGCATCGTCGCGGTACGGCGTGGCATGGCACGACAGTACGGGACACGCGTGTCGGCGCCCCGTCAGGGCACCCCCGTCAGGCGCCGGGAGCGCCCGTGTGGGACTTCTCCATGGCCTCGCGGAAGCGCGCGTAGCCGTCGAGTTCGGGGCCGTCCCCGCGGGTCCTGCGGGTCCGGTTGGCCCAGCTTCCCCACAGACCGGCCGCGACCGCGGCGATGAACGGAATCAGCAACCAGACGAGCACCGCCATGCCGACCTCCCAACCCCATGAGTGTCCGCTGCGAACTGAGTGATCAGCAGATTAACCATTCGCAGGGACAACGCTCACGCGCGGGGGGCGGTTACGCAACCGGAGCACCCGATGGGCCGAACGTCACCGCCTTCAGCAGGCGCCGACCCACTCCTCGGTGCCGTCGGAGAAGCGCTGGTGCTTCCAGATCGGCACCTCGTGCTTGATGTCGTCGATGAGCTTCCGGCAGGCGTCGAAGGCCTCGGCCCGGTGCGGGCACGCCACGCCGACGACGACGGCGAGGTCGCCGACGGCCAGGTCACCCACCCGGTGGACGGCCGCCAGGGCGCGCACCGGGTACTCCGCGACGACCTTCTCCGCGACACGCCGCATCTCGTCGGTGGCGGAGGGGTGGCAGGAGTAGCCGAGGGCGTCGACGTCCGCGCCCCCGTCGTGGTTGCGTACCGTGCCCACGAACAGCGAGATCCCGCCCGCCGCCTCGTCCCCGAGCGCGGCGAACACCTCGTCCACCGAGAGGGGCGTGTCCCGGACGCCGATCAGCCTGATGGGGCTGGGAGCCGCCTGCTCACCGGGGTGTTCGTTCGTGAGTGCCATGTCTCCATGGTGCCGCACGGCGCGCGGGGGGCGGAACGCGACGCTCGGCCGGGTGGGCGTGCGGGGGCTCTCCGGGCGCTCAGATACGGCGCCGTGCCTTGCGGGCCCGGCGGACCACCGCCGCCGCGCCCAGCAGGGCCACGGTCGCGCCCGCCGCGCCGGCCGCGGTGGCGTCCTTGCGGCCGAGCCTGCGCCCGGCGACCGTGTGCCGGCCGGAGACCTCCGCCAGCAGCTCGGCGAGCACGTCCTCGTTCGTCCAGCGGGGCCGCCACCCGGCCTCGTGCAGCCGGCTCCCGCTGACCACCCAGGGGTACATCGTGTACGCCAGGTCGCCCGCCGGGGACGGGGTGAGCCCGATCCGGTGCAGCCGGGCGGCGGCGCCGAGGGCCACCGCTGAGGGCAGCTCCATGCGCCGGATGCCGCTCAGCTCCTCGACCTCCTCCTGCTCCAGCCAGCCGTCGCAGCCGACGGCGAGTTCCCCGTCGACCTTCTCCAGCACGGCGTACTCCAGCGCCGAGCACAGGTCCTCGACGTGGCAGAACTGCCAGGCGGGCCGGGAGTCAGCGACCACGAGCAGCCGGGGCGACTCGAAGTACCGGGTCAGCGCGGTGTCGGTGCCGCCGACCAGCAGGGCGGGACGTACGACGGTGACGTTCAGGCCGGGGTGCGCGCGGGGCGCGCGGCGGGCCAGGCGCTCGATCTCCAGCAGGTCGGCGACGCCGGTGGCCTCGGCGGTGGCGCGCAGCTCGGCGTCCTCCGAGAGCGGCAGCTCGTTGTCCGGCAGGGCGCCGTAGACCATGGCCGACGTGCACAGCACGACCCGGTGCACCCCGGCGGCGGCCGCGGCGGTGAGCACGGTCTGGGTGCCGCGCACGTTGTAGGCGGTGCGGGCGGCGGTGTCGCTGCCCAGGTCCAGGTCGAGCGCGAGGTGGACGACCACGTCGGCGCCGCGCAGCTTCTCCGCGATGGCCGGGTCCCGCACGTCGAGGATGTGCCACTCGGCCTCGGCGCACTCCCCGCGCCGCTCGTCGATGGCCACGACCTGCCGGATCTCCTCGGACGCCGCGAGCCGCTCGGTCAGCAGCGCGCCGATCCCGGTGGCGGCGCCGGTGACCGCGACGACGGGCCCGCGCACCGCGGGCGAGGGCGATGCGGGCGGAGATGAGGGGTTTCGCGCTGCGCGAACCTGCGGATCTGGGGAACTCACCGGGCGTCTCCAGCGGTTGTCTTCAGTACGAGCGCGGACGACGCGCCCGTACCAGGTGCATCCATCCTGCCGCAGCCCATCTGTGGGCGAAGCACCGAGGCCCTATCCGGTCCGGGTGTCTACGCTGGGTGGTGAAGTCGGGCAGCCGCGCCGCCGGGAGAACCGGTGGCCTTACCAGCCGAGGAACCCCGTGAGTGACACCCCATTCGGATTCGGCCTTCCGCCGGAGGAGCCGGACGACGGCGACGAGGGCAAGAAGAAGGACCAGCAGAGCGGTGGTGGGCAGGGACCGGCCGACCCGTTCGGTTTCGGCAGTCTGCCGGGAGCCGGGGGCTTCGGCGGTCCCGGCGCCGACAACCCGCTCGCCGCGATGTTCGGCTCGCTGAACCCCAACGACCTGGGCGCGGCGTTCCAGCAGCTCGGCCAGATGCTCTCCTACGAGGGCGGCCCGGTGAACTGGGACATGGCCAAGCAGATCGCCCGCCAGACGGTCGCCCAGGGCACGCAGGACGGCGTCAAGGACGCCAGCGTCGGCCCGGCCGAGCGCTCCGCGGTCCAGGAGGCGGTGCGCCTGGCCGACCTGTGGCTGGACGACGCGACCTCGCTGCCCTCCGGCGCCAACACCTCCGTGGCCTGGTCGCGCGCGGAGTGGGTCGAGGCGACGCTCCCGGCCTGGAAGGCGCTGGTCGACCCGGTCGCCGAGCGGGTCGGCGCGGCCATGGGCGATGTCCTGCCGGAGGAGATGCAGGCCATGGCGGGCCCGCTGATCGGCATGATGCGCTCGATGGGCGGCGCCATGTTCGGCACCCAGATCGGGCAGGCCGTCGGCGTGCTCGCGGGCGAGGTCGTCGGTTCCACCGACATCGGCCTGCCGCTGGGTCCGGCGGGCAAGGCCGCGCTGCTCCCGGTCAACATGGAGGCGTTCGGCAAGGACCTGGGCGTCCCCATGGACGAGGTGCGGCTGTACCTCGCCCTGCGCGAAGCGGCCCACCAGCGCCTCTTCGCCCATGTGCCGTGGCTGCGCTCGCACCTCTTCGGCGCGGTCGAGGGATACGCGCGCGGCATCAAGGTCGACACCGCCAAGCTGGAGGACGTGGTCGGCCAGTTCGACCCGCAGAACCCCGAGCAGCTTCAGGACGCGCTCCAGCAGGGCATGTTCCAGCCCGAGGACACGCCCGAGCAGAAGGCGGCTTTGGCCCGGCTGGAGACCGCACTCGCGCTGGTCGAGGGCTGGGTGGACGCGGTGGTCCACGCGGCCGCGAAGCCGCGTCTGACCTCGGCCGACGCGCTGCGCGAGACGCTGCGCCGCCGTCGCGCGAGCGGCGGTCCGGCCGAGCAGACCTTCGCCACGCTGATCGGCCTGGAGCTGCGCCCGCGCCGGCTGCGCGACGCCTCCCGTCTGTGGGCCTCGCTCACCGACGCGCGCGGCGTCGACGGCCGGGACGACCTGTGGCACCACCCGGACATGCTGCCGACGGCCACCGACCTCGACGACCCGGACGGCTTCGTCCACCGCGAGCAGATGGACTTCTCCGAGCTGGACAAGATGCTCGGCGAGGCGGCCGGCGGCGGTGCGCGGAAGCCGGACCTCAAGAAGGACCAGGGCGCCGAGGGCACCGGGGGCGACAAGGGTGACGAGGGCAAGGGCGACAAGAGCGAGTGAGCCTGTACGACGACGCGGTCCTCGTGCTCAAGGGGTACGAGGGCCAGCCCGAACTGCGTGACACCTACCAGGCCCACCTCGCCGCCCACCCGGACGGCATCTGGCGCTCCTGCGACGCGGGCCACCTCACGGCCAGCGCCCTGGTGATCGACCCGGAGCACGGCCGCGTGCTGCTCACCCTGCACAAGAAGCTGCGGATGTGGCTCCAGATGGGCGGCCACTGCGAGCCGGGCGACATCTCCTTGGCGGGCGCGGCCCTGCGCGAGGCCACGGAGGAGTCCGGCATCGCCGGGCTGACCCTGCTCCCCGGCGGCCCGGTCCGCCTGGACCGGCACCCGATCCCGGCCCCGTGCCACTGGCACCTCGACGTGCAGTACGCGGTGCTGGCCCCGGTCGGCGCCGAGCAGGCGATCAGCGACGAGTCGCTGGACCTGCGCTGGTTCGGCTACGACGAGGTCGCGGACGTCGCGGACGAGTCGGTGGTCCAACTGCTGGAGGCCACGCGGTCGCGGCTGTGAGCGTGCGCGGGCCCTGGGCCGGTGATGCTGTGAGCGTGCGCGGGCCCTGGGCCGGTGATGCTGTGAACGTGTAAGGGGCGCCCGCCAACTGTGGGCGCCCCTTGCGTTCGCCGCGCTGTGCTCGTCGCGCCGTCAGCTCCAGACGTTGCCCTGGTTCTGCCCGCGCGCGCCCTGCTGGCCCATGCCGAACTGGGCCGCGACTCCGCCGCCTGTCTGCGCGTGCTGCGGCGGCAGCAGCTCGCTGGGCTGGACCAGGGCGAAGCCGGAACCCATGAAGCTCAGCTCCCAGCCCTCCCCGGTGCTGCCGCGCCGCCGCCACACCCCGGAGGAGTGGGTCTGGGCCTGCATCTGCACCCGCAGCGAGGTCGACCAGGCCACGATGGCGTCCGCGTCGCAGTTGACGTACTTGTCGGGCGTGACCTGCATCAGCAGCGGCGTGCCCGAGGTCATCAGGGCGACCTTGCCGCGGCCGGTGATGTTGAGCTGGTACTTCCCGGAGCCGGAGATGCCGTAGAGGCTGTCCACCGCGATGACCTCGTGGTGCAGCGAGGAGTCCATGGCGAGGACGTAGGAGCTGTCGACGGTCAGGCCCTCCTGCTCCACGTCCAGCAGGTGGACGTGCTGGGCCAGGTTGGCGAGGTAGACGGTGCCCTGGCCGTGACAGCGCATCAGGTCCAGGCCCTCGCCGGTGTGGGCCCGCGCCCGGCGCTGGCCCTGGCTGCGGTACTCGGCGTCGAACTCGACCATGCCCTGGTAGGCGACCATGGTGCCCTTGCGGGCCAGCAGGTCGTCATGGCCCTCCAGGGTGACGCGGAGCATCTGCGCGTTCTGCAGGCTCCAACGCTCCTGGGTCTGGAGGTCGTTGTGTGCGAAAAGCGGGCTCTGCATGGTGTCTGTGCTCCCCCTCAGCCCCGGAACCGGAGGCGGTCGGTGCTGTCCTCGCTGGGCTGGACGACGACGATGCCCTGCCCGGAGAAGGCCATCTGGTACGCCTCGCCGCTGCCCCGGCCGATCAGCGACTGCGCCTTGAAGCTGCGCTTGCCCTTCACCTTGAGGTTCGGGGACCACGCCACCAGGGCGTCCGGGTCGACGTAGGTCTCGTCCTCGCCGCCTCCGCAGTCCACCACGATCGGGGTGCCGCGCGAGGTCAGCGCGACCCAGCCCTGACCGGAGATCCGGGTGTTCCACAGGCCCTGCCCGGCGAACTTGGCGAGCCCCTTGACCCGCTCCACGCCCCAGGTGAGGCTCGCGTCGAAGGCGAGCAGATTGGTGGCGTTGACCGAGATGCCGTCGCCGTTGAGGTTGATCACGACCACGTCGGCGCCGTAGTCGGCGAGGTAGAGCAGGCCGTCGCCGGAGCACTTCATCAGCGGGGCGCCCTCACCGGTCATCCAGTCGCGGGCGATCTGGCGGACGGCGGGCGGGTTGGGCTCGTACTGGATGAAGCCCTCGTAGGCGACCATCGACCCCACGCGTGCCAGGAGGTCGTTGCCGGTCTGCAGGGCGACCTTCAGCATGTGGCTGCCGTGGGTCTCCATACGGGCGGTGACGGGTGCGGGGGCGAAGCCCGCGAGCGGCTGGTTCATGACGGGCTCCCTCAGACCTCGTACGGCTGGACGACGATGAAGTTGCCGGGCGCTCCCCGGAACTGGAGGTTCACGCTCTCCCCCGTGTCGCCCGCGTAGGCGTTGCGGCGCATCCGGACCTGGCTGGAGACGATCACCTGCGAGGCGGCCGACCAGGCGACCACCGCGTGGCAGTCGGCGAAGGTCGTCGGCGTCACCGGCAGCACGACGGGCGTGCCGTGCGTCTTGACGACGAGCGTGCCGGTGCCCTGGAACTGCATGATGAACAGCGCGCCGCCGGGGATGCCGTGGCCCTCGATGCGGCGGACCTCGTACTGGAGGCTCTCGTCGAAGGCGAGGACGTTCTCCGCGGAGACGCAGATCGCGTCGCCCTGCAGCTCGATGGGGTGGAGGTGGGTGGAGTTGTCGGCGAGGAACACCTGTCCCTGGCCGGTGCAGCGCATCAACTGCATCTCCTGGCCGGTGGCGTTGCCGACGAGCCGGCCGGTGAATCCGGCGCCCTTGTAGTTGAAGTCGACCTTGCCCTGGTAGAGCACCATGCTGCCCTGCCGGGCCAGTACCGGCTGGCCGCCGGCGCCGAGGTCGACGCGGATCAGCTTGTGGTTCTGCTGGGTCCAGCGCTGCCCGGTGGGCGCCTCCTTGTACATCTGGAGCGCGGCGCCCACTCCGGCCGCTCCCTGGGGCGCACCCTGCGGGACGCTGTAGGAGGGGGTGCCGTGGCCCTGGCCGGGGACCTGGCCGTAGCCGGGGGGCACGGGGGCGGCCGGCTGGCCGCCGTGGGAGGGCGGCGTGTTGTAGCCGGGCGGGGTGGGTGCGGCCGGGGGCTGGCCGTATCCGGGTGGGGCCGGCGCTGCCGGGGGCTGGCCGTAGCCCGGTGGCAGGGGTGCGCTCGGCGGGGCGGGGTGGCCGAAGGCGGCCGGGGCCGGGCTGGGCGGCGGGAGGGTGCCGGCGGGCGGGGTCAGGGGTTCGACCAGGGTGGGAGCCGCGTGCACGTCGGGCCGGGGCGCCGCAGGCGGGGTGACCGTCTGGGGCGCGGGGGGTGTGGCCGGTCCGCCGGGCACGGCGAAGGCGGGCGGCGCGAAGCCGGGGGCGGCGGGCGGCGCGGCGGCCTCCGGCTGGGCCGGCGCGGGCGCCTCCTCCTCGGCCACCTCGCCGCCGAAGTTCTTCAGCAGCGCCTCCAGACCGCCGTCGAAGCCCTGCCCGACCGCGGCGAACCGCCAGACGTCCTTGAGATAGAGGTCGCCGAGCATGACGGCGCGCTCGGTGGTGAACTCCGCGCCGGTGAAGGAATACCGCGCGACCTCCTCGCCGCCCGCCACGATCCGCAGATAGCCGGGCGCGATCCGGGACATCTGCCCGTCGCCGTCGATGGTCGCGGTGAAGGACAGCTTGTGGATGCCGGCCGGAATCCGGTCCAGCGTGACCCGGAACGACTCGGTGTCGCCCGCCTGGGCGCCCAGCAGTTGGATGGACTCCTCGGGCGACTTCGGCTGGTTGAAGAAGACGAAGTACCGGTCGTCGGAGAGCCGTTCGTCGGCGTCGAGGCCGAAGCAGCTTATGTCGAAGGTCAGTCCTGGAGCGGAGATCTGCACGCCCACGTACAGATCCGTACCCGCGGTGAGGTCACTGATCCGGGCCTTGTGGCCGCGTTGGAATTCCCTGGACATGCGTTACGTCCGTCCCCCGTCCCGAAAGCAGTTGCGTCGCGTCAGGCTAACCGCAAATACCGACATCGGCCTCAGCCGGTACAGACCCGGTACAGAACCGCGGCCCGCACCTCACACCTCCTCGCCCTCGTCCTCGTCCTCGTCCTCGTCCTCGTCGTCCGTCACGTCCGGCGGCAGGCCCGGCTGCCGGGAGGTGGCGGTCACGCCCTCCAGATAGCCGCGCGCCCGCTCGGTGCGCGGGTAGGACTCCAACAGCCGCCAGAAGTCCGGGCCGTGACCGGGCACCAGCAGATGCGCCAGCTCGTGGCAGAGCACGTAGTCGACCACGTACTCGGGCATCCCCCGCAGCCGGTGCGAGAGCCGGATGGTGCCCTCCGCCGGGGTGCACGAGCCCCAGCGGGTGTTCTGGTTGGTCACCCAGCGCACCGACCGGGGCCGCGCCCGGCCCTCGAAGTACCGCTCCGACAGCCGTCCGGCGCGCTCGGCCAGTTCGGTGTCACCGCCGGGCACGGTCCGTCTCGCCTCCTTGGCGGCGAGCCGGTCGAGCATGGCGGTGACCCAGCGCCGCTCCTCCGCCTTGGACATGCGGGCGGGGATCAGCACGATGGTGCGGTCGCCCTCGCGGTAGGCGGAGACGGTCCGGCGGCGCCGGTCGCTCCGTCTCACTTCGACGGGGCCGTGTGCGGCGGGCGGCTGCTGTTCGGTCGGTTCGGTGGGCACGTCTCGAAGGTACCCGTCGGCGCGGACGGCGGGCCGGGCCTGTGGACAGCGGAATCCCCTTGTCATCAGCTCGTACGACGATCACTCCGCGCCTGTGGACAACTTTCGGCACGGATTCCGGAGCCCCGCCATGCTGGCAGTTGTCGGAACGAGCGGGACCGGCTCGGCCGACGTACGAGAGGCAGAAGGACGCACGCCCGGCCGGGGTGTGCGCGAGACCTGGGAGACGGGGGCCTGTCATGCATCCGATGGTGAAGCCGGCGCTGCGGCGTGGCTGGCGCGATCTCGGCACCGTGCAGTTCGGGATGACTCCCGCGCACGCGATCACTCTGGGTCCGGTGGACCTGGCCACGGGCAGCTTCCTGGACCTGCTCGACGGCACCCGTGACGTGGCGTTACTGCGGGAGGAGGCCCGCCGGCTGGACCTGCCCGACGGCCACGCCGACCGGCTGGTCGGCCGGCTGGGCCGGGCGGGCCTGCTCGACGACACGCGGGACTGTTCCCCGGCCGCGACCGCGCTGCGGGAGAGAGGGGAGGCGCTGGAGCGGCTGCGTCCCGACCTCGCCTCGCTGTCGCTGACCACGGCGGAGCCGGGCGGCGCGCTCACCCGCCTCGCCGCCCGGCGTGCCATGCGGGTGCGGGTGCTCGGTGCGGGCCGGGTGGGGTCCGTGCTGGCGGCGCTGCTCTCCGGGGCGGGGGTCGGGGAGGTCGACGTGCGGGACGTGGGCCGGGTGCAGTCGTGGGACGTGGCGCCGGGCGGACTGCCGGCGGAGGCGGTGGGCGAGCGGCGGGACGAGGCGGCGCGGGCTGCGGTGCGCCGTGCGGCACCGGACCGCCCACCCCGCCGGCCCCGGCACGGCAGGCTCTCCGGCCCGGGCCCGGACGACGAGCCGGGGCTGTCGCTGGTGGTCCTCGCCCCGCGCGACGAGGTCGCGGTGCACGCCCCGGACCCGTTCCTCGCCGAGCCGCTCATGATCTCCGGCACTCCCCATCTCTACGCGGGTGTGGTGGAGGGCACCGGGGTCGTCGGGCCGCTGGTGCTGCCCGGCAGGACGGGGTGCGCGGGCTGTCTCCAGCAGCACCGCACCGACGAGGACGCGGCGTGGCCCCGGCTGATCACCCAGTGGCGTTCGGGCCGGGCACGCCGGGTGGGCGCCTGTGACCTGACCCTCGCCACGGCGGTCGCGGGACTCGCCGCGGCCCATGCCCTGAGCTTCCTCGACGGGGCCGGACCGGCGGCCACCGGCACCCGCTGGGAGGCAGCCCTACCCACTCTGACCTGGGAGTCTCACCCGGTCGCCCCGCATCCGGCATGCGGCTGCGGGGCGAAGGAGAGAAGGAGGGGAAGCACCCCGGCGCGGGCCGGGGAGAAAACCGAGGGGGAGCACTCCTCAACGCGAGGGCCGGCGCGCGCGACAATGGCGGTGCAACGGCCGTCGGCCGAGCGGCGACGCGAGACCGGCGCGGCGCGGCCGGCAGGGACTTGGAGGGCGCATGTCTGATCTTCCCCGGAAGGCGGTCACCCGGACCGCGAAGCTCGCCGCGCTCCCGCTCGGCTTCGCCGGCCGGGCCACCTGGGGGCTGGGCAAGCGGATCGTGGGCGAGTCGGCCGAACTCGTGGGGCGGGAGCTTCAGCAACGAACTGCCGAGCAGCTCTTCAAGGTCCTCGGTGAGCTGAAGGGAGGCGCGATGAAGTTCGGGCAGGCCCTGTCCGTCTTCGAGTCCGCGCTCCCTGAGGAGGTCGCCGGGCCCTACCGTGCCGCGCTGACCAAGCTTCAGGAAGCGGCGCCCCCGATGCCGACCCGCACGGTGCACGCCGTGCTGGCGGAGCGGATGGGCGAGGACTGGCGGGAGCTGTTCCTGGAGTTCGAGGACAAGCCCTCGGCGGCGGCCTCGATCGGCCAGGTGCACCGAGCGGTGTGGCACGACGGCCGGGAGGTGGCGGTCAAGGTCCAGTATCCGGGCGCCGGTGAGGCACTGCTCTCGGACCTCGGTCAACTGAGCCGGTTCGCCCGCCTGTTGGGCCCACTGATCCCCGGCATGGACATCAAGCCGCTGATCGCGGAGTTGAAGGACCGGGTCTCCGAGGAGCTGGACTACGAGCTGGAGGCGCAGGCCCAGGCCGCGCACGCGGTGGAGTTCGCGGACGATCCGGACGTACTGGTCCCGGCGGTGGTGCACCAGTGCGAGCAGGTGCTGGTGACCGAGTGGATCGACGGCATCCCGCTGTCGGAGATCATCTCCGACGGCACCGAGGAGCAGCGCGACCGGGCCGGGCAACTGCTGGCGCGCTTCCTCTTCTCCGGCCCGGCCCGCACCGGGCTGCTGCACGCCGACCCGCATCCGGGCAACTTCCGGCTGCTGCCGGTGGGCCCCGACGGCGAGGACGGCTGGCGGCTGGGCGTGCTGGACTTCGGCACGGTCGACCGGCTCCCCGGCGGGCTCCCCCCGACCATCGGGGTGGCGCTGCGGATGACGCTGGACGGCGACGCCGAGCCGGTCTACGAGATGCTGTGCGAGGAGGGGTTCATCAAGGAGTCCATGGAACTGGACCCCGACGCGGTCCTCGACTACCTGCTGCCGATCATCGAGCCCGCGCAGGTGGACACCTTCACCTTCACCCGCTCGTGGATGCGCGGCCAGGCGGCCCGGGTCGCCGACCCACGCTCCCCCGCGTACCAGCTCGGCAAGCAGCTCAATCTGCCGCCGTCCTACCTGCTGATCCACCGGGTCACGCTGAGCACCATCGGTGTGCTGTGCCAGTTGGGCGCGACGGTGCGGCTGCGGGACGAGCTGGAGGACTGGCTGCCGGGGTTCCGTCCGGAGACGGAGCCGCCGGCGGAAGAGGTGCCGGCGTCCGAGGAGGAGGACCTGCCGGAGGTGCCCGCGGCCGGGGCGTAGGCGCGGGTCCGGCGGGGGCGGACATGCCTCGGGGGCCGGTCCGTTCGGCCGGACCGGCCCCCGAGGGGAAGGCTTCGCCTCCCTGAGCCGGGAGGCCACCGCTTCGGGTGGGTGCGCTCAGTGCGCGTCGAGGGCGGCGCCTACTGCATGACGGCGGCGGCGAGCGCACGGCGGGCACGCAGGGAGGCGCGCTCCGCCCGGCGCTGCATCCGCCGGGCGGTGGCCAGGCTCATGGCCCGGCGCTCCCGCTGGGCGTCGTGCAGGCGCTCGTGCATATGCGCACGAGCCAGGGCTTCTGGGATGAGTTGCATTTCGCGGGTCCTGTTCGTCTGGCGCGAGCCTGTCACGCCGCGGTTGTCGAGGTCTGGGGTCGCCGAGCCGGTGGGCTCGCTGGTGGACGGCTTCATCGGGGCCTGCTTCTTGGGGTCGTGCGTGAGGGGACGGTCGATCGTTCCTGCGGTGTTCATGCGTGCGACGTTCATGCCGTGACCGGGTTCTTGCGCGGGCGGCCGCGGGGCCGCTTCCGGGCGACGACGACGCCCTGGACGAACAGCTCCCCGCCCCAGACGCCCCAGGGCTCCCGGCGCTCCTTGGCCCCGGCGAGGCATGCCTCGACCAGCGGGCAGGTGCGGCAGAGCGACTTGGCGTACTCGACATCGGCCGGCGACTCGGCGAAGAAGACCTCCGGGTCGTAGGAACGGCAGGGGACGGGCACGCCGAGGTTCTCGATGGCGTCGTCGAGCGCGGTGAGCGCGGTGAGGGGGAGCAAGGCGGGGTCCTCCGTGGAGCCGAGCTGAGTGATCGCTTGTGAAGGCGGTACTGACGGGGCGTGCGCTTCGAGTTGCACGGGGTGTTTTCCTCGTCTGGTCGTTCCGGTCGGTGGACCGGGTGTCGGCTGGGTACCGGGTTCTCTTTTGTTGTCCCGAGGCGCCTTCGGGGTGTTCTCCCTGTTCGGGGAAAACAGAAGGGCCGCGGTTCCCGGATGGGGTTCCGCGGCCCTGAAGGCGCCTGCCTGATCGCCGATCAGGCTGGATCACTCCAGGGTTCTGGCCCACGGAAGGCCCACATCTGGTGGTGCTGCGTCTGCTTGCGGAATCCGGCACCGGCCGCCGCGAAGGCATAGGCGCCCTGCGCCTGTGCCTCTACCGCTGCCAGTGCCTTGGTCGGTCGCTCATTGCGCTCGCGGACAGGGAGGTCCGCAAAGAGCAGCGAGGAGGCCGGACGGGCGGCACGAATGCCGGACAGACCGGTGCCCTGGGAGGGCGTGCCGAGGATGCACAGGGAGACGGCCGGACGATCGGTCAGTTTGACCGGGCTGGTGATGATGGTCTCGATGCTGATCATTGGGCTCGCCTCCTCTCGGCGTCTTGGGGACCGGTGCGAATCGGTCCTCGGATATGGAAGTACAGCACGGATTCACAGCCTTCGAGAAGGCCGCCGTTTCCGTGCCTAGAACCTATGGGGATTCCCGGCGCGGGCGCAAACTATTTTTGCGACGAGTTCCGATCAGTCGTGGAAGGCTCGTCCACGGGGGCGGTGCCGGCCTCCTGGCCTGCGCAGATGGCCAGTACGTCGGTGCCGTAGCGGCGCAGCTTGCGGTCCAGGACGCCGGGGATGCGGGAGAGTTCGGCCGCGCAGTCGGGGCGGGTCTCGGCGATGGCCATCAGGGTGCGGTCGGTGAAGACGCAGAAGTCCGGCTGTCCGCTCTGTCCCGCCTCCACCGCCCGCCACTCCCGCAGCCGCTCGTACAGACCCTCGTCCATGTCGGAGGGGCAGTCCTCACAGCGCATCAGCTTCATCTCGCCGGCGTCGGTGAGGGTGCGGCCGCAGACCCGGCAGCGGGCCGGGGTGCGCTGGGCGCGCCGGGGGGCGGCCGGGAGTCCGCCGGGGGTGCCGCGCTCGACGCCGCCGGTGCCCATCGCCGCGCGGCCGACGGTGGCGGTGGAGCCGGGGCGCAGGCCGTCGAGGAAGCGGCTCGGTTTGCGGCCCGCCCGTCCGCCGGGCGAGCGGGCGAGCGACCAGGAGAGGTGGAGCCGTTCGCGCGCGCGGGTGACGCCGACGTAGAGGAGGCGGCGCTCCTCCTCGATCTGTTCGTCGGTCCTGGCGTAGGTGATCGGCAGCATGCCCTCGGCCACGCCGACCAGGAAGACGGCGTCCCACTCCAGGCCCTTGGCCGCGTGCAGGGAGGCGAGGGTGACGCCCTGGACGGTCGGGGCGTGCTGGGCGGTGGCCCGCTCGTCCAGCTCCGCGACCAGGTCGCTCAGGGTGGCCCCCGGGTGGGCGGCGGCGAAGTCGTGGGCGAGGGCGACCAGCGCGGCCAGCGACTCCCAGCGTTCGCGGACGGCGCCCGACCCGGCCGGGGGTTCGCTGCTCCAGCCCTCGCCGGAGAGCACGGCGCGGACCTGGGAGGGCAGGTCGACCGCCTCGTCCAGCAGGGAGTCGTTGCCGCCGAAGCGGGCGGCGGCACGCAGGGCGACGCTCGCCTTGCGCACCTCGGGCCGGTCGAAGAAGCGCTCGGCGCCGCGCAACTGGTAGGGGACGCCGGCGTCGGCCAGGGCCTGTTCGTAGGTCTCGGACTGCGAGTTGGTGCGGAACAGCACGGCGATCTCGGCGGCCGGGGTCCCGGCGGCGATCAGCTCGCGGATGCGGCGGGCGGCACCCTCGGCCTCGGCGGGCTCGTCGGTGTACTCGGTGAAGACGGGTTCGGGACCCTGGGCGCGCTGGGAGACCAGTTCCAGCCGGTGGTCGGCGGCGCGGCCGTGGGCCTGGGCGAGCAGGCCGTTGGCGAGGCGGACCACCTGGGGGGTGGAGCGGTAGTCCCGGACCAGCTTGACCACGGTGGCGCCGGGATGGCGGAGCCGGAAGTCGAGGAGATGGTCGGGGGTTGCACCCGTGAACGAGTAGATGGTCTGGCTGGCGTCGCCCACGACGCACAGGCTGTCGCGGTCGCCGAGCCAGAGTTCGAGCAGCCGCTGCTGGAGCGGGCTGACGTCCTGGTACTCGTCCACCACGAAGTGCTGGTACTGGGCGCGTACCTGGTCGGCGATGTCGTGCCGGTCCTGGAGGACGGCGACGGTGAGCAGCAGCACGTCCTCGAAGTCGATGACGGCGCGGTCGCGCTTGAGGTTCTCGTAGGCCGCGTAGAGGTGGGAGATCTCGGCCGGGTCGCGCGGGGTCTCGCGACCCGCCTTCACGGCCGCGTACGGATAGTCGGCGGGGACGGTCTGGGTGACCTTGCACCACTCGATCTCGGCGGTGGCGTCCCGCAGCTCGCCCCGGTCCAGGCGGAGACCGCAGGCGGCGGCCGCGTCGGCGACCAACTGGATCTTGCGGTCGACCAGCCGGGGCAGCCCGCCGCCGATCGCTTTCGGCCAGAAGTACTGGAGCTGGCGGAGCGCGGCGGAGTGGAAGGTGCGGGCCTGCACGCCCTGGGCGCCGAGCTGGCGGAGCCGGCCGCGCATCTCGCCGGCCGCGCGGTTGGTGAAGGTGACGGCGAGCACGCTGGACGGCTGGAGCAGGCCCGAGCGCACCCCGTACGCGATGCGGTGGGTGATCGCGCGGGTCTTGCCCGTGCCTGCTCCGGCCAGGACGCACACCGGCCCGTGCAGGGCGGTGGCGACCTCGCGCTGCTCGGGGTCGAGCCCTTCGAGCACCGCGTCGGCCGAGTCCGGGGTCCGCGGGAAGAGAGGGGAGGGCGTTGCTGCTGTCACATGGCCATGCTGCCAGGTCGGCCGGGACCGGCGCGCCGGTTGTCCACAGGCGGGCCCTGATAGTCGTTTTAATGCGGCGGGTGTCACAGCGGCCGGTGCGGCGGGCATCACATGCGTGGGAATTCATGCCGGGCTCCGCACGTTTGCCCTGTGCACGACGTTGGACGTACCCCCGGCCGCCTGAGGAGCGCGAGACATGCAGGGCACTGTGACGATGTACAGCACGACTTGGTGCGGTTACTGCCGCCGGCTGAAGGGCCAGCTCGACCGGGAGGGCATCCCCTTCACCGAGATCAACATCGAGCACGACCCCGAGTCCGCCGCGTTCGTGGAGAAGGCGAACGACGGCAACCAGACGGTGCCGACCGTGCGCGTCGTGCCGTCCGGCGGTGGCTCCGAGGTCGTCATGACCAACCCGAGCCTCGCCCAGGTGAAGCAGGCCCTCGGCGCCTGACCCCTGAGAACCGCGAGAACCCCGGCCCCCCCGTGAACAAGGGCGGCCGGGGTTTTCTCGTGCTCGGAACGCCTCTAGAACGCGCTCCGGGTCGGCAGCGGCTTGCCGTACCACATCTCGATCAGACGGGCGGCGATGGAGATGCCGTAGGGCGGCAGCACCTCGCCGGACTCGAAGGCGGCGCCCAGCTCGTCGCGGGAGAACCAGCGGGCCTCCTCGATCTCCTCGCCGTCGGCGTCGATCTCGGTGGAGGTGGCGTGGGCGAAGAAGCCCAGCATCAGGCTGGACGGGAACGGCCAGGGCTGGCTGGCGACGTACTCGACCTCGCCGACCGTGATGCCCGCCTCCTCGAAGACCTCGCGGCGCACCGACTGCTCGATGGACTCGCCGGGCTCGACGAAGCCGGCCAGCGTGGAGAAGCGGCCCTCGGGCCAGTGCACCTGGCGGCCGAGCAGGATGCGGTCCTGGCCGTCGGTGACCGCCATGATCACCGCCGGGTCGGTGCGCGGGTAGTGCTCGGCGCCGCACGCCTGGCACCGGCGGATGTGCCCGGCGGCGGCGATGACGGTGCGCTCGCCGCAGCGGGAGCAGAAGCGGTGGGTGCGCTGCCAGTTCTCCAGGCCGACCGCGTGCACCATCAGCCCGGCGTCGCGCGGGGAGAGCAGCAGGCCCGCCTCGCGCAGCCCGGCGGGGCGGGCGGACTGGTCGATGCGGCCGGGCAGGGAGTCCTTCTGGAGCGCGAAGTAGCTGACGCCGTCCTCGTCCTCGCCCAGGAAGTAGCGGTGGGCCTCGGTGAGGGGGGCCTCGAAGGAGGGAGTCATGACGAGCTCGGTGCGCCCGTCGGGCGTCTCGTCGATGAGCACCTGGCCGCCGGAGACCACGAAGCAGCGGGTCGTGGGGTGGCTCCACGCCGCCGCGAGCCAGGCTTCGTCGAGCCGGTGGTGGGCGGCTCGGTCGATGCCGCTCGGGGCGGTGAGCGAGATGGGTCGGTCAGCGGTGTGGTCGGTCCGGGTGGTCACTGGTGCTTCCAACTCCCCCAATGGAACGGTCGGTTCGGCGGGCGGTTCGGCGGGTTACGGGTCAGGGGCACCGCGGCCGGGCGGGGGCGGCCGGGCCGGGCGGTCCCTCCAGTGTGCCCGGCGCACGGTGCCGTTCCCGAACGGCGGCTGTTCAGCAGGGGGCGGGGCGCCAGTTCTCGGCGAGGTCGCTCCACAGGTATGCGCTGGTCTCGACGCCCTTGAAGAGCGGGTCCAGCTCGACCTTCTCGTTCGGCGCGTGCCAGCCGTCGGAGGGTACGGAGATGCCGAGGAAGAGGACCGGGGCGCCGAGCACCTCCTGGAGGTCGGCGGCGGGGCCGGAGCCTCCTTCGCGGGTGAACCGCACCGGCTTGTCGAAGGCGCGGCCCATCGCGCGGGCGACGGACTGCAGGGCCGGGTGGTCGAGCGGGGTGAGGCACGGGCGCGTACCCGGGCTGAATTCGGTCTCCAGCCGGATTCCGGCGGGCACCTGCCGCTCGGCCCAGTCCTGTACCGCCTTCTCGACCGTGCCGAGGTCCTGCCCGGCGACCAGCCGGAAGGACAGCTTCACCACGGCCGAGGAGGGGATGATCGTCTTGCTGCCGGCGCCCTGGTAGCCGCCGCCGATGCCGTTGACCTCGGCGGTCGGGCGGGCCCAGACGCGCTCCAGGGTGCTGTACCCGGCCTCGCCGTGCGCCGCGTGCGACTTGGCGGTGCGCAGCCACTCGGCCTCGTCGAAGGGCAGCTCGGCGAAGAGGGCACGCTCTTGTTCGGTCAGCTCCACGACGCCGTCGTAGAAGCCGGGGACGGCCACGCGCCCGTGCTCGTCGTGCAGGGCGGCGACCAGGCGGGCGGCGGCGGTGGCCGGGTTGGGCACGGCGCCGCCGAAGGAGCCGGAGTGGATGTCCTGGTCGGGGCCGTACAGCCGGATCTCGCACTCGGCCAGGCCCCGCATGCCGGTGCACACCGTGGGGGTGTCCTCGGACCACATGCCGGTGTCGGAGACGATCACGGCGTCGGCGGCGAGCCGCTCGGCGTGCTCCTCGACCAGGGCGCGGAAGTTCGGGGAGCCGGACTCCTCCTCGCCCTCGATCAGCAGCTTGAGGTGGACGGCCGGAGCGGTGCGGCCGGTCGCGGCGAGGTGGGCGCGGACGCCGAGTGTGTGGAAGAACACCTGGCCCTTGTCGTCGGCGGCCCCGCGCGCGTGCAGCCGGTTCCCGCGTACGACGGGCTCGAAGGGGTCGGTGTCCCAGCCGTCCTCGCGGGCGGCGGGCTGGACGTCGTGGTGGCCGTAGACCAGCACGGTGGGTGCGCCGGGGTCGTCCGAGGGCCACTCGGCGTAGACGGCCGGGGCGCCCGCGGTGGGCCAGACCTCGGCCACCGGGAAGCCGGTCCCGGTCAGTTTGGCGGCGAGCCAGTCGGCGCTGCGGCGGACATCGGGGGCGTGCTCCGGCTGGGCGGACACGGACGGGATGCGCAGCCACGCGGCGAGGTCGTCGAGGAAGGCGGCGCGGTGTCGTTCGATGTACGCGTGGACGGCGCTGTCCGGGGTCTGGCTCATGCTCACGAGCCTATCGGCCCGCACGGACATCCTCGGCGGGCGGTTCGTCACACTCGGGCGTCCCGGTCGCCCCGGTTCGCTCCCCTTCGAGCAGCCGCGCCAGCTCCTCGCGGCCGGGCAGCGGGTCCGGACGGTCGACCTCGCCGGTGCGCACGTACAGGAACGCGGCCGTGACCCGCTCGGGCGCGATGCCCTGCTGCTCGGCCCAGGCCAGCCGGTAGACGGCGAGCTGGAGCGGATCGGCATCGCGCGTGCGGCCGGTCTTCCAGTCGAGGATCTCGTAGGTGGCGTCCTCGCCCTCGCCGTCCTTGTAGACGGCGTCGATCCGGCCGCGTACGACCCTGCCCGCGAGGGTGAGCTGTACGGGGACCTCGACGCGGTACGGCGTGCGCCGGGCGTACTCGGTGCGCTCGAAGGCTTCCTTGAGGGCTTCGAGGTCGGCCTCGTCGGCGATCTCGGCGTCGGTGCCGGGCAGGTCGTCCGGTTCCAGCAGGGGCAGCATCAGCTCCTCGTAGCGGGACTCGACCCAGGCGTGGAAACGGGTGCCCCGGCGTGCGGCCGGCTGCGGGGGGCGCGGCATGGGGCGCGCGAGTTCCTGCGCGAGCCCGTCGGGGTCCTCGGCCAGCCGGAGCATCTGGGTGGCGGTGAGGACGGCGGGCAGCGGTACGTCGATGACAGCGCGCCGGGCGCGCATCAGTTCCCCGGCGAGGGCGTCGAGGTCGCGGTCCCAGGAGGCGACCGCGCGGGCCTCCTCGGGGGTGAGGCTGGGCCCCGGCTCGGGGGCGGACGCCTGGTGCGGGACGGATGCGGCGGGGCGCTCGGCGCTCCAGTCGTCCCAGTCACCGGGGTCGCCCTCAGGCTCGTCGGGGTCGTCCGGCGGCGGCCACTCGGGGTCGTCGTACGCGGTCGGCTCCGGGAGCGGCGCGGTCAGGTGGCCGCGGACGGTCTCGGCGGCCCGCCGGCGGCGGGCGAAGGCGAGGGCGTCCAGGGGCAGCGGCCATGCCTGGTCGGCGCCTGCGGTGTGCAGGGCGGGGTTCTCCTCGCCCTCCTCGGGGGCGTCGGCCCACACCTCGGTCTCGCCGTACCCGGCGGCGCAGTGGTCGTACAGCGCCTGGAGGAAGTCGGAGGGGCCGCGCGGCTTCTTCTGGCTGGGGCCCCACCAGTGGCCGGAGCCGAGGAGGAGGGAGCGGGGGCGGGTGAAGGTGACGTAGCCGAGGCGCAGCTCCTCGGTGTGCTGGTGCTCCTTCATGGCCTCGTGGAAGCCCTTGATGCCCTTGGCGTCCCAGGAGTCGACGTCGGGCAGGGTGGCGGTGTCGCCGCGCAGGGCGTGCGGGAGCACCTTGGCCTGCGCGGTCCACTTCTCGCGCCCCTGAGCGCTCGGAAAGGTGCCCTTGACCAGGCCGGGGACGGCGACCACGTCCCACTCCAGCCCCTTGGACCTGTGCGCGGTGAGCACCTTGACGGTGTTCTCGCCGCCGGGCAGCGCGTTGTCGAGGCCCTTCTCGTACTGGGCGGCGGTGCGCAGGAAGGCGAGGAAGGCGAGCAGGGTGGCCTCGCCGTCACCGGCCGCGAAGGAGGCGGCCACGTCGAGGAAGTTGGACAGGGTCTCGCGGCGGCGGGCGGCCAGCGCGTGCGGGGACGCCGACAGCTCGACCTCCAGGCCGGTGACGGCGAGCACCCGGTGCAGCACGTCCATCAGCGGGTCGGAGAGGCTGCGGCGCAGGTCGCGCAGTTCGGCGGCGAGGCGGGCGAAGCGCACGCGCGCGTCCGGGGAGAACGGCAGGTCGTCGTCGTGGCCGTCCGTCCCGAAGGAGGTCTCCAGGAAGGTGTCCAGGGCGTCCGCGATCGAGGTCACCTCGGAGGGGTCCACGCCCTCGACGGCCTCGGCGAGCCTGCGGTCGGGGTCGTCGGCGCCGTCCACGCGCGCGTGGGCGACGAGCAGCCGGGCGCGGCGGCCGAGCAGGGCCAGGTCGCGCGGGCCGATGCGCCAGCGCGGGCCGGTGAGCAGCCGGACCAGGGCCGCGTTGGCGCCGGGGTCCTGGAGCACCTCGCAGACGGCGACCAGGTCCGCGACCTCGGGCAGGTGCAGCAGCCCGGACAGCCCGACGACCTCCACGGGCACGTCGCGGGCGACCAGCGCGCCCTGGATCTCCGCGAAGTCGGTCGCGGTGCGGCACAGGACGGCGATCTCACCGGGCGGGGTGCCGGTGCGCACCAGGTGGGCGAGGGAGTCGGCCAGCCAGTCGATCTCCTCGGCATGGGTGGGCAGCAGGGCGCAGCGGACCAGGCCGTCGCGTTCGGCGCCGGGGGCCGGGCGCAGCGCCTCCACGCCCGCGTGCATGGCGCGCAGGGGCTCCGCGAGGCCGTTGGCGAGGTCGAGGAGGCGGCCGCCGCTGCGCCGGTTCTCGCTGAGCGCCTGCCGGGTGGCGGGCCTGCCGTCGGCGCGGGCGAAGTGCTCGGGGAAGTCGTCCAGGTTGGCCACGGACGCCCCGCGCCAGCCGTAGATGGCCTGGCAGGGATCGCCCACGGCGGTGACGGGGTGGCCGGTGCCGTGTCCGAAGAGGCCCGCGAGCAGGACGCGCTGGGCGACGGAGGTGTCCTGGTACTCGTCCAGCAGCACGACCCGGAACTCCTCGCGCAGCAGGCGGCCCACCTCGGGGACGCGGGCGAGGCGGGCCGACAGGGCGATCTGGTCGCCGAAGTCGAGCAGGTCGCGGGCGCGTTTGGCGGCCCGGTAGCGCTGGACCAGCCCGGCGAGTTCCGCGCGCGCGGCGAGCGTCTCGGGGACCTTGCGCAGGTCGGCGTTGCTGAGCCGGACCCCCTCCAGTGTGGTGAGCAGGTCGGCGTCCCAGACCCGCAGTTCGTCGGGGTCGACCAGGTGCTCGGACAGCTCCGAGTCCAGCGCGAGCAGGTCGGTGACCAGGTCCGCGAACGAGCGGGTCAGCGCCGGGTACGGGCCCGGCGCCTCGCGCAGCACCCGGGCGGCGAGCTGGAACCGGGTGGCGTCCGCGAGCAGCCGCGAACTGGGCTCCAGGCCGAGACGCAGGCCGTGGTCGGTGAGCAGCCGTCCGGCGAAGGCGTGGTACGTCGAGATGACGGGCTCGCCGGGCGGGTTGTCCGGGTCGATCACGTCCGGGTCGGTGATCCCGGCCCTGATCAGCGCCTTGCGGACGCGTTCGGCGAGTTCACCGGCCGCCTTGTTGGTGAAGGTCAGGCCGAGCACCTGCTCGGGGGCGACCTGTCCGGTGCCGACCAGCCAGACCACACGCGCGGCCATCACGGTGGTCTTGCCCGACCCTGCTCCGGCCACGATCACCTGCGGGGCGGGCGGCGCGATGATGCAGGCCGTCTGCTCCGGGGTGAACGGGATGCCGAGCAGCTCTTTGAGCTGCTCGGGGTCGGTGAGGTGCGCGGGCATGCGGGGAAGGCTAGCGGCGACCGCCGACAAGCGGGCGCCGGGCCTGTGGAAAACGCAGGTCAGCGCGGTTGTGTGGTGCCGTACGTCACTCGGCTGCGTACGTCACTCCGCTGCGCCCATCACTCCACCACGTGCCGGCCCTCGGGCCGGGCGCTGCACGAGGCGCGGAAGGAGCAGTGGGCGCAGTGCTGGCCGGTGGTGGGGGTGAACCGCTCGTCCAGCACCTTCCCGGCGGCCGTGGCCAGCAGGTCGCCGACCCACTCCCCGTCCAGCGGCTCCTGGGCCTGCACCTTGGGCAGGGTCTCGCCGCCGTCCTTCCTCGCCGCGCCCTGCCGGAGCTGGACGAGTTCGGCGCCGCCGGGCTGCGGGCGCTCGCCGTCGAAGGCGTCGTCCACCGCGCCCTCGGCCACCGCGAGCTGGTAGACGGCGAGCTGGGGGTGGCGGGCGACCTCGGCGGCGGTGGGGGCGTTCTTGCCGGTCTTGAAGTCCACGACGTAGGCCCGGCCGTCGCCGTCCGTCTCGACGCGGTCCATCTGGCCCCGGATGCGGACCTGGTACTCGCCGGCCTCCAGGGTCACGTCGAAGTCCCGCTCGCTGGCTACGGGCGTGCGGGTGGCGCGGTCCAGGACGTGCCAGTTCAGGAAGCGTTCGAGCGCCGCGCGGGCGGTCTCCTTCTCCTGGGCGGACTTCCAGGGCGCGTCGAAGGCGAGCGCGTTCCACACCGAGTCCAGGCGTTCCATCAGGACGTCGAGGTCGGCGGGAGTACGGCCGGAGGCGACCTCGTCGGCCAGGACGTGGACGACGTTGCCGAAGCCCTGGGCGGCCGTGGCGGGCGCGTCGGCCTTCACCTCGCGGCCCAGGAACCACTGGAGGGCGCAGGTGTTGGCGAGCTGGTCCAGCGCGCTGCCGGAGAGCACCACGGGCTGGTCGCGGTCGCGCAGCGGCACCTTGGCGGCGGTCGGCTCGTACATCCCCCACCAGCGGTCGGGGTGGGCCGCGGGTACCAGCGGGCGTCCGTCCTCGTCGGCGAGCGCGGCGAGCCGGGCCAGCCGGCGCGCGGCGGCGTCCCGCAGGCCCTCCGAGACGTCCGGATCGACGGTGGTGGCGCGCAGTTCCGCGACGAGCGCGGCGACCGCCAGCGGGCGGCGCGGTCGGCCGGTGACGTCGCGGGGCTCGACGCCCAGCTCGGTCAGGAAGCGGGACGGCTGGTCGCCGTCGTCGGCCGGAGCCTTCACGGCGGTGACGACGAGACGGTCCCGCGCGCGCGTGGCGGCCACGTAGAACAGCCGGCGCTCCTCCGCGAGCAGGGCGCCCGGGGTCAGCGGCTCGGCGAGGCCGTCCCGGCCGATCCGGTCGGCCTCCAGCAGGGAGCCCCGGCGGCGCAGATCGGGCCAGATCCCCTCCTGCACGCCCGCGACGACGACCAGCCGCCACTCCAGCCCCTTGGAGCGGTGCGCGGTCATCAGGCGTACGGCGTCGGGGCGCACGGCGCGGCGGGTGAGGGTGTCGGCGGCGATGTCCTCGGCGTCGATCTCCTCCAGGAAGTTCAGGGCGCCGCGTCCGCCGGTGCGCTCCTCCGCGCGGGCGGCGGTGGCGAACAGCGCGCAGACGGCGTCCAGGTCACGGTCGGCGTTGCGGCCCGCCGCTCCCCCGCGCCGCGCGGCCCGCTCCAGCCTGCTCGGCCAGGGCGTGCCGTTCCACAGCGCCCACAGCGCCTCCTCGGCGGTGCCGCCCTCGGCCAGGCACGCGCGCGCCTTTCGCAGCAGCGCGCCCAGCCGCTGCGCCCCGCGCGCGTACGCGGGGTCGTGCGCGACGAGCCGCTCGGGCTCCGCGAGCGCCCGCGCGAGCAGCACGTCGGAGGGGGCGGGCAGCGCCTCTCCGGCGGCCCGCTCCTCCTCGCGCAGGGCCCGGCCGAGCCTGCGGAGGTCGGCGGCGTCCATGCCGCCGAGGGGGGAGGAGAGAAGGGTGATCGCGGTTTCCGGGTCCAGCCAGGGGGTTGAGGTGGTTTGCGGGGCGGGCTCGGCGTAAGGGCCCGCGAGGGCCTCCGGCTCGGGAGCGAGGGCCTCCGGCTCGGGAGCGAGGGCCTCCGGCTCGGGAGCGGGGGCCTCCGGCTCGGGAGCGGGCAGCTCGTCGGAAGCGGGGGCCTCAAGCCGACCGGCGTCGACAGCCCGCGGCCCGAGCGCCGCCGCTCCCGGCCCCGGCTCGCCGCCGGAGGCACCCGCCTCCGCCAGGGCCACCGCGCGCAGTGCCGTCAGCAGGGGTGCGACCGCCGGTTCGTGGCGCAGGGGCAGGTCGTCGCCGTCGATGTCCAGGGGGACGCCCGCCGCCGTGAGGGCGCGGCGGAGGGTCGGGATGGTGAGGGAGCCCGCGCGGACGAGGATCGCCATCTCGTTCCACGGGACGCCGTCCTCCAGGTGGGCGCGGCGGACGATGTCGGCGATGTTGTCCAGCTCGGTGCCGGGCGTCGGGTAGGTGTACACCTCCACGCGGCCGCCCTCGCGCACCGCCGTCGGCTCGCGGTGCACGCGGAGCTTCTCGGCGGGGAGCTGGGACAGCGGCATGCGCCGGGTGATGCGGCGGGTCGCGTCCAGCAGGTCGGCACCGGAGCGGCGGGAGGTGCGCAGCACCTCGACGGGCGCGGGGCGGCCGTCCGCGCGCGGGAAGGCGGCCGGGAAGTCGAGGATGCCGTTCACGTCGGCGCCCCGGAAGGTGTAGATCGACTGGTCGGGGTCACCGAGGGCGACCAGGGTGCGCCCGCCCCCGGCCAGCGCGTGCAGCAGCCGTACCTGCGCGGGGTCGGTGTCCTGGTACTCGTCGACGTACACCGCGTCGTAGGACGCGGCGAGGCGTTCGGCGACCTCGGGGCGGTGGGCGAGGAGCACGGCGCGGTGGACGAGTTCGGCGTAGTCGATGACGCCCTGGAGGTCGATCACGTCGAGGTACTCGGCGAGGAAGGCGGCGGCCGCGCGCCAGTCGGGGCGGCCGATACGGCGCGCGAAGGCGTCCAGCGCGCCGGGCGCGAGGCCCAGCTCGCGGCTGCGCGCGAGGACCGCGCGGACCTCGTCGGCGAAGCCGCGCGTGGTCAGGCAGGCGCGCAGGTCGTCGGGCCAGCGCACATGGTCGAGCCCGAGCCGCTCCAGCTCGGGCTGGCCGGCGAGCAGCTCGCGCACGGTGACGTCCTGCTCGGGGCCGGAGAGCAGGCGCAGCGGGTCGGCGAAGCGGTCGCTGTCCTGGTGGGCGCGGACCAGGGCGTAGCAGTAGGAGTGGAAGGTGGTGGCGCGGGGCGCGCGGGCGGCGCCCATGCGCCGGGCCATCCGGTCGCGCAGCTCGACGGCGGCCTTGCGGCTGAAGGTCAGCACCAGGATGCGCTCGGGGTCGCCGCCGCGGGCCACGCGCGCGGCGACGGACTCCACCAGGGTCGTGGTCTTGCCGGTGCCGGGCCCCGCGAGGACCAGCAGCGGCCCGCTGTCGTGCTCGATCACCGCGCGCTGGGCGGCGTCCGGGCGGGGCGCCGGCGTCTGGGCGGGCGGGGTGCGGAGCAGCCGGTAGGCACCACGAGGCGCCTGCCGACCCTGGGGGTTCGGCAGGCGTCCGGTGGTGAAGGTGGTGCTCACGTGGTTCGCCGGTCCTGGTGGTGGTGCGGGGTGGTGGTGCGGGGTGGTCGTAGGGACGTAGGGAGGCGGGCGCCGCGGGGGCTCCCGCCCCAACGAACGTACGTCATGCCGGGGACGTGCCTGATGTCCCCCGTACGAGCGGATCTGGGCAGCGCCCCTTGCCTAAGGCCGTCAGCTATGGTCCGCCGGGCCTCCGTCCCAGCGGGCCCGTCTCATGTCCAGGCGCGGCAGATGCCCCTCCGCGCTGCGGGACGCCTGCTTCAGCGGGGTGCCCTCGGCCCGGTACCGGTCCAGGGCGCGCAGCTCGTGGCCGGGCAGCAACGCGCCGTCGGCCCGCACCACGCGCCACCACGGCACCGCGCCCCCGTACAGCGCCATGACCCGGCCCACCTGGCGCGGCCCGCCCTCCTCCAGCCACTCCGCGACGTCGCCGTAGGTCATCACCCGGCCCGGCGGAATCCGCTCGGCCACCTCGAGCACGCGCTCGGCGTACTCCGGAAGTTCGTCCGGGCGCCCCTCCCCGGCAGGGCTCTGCTCGCTCATCCACCCCATCCTGCCGTACGCCCAGGACAATGGGACGAGGGCGCCCAGGGGTGTCCGGACGGGCCCGCACTCCGCCCAAACGCACTTTTCGCACCCCCATCCGCACCCTGATGCCCCCTCGCGCCCCTCAGTCGTGCCACCATCGTGCGGGCGGTGACCGGTGATACGAGACCAAGAAGAGATCATGAAGCAGCAGGGTGTGCACCCCGACGACGCGGAGGGCACCTCTGGCGCGTCCGCGCGCCCCGGCGCCTCCCGCGACGCCACTGAAGGCCCCTCCGAGGACGCGGGCACGCGTGCGCGTGAGGGCGGCGAGGCGGGCGTCCCCGCGCGGGCGTACGCCCCCAGGCGGCCCTCCGACGAGGTCCTTGAGGAGGTCGAGGGCGACGAACCGCTGCTTCCCGCACGCGTGCACCGCCCCTCCGACCTCATGCGGCTCCTGGTGGGCGTGCTGGCGATCGTCCTGCTGCTCGCCATCGCCGCGTTCGCGCACGGCACCACCTCGGGGCTCGAACAGGACATCAACAAGGGCACCGGCCAGGCGCCCGACCTGCTGATCAAGATCGCGGGGCTGGCGTCCAGCATCGCCATCCTGCTGGTCCCGGTGGCCTTCGCCATCGAGCGGCTGATCAAACGCGACGGGCTGCGCATCGCGGACGGTGTCCTCGCCGCCGTCCTCGCGCACGGCGTCACCCTCGCCACGGACCTCTGGGTCGCCCGCGCCGCCCCCGGCTCCATCCAGGAGGCGCTGACCCAGCCGGCGCCCGGTGACGTCCACGCGCTGACCGACCCGGTGCACGGCTATCTCGCGCCCGTCATCGCCTATATGACGGCCGTCGGCATGTCCCGCAGACCCCGCTGGCGCGCGGTGCTGTGGATCGTGCTGCTGCTCGACGCGTTCTCCATGCTGGTCACCGGCTACACCACGCCGTTCGCCATCATCCTGACGGTGCTCATCGGCTGGACGGTCGCCTACGGCACCCTCTACGCCGTCGGCTCCCCCAATGTCCGCCCCACCGGCCGCACCCTGATGGCGGGCCTGCGTCACGTCGGCTTCCACCCGGTCAGCGCGGTCCGCGAGGAGGGCCCGGAGGCGGAGAACGGCGACCGGGGGCGGCGCTACTTCGTCACCCTGGAGGACGGCCCGCCGCTGGACGTCACGGTCGTCGACCGGGAACAGCAGGCCCAGGGCTTCTTCTACCGCGCCTGGCGCAACCTCACCCTGCGCGGCTTCGCCACCCGCTCCAGCCTCCAGTCCCTCAGACAGGCCCTGGAGCAGGAGGCGCTCCTCGCGTACGCGGCCATCGCGGCCGGCGCCAACGCCCCCAAGCTGATCGCCACCTCCGAGCTGGGTCCCGACGCCGTCATCCTCGTCTACGAGCACACCGGCGGCCGCACGCTGGACTCGCTGGCCGACGACGAGATCACCGACGAACTGCTGCACAAGATCTGGCACCAGGTGCGCGCGCTCCAGTCCCGGCGCATCGCGCACCGCAGACTCGCGGGCGACGCCGTACTGGTGGATCGTTCCGGCAAGGTGATCCTCGCCGAGCTGCGCGGCGGGGAGATCGCGGCCGGCGATCTGCTGCTGCGCATGGACGTGGCCCAGATGCTCACCACGCTCGGCCTCAGGGTCGGCGCCGAGCGGGCCGTGGCCACGGCGGTCGCGGTACTCGGCCCGGACGCGGTGGCCGACTGCCTGCCGATGCTCCAGCCCATCGCGCTGACCCGCTCCACCCGCGCCACCCTGCGCAAGCTGGCCCGCGAGCGCGCGGAGCGGGAGCGGGAGGCGGTGCTGGAGTCGTCCCGGCTGGCCAAGCAGGCCCGGCTGGAGGCAGCCTCCGAGGAAGGCGCGGCGCTGCCGGAGAAACCCGACAAGAAGACCGTCCGCGCCGAGCAGCGGGCCGAGAAGCGGGCCATCGACGAGGCGATCGACGAGGCCCGCGAGGAGGACCTGCTCACCCAGATCCGGCACCAGGTGCTCCGGATCA
Organism: Streptomyces sp. NPDC018263; assembly: GCF_055562575.1. Taxonomy (NCBI): domain Bacteria; kingdom Bacillati; phylum Actinomycetota; class Actinomycetes; order Kitasatosporales; family Streptomycetaceae; genus Streptomyces; species Streptomyces sp. NPDC018263. The sequence goes on from NZ_JBVHFA010000001.1 coordinate 489,321, forward strand.
GGCCGCAGGCCCCGGTGGAGCCGGCCCGGCTGGAGCGCGTCCGGCCGCGCACCCTGATCAGCTTCATCGCGGGCGCGATCGGCGCGTACTTCCTGCTGACCCAGCTCACCCACATCGAGTTCGGCAAGCTGTTCGCGCAGGCCCAGTGGGGCTGGGTGGCGGCGGCCGTGGCGTTCTCCGCGCTCAGTTACGTGGCCGCCGCGATGGCGCTGCTCGGGTTCGTGCCGGAGCGGGTGCCGTTCGTGCGGACGGTGGCGGCACAGGTCGCCGGGTCCTTCGTGAAGATCGTCGCCCCGGCGGCGGTGGGCGGTGTCGCGCTGAACACGCGGTTCCTCCAGCGGCAGGGGGTGCGGCCGGGGCTCGCGGTGGCGAGTGTGGGCGCCTCGCAGTTGTTCGGTCTCGGCTGCCACATCCTGATGCTGCTGTCCTTCGGCTATCTCACCGGCACCGAGAAGACGCCGTCGCTGTCGCCGTCCCGGACGGTCATCGCGGGGCTGCTGACGGTCGCGGTGCTGGTGCTGGTGGTGACGTCGGTGCCGCTGCTGCGGAAGTTCGTCGTCACACGCGTGCGGTCGCTGTTCGCCGGGGTGGTGCCGCGCATGCTGGACGTGCTCCAGCGGCCGCAGAAGCTGGTCACCGGCATCGGGGGCATGCTGCTGCTCACCGGGTGCTTCGTGATGTGCCTGGACGCCTCGATCCGGGCGTTCGGCGACGAGTCGGCGCACATCAGCATCGCCAGCGTCGCGGTGGTCTTCCTCGCGGGCAACGCGCTCGGCTCCGCCGCGCCGACGCCGGGCGGGGTCGGGGCCGTGGAGGCGACGCTGACCGTGGGTCTGATCGCGGTCGGGCTGCCCAAGGAGGTGGCGGCTCCGGCGGTGCTGCTGTTCCGGCTGCTGACGCTGTGGCTGCCGGTGCTGCCGGGGTGGCTGGCGTTCAATCACCTGACCCGTAAGGGAGCCCTGTAGGGGGCCCTGTAGGGGGCCCTGCAGGGGGTGCCGCTCCGGTCGGCGTCCAGGGGCTGTCGCCCCCGTACTCCTTACGGCCCGTGCCCCGCGCGCGGTCGCGGGCGCGCCGTGAGGATGGCTGTATGCCGAACCCTTCCCGGCCGCGCGCCGCCGCCCTGACGACCAGTGCCGTGCTGATGGCCGCCCTGCTGGCCGGCTGCGGCGGGTCGGGGCACGGCGATCTGACGAAGCAGAGGCTTCAGTGGAAGGACTGTCCGGCCCCCTCCGAGGCGGAGGGCGGCGGCCCGGCGCCCTCCCCGCTGCCCGGTGGCGCGAAGTGGAGTTGCGCGACCATGCTGGCGCCGCTGGACTGGGCCGAGCCCAAGGGCGACACCATCGGCATCGCCTTGATCCGCGCCGAGGCGGACGGCCCGGCGAAGGACCGGATCGGCTCGCTGGTGTTCAACTTCGGCGGCCCCGGCGGCAGCGGTGTCACCACGCTGCCCGCGTTCGGCGAGGACTACGCGGCCCTGCGCACCCGGTACGACCTGGTCAGCTTCGACCCGCGCGGGGTCGGCCGCAGCGCGCCGGTGCTCTGCGAGAGCGACTCCCAGCTCGATGCGTTCTTCCAGCAGGACGCGACGCCCGACGACACCGCCGAGCAGAAGCAACTCATCGACCGCACCGAGAAGTTCAACGACGCGTGCGAGCAGCGGTCCGGGAAGATCCTGCCCCATGTGCGCACCACGGACGCGGCCCGCGACATGGACCTGATGCGCCAGGTGCTGGGTGACGCCAAGCTGCACTACTTCGGCATCTCCTACGGCACCGAACTCGGCGGGGTGTACGCGCACTTGTTCCCTCAGCACGTGGGACGGGCCGTGTTCGACGCGGTGGTGGACCCCACCCAGACGCCCGAGCAGGGGGCGCTCAGCCAGGCGCGCGGGTTCCAGCTCGCGCTGGACAACTTCGCCGAGGACTGCACGTCCAAGGTCGAGGACTGCCCCGTCGGCGACACCGCGGACGACGTGAAGAAACGTATCGCCAAGCTGCTGAAGGACCTGGAGAGGAAGCCCATCCCCGGTATCCCTCCACGCCGGTTGACGCAGACCGCGGCGACCAACGGCATCGCGCAGTCGCTGTACTCCAAGGACTTCTGGGAGTACCTCACCGAGGGTCTGGAGCAGGCGTACGACGGGGACGGCAGGGTGCTGATGCTGCTGTCCGACTCGATGAACGGGCGGTCGGAGAACGGTGAGTACAGCAACATCACCCCGGCCAACATCGCCATCAACTGCTCGGACGAGAAGCCCCGTTACACCCCGGCCTACATCCGGTCCAAGCTCCCCGACTTCCGCGGGGCCTCCCCCGTCTTCGGCGACTACCTCGCCTGGGGCATGGCCGGCTGCACCGACTGGGCCGTCCCCGGCGCCGCCGACCACCCCGACGTCCACGCCCCCGGCTCCGCCCCCATCCTCGTCGTCGGCAACACCGGCGACCCCGCGACCCCCTACGAGGGCGCCCGCGCCATGGTCGACGCCCTCGGCAAGGGCGTCGCCGTCGAACTCACCTACAAGGGCCAGGGACACGGGGCGTACGACAGCAAGAACAAGTGCGTCCAGAAGGCGGTCGACGACTACCTCCTGACGGGCAGGACCCCGAAGCCGAACACGGTGTGCACCTGACGGCTTCCCCTACGACGGCTCCCCCCGGCTCTCCGGCACGGCCGGCGCGGTCCCGGTGAGCCGGGCGACATCCACACCCCGCTCCCGCAGATACGCCTCCGCGTGATCAGCCAGCCGCCGGAAGCGCGGCCAGGTCGGCATCCCCGCCACCTGCGCGTCGAGCAGCCCGCCGTCGGCGGCAAACGGCGAAGGCCCACCGCGCCGGCGCGAAACGGCGTGGTGGGCCTTCGGGGCGGGAGGTGTCAGTACACCGGCTTGCTGGGTTCGATCTGGTTGACCCAGCCGATCACGCCGCCGCCCACGTGGACCGCGTCCGAGAAGCCCGCGGACTTCAGGACGGCGAGGACCTCGGCGCTGCGGACGCCCGTCTTGCAGTGGAGGACGATGCGCTTGTCGTGCGGGAGGGACTCCAGGGCGGTGCCCATGAGGAAGTCGTTCTTCGGGATCAGCTTGGCGCCGGGGATGGAGACGATCTCGTACTCGTTCGGCTCGCGGACGTCGATGATCTCGATGTTCTCGCCGTCGTCGATCCACTCCTTGAGCTGCTTGGGAGTGATCGTGGAGCCGGCCGCGGCCTCCTGGGCCTCCTCGGAGACGACGCCGCAGAACGCCTCGTAGTCGATCAGCTCCGTGACCGTGGGGTTCTCGCCGCACACCGCGCAGTCGGGGTCCTTGCGGACCTTGACCTGGCGGTACTGCATCTCCAGGGCGTCGTAGATCATCAGGCGGCCGACCAGCGGGTCCCCGATGCCCGCCAGCAGCTTGATCGCCTCGTTGACCTGGATCGAGCCGATCGACGCGCACAGCACGCCGAGCACGCCGCCCTCGGCGCAGGAGGGGACCATGCCGGGCGGCGGGGGCTCCGGGTAGAGGCAGCGGTAGCAGGGGCCGTACTCGGACCAGAAGACGGACGCCTGGCCGTCGAAGCGGTAGATCGAGCCCCACACGTACGGTTTGTTCAGCAGCACGCACGCGTCGTTGACCAGGTAGCGCGTGGCGAAGTTGTCCGTGCCGTCGACGATCAGGTCGTACTGGCCGAAGATCTCCATCACGTTCTCGGCCTCGAGGCGCTCCTCGTGCAGGACCACGTTCACGTAGGGGTTGATGCCCTTGACCGTGTCCCGCGCGGACTCCGCCTTCGAGCGGCCGATGTCGGCCTGGCTGTGGATGATCTGCCGCTGGAGGTTGGACTCGTCGACCTCGTCGAACTCCACGATGCCCAGCGTGCCGACACCGGCCGCCGCGAGGTACATCAGCGCGGGTGAACCCAGGCCGCCGGCGCCCACACAGAGCACCTTGGCGTTCTTCAGCCGCTTCTGCCCTTCCATCCCCACGTCCGGGATGATCAGGTGGCGGGAGTACCGGCGGACCTCGTCTACGGTGAGCTCGGAAGCGGGCTCGACCAGGGGTGGCAGCGACACGGGGACTCCGTTGGTCGGTCGATCACTACGGGTTGTTCTTCCCGTAACACTGCCACGGCCTTCTTCATTCCGAGACACCTGTTCCGACCCGCGAGACGAATTCGTCCCAGTGGCCGGGCATGGTCTCCCAGGGGCTGGCCCGGCCGCCGTGGTCCGTGCGGTCGGTGAAGTAGATCGTCCCGGCACCCTGCCAGCGCGCGATGCGCAGCGCCTCCTCCAGATGGCCGCGCGGCACCCCGTGCACGAAGTGGCAGAAGTGGCTCTCCGGGTAGTCGGCGGTCCACTCGGCCACCTGCGACCAGCGGTAGTCGGCCCAGGAGCCGCGGAAGGTCACCAACTGGTCGGCGTTCTCCGCGTACCCCGGACAGGGATGGGCCCCGTGGCCGAGCACGATGTGGGTCTCTCCGGCGAGCGCGCGCAGCGTGGTGATCACCCGGCGGACCTCGGGCAGTTGTGTCCGGTCACCGGGACAGCGTTCCAGCAGGAAGCCGTCGACGCGGTACCAGTCGAGGTGGCGGTGCGCGTCGGTGACCAGGTCGGCGAAGGGGCGCATGCCGTGCGCGAGGTCCAGGTGGCCCAGCACGCGGACCCCGGCGTCCCGCAGCCGGCCCGCCGCCGCCAGGCAGTGCGGGTCGGGGCGGGTGCCCGGCCCGGCGGCGACATTGAGCACCACCCAGTCCAACGGCGTTCCGGGCCGCGCGAGTTCGGCCCACTGGGCGGGCGCGGTCAGCGGGTGCGCGTAGTCGGGGACGCCGATCGCGGTGCGTACGGCGACGGCGGCGGGCGCGCTGGTCAGATGCGGCATGCCGCCTCCATCCAGATGTCCGCCAGGGACTCCTCCAGATTGATCCGGGGCCGCCAGCCGAGCCGGTCGCGGGCGGTGCGCACATCGGCCTGCTGCCAGCTCCCGCAGCCGTCCGGGTAGGGGTACGCGACCGGCACCGCGTGGTCCAGATCACCGCGCGGATGCCCGATCTGCCCGCGCAACGGGCCGGGCGGCGCGTCGAGTTCGTTGAGCGCCCCGCCGTACCCGGCGACCCGCGCCAGTACGGTCGCGGCGTCACGCAGCCGTACGGCACGGCCGGAGCCGATGTTGATCACGCCCTGCGCGGCGGACAGCGAGGCGGCGTGCACCGCGCGGGCGACGTCGCGTACGTCGACGAAGTCGCGCTGGACGCCGAGCCCGGCGAGCTTGAGTTCGCCGTCGCCCGCCTGCATGGCCCGGCGCATCGCCTCCGCGAGTCTCCCCAGGGGTGACCCCGCCGGGGTGCCGGGTCCGGCGGGCGAGAAGACCCGCAGCACCACGGCGTCCAGCCCGGAGCCGAGGACCAGTTCGGTCGCGGCCAGCTTGCTGACCCCGTAGGGGCCACCCGGCCGGGGTACGGCGTCCTCGGCGGTGGAGGAGCCGGGCTGGCTCGGCCCGTACTCGGAGCCGCAGCCGATCTGCACCAGCCGGGCCCCGCAGCCGCTGCGGCGCAGCGCCTCGCAGACGGTCGCGACGGCGACGGTGTTGTGCCGGGTGAGGTCGCGGGCGCCGCCCCGGGTGGCACCGGCGCAGTTGACGACGACACCGGGGTGCACGGCGTCCAGGAACCGCGTGAGCGCGCCGGGGCTGCCGGTGGCGAGGTCGAAGCGGACGTCGGCGTCGTCGCCCCGGCCGAGCGCGGTGAGCTGCACGGCGGGGTCGGCGAGGAGGCGGTCGGCGACGAAGCGGCCGATGTACCCGTTGGCTCCGATCAGCAGGACCCTCATAGGGCGGCCCCCGAGGTGTGCGCCGCGGCTGCTCCCACGGACCCGGCCACTGCGGTGACTCCGTGTCGGGAGGTGGTCATCTGGTGTTCTCCTTCTCAGGGATGAAGGTCTCAGGGATGGAGGGGGGAGAGGGCGGGGCGGCGGTGGGGCGCCGGTCCCGTGGGGGGTGGGTGGGGGCGGCTCGGGGCACCGGGCGCGCGTCCCCGGGCACCCTCGGCCGGCCCGCGTGGGCGGAGGTGGGCGGCCGGCCCGGGCGCAGGGTCGCGTGGGCGGACGCGGGGGACGGCCTCGGACGCGGAGCCGCGCGGGTGGGCGCAGGGGACGGGGGCCGGTTCGCGGGGGTCGTTGCCGGACCCGTCGGGGACACTCGCCGTCCGGCGAGTGCTCGGGACGGCCTGCCGCCGCCCGCGCGCCGGGGCCACCCGGAACACGCGTGCCTCACTCCGGGCCCCCCGCGGGCGCGTGGGCCGAGGCGCGGGTGAGGGTGCGCAGGGCGTGGACCAGGAGGACCAGGGCCGCACAGCCACAGCTCAGGGTGGGAACGGCTGCGGCCCCCAGGGGGTCCACCAGCGTGGTCACCGGTACGGCGAGGAACCCGCAGTCGGGGAGCCGCCCGCTCAGCACCAGCGCCGGCGCGGCCACCTCGGCGGCAGCCGCCGCGCCCAGGATCACGGCCGGCGCGTGCCGGTGCCGGTGGGCGGTGAGGAGGCGGGCGAGGAAGAGCAGGGCGCCCAGCGTGAGGGCCTGCGGGTAGGCCGGGTCCTCGTCCAGTACGGCGCCGGTCAGGGCGAGCAGGCCGGTCAGGGCGGCCAGGTACAGCGCGAGGACGCCGAGCAGCAGGGGGCGTGCGCCGGAGGTGAAGTCCTCCAGGCCCCGGCTGCCGGCGAGCCGTCGGCGGGCGCCGAGATCGAGCAGGTGGGCGCACCAGGCGGCGGGGGCGCAGGCCAGCGCGAGGGCCAGGACGGGCGCGGTGGCGGCGGGCCAGGGGCCGTCCGGGGCGCCGGTGGGCAGCGCGTCGGGGCCGCCGCTCACCACGGCGTCCAGCAGACCGTCGCCGAGGAGGGCGTAGCCGAGCAGGCAGAGCGTCCACAGGGGGGCGGAGGGCCTCGGGGCCGCGCCGGGACGGGCCGCGAGGGGGCCCCGGCCGAGGGCGGCGCGTACGGCGAGGGTCACCGCGAGGAGACCGCCGAGGGCCACCAGGGGGCGGGTGGTGCCGTGGCCGAGCCGCAGCCCCGCCACGGTGGCGGAGGCGACCGCGCCGGGCAGCAGGGTGAGCAGGACCAAGCCGGCGCGGATGCGCGGAGCGGGGCCGGGGGTGGGCTCGGGGGCCGGGTCGGCGTCGCGGGGGACGCGCGCGTACAGCTCCTCGGCGAGCGAGAAGACGTCCCGGTGCCGGTAGCGGGCGGCGGAGCGGTCGGTGAAGCCGTGCGACTCCAGCCCGGCCGCGATCTCCAGCGGGTCCACGGCCCGCTCGCACAACTCCCGGTGCTGGTGCAGCAGCGTCCTCACGGGGTCGACGGCACCCCGGCGCAAAGGCGCCTCGGCACCGGAGGAGCCCCCCGACGCGGCCACCGCCCCCGTTCTGTCCACGCCCCTCATCGCGCCCCCTCCGCCCCGGCCCGGACCGGCTCCGGTGAGCCCCGCAGCAGGGTGGGGACGGTCCAGCGGCCGGGCACGTGCGCCTCGGCCGGGACGGCGAACGGCAGGGGCTCCCCCGCCTCGTCGACGGCGGCCCGGCGCACCGGACAGTGCGACATGATCTCCAGGTAAATGCCGTGAAATGCCGCGATGTTCTGTTCGACGCCGAACAGCTCCAGCGCCCGCGCCCGCGCCGCTGCCCCCAGCCGCGCCCGGCGCTCGGGGTCGCGCAGCAGCGCCACGCACGCCTCCGCGAGCGCCCGCGGGTTGCGCGGCGGTACGACGAGCCCGGTGCCCCCGATGACCTCCACCACCGCGCCCACGTCGGTGGACACCGTGGCCCGGCCGCAGAACATCGCCTCGGCCAGGCTGACCGGGAACCCCTCGACCACGCTGGACAGCACGACCACGGCCCCGGCGGCGTACGCGTCGGGCAGCGTCGGCGCCTCGGGCGCCCCCACCTCGGTGAACGACACGGGGTTGTCCCCCACGGCGTGCAGCCCCTCCGCCTCGTCCGGGAAGAGCTGGGCGGCCAGCGCCCGGCACTGCGCGAGGTACGCCTCCCCCTCGGCTCCCACGGGCACGCCCACGATGCGCAGTCGCGCGTGCGGTTCCTCCTTGCGGACCTCGGTGAAGGCGTGCAGCAGCGAGACCAGGTCCCGGCCCGGCTCGATCCGGCCGACCCACACCAGTGTGTCCGCGTCCGCGCGGTCGGGCGCCTCGCCCACCTCGGCGAACCGGTCGGCGTCCATGCCGGGATGGACGGTGCGGATACGGGCCCGGTCGGCGCCGCACCGCTCCTGCCAGCGCCGGGCGTGGCTGCTGCCGGGGGTGAGGATCTCGGCGCGCCGGTAGACCTCGGTGGCGAGCCGGCCGTGGAAGGCGGCGAGCAGCGCGCGGACGGCCGGGGCGGCGCTGTCGGGGCCGAGCGCGAGGTAGTGCGCGCGGAGCTGGACGCCGTACTCGGTGACCAGCAGGGGCACGCCGGAGAAGTGCCGGGCGAGCAGGCCGGGCAGGGCGGCGGAGCCGCCGGAGGTGGCGTGACAGAGGTCGACGGCGGCGAGGGCGTCCTCGCCGTACCAGTCGAGAGAGAGGGGGTGCAGGGCACGGGCGAGGTGATCGGTGACGGCCAGCAGGTCGGGGACGCGCGCCTCGTGCGCCGCGCGCGGCGCGCCGGGGGCACGGCAGGCGCGCTCCAGGGCGGTCACGGCGTGGTCGGAGCGGAGGGCTCCGGTCAGGGCGCCGGTGTCGCGGGCGAGTTCGGCGAGGTTGTACAGCGCGTTGCCGAAACGGTCCGCCACTTCGGCGGCGGAGCCCTCCCGCGCGGCGCAGACCGCGCCGAGAAACTCGCCGTAGTGCTCGGTGAACCGCCTGCGGGCGCGGCGGCCCAGCGTGGCGCCGTCGCCTGCGGCCGTCCCCAGGCGGGCGGTGCGCACCCGCCTGACCTGCGGCGGGATCGGCACCCAGCCGTCGTCCTCCTGCTGCCGGCCGCACCCCAGCGCGTAGACGTCGAACTCGTGCTGCCCGAGCCCGCGCACGAGCCGGTCGCACCAGAGCCCGGTGTCACCGCCGACATACGGATAGCCACCCTCGGTAAGCAGTCCGATGCGCACGTGTGCACCCCCGATCTCCCGTGTGTGGGAGCCGTCGTCGTCCCGGCGGCTCGCAGCGGGACGAACGTACGCGGAGAGGGTGGTGGCGCGACGGACGGTTGTCCGTCGCGCCACCAAAAGGGGTGAACGGTCGTAACTTTCGCGGGCGAGCCGCGTTCCGACACGCTAAGAGATCGCGTGGTGACGTTCCGCACGCGAAACGTTACGCCGGAGCGGGCTCCCGCCGGGCCGCCCGGCGCCGCGCGGCCACCTCCGGGTCCAGCGCCGGTACGGCGGCCAGGAGTTGGCGGGTGTACGGGTCGCGCGGGTGCTCGTACACCTCGTCCGCCGGGCCGGTCTCCACGACCTGCCCCCGGCGCATGACGGCGACCCGGTCGCTGACCTGGCGGACCACGGCGAGATCGTGCGCGATGAAGACCAGCGCGAGTCCGAGTTCGCGGCGCAACTCGTCCAGCAGCGCGACCACTTGAGCCTGTGTGGTGACGTCGAGCGCGGAGACCGGTTCGTCGCAGACGATGACGCGCGGGTCGGCGGCGAGGGCCCGCGCGATGCCGATGCGCTGGCGCTGGCCGCCGCTGAACTCGTGCGGGTAGCGGTCGTGGTGGGCCGCGTCCAGACCGACCCGCTCCAGCAGTCCGGTCACCCGCTCCCGTACGGCCTCGTCGTCCCTCTCCCCCTTTGCGCGCAGCGGATCGGCGATCGAATCGCCCACCGTGCGACGGGGATTGAGGGAGGACGCGGGGTCCTGGAACACCATCTGCACGGACGGGTCGACCCCGCGCCGCGCGCGTCCCTCGTACCGGACGGCGCCCGAGGTCGGCTCCAGCAGGCCGACGAGCATGCGGCCCAGGGTGGTCTTGCCGCTGCCGCTCTCCCCCACGATCCCGAGGGTCTCGCCCCGGCGCAGGGCCAGCGAGACGTCGTCCACGGCGGTGAACGCGCCACGCCCGCGCCCGAACTCCCTTCGCAGGCCGACCGCTTCGAGCACGGTCTCCCCCACCTCCTCGGCGGGCGCGGTACGGGGTGCGTCCACGCGCGGTACGGCGGCGAGGAGTTCACGGGTGTACGGCTGCTCCGGGGAGACCAACACCTGGCGTAGCGGCCCCTGTTCGACCGCGCGGCCGTGCCGCATCACCAGCACGTCGTCGGCGCTCTCGGCGGCGACGCCCACGTCGTGGGTGACGAGCAGCAGGCCGAGACCGTTCTCCAGGCGCAGGGTGTGCAGCAGGTCGAGGATCTGGGCCTGCACGGGGACGTCGAGCGCGGTGGTCGGCTCGTCCGCGATGAGCAGCTCGGGTTCGCACGCCAACGCCATGGCGATCAGCGCGCGTTGGCGCATGCCGCCGCTGAACTCGTGCGGCCGGGACCGGGAGCGCCGGGCGGCGTCCGGGATGCCGACCCGGTCCAGCACCTCGACGGCACGCGCGCGAGCGGCCCGCCGGGTGCCGCGGGTGTGGACGCGGTACACCTCGGCGATCTGGTCGCCCACCGCGTAGTACGGGTCGAGGGAGGACAGCGGGTCCTGGAACACCATGGCGGCCTTGGCCCCGCGCAGCCCGCGCAGTTCGGCGTCGGAGGCGGCGGTCACGTCGGTGCCGGCGACCAGGACCGAGCCGCCGACCCGTGCCCCGGTGTCCCGGTGCAGGCCCAGCAGGGCACCGGCGACGGTGGACTTGCCGGAGCCGGACTCCCCCACGAGGGCCAGCGCGGCCCCCTTCTCCAGCGTGAAGGAGAGTCCGTCCACGGCGCGCAGGGCGCCGAACTCGACGGTGAGATCGGTGACTTCGACCAGGCTCATGCGAGGACCACCCGGCGGTCGGCCAGCGCGTACAGGATGTCCGCGACGGCGTTGGCGATGACGACGAAGAAGGCGACGACCAGAACCATGCCGACGACCACGGGAAGGTCCACGACCTTCACCGCGTGCACCAGCTCCTGGCCGATGCCGGGCAGTCCGAACAGGGTCTCGGTGAGGACCGCGCCGCCGATGGCGGAGCCGACGTTGTTGGCGTTGAGGGCGATGACCGGGGCGAGCGCGCCGCGCAGGGCGTGCCGTCCGACGATCGCCCGCTCGCCGACGCCGTAGGCGCGGAAGGTGCGGATGTGGTCCTCGGCGAGGGTCTCCAGCATGGCCGAGCGGGTGAGCCGGGCGAACGCGGCCGCCTCGATCAGGGCCAGCGACAGCCAGGGCAGCAGCAGGTTCCACGCCCACTGCTCGGGGTCGTCGCCGAAGCGGACGTACTGCGGGAAGGGCAGGAGCCGGAGTTCGCCGCAGACCACGATCATCAGCACCAGCCCGAGCACGAACACGGGCGTGGCCCAGCCGGCCAGGGTCAGCACGGTGAGCACCCGCTCGGAGAGCCGGCCGCGCCGCCAGGCGGAGAGGACGCCGGTGCCGACGCCGATGACCAGCCAGAGCACCATCGCGCCGGCCACCAGCGAGAGGCTGACCGGCAGCTTGGCCAGCAGCAGGGTCATCACCTGCTGGTCGCTCTGGTAGGAGAGCCCGAGGCAGGGGGCGGCGCAGTGCTCGACCGAGGTGCCCGTGGAGTAGTCCTGGCCCGTGAACAGGCCCTGGAGGAAGTGGAAGTAGCGCAGGTACAGCGGGTCGTCGAGCCGGAGCTGGGCCGCGACCTGGTGCACCTGCTCCGGGGAGCAGCGCGGGCCGCAGGTGATCTGGGCGACGTTGCCGGGGGTGGCGTAGAAGACCACGTAGACGAGGACCGAGACGGCGAGCAGGGTGATGAGCGTGCCCGCCGCGCGGCGCAGCAGGAATCCGCCGAAGCCGTTCACGCGGCGTCCTCCTTCCGGGCGCGGCCGGTGCCGACGCGCAGCCGGGAGGCGGCACGGGGGTCGAGTGCGGTGCGTACGCCGTCGCCGAGGACGGTGAGGGCGAGCACGGTGATGAACAGGGCACCGGCTGGGAACAGCAGGTACTGCGGCGCGGCCTGGTACCAGACGTCGGCGGCGGTGATCATCTGTCCCCAGGAGGGCGTCGGTGGCTTGACCCCGACGCCGAGGAAGGACAGGGCGGCCTCGGCGGAGATGTTGGTGGGGACCAGCAGCGCGGCGTAGGTGATGACGGGCGCGGCGAGGCCGGGCAGCAGTTCGCGGCGGGCCACCCGCACGGCGCCCCATCCGCTGAGCCGGGCAGCGGCCACGTAGTCGAGCCCCTTGAGGGTGAGTGTCTGGGCGCGCACGATCTTGGCGACGTTGCCCCAGGCGATCAGCCCGATGACGAGGGCGACCAGCACCGGGCGGGGGAAGCTCGCGGGCACGATGGCGAGCAGCGCCAGCGCCATGATCATGAGCGGCAGCGCGACGATGATGTCGGTGATCCGGCTGAGGACCTGGTCCAGCCAGCGGCTGCCCGTGGCGGCGGCCACGCCGATGGTGACGCCGATGAGCACCTGGATGAGGGTGGCCGCGAAGGCGACGCCCAGCGAGACGCGGGCGCCCTCCACCAGCCGGGCGAACAGGTCGCGGCCGGTCTGCGGTTCGACCCCCAGCCAGTGCTCGGCGCTGATCCCGCCGAGCGACCCGATGGGCACGCCGCCGCGCGCGGAGTCGACGAGTCCGGGGTGGTACGTGGTGGGGTCCTGGCCCTCGATGGCGGTGAGGAGGGGTGCGGCGAGCGCGACCAGGACGAGGAGCGCGACGACGGCCGCGGCGACCAGGGCGGCCCGCTGCGCGCGCAGCCGCCGCCAGAACTGACGGGCCCCCGAGGCCGCCGGGGCGGTGACGTCCGCCCCGGCGGCCTCGACGGCGACGAGTGTTTCGCTCACCGGGTCACTTCACCGCGACCTGGGAGATGTCCAGCACGCCGGTCCAGTCGCTGATCACGATGTTCTTGACGTCCGAGCCGTACAGGCGCTTGTAGACGGGGTGGAACAGCGGGACCACGAGGGCCTGTCCGGCGATCTTCTTGTCCAGCGCGCCCCAGCGGGCGGCGGCCGCGTTCAGGTCGGTCAGCTTGTTGATGGCGTCGATCTCGGTGTTGACCGACTTGTCGTCGAGCAGGCCGGTGTTGAAGTTCGCGCCGTCCTTGACGATCTGGCGGCCGTCGAAGATCGGGGCGAGGAAGGGACCGCCGGAGGGCCAGTCGGCACCCCAGTGGGCGAGGAAGAAGCCGGGCTCGGTCTTGATGCTGTGGATCTTGTCCCGGTAGTCGTTGTCCTCAAGCCCCTGGAGCTTGACGGTGATCCCGGCCTTCTTCAGCGCGTCCTGGAGGGCGGTGGCGATCTCCGGGCTGGTCTCGAAGTCCTTGCTGTTGGAATGCGTGAGGGTGACGGTCAGCCCGTTCGGGTGCCCGGCCTCCTTCAGCAGCTCCTTCGCCTTGGCCGCGTTGCCGGAATTGCCCGCCGGGAACAGGTCGTGCGGGGTGTACCCGAAGGACTTCTGGTCGGGCAGGAAGGTGGTGGCCGGCTCGGCGAGCGCGGAACCGCCGGCCGCGTTGATCACCGAGGAGCGGTCGACGGCGTACGAGATCGCCTGGCGCACCTTGGGGTCGTCGAACGGCTTCACCTTCGGGTTGAAGGCGATGTAGTTGGTGTAGCCGAAGTGACCGGTGCCCACACGGGCGGCGAGGCCCTTGTCGCCGCTGACGCGGGCGAGTTCGGCCGGGCCGAGGTTGGTGTCGGTGGTGACGGCGGCCTTGTCGGCGCCCTGGGAGGCGGCGAGCCGCTGGTTGATGACGGAGGAGTCGAGCCCGGAGCGCACGTCGACCTTGTCCGGGTACGCCTTGCGCTCGTCGTCACCGCTCCAGTGCGGGTTGCGCTCCAGCAGCACGCGCTCGCCGTCGTTCTGGTTGCTGACCACCTTGTACGGGCCCGAGGACACCGGGTGCTGCTCGTACTTGGTGCCGGTGTCCTTGGCCTTCGGCACCGGCGCGAACTGCGTCTGGGTGGCGAGGAAGGGGAACTCGCCCTCGGGCTTGTTCAGATGGAAGACGATCGTGCGCGCGTCCGGCGTCGCGATCGCGGAGAGGCCCTTCTTGTCCTTGTACGGGCCCTGGTAGTCGGCGGCGCCGCTCAGCCAGTCCCGCAAGTAGGGTGCGCCGCCGGAGAGTTCGGGCGCGAAGGACCGCTCGATGCCGTACTTGATGTCGGCCGAGGTGATCGGCGTCCCGTCCTCGTACTTCAGCCCCTTCTTCAGGGTGTACGTCCACACGGTCGCGTCCTTGTTGGGGCGGCCGGTGTCGGTGGCGAGGTCGGGGACCACCTTGGCGCCCTCGGCGCCGTTCTCGCGGTTGCGCGTGGTGAGGGTGCGGAAGACCAGCGAGGGGACGTTGCCGCCGCCGGAGGTGTAGAGGCGGGCCGGGTCGAAGTCGGTCTGGGCCTCGGCGTTCAGCACGGTGAGGGTGCCGCCCTTGTGGGGCGTGGAGTCGCCACCGGCGCCCTTGGCATCGTTGTCCTCAGGGCCGCAGGCGGCGGCGCCCGCTGCCACGACCAGGCCGACGGATGCCGCTGCCACGCGGCGCACTATGACGGACGGTTGACGCATCGGAAATGACGACCTCTCGGGGGAACCCCCCGGATTGTCCGAGGGGTGAGACATGGGGACGAGGAATGAGACACCTGCGGACAGGTGCCGGCCCCGGCGTCAGTCGTCGAGAGATCCCGCGAGAAGGCTCACGGGCGGCAGGGAGAAAAGGGCACGCATCGACGCGGACGCCAGGAGGGCGGCGTCAGCGACAGTCGATGTCGGCCACGCAGAGGGCGGTCACACCGATGAGCGCCAGCTCGATGGCGGCGCTGCGGAAGACGGCGTGACGGGACCACATGCGCAGAAATATGAACGAACTTGCGACTCATGTCAATGTGACATGAGTGCGCCGCCGTTCACTCACGCCTCAACTCTTGGGGTACGGCCAGGCGTTGGGCAGGCAGTGGATTCCGTCGTGGTCGAGGAACTTGGTCTGCTGCTGCATCACCGGGGCGATCGCGCCGTCCTTCTGACAGGTGACGTGCCCGTGCCCGAGCCGGTGACCGACCTCGTGGTTGATCAGCATCTGGCGGTAGGAGTAGATCTTGGCGTCCCCGTAGGTGACGCTGCCCTGCGCCCAGCGGTACGCGTTGATCATCACGCGCTCGGTGGCCGCCGAGTCGCAGGAGACGTTGTCCTCGGTGGTGTCCAGGCCCGACTTGGCGCACCACTCGGCGGTGGTGCCGGGGCTGGCCAGGGTGATCACGAAGTCCGGCTTGCCGGTGGAGACCCGCTCGAAGGTGCGCTCCCCGCCGTGCGCCCAGCTCCGGTCGTCGTTGAGGGTGCGCTGCACGGCGTCGGCGAACAGCGCGCCGTCCAGGCCGAGCCCCTGCTCGACGTCGACCCGGTAGGTCATCTTCGGGCCCTTGCCGGGCGCCTTCGCCGAGCCGGGCACGGTGTCGAACCTGCCGGAACCCTTGAGGGTCGCCCCCAGGGGGTAGAGCCGGCCCATCTTCTGGGCGTACGTCAGCGGGACGGCGCTCGGCGCGCTGGAGGGCACGGCCTGGGCGGCGGGCGGCGGCGCGCCTCCGGCGGCCTGGGCCCGCGACTCGCCCTGGGCGCGGCCGTCGGCCACCTGCCCGGCGACGACGACCGCCAGCACGGTGGTCACGGCGGCGGCCGCGACCCCGGTGAAGGCCCGGCCCTTGCCGCCGTGCCGGACAGCCGCGGGCACGACCGCCGGAGGCGCGGCACCCTCACCCGGCGCGGCCCTCGGCCCGGGCACCTCGGCCCGCCGGGACGCCTGGGGTGGCGCAGTCTCGGCGAAGGCGTCCAGGTACTCGCGGCGGGGGCCGGTACCCGTGTCCACGGGCTCCGCGCGCCGCTGCCGGGGGAAGGGCGTCGGGGTGGCGCGCCGGTTCTCGAACTCCCCCCAGCCGCCGCCCTGTTCACGCTGCTCGGGGTGACCGCCCCGCGCGGACCCGAAGGCGCCCGGCGCCCGGTCGTCCGCGCGCCGGCCCGGCGGGACATGGCGTCCGGCTCCGCTGACGGTCGCGCCGGAGACACCCTGAGATCCGGCACCCCACGGCTCACCGCCCCGCGGACGCGGACGCGGGCGCGCGTCGAAGTCACCCGTCCCGGTGACGCCCTCGGTGCCCCCGGCCGCCGGGCCGGTCACCTCCCTGGCCGAGGCGTCCCCCTTGGGAGCCGGTCCTCGGCGACTGTGTCGTCCCACCCCTGCCCTCAGTTCTCCGCGTCCGTGGCGCCCGGTGCGGCGCTCTCCGCGAGTAGTTCGCGGAACGCCCTGGCCACCAGCTCCGGGTATTCCATCATCGCCACGTGCCCGGCGTCCGGCAGGGACAGCAGACGGGAGTCCCTGAAGGAGCGGGCGGCCTTGGCGGCCATACGGAAGCCGACGAGTTGGTCACGGCCACCGTAGACCAGCAGGGTCGGCGCGAGTACCCGCTCGGCCTGCCGCCACAGCCCCTGCTGCCCGCCCAGGGTGTAGGCGTCCACGATCCCGCGCGCGGAGCGGGTCATCGCGTCCCAGAAGTACGGCAGCCTCAGGCGCCGTTCCAGCTCCTCCACCGCGTACCCGAACGCCTCCGGCGTCACGGTCGTGGGATCGCCGTAACAGAGGGCCGTCACCCCGCGCACCCGCTGCTCGGCGGTCCACTCACGGGTGAACCGGTTGAACAGCGCGGCGACCCCGGGCACGCCCAGCAGGGCGGTGGGGACCGCACTGCGCTGGACGCGCAGCTCGGGCAGGGCGGGCGAGATGAGCGTCAGGGTGCGCACCAGGTCCGGCCGGACGGCGGCCACGCGGGTGGAGACGGCGCCGCCGAGCGAGTTGCCCAGCAGGTGGACCGGGCCGCGTCCGGCCGCGTCCAGGTGGCGGATGACCGCGCGGGCGTGGCCGGTGACGGAGTAGTCGCCGTCGTCCGGGGGCGGGGAGTCGCCGAAGCCCGGCAGGTCGACGGCCTCGGAGTCGACGGCCCCGTCCAACGCGGCCATCAGCAGGGACCAGTTCTGCGAGGAACCGCCGAGCCCGTGCACGAACAGCGCGGGTTCGAGACCCTCCCTCAGGGGCGGCCGGGACCGGACCGTGAGGGTGACCCCCGGCAGCCGCACCGACCTCATCCGCTCGCCCTCGCCCACCCTTACGGGTGCGACCCGAGGGAGCACGCTCGCGGCCGGCACGGAAGGTGACTCGGTCGAAGACATGCGGCAATGTTACGAGACGATCACACCGCAGCTCATGTGTTCGCCCTCACAGGGTGCGAGCACCGGCCCGGTACCGCCGACGGCGTGGCGTGGGCCTGGGGGGTCTCCTAGGCTCGTATGACAGCGCAGCCGCGGGGTACCCGCCCGAGCCAGAGGTACCGGAAGACGTCTTCCGGACGGAAGCTGGAAGAAAGGGAGGCCGTCATGGCCCACGACCCCACCGATCCGGACGAGATCGAGAGCCGCGACGACGACACCGCGTCCGGGATCGTCGATGTCGAGGCCGCCGAGCACGACGCCGCCGAGCAGCGCGCCCCCCTCACGGAGGAGCGGGACGAGCCGCTGACCGAGGTGGACCCGGACCGGGGCAGCGAGGGCGACCTCATCGAGCAGGCCCGCGTCGTGCGGACCGACGAGGAGGACTACCGCTGACCGGACGCGCACCGGGGCCGGGGCCACGGCTTTCGCCGTCGTCCGGTACGTGAAATTCTGCGCTCGCACCGCGCACGCCGGGGTTACCGAAAAGTACGATGGCCGCGCGGCCGACACCGCATGAGGACGACATTGGGAGGCGGCGTGACAGCCATCGAGCAAACAGAGGCAGCACGCCCGCGCGGCACCCGTCTGCCGCGCCGAGCCCGGCGCAACCAGTTGCTGGGCGCTGCCCAGGAGGTTTTCGTCGCCCAGGGCTATCACGCGGCCGCGATGGACGACATCGCCGAGCGCGCCGGAGTGAGCAAGCCGGTGCTCTACCAGCACTTCCCCGGCAAGCTGGACCTCTACCTCGCCCTGCTGGACCAGCACTGCGAGGCCCTGATCCAGGCCGTGCGCGCCGCGCTCGCCTCGACGACCGACAACAAGCAGCGCGTACGGGCGACCATGGACGCCTACTTCGCGTACATCGAGCACGACGGCGGCGCCTTCCGCCTGGTCTTCGAGTCGGACCTGACGAACGAGCCGGCCGTGCGCGAGCGGGTCGACAAGGTGACCAACGAGTGCGCGGAGGCGATCTGCGAGGTCATCGCGGAGGACACCGGCCTGTCCCGCGCGGAGTCGATGCTGCTGGCCTCCGGGCTCGGCGGGCTCGCCCAGGTGGTGGCGCGGTCCTGGCTGCACAGTGACCGCAGCGTGCCGCGCGACCAGGCGGTGCAGTTGCTCGCCTCGCTGGCGTGGCGCGGCATCGCCGGTTTCCCGCTGCACGGCACCGACCACCACTGACGCGCCGGTGAGGCGTGTTCGCTGATGGCGTTCCCGCCGGAAGCATGCGCGTCCCCTCACCGGGCTAATGTGTGCTGCGTACGGCGCGGCAGATCGCGCACATCACTGACCGTCGGAGGGACATAGCCGTGGAGGTCAAGATCGGCGTGCAGCACGCGCCCCGCGAGATCGTTCTGGAGAGCGGTCAGAGCGCCGAGGAGGTCGAGCGCGTCGTGGCCGACGCCCTGGCCGGCAAGTCGCCGCTGCTGAGCCTGGAGGACGAGCGCGGCCGCAAGGTCGTCGTCCCCGCGGACCGTCTGGCGTACGTCGAGATCGGCGCGCCGACCGCCCGCAAGGTCGGTTTCGGCACGCTCTAGGCGCGACACCCGTGAAGGGCCCGGTGGCACTCGCCACCGGGCCCTTTTCGCTGCGCCCGGGCGCAGCCGGCTCGCGCACGGCTCGCGCACACGGTGAGCCCAGGGGAGGATTGCAACGCGCAGGTCACGGGTATGTCGGGCTGTGACCGCATGAGCACGCAGACGTGGGAGGGACCCCTCGATGATCCTCGAAGTGCTCGGTTCGGCCGCGCTCGGACTCGTCCTCGCCTTCGCGGCGGCGCACCGCCTGCCGCACCGGCTGCCCACCCGCCCGCTGGTCTTCGCCACCGCGGTGGCGGGTGCGCTCTTCGGGGACTTCGTCACGCACAGCGCCCTCGGCCCGGCCCCGGTCCTGCTCACCCTGCTCGGCGCGGCCGTCATGGCCGCCGCGTCCCTGTCGCTGCTGTTGCGCCCGGCCGGGCGGCTCCGCCGGCGATCCGCGCCCGCGTAGCCGCCCCTGACGCCGGGTCAGGCCGCGAGGCCCAGCGCGGCCATCCGCTTGGTGTGGGCCTCGGTGATCCGGGTGAACATCCGGCCGACCTCCGCGAGGTCGAAACCGTCCGCGACCCCGCCGACCAGCATGGTGGACAGCGCGTCCCGGTCCGCGACGACCCGCTGCGACTGCGACAGCGCCTCGCCCATCAGCCGCCGCGCCCACAGCGCGAGCCGCCCGCCCACCCGCGGGTCGGCGTCGATGGCCGCGCGCACCTTCTCCACCGCGAACTCCGCGTGCCCGGTGTCGTCGAGGACGGCGAGGACGAGTTCCCGGGTGTCGGTGTCGAGGCGGGCCGCGACCTCGCGGTAGAAGTCACTGGCGATCGAGTCGCCGACGTACGCCTTGACCAGGCCCTCCAGCCAGTCCGAGGGCGCCGTCTGCTTGTGGAAGCTCTCCAGCGCGGCGACGAAGGGGTCCATCGCGGCGGTGGGCTCGGCACCGATCCCGGTCAGCCGGTCGCGCAGCCGCTCGAAGTGGTGGAACTCCGCCGAGGCCATCTTGGCCAGCTCCGCCTTGTCCGCGAGGGTCGGCGCCAGCTTGGCGTCCTCCGCGAGGCGCTCGAACGCGGCCAGCTCGCCGTACGCGAGCGCGCCGAGCAGGTCCACGACGGCGGCGCGGTACTGCGGGTCCGCCGCGGCCGTCGCCCAGTCCTGGGCGGCGACACCGGTGGCGGCGCCCGCGTTCTCGGGGTTCTCAGGCTTGTCAGAGCTAGTCATGAGGCGCACAATAGCCCGCTCGACCCGTCCCGGAAGCCCCTGGTCAACCACTGTGACCACGACTACGTGACCAATTCGGCCATCGCGTGTGCGGCAATCCGGGGTATGGTGGTATTGCGCCTGCTGAGTGCGCCGACGCTGTTCGGTGCGCTCGGCGCCCTGTGGCAGTGGCGCACGTATGAGGATGCCCGGTCGGTGGCCCGATCGGCTCCGACCTGACAGCCCTCCTGGGCCGTACGGCACCGCGCGTACGGCGAGCGGAGGGACATCCTTAGCGGTTCGAGCGCTAGAGCGTCGGCAGAGGTCCCGTGTCTTACGGCTTGCCCCGGTTGGTTCGCCCGTACGGCGGCCGACGTGCCCGGCACGGTCAGACATGATCCCCGCGCTCGCCTCGCGCCGCACACACAAGAAGAGGCAAAACCCTGACTACGACATTTCGTGACCTCGGCATTCTTTCCGAGACCGCCGAGGCCCTGGAAGCCGTCGGCATCATCAATCCCTTCCCCATCCAGGAGCTGACGCTCCCGGTCGCCCTCTCGGGCAACGACGTCATCGGGCAGGCCAAGACCGGTACGGGCAAGACCCTCGGTTTCGGCCTCCCCCTGCTGGAGCGCGTCGTCGTCCCCGCCGACGTCGAGGCCGGCCGCGCCGCCCCGGAGGCGCTGACCAGCGCCCCGCAGGCGCTCATCGTCGTGCCCACCCGCGAGCTGTGCACCCAGGTCACCAACGACCTGCTGACCGCCGGCAAGGTGCGCAACGTGCGCGTCCTCGCCATCTACGGCGGCCGTGCCTACGAGCCGCAGGTCGAGGCCCTCAACAAGGGCGTCGACGTCGTCGTCGGCACCCCCGGCCGGCTGCTGGACCTCGCGGGCCAGAAGAAGCTGGACCTCAGCCACGTCAAGTGCCTGGTGCTGGACGAGGCCGACGAGATGCTCGACCTGGGCTTCCTGCCCGACGTCGAGAAGATCGTCAACATGCTGCCGGCCAAGCGCCAGACCATGCTGTTCTCGGCCACCATGCCGGGCGCGGTCATCGGTCTCGCCCGCCGCTACATGTCCCGCCCCACGCACATCCGCGCCACCGCGCCGGACGACGAGGGCGCGACGGTCGCCAACATCAAGCAGTTCGTCTACCGCGGCCACTCCATGGACAAGCCGGAGATGATCGCGCGCATACTGCAGGCCGAGGGCCGCGGTCTGGCGATGATCTTCTGCCGTACCAAGCGCACCGCCGCCGACATCGCCGAGCAGCTCCAGCGCAGGGGCTTCGCCTCCGGCGCGGTCCACGGCGACCTCGGCCAGGGCGCCCGCGAGCAGGCGCTGCGCGCCTTCCGCAACGGCAAGGTCGACGTGCTGGTCTGCACCGACGTGGCCGCGCGCGGCATCGACGTCAGCGGCGTGACCCACGTCATCAACTACCAGTCCCCCGAGGACGAGAAGACCTACCTGCACCGCGTCGGCCGCACCGGCCGCGCCGGCAACAAGGGCACGGCCGTCACGTTCGTCGACTGGGACGACATCCCGCGCTGGCAGCTCATCAACAAGGCGCTGGAGCTGGACTTCAACGAGCCGGTGGAGACGTACTCGACGTCCCCGCACCTCTTCTCCGACCTCGACATCCCGGCCGGCACCAAGGGTGTCCTGCCGCGCTCGGAGCGCACGCGCGCCGGGCTCGAAGCGGAGATGGTGGAGGACCTCGGCGAGACCGGCGGCCGCGGTGCACGCGGTGGCGGCGGCCGTTCCGGCCGTGGCGGGCGTCCCGAGGCCGCGCCGGAGCGGGAGCGCACCGAGCGGGCCGAGCGGGGCGAGCGCACTCCGCGTCGTCGCCGTCGCATGCGCGGCGGTGCCCCGGTGGAGGCCGGTGCCGCTCCGGCGGAGACCGTGTCCGCCGAGGAGCCGCAGGCTCCCCGCACCCCGCGCCGCCGTCGCCGTACGCGCGCCGGGGCGTCGGGCGAGGCGGCTGCCGCCCCCGCCGTCGTGGAGACGGTGGTGACGCCGGAGGCCGTGGCCGTGGTCCAGGAGACCGAGGCGCTGGAGGCTCCGGCCCAGCCGCGTCGCCGCACCCGCAAGCGTGCGGAGGCGGCTCCCGTGGCCGAGGCCGTCGTCGAGGCGCCGGTCGTGGAGGCGGTCCCCGAGGCCGCCGTGGCCGAGGCTCCGAAGCAGCCGCGTCGCCGGACGCGCAAGGCAGTGGAGGCGGCTCCCGAGGCCGTCGCGGAGGCGCCGGTCGCGGAGGCGCCGAAGCGCCGTACCCGTAAGGCGGCTGCCGCTCCCGAGGCGGTCGTGGACGCGGTCGAGGCCCCCGAGGCCGAGACCAAGCCCCGCCGTACGCGGAAGACCGCCGTTGCCAAGGCCGTCGAGACGGCCGAGGTCGCCGAGGTCGTGGAGACCAAGCCGCGCCGCACCCGCAAGGCCGCCGCCGCCAAGACCACCGCGATGGAGCCGGTCGAGGCCCCCGAGGCCGAGGCCAAGCCCCGCCGTACCCGTAAGACGGCCGCTGCCAAGGCGGCCGAGACGGCCGAGGTCGCGGAAGTCACGGAGACCAAGCCGCGCCGGACGCGCAAGACCGCCGCCGCCAAGGCCGTCGCGACGGAGATCCCGGCGCAGGCGTCCGAGGAGCCGGAGGCCAAGCCGCGCCGCCGTACCCGCAAGGTCGCGGCCGTGGAGCCCACCGAGGCGTAAGCGGCACCCGGAAAGGCCCGGCTCCCTCTCAGAGAGGGAGCCGGGCCTTTCCGCTGTCAGTACTGCGTCTGCAGGTGCTCCCAGAAGCCGTCGCGCAGGGACCGGCGCAGGTCGGCCTGGCCGCGCAGGGAGTACTGGAGCAGCCCCTCCGCCTCCACCAGGAGGTCCTGGTCGACCGAGCCGGGCAGGTACGGGTGGCCGGGGAGAAGTTCCATCAGGCTGTCCCGGCCGCGCGAGGCCAGCCACTTCGCCGCGATCTGGGCGCCGACGAAGCGCACGTCCTCACGGGTCGGCCGGTTGCCCGTGGCCTCGTAGGCGGCGGACGTGCGGCGGGAGACGTACGGCTTGCAGAACTCCAGGTCGAAGGTGCGCTGGCTGTCGACCTCCCACAGCAGCGGCTCGGCCTGGTTGCGCCCCTCGGGTGCCTCGATGCCCCACAGATGGACCCGCGCGCCGTACCCCTGCGCCGCCTCGACCGCCGAGACCAGGTCCTCGTCGCCGCCGAGGAGCGCCGCGTCGCTGATGGCGCGGTGCCGGGCGAGGGACTCCAGGTCGGTGCGGATCAGGGAGTCGACGCCCTTCTGCTGGTTGTGGGCGTTGAGGTTGCCCAGGCGCACCTTGACATCGGGCAGCTCGGCGATCGACTGCTGCTCGGCGGTGTGGATGCGGCGCCGGGCGCCGTCGTACCAGTACACGCGCAGCAGGCGGCTGTCGGCGAAGATCGAGCGGGCCTTGTCGATGAGCGCGTCGATGACACCCTCGGCGTCCAGGTCGAAGGCGCGGCGGTCCTCGGTGCCGGCCACCAGCCGTCCGGCGGCCGCGTAGAGATAGCCCGCGTCCACGAAGATCGCGTGGGTGGAGGGTGTTTTCGCCACCTCGGCGAGCATGCGTTGCAGCAGTTCGTTGGTGTGGTCGATGCGGGCACCCAGAGCCGCCAGGTCGTCGTTCATCGGGTCCATTGTCCCGGCCGTCACGCTGCGAACACAACCGGTCCCCGTCAGTCCCGTCGAGAGGTCTTTTTACCGGACAGTAATTAGCCCGTGAAAAAATTTCCTTAGCGTAGGGAATGTTTGCGGTGGGCCGGTCGTTGTCTACACATGTGACACCGCGACAACACGTCGCACACCAGTAGTTCTCCACTGGAGGATGACCAGACGAAGGGAGAAGCCTTCATGCGCTTCGAAATCATGCGACTCGACGAGGTCGACGGCTCGACCGTGGACAGCACCGTCGTGGACGCCGCCTCCGTCAACCGGATCGTGCAACAGGCGGCCGCCATCGGCCAGCGCCTGTGGATCCGCCCCGCTGAAGGCTGCCCGGCCTCGTAGGGCGCACGACACTCAAGCCTTCCGGGGAAGCCGAGGCCGAGTCTCAGCTTCCCCGGATCACCTGAGTGACTCCGTTGATGATCTGCTGCACGGCGATCGCGGAGAGCATCATGCCCGCGAGCCGTGTCACCAGGACGACACCGCCGTCCTTGATGACCTTGATGACCAGCAGCGAGTAACGCATCACCAGCCACAGCACGACATGGATGGCGATGATCGCCGCCCACACCGAGACCTGCGTGGCCACACTTCCGGCCTTCTGTACGGCCAGGATCACCGAGACGATCGCGCCGGGCCCGGCGAGCAGCGGCATGCCCAGCGGGACCAGGGCGACATTGACGTCCTTGGTCTGCTTGGGCTCGTCGGTCTTGCCGGTGAGCAGATCGAGCGCGATCAGCAGGAGCAGCAGTCCGCCCGCGATCATCAGCGCCGGGACCGAGACGTGCAGGTAGTCGAGGATCTGGTGGCCGAGGACGCCGAAGACGGCGATGACTCCGCCCGCCACACAGACGGCCTGGAAGGCCATCCGCTTCTGGACCTTTGCGGGCCGCCCCGCGGTGAGGGCGAGGAAGATCGGGGTGATCCCCGGCGGGTCCATGATGACGAAGAGGGTCAGGAACAGGGAGCCGAAGACGGCGAGGTCGAACATCGTGTGCCTTGCATGATGGAGCCACCGCCGCACGACGCCCTGAGCCCCTCAAGGGCAGCAAGCGGGCGCGCACGGCGGACGTGCGGGTGATCGGGTGAGGGAGAAGCAGCAGGGTGGCGCTGCGGGGCGACGGCCCCGCCCGCGCCGGGGGCTCAGGCCCCGCCGGTCCCCGGTACGGGGAACGCGCCGGTCGCCCGGCGGATGATCTCGCCGTAGACCTCGGGGTCGGTGGTGTTCTCGCCGAGCGCGACGGTCTTGCGGGTGCCGTGGTAGTCCGAGGAGCCCGTGACCAGCAGGTCCAGATCCTTCGCGAGGCCGCGCAGCCGGGTCCTGGTGGCCTGGTCGTGCTCGGTGTGGTCGGCCTCGACACCGTCGAGCCCGGCGGCGGCCATCGCGGCGATCGCCTCCGGCGGCACCGTGCGGCCGCGCTTGGCGGCGGCCGGGTGGGCGAGGACGGTCACACCGCCCGCGCTCTTCACCAGCCGGATCGCCTCCAGCGGATCGGTCTCGTGCTTGTCGACGAAGGCGCGCCCGCCGTCGGCCAGCCACTCGGCCGTGAACGCGTCGCTCACGGTCGGGACGACACCCAGCTCCACCAGCGCGGACGCGAGATGCGGGCGGCCCACCGTGCCCCCGGCGGCGATCCGCTCGACCTGCTCCCAGGTGACCGGTACGCCGAGCGCGTTCAGCTTGGCGATCATCGCGTGGGCGCGCGGCACCCGGTCGTCCCGGACCAGCTCGCGCTCGGCGAGCAGGGCGGGCTCCTCGGGGTCGAAGAGGTAGGCCAGCAGATGCAGGGAGACGCCGTCGATCCGGCAGGAGAGTTCGGCGCCGGTGACCAGGGTGAGCCCCTCGGGAAGGGCGGCCTCGGCTTCGGCGTGCCCCCGGGTGGTGTCGTGGTCGGTCAGCGCGACCACGTCCAGTCCGGCTCCGGCGGCCGCGCGCATCAGCTCGGCCGGGGTGTCCGTACCGTCGGAGGCGGTGGAGTGGCAGTGCAGGTCGATGCGCACGGCTGCTCCAGACGGCTCGACGGGACGGTGAGGACACCTAAGGATAGCCGCGCCGACGGCATGCCCTGTCACCCCCGCTCCCCGGAGGCGCCCCCTACAGGTCGGGCCGCATCAGCCGGGGGGACAGCGCCCCGCAGGGCACCAGGTCCACCTCGGGGCCAGCGTCCCGCAGGTCGGTCAGCACCAGCTCGTCGTACATCAGCAGGCCGGACTGCGCGGGCCAGGTGACCGCCCACAGCCAGACGCCGAGCGCCTCGCCGGCGAAGACGGCGCGGTCGTCCGGGACGCCGTCGACGTGCCAGAGCGGGGTGGGACGGCCGGCCGCGAGCACCTTGGCCTGCGGGGGCTTCTCCACGTCCAGGTAGGGGCCGGGGTCGGGGCCGTCGAGGCCCGCGTACCGGGCGCCGAGGCCGACGCCCAGCTCCTCGGCGACGAGGATCAGCTCGCCCGGACCGCCGAGCGGGCCGGGACCGGAGCAGGCCACGACGGTGGCGCGGCCGCCGCCGGGGGCGTCACCGGCGTAGGCGACGCCGGTGAACAGCCAGCCGACCGGCAGCGGCCACGGCATCCACAGCGGGACATGGGTGCGCTGCACCACGGCGGTGAGCGCCTCGACGCTGGGCGGGATCACGGGTTGCAGCGGGTACACCGCGCCGTGCGCGTCGCACTGCCACGTATCGGCGAATAGGCCGGGAGCCCGGACCCGGCCACCACACCTCGGGCAACTGGGTTCGCCCCTCATAGAGCCCCACGGTCCTACCCCGGCCGCCGCACGTCAAGGATGATCACCCGTACGGCCCCGGCGCGATTGCGGGGTGCGGCCAACACCGCCCCATCGCACGGCACTTGGTGAGCTTGCTCACCCCGGCCCCGCTCAGGCCCCGGCCTCCAGCGGGACCGAGGCGCGGTTCGGGTCGCGCAGATCCGTGCCGTGGGTCAGCCACCGCTCCTGCAGCGCCCCCGCGCCGTGCACCCGCTTCCACGCGGCCTCGTTCGGCGTCATCGGCAGCAGCGGCAGGAAGCGCACCGGGTCCAGCGGGGCGTCCAGCTCCAGGTCCTCCACCAGCCCGCCCGGCTCCCCCACCAGGACCGAGGTGAAGGGCGCGCCGGGCCACAGCGGCTCCCCCACGTCCAGCGAGGCACCGGGTGCCACGATGACGCCCTCGACCTGCGGCGACGCGGCGAGCACGGCGAGCGGACGGAGCACGGGGCCGGTGTCGACCACACCGGCCCGGACCGAGAGGACCAGCTCGGCACGCGGCCCCTCAATGGGGTCGGCGACCATGGCCGTGGGGTCGCTCATGGGGTGCGCCGACATGCCCAGCGTGGCGTAGCGGACCACGTCCCCCTCCTGGAAGCGCAGCACCTCGATGCGGTCGGCGCCGAGGAAGGTGACCGAGGCGCGCGCGTCCGGTTCACCGAGCGCCGAGTTCAGCCGCGCCTCTACCAGAGGAAGAACATCAACCATGCGGTGAGCATAGAACTCGTCAGCGGCAGGCAAAGCTGCGCCTTGACACGATGGGCTGCTGCTACGCTGAGCCGGTGGTTCGGGGCCGCGTGCACATGCTCGCCGTCGAGTCCCCGACGCCGATGAGACTCCCTTACGAGGGACCGGCCGGAGGAGGTGGGGCTGTCATGGATCGAAGTCGACCGTGCAGTACCACTCGTTCTTCCGGCTGTTGATGTCATTCCTGGCTGACCGCCACCTTTTCGTTCGCTTCGCCGTCCGGAAGAGCACTTCGTTTCGCTTTGCCTGATCTGCCTGATCTGACTCAGTCCTGCATCAGTAGCGAAGTCGCCACCGCGACGGTGCGGTGCTCCCCGCTTTGTGGACGTGCCAAACGCATGCAGTCCGAACGTCCCCATTCCGGGTAGTTCCACCCGTCGCAGGCGCACTTTCGTTGCCCGCCCGCGAAGGAGCCTGCCCATGTCGATGATCCGCGACCTGCGAGCCGTGGTCCGACCGTCCAGCCGCCCGGTCCCGCCCAAGGAGGCGGCCGCTCCCTTCGAACCCGACACCACCACGTCCTCGGCCGTGGTCGACTGCGCCGTCTACCGCGACGGCGCCCGGGTGGAGAGCGGACGGCCCCTCAGCCCGCAGGAGGCGATGCGCGAGGCGCGCCGGGACGGCGGCTTCGTCTGGATCGGCCTGCACGAGCCGACCGAGGCCGAGTTCGCCGGTATCGCCAGCGCCTTCGGACTGCACCCGCTGGCCGTGGAGGACGCCGTCCAGGCCCACCAGCGCCCGAAGCTGGAGCGGTACGACGACTCGCTGTTCACCGTGTTCAAGACCGTCCACTACGTCGAGCACGACCAGCTCACCGCCAACAGCGAGGTCATCGACACCGGTGAGGTCATGTGCTTCACCGGCCGGGACTTCTTCATCACCGTCCGGCACGGCGGCCAGGGCTCGCTCCGGGCACTGCGTCACCGGCTCCAGGAGGACCCCGAGCTGCTCGCCAAGGGCCCCTCGGCGGTGCTGCACGCCATCGCCGACCATGTGGTGGACGGCTACATCGCGGTCGCGGACTCGGTGCAGGACGACATCGACGAGGTGGAGACGGAGGTCTTCTCCCCCGGCCGCAACGGCGGTGTCTCGCGCGGTGTCGACTCGGCCCGGATCTACCAGCTCAAGCGCGAGGTACTGGAGTTCAAGCGCGCGGTCGCCCCGCTGCAGCGCCCGATGCAGTTGCTGAGCGAGCGGCCGATGCGGCTGGTCGACCCGGACATCCAGAAGTACTTCCGCGACGTCGCCGACCACGTGGCGCGGGTGCACGAGCAGGTCATGGGCTTCGACGAGCTGCTGAACTCGATCCTCCAGGCCAACCTGGCGCAGGCGTCCGTCGCGCAGAACGAGGACATGCGCAAGATCACCGCCTGGGCCGCGATCATCGCCGTGCCCACCATGGTGTGCGGGGTCTACGGCATGAACTTCGACCACATGCCCGAGCTGCACTGGAAGTACGGCTACCCGGTGATCATGTGCGTCACGGTCGCCCTGTGTCTGGGCATCCACCGCACGCTGAAGCGCAACGGCTGGCTCTGAGCACTCCTGGATAGGCTGGGCGCATGACCAGCGAGCCGCCCGCCCAGGCCCTTTTCGACCAGGCCCTCATCGAGGAGGCCACCAAGAAGTCCGGCCTGATCTGGGTCCGGGGCGCGGGAGCGCCCGCCGCGCGCCCGCTCTGGCACGTCTGGCATGAGGGCGCGGCCCTGCTGGTCGGTGACGGTCCCGGCGAGCAGCCGCTGCCCTCTCTCGCCGACGGCGGCGCGGCCGAGGTCGCGGTGCGCAGCAAGGACAAGGGCGGCCGGCTGGTCACCTGGCGGGCGACCGCGTACCGGCTGGACCCCGCCTCGCCCGAATGGGAGGCGGCGGTAGCGGAGTTGAAGGGCAAGCGGCTCAACGCCCCCGGCGCCGAGGAGATCCCGGCCCGCTGGGCCCGCGACTGCACGGTGCTGCGTCTGGTCCCCACCGGCCAGGTGGAGCCGCCGCCCACCGGCAGCCTGGCCGAGCCCCCGCTGCCCACCCCGGCCACCACCCGCGTCCCGGTACCGCCCGCGCTGCCCAGGCTGCTGGCCCGGCGGCGCAAGCGGGGCTAGGGCGTGTCTCGTGGGTCAGGCCGGCGACAAGACACCCCCAGGCCGACAGGCTTCAGGAGTCGGGGAGTTGGCGGCCGTAGTCGACCGTCTCGGACTTGGCGGGCTCGGCGGCGGGGAAGTCCTTGCCCCACTCGGAGAAGGTGAGCGTCCCGGCGCCGCCGCCGCGCACCAGGCGCAGCGGGTAGGGCTTGCCCTCCAGGGAGACGTCGAGGGTGCCGCCGGGGCCGCCGTCGCCGGTGACCCGGATCGTGCGGGTGCCGGCCTGGGTGTGGTGGCCGGCCGTGGCGAGCTTGCCGTGCAGGGTGAGCAGCGCGGGCAGCAGCACGTCCTTCTCGGTGAAGCCGCTGAACTTCCGGTACGCCGGGTCCTTCTGGGGGACCTTCACGTACTTGCCGTCCAGCTTGCCCGCGGCGGAGGTGTCCCCGCCGTGGTTCCAGAAGGCGGCGTCGGCCTTGACGTACAGCTCGTCGCCGACGCGCAGCAGTTGGAAGGTGGAGCCCTTGGAGGTGACCGAGCCGCTGCCGCCGCCGGACTTCAGCCGCATGTCCAGCTTGAAGGCGACCCCGCCGGTGACGACCGTCCCGGCCAGGTGCACCGCCGGTGCCGCGTCGGCCGCCGCCCGGCTCTTGGTCTGGATCTTCTGCGCGGGCAGCCGGCCCACCCCGTTGGTCCCGGCGTCCGGGTCCTCCTCGCCGCATCCCGTCAGCATCGTCAGCGCCGACACGGCCAGCACGCACAGCGCGGCCACCCGCGCGGTCCGCGCCACTCTCCAGGTGTGGGCCTGGAAAATCGCAGTCACAGGTGGGGCTGCCTCTCTGCCGGTGCCGAATGGGCGTACGGCAGCGTACCGGGGGCACGCGCCCCGAGCGGAGCCCGTCCGTCCGGACCCCCCACCGGGGCGTTTCCGATCGGTACGGGCTAGCCTGAAGCGCACAAGCGTGGCCATATCGGAGCGAATCCGCACCAAATATCTACGCACCAAATATCTACGCAGCCCGTCCCCCGCGTCCCGAGCACGGCAAAGGAAGCACAGATGGCAGCCGGTGTCCCCCGGATCTTCGTCTCGCACCTCGCCGGGGTCCCCGTCTTCGACCCGGCGGGCGACCAGGTCGGCCGGGTGCGCGACATCGTCGTCATGCTGCGCGTCGGCCGCCGTCCGCCCCGCGTGCTCGGGCTGGTGGTGGAGCTGTCCACCCGGCGCCGCATCTTCCTGCCGATGACCCGCGTGACCGGCATCGACTCCGGCCAGGTCATCTCCACCGGTGTGGTCAACGTCCGCCGCTTCGAGCAGCGGCCCACCGAGCGCCTGGTCTTCGGGGAGCTGCTGGACCGCCGGGTGAAGCTGGTGGAGACCGGCGAGGAGGTCACCGTCCTCGACCTCTCCGTGCAGCAGTTGCCGGCCCGCCGGGAGTGGGAGGTGGACCGGGTGTACGTCCGCAAGGGCAAGAAGGGCGGCGCCTTCCGCCGGGCCAAGGGCGAGACGCTGACCGTGGAGTGGTCGGCCGTCACCGGGTTCTCCCTGGAGGAGCACGGGCAGGGCGCGGAGAACCTGCTGGCCACCTTCGAGCAATTGCGCCCCGCCGACCTCGCGAACGTCCTGCACCACCTCTCCCCCAAGCGGCGCGCCGAGGTGGCCGCCGCCCTGGACGACGACCGGCTCGCGGACGTGCTGGAGGAGCTGCCGGAGGACGACCAGATCGAGATCCTCGGCAAGCTGAAGGAGGAGCGCGCCGCCGACGTCCTGGAGGCCATGGACCCCGACGACGCCGCCGACCTGCTGGGCGAGCTGCCGGAGGAGGACAAGGAGCGCCTGCTGAGCCTGATGGAGCCCGAGGACGCGGCCGACATGCGGCGCCTGATGTCGTACGAGGAGCACACCGCGGGCGGGCTGATGACCACCGAGCCGATCGTGCTGCGCCCCGACGCCACGGTCGCCGACGCGCTCGCGCGGGTCCGCAACCCCGACCTCTCCCCCGCGCTCGCCGCCCAGGTGTACGTCTGCCGCCCGCCCGACGAGACGCCCACCGGGAAGTACCTGGGCACCGTGCACTTCCAGCGGCTGCTGCGCGACCCCCCGTACACCCTGGTCAGCTCGCTGCTCGACGACGACCTCCAGCCGCTGTCCCCGGACGCCACGCTGCCCGTCATCGCCGGGTTCTTCGCCACGTACGACATGGTCGCCGCCCCCGTGGTGGACGAGTCGGGGTCGCTGCTGGGCGCGGTGACCGTGGACGACGTACTCGACCACATGCTGCCCGAGGACTGGCGCGAGACGGAGTTCCACCTGGACGAGCTGCCGGAGGAGGAAGCCGGCCGCGGGGCGGGCACACATGGCTGAGCGTGAGGCCGGCCGCGAGGGCCGCGACCGTTCCCCCGCGGGCGCCACGGCGACCCGGCCGCGTACGCCGCGACTGGACCAGCCGCGCCCGCCGCGCCGCAGGGTGCTGCCGGAGTGGGACCCGGAGGCGTTCGGCCGGCTGTCGGAGCGGATCGCCCGGTTCCTCGGCACGGGCCGCTTCATCGTCTGGATGACGGTCGTCATCATCGTCTGGGTGGTGTGGAACGTCGCCGCGCCGGACGCGGTGCGGTTCGACTCCTACCCGTTCATCTTCCTGACCCTGATGCTGTCCCTCCAGGCGTCCTACGCGGCGCCGCTGATCCTGCTCGCGCAGAACCGGCAGGACGACCGCGACCGGGTCAACCTGGAGCAGGACCGCAAGCAGAACGAGCGGTCCATCGCGGACACCGAGTACCTGACCCGCGAGATCGCCGCCCTGCGCGCGGGCCTCGGCGAGGTCGCCACCCGCGACTGGATCAGGTCCGAGCTGCAGGACCTCGTGAGGGAGCTGGAGACGGAACGGACCGGCCGGCCGCCGGGGCGTGACGCAGACGACCGCTGAGGCACTGGCGGTCGGCCCACCCGAGCGCCGTACCATCGTCGTATGGCTACGGAAGACGCGGTGCGCGAGGCGCTGTCGACGGTGAACGACCCCGAGATCAACCGACCCATCACCGAACTCGGGATGGTCAAATCGGTGGAGATCGGCGCGGACGGAGCGGTCGCGGTCACGGTGTACCTGACGGTCTCCGGCTGCCCCATGCGCGAGACGATCACCCAGCGGGTGACCGACGCGGTCTCCCGCGTCGAGGGTGTCACCCGGGTGGACGTCACGCTGGACGTGATGAGCGACGAGCAGCGCAAGGAACTGGCCAGCGCGCTGCGCGGCGGACAGGCCGAGCGCGAGGTCCCCTTCGCCAAGCCCGGCAGCCTCACCCGCGTCTACGCGGTCGCCTCCGGCAAGGGCGGTGTCGGCAAGTCCTCGGTGACGGTGAACCTGGCGGCCGCGCTGGCCGCCGACGGCCTGAAGGTCGGCGTGGTGGACGCCGACATCTACGGGCACAGCGTGCCGCGCATGCTGGGCGCGGACGGCAAGCCGACCCAGGTCGAGAACATGATCATGCCGCCGTCGGCGAACGGCGTGAAGGTCATCTCCATCGGCATGTTCACCCCGGGCAACGCCCCGGTCGTCTGGCGCGGCCCGATGCTGCACCGGGCGCTCCAGCAGTTCCTGGCGGACGTGTACTGGGGCGACCTGGACGTGCTGCTGCTGGACCTGCCGCCGGGCACCGGTGACATCGCCATCTCGGTGGCCCAGTTGGTCCCGAACGCGGAGATCCTGGTCGTCACCACCCCGCAGCAGGCCGCGGCCGAGGTCGCCGAGCGGGCGGGCTCGATCGCGGTGCAGACCCACCAGAAGATCGTCGGCGTGGTCGAGAACATGTCCGGGCTGCCCTGCCCGCACTGCGACGAGATGGTGGACATCTTCGGCACCGGCGGCGGCCAGCTCGTCGCGGACGGCCTGACCCGCACCACGGGCGCCACGGTCCCGGTGCTGGGCAGCATCCCGATCGACGTGCGGCTGCGCGAGGGCGGCGACGAGGGCAAGCCCGTCGTGCTGACCGACCCCGACTCCCCGGCCGGCTCGGCCCTGCGTGCCATCGCGGGCAAGCTGGGCGGCCGTCAGCGCGGCCTGTCGGGGCTGTCGCTGGGCATCACCCCGCGCAACAAGTTCTGAGCCCGGACACGACGGGAGGGGGCACCGGCGGATTCCGCCGGCGCCCCCTCCCGTGTGTTCTCAGGCGTACGCGCCGATGTCCTTGACGACGGCGAAGCCGAGCCCGTAGGCGCTCATGCCCCGGCCGTACGCGCCGACGTGGACGCCCGCCTCGGTGGCACCGGCGAGCACCCAGCCGAACTCAGACTCCCGATAGTGGAACGGCGTGGCAACCCCGTCCACCGGCAGCGAGAGCTTCGCCCACTCCGAGCCGTCGAGGTCGTCGGCCAGCGCCCAGGCGGTCTCGGTCTGCTGGTCCAGCCAGTCGTCGCGCAGGGTGTGGTCCATCTGGCCGGGCCAGGTGACGGACAGCAGCCCCACCCCGGCCAGCCAGGCCGCCGAGGAGACCGAGGTGGCCTCCAGCAGCCCGGTGCCGTCCGCGCTGCGGCGGGAGGGGTTGACCGGCACGGTGACGACGACGGCGAACTTCTCGCGTGGCTCGTCCGAGGAGTTCGCGCTGTGCTCGTTGCGTACGGAGGGCTCGTCGCCGTGCCCGATCGAACCGTGCTCCACCGCACCGTCGGCGGCCAGGCCGACCTGGAGCAGCCAGCGCTGGCCCGTGAACGCCTCGTCGAGGCCGTACCAGGGGAAGGGTGCGCGCAGATAGCCGTCGACCGTCCGGCCGCCGAGGGGGCCGCGCCGGCCGCTCTCGGTGGCCGGCGTCTGCGCGCTTACCCGACTTGTGGTCTCCATCTGCCCGGACGCCTCCTCGTTCTCGTCGGACCGGGGCAAGGGCCCGCCCCCCTTCGGGCGTACGCGCCCGGTCCGCACAACAACTCGGCAGCATATCCACACCGCTGGGGCCTGCCCGGAATGCGACGGGCGCATGGGGCTCCGGGGACGGCCGAACGCGGGAGGTCCGGTCGGCGCACACGACGAAACCCGCCCGGTGAGGCGGGTTTCGTGGCGTGTCGTGATCCGTTCGGGCGGCGCGGGGCCGACCGGGTGATGCCCTCCGGTACGGGCGTCAGGTCGCGTCGGCGTCGAAGGGCGGGCGGTCGTCCTTGGCCGGCTCCGGCTTCTTCGTCATGTCGACCCGGCCGCCGGAGGGGGCCGCGGTGGTCGGGGCAGGGAGCGCCGGGGCGGTGTCGTGACCGTTCACGGAGTCCGTCAGCTCGGCCATCTCGCGCTTCAGGTCGAAGGTACTGCGGATGTCCTTGAGGCCCAGATCGTCGTTGTCGAGCTGCTTGCGCAGGAACGCCTTGGGGTTGAGGTCCTCGAACTCGAAGTCCTTGAACTCCGGGCCCAGCTCGCTGCGGATGTCGTTCTTGGCGTTGTCCGAGAACTCCCGGATCTTCCGGAGCGTGCGCGTGACGTCCTGGATGAACTTGGGGAGCTTGTCCGGACCGAAGACGAGCACGGCGAGGACGATGAGCGTGACCAGCTCAAGCGGCCCTATGTCATTGAACACCTGAAAGCTCCTTGCGTGTCCTCGGTCGCTCAACCGTACCCGGCACACCCGTGGGACCGGTACCGCCCCGAGGTGAGACTTGCGTCAGTTCTGCCCGGCCGCCCCCAGCCTCAGCGTGACGCTCCGCTCGGCGCCGGGGCGGCCAACGGTCAGGCGGAGCCGGTCGCCGGGGCGGTGGGCGCGGATCTTGACGATCAGCTCCTCGCCCGAGTGGACGGGGTGTCCGTCGACCCCGGTGATCAGGTCGCCGGGCTTGAGTCCGGCCCGGTCGCCCGGTCCGCCCCGCTGTACGGCGGGGCCGCCCGCGCCGCCCTCGGTGTCGATACGGGCGCCGTCACCGGCGTAGTCCATGTCGAGGGTCACGCCGATCACCGGGTGGGTGGCGTGCCCGGTGTTGATCAGCTCCTCGGCGACCCGGCGGGCCTGGTTGGCCGGGATGGCGAAGCCGAGGCCGATCGAGCCGGAGCGGCTCTCGGCGGAGTCGGAGTCCCGGTCGGCGGAGCGGATGGCGGAGTTGACGCCGATCACGCGGGCGTGGGCGTCGAGGAGGGGGCCGCCGGAGTTGCCGGGGTTGATCGGGGCGTCGGTCTGGAGGGCGTCGACGTAGCTGACGTCGGTGCCGTCGCCCTTCTCGCCGCCCGCCGTGATGGGGCGGTCCTTGGCGCTGACGATGCCGGAGGTGACGGTGTTGGCCAGGTCGAAGGGGGCGCCGATCGCCACGACGGGGTCACCGACGCGTACGGCGTCGGAGTCGCCGAGGGTCAGCGGGGTGAGCCCCTGGACGCCCTTCACCTGGACGACGGCCAGGTCGTAACCGCTGTCCCGGCCGACGACCTCCGCCTCCGCGGTGTCGCCGCCGCTGAACGTCACGGTGATGTCGCCACCGCCGGACGCGGGTGCCACGACGTGGTTGTTGGTGAGGATGTGGCCCCGCCCGTCGAGCACGAACCCCGTCCCGGTCCCGGCCTCGTCGCCACCCCGCACATGCAGCGTCACCACGCCGGGCAGCGCCCGCGCGGCTATCCCCGCCACGCTGTCCCGCTCCCGCCCGTCCGGCACGGCTCCGGCCCGCGGCAGCGTCACGGTGGTCGTCCCCTCCCGCTCGACCCAGGCCCCGACGACCCCGCCGATGCCACCGGCGAACAGCGTGACCCCGACAAACACCCCGAGAACCTTCCTCCACCCAGGCCACGCGTGCCGCGCCTCGGCCACGGGGGCGCCGGAGCAGTGCAGGGGGGCGCTCTGACGGGAGGGGGGCGTGGGGTCCCAGGGGTCGTAGCGGGGGGCTGCGGGGTCGGGCTGGGGCGCCGGGGACTGGGCAGGCGC
This sequence comes from Streptomyces sp. NPDC018263, assembly GCF_055562575.1. Taxonomy (NCBI): domain Bacteria; kingdom Bacillati; phylum Actinomycetota; class Actinomycetes; order Kitasatosporales; family Streptomycetaceae; genus Streptomyces; species Streptomyces sp. NPDC018263. Next base: position 525,425 of record NZ_JBVHFA010000001.1, read on the forward strand.
CGGGGACTGGGCGTCCGCGTGGAGCGTGGCGGGGGCCGGGGGCGCGGTCGGGTGCGGCACGGGGGCCGGGGGGACCGGTGCATTCGCGTGGGGCGCGGCGGGCGCAGGGGGCGCGGGCGGCTGCGGGACGGGCGGGGCGGGGGCCCAGGGGCCGGGCTCGCCGTGGGGTGGCACCGGGGCGCCCTGAGACGGCGTCGGGTCCGGGCGGGGCGTCGCTCCGGGAACACCGGGCTCGACCGGAGACACCGCCGTGCCCTGGGCCGGGGTCGCCATGGGGTGCTGAACGGGCGGCGCGGGCGCCCAGGGGCCCGGCCCGCCGTACGGCGGGGTCCCGTAGGGGTCGGGGTCGTGCAACGGCTTGGGACGCCCGGAGCCGGCGTCACCCGCACGCGGGTCGGCGCGGCGGGCGTCGAGGGCCTCGTCCCCCGAATCCCACATGCTGTCGGGCAGTGGCTCGGCAGGGTTGTCGGGGACCTCGTCCCCGCCCCGCTCCGCAAGTCGGTCCGCCTCGGCCGGGTGCCGGGTGCCGGGCTCGTGGACTGTTCCGGAACCGGCGGAGCCGGCGGCAGCCGCCGGCTTGGCGAGTTCGAAGTCTTCGCTGGGCCCGGCCGGCTGCGGGTGACCCTCGTTCATGCTCTCCCCAGTCACGGTGTGGAGGCCGTACGGGGACGGCCTCACAGGATTCAACCAGGGATCGGGGGGTCAGGGGGCCGAGGGTGACGGGGAGTTGGTCGGGGCGGCTGCCGCGGTGGTCTCGGTGGACGGGGTCGCCAGGGTCCAGGAGTCCAGGGAGAACGGGGTGGTCTCGCCGAGCGGGCGTATCAGGGGGGAGACGGCGGCCGCGCCGGCCATCACCGGCATGGCGAGGTCCCGCGCGGTGTCCTGGACCCGCGCGTCGACCGGCGCCGGGATGCCCGGCAGCAGCGGCGCGGTGGCGGAGACCTGCGCGGCCGGGGTGCGGTTGAGCGTGCCTCCGCCCTGCGCGAGCAGCGGCGCGGCCGAGCGGCGCCGCTGAGTCTCCGGAGCACCCGTACCCGCCCCGGAGGCCGAGCGCGACGGCGCCACGTTGCTCCCGTTGCCCGAGCCGCTGCGGGCGTCGGCCGCGAGGTCGCCCGGAAGGGCGGTGGTGACTCCGCCGAGGGCCACGGCGGCCAGGGACACCGCTCCCGCGGCCGCCGCCGCGAACCGCAGTCCGCGCGAGGAGGGCCGGTCGGCGACGGGGTGGATACGGAAGCCGCGCTGCTCGGGGGCGTGCCCGGAGTCGGCCGGTACGTAGCTGAAGGCGAACCGCTCGCCGGGCCCGTCGGCGTCGCCGCCGGGGAGGCCCTGGAGGCGGGCGAGGAAGGACTCGGAGGGCGGCGGCGGGGCGGCCTCCGCGAAAACGTTCTTCAGCCGGCGCTGTGCGTCGGCCTCCGCCCGGCACCGGCAGCAGGTGGCCAGGTGGGCGAGGACGCGGTCGCGCGACTCATGACCGAGTTCTCCGTCCACCAGGGCGGAGAGCCGGTCTCCCAGATGCTGTTCCGCGAGGTGCGCCTCCGCGGGATCGGTTCCGGTTCCACTCACGCGGGCGTGCCCCCTCCCCCCAGCGCGGGCACGCGGGGCATGAACGAGCGGCGCTCGGCCTTGCGGGCCTCGGGGGAACGGTGGGCGAGGGCCTTGCGGAGCTGCGAACGCCCCCGGTGGATACGGGAGCGGACGGTGCCCAGCTTGACCCCCAGGGTCGCGGCGATCTCCTCGTACGACAGCCCCTCGATGTCGCACAGCACCACGGCCGCGCGGAACTCCGGCGCGAGGGTGTCCAGCGCCTGCTGGACGTCGGCGTCGAAGTGGGCGTCGTTGAAGACCTGCTGCGGGGACGGCTCGCGGCTGGGCAGGCGCTCGGCCGCGTCGTCGCCCAGGGCGTCGAAGCGGATGCGCTGCTTGCGGCGGACCATGTCCAGGAAGAGGTTGGTGGTGATGCGGTGCAGCCAGCCCTCGAAGGTGCCCGGCGAGTACGTCGACAGCGAGCGGAAGACCCGGACGAAGACCTCCTGCGTGAGGTCCTCGGCGTCGTGCTGGTTGCCCGTCAGGCGGTAGGCGAGGCGGTAGACGCGGCCGCTGTGCGTGCTGACGATCTCCTCCCAGGTGGGCGGAGTCCACGCCTGCCCGTCCGCGTCGGTGGCGAAGGTCGCGGTCTGGGTCTCGCCTGCGGCGGGACCGGTGGCGTGGTGGTCTGCAGCGGTGTCGGTCACGGATCTCGGCCTGCCCGACCCGAGAAAGCGCCGCAGCACTCCCCCTCGGTCCTCGGGTGCGGCCGCACCTCCCCTGTCGGCTCTGGTGGTGTCCAGTGGAGCCCCTACCATAGCCACCTCGCCCGTTAGCTCCGGATAAGCGGTTTTACGAAAATTTGACACGCGCCGACCCGGCTCGTCCGCCCGCGTCAGCATGTGCTCCGCACCCTCCGTCACCTCTCACCCCCCGTCGCGTGCCGGCCGCGCTCTTCGCGCGTGGTCTCTCCTGGGTGAACGCTCGGTCCCATCAGCGGGTTCCCGGCGCAACGGATACAGTCACGCCGAGGCAATCACGGGGACAGGAGAGGGTCATTACCGGCAACCGGCAGACGAGCTGGGCGTTCGCCGACGCCTTTGTCGCCGAGGACGAAGCGCTGCGCTGGGCCCGGGACCGTGCCCGCGACGCGGGGCTGCGCTCGGTGGCGCCCAGCACGGGCGCCGCGCTGCGACTGCTCGCCGCCTCCGTGGACGCCAAGGCGGTCGCGGAGATCGGCACCGGCTGCGGGGTGTCCGGAATCCACCTGCTGCACGGAATGCGCCCCGACGGCGTCCTGACCACCGTCGATCAGGAGCCGGAGCACCAGCAGTCCGCCCGGCAGGCGTTCCGCGCCTGCGGCTTCGCCAGCAACCGCGCCCGCTTCATCCCCGGCCCCGCCCTCGACGTGCTGCCCCGCCTCGCGGACTCGGGCTACGACCTGGTCTTCTGCGACGGTGACCGGCTGGAGTACTCGGACTACCTCGCTGAATCGTTGCGCCTGCTGCGGCCGGGCGGGCTGGTGGTCTTCGAGGGCGTCTTCGCCAGCGGCCGTACGGTCGACTCCGGCCCGCAGCCCACCGAGGTGGTCCGGCTGCGCGAGCTGCTGCGCACGGTGCGCGAGAGCCCGGAGCTGGTGACCTCGCTGCTGCCGGTCGGCGACGGCCTGCTCTGCGCCGTCAAGCGCTGATCCCGCGGCGGCGGCCCCCAGGACACGCGACTGCCCCGGCACCTGAACGGGTACCGGGGCAGTCGGAAGGAAAAGATCGCGGCGCGTCAGACGACGACCTTCTTGAGGGCGTCGCCGAGCGCCTCTGCCTCGTCGGGGGTCAGCTCGACGACGAGTCGACCGCCGCCTTCGAGCGGAACGCGCATGACGATGCCCCGCCCCTCCTTGGTCACCTCGAGCGGGCCATCACCCGTCCGCGGCTTCATGGCCGCCATGCTCGTACCCCTTCCTGAAACCAGGCTCATCGTCTGCCGACGACCCCACGGAGGGCACCCGCGGTCCAGGAGGGACACGCGACACCGGCATCGAACACATTGCTTCCCAGCCATTATCCCGCATCCCAGGACCCGATGACCAACATCGGTCCGCATCGCTTGGACAACGCGCGCGAGCAAAACCACTCAATTCGGGGATGTGCCTGCGATACTGCGCCGCCCCCGGCACACTCCCCGGCCACCTCTGTGGCGGTTTTGTTAGACGCAGGTCACACGTCCGGTGCGACTGCCGGGCCCGGATCTCCGCCATGCTGTCCCCGGACAACGACGTACCGGCCGGTACGTCGTCACGCGAAACGGACGAAACGGAGGGGACGCTCCATGGCCGACACCGTGCTCCACGAGGTCAACGACGGGCTCGCCACGATCACGCTGAACCGCCCCGAGGCGATGAACGCGCTGAACATCGCCACCAAGAACGCGCTGCGCGAGGCCGTCGAGGCCGCGGCGGCCAACGACGCGGTGCGGGCGATCCTGCTGACCGCGGCGGGCGACCGGGCGTTCTGCGTCGGCCAGGACCTCAAGGAGCACATCGGACTGCTCGCCGCCGACCGGGAGGGCGGGGGCGGGGGCCGGACGATGAGCACCGTCAAGGAGCACTACAACCCGATCGCGCGGGCGCTGGCGGGCGCGAAGAAGCCGGTGATCGCCGCGGTCAACGGCGTGGCGGCCGGCGCGGGCTTCGGCTTCGCGCTGCTCGCGGACTACCGCCTGGTGGCGGACACGGCCTCGTTCAACACCTCGTTCGCGGGCGTGGCGCTCAGCGCGGACTCCGGCATCTCCTGGACGCTGCCCCGCGTGATCGGCACGAGCCGCGCCACCGACCTGCTGCTCTTCCCGCGCACCGTCAAGGCCCAGGAGGCGCTGGAGCTGGGCATCGCCAACCGGGTCGTCCCGGCCGCCGAGCTGCGCGCCGAGGCGGAGAAGGTGGCCCGCGCCCTGGCGGAGGGCCCGACGGTCGCCTACGCGGCGATCAAGGAGGCCGTGGCGTACGGGCTGACGCACTCGCTGGACGAGGCGCTGGAGAAGGAGGACGAGCTCCAGACCCGCGCGGGCGCCTCCGAGGACCACGTCATCGCCGTGCAGGCGTTCGTGCAGAAGGAGAAGCCCAAGTACGTGGGCCGCTGACACCCTGAACGGCCGGGCGGGGAAAGCCACTCGGGCCCCCGCCCGCCCCTCAGCCGCGCGTGCCCGCGCCCCGGCTGACGCAGGCTTCGAGGTGGTCGTCGACCAGGCCGCACGCCTGCATCAGGGCGTACGCCGTGGTGGGGCCGACGAACCTCAGGCCCCGCTTCTTCAGCGCCTTGGACAGCGCGGTGGACTCCGGGGTCACCGCCGCCACGTCGCCCAGCACCCTGGGCACGGGCCGCCCGGCCGGGTCGGGGGCGTGGGACCAGATCAGCTCGTCCAGCTCGCCCTCGGACCAGCCCGCCAGCACGCGCGCGTTGGCGAGCGTGGCGTCCACCTTGGCGCGGTTGCGGATGATGCCGGGGTCGGCGAGGAGGCGCTCGCGGTCCGCCTCGGTGAAGGCGGCGACCTTCTCGATCCGGAAGTCCGCGAAGGCGAGCCGGAAGGTGGGCCGCCGCCGCAGGATCGTGATCCAGGACAGCCCGGACTGGAACGCCTCCAGGCTGAGCCGCTCGAAGAGGGCGTCGTCCCCGTGCACCGGGCGCCCCCACTCGTCGTCGTGATACGCGACGTAGTCCTCGGTGGACAGCGCCCAGGGGCAGCGCAGCGCGCCGTCCGCCCCGGCGAGGGCCTCCCCGGTGCTCATCGGCCGTCCTCCGGGCCGGGCTCGTCCGGCCGGGGCCGCACCGCGCGGGCCCCGGCGAGGGCGCTGAGGAGGTCCGCGATCCGGGCGTCCCGCTCGCCGAGTTCGGCGGCGAGGCGGCTGAGCGCGTCGTCCACGTCGGCCATGCGGTAGCCGCGCGCGGCGACCGGGAAGCGAAGGCTCTCCACATCGGCGCCGTGCAGCGGGCGGTCCGCGGGCAGCGGGTCCTGGAGCCGCTCGGGCGCCGCGTCCTGGAGCGGGGCGCTCTCGCCGCCGCCCACCACGGCGAGGGCCACCGCGCCGACCACGACGGCCAGCGCGAGGACCAGGAACAAGAACATCAGCATCGCCAGGGTTCCCCAAGCTCGATGTGCCGGACACCGGGCCCTTCGGACCCCGCGTCCGGAAGCCGGATGTGTCTGGGTCCGATCGTGCCATGCGAGGCTGACAGTCCGGGTCTTGAGGCGCCGGACGTCCGAGGTACGAGGAGAGGTCACAGGGGATGCTCAGGCTGGGCAAGCGGGAATTCGGGGCGCACGAACCGGTGATCATGGCGATCGTCAACCGGACCCCGGACTCCTTCTACGACCGGGGCGCGACGTTCGCCGACGACGCCGCCCTCGCGCGCGTGGAGCGCGCCGTGGCCGAGGGCGCGGCCATCGTCGACATCGGCGGGGTGAAGGCCGGGCCGGGCGAGGAGGTCACCGCCGAGGAGGAGGCCCGCCGCACGGTCGGCTTCGTGGCGGAGGTCCGCCGCCGCTTCCCCGACGTGATCATCAGCGTGGACACCTGGCGCGCCGAGGTCGGCGAGGCGGTGTGCGAGGCGGGCGCGGACCTCCTGAACGACGCATGGGGCGGCGTGGACCCCGGTCTCGCGGAGGTCGCCGCCCGCCACCGGGTGGGGCTGGTGTGCACGCACGCCGGGCGCGCGGAGCCCCGTACCCGGCCGCACCGGGTGGCCTACGACGACGTGATGGCCGACATCCTCGACGTGACCGTGGGGCTGGCGGAGCGGGCGGTGGCGCTGGGGGTGCCGCGCGAGTCGGTGCTGATCGATCCGGGGCACGACTTCAACAAGAACACCCGGCACAGCCTGGAGGCCACGCGCCGGCTGGACGAGATGGTGGCGACGGGCTGGCCGGTGCTGGTGTCGCTGTCCAACAAGGACTTCGTCGGGGAGACGCTGGACCGCCCGGTGAAAGAGCGGCTGATCGGCACGCTGGCGACCACGGCGGTCTCGGCGTGGCTCGGGGCGCAGGTGTACCGGGTGCACGAGGTCGCCGAGACCCGGCAGGTGCTGGACATGGTGGCGTCGATCGCGGGCCACCGGCCCCCGGCGACGGCCCGCAGGGGTCTGGCCTGACAGGGACTTGTTGTAGGGGGACGGCCGTAAGGGGCCGTCCCCCAGGGGGCGCGCCTCGGTACTACCGGGCCGCTTCCTTGGACACCAGGGCGACCGCCTCGTCCACGTCGTCCGTCACGTGGAACAGCAGCAGGTCCTTCTCGGCCGCCTTGCCCTGCGCGACCAGCGTGTTCCGCAGCCAGTCCATGAGCCCGCCCCAGTACTCGCTGCCGAACAGCACGATCGGGAAGCGGGTGACCTTCTGGGTCTGCACCAGGGTGAGCGCCTCGAACAGCTCGTCCAGCGTGCCGAGGCCGCCGGGCAGCACCACGAAGCCCTGGGCGTACTTCACAAACATCATTTTTCGGACAAAGAAGTACCGGAAGTTCAGCCCGATGTCGACATAGGGGTTCAGCCCCTGCTCGAAGGGCAGCTCGATGCCGAGGCCGACCGAGACGCCGCCCGCCTCCAGCGCGCCCTTGTTGGCCGCCTCCATGGCACCGGGGCCGCCCCCGGTGATCACCGCCCAGCCGGCCTCGACCAGACCGCGCCCGAGCCGCACACCGGCGTCGTACTCGGGCGAGTCCACCGGGGTCCGGGCCGAGCCGAACACGCTGATGGCGGGCGGGAGTTCGGCCAGGGTGCCGAAGCCCTCGATGAACTCCGACTGGATGCGCAGCACCCGCCAGGGGTCGGTGTGCACCCAGTCGGTGGGGGCGCGCTCGTCCAGCAGCCGCTGGTCCGTGGTGCTGGCCTGCACCTGGCCCCGCCGCCGGAGCACCGGTCCGAGCCGCTGCTCGTCCGGTGGGCGCTTCTTCCCCTCGGGGTTTCCGGTAGCCATGTGCGCTCCCTCCGCTTGCCGGTATTTCGTCCTCAGCCTAGATCCGCAACCGTTACGGAGGGGGGACGTGAGCATGTCCGGAACGCGGCGCCGCGCGGTGCGGGCGTCACGCGGTCAGCCAGGCGCGCAGCCGCTCCTCACCGGCGAGGACCTTGGCCACCTCGACCCGCTCGTCTCGCTTGTGCGCCAAGTGCGGGTTGCCGGGGCCGTAGTTGACCGCCGGGATGCCGAGGGAGGCGAAGCGGGAGACGTCCGTCCAGCCGTACTTGGGCATCGGGGTGCCGCCGACCGCCTCGATGAAGGCCGCGGCCGCCGGGTGGGACAGGCCGGGCAGGGCGGCGCCGCTGTGGTCGTCGATCACGAACTCCTCGACGCCGCAGTCCGCGAACACCTCGCGGACGTGCGCGACGGCCTCCTCCTCGGTGCGGTCGGGGGCGTAGCGGAAGTTGACGGTGACCACGCACTCGTCCGGGATGACGTTGCCGGCCACTCCCCCGCCGATACGGACCGCGTTCAGGCCCTCGCGGTACTCCAGCCCGTCGATCACCGGCCACCGGGGCTCGTAGGAGGCGAGGCGGGCCAGGGTCGGGGCGGCGGCGTGGATGGCGTTGGAGCCCATCCAGCCGCGCGCGGAGTGGGCCCGCTCGCCCTTGGTCTTCAGCAGCACCCGGAGCGTGCCCTGGCAGCCGCCCTCGACCTCGCCGTCGGAGGGCTCCAGCAGCACCGCGAAGTCGCCCCGCAGCCACTCGGGGCGGGCCTCGGCGAGGTGCTTGAGGCCGTTCAGCTCGGCGGCGACCTCCTCGTTGTCGTAGAACACGAAGGTCAGGTCGCGGTTGGGGTCCGGCACGGTGGCCGCGATCCGGAGCTGGACCGCGACACCGGCCTTCATGTCGCAGGTGCCGCAGCCCCACAGCACGCCGTCCTCGTCGAGGCGGGAGGGGACGTTCTCCGCGATCGGGACGGTGTCGATGTGCCCGGCCAGGATGACGCGTTCCGTGCGGCCCAGCTCGGTGCGGGCGAGGACGTTGTTGCCGAAGCGCTCCACCGTGAGGTGGGGCAAAGCGCGCAGCGCGGCCTCGATCGCGTCCGCGAGGGGCTTCTCGGTGCCGCTCTCCGACGGGATGTCCACGAGCCGGGCGGTCAGCTCGGCGGCGTCCAGCGTGAGGTCAAGGGTGGTGTCGGCCATGCTCGTGACCCTAACGCCCGTCCGGGGCGGGGGCCGCCGTGTCACCGGCACGGGCCCGCGGCGAGGGCCACAGCGGGCTCCAGTACCTTGTACGCGTGTCAGAGCCGTCCCCCTCTCGCCCCAAGCGTCGCGGCCGTGTGTTCCGGATCGGTGCGGCCCTGCTCGTCCTCGCCGGTGTCGGCGCGTACCTCGTCGTCCAGTACGTCACCGGGGGCGGCGCCGCGCGCGGCTGCACGGTGGTCTCCGTACAGGACGAGACGGTGTCGTACTCCTTCACGCCCGAGCAGGCCGTGAACGCGGCCACCATCGCGGCCGTCGGCACCGGGCGCGGCATGCCGCAGCGCGCTGTGACCATCGCGCTCGCCACCGCGCTCCAGGAGTCGGGACTGCGCAACATCGGCCACGGGGACCGGGATTCGCTCGGCCTGTTCCAGCAGCGGCCCTCGCAGGGCTGGGGCACCGAGCGGCAGATCATGGACCCGGCCTACTCGGCGGGCATCTTCTACGCGCACCTGGCCCATGTGCCCGGCTACGCCGAACTCCCGCTCACCGTCGCGGCGCAGAAGGTGCAGCGCAGCGGTTACCCGGAGGCGTACGCCAAGCACGAGCCGGACGCCGAGCTGCTGGCCGCCGCCCTCACCGGCCGCTCGGCGGCCACCCTGACCTGCGACGGCCGCACCTCCCGCACCGCCCGGGCGGCGAGCCCGGACGCCGTACGGACCGCGCTGGTACGGGACTTCGGGCGGGACGCGCTCCAGGAGACCGGCGCGGTGGTGGGCGGTACGGCCGTCCCCTCGCCCTCTCCCTCGCCCAGCGTGACCGCGTCGGCGCACGGGCGGACGGTGACCGTGCCGGTGCCGCAGGGCACCCGGACGGACGCCCACGGACGTACCGAGCGGGAGCGGGGGTGGCAGCTCGCGCAGTGGGCGGTGGCCAACTCCTCGGCGCTGCGCATCACTCGCGTGACGTACGAGGGGCGGGAGTGGACCGCGTCCAACGGCGGCGGGGACTGGCATCCGGCCAAGACCCCGACGTCCGGGGCGGCCGGGGCGGAGTCCTCACTGGCGTCCGTCCGCATCGTCACGGGGTCCTAGGGGGCCTGCGGACGCTTGTGCGGGGGCACCCCCGTAGGGGTTGCGGGGGCTGTCGGGGGGCGCGTGCGGGGGCGGGGGTGCGGGGACGACCCTCGGGCCTTGCGCCTCAAGGGGTGGAAGGATTCTGCGGGGCCTCTTCGCGACGGTCTTTGCCCGTTTTTATCCACACCTGATAATGCGATGCGTTATCCAGTCTTTACCTTCGGCGTCCGCAACCTTCGGCGGGTTCGAGCGGTAGTCAGTGCGTCCGGGCTCGGACACCACACCGTTCTCTCCTGTCGAATGGAGCATCATGTCCCTCCCCCTGACCCGCCGTATCGCCCGTGCCGCGCTGCTCGTCGCCGCGGGGGCGGCCGCCGGGGTCGGCGCCGCCGGTACCGCCGGTGCGGCCACCAACCAGCCGGCCGTGCCGGACCTCGGCGGTCTGACCAAGCTGGACGGTGCGACGCACGTGGACAAGGCCGTGGGCGGGCTGGCGGACAGCAAGGCCGTGAAGAAGGCCGTGCCGGCGCCTGCGGCGGGCAAGGCGGCGGGGAACGTCCTGGGCGGCCTCCCGCTGAAGGGCCTGCCGCTCGGCTAGTCGCTCGCCGCGAGGGGGTCCAGGGTTCTGCCCTGGGCCCCCTTGGCGTTTCCCGGGGCGGCGCCCGGCGCTGTAGGGCTGTGCCCACCCGTTCCGCCCTGCGGAACGACTGCCCACAGCCAGGGCGGCCAGCGGAGATCGCTGCTCGCCGCAGTGGTGCTACGCCGTCAAGCGAGAGATCGCCGCGTCGATGCGCTCGTCCGTCGCCGTCAGGGCCACGCGGACGTACTGATCGCCCGCCTCGCCGTAGAAGTCGCCCGGGGCCACCAGGATGCCGAGGTCGGCCAGGTGCGCCACCGTGTCCCAGCAGGACTCGCCCTTGGTGGCCCAGAGGTAGAGGCTGGCCTCGCTGTGGTCGATGCGGAAGCCGTGGGACGTGAGCGCCGCGCGGAGCTTGGCACGGCGGGCCGCGTAACGCTCGCGCTGGAGGCGTACGTGGTCGTCGTCGCCGAGGGCGGCCACCACCGCGGCCTGGGTCGGCGCGGAGGTCATCATGCCGCCGTGCTTGCGGATCTCCAGCAGCGGCATCAGCACCGCCGGGTCGCCCGCGACGAAGGCCGCGCGGTAACCGGCCAGGTTGGACCGCTTGGAGAGGGAGTGGACGGCGAGGAGGCCGTCGTAGGAGCCGCCGTTGACGTCCGGGTGCAGGACCGAGACCGGGTCGGCCTCCCAGCCCAGTTCCAGGTAGCACTCGTCGGAGACGATCAGTACGCCGTGCTCGCGGGCCCAGGCCACGATCCCGGTCAGCTCCTCCTGGGAGAGGACCTTGCCGGTGGGGTTGGACGGCGAGTTCAGCCAGAGCAGCTTGAGGTTCGTGGGGTCCAGCTCGCGCGGGTCGTCGTAGACCTCGTACTCGGCGCGGGCGAGGCGGGCGCCGACCTCGTAGGTGGGGTAGGCCAGGCGCGGGTAGGCGACCTTGTCGCCGGGACCGAGGCCGAGCTGGGTCGGCAGCCAGGCGACCAGCTCCTTGGAGCCGACGACCGGCAGCACGTGCCGGTGGGTGACGTCGCGGGCGCCGAGGCGGCGCTCCAGCCAGCCGGTGATCGCGTCGCGCAGCGCGGGCGTGCCCCAGACCGTCGGATAGCCCGGCGAGTCGGCCGCGTCGACCAGCGCCTTCTGGATCAGCTCGGGAACCGGGTCGACCGGGGTGCCGACGGAGAGGTCGACGATGCCGCCGGGGTGCGCGGCGGCGGTCTTCTTGTACGGCTCCAGCTTGTCCCAGGGGAAGGCGGGGAGCCGGTCGGAGACTGCGGACACGGGGCTTGCTCTCTCTTTCCTAGGGTGCGCGAAACGCCTCGGTCCCGTACGTCCCGGGGTGACCGGGCCGTACGGGACCGAGGCGGCGCGCTCATACGGGCCGCCGGGCCTTGCCGACCGGTTACTCGCCCTGGGGCGGGAGCGCGGCGATGAAGGGGTGGTCGCGCTCGATCAGACCCAGCTTGCTGGCGCCGCCGGGGGAGCCCAGCTCGTCGAAGAACTCGACGTTCGCCTTGTAGTAGTCCTTCCACTCCTCCGGAGTGTCGTCCTCGTAGAAGATCGCCTCGACCGGGCAGACCGGCTCACAGGCACCACAGTCGACGCATTCGTCCGGGTGGATGTACAAGGACCGCTGGCCCTCGTAGATGCAGTCGACCGGGCACTCCTCGATGCACGCCTTGTCCTTGACGTCGACACAAGGCTGCGCGATGACGTAGGTCACGCTGTCGTTCCTCCTCGATAGGGCGCTGGCGGGCCTCCTCAGGCTCCGCCGCCTGGCGCGCGGGAGCGCGGCGTCGTCGATGCCCGCACCTAGTATCTCCGTTCCGGAGCGTGATCCGAACAGGAGGGGTGGAGCGACCCGTGGAAATCTCGGTGACAGGACTGCTCAAGGTCCTCATCACCCCGGCAGACGTGGGCAAAAGGGTATCTGTACGGCAGTTGACGGGATCGGGTGCGGCGGGCGAGAAGTTCACCGACACGGTAGGCGTTCTCACATCCTGGGACGACGACGGCGTGCTCATGATCACACGGCGGGACGGCCGGGTGGTCAGGGCCGAAGCGTCGTCGCTGGTCGCGGGCAAGGTCGTACCGTCCGCCCCGGCGCGTCGCCGGGGGCCGTCGGCGGGGTACGAGGAGCTGGCGCGGATCGCCGCGCGGGCGTGGCGTCCGGTGGAGAGCGAGCGGCTCGGTGAGTGGGAGCTGCGGGCCGCCGGCGGCTTCACCCGGCGGGCCAACAGCGTGCTGCCGCTCGGCGAGCCGGGGCTTCCGCTCGACGCGGCCCTGACTTCCGTAAGACGCTGGTACGGCGAGCGCGGACTGCCCGCCTACGTCCAGACCGCCACCGGTGCCGAGGGCACGCAGGAGCTGCTGTCGGCGGAGCTGGCGCGGCGCGGCTGGACGCGGGAGGTCACGGCGGAGCTGTGGACCGGAGCGCCGGCGCCGGTCGCGGACCGGGACGGCGGCGCCGACGTGGTGCTCTCCCGCGAGGCGGACGAGGCGTGGCTCGCGCGGTACGGGCGCGAGGGAGTGAGCGAGGTGGCCCTGCGGGTGCTGCACGGCGGACCGTCGGTGTGGTTCGCCCGTGTGCCCGGCGCGGACGGCGAGCCGCCGGCGGCGATCGGGCGGTGCGTGGTGGACGGCCGGTGGGCCGGTTTCGCCGCGGTCGAGGTCGATCCGGCCCGGCGGCGCCAGGGGCTGGCCACGGCCGTGATGGCCGCGCTGGCCCGGCGCGCGCTGGACGAGGGCGCCTCGGCGGCGTGGCTCCAGGTCGAGGAGGACAACGAGGGCGCGCGACGGCTGTACGACGGTCTCGGCTTCGCCCGGCATCACGCGTACCACCACTACCGGGAGCCGGACACGGCCGGCTCCGGGCGGTCGTAGGAGGCCGTCGTGGAGCCCCAGGAACCGGCCCGCCGCCCCGCTTTCCCGCCGCCGTACCCGCCTCCGCCGGAGCGGTCGGCGGAGCTGCGGCGCCGGTTCGCGCAGGAGGCGCGGTCGCAGTGGCCCGACCTGTCCGCGCTGTGTCTCATGATCGGCGCGGAGGGGGACGGCACGCTGGACGAGGCCGGGATGGACGCGGCCCAGATCGAGCTGGACGAACTCGCCGGGCGGCTGCCGTTCCGGCCGGGCGAGCCGCTGGCGTGGGCGCGGGCGGTGGGCCGGCTGCTGGGCGGGACCGAGGGCTTCTGCGGGACGGCCGGGGAGTACGAGCGGCTGGAGTCCTCGCTGCTGCACTCCGTGCTGCGGCGGCGGCGCGGGCTGCCGATCCTGCTGTCGGTGGTGTGGATGGAGGTCGCCCGGCGCGCGGGCGCCCCGGTGTACGGGGTCGCGCTGCCGGGTCACTTCGTGGTCGGCTTCGGCACGGCCGGGGACCGGGTACTCGCCGACCCCTTCGAGGGCGGGCGGGTGCTCAGCGGGGCGGACACCGAGCTGCTGGTGGCCGGGGCGACGGGCGCGCCGCTGGAGCCCTCGATGCTGGTCCCGGCGGCCCCGCTCCAGGTCATCCAGCGCATCCTCAACAACATCCGCGCCTGGGCCACCGTCCGCCCCGAACGCTCCGACGTCGCCCTCTGGGCGGTGGAACTCGCCATGCTCCTCCCCTCCCGCCCGGCCCGCCTCCGCTACGAACGGGCCCGCCTCCTCGTCCAGCGCGGCGCCTTCACGGAGGGCGCGGCCGAACTGGAGGCGTACGCGGAACTGGTCTCGGTGGTCGACCCGACGGCCGAGGAGAAGGCACGAGCACAGGCCCACGCGGCAAGAGCCCTGCTCAACTGACCGGCTTCAGAGCCAGCCCTTTTCGCGGGCTATGCGGACGGCCTCCGCGCGGTTGCGGGCGGCGAGTTTCTGGATGGCGGTGGAGAGGTAGTTGCGGACTGTGCCCTGGGAGAGGTGGAGGGTTTGGGCGAGTTCGGCGTTGGTGGAGCCGTCGGCGGCGGCGCGGAGGATCTCGCGTTCGCGGTCGGTCAGGGGGTTGGCGCCCTCCGCGAGGGCCGCGGCGGCCAGGGTGGGGTCGATGACGCGTTCGCCGGTGAGCACCTTGCGTACGGCGGCGGCGAGTTGGGCGGCGGGGGCGTCCTTGACGAGGAAGGCGTCGGCGCCCGCCTCCATGGCGCTGCGGAGGTAGCCGGGGCGGCCGAAGGTGGTGAGGACGACAAGCTTCACGCCGGGGTGCGCCCGGTGGACCTGGGCGGCGGCCTCGATCCCGGTGCAGCCGGGCATCTCGATGTCGAGCAGGGCCACGTCCACCCCGTGCTCCCCCACGGCGGCCAGCACCTCGTCCCCGCGTGCGACCTGCGCGACGACCTCGATGTCGTCCTCCAGCCCGAGCAGCGCGGCGAGCGCCTCGCGGACCATCGACTGGTCCTCGGCGAGGAGGACCTTGATCGTGCTCGTCATGACCCGGATATTACGTCCGCGACGACGGCCGAGGGGACGCGGGCGACCACCCGGAACCCCTTGGCGGACCGCCCCGCCTCCAGCGTGCCCCCGGCCCCCTGGAGCCGTTCCGCGAGCCCGGTGAGCCCGTTGCCGGGCCCCTTGCCCGGCCCGCCCGAGCCGTTGTCCTCGACGGACAGCTCCAGCACCGGCCCGTCCAGGGTGTGCCGGTGCAGCAGCTCCACCGCGCACCGCTCGGCCCCGCTGTGCCGGACCACGTTGGTGACGGCCTCCCGCAGCGTCCACGCGAGCGCGGCCTCGGCCTCCTCGGGCAGCCCGGCGAGGTCGGGCTCGCCGGGGATCTCGGCGATGACCCCGGCAGCCGCCAACGCGACCTGCGCACCGGCCAGTTCGGCGGCGAGCCGGGGCCGCCGGTACCCCGTGACGGCCTCCCGTACATCGACCAGCGCCTGCCGGCTGACCCGCTCGATGTCCGCGACCTGCTGGGCGGCGTCCCCCGGGCGGCCTGGCAGCATCCGCCCCGCCAGCTCGCTCTTGAGCGTGATCAGGGACAGCGAGTGCCCCAGCAGGTCGTGCAGGTCACGGGCGAGCCGCAGCCGCTCCTCGTTGGCGGCGAGCTGCGCCACGGTCGCCCGCGCCTTGCGCAGTTCGACGGTGGTGCGGACGAGCTGCCGTACGCCCGTCATGGCGAAGCCGATCAGCACCACCAGCAGGATGAGGTTCCGCGCCTCCTCCTCGTCGCTGTGCAGCCCGACCAGGTACATCACGGCCGCCGAGGCCGGGATCGCCCAGTAGGTGGCCTTCGTCGGGAGGGTCGCCCCGCAGGCCACCGAGAGGTAGACGAAGAGGCCGAGCCAGGCGCTGCCGAGGGTGTAGGCGAGCAGCGGCGCGAGGATGCCGAGAACCAGCAGGAGCAGGACGACGGCCGGGCCGGAGAAGGTCCGGCCCATGTTGCGGAAGACCAGCCCCAGGTAGGCCACGACGAACGCGGCGAGTCCGACCGCTCCGGCCCAGGTGGCCGCCGTCCCGTGGCCGCCGCTCACCAGGTCGTGGACGGGTGAGCCGAGGAAGACCAGCCACACGCCGATCCACAGCAGCTTCGCCCACAGCTCGCGCCGCCCCCGCGGCGGACGCCCCACGGGGGTGTCCGTCTCGCCGCCGGCCCACCGGTCCTCCGTCATCGCGTTCACGCCTTCAGCGTGTCCTTCCGGTACAGCCAGGCCGCGCCGCCCGCGAAGAGGACGAAGTACACGGCGAGGACGGCGACGTCCCGCGCGTGCGGGGCCTGGCTCTGCTCGACCGCGCGTCCCAGGGCAGCGTACGCGTACGTCGGCAGCCACTCGGCGATGTCCTGGAGCCACCGGGGGAACCCGGCCGAGGGCATCCACAGGCCGCCGAGGAGGGAGAGCGCGAAGTAGACGATCATCGTGATGGGCCGTACCGCGTCCCCGGAGGCGAGGTAGCCGATGGCGACGCCGAGCGCGGCGAAGACGAGGCTGCCGGCCCAGATGACGCCGGTGAGGGCGAGCCACTGCCAGGCGTCGAGCCGTACGTCCTTCACGACGGCGGCGACGATGAACACCATCACGATGGACGGCAGGCTCACCACGGCCGCGCCGGCGGTCTTGGCGAGGACGTAGCCGTGGCCGGGCAGCGCGGTCAGCCGGAGCTGGCGCACCCAGCCGCTCTCCCGCTCCTTGGCGATGCGCTCGCTGTTGCCCATCAGCACGGCGGTCAGGGCGCCGAAGGAGGCCATGGAGACCATCAGGTAGGTGGCGACGGTCAGGCCGGTGCCGTCCACCTTCTCGTCGGTGCCCGAACCGCCCGCGAAGATCAGGAAGATGATCGAGGGATAGAGCACGGAGAAGAACAGGAACTTGCGGTTGCGCAGGGCGCGGGCGAGCTCCAGCTTGATCAGGGCCCGTGAGGCGAGGATGCCGGTCATGCGCGCTTGGCCTCCTCGGCCTCGGTGATGGCGACGAAAGCCTGCTCCAGGCCGAGCCCGGCGACTTCCAGGTTGCGGGGGCAGAGGCCGAGCCCGTAGACGGCGTGCACGGTGGCGTCGGCGTCGGAGGACTGGATGCGGACGGTCTGCCCGGAGACGTCCAGCGAGGTCAGCGCGGGCAGTCCGGCCAGCGCGGTCGCGTCGATGACGCCGGTCAGGTCGAAGGAGACCCGGCGGGCGCCCGCGCGGGCCTTGATCTCGGCGGCGGTGCCGTCGGCCAGCAGGCGGCCCCGGTGCAGGACGAGCACGCGGTCCGCGACGGCGTCGGCCTCTTCGAGGTAGTGCGTGGCGAAGAGGACGGTGCGGCCCTGGTCGGCCTGCTCCCGCATGGTGGCCCAGAACGCGTGCCGGGCGGTGACGTCCATGCCGGTGGTCGGCTCGTCCAGCACGATCAGGTCGCTGTCCCCGGCGGTGGCCAGGGCGAAGCGGACGCGCTGGGCCTGGCCGCCGGAGAGCTTGTTGACCTTGCGGTCGGCGATCCGCGTGATCCCGGCGCGGGCCAGCACGTCGGAGGCGGGGTAGGGGCGCGGATGCAACGAGCAGGCCAGTCCGATCAGTTCGGCGACCGTCACGTCCTCCATCAGCCCGCCGCTCTGGAGCATCGCCCCGACCCGCCCGGCGACGATGGCCTCGCGCGGGCCGGTCCCGAACACGGTCACCGTGCCCTCGTCCGGCTGCTTCAGCCCGAGCAGCAGATCGAGCGTGGTGGACTTCCCCGCCCCGTTGGGCCCCAGCAGCGCGACGGTCTCCCCGGGCCGCAGCACGAGCGACAGCCCGTCCACCGCCGGCACGTCCCCGTACGCCTTGCTCACCCGCTCGAACCCGGCCACCCCCGGCGCGGCGGTCGCGGTCGGTACCGCTGTCGTTGTCATGCCGTCCATGCTGGCGGTCAGGGGGGTGCGGGCGGCAGTGCCGTCGGTCCTGAGTGGCGGATGACAGATGTCATACGACGGCGAGGGCACCCGGAGCGGCTCCGGATGCCCTCGCTGTGCCGTGCGGGACTAGTTCGGCTTGGTGTCGATGGTGCCGATGCGCTCCGCCGCGGTCTTGCCGACCAGGGCCTTGCGCAGGGCCGCCACCACGTCCTGCGGGAGCACGTCCCGCTTGCCGGTGGCGCTCTCCACCTTCACGCCGTCGAAGGTGGTGCCGTACGCGGCCCTGAGCGCCTCAAGGTTGTAGGTGTCGGTGAGCTTGCCGCCCACCGCCTTGAACCCGAGGATCTTCGGCAGCGAGCGGGGCCCGAAGTTGATGCTGTGCGCCGCGTCGACCTGGACGGTGACGATGTTCGACATCGCGGGTTCCGCGAACGCCTTCATCTCGCGGTCGACCTCGGCGTTCGGAACCGTCGGCTGCTTGGTGGTGGTGGGGACGGTGACCGGGGTGGCGGTGCCGGTCTCGATCAGGGTGCGGTACGCCTGCTCGACGGCCTTGCTGGAGCCGGCCGCGTCGATGGCCTTGCCGGGCTTGCCGTAGACGGCGACGGCCTTGCCGGACTCGAACTTGATGCCGCCCTCGACGACCGAGCCCGAACCGCCGCCCGCCTGCTGGAGGGCGACCTGGAGCTTCTCCTCGTCCACCGGGGTGACCGGCTGGACGACCCGCTTCTGCCCGAAGAGGGAGCCGATCACGGAGAGCGGGTTGTAGTCGCTCTTGGCGGCGTCGCTGACCGTGGCCTGGTAGTCGAACTGCAGGCCCGCCTTGTCCGGGGTGAGCGCCACGTTGCCGCCGCCGACGGAGAGCTGGAGCGGCTTGTTCACCCGGTCCCGGAAGGCGTCGTCGAGCTTCTTGACCGCGTCGTCACGGGTGCCGCCGCCGATGTCCACGCCGAGCACGGTGGTGCCCTTGGGCACGTCGGTGCGGTTCATCAGCAGCCCGGCGCCGTAGGCACCGCCCACGACGACGACCACACCGGCGACCAGCAGCATCAGCTTGCTGCGGCCCTTCTTCTTGGGCTGCGGCGCGGCCTTCGCCTGCGGCGCGGGCGGCTTGGGGGCCGTGTACGCCGGGCGGTCGGCGGCCGGACCGAACGGGTCCGCCGCGTCGCCGGGGACGACCGGGATACCGCTGGTGACGGTGTGTCCGGAGACGGCGCCGTGCGGGGCGCGGCCGGGGGCGCCCGGGGCGGCGGCGAGCTGCTGCGGGGTGAGGATCGCGGTGTCGTCGCCGAGGGGGGTGCCGGCCTGCGGAGCCTGGGGGGCCTGGGGGGCGCCCTGCGGGCTCTGCGCACTCTTGGGCGGGGCGCCGCCGGGCGCGCGGAACGCGGGCGGGCCGTCGAAGGGCTCACCGGGCTCCATGCCCCGCATGCCGGGGGCACCGGGTGCGTTGCCCGGCACCGGACGGGTCGGCAGCGGGCCGTCGCCGGTGACCGGGCCGCCGGTCGGACCCGTGGGGCCGTTCGGGCCGGGGGCGCCGTGGCCGCCCGGGCCGTTGAAGCCGTTCGGACCGCCGGGGCCGCCACGGCCGTTGGCGCCGGGCGCACCCGGTCCACCGGCCGGGGCGCCGCCGTTGTCGGAGAAGAACGGCAGGTCGTCGCGGGCGGGCTCGCCCGGGCGCGTGCCCCCGCGCGGGCCTGCGGCCAGCGCCTCCGTCACGTCGAACGAGCCGGTGCCGCCGCCGTGGCCCGGCGCGACGGGGCCGCCGGTGGCGCCGGACATGCCGGAGCCGTTGGTGCCGCCGGAGCGGGGGGCGTTCGGGGCGGGGGCGCTGGGCCGCTGCGCGGAGGGGCCGGGGCCGAGCGCGGGCGCGCCGGTGCGCGGGACGCCCGTACCGGCGGCTGAACCGCCCGGCATTCCGGCGCCGTTGGTGCCACCGCCGCCGGAACCGCCCTTGGGGGCGCCGGACTTGCGGGGAGCGAACCAGTCGCTGGTCTTCTCCTCCGCCTGCGGGGCGGCCTCGGCGGCCGGTTCGGGCGCGGGCGGCGCGGCGGGCTCGGGCTGCGCGTCGACGGCCGGCTCGTCGCCGCCGCTCTCCCCGCCCGGGGCACCCTCGACGGTCTTGCGCATGACGACCGGCGGAATCGGCCGCGATCCGGGGATGTTGATCCGGACGCGCGTGGTCAGCGTGGTCTCCGTCTTGCGCTCCTCGGGACGCGCGTCCGGACTTCCCGCGCCGGTCCCGTCGCCGGAAGCCATGGGGGTCCCGTACGGCGGGGTGCCGGAGGGGTATGCGGCTCCGCCGCGCCCGTTGGGCCCGGAGGACGGAGTGTCAGTTTCACGACTCAAGGCAGGTTCTCCCGGTTGGCTCCGCCGCCCGTCACGACCTCAGCGGGCATCTCGGCGGCGCGCACCACCATACTGGCCACCTCTGGCGCGAATCCCACGACCGCCGGGGAAATCCGCACCGGACCCCCACGAGGGGCACGCGAAGTGGTACGTCACTTGCCAAGTCGGTTGGCATCGCCCTCGGGTTGCCGTCCGGGGGCCAAGGTGGCGCAGATCACAGCGAGGGCCATACCGCCGAGCAGGAAGATGTACGAGCCGCCGCCCGCGCCGAAGAGGAAGTCGCCTTCCGGGCGGCTGGCGGTGAGCAGGATGACCGCGATGACCCAGCCGAGCACCGGCGCGACGGCGCCCGAGCGGGCGCGCAGCGCGTAGCCCCCGCCGAGGAACAGTCCGCCCGCGCCCGCGAGGGCGAGCAGCAGGCCGAGCGGGAACCAGGCGGCCTGCACCAGCGCCCCGGCGACGCCGACGACCGCGCCGAGCAGCGCGAGCCCGAGCAGCGCGGCCATCCGGCCCAGCGACGGGCGTCGCAGCGGCTGGGCGAGCATCGAGCTGCTCATGACGCCACCTCCACCCCGGCGAAGAGGTCACTCTCGCCGGGTTCGGCACTGCCCCGCACCAGCTCGTAGTACTCGGTGCCGAACAGCGGCTGGGCGAGGTCGTTGGAGAGCGCGAAGTACTCGCCCGCGACGGTGATCTGGGTGGCGTGCGCGCGCATCGCGGCGGCCTTGGCGGCGGCGTACGCGGTGCCGTCGACGGCGGTGGTGATCCGCTCGTCCGGGACCACGCCGGGCAGGTCGGCGATGTCGGCGCTCTTGCCGAACGGCAGGCCGGGCAGCTCGTCGGCGAGCCGCGCGAAGGCGTCCTCGACGACCGTGCGGGGCATGCGGTTCCAGTAGACCTTGTCCACCTGATGCCCCCGGGCGGCGGCCAGCTCGACGGCGCGCATGGCGACGCGGTGGGCCTGGATGTGATCGGGGTGCCCGTACCCGCCGTTGTCGTCGTACGCGACGACGACCTGCGGCCGGACCTCCAGCAGCACGTCCGCGAGCGCCCCGGCGGCCTCATCGAGGTCGGCCTGCCAGAAGGCGGCGGGGTCGTCGTTGTCCGCCAGCCCCATCATCCCGGAGTCCCGGTACCCGAGCACCCGCACATCACGGACCCCCAGCTCGGTGAGGGCGGCGTCCAGCTCGCCCCGCCGGTACGCCCCCAGCGCATCCCCCTCCAGATGCCGCAGCTCCGGCGGGATCACCTCCCCCCGCTCCCCCAGCGTGCAGGTCACCAGGGTCACGTGCGCCCCCTCGGCCACGTACTTGGCCATGGTCGCGCCGTTGTTGATCGACTCGTCATCAGGATGCGCGTGCACGAGCAGCAGACGCCGGGCGGGCAGTTCGGTCATGGGGTCCAGCGTACGAGGCGGGACGGGCGAAGGTGCCTCCGGCGGTCCCCTCAGGGACCGTGCAGCTCGGTCTCCCACGCCTCGAACGGAGGCTCCGCCTCGTAGCCGGGATCACATGTCATCCGGATCCACTGAGCGACGCGGTACTGGGCGTCGCCGTCATTGAGCGTCTCTCCGTGTTCGTCGACCTCGAGGACGTTGGCGTAGATCGCGAAGATCATCTCCAGGTCCGAGCCGTACTGGAGCAGGTGGGCGCGGTAGTCGATGCCGTCCAGCAGCTCGACGTCCAGCGTGCCGTTGCCCAGGTAGAACGCGAAGAACCGCAGAGCGGACCGTACATCTGTCGAAAGGTGTGCCACGCGATCATCTTCAGCCACCCGGCTTCGCCTCAGCGGGGCGGGTGCTCCCGGCAGTCGCGGCAGTGGCCCGGCTCGGGGGCTCGGAAGACGCGGTCGCAGCCGTCGCAGGTCTGGAAGGGGTGCTGGACGGGAGGTGGGGCGACGGCGGGTGAAGCGAACCGGGGTGGGGGCGGCAGATGCCTGGTCAGCCGGTGGGCGAGCAAGGCAGCGGGGCGTTGCAGCGGCTCCGTCGGCAGGCCGTTGATCAGAGCGTGGCGTACGGCTGACGGAGTGACGTCCCGCTCCAGCCAGGCGGCCACTCCGGGGGCGAGGTGGGCCGTGTCGGTGATGGAGAGCAGCAGGCGGGTGTCATGGCGGCGGAGGTCCGCGAGGACGTCGGTGGCGGCCTGGAGGAGTGCGGGGGCGGAGCAGGAGGGGGACGGTACGGCGGGGAGGGCCTTGGGGCGCGCGACCGGGGCACGGCGCGGGCGGGGTTCGTGCACCTCGCGGACGCCGCCCGGCTGGTTGCAGGAGATGGTGCGGGTGATGATGCGGCCGCCGGGGGTGCGTTGGCGTTCGCGGCGCAGGTAGCCGTGGTGCTCCAGCTCGCGCAGGGCGGCGGCGATGCGGGTGACGCCTTCCGGGAAGCGGGCCGCGAGCGACTTGATGTCGATACGGGCGCCTCGCGGCAGCGACTGGATGTGCGTGCCGAGGCCGATCGCCAGCAGGGAGAGCTCCGCGTGCTGGGCGAGGTGGTTGCCGATCACCGTGAAGCGGGCGGTGTGGCGGGAGTTGTCGTGGATGAGACCACCCCGGTTCGGGTGGTCATGCCCCGCAATACGGGACCGGAGGCGCGAGGGCGCGCTAGGGTTCTGGTTACCCATCGGGAAGCTCTTTCTTCCTTGATGGTCAGGCCCTCGCACTGGGAAGCCACTCCCGGCGGGGGCCGACGTATGTCTGCGGTTGTGTTGCGCTGAGCGTAGAGCCGCCAAGGGTGTCAATTGCCAGCGGAAACAGCGATGTTCACCCGCCCGAGTGAGGCTGCCGCCGTGGGCGGGAGGGGTGGGGCTTGGTGGGGTGCTTTCCCCAGGTCTTCCAGGTCTTAATGACCCCCCGCCCCACCGGAGCACGGCGCACCGGGTTCCGGTACGCCGAGATCCAGTTCAGCCCAAACGATCTTGCGCGGAAACCGGTCCTCGGCCACCCCCCAGCGGTCGGCCAGGGCGGCCACCAGCAGCAGCCCCCGGCCCGTCTCGTCCTCCGCCCCCGGCTCCCTCCGCACCGGCCGCCGGTCACCCCGCGTGTCCGTCACCTCGATCCGGAGGGTGCCGCGCGCGGCATGCAGCGCGAGCCGGAAACTCCGCCCCGGCAGCCGGCCATGGGTCGCCGCGTTCGCCGCCAGCTCCGCGACGATCTGCGCGGCCGCCTCCCAGGGCAGTCCCCAGCCACGAAGCTGCTCAGCGGCGAGCAGGCGGGCGAGACGGGCACCTCGCGGCGTCGAGGAGAACAGCACGCTGAAGTCGCGTGCGCGGGCATCGAGTTGGGCCGCAGCCCCGGTGTTTTCCTGATTCACATCACCCAGGGTGTCCGCCCCGCCCTACCGTGAAGAGTGATCGCACCGTTGCGTACGGTCACTGTCGGCGGCTTGTCCGGTGGTGTCCACGCTGTCGGCAGGGGCAAGGAGGAGTGCGGATGTCAGTGGACGACGAGGCGGTACGGCCCGCTTCGGAGACGGACGAGCCCGGCTGGGAAGTCGAGGCGGACGACGACTGGGGCGCGGCGGTGATCGCCACGGTGGGCCGCCAGTTGAAGCTACGACGCGAGGCCGCGGGGCTGCGAGCGGCGGAGTTCGGCACGCGGATCGGGTACGGGGAGGACCTGGTCTACAAGGTGGAGGCCGGCAAGCGGATTCCCCGGCAGGAGTATCTGGACAGGTCGGACGAGGTACTGGACGCGGGCGGGTTGATCTCGGCCGCGTGGGACGACGTGAAGAAGGTCCGATACCCCAGGAAAGTTCGAGAGCTGGGCAAGCTGGAGGCACAAGCGGTCGAGATCGGGGTGTACGAGTGCAACAGCATCAACGGGCTGGTGCAGACAGGGGCACACGCTCGCGCCCTGTTCGAAGCCGCACAACCGCCCTACTCACCGGACGAGGTTGAGCGCATGGTGGCCGCGCGAATCGCTCGTCAGTCGGTGTTCCAGCGCTCGCCCGCCCCAGCACTCAGCTTCGTCCTGGAAGAGGCGGCTCTGAAGCGCCCCATCGGGGGCACAATGGTGTGGCGCCAACAGCTTGAACGTGTGCTGGAGGTAGCCAAGTTGCACAACGTCGTGCTTCAGATCATGTCGAACAAGTGCACCACCCATTCCGGGTTGGACGGTCGGATCGAGCTGCTGAAATTCGCAGACGGTTCAGCGGTGGGCCGGTCAGACGGTGCGTTCAACGGCAGGCCGATCTCTGAGCCCAAACACCTGCGCATCCTTGAGCTGCGGTATGGCACGATCCGGGCTCAGGCACTCCCACCAGAGGAGTCGCTGGACCTCATCGAGAAAATGCTGGGAGAGACATGATCCACAAGACCACTGCCGGGGGCACCTCCGAGCTGGCGTGGTTCAAGAGCAGCTACAGCAGCGGTAACGACGGCAACTCCTGCGTCGAACTCGCCGTAACCCCCAGCACCATCCACGTCCGCGACTCCAAGCACACCGCAGGCCCTCAGCTCGCCCTCACCCAGGACACCTGGACGGCCTTCGTCACCGGCGTACGCGACTGAGCCCTGACGGCCCCGGCACAGGCATGCCGGGGCCGCACAGTTGGGCAGCCTCTGCCCCATGAGCGAAAACCTCAGCACGCCGAAGTGGTTCAAGAGCAGCTACAGCGGTGGCAACGACGGCAACTCCTGCGTCGAGGTCGCCATAACGCTCAACTGGTTCAAGAGCAGCCACAGTGACGGGCCGGACGGCAACTCCTGTGTTGAAGTCGCGCGAGCGCCCCGCGCAGTCCACGTCCGTGACTCCAAGCACCCCGTAGGCCCCCGCCTCGCCCTCGCCGAGGACGCCTGGGCCTCCTTCCTCGCCGGCGTCCGCGACTGACCCCCTACGGCCCCGGCAGAGCCCGCCGGGGCCGCCTTCCCCTTGACGTAACCCTCCGCACCGGTACAGTGCAAGGAGCGGCATGCCCGCGCCCCATGTCCGGCGCCGGTGTCGCTTTCTTCTCTCAGCCCTCGTGCTCACGGTCTTCGACCGGGCCGGGCTTCTTCTGATCAGCACCTCTTGACCAGGGCTTTCGTCGCCGTCAGTGGTGCGTTTCCGTCGCCCGGAGGCAGGCGTCTCCGTGATCCGCGGCCCTTCCTGAACTCTGTCCGGAAAGGACACCCCCACCATGACCACCACCCTCGAACGCCCCACCAGAACCCAGAGCACGACCCTCACCGGCGTCCTCGACATCGACGCGCACGGAAAGGGCCACCTGAGGGCCGCCGCGAGCCTCCTGCCGTCGCCCGCCGACCCCCACGTCTCCCCCGCTCTCATCCGCCGCCACGGCCTCCGCAAGGGCGACCTCGTCGAAGGCGTCGCCGGACCCCAGCGGACCCTCACCGAGGTCACCGGAATCGAGGCCCCCACAGGGCAGCGGAGGCACTTCCGCGACCTGACCCCCTTGCACCCCCACGACCGGCTCCGCCTGGAGCACCCCGCCTCGGGCCTGGCCGGCCGCCTTACGGACCTGCTCGCACCCGTGGGCAAGGGGCAGCGCGGCCTCATCGTCGCCCCGCCGAAGAGCGGGAAGACCGTACTCATCCAGCAGTTCGCCGCGGCGGTCGCGGGCAACCACCCCGAGTGCCGCCTGATGGTGCTGCTGCTGGACGAACGCCCGGAGGAAGTCACCGACATGCGCAGGTCGGTGCGCGGCGAGGTCTACGCCTCCACCTTCGACCGCCCCGCCAAGGAGCACACCGCCCTCGCCGACCTCGTCATGGAGCGGGCCAAGCGGCGGGTGGAGGCCGGGGAGGACGTGGTGATCCTGCTGGACTCGCTGACCCGGCTCTGCCGCGCCCACAACAACGCCTCGGCGGCGGGCGGCCGTACGCTCAGCGGAGGCGTCGACGCGGGCGCGCTGCTGGGACCCAAGCGGTTCTTCGGGGCGGCACGGCAGGCGGAGGAGGGCGGTTCGCTGACGATCCTCGCGACCGCGCTCGTGGACACCGGCTCGCGCGCCGACGGCTACTTCTTCGAGGAACTGAAGAGCACCGGCAACATGGAACTACGGCTGGACCGCGAACTCGCGTCCCGCCGCGTCTTCCCGCCCGTGGACATCGACCGCACCGGCACCCGCCGCGAGGAACTTCTCTTCACCCGAGAGGAGTTGACCGTCACCAGGGGCCTGCGCCGCGCCCTGCGCTCACACGGGGACGCGTCCCTGGAAACCCTGCTGACGCGCCTGCGGGAGACCCCGGACAACGCCACGTTCCTGCGCCGCGTCCAGCCCACCCTGCCGACGAGCTGAGCACACAGGAGGGGCGACAACAGACGCCATCACCCCGCCCCGCGTCAGAACTTGATGCTGCCGATCATGCTGGCGACGTTCGTGGTCAGCTCGCTGATCGTGGGTGCGATGGTCGAGGAGGCGAGATAGAAGCCGAGGAGCATGCAGATGGCCGCGTGTCCCCCCTTCAGTCCCGACTTCTTGATCAGCAGGAAGACGATGATCGCCAGCAGCACCACCGCCGAAATCGAGAGTGCCACGGCGGCTCACCTCCAATGAATCCCAGGGACACGGGGGGTTCGGACTATGGGGGTTGTGACTTCGGTACAGCCCCGGCGGACCGGCCCGAGAGCCAAGTCCACGCGGACGCCGCCAGGTTCATACCCACGCAGCGACAGTGATCATAACTATGTGTGCTCGCGCATCGCTCGGCGCACGGCCGCACAAGGGGGCGCATGGCCAATATGGTCGGGCCATGACGACCCAGACAGCCGGCACCGACTCCTTCCCCCGCCGACACGCCCGGACCCAGCGCTTCTCGCTCGGCGCGCCGCGCGCGTTCACCGTGGCCCCCGACGGCTCCCGTGTCGCGTTCCTGCGCTCCGGCTCCGGCACGGACCGCGCCAACTCCCTGTGGGTACTGGACACCGCGGACGGCACCGAACGCCTCGCCGCCGACCCCCGCGCCCTCCTCGCGGGCGCCGACGAGGAGCTGTCACCCGAGGAACGCGCCCGCCGCGAACGCAGCCGCGAGGGCGGCGCGGGCATCGTCGGGTACGCCACCGACACCGCCGCCGAACTGGCCTCTTTCGCCTTGTCGGGGCGGCTGTTCACGGCCGAGCTGCGCGCCGGAACCGCCCGTGAACTCCCCGTCCCCGGCCCGGTGATCGACCCCCGCCCCTCCCCCGACGGCACCCGCGTCGCCTACGTCGCCGGAGGCGAGCTGCGTGTCGTCGGCGCCGAGGGAGCCGACGACCGGGCCCTCGCGACCCCCGAGAGCGACGAAGTGGCCTACGGCCTCGCGGAGTTCGTCGCCGCCGAGGAGATGGACCGTACGCGGGGCTTCTGGTGGTCCCCGGAGTCGGACCGGCTGCTGGTGGCGCGGGTGGACGACACGCCGGTGCGGCGCTGGTGGATCGCGGACACGTCACACCCGGACCGTGAGCCACACCACGTGCGCTACCCGGCGGCCGGCACCGCCAACGCCGAGGTGACCCTCTTCGTCATCAGCCTGGACGGCACCCGCACCGAGGTCCGCTGGGACCGCGAGCGGCACCCCTATCTGGCGCGAGTGCACTGGTCACAGGCGGGTGCGCCCCTCCTCCAGGTGCAGTCGCGGGACCAGCGGAGCACGCTCGTCCTGGCCGTCGACCCGGACACCGGCGAGACCCGGACGCTGCACGCCGACGAAGATCCAACATGGCTTGATCTTTTCGCCGGGGTGCCCGCCTGGACCCCCTCCGGGGAACTGGTCCGCATCGCGGACAAGGACGGCGCGCGGGTCCTCACGGTGGGCGAACGCCCGCTGACCGGCCCGGAGTTGCACATCCGCGCGGTGCTGGACGTGTCGTCGGACGACGTACTGGTCTCGGCCTCCGCCGGAGCGGCGGCCGAGGACCCGGAAATCGGCGAGATCCATGTGTACCGGGTCGGCGCGACGGGCGTGGAGCGCGTGTCGCGGGAGCCCGGCGTGCACTCGGCGGTGCGCGCGGGCGATGTGACCGTGCTGGTCTCCGCGACCCTGGACAGCCCCGGCGCCCGTGTCCAGGTGCTGCGTGACGGAAAATCGGCGCTCGGTGTCCGCTCGTGCGCCGAAGACCCCGGTATGTCCCCCCGCGTGACCCTGACCGAGGGGGGCGCACGGCGAATTCCGTGCGCCGTGCTTATGCCATCGGACTACCCCGACGACACTCCCCTGCCGGTCCTGCTCGACCCCTACGGGGGCCCGCACGGCCAGCGGGTCGTCGCCGCCCACAACGCCCATCTGACCTCGCAGTGGTTCGCCGACCAGGGCTTCGCGGTGATCGTCGCGGACGGCCGGGGCACCCCCGGCCGCTCCCCCGAGTGGGAGAAGTCGATCCACCAGGACTTCACGGTCACCCTCGACGACCAGATCGACGCCCTGCACGACCTCGCCAAGCGCTACCCGCTCGACCTCGACCGCGTGGCCATCAGGGGCTGGTCGTACGGCGGTTACCTCTCCGCGCTGGCCGTCCTGCGCCGCCCGGACGTCTTCCACGCGGGCGTCGTCGGCGCCCCGGTCACCGACTGGCGGCTCTACGACACCCACTACACCGAGCGCTATCTGGGCGACCCCGACGCGGACCCCGAGAGCTACACCCGCAACTCCCTGATCACCGACGAGGGCCTGTCCGACCCCGCCGAACCGCACCGGCCCATGATGATCATCCATGGTCTGGCCGACGACAACGTGGTGGCCGCACACACCCTCCGGCTCTCCTCCGCCCTGCTGGCCGCCGGGCGCCCGCACGAGGTGCTTCCGCTGTCCGGCGTCACCCACATGACCCCGCAGGAACAGGTCGCGGAGAATCTGCTCCTCCTCCAGGTCGACTTCCTCAAGCGCGCCCTGAGCGGCCCCAGCGCGCCCGAACAGCGTTAACGCACAGGCAACTTCGCCGAAGCCACCACGATATGAGCACCCGCGAGGCTGATCGCGTACGGCCGTGCGGGTGCCGTGAAACGGGCCGGGATACGCCATGTCATCCCGGCCCGTTGCCGTGCCCCCCGTGTTCCTCCATGGCCCCCGGCACCACCCGCCGCTCCGCCGCGAACAGACACGCCGACGGATGCGCGACCGGGCCCCCGGCCCCCCGGAACTCCTCCGGCACCGCCAGCTCCGGCACCTCCCGCGCGCACCGCTCCTCGGCCTTCCAGCACCGGGTGCGGAACCGGCACCCGGAGGGGATCGCCGTAGGAGACGGCACATCACCGCTCAGGATGATCCGCTCCCGGTGCGCCCGTGCCTCCGGATCGGGCACCGGCACCGCCGACAGCAGCGCCTGGGTGTACGGGTGGGTGGGATGCTCGTAGATCTCCGCGTCCGTGCCGGTCTCCACGATCCGGCCCAGGTACATCACCCCGACCCGGTCGGAGATGTGCCGCACGATCGACAGGTCGTGCGCGATGAACACGTAGGACAGCCCGAACTCCGCCTGGAGCCGCTCCAGCAGGTTGATCACCTGCGCCTGCACCGACACGTCCAGCGCGGACACCGGCTCGTCCGCCACGATCACCTCCGGGCGCAGCGCCAGCGCCCGCGCGATGCCGATCCGCTGCCGCTGGCCGCCGGAGAACTGGTGCGGATAGCGGTTCAGGAACTCCGGGTCGAGCCCCACCACCTCCAGCAACTCCTGGACCCGGCGCCGCCGTTCACCCTTCGGCGCGACCTCGGGATGGATCTCGTACGGCTCCCCGACGATGTCCCCCACCGTCATCCGGGGGTTGAGCGAGGTGTACGGGTCCTGGAACACCATCTGGATGTTGCGGCGCACCTCCTTCAGCCGACGCCCGGACACGCCCGTGATGTCCTCGCCCCGGAACCGGATCTCGCCCGCCGTGGGCCGCTCCAGATGGCAGAGCAGCCTGGCCACCGTGGACTTGCCGCACCCCGACTCGCCCACGATGCCGATGGTCTCGCCCCGGCCCAGGCTGAAGTCGACGCCGTCGACGGCCTTCACGGCGCCGACCTGCTTGCGCAGCACGATGCCCCGGGTCAGCGGGTAGTGCTTGACCAGGCCGCGCGCCTCCAGCACGGGTTCAGCCGTCGAGGCCATCGAGGCACTCCCTCCAGAAGTGGCAGGCGCTCACCCGGCCGGGACCGGCCGGGTACAGCGGGGGCTCGTCCGTGCGGCAGACGTCCCGCGCCATCGCGCAGCGCGGGTGGAAGGCGCAGCCGGACGGGATGTGGGTGAGGCTGGGCGGCAGACCCCGGATGGCGTACAGCTCGCGGCCCTTGTGGTCGAGGCGGGGGATGGAGTCGAGCAGGCCGCGCGTGTAGGGGTGGGCCGGTGCCTTGTAGATGTCGTGCACGGGCGCCGACTCCACGATCCG
Organism: Streptomyces sp. NPDC018263; assembly: GCF_055562575.1. Taxonomy (NCBI): domain Bacteria; kingdom Bacillati; phylum Actinomycetota; class Actinomycetes; order Kitasatosporales; family Streptomycetaceae; genus Streptomyces; species Streptomyces sp. NPDC018263. The sequence continues at coordinate 555,652 of NZ_JBVHFA010000001.1, forward strand.
GCCCGCGTACATCACGGCGATCCGGTCGGCCACGTCAGCGACCACGCCGAGGTCGTGGGTGATGAGGACCAGCCCCATGTCGTACTCCCGGCGCAGCTCCGCGAGGAGGTCCATCACCTGGGCCTGGACGGTGACGTCGAGCGCGGTGGTGGGTTCGTCGGCGATGACCAGCGCGGGTTCCAGCGCGATCGCCATGGCGATCATGATCCGCTGGCGCATGCCGCCGGAGAACTGGTGCGGATAGTCCCGCACCCGCTGGGCGGCGCCCGGGATGCGCACCCGGTCCATCAGCTCGACGGCCCGCTGGCGCGCCTCCTTGCGGGACATCCCCCGGTGGACGGTGAACATCTCCCCCAGTTGATCGCCGACGGAGAGCACGGGGTTGAGGGCGGACAGCGCGTCCTGGAAGATCATCGCCATTCCGGCGCCCCGGATCTTCCGCCGCTCCTCCTCCTTCAGGTCAAGCAGGTCGCGGCCCTGGAAGAGGATCTGACCGCCGGTGATCCGGCCGGGCGGCATGTCGAGGATGCCCATCACGGCCTGCGCGGTCACCGACTTGCCGGAGCCGGACTCCCCGAGCACGGCGAGCGTCTCGCCCGCGGCGACCCCGTACGACACCCCGTTGACCGCCTTGGCGACGCCGTCGCGGGTGCGGAACTCCACGTGCAGGTCACGCACTTCGAGCAGCATGGCGCCGTCACCTCAGCTTCGGGTCGAGGGCGTCGCGTACCGCGTCGCCGAGCATGATGAAGGCCAGGACGGTGATCGCCAGCGCCCCGGAGGGCCAGAGCAGGGCGTGCGGGGCGTTGCGGATGTAGGGGGAGGCGGCGGAGATGTCGATGCCCCAGGACACGCTGGGCGGCTTCAGGCCGACGCCGAGGTAGGACAGGGTGGCCTCCAGCGAGATGTAGGTGCCGAGCGCGATGGTGGCCACGACGATGACGGGGGCGACCGCGTTGGGCGCGATGTGCCGCAGCAGCAGCCGGGCGGGCGAGGCGCCGAGCGCGCGGGCCGCCTGGACGTAGTCGTTCTGCCGGGTGGTGATGACGGAGCCGCGCGCGATCCGGGAGATCTGCGGCCAGCCGAGCAGCACCATGAACCCGACGACCGGCCAGACGGAGTTGCTGGTGACCACCGACAGCAGCACCAGGCCGCCGAGGACGACCGGGATGGCGAAGAAGACGTCGGTGATCCTCGACAGCACCGCGTCCCAGGCCCCGCCGAAGAAGCCGGCGAGCCCGCCGAGAACCGACCCGAGCAGCGCGACCCCGAGCGTGGCGCACACGCCCACCGTGACCGACGTGCGGGCGCCGTAGACGGTCCGGGTGTACACGTCGCAGCCCTGCCCGTCGAAGCCGAAGGGGTGGCCGGGCGCTGAGCCGTCCTGGGCCTTGGCGAGGTCGCAGTCCAGGGGGTTGCCGGAGGTGATGGCCGAGGGCCAGAGGGAGATGAAGACCAGGAAGAGGATCACCAGGGCCGAGAGCAGGAAGACCGGGTTGCGCCTGAGGTCCCGCCAGGCGTCCGACCAGAGCGAGCGCGGCCTGCTGTCGGGCCCGCCGCCCGCCGGTCCGCCCGGCACCCGCTCCAGGGTCGCGGCCTCACCGGTCGCGAGGTCCATCGCGCCGCCCATGCCGGTCCCGGCGACGGCCCCCCGCGACTCGTACGACGACGGCTCAGGCATAGCGAATCCTCGGGTCGAGTACCGCGTAGAGCAGGTCCACCAGCAGGTTGGCGACCAGGAAGACCAGCACCAGCACGGTGACGAAGCCGACCACCGTCTGCGTGTTCTGCCGGAGGATGCCCTGGTAGAGCTGGAAGCCGACGCCGTGGATGTTGAAGATCCGCTCGGTGACGATCGCGCCGCCCATCAGCGCCCCGATGTCGGTGCCGATGAAGGTGACGACGGGGATCAGCGAGGTCCGCAGCAGGTGCCGCACCACGACCCGGCGCCGGGGCAGCCCCTTGGCGACGGCGGTACGGACGTAGTCCGAGCGCCGGTTCTCCGCGATGGAGGTACGGGTCAGCCGGGTGACGTAGGCGAGCGACACCGACGCCAGCACCAGCCCCGGCACGATCAGTTCGTTGAACGGCGCCTCCGGGGAGACCGACGGCTTGATCCACCCCCACTCCACGCCGAGCAGCAGTTGGAGCACCAGACCGGTGACGAAGGTCGGCACGGAGATCACCACGAGGGTGAGCAGCAGTACGCCGGTGTCGACGGGCCGGCCCCGGCTCAGTCCGGTGAGCACGCCGAGGCTGATGCCGACGACGAGTTCGAAGAGGATGGCGACGATGGTCAGCCGGACGGTGACGGGGAAGGAGACCGCCATCAGCTCGGTGACGGGCTGTCCGTTGAAAGCGGTGCCGAAGTCGCCGGTGAAGACGTTGCCCATGTAGGTCGCGTACTGCTGCCAGAGCGGCTGGTCGAGACCGAACTCGGCGCGGAGCTGGGCGGCCGTGGCCGCGTCGCACTGCCGCTCCCCGCACAGGCCCGCGACGGGGTCGCCCATCACGTTGACCATCAGGAAGATCAGCAGGGTGGCCCCGACGAACACCGGCACCATCTGGAGCAGCCGCCGGACGACGTAGCGTCCCATCCGCTCAGCTCACCTTGATCTCGTTGTACACCGGCACGCTGAACGGGTTGAGCTGGACGTCGGTGAGGCGCTGGGAGTAGCCCGCGTTGCCGTTCTGGTACCAGAGCGGGATGGCGGCCATGTTGTCCCGGACGACCTCCTCGGCCTGCTGGAAGGTGGCGACCGACTTGGCCGGGTCGGTCTCGGCGTTGGCCCGGTCCACCAGCTCGTCGAACTCGGAGTTGGACCACTGGCCGTCGTTGGAGGAGGCGCCGGTGAAGTACAGCGGCTGGAGGAAGTTCTGGATGAGCGGGTAGTCCATCTGCCAGCCCGCCCGGAAGGGGCCGCTCATCTTGTGCTGCCCCATCTGGTTGCGGAAGTCGGCGAAGGTGCCGACCGGGTTGCCGACGCAGGCGTTGTCGTCGCCCAGGGCGTGGTTGATGGAGTTGCAGACCGCGTCGACCCACTCCCGGTGCGAGCCGGTGTCCGCGTTGTAGGTGAGCTTCAGCGAGCCGCCGGGGATGCCGCCGCCCTGCCGGACCAGCCGCTTGGCGGCCGCCGGGTCGTACGTACAGGCGCGGCCGCACAGGCCCGCCTTGTAGCCGCCGTCGGTGCCGAGGACGGGTGAGGTCCAGTCGGTGGCGGGGGTGCGGGTGCGCTGGAAGATCGTCTTGGTGATCTGGTCCCGGTTGATGGCCATGGAGAGCCCGGTGCGGACCTTCTCCATGCCGGGGCGGTTCCAGCGCTCGTCGTAGTACGGGAAGGCGAGGGTCTGGATGATGCCGGCCGGGGTGTTGATGTACCGCTCGCCGAGGTCGGTCCTGACGTTCTTGAGCTGGGCGGCCGGGATGTCGTCGGCGAGGTCGAGGTTGCCGGCCATCAGGTCGGTGTAGGCGGTGTTGTTGTCGGTGTAGACCTTGAGGATCACCCCGTCGTTGAGCGCCTTGTCGCCGCCGGGGTAGCCGTTCCACTTCCGCAGGGTCATCTGGGAGCCCTTGGTGTAGGACTCGATGGCGTAGGGGCCGTTGCCGACCGGGGTCTTCAGCCAGGCGGTGTGGTCGGTGAAGAAGGCGCGGGGCAGCGGGGCGAAGGCGGCGTAGCCGAGGGTGTCGGGGAAGCCGGAGAACTTCTGGTTCAGGGTGACGGTGAAGGTGTGGTCGTCGACCACCTTGAGCCCGGAGAGGGTGTCCGCGCGCTGGCTCCCCATCTCGGGGTGGACCTGGTCGTAGCCCTCGATGTAGCCGAAGAAGTACGCGTTCTTCTGCTTGTTCCTCAGGCTCGCGCCGTAGTTCCAGGCGTCGGTGAAGGAGCGGGCGGTGACCTTCTCGCCGTTGGAGAAGGTCCAGCCGTCCTTGAGCTTCACGGTGTAGTGCCGGGAGTCGGTCGTCTCGATGGACTGGGCCAGCATGTTCTGGGCCTCGCCGGTCCTCGGGTCGTACCGCTTCAGGCCCCGGAAGACCATGTCGAGCACCTTGCCGCCCTGCACCTCGTTGGTGTTGGCCGGCTCCAGCGGGTTCTGCGGGTCGCCCCAGGAGGAGGTGAGCATCCCGCCGTCCGCCGCCCCGCTCGCTCCCCCGCCGCACCCGGTGGCCAGGAGCGCCAGCGCGGCGGCGCCGGTCAGCCATCGGGCGTGCGTGAATCCGCGCATGCTGCCTCCTCAGGGATCACCTCACCGTTACCGGTCAATATCGGCCCGTAGGGAACATCCCGCATGCCCGCCGCCCGATTGCCCCGCCTTTGGGGGGACACGTCAGCCATATGCAGGCAGGTCCGGCACGCCCCCGGTGATCTTGCGGACAAGACGCAATGGATCGCCGCGCAACGTTGCCGAAACGTTGGATCGTGACGCGCCGATGTACGCATTTCGACACCCCACCGTCCGGATATCGAACCCATTGGTTGATTTGCCCGAATTACCCGAAGTGAAGCACGGATTGATTACGGTCGCGCTACACGCGTAGCTACGGATGCGTCATGCAGAGGTAAAGAAGGTAAAGACAAGACCAAGTCGACCGAGAATTTATTGACCTTGAATGAATTGCGTTGAAAAAGTCCGGCGTAGCCCGTAGGGGAGCGCCCTGCGGAGTCCTCAGACCCTCCTTGGGCCAGGAGCACCAATGACCACCCCCACTCCATCGGCGGCTGCCGCGCTTGAGGTGACCGACGTTCCCGTCGAGAAGTCGGGTACTCCGGACGGCCCCAAGGGCAGCGAGAGCCGGTCCCCCGGCCGGCTTGCCTGGAAGCGTTTCAAGCGCGACCGGACCGGCGTCGTGTCCGCCTTCGTCGTCCTCTTCTTCTTCCTCATCGCCATAGCGGCGCCGCTCATAGCCAAGCTGTACGGCAAGAACCCGTACACCACCTACGCGAGCGAGCGGCCCGAGCTGCTGGACGCGTTCTCCTACCCGGTCGGCGCCAACGGCGGCATGAGCTCGGAGTTCTGGTTCGGCGTCGAGCCCCAGCTCGGGCGGGACGTCTTCACCTTCCTGCTCTACGGCATCCGGACCTCGCTGGGCATCGCCCTCGCCGCCACGATCCTCACCACGGTCGTCGGTGTCGTCATCGGTGTCACGGCGGGCTACCTGGGCGGCAAGACCGACTACTTCGTCGGCCGGATCATCGACATCGTGCTGTCGTTCCCGTCCACGCTGTTCTTCATCGCCTTCATGCCCGTGGTCTACGGCATCTTCATCGCTCCCGACGAGAACGTGCCGACCTGGCTGGTGTCGGTCGCGCTGATCATCGTGCTCTCGGCGTTCGGCTGGGCGTCCATCGCGCGACTGCTGCGCGGTCAGGTGCTGGGCCTGCGCGAGCGGGAGTTCGTCGAGGCCGCCAAGGTCACCGGCGCCTCCCCGCGGCGCATCGTGTTCAAGGAGCTGCTGCCCAACCTGTGGACGCCCATTCTCATCCAGTCCACGCTGATGCTCCCGGCCTACGTGACCGCTGAGGCGGGCCTGGCCTTCCTCGGCGTCGGTATCACCGACCCGACCCCGGACTGGGGCGTGATGATCGGCCGCGGCGCCTCGTTCTACTCCCAGGACATCACCTTCATGCTGTTCCCCGGCATCTCCATGGTGATCTTCGTCCTCGCGTTCAACCTGCTCGGCGACTCCGTGCGCGACGCGCTCGACCCGAAGTCGAAGCGGTAGCAGGCCAGTTCCACCCCGCCCGGTCCTCCATGACGTCCGGCTGATTCCGATCGTCCGAATCTGACACTCACAGGCAGGCTCAGCATGGCTTTTTCCCGTAGGAACTTCCTGATCGCCACCGGTGTGGCCGCGGCCTCCACCAGCGTGCTGACCGCCTGCGGCAGCGGCGACGGCAAGGGTTCCGGCCCCCAGGTCCCGTCCGTGAGCAAGGGCAAGACCATGAACATCCCGGTCGGCACCAAGGCCGACTCGACGGGTCCGGCCCCCGAGGTCCCGGGCGCGGTCAAGGGCGGGACGATCTACTCGCTCGACCAGTTCGACATGGACCACATGGACCCGGCCCAGATCTACGTCTCGACCGAGGCCGCCATCACCGTGCCGATCATGCGCGGTCTGACCGGCTACCGGATCGACGACAAGGGCGGCTGCACCCTGGTCGGCGACGCGGCCACGGACGCCGGCACCATGAAGGACGGCGGCCGCACCTGGTCCTTCACGATCAAGGACGGCATCAAGTGGGAGGACGGTTCCGACCTCTCCATGGACGACGTCCGCCACACCTTCGAGCGCCTCTTCGCCGGCTTCATCACCGAAGGTCCGCGCTACGTCCAGCAGTGGCTGGTCGGCGGCGACAAGTACAAGGGCCCCTACGAGGGCAAGAAGCTCGACTCGGTCGAGATCTCCGGCAAGACGATCACCTTCCGTCTCACCGAGCCCCGCGCCGACTTCAACTACACGCTCGCCATGCGTGGTTACTCCCTCGTGTCCAAGAAGAAGGACACCAAGGAGAAGTACGACAAGCGCCCCTTCTCCTGCGGCCCGTACCGCATCGAGAGCCGCAGCATCGGCAAGTCGATGACCTTCGTGCGCAACGAGCACTGGGACCCGAAGACCGACTCGATCCGCAACAACTACCCGGACAAGTACGTCTTCCAGTTCGGCTTCCAGCCCGTCGCCTCGACCGACCGCTTCATGTCGGACCGCGGCAACGACCAGTACGCGATGTCGATCTTCAACGAGGTCGCCGCCGAGCGCGTCGCCCAGGTGCTGACCGACGCCAAGCTCAAGAAGCGCGTCCTCACCGCGGTCGACACGGTCACCTACTACTGGCCGATCAACACCACCCGCATCAAGGACGTCAAGGTCCGCCAGGCCATCAACTGGGCCTGGCCGCACCAGCAGCTCCAGACCATCCGCGGCGGCCGCGCCACCAGCGAGATAGCGAGCACGGTCCTCAGCCCGGTCACCCCCGGTTACCAGGACTTCGACCTGTACGGCGCGGAGAAGAAGCCCGCCGGCGACCCGGCCAAGGCCAAGGCGCTGCTGAAGGAGGCCGGCAAGCTCGGCCAGAAGCTGGTCATCGCCTACCAGCAGTCGGACAACATGGTGAAGCAGGCCGTCCAGATCAAGAACTCGCTGGAGGAGGCAGGCTTCGTCGTCGTCAACAAGCAGATCGACAAGTCGACCTTCTACACCCAGATCGGCAAGGTCGACAACGGTTACGACCTCTTCGCCGCCGGCTGGAGCCCGGACTGGCCGAACGGTTACTCCGTGTTCTACCCCTGCTGGAGCGGCAAGAACATCGGCGACGGCCGCAGCAACTACGCCCAGCTCAACGACCCGAGCGTGAACAAGGCGATCGACGCCGCGTCCAAGATCGCGGACGTCGAGGCCGCCAACAAGGCGTGGGGCGCCGTCGACCGCCAGATCATGGAGCTGGCCGCCGTGGTCCCGGACTACCACTCCATCCGTAACTGGATGCACGGGTCCAAGGTCGGCAACGTGATCTACGACTCGGGCAACACCTGCGTCGCGCTCTGCAAGCTGTACGCCATGAAGTAAGCGCGCACCACCCATCGGGGGCGGCCACGACCGGGCCGCCCCCTCCGGCCCCCCTCACCCCGGCGACGGCGCCCCGTCCGGAAAGTCACGCCCCATGCTCCGCTTCCTCGTCCGCCGAGTCTTCGGCGCGCTGGTGATTCTGTTGATCATCAGCGCCGTCACCTTCTGGCTCTTCTACGCCATCCCGCGTGACCCCGCCACGATGTCGTGCGGCAAGAACTGCACGCCCGACATGCTCGCGCAGGTGCGGCACAACCTGGGCATCGACCACCCGGTCCCGGTGCAGTACTGGTACTGGATCAAGGGCATCTTCGTCGGGCGCAGCTACGGCGACTTCGGCGACTGCAGCGCTCCGTGCCTGGGGTACTCCTTCGCCAACCGGGAGCCCGTGCTCGGCACGATCATGGACCGGCTCCCGCTGACGCTGTCGCTGGCCCTCGGCTCGGCCGTCGTCTTCCTGATCTTCGGTATCGGCGCGGGCATGATCGCCGCGGTGAAGCAGGGCAAGTGGCAGGACAAGCTGGCCAGTTCGGCCTCGCTGGTGGCCTCCTCGCTCCAGATCTACTTCGTCGGCTACATCGCCATGTACTTCCTGGTGGCCAAGCTCGACGTCCTGGACAACCCGTCCTACACGCCACTCACCGAGAACCCGGCCGCCTGGGCCTCGGGCCTGCTGCTGCCGTGGCTGGTGCTGGCGCTGATCTGGACCGCCAACTACACCCGTATGACGCGCTCGCAGCTCGTGGAGACGCTGAGCGAGGACTACGTCCGCACCGCCCGCGCCAAGGGCCTCTCCGGCCGCAACGTGTTCTTCCGGTTCGCCTGGCGCGGCGCGATGGGCCCGATCGTCACCATCTTCGGCATCGACCTGGCCACCCTCATCGGCGGCGCGATGATCACCGAGTACACCTTCAGCCTCCAGGGAGTGGGCCGGCTCGCGGTGGACTCCGTGGAGAAGAGCGACCTGCCCATGCTCATGGGCGTCACCCTGCTGTCGGCCGGCGCGATCGTCGTCTTCAACATCCTCGTCGACGCGGTGTACGGCCTGATCGACCCGCGCATCCGGCTCGCCTGACCTCCGCCCGTCCGACTACCCCCCTCGCATCACCCCCAGGAGCGTCCCCGTGACGAGCACCCATCAGCAGCCGTTCCTCTCCGTCAAGGACCTCAAGGTCCACTTCTCCACCGAGGACGGCATGGTCAAGGCCGTCGACGGACTCACCTTCGACCTGGCCAAGGGCCAGACGCTCGGCATCGTGGGCGAGTCGGGTTCCGGCAAGTCCGTCACCAACCTGACGATCCTGGGCCTGCACGACCGCGATCACACCGAGATCGAGGGCCAGATCCTGCTGGACGGCGAGGAACTCCTCGGCGCCCCGGAGCGGAAGCTGGAGAAGCTCCGCGGCAACAAGATGGCGATGATCTTCCAGGACGCCCTGGCCTCGCTGTCGCCGTACCACACCATCGGGACCCAGATCGGCGAGGTCTACCGCAAGCACACCGGCGCCTCGAAGAAGGCCGCGCGGGAGCGGGCGATCGAGATGCTGCGCCGGGTGGGCATCCCGCAGCCGGACCGCCGGGTGGACAACTACCCGCACGAGTTCTCCGGCGGTATGCGCCAGCGCGCGATGATCGCCATGGCCCTGGTCTGCGACCCGAAGCTGCTGATCGCGGACGAGCCGACCACCGCGCTGGACGTCACCGTGCAGGCCCAGATCATGGACCTGCTCAAGGACCTCCAGCAGGAGTTCGGCACCTCGATCATCTTCATCACCCACGACCTGGGCGTCATCGCGGACATCGCCGACGACGTGCTGGTGATGTACGGCGGCCGCTGTGTGGAGCGTGGCCCGAAGGAGGAGGTGCTGCGCACCCCGCAGCACCCCTACACCTGGGGTCTGCTCGGCTCGATGCCGAGCCTGGACGGCCCGGTCGACGTGCCGCTCAACCCGATCCCGGGCTCCCCGCCCTCGCTGCTGAACCCGCCCACCGGCTGCCGTTTCCACCCGCGCTGCGCCTTCGCGTCCGAGGTGAAGGGCAACCGGTGCGCCACCGAGCGCCCCCCGCTGCAGATCGAGGACGGCCGCGGCAACGCCTGCCACCTTTCCGACGGCCAGCGCCGTGAGTTCCTCGCCGACCTTGCCGCCAGCAAGGCCATCTGACGTACAAGAGACGGGATTTCACCACCATGAGCAGTTCCACTCCCCTCCTGGACGTCTCCGGGCTGACCAAGCACTTCCCGATCAAGGGCGGCTTCCCGATCCGGCGCACCGTCGGCGCGGTGCAGGCCGTGGACGGGCTGGACTTCCAGGTCGCCGAGGGCGAGAGCCTGGGCCTGGTCGGCGAGTCCGGCTGCGGCAAGTCCACCACCGGGCGCCTGATCACCCGGCTGATGGAGCCGACCGCGGGCCGGATCGCGTACCGGGGCCAGGACATCACGCACGCCGGCCGCAAGGACCTCGCGCCGATCCGGTCCGAGATCCAGATGATCTTCCAGGACCCGTACGCCTCGCTGAACCCGCGGCACACCGTCGGCAAGATCATCTCCGGCCCGATGGAGATCAACGGCATCGAGCCCCCCGGCGGCCGCGAGAAGCGGGTGCGGGAGCTGCTGGAGATCGTCGGCCTCAACCCCGAGCACTTCAACCGCTTCCCGCACGAGTTCTCCGGCGGCCAGCGCCAGCGCATCGGCGTCGCCCGCGCGCTGGCCCTGAACCCGAAGCTGATCGTGGCCGACGAGCCGGTCTCCGCGCTGGACGTCTCCATCCAGGCCCAGGTCGTCAACCTGCTCCAGAAGGTCCAGCGCGAACTCGGCATCGCCTTCGTGTTCATCGCCCACGACCTGGCCATCGTGCGGCACTTCTCGCAGCGCGTCGCGGTGATGTACCTCGGCAAGATCGTGGAGATCGGCGACCGCGACGACCTCTACGACAACCCGCGCCACCCCTACACCCGCGCCCTGCTCTCCGCCGTCCCGGAGGCCACGGTGGACGAGACCCCGCGCGAGCGCATCCGCCTGGTCGGGGACGTGCCCTCGCCCATCGACCCGCCCTCGGGCTGCCGCTTCCGCACCCGGTGCTGGAAGGCGACGGAGAAGTGCGCCACCGAGGCCCCGCCGCTCGCGGAGGCCGAGGGCAACAAGCCCGGCCACCTCACGGCGTGCCACTACCCGGAGACCCAGGAGATCATCCCGGTCGCCGGCCTCTCCAAGACCCCTCAGAAGACGGTCTGACACACCCCCCGAAGGCCCGCGTCCACCCCGGCGCGGGCCTTCGCGCTGCCCACCGCGGCCGGAACCGTGTGAGACTGCGGTGGTGGCACCCCAACCGTTCAACGACCTTTTCGTCGCGGCCCATTACGACGTCCTCAACCCCTGGGGCCCGGGCGACGACTTCCACCTCGACTTGATCCGGTCGGCGCACTCGGTGCTGGACATCGGCTGCGGCACCGGCCAGTTGCTCCGCCGGGCCCGCGCCGAGGGGCATCCCGGACGGCTGACCGGACTCGACCCGGCCGCCGCCATGCTGGTCCACGCCAGGGAGGGCGCCCCGGAGATCGAGTGGGTGCTCGGGGACACCCGGAGCCGGCAGTGGAAGGGCGAGTTCGCGCTCGCGGTGATGACCGGGCACGCCTTCCAGCAGTTGCTCCGGGACGATGACGTACGGCAGTGTCTGGGCGCGGTGCGGGAGGCCCTGGCGGAGGGCGGACGCTTCGTCTTCGAGACCCGCAATCCTGAGGCCCGCCCCTGGGAGGGCTGGGCCCCGGACCGGGTACGCACCGTCACCGGCCCGGACGGCGCCGAGATCCGGGTCCACCACGAGGTGACCCACGGCCCGGCGGGCGGCCTCGTCGGCTTCACCGAGACCTGTACAAGCGCGAGTTGGCCCGCCCCGAGGGTCGGCCGCAACACTCTGCGCTTCCTCGGCCCCGGTGAGCTGGACCGCTTCCTCACCGAGGCCGGGCTGCGCACGGTGGCCCGCTACGGCGACTGGGACCGGAGCCCGCTGGGCCCGGCGTCGCCGGAGATCATCACCGTCGCCGAAGCGGCACGCTAGTCCTTGGCCGTGTCCTCCTCCAGCGCCACCAGCGCCGGGTCGAGGACGATGTCCTCCTCGCGCGCCTCGGTTGTCGGCTCCTCCGGGAAGTGGCAGGCCGTCAGGTGGCCGGCCCGGTTACCCGAGAGCTGGACCAGCGGCGGCTCCTCGGACGCGCACTTGTCCTGCGCCTTCCAGCACCGGGTGCGGAAGCGGCAGCCCGACGGCGGGTCGATCGGGGACGGCACGTCACCGGCGAGCCGGATGCGCTCGCGGGCCGGGGCCTCCTCGCCCGCCACGCTCACCTCGGGCACGGCCGAGAGCAGGGCGTGGGTGTAGGGGTGCCGGGGGCGGGTGTAGATGGAGTCCCGGTCACCGACCTCGATGATCTTGCCCAGGTACATCACCGCGACCCGCTGCGAGAAGTGCCGGACGATCGCCAGGTCGTGCGCGATGAAGAGGAACGCGATGCCGAGTTCCCGCTGCACCTTCTGGAGCAGGTTGACGACCTGGGCCTGGATGGACACGTCCAGCGCGGACACCGGCTCGTCCGCCACGATCAGCTTGGGCTCCAGCGCGAGTGCCCGCGCCACCCCGATGCGCTGGCGCTGGCCGCCGGAGAACTCGTGCGGGAAGCGGTTGAAGTGCTCGGGGTTGAGACCCACGATCTCCAGCAGCTCCCGCACCCGCTTCTCGCGGCCGCCGGGCGGCTCGATGCCGTTGATCTCCATCGGCCCCGAGATGATCTTGCCGACCGTCTGGCGGGGATTGAGGGAGGAGTACGGGTCCTGGAAGATCATCTGGATCTCGGACCGGACCGGCGCCAGCTCCCGGCGCGAGGCCCGGCTGATGTCCTTGCCCCGGTAGGAGATCGTGCCCGCGGTCGGCTCCATCAGCCGGGTGATCAGCCGGCCCGTGGTCGACTTGCCGCAGCCCGACTCACCGACCAGCCCGAAGCTCTCGCCCACCCCGACCGACAGGTCGATGCCGTCCACCGCCTGGACCGCGCCGATGGTCCGCCGGATGGGAAAGCCTCCCTTGACCGGGAAGTGCTTGGTCAGCCCGGAGACCTCCAGCAGCGGTTCGCCCCCGGCGTCGGCGCCCTCGTCCCGCGGCGCGGGCAGGAGCAGGTCCTTGGTCATGACGGTTCTCCTTCACGCCCTTGGGAGGCGTCTCGTCGATCCCTAGCCCAGCCGGGGCTTGATCTCGTCCACGAAGATGTCCCGCTTCTGCGCCGGGGTCAGATGACACGCCGACTCCCCCGCGCCGAGCAGCGGGCGCTCGGTCACGCACCGGGTGCCCTCGACCCGGTCCTGGAAGGGGCAGCGGGGGTGGAAGCGGCAGCCGGAGGGCGGGTTGAGCAGGGAGGGCGGGGCGCCCGGAATGGGGGTGAGCGCGATGGACGGGTCGGAGTCGAGCCGCGGCATCGAGTTCAACAGGCCCCAGGTGTAGGGGTGTTCGGGGGCGTGCAGCACGGAGTCGACCGAGCCGCGCTCCACCGCGCTGCCCGCGTACATCACCATGATGTCGTCGGCCATGTCCGCGATGACACCCAGGTCGTGGGTGATGAAGATGATGCCCGAACCGAACTCCTGCTGGAGGTCCTTGAGCAGGTCGAGGATCTGCGCCTGCACGGTGACGTCCAGCGCGGTGGTCGGTTCGTCCGCGATCAGCAGGTCGGGGTCGCAGACCAGGGCCATGGCGATCATCGCGCGCTGGCGCATGCCGCCGGAGAACTGGTGCGGGTAATCCCCCGCCCGTGCCTTGGGGTTGGGGATGCCGACCTTGCCCAGCATCTCCACCGCGCGGTTCCACGCCTCCTTCCTGGAGGCGCCGGTGTGCTTCATGTACGGCTCGGCGATCTGCCGGCCGACCGTGTAGTAGGGGGAGAGCGCGGTGAGCGGGTCCTGGAAGATCATGGCGACCTTGTTGCCGCGCAGCTTCTCCAGCTCCGACTCGCGCGCGGTCGTCAACTCCCGCCCGTCCAGCAGGATCTCACCCTCGACGGTGGTGAACATCGGGTTGTGCAGGCCGAGGACGGTCAGGTTGGTGACCGACTTCCCCGAGCCCGACTCCCCCACGATGCCGAGCGTCCTGCCGCGTTCCAGGTCGAAGGAGAGCCCGTCCACGGCCCGTACGATGCCGTCCTCGGTCTTGAAGCTGACGTGCAGGTCGCGCACGGACAGCAGCGGACCGTCGCCCGCCGGGGCCGGAACACCGGCCTCCTTGGTCAAAGTGGTCACGACAGTGCTCCTAGGACAGCCGCACGCGCGGGTCGATGAAGGCGTACGCGGCGTCGACGACGATGTTGAAGAGCAGGATCATGGCGGCGGCGAACAGCATCACGCCCAGCAGCAGCGGCAGATCGCTGAAGAACACGGACTGCACGGACAGTTGGCCGAGGCCCGGCAGACCGAAGGTCCACTCGGTGATGATGGCGCCGCCGAGCAGCGAGCCGAGGTCGATGCCGAAGATGGTGACGATCGGGATCAGCGAGCCGCGCCAGGCGTACCGGAAGAACACGTACCGCCGGGACATGCCCTTGGCGCGGGCGGTGCGGACGTGGTCCTCCTGGAGCTGCTCGATCATCGAGGAGCGCGCCATACGGGTGTACTGCGCCGCGAAGATGGTGGAGAGGATCACCCAGGGGATGATCAGCCCCGCGAACCAGTTCAGCGGGTTCGCGGTGAACTCGTGGTACGCGGGCTTCTCGAACCAGTGGGTCTGGTAGACGAGCAGCGCCAGGGCCAGCGGGCCGAGGAAGTAGATCTGCATCCCGGAGACGACCATCGCGCCGGCCGTCGCGATCTTGTCGATCACGGTGCCGCGCCGCCAGGCGGCCACCAGTCCGGCACCGATGCCGATGACGAGGAAGAACACCGCGCTGCCGATGGTCAGCGAGACCGTGGTGGGCAGCCGGTCGATCAGCGTGTCCCAGACCGGCTCGTTGGAGTGGTACGAGTAGCCGAAGCAGGGCGCCGGGCACGGCCCTTGGGCGAAGCCGTCACTGCCCAGGACCAGGTTGTGCAGGAAGCCCAGGTACTGCTCGGGTATGGACTTGTCGAGGCCGAGCACATGGTGGATGTTCTCGATGGCCTCCGGGTTGCAGGTCTTGCCGCACATCAGCAGCGCCGGGTCGCGGGGCACCCCGAAGAACAGGATGAACGTGACGATGCTCAGCAGGAACAGGATGACGACGGCACCGAGGGTCCGGCGGACGAGGAAGCGCAGCATGACAGGGGCAGCTCTCTGACGTCGGCGGTCCGGGGCCCGGCACCCGGCGCGCTCCGAAGGGGGCGCGCCGGATGCCGGACGGGGGCGGTTACTTGATGAAGAGGCGACGCGGGTCGATGCCGCTGAGCACGTCGTCGTAGACGAGGCCGCCGACCTTGGAACCGGCGATCTGGGTCTGCTTGTAGTACGCGGTCGGGACGACGTTGATCACGTCCTTCACGATGTACTGGTCGAGCTTCTCCCACTCGGACGCGGCCTTCGCCGGGTCGGTGATCTTGGCGATCCGGTCGATCTCGCTGTTGATCTTCGGGTCGTTGACCTGCGAGTAGTTCTGCGCGCCCTCGGCGATCACGCGGCCGTCGTACAGCGGCGGGATCACGGTCGAGGCGGACGGCCAGTCGGCACCCCACGCGGTGTGGAAGATGTCGTAGTTGTTGTTCAGCTTGGAGACCTGGTCGTAGTAGGTCTCGGCCGGGATCTCCTGGCGCTGGACGTCGAAGCCGGCCTTCTTCAGGCCCGCCGCCATGGCGGTGGAGTACTGCTGGCCCTCGGGGGTGTTGATGTAGCCGAAGGTCAGCTTCATGTTGAGCTTGCCGGCCTTCTTCAGCAGCTCCTTGGCCTTGGCCGCGTCACCGGCGGGCTTCTTCTTCTTGCCCCACGGGTCGAAGGCGGCGTCGTAGCCGGAGACGGTCGGGGAGATCAGACCGCCCGCGACCTCCATGGCGTCGGTGCCGCCGTAGGCACGGACGAACGGGGTGACCGGCAGGGCGTAGGCGATGGCCTCGCGGACCGTCTTGTCCTGCATGGGCTTGTGGCTCATGTTGATGTTCATCTGGCCCACGAACGACTGGTACCCGGAGACCGTGCGGGACTTCAGCTTGGGGTCCTTGAGCACCGAGGACAGGTTGCCCGCGTCGACCTGGTTGTTGAAGCTGATGCCCGTCCGGTCCGCGCCGCCGTCGGCGAGCAGGGCCTTGGTGGACGCCTCGTACTGCTGGTTGAAGCTGAAATTGAGCCGGTCGATGTACTGGTGGCGGATCGGGTCCGTCTTCGGGTCCCAGTTGGTGTTCTTCACCAGCACCATCGACTTGCCGGACTTGAACGACTCGACCTTGTACGGGCCGGTGGCCACGGGCGCCTTGTCGTAGCGCTCCTTGGTGTCGCCCTTCTGCGAGACGACTCCGTAGCCCGCCATGGCCAGCGCGTACGGCAGGTCGGCGTGCGGGGTCTTGAAGTGGAAGACGATCGTCTTGTCGTCCGGCGTCTCGAGCACCGAGTCGGGCAGGTGCTTGCCCTTGTAGGGGCCGTCCTTGAGCAGCTTGCGGTAGCTCGCGCCCGGCGAGTCGGCGAGCCACTGCTGGAGGAAGGTCGGGCCCTGGTTGATGAAGGGCGCGAAGAGCCGCTCGACGGAGTGCCGGACGTCCTTGGACGTGATCGGCGTGCCGTCCTGGAACTTGATGCCGTCCTTGAGCGTGTACTTCCAGGTCTTGCCGCCGTCGGTGGTGGTGCCCGAGTCGGTGGCGAGGTCGCCGACGACCTCGTGCTTGCTGCCGTCGTTGCTGGTCGCCTTGTAGCCGGTGAGACCGCGGTGCAGCAGGGTGGCGAGCGCGCCCTCGTCGGCCACGTAGATCTGTCCCGGGTCGAGGTGCGCGTAGCTGTCGCGCTGGAGGACCTCCAGGGTGCCGCCGGACTTGGCGCCGGGCACCTCGGCCGCCGGTCCGGTGGACGCCTTCTCGTCCCCGAACTTGATCAGCGCCTGCTGGCGCTGGGCGTTCTGCTGCTGCTTCTTGTCGTCGTCGCCGCCGTCGCTGCCACCCTTGCTGCAACCGGTGAGCACAAGCGCTCCGGCCGCGAGCACGGAGAGTGCGCCGTATGTGTGGCGTCCGCCCCTACTCATCACGAGGTTCCCACCCATCTCTGTGTCACCAGTGCGTTCCTGTGTCACCAGTGCGAAAGAAACTGCTGGTAGTGCTGTGCGAGGTGCTGTGGTGCTGTGAAGTGCCCGGTCAGCGGGCGGTCTTGGGGTCGAACGCGTCCCTGACCGAGTCCCCGAGCAGGTTGAACGCCACGATGAAGATGATCATCGAGATGCCCGGGAAGAACATGTAGGTGATGTCGTTCTGCATCACCAGTTCCGTGGACGCCTTGGAGAACATCTGTCCCCAGTCCGGCGTCGGTTCGACGATGCCCACGCCCAGGAAGGAGAGCCCGGCCTCGGCGGTGACGAAGGAGGGCAGCAGGTAGGTCGCCTGCACCAGCAGCGGGGTGACCACGTTCGGCAGGATCTCCTTGCGGATGATCCGCCACGACGAGGCCCCGCTGACCCTGGCCGCCTCGATGAACTCCCGCTCCCGCAGGGCGAGTGAGGTGCCGCGCAGAATGCGGGCGAGGCTCATCCAGCCGAGGAACCACTGGACGATGATCAGCGCCAGTACCCGGACGTAGGTGGGGGTCTCGTCGCGGGGGCTGACGAACAGCGAGACGACGACCGGCATGCTGGCGATGAAGAACAACTGCGCCGGGAAGGCGAGCAGGAAGTCGATGACCCGGCCGATGACGAAGTCGGTGCGCCCGCCCAGGTATCCGGCCGCGACCCCGAGCAGGATGCCGGTGAGGACGACGGTGACGGTGACCGCGAGCGAGATCATCAGCGAGGTGCGGATGCCGAAGAGCAGCTTGGTGAAGACGTCGTAGCCGTTGCCCGGTTCGAGCCCGAACCAGAACTCGCCGCTGATACCGCCGTTGGGCTGCACCGGGACGCCCGCACTGTCGAACAGCTCGGGACGCTCGTCCGCGTACACCGTGTACGGGTCCTTGCCGTACAGCTTGGAGATCAGCGGGGCGAGCAGCCCGATCAGGAAGAAGAAGAGCACGACACAGGCCGAGATCACGCCGGTGCGGTCGCGCTTGAAGCGCATCCACATCAGCCGGCCGGGAGAACGGCCCTCGAGCTGGACGGTCTCGGTCTTCGCCGGCGGCCCTGGTTCGCCGTCGACGACGACCGAAGTCCCGCCGCCCTCGATGTCGATAGGACTTGTCACGGTTCGTCCGTTTCGCAGATATGAGTGCGGGAGGTTCCGGGATTGCTGGACAGCGCGCGAACTCGCAGTCGGACGCGCGTAGTTCTAGGGCCGGATCACACCGCTGGAAGCGACGAACAGCCTCCGTTGACCCGAGCGGTACGCGGCTAACTATGTGACATGCGCCAAGTGGCGACCACTGTCTTTAAATCTCGATTCAGTCACGACTGACGGGCGGAACTTCCAAAAACCGGACAAACGGCTCCCCTACGGAAGGCCGCGAAACGGACGTGTTACATGGCTATCGGTCCGGGATCTCCGCGTTCCGGACACCGGAGGGCCCGGCGGCGGGAAATAAGCGGTTGCGAAAAAGCCCGGCCGCCCCCGAGACGGGGACGGCCGGGCTCAACCACTCGGCGGTCACGCCGAGTTGTTCAGTCGTCAGTTGTGCTTGGCACGGCTCGCGGTGCGGCCGCGCTCCTTCTGGTCGAGGACGACCTTGCGGATGCGAACCGCCTCCGGGGTCACCTCGACGCACTCGTCGTCGCGGCAGAACTCCAGCGACTGCTCCAGGGAGAGCTTGCGCGGCGGGACGATCGCCTCGAACGAGTCGGCCGACGCGGACCGCATGTTCGTGAGCTTCTTCTCCTTGGTGATGTTGACGTCCATGTCGTCGGAGCGCGAGTTCTCGCCGACGATCATGCCCTCGTACACCTCGGTGCCGGGCTCGGTGAAGAGCACGCCGCGCTCCTGGAGGTTCGTCATCGCGAACGCGGTGACGGAGCCGGCGCGGTCGGCGACCAGGGAGCCGTTGTTACGGGTCTGGAGGTTGCCGAACCACGGCTCGTGGCCCTCGTGGATGGAGTGGGCGATGCCCGTACCGCGGGTGTTGGTCAGGAACTCCGTGCGGAAGCCGATGAGGCCGCGGGAGGGGACGACGAACTCCAGACGGACCCAGCCGGAGCCGTGGTTGGACATGTTGTCCATCCGGCCCTTGCGGACGCCCATGAGCTGCGTGACCGCGCCCATGTGCTCCTCGGGGACGTCGATCGTCATGCGCTCGACCGGCTCGTACACCTTGCCGTCGATCACCTGGGTGACGACCTGGGGCTTGCCGATGGTCAGCTCGAAGCCCTCGCGGCGCATCTGCTCGACCAGGATGGCGAGCGCCAGCTCACCGCGGCCCTGGACCTCCCAGGCGTCCGGGCGGTCGGTGTCGAGCACGCGGAGGGAGACGTTACCGATCAGCTCGCGGTCGAGGCGGTCCTTGACCTGGCGGGCGGTGACCTTGCGGTCCTTGACCGCGGACTTGGCGTCCGCGCCCTTGCCGGTGCCGCCGCGGCCGACCAGCGGCGAGGTGTTGGTACCGATGACCATGGAGATCGCGGGCTCGTCCACCGTGATCAGCGGGAGCGCGACGGGGTTCTCCGGGTCGGCGAGGGTCTCACCGATCATGATGTCCGGGATACCGGCGACGGCGCAGATGTCACCGGGGCCCGCCACCTCGGCCGGCTTGCGGGTGAGCGCCTCGGTCATCATCAGCTCGGTGATGCGGACGTTCTGGACGGTGCCGTCACGCTTGATCCAGGCGACCGTCTGCCCCTTGCGCAGCTCGCCCTGCTCGACGCGGAGCAGCGCGATACGGCCGAGGAAGTTGTCCGCGTCGAGGTTGGTGACGTGGGCCTGGAGCGGCGCGTCCTCCTCGTACGTGGGGGCCGGGACGTGCTCCAGGATCGTGGAGAAGAACGGCTCCAGGCTGTCGGAGTCCGCCGGGACCGTGCCGTTCTCCGGCTTGGTCAGCGACGCGATGCCGTCACGGCCGCAGGCGTAGACGATCGGGAACTCGATCTGCTCCTCGTCCGCGTCCAGGTCGAGGAAGAGGTCGTAGGTCTCGTTGACGACCTCGTCGATGCGCGAGTCCGGGCGGTCCGTCTTGTTGATGCACAGGATGACCGGAAGCCGCTGCTGGAGGGCCTTGCGCAGCACGAAGCGGGTCTGCGGCAGCGGACCCTCGGAGGCGTCGACGAGCAGGACGACGGCGTCGACCATCGACAGACCACGCTCGACCTCGCCACCGAAGTCGGCGTGGCCGGGGGTGTCGATGATGTTGATCGTGATCGGCTCGCCGCCGTCCTTGGGGTGGTACTTCACCGCCGTGTTCTTGGCGAGGATCGTGATGCCCTTCTCACGCTCCAGGTCGTTCGAGTCCATCATGCGGTCGTCGACGGAGTCGAGCTGGTGAGCGGCGAACGCGCCGGCCTGCTTCAGCATGCCGTCGACGATGGTGGTCTTGCCATGGTCGACGTGAGCGACGATGGCGACGTTACGGATGTCGTGGCGCGTGGCCATATTGCGGCGTACTCCCGGGAGTGTGCGGACTGCCCTGCGCGGGATTCTCTTGCGCGGGACCTGCCGGGCTGGACACGCCACGGCCTCACCCCATGGTACGTGGCCCTGCGGGGGACGGCCTCCGCAGGGCCACGGGGCCCGATTTCCGGGGAAAACAGGGGTGCGGTCAGGGGTGGGACCAGGGGTCAGTTCCCGGTCGGGCTGGGTGAGACCTTCGCGCCCTTCTTCAGGAAGCCCATGTCCTCGTAGACCGGCGCCTGGAACCCGAAGGCACCCGTGTTGACCAGGGTCTTCCGTACGCCGACGAGCTGGGGGCGCTGGTAGAGCGGGATGGAGCCGGCGGCCGCCCAGATGCGGGTGTCGGCCTTGCGGATGAGGTCGCGGGACTCGTCCTCGTCCAGCGTGGAGGCGGCCTGGTCGAAGAGCTGGTCCACCTGGTCGGTGCCGACCCGGGTGTAGTTCTGCTCGACGTTCACCGAGCCGTCGGCGGCGGGCGCGGGCTTGGCGAAGATCGGGCGCGCGTCGGTTGCCGGGAAGGCGGAGGCGGGCCAGGAGTAGAGGGCGAGGTCGAAGTCGCCGGCCGCGATGTGGTCCTTGAAGTAGCTCTCGTCCGGGACCTTGATGAGGGTGGTGCGGATGCCGACCTTCTCCAGCATCGCGGAGATCCGCCCGGCCACGGTGTTCAGGGTCTCCGAGCCCGCGCCGGTGGGGAGCACGAAGCGCAGGTTGAGCGCCTGGCCGTCCTTGGCGAGCGGCCCGTTGACCGCGCCCGCCGGGGCGGCGGTGCCCTTGGGGGCGTAGGCGCCGGGGGCACCGCCCTGGCCGGTGTACTGCTTGCCGTCCTGGGCGAGGTGGCGGCCGGTGCCGTCGCCCTGCTCGTTCTTGCCGTCGCTGTTCTCGCCGTCGCTGTTCTTGCCGTCGCTGTTCTTGTCGTCCTCGCCGACGACGTACTCGCCGTCCTTGCCGCCCTCGGACTGGTCGTCGTCCTCCTTGGTGCTGCTCTCGGGTCCGGCGGCCTTGTCGCCCTTCTTCTCCGTCTTGACCGGCCCGCCCGGCACCCAGCCCGCGTCCGAGAGCAGGGCCTGCGCCTCCTTGGTGTCCTGGCCGCCGAGGGCGTCGCTGTTGTCGGCGTAGGCGGGCTGGCCCTCCAGCGCCAGGTGGCTGCCGACCGGCTCGGCGGGCAGGCCGAGCGGGGTCAGCACCAGCTTGGCCAGCTCCTTGCGGTCCAGCGCGCGGGCCACGGCCCGGCGTACCCGCTCGTCGGCGAGCAGGCCCCCGGCGCCGTTCAGGGCGAGCTGGGTGTAGGCGGGCTCCAGGGACTTGCGCACCTCGTAGGAGCGGAGCCCGTCCTGCTCCTCCAGGTACCGGGTGATGGCCTTGCGCAGCTTCTTCCGGCCCGCGTGCTCGACCTTCTCCGCCGGCAGACCGTGGGCGAGCGCCCAGGAGCGGAGCTTCTTGGCGGAGGTCTTGCCGCCGCCCACGAGCGGGCTGCCGGTCCCGGCGCCACCCGCGGCGCCGTTGATCCGCCCGGCCGTGGAGGGGTCCACGTCGGCGACGTCGACCGTGCCGTCGGCCAGCGCGGTGGCCCGCTCGTCGCGCGGGACGGTGTGCAGCACGATCCTGTCGAGCTTGGCGGGCTGCCCCCACCAGCGCGGGTTGCGGGTGAGGACGACGTCCTTGGAGGCGGTGTCGACCTTGTCCACCCGGAAGGGGCCCGCACTGGTCCTGAGCTTGCGCCGGGCGCCGTCGTTGAAGGCGTCCGGGGTGCCCATGACGTCCTTCGGGTACAGCGGGGAGAACAGCGACTTCCAGTCGGCGTACGGACGCGAGAAGGTGACCCGGACCTGGAGGTCGCTGGCACCGCGCTCGATCTTGGAGATGCGGTCGTACCCGGCGTTGCGGGCGGTCCAGAAGGCGCTGTCCTTGCCGGACAGGGCGCGCCACTGGGCGACGAAGTCGGCGGCGCCGATCTCGCGTCCGTCGCTCCAGACGGCCTGCTGGTTCAGCTTGTAGAGCACGACCTGGCGCGGCTCGGTCTCGATGACCTTGGCGGACTCCAGGTAGGCGGGGTTCGCCGCCGGGCGGCCGTTCGCGTCGAGCTGGAACATCGAGGGGAGGGTGGCCTGGGCGACCCGGGTGGTGCCCGCGTCGGCGTCGGCCTGGTAGGTGTTGAGCGTCTCCGGCAGCGCGTCCACGGCCCACTTCACGGTGCCGCCCGCCACGACCTTGTCACGGGTGACGTGGGCGATGTCCGGTCCGGCCAGCGGGCGGCCGGCCTTCTCGTCCGAGCCGCAGCCGGCGAGGAGGGGCACCGCGAGGGCGCCCGCGGTGAGGAAGGCGGTCGCGCGCAGGACCGCGCGTGAGCCGACGCCGTCGTGGGACATCTCTGCTACCTCCGGAAAGCCGCGGGCGTGTTGATCACTTTTGGCGGTATATGGAGCTGATCAGATCTATGCGCCCACTGAAAACGACAGCGCCGGGGGAAGCGGGGCGACACGACCGCGCCGCGCGGCAACCCCACCCGTGCGGCGCAACCCCGTCGGCTCGCGGGGCCGCGAAGGCGCCCATACGCTCCCAAAGTGACGTCCTCCCTGGTCCGGGGCCGCCCCCGGCACGCCACGGCGCACATACGCGTGCGGGTCGCGCACGCGCTCGTCGGCGCGGTCGCGGGGGCGGGCTGGCTCGCCATCCCGGTGCTCGCGGCCCAGGAACCGGCGACCGCGTCCGCGCCCCCCACCGCCCCGGCCGCCCTCGCGGCCCCTGGGGACGAGGGGTCCTCCGCCGTCGACCTGATCCTCCCGGTCGCCGTGCTCGGCACCGCCGGTGCCGTGGCCGCGTACAGCTATGTACGCCGGGGCCGCCGCTCCTCCGGCGCCGCCTCCTTTGCACCGGCCGCTCCGGCCCCGGCCGACTCCGACCGCCAGGCCCGCGAGGCCCTGGTCCGGGCCGACGACAGGGTCCGGGCGAGCGAGGAGGAGCTGCCCTTCGCGGCCGCGCTCACGGACGAGCGCACCGTCGCTCGCTTCCGCCACGCGATCCGCACCGCCCGCGCGGAACTCTCCGCCGCCTTCGCCCTGTGGCACCGGTACGAGGAGGGCGAACCGCGCGACCCCGGCGACCGCAGGCAGGCCCTGGCCGGGATCGTCGGCCGGTGCGCGGAGGCGGGGCGGGTGCTGGACGCGCGGGCCGGGGAGCTGGACCGGCTGCGCCGGCCGGAGGCGGGTACGGCGCTGGAGGTGGCGGAGGAGGCGTTCCGCGGACTGGCGGCGCGTGCGGCGGGCGCGCGGGCCACGGCCTCGGAACTGCGCGAGCGGTACGGGCCCTACGTCGGCGCGCGGGCCGCCGGGTGCGTCGAAGAGGCCATGGACCGGCTGGTGTTCGCCACCGCCCGGCTCAA
Source organism: Streptomyces sp. NPDC018263 (assembly GCF_055562575.1). NCBI lineage: Bacteria > Bacillati > Actinomycetota > Actinomycetes > Kitasatosporales > Streptomycetaceae > Streptomyces > Streptomyces sp. NPDC018263. The sequence continues at coordinate 579,250 of NZ_JBVHFA010000001.1, forward strand.
CGAGGCCCGCCGCGCGGCCGACTCGGGCGAGGAGGAGCGCGCGGTACGCCAACTCCGGGCCGCCGAGGGGGCGGTGGCGCAGGCCGGGGTTCTGGTGGCCGGGCTGGACCGCACGGTCCGTCGGCTGCGGGAGGCGGCGGCACTGGTACCGGCCGCGCTGACCGGGGCGGAGGCGGCACTGGCGCGGGCACGGGCCACGGGCACACCGGTCCCCTCCGGGGCCGACGACACCCTTGCCGCCGTACGCGAGGAGCTGACGGCGGGCCCGTACGACCCGCTGGACGCCCTGCGCCGGATCACCCGCGCCCTGGTCCGGCTGCCGGATGCCCGGAGCGGAGCGCTGGACACCGCCGCCGACCTGGTCGCCCGGGCCGCCGTCGGAGAGGCGGAGGACTTCGTCACCGTGCACCGGGGCGCGATCGGCGCCGACCCCCGCTCCCTCCTCGCGACAGCGGTACGCACCCTCGCCATCCCCCACCCCGTCGAGGCGGCGGTCCTCGCCCAGCGGGCGCGGGAACTGGCCGAACGGGACGTACGGACGCACGGGACACCGGCGTCCGACCGCCTCCGGCCCGGAACGGACTGAGCGGCGCGGGCTTCCGCGGGGTCCCTCAGAACAGGCTGAGCAGCGCCTCCGCCGGGTCGGTCAGGGGGCTGTCTCCGCCGGGGAGCGGCAGCTCGAACCACACCGTCTTGCCGCGCGGGGTGCGGCGGGAGCCCCAGGCCGCACTGAGCAGGCCGACCAGTTGCAGGCCCCGTCCGCCCTCGTCGGTGTCACGGGCGCGCCGCCTGCGGGGCTGGACCAGGCCCGCGTCCCACACCTCACAGACCAGGGTGCGGTCCAGCAGCAGCCGGAGCCTGATCTCCCCCTCGCCGTACCGCAGGGCGTTGGTCACCAGCTCGCTGACCAGGAGTTCCGTGGTGTCGACCAGCGGTTCGAGGTCCCAGCTCAGCAGTTGGGCCCGCGCGTACTCGCGGGCCCGGCCCACGCTGCGCGGCTCGCGGGGCAGCGTCCAGTCACCGACCGACTCGGTGGGCAGGCCCTGGACGCGGGCCATGAGCAGCGCGATGTCGTCCTCGCCGTGCCGGGTGTCGAGGCTGTTCAGGACGTGGTCGCAGACGTCCTCCAGCGGCTGGGAGGGGTCGGTGAGCGCCTGCACGAACGCCTGGAGCCCTTCGTCCAGCGGATGGTCGCGGGACTCGACCAGGCCGTCGGTGTAGAGGGCGAGCAGGGCGCCCTCGGGCAGCTCGACCTCCACCTCCTCGAACGGCTCGCCGCCCACGCCCAGCGGCATGCCGGGCGGCACGTCCAGCATCAGCGCGGTCTCGCCGGGCTCCACCAGCACCGGCGGCAGATGGCCCGCGTTGGCGAAGGTGCAGCGCCGGGTGACGGAGTCGTAGACCGCGTACACACAGGTGGCGAGGTAGACCTCGCACAGGTCGGCGTCGCGCGGCTGGCGCGCCGCGCGGGTGGCCTGCTGGACGCCGCCGGGGGTGCCGAGGCCGCGGGCGATCTCGTCCAGCGCGGAGAGCACCTCGGCCGGCTCCAGGTCGAGCAGGGCCAGGGTGCGCACCGCCGTACGGAGTTCACCCATCGCCACGGCCGCGCGCAGACCGCGTCCCATCACGTCGCCGACCACCAACGCGGTGCGGTGGCCGGGGAGTTCGATGACGTCGAACCAGTCGCCGCCGACCTCGGTGGCCGCGTTGCCGGGCAGGTAGCGGCAGGCGATGTCCAGGCCGGACGCCTCGGGGTCGCCGGGCGGCAGCAGGGACCGCTGGAGTATCAGCGCGCGTTCGTGCTCGCGCCGGTAGAGCCGGGCGTTGTCGATGCAGACGGCGGCGCGCGCGGCCAGCTCCACCGCGAGGTCGCGGTCACGGTCCCCGAACGGCTCGCTGCCCTTGGTGCGGGCGAACTGCACGATGCCCACCACGGTGTCGTGCGCGACCATCGGCACGGCGAGCGTGGACTGCACAAGGCCGCCCTCCTCGGCGGGCACCCGCTGCGGGCGGGCGGTGCGCAGGGCGTCCGCGCAGGGCGAGTTGAACGGGAAGCGGTGCACCGCGCCCAGCTCCACCCGCTCCCCCGACCCGCCGAAGGGCGCGTCGGATACGGCGCTGGCGAAGGCGACCCGGCGCAGTTCCGCGCTGCCGTCGGCCAGCTTGGGCGGGGCCTCGTCACCGGTCAGCAGCGCCTGGTACAGGTCGACGGTGGCCAGGTCGCAGAAGCCGGGGACGACCACGTCGAGCAGTTCGCGGGCGGTCGTCTCCAGGTCGAGCGAGTTCCCGATGCGGGCGCCGGCCTCGTTGAGCAGGGCGAGGTTGCGCCGCGCGGAGGCGGCCTCGCGGGCGGCCTCGCGCCGGGCGGTGATGTCGGTGCCGAGCCAGGCCACGCCGATGGGGCGCCCGCTGCCGCTGTGCACGCGGTAGAGGTTGATGGACCAGTGCCGGCGCTCGTCGGAGTCCGGTACGAAGCCGGTGACATGCATGTCGGTGATGGACTCGCCGGACTCCAGCACCCGGCGCATGGTGGCCGAGACCCGGTCCGCCTCGGCACGCGGCAGGTAGTCGTGCACGCCCTTGCCCCGGTGGTCGTCCGGGGTGCCGCCGAAGATCGACGCGAACCGCGTGTTGGCCCGGCGCACCCGCAGATCGGTGTCGATCAGCAGGAACCCGAACGGAGATTGGCCGAATATCGCCTGCGAGGCGGCGAGGTCGGTCTCGATGCTGCGCAGGGTCCGCACGTCCACCACGATGCAGACGGCGGCCTTGTCGCCCTCGGCGGTACGGGTGGGCATGACGTAGACCTCCGCCAGGCCCTCCTCGCCGCGCGAGCCGTCCTCCCCGTCCGGCATCCGGAAGGGGACCACACCGGTCCACTCCCGCCCGTCCAGGATCTCGGCCATCTTGCGCTGACCGCGACTGCGCAGGTCGGGGTCGACAAACGCCTCGATCGGGTCGAGCCCCACGGCACGGCTCGCGGGGATGCCGAAGAGCTGTTCGGCGCGCAGGCTCCACTGCTCGATCAGCCCGCCGGGGCTGAGGGAGAAGGACGCGACCTTTATGTAGTCGTACATCGAGCCGGGCGGACTGCTCTGCCACATGTCGGCGGGGGCCGCCTCCTCGGCGGCCCGGCCCCTCGCGGCGTCCGACGGGTCCTCGGACTCCGTGGCCTTCGCTGGTATCCCGCTCACGCGAACCGTCCCCTCCAGCTCACCGCGTCCGGCACCGGTCACCGGGGGCGGCTGCCCGCAGTATCCAGCACTACGGCGCCGCACAACACGGTGTTCACGATCACAGCTCGGTACGGGTGCCTTCCGGACCGCGCCGCGACAACACTTCCAGTCTTCTAACCAGGGAACACGGCCTCGAACCACGCGCCCGGCAACGCGCTTGCGCACCGGGGCACGAGCCGACCCACGCCGGGGCGCGCGCACCCCCTCCGTACCCCCGGCTCACCCCCGCCGTGCCCCTGATGCACCCGCCCGCGCTCCGGGTCGTCGGGCGGGTGGAGGCATCATTCGGGAATCGCCAGTTCGAACCAGACGGTCTTGCCGCTCCCGCCGGGCCGGGTGCCCCAGCGGGCGGAGGAACCGGCGACGAGCGCCAGGCCCCGCCCGCTCTCGTCCTCGGGCCGCGCGATCCGCTCGCGCGGCGGGTCCGGCACCTGGTCGGAGACCTCCACCAGGAGCGCCCCGCCGAGTCCCGCCGACCGCACCAGACGCAGCCCGATCGGGCCGTCCGCGTGCCGCAGGGAGTTGGTCACCAGCTCGCTGACCAGCAACGCCGTCAGATCGGCGAGGGAGTCCAGGTGCCAGCGGCGCAACTGGCCCCGGACCACGGCACGGGCCGCGCGCACCGCGCCGGGTTCCGGGGGGAACGTCCATTCGGCGCAGTCGCCCTCGGTGTCGAACACGCCGATCACTTCCCAGGCAAGGGAGCCCACCCATGTCCGATTTCATGGGGTTACTGGCCACATACCCGGTATCCGGTGGGCAGTACCGCGCGGGTGGGGGCACTGTGGCACGAACGGCGTACAGCCTCGGTGCCCCCGGTCCGGCTTCAGCCGCGTATGCCGGGCGACGCACCCCGTACGCCGGTCAGCGCGCCTGCGCGCCGAGGCGGGCGGCGATCTCCCGGACGGCCGGGACGTCCTGGTCGAGCCAGGGCACGTCCCAGAGGTGGTCGGGGGTGAGCCAGCGCAGTTCGTCGTGGTCCTGGAGGGCCTCGGGTCCGGGGGAACCCGGACGGAGCCGGGCGGTCCACACCCAGAGCACGTAAGGGTTTTTCAGGGGCCACTCCCCCGGCACGCGTTCGACCGCCTCGGCGTCGACGCCGAGTTCCTCGCGCAGTTCGCGCACCAGGGCGTCGTCGGGCCGCTCGCCGGGCTCGACCTTGCCGCCGGGCAGCTCCCAGCGGCCGGCCAGCTCCGGGGGCGCGCTGCGGCGTGCGGCGAGCAGCCGGTCCCCGTCGAGCAGGGCGGCTCCCACCACCACGATCCGTTCGGTCATGGTCCGGAGCCTACGGGAGCGCGCGCGGGGTCAGTTGCGCGTGCTCTCGCCGTGCTGGCTCACGCGCTCCACGCTGTAGAGCTGCTTGTGCCCGTGGCCGTCGAGACTGTCGGCCATCTTCTGGGCCTCCGCCCGCGTCGCGTACCGGCCGACCCGGTAGCGATTGCCGTTGTCGTCCTGCCGTATGACGAGCCAGGGCAGAAGGACCGCACCCTCGTTCATCGCCCCCACCGTTTCCCTTCCCGTGCCCCTAAGCACCCGCCCCACCCGCTCTCCGCTCCGGGGCTCCAAGGTGTCCCGCCCGAGGAAACCGCAATACGCATATGCCCGAGCGTACGCCCAACCTTCACACAGCGAATACGGCTTTTCACGAAGAGGTACGCAACCGGCCAGAACGCAGGGGGGCGCACGGAATCGAACGCGCCGCGTCGGGGAAGTGCCCCCGGGAACGGCCGCGACCGCCGCCCACCAGGGACGACGGCCGGACAGCCGTGCGGCGACGACAGGAGGCGCGGGATTCGCACGCCGGGGCACGCCCCCGGGGAGCGCGTCCCGTGTGCGCTACCTCACGACGACCCGCTACCGCACGGACAGGTGGTACGCGACCTGGTAGCGGTCGGCCGGGATGACGACGTCGGCGGTCTCCACCGGGCGGCCCGAGGCGTAGTAGGTGCGCTGGATGACCAGGACGACATGGCCGGGAACGCCACCGAGCAGGAGGAGTTCCTCCGCGAGGCCGGGGCGGGCGCCGACCTCCTCGGTGACGTTGTCCACGATCACGTCGATGGCGCGCATCCGCTCGACCACGCCCATCCCGCCGAGCGGGCCCTCCTCGGGCAGCATGACCGGAGTGCGGCCGGTCACCGCGAGCGGCTCCCAGGAAGTGGAGAGCATCATCGGCTCCCCGGCGTCCCGGAACAGGTACTTGGTGCGCATCACCGGCTCGCCCGGCTTGATCCCGAGCCGCTCCGCCACCCCGGCCCCCGCCTCGGCGCGCTCGCTGCTGGACTCCCAGGTGCCGCGCGCGGTCGCGTCGGCCTGCTCCTGCCGGAAGGGGGTGGCGCCGCCCTGCGGGCGGTACCCCGAGCGCGCCACACTGCGCGGCACCGGGCGCTCGCGCACATACGTCCCCGAGCCGGACCGCCCCTCGACCAGCCCCTCGGCCATCAGCACCTTGCGGGCCTCCAGCGCGACCGTGTCCGAGACGCCGTACTCCTCGCGGATGCGGGCCTGCGACGGGAGGCGGGTATGGGGCGGCAGTGAACCGTCGACGATCTTCTGGCGGAGATCACCCGCCACGCGCAGGTACGCCGGCTGCTCACCGAATGTCACGGGCCGCTCCCATCAGGTTGTACAGACAGCAACAGCCTGGCAACCGTGGGTTGTGCCATGCAAGCAAAGGCCAGAGAATCACTCGATGTGATGACGAGGGGGCGCGCACACCTGCGTCCAGCGATTTTCTCCGCCGAAGGCTCCCCCGTCCGGCCGTGATCACACCTCGGAGCCGTCGTCCCCCGCGTCGCCGCCGGTGTCCTGGCCGCCGGAACCGGGAGGGGTGGTCGCCAGCTTCAGCGACTCGCGGGCGGGGATGTCGGCGTCCCCGTCGATCATGGTGAGACCGGCGTCGTAGGACACGTAGAACGCCTCGGCATCGGTGGCGCGGGCCGCCTTGTCCCAGAGGGCGCGGGCCTTGTCCAGCCGGGCGGCCATGTCGGCCATGGGGGCGCGGGCGGCGGCGGGCCAGGGGTGGGCGCGCAGGGTGTGCGACCAGGTGGCCAGGGCGCTGGAGACGCGACGGGCCCACGCCTTGTGACCCGGCAGGTCGTCCTCGACGAGTTCGGTGTCGGGCTCGGAGCCGAGAGCGACGTTCAGTGTGTGAGCCCCTTTCAGGTAGGCGACCTGGTGGGCGTCGAGAGTGGTCCGGTCGGCGCGGAGCGAGCCGGTGAGGGTGCCGCCCTCGGTGGTGCTGCCGAGTACGCAGGTGATCCTGCGGTCACCGAGCGACCAGGTCTCCCTCGACGGGCTCAGGTGGAAGACGTCGACGTCGTCGGGAAGCGCCCAGCCGTCCATCGCATAGGCGTCCAGCAGGCCGACGCAGCGTTCGGCGGCGTCCAGCACGGCGTCGTCGCCGGGGTAGGGGCCGTTGCCCATCGTGAAGGTGGCGAAGACCTCGCCCTCGTGCGCGCCCTCGCAGGGCACCGTACGGATGTCGTGGACGGCCCTCCCCAGGTCGCCACCGCCGGAGTCGAAGCAGTCGCCCTTGGCCAGCGAAAGGTTCACGCTCTCGCGCACGCCGTCCTTGACGTGGTGCCACATCCAGCCCGTGGCCCCGGTGGTGAGCAACAGGACGGCGAGCGCGAGGCCGACGCCGGAGAGCGCACTCCCGACAACGGCCGCGGCCCGCCCCCGCTGCCCCCGCTTGCGAACCTGCACGAGCGCGACGAGCCCCAGAACGAGACCGACACCGGGAAGACAGCAGAGGATGCCGGTGACGAGGGAGGCGATCGCGAAGGGGTTGGTGGGGGTGGGGGGTGCGTAGGGGGTGTGGGGGGTGGGGAGTCCGTTGAGGGCGTAGGGGTTTGGTGTCCCGTGGGGGGTCGGTGCCCGGGAGGGGTCAGGCGGCCCGTAGGGGGTCGGCGCCCCGGACGTGGCGTGTGACCCGGAGGGGGTCGGCGCCGCGGAGGGGGCGGGTGGCCCGTAAGGGGCCGCTGCCTCGTCAGGGTTGGGTGAGCCCGAGGGGGTCGGTGACCCGGAGGGGGTCGGTGACCCGGTGAGGTTCGGTGCCCCGGAGGGGGCGGGCGGCCCGGAGGGGGTCGGTGTTCCGGAGGGGGCGGGCCCCCCGGAGGGGCCCTCGGGGTCGCCGGGTTCGCGGGCAGGGGATATGGACACCGGTACCGTTTCTGGGACGAGTTGCGGCAGCCGGGGCGGACGAGGGGTCTCGGGCGGGCTACCGTACGAATGCGCGCATGGTAAGCGGGTCCGGACAAGACCGGAAAACGGTTTCGGTCCCGAACGGGCGGCGCGCGGAACGGACATGGGGGCGGGGCGTGGGGGACGGAATGAGCGGCGCCGGCATACGGGCGGTCAACGCCCTCACCGCACGCTGGGCACGGACGGTCGCGGCCGACGAGGGGACGGTGTTCTCGGCGGCCGGGGTGTGGCCGCTGCTGGCCTTCCTGGCGGACGGCGCGGACGGCCGGACACGGGCGGAACTGTCGGAGGCACTGGGCGTCCCCGCCGACATGGCGGCTGCGGCCGCCCGTCAACTCCTCGCCGAAATGGCCTCGGTGACCGGCCTGGACGCCGCCCTCGGCCTCTGGACACAGCAGTCGCTACGACTCCGGGACGACTGGCGCGCGGGCCTGCCGGCCGGCACGTACGGCACGTTCGGGGACGACCTGATCACCGCGCAGGAACACCTCGACGCGTGGGCCGCCGAGCGCACCGGCGGCCTGGTCGAACGGATGCCGCTGAAGCTGACGCGCGACGCGCAGGTGGTCCTGGCGAGCGCGCTCTCCCTGCGGACGACGTGGCGCCAGCCCTTCACCGAGTTGCCGCTGCGCCCGGAGCACGGGCCGTGGCAGGGCCGTACGCTGCTCGGCCTGTTCCGCAGGTCGGTACGGCCGGACCGGGTGGGCGTGGCCGCGACCCCGGACGGCCATGTCACCGCCCTGACGGTCCCCGGAGACAACGGCATCGACATCCACCTCGTGCTCGGCGAGGAGGGCATGACACCGGGCCAGGTCATCACAGCCGGCGTGGGCCTGGTCGAGCGCACCCTCCCGTTCACCGAGGGCGGCCGCCTCCCCCTGGGCCACGTGGGCCCGGGCCTCCACGTCGGGCAACGCCCGTCCGCAAGCCCGGAACCGATCGCCCTGGACGTCCGCACAGTGGCCTACGAGGTCCGCGCCGACCACGACCTCCTGACCACCCCGGACCTTTTCGGCCTCCCGACCACCCCGCACGCCCACTTCCCCGGCATCTCGGAAGCCCCCCTGACGATAGGCGCGGCCCGCCAGTCGGCAGTGGCCCAGTTCAGCGCGAAGGGCTTCCGAGCAGGAGCGGTGACGGCGGTGACGGCAACCCCGGGCGGGGCCCCACTCCCCCCGACGCACACCACAACGGTCCTGACCCTCACCTACGACCGCCCCTTCGCCTTCCTCACCACCACCCGCTCCCCCCGCCTCCTCCTCACCACCGGCTGGGTGACAGCCCCCACCCCCTACCCGGCGATGCACCTCACCCCTGCGAGCACCTGATGACCAAGCGCCTGATTTCCCTGTACGCGGCGGTACTGGTGACCCTGAGCATCCTGGCCGCCGCCCCGGCGGACACGATCGCCCACCCCGCCATGACCGTGTGGACCCTGGCGGCCCTGCCGTCGTCGGTCCTGATGACCGTGGCCTGGATGGCCGCAAGCACCCTGTTCCCGCCCGGCGCCGAACCGGGCCCGGCACTCTCCACCCTTCTCACCCTGGGTTTCACCCTGACGGCAAGCGCCGTGAACATCGGGGCGTTGCTGCTGCTCAGGAAGGCATGCAGGAGGTGCCGCGTCCTGTCGGCACGGGCGTTTCACACATGACACCGCCCGCCGTCGAAGTAGAACGGCAGCCACTCTTCGAGGAAGGACGAGAAGGGAGCCGCGGCGGGGCACACGCGCATGTTGAAGCCTGAGAGCGTCACCATGCCCGCGGGAAGACCCTCCGCCCGGTCGAAGAGGGCGATCATCACCTCGTAGATGTGGCGCCGTCTCGCCGCGACGACGCCTGCCCGGACGGCCGCAGAGTCCAAGTCCTCCGCCTGAGCTCCTCGCCGGATGAGCTCCCCCGCGATGGCCGGCACGACGTTGTTGCAGAGAACCGTGATGAGCTTGGGATTCGGAGACAGTTCGGGTCGCCCCGAGGGGCCGTAACCCGACCGGTTGACGAAGACCTCGGTGAAAGGCAGCAGTGATCGCAGTGTTCCGAGCCGGTCCACCAGCGCTCCCACCGCCTTCAGTGATCCGGCCGTGAGATGCAGTTGCGCTGCCAGCAGCGCTTCTTGCAGGCGCGACATGGCGACCAGCTCCCGCGCCATGCGGTACTCCCGCGCCGTGAAGGGAAGCCGGCCGATCCTGTAGGACGCCGCAAGCTCTCGGGCTTCCGCCTCCGTCAGCACCACGTGCGGACCGTCGGCACGTGCGTCCAGGGGTCTTGGGTCCGTTCCGTCTCGGGGGACCGATGGCGTCACGACCGCCTCATGGAACTCTCGCAGCACGGCGGACGCGCGAACCGGCCCGTCCGGCTGCCCTCGACCGGCGTCCACGAGGAGGGACCAGTCCCGAGCAAGCATCCGCATCGCCTTGCGGCAGGCGTCTGCCGGGCCGGCACCCGTCCTGACGGCGATCGTGTCGATGCCGCGCAACAAATGGTCCGCCGGCGAGAGAGGCACCACCGCGTTCCGCGCTCGCGAGAAGGCGACCTCACCGCTTCGCCCCGCGTCGACGGTGAAGTACGCGTCCAAGGAGGAGTGATCAGCCGCGCCGAAACGGACCGCGATGTCCCGTGCCGGCGTGACCGCGCTCCAGTACTCGCTCCGCACCGGGCAGCGGCGAGGCCCGGGCGGCTCCGGTCGACCCTGCGGGGCAGCAGTACTCCAGTCCAGCCCCACGCTCATGAGCGAGCGCGCAAACCGGTCATTGGCACGGATCTGCTGCGGACGAGCGCCACGGAACCAAAGCTCCGATGACATCTTCATCGTTTGAATCTCTTCATTCACCGACCGCAGGTAGACATCGAGATTGCGGCGGTCCACCGTCATGAGACAGATTCCGTTGTCTCATCCACCAGAGCCATGTAGTTGCGCAGAAGCCGCCTAGTGATCACTTCACCCTCAGCCCCCAAGTCGAACCACTTCGCACACAAAGCAGAGCCGAGGGACGCGAACGCGGTAGCGGTGATCAGCGAATCCGTGTCCGCGTCATCCAGCCAGCCCGCGGTGACCGTGAGGTCGCCGATGAATGACGGCAAGGAATCGACGGCCAAGCCATCCGCCGATCCGTCGCCGCCGACTCCCGCCCCCGGCTTCGGCAGAAGCAGATGGAGGGCCGGAAGGAGGGAACGCAACTCGGCGATCGATTCCCCGGCTGACGTCGGAAGGGCCCACCTCACGTCGTTCACCGATCGCGCGCACGCTGTCTCGACAACCTCACGGATGGCTTCGGGCGACATCTCCCGGAGCCAGATACGCGCGCGCTTACGCCGCGTCTCCCGCATGTCGGCGAAGAAGGGCATATTGAGAGGACCTTGGAGGTCGTACTGCAGCCTCTGCACAAGCTGCTCGACAGAAGACCCCTGCCGAACGGCAGTGTGCTCCAAGCGTCTGGCACGCAGATTGTTGAGCGTGACGCCCGCGCATTGCCGTGCGTACCACGCTTCGAAAGCCGGCCCGGTGAGCATGTGCCGGCGCGGGTCCACGATCAGCCCCGACCCCTTGGACACTCGTTCAAGGGCTGCTTCGATGCCCGGCATCTCCTGACCGACAGCCGTGAGGAACTGCTCCCGCGAACCGCCTTCGGCAAGGAACTGCCGGAGCGGTGAGCGCCCGGCCTCCGTCGCACCAAGACACTCATCGCTGTCGTCGGTCCGATGGAACGAGGCCATCACCGCGCTACGGGCTGCCCCGGCCGAGGTTCGATACCGATGGTGCACCAGTCTGCTCGCCGCGAACATCGTGTGACACGGCCTTGCAAGGTCCGTCAGATGCACCACAAGGGGTACGGGCGTGTCAAGGAATCCGGCCTGCGCCAGAAGCACCTCGTCAACCCGTTCCCTGGAAGGGAAGATGCAAGCGTCTTCGTCACTCCAGACGCCCCCGTCCGACTCCACGAAACATTGCCGGAACAGCCGGTTCGTGTGCGGTAAGTAGGTCAGCCCCTGCCCCGAGGGCCCCCGCGCACTGCCCAGCGTCCATGTGACGACCACTTTGTACTCGTCCATGAAGGGGCTGTTGTCCAGGTGCAGAGTGTTGTCGCGCGCGACCACGTCGACGGGGTACGTGTCCTTGGCGCGCAGATCGACAATCTTCACCGGGCCGCCCAGCGCGTGGGCGATCAGCACGACCAGGAGCGGATGGGCGACCGTCTCCCATAATCCGGGGCTTTTAAGCAGTGGACCTGACGAGACGACATTCAGATAGCTGTGCAGCGAGCCACGACTGCCCTTGGCGCGCATCTCCGCATCGTAGGTCTGCCGGAATTCGTCGAACAGACCCTGCGGGAGCAAACCGGTCAGACTGACGGCACCCTCGGCCGCGAGCGCCCGGTGCAAGGTGTCGAAGGTCTCTCTTCCCACCAGGTCTTCGAGCGCTTCACGGAAGCGCCCGTCAGCGGCGGAGCGCGCCGACTGACGGTACGACTGCGGACTGGCCAGCCGATCCACCGGGACCAGGGGTGTGTGCCGCAGAGGCATGTCGTCGCCCTCTCACGCCAGCTCGTCCGTGGCGAACCGGTCGAGGTCTGTGAGGACGCGATGAACCTCGGCCACGGCGCTGTCGTTGCCCGCTCGGGTGTACGCGTCTTCGAGCTGCTCCAGAATCGCCCGCACCGACCGGGAGTTGCCGAGCGCGTCCTCCGCCCGCCACGCACGCTCCAGCCAGGTGCAGCCCTTCTCGAGGTCTCCGGACTTCACTCCGGCCGTCCCGAGAACCCTCAGTGCCAGCGCCCGGCCGTACGCGTTCGCCTGGTCCTCACACATCGCCAGGCTGCGGAGGCCGAGGTCTTCCGCCCAGGTGTAGCGGCCCAGTTCGATGAGGGCGCGGGCCGCGTCGTACAGTCCTCGCGCCTCTCGAACGGCGTTGTTGTTGCGTCGGGACTCTCGGGCCGCCCGCATCCCCCAGCGCAGGGCTTCGCGGAAGTTCCCCGCACGGAGGGAGAGTTCGGACATGGCGTGCTGCGTGGACGCTGTCTGGCTGGTGTCCCCCCGTGACGTCTCGATGTCGAGAGCCGCCAGAAGCTGCTCCTTCGCCGAGTCGAGCCGCCCGGCGTCGGCCAGTGCCCTGCCAAGTCCGCGCCGGCAGTGAGCCTCCATCGGACGGTCGCCGGCGATGGCGGCTTCGAGCGACCGCTCCTGTACGGCGAGCGTCTTGGACACGTCCTGCCGCCAGTAGAGATAGGTGTTCACGGACCAGGCGAAGCGGGTCACGAACTCGTAGTCGCGCATGGCTGCCGCTTCGTCCATCAGGCTGAGCATGGACGGTGTGATCACACTGAACCAGGCGAGTGCCTCGGGAAGCGTGAACCTGACCTGATGCGCGATCTGCTCCGTGACCTCGCCCAGAGCGATCGGGTGCCGGTTGGGGTCGATCACCCGGTCGGCCGCGAAACTGAGCGCAAGGTAGGTGGTGCGAATCCTGCGAGCGATATCGGCCTGTTCGGCCCGGTCGAGCACCTGGGCACGCGTCTCCGACAGATAGGCCCGGATGATGTCGTGCATGCGATAGTGCCCCAGGCTGGTCTCGTCGATCAGGGACGCGAGACTCAGCGCGCGCAGGGTCCGGTCACATCTCGACTCGCTCTGTTCGAGAACAAGGCGGAGCACGGTGGTGGACAGCTCGGTGGTGGGCAGCATCGAGGCCACGTACAGGACGTACTTGGTCTCGGCATCGAGGTCTTCGACGGACCACGACACCACCCGGCCGATCTCTATCCCCAGCTCGGCGTCGTCCAGGAAGCCCAGGGGGGTGTCGCCGGACTGGATGCCCGCGAGCGCGTCCTGGAGGTCCCAGGTCGTGTGGACCGCGAGCTTGGCGGCGACGATGGCGAGGGCCAGCGGGTGGCCCTCCAGCAGCTCGACGATCCTGGTCGCGCTCTGGTTGTCTTTGCCCACGCGGACAAATCCCACCCGTTCCGCCAGCAGTTCGATACCTTCTTCTACGCTGAGCAGTGGCAATTTGAGTACTCGCGCTTGGTGACGGATGATCATTTCAGGGATTGCTCGCCGACTGGTGACGATCAGGCTCGATCCCACTCCAGGGACAAGATCCTTGACATCGCCGTAGGACGACACGTTGTCGACTATGACGAGGCACTTCTTTCCCGAAGTCGCAGCACGGAACGCGTGTCCCCATCCGGCATCGTCGACGAGGTCGGAGCGGTCGGCGCCCAGCGCGGCGAGAAAAGTGCGCAGTGCGTCCCGCGACTCCACGCGTGGCGCATTCGAATACGCCTGCATGTCCACGAAGAACTGGCCGTCGGGATAATTCTCCAGACGAGAACCGGACCAGGCGAGCGCCAGTGTGGTCTTCCCCGATCCAGCCAGTCCCCATAACACGCAGCAGCGGGAACCAGAGGATTCCATGGCCTCGTCCATGGCCTTGAGGAGGTGGGACCGGCCGATGACGCGGCCGACGCCACCGGGAAGCATATGAGGAATTTCCGCACGGCTCACCGACGGCGAGCGCTGGACGTATATCGGCCCCGACGATCCCACCTGAAGGAGCTGATTCGCCGACAGCCGCTCCGCGATGTTGTGCGGAGCACCTTCCAGCTCGGGGTTCACGGAGCCCTGCCTCCAGCGTGAATCAGCGTCACATGGTGACGTCACCGACGTTTTGGGCCTGGATGAGCTTCTGCACGACACTGGATGTCACGGAATTGCTGGCACCGACCGAGGTGGTGGCCCTTTGCAGCCGATCCCTGAATTCGGGGTCCTGGTCCGCGTGTCTGAGCAACAGTTCCCGCAGTTCTTGCTCGTCCTGGGTCGAGAGATCGCCGCCCTCCGCCCGGTCGAGCAGCTCCATTTCCTGCGAGGAGTCCTGATTCCGGGAGAAATAACCACGGACAAGGTCGATGAGCGCGGCCCCGGACCCTTCAGCCATCCTCGCCAGTGCTGCGGTGACAATGTCCTCGATCACGCGGAACTCCCCCCACCGAGTGTGCGGACGTGACGAATGAGCAAGATCAGGAAATGAGACTCGTGACAGGCAAGAACATCGCGCTAAGGCTACCCCCCGACTTGACCGGGCGAACCGCAAGTCGCCGGAAAAAACGATTCCCCTCTCGACAAGCCTGCGATCAGGAGGTCGACCGGGCCGGGCGGGACGAACACTCCGCCCGGCCCACGCGAAAGGGCCCGACTCCACGGAATCGGACCCTTCTCACCTGCAAGCTCGCCGAAGCGGCCCCGGCTACACGTTGAAGCGGAACTCCACCACATCCCCGTCCCGCATCACATACTCCTTGCCCTCCATACGCGCCTTGCCCTTCGCGCGGGCCTCGGCCACGGAACCGGTCTCCACCAGGTCGTCGAAGGAGATGACCTCCGCCTTGATGAAGCCCTTCTGGAAGTCCGTGTGGATGACGCCGGCGGCCTCGGGGGCGGTGGCGCCCTTGGGGATGGTCCAGGCCCGGGATTCCTTGGGGCCGGCCGTGAGGTAGGTCTGGAGGCCGAGGGTGTTGAAGCCGACGCGGGCGAGGGTGGCGAGGCCGGGCTCCTCGGCGCCGACGGACTCCAGGAGCTCCATCGCGTCCTCCTCGTCCAGCTCCGCGAGGTCCGCCTCCAGCTTGGCGTTGAGGAAGATCGCCTCGGCCGGGGCCACCAGCGCGCGCTGGGCGTTCTTGAACTCCTCGTCGGTCAGCTCGTCCTCGTCCACGTTGAAGACGTAGAGGAAGGGCTTGGTCGTCAACAGGTGCAGGTCGTGCAGCAGTTCCGCGCGCTCCGAGCCCTGGAGGATGCCCTGGGAGGACAGGGTGTCGCCCCTCTCCAGGATCTCCTTCGCCTCCTCGATGGCCTTCACCTTCGGCGCGACGTCCTTCTTGATCCGGGACTCCTTCTGGAGCCGCGGCAGCACCTTCTCGATGGTCTGGAGGTCGGCGAGGATCAGCTCGGTGTTGATCGTCTCGATGTCGTCCTTCGGCGAGACCTTGCCGTCGACGTGCACGACGTTCTCGTCCTTGAAGGCGCGGATGACCTGGCAGATCGCGTCGGACTCGCGGATGTTCGCCAGGAACTTGTTGCCCAGGCCCTCACCCTCGGAGGCACCGCGCACGATGCCCGCGATGTCGACGAAGTCCACCGTCGCCGGGAGGATGCGCTCGGAGCCGAAGATCGACGCGAGCCGCGCCAGACGGCCGTCGGGGACGCCGACCACGCCGACGTTCGGCTCGATCGTGGCGAACGGGTAGTTGGCCGCCAGCACGTCGTTCTTGGTCAGGGCGTTGAACAGGGTCGACTTGCCGACATTGGGCAGGCCGACGATTCCGATCGTGAGCGACACGTTGCGACTTCCCGTAGAGGAGTGGGGCCAAAGGCTGCCAGGCCCCAGGGGACACCGGCCGATCCACCAGTTTACGGCGTCCGCGCGGGGCAATCAGCGGGAGCATCCCCCGTCCGGCCGGAGTGACCCCGCGGACATGTCTTCGGCGTGTCTGAAGGGCGATTCGGCACATAAACAGACCTAAGTTGGTCCAGTGGAGCAACACAGAACGCGACCTCCGAAAGACGGGCCGCGACGCGGCACACCCACGCCCGCGCACCTTCCGCCCCAGGCCCGGCGGCGTCCGGACGCCGCGCGCGGTCCGGCCGGGGTGCCCGTCGCGCCCCGCCGCGGCCACGAGGCCGTCCGTGGACCCGTCGCGGAGGCGGGCTCCGCGCCCACCGGCCGGCGCTTCCCGAACCCCCGGCTCACCGGGCTCGGCGGCGGCCTGTTCTGCGTGGCCGCGATGCTGCTGCTCGGCGGCCTGGACGCCCTGCTGTTCGGCTCGTCGCTGATCGCCTACGGCGTGCTGTTCCTGCCCGTGTGCGTGCTCACCGCGCTCTGGGTACGCCCCGGCGACCTGCTGACCGCCCCCGTCGCCCTGCCGATCGCCTTCGGCGCCGGACTCTTCCCCGTAGCCGACGGCAGCGCCGGCTTCCTCGGCTCCCTGATGGGCGTCTTCACCGGCCTCGCCACCCAGGCGGGCTGGCTGTACGGCGGGACGCTGATCGCCGGGGTGATGGTCCTCGTGCGCCGGGTGCGCTGGGTCCGCAGCAGACGACGCCGAGCCGCGTGAGTGCCGCCGCTGAACCGGTGTACGGGCCGAGGCCGGGCGGCTGATCGTGGAGGGGAACCTCGTCTCGGCCGTCCGGCTGGACGCCAGGCCCTCCGGTGACTTCACCTGCACGCTCGAACGCTGAGCGCGAAAGGGGCCCGACCGGCGGAACGCACCGGTCGGGCCCCTGACTACGACTGCTCCGCAGCCGCCCGCTGCTCCGCCCGCATCGCCGCGCCCACGATGCCCGCGTTGTTCTGGAGCTGGGCCGGGACGATCTCGGCCTTGATGCCCTTGATGTGCGGGAGGAACTTCTCGGCCTTGCGGCTCACTCCGCCGCCGATGATGAACAGCTCCGGCGAGAAGAGCATCTCCAGGTGCGCGAGGTACTTCTCGACCCGGCGCGCCCAGTGCTCCCAGGTGAGGTCGGCGTCCTCCTTGGCCTTGCTGGACGCCTTCTTCTCCGCGTCGTGGCCGTTCAGCTCGAGATGACCCAGCTCGGTGTTGGCGACCAGCACGCCGTCGGTGAAGACCGCGCTGCCGATGCCGGTGCCGAAGGTGAGCACGATGACCGTGCCCTTCCGCCCGCGCCCGGCGCCGAACCGCATCTCGGCGAGGCCGGCCGCGTCCGCGTCGTTGACCAGGGTGACGGGCAGCCCGCCCAGCTTCTCGCTGAACAGGGTGCGGGCGTCCGTACCGACCCAGCTCTTGTCGACGTTCGCCGCGGTGAGGATGGTCGCGCCGTCCTGGACCACTCCGGGGAAGGTCAGCCCGACCGGGCCGGTCCAGCCGAAGTGGTCGATCACTTCCTTGACGCCGTCGGCGACACCCTCGGGGGTCGCCGGATGCGGGGTGAGCACCTTGCAGCGCTCCTGGGCGAGATCGCCCTTGTCCAGGTCCACCGGGGCACCCTTGATGCCGGACCCGCCGATGTCCACGCCGAAGATCTGCATGGCCCCACGTTACGACGTACGACTGACGGTCACGCCCCGGGCGTACCGGTTCCGCCACGCTCGGCCGCCAGGGCGGCGGCCTCCTCGCGCAGGTCGCGGCGGAGTTCCTTGGGCAGCGAGAAGGTGATGGACTCCTCGGCCGCCTTCACCAGCTCCACGTCGCCGTAGCCGCGCTGGGCCAGCCACTCGAGGACCTCCTCGACCAGCACCTCGGGCACGGAGGCGCCGGAGGTGACGCCGACCGTGGTGACGCCCTCCAGCCAGGCTTCGTCGATCTCGCCGGCGAAGTCCACCAGGTACGCCTGGCGGGACCCGGCGAGCTTGGCGACCTCGACGAGCCGCACGGAGTTGGAGGAGTTGCGCGAGCCGACCACGATGACCAGCTCGGCCTCGGCGCCCATCTGCTTCACCGCGAGCTGACGGTTCTGCGTGGCGTAGCAGATGTCGTCGCTGGGCGGGGAGACGAGGCCGGGGAACTTCGCCTTCAGGGCGTCGACGGTCTCCATGGTCTCGTCCACGGACAGCGTGGTCTGGGAGAGCCAGACGATCTTGGACGGATCGCGGACCTCGACCTTGGCGACGTCCTCGGGGCCGTCGACGAGCTGGATGTGCTCGGGGGCCTCGCCGGAGGTGCCGATGACCTCCTCGTGGCCCTCGTGCCCGATCAGCAGGATGTCGTAGTCGTCCTTGGCGTAGCGGACGGCTTCCTTGTGGACCTTGGTGACCAGCGGGCAGGTGGCGTCGATGGTGGCGAGCCGGCCGCGCTTCGCCTCCTCGTGCACGGTCGGGGCGACGCCGTGCGCGGAGAACATCACGATCTCGCCCGGCGGCACCTCCTCCGTCTGCTCGACGAAGATCGCGCCCTTCTTCTCCAGGGTCTGCACGACGTACTTGTTGTGGACGATCTCGTGCCGGACGTAGATCGGGGCCCCGTACTGTTCGAGGGCCTTCTCGACGGCGATCACGGCGCGGTCCACACCGGCGCAGTAGCCACGGGGGGCGGCGAGCAGGACACGGCGGCCAGGCGAAGCGGTCATGCGTCCCATCGTAAGGCCGGGTGCCGGACCCCGTAGATCCCCCCAGGGGGGTGTCCCCGGCACACCCCCGTTGTCGGCGGCGGCCGTTACCCTCGCCGCATGGCTGTGAACACGTCGCCCGAGGCCCCGCTCCCGGTCAGGGAGGTCTCCCGGCTCATCGGACGCTGGATCGACCGGCTCGGCGCGGTGTGGGTGGAGGGGCAGATCACCCAGTTGTCGCGGCGTCCCGGCGCCGGGGTGGTGTTTCTGACGCTGCGCGACCCCTCGCACGACATCTCGGTGAGCGTCACCTGCTTCCGGCAGGTCTTCGACGCGGTCGCGGACGTGGTCGGCGAGGGCGCGCGGGTCGTGGTGCTCGCCAAGCCGGAGTGGTACGCCCCGCGCGGCCAGCTCTCGCTGCGCGCCGCCGAGATACGGCCGGTGGGCGTGGGCGAGCTGCTGGCGCGGCTGGAGCAGCTCAAGAAGTCGCTGGCGGCCGAGGGGCTGTTCGCGGCCGACCGCAAGAAGCCGCTGCCCTTCCTGCCGCAGCTCATCGGGCTGGTGTGCGGCCGGGCCTCGGCGGCGGAGCGCGACGTGCTGGAGAACGCCCGGCACCGCTGGCCCGCCGTCCGCTTCGAGGTGCGCAATGTGCCGGTGCAGGGGGTGCACGCGGTGCCGCAGGTGGTCCAGGCGGTCAAGGAGCTGGACGCGCGGGACGACGTGGACGTGATCGTGGTGGCCCGCGGCGGGGGCAGCGTGGAGGATCTGCTGCCGTTCTCCGACGAGGAGCTGATCCGGACGGTCGCCGGCTGCCGTACACCGGTGGTCTCGGCGATCGGGCACGAGCCGGACACCCCGCTGCTGGACCTGGTGGCCGACCTGCGCGCCTCCACCCCGACCGACGCGGCCAAGAAGGTCGTCCCGGACGTGGGCGAGGAGCTGGCGCGGGTACGGATGCTGCGCGACCGGGGCAGGCGCTGCGCGCACTCCCTGCTGGAGCGGGAGGAGCGGGGGCTGGCGCACGCGCTGGGCCGGCCGGTGATGGAGCGCCCGCACCGGATGCTGGACGAGCGGGAGGAGCAGGTGGAGGCGCTGCTGGGCCGGGCCCGGCGCACGCTGGGCCATCTGCTGGACCGGGCGGAGTCGGAGCTGACCCACACGCACGCGCGCGTGGTGGCCCTCTCCCCCGCGGCCACCCTCCGGCGCGGTTACGCGGTCCTGCAGAAGGAGGACGGCCATGTGGTCCGCGACCCGGCCGAGGTGACCGACGGCGAGCCGCTGCGGGCCCGGGTGGCGGCGGGCGAGTTCGCCGTACGGGTCGATGTCGGCGGCGATGAATAGGGTGGGCGGATGAGCAGCAAGGTGGACGAGTCGCTCTCGTACGAGCAGGCGCGGGACGAGTTGATCGAGGTCGTACGGCGACTGGAGGCGGGCGGTTCGACGCTGGAGGAGTCGCTCGCACTGTGGGAGCGCGGCGAGGAGCTGGCCAAGGTGTGCCGGCGCTGGCTGGAGGGGGCGCGGGAGCGGCTGGACGCGGCGCTCGCGGAGGAGGCGGAGGACGAAGAGGGCGAGTAGCGGGCCGGGGCTCGCCGGGAGGCTTTGTTAAAGCTTGAACTTCTTTGGCGTAGGGTCGGGTCCGTCATCAGGTCCCGCCCAGCGGACCGTACGCGCACCCCAGGAAGTCACAGATGTCTCTCGTTCTCGACCCGGCCGCCCAGGACCTGCTCTTCCGCGAGGCCCGCACCGCGAACTCCTTCACCGACGAGCCGGTGACCGACGAGCAGGTCCGGGCGATCTACGACCTGGTCAAGTACGGCCCCACCGCCTTCAACCAGACCCCGCTGCGGATCACCCTGGTCCGCTCCCCCGAGGCCCGCGAGCGCCTGGTGGCCCTGATGGCCGACGGCAACAAGCCCAAGACGGCCGCCGCCCCGCTGGTCGCGATCCTCTCCGCGGACAACGAGTTCCACGAGGAGCTGCCGGCCCTGTTCCCGGCGTTCCCGCAGGCCAAGGACGCCTTCTTCGCCGAGCGCCCGGTGCGTGAGCGCTCCGCCGCGCTGAACGCCGCGCTCCAGGCGGCCTACTTCGTCGTCGGTGTCCGCGCCGCCGGCCTGGCCGCGGGCCCGATGACCGGCTTCGATGCCGAGGGCGTCCGCAAGGAGTTCCTGGACGACGACCACACCCCGCTGATGATCGTCAACATCGGCCGCCCGGCCGCCGACGCCTCGCACCCGCGCGGCCCGCGCCTGTCGTACGACGACGTGATCACGACCGTCTGAGCAGCGCCCTTCCGCCGGTCCACGGCGGACGCGAAGGCCCCCGGAATGCGCTTCCGGGGGCCTTCGCGCATCGTGAGAGGGAGCCGCTACGCCATCTTGAGCGACGAGGCCATGGTGGTCAGGCGGTCGAAGGAGGCGGTACCGGAGACCACCGTGGTGGAGCCGGGGGTGTCCTCCAGGACGAGGGCGTCGTAGCGGCCGCCGGTGTACCGGGTCCAGGTGCGGCCGTCGATCTTCTCGGTCTTCTTGGTCGCCGAGGAGCCCTGGGTGGCCTGCTCGATGAAGTCGGAGCGCTTCTGGGTGGACTGCTCGACCTGCACGTACTGGCCCTCGGGGTCCTGGAAGCCGAGGTGCCAGCGGTCGGACTCGTCGCCGCGGAAGCGGACGGAGGTCGCCTTCCAGGTGTCCGGCAGCCCCTCGGGCGCCGCCACCGGGTAGCTCACGGCCCTGCGCGCCGTGGTCGTCTCGACCGTGTAGTCGACCCGCGGGAGGTCGGGCTTGTGGTCGTCGTGCGGGACGAAGACGTAGATGACCGCCGCCGCGATACCGATCAGGGCCAGGGAAAGGATCATGTCCCGGACCGTCTTCTGCTTGCCGTTCGAACCTGCCACGTCCCCTATGGTCTCAGGTGCCCTCCGCGCTCATCCGTGGGGCCCCCTGCTCATCTTGTAAGCCCGGCGATAGAGTCACCCCATACTCATCCGGCCGTCGTCGTATCAGAAAGGTGCGCTCCGATGACCGAGCATCATCTGCCGTCCGAACTCGATGTCCCCTCCGAGGCCCCCGACCGCAACCTCGCCCTGGAACTCGTGAGGGTCACCGAGGCCGCGGCCATGGCCGCGGGCCGCTGGGTCGGCCGCGGCGACAAGAACGGCGCCGACGGCGCCGCCGTGCGCGCCATGCGGACCCTCGTCTCCACCGTCTCGATGAACGGCGTCGTCGTCATCGGCGAGGGCGAGAAGGACGAGGCACCGATGCTCTTCAACGGGGAGCAGGTCGGCGACGGGACGGGACCCGAGGTCGACATCGCCGTCGACCCGATCGACGGGACCACCCTGACGGCGAAGGGCATGGCGAACGCGATCGCCGTGCTGGCCGCCGCCGAGCGGGGCGCCATGTTCGACCCGTCCGCCGTGTTCTACATGGACAAGCTGGTCACCGGGCCCGAGGCGGCCGACTTCGTGGACATCGACGCGCCCGTGTCGGTCAACATCCGCCGGGTCGCGAAGGCGAAGCGGCGCACCCCTGAGGACGTCACGGTCGTCATCCTGGACCGGCCCCGGCACGAGGGCGTGATCAAGGAGATCCGGGACACCGGCGCCCGGATCAAGCTGATCTCGGACGGCGATGTGGCGGGGTCCATCCTGGCGCTGCGCGAGGGCACCGGCATCGACATGCTGCTCGGCATCGGCGGCACCCCCGAGGGGATCATCTCGGCCTGCGCGGTGAAGTGCCTGGGCGGCACGATCCAGGGCAAGCTCTGGCCCAAGGACGACGAGGAGCGGGAGCGGGCGATCGCCGCCGGCCATGACCTGGACCGGGTGCTCACCACGGACGACCTGGTGAGCGGGGAGAACGTGTTCTTCGTGGCGACCGGGATCACCGACGGGGAGCTGATGCGGGGGGTGCGGTACCGGTCGGAGACCGCGACCACCGATTCCATCGTGATGCGGTCCAAGTCGGGGACCGTGCGCAAGATCGAGTCCGAGCACCGGCTCAGCAAGCTGCGGGCCTACAGCGCGATCGACTTCGACCGGGCGAAGTAGCGGTTCAGGGGGCGCGGGTGGCTCTGCGGGTGCCGGTCCTTCGCGGCCGGCCGCGCAGTTCCCCGCGCCCCTGAAAAGCTTTCGGCTCAGCCCGCTATACGCGTTGCCGTCGCCTTCTTGAGTTCCACCTCGCGCCTGCGCCTGCGGGCCAGGACCACGCGGCGCTCGGCCGCGGTCAGGCCGCCCCAGACGCCGTACGGCTCGGGCTGGAGCAGGGCGTGCTCGCGGCACTCGATCATCACCGGGCAGCGGGCGCACACCCGCTTGGCCGCCTCCTCGCGGGACAGACGCGCGGCGGTCGGCTCCTTCGACGGGGCGAAGAACAGACCGGCCTCGTCGCGGCGGCACACCGCCTCGGTGTGCCAGGGCGCGTCCTGATCCCTGTCTCGCGCCGGGCCCCGCTGGGCCGGAACGGCGGCTACCTGCGGGGACGAATGCGGCGGTTGCAGCACGGTCTACTCCTGACGACGAATTCGCTAGCGAGAGACGATGCAGCAAGCCCTACCCGTTGTACGCGCGCCTATGCACTGCGTTCCCAACCACCGGCGCACGACGGCTTGTTCGGCGTCAGTGCCCCAGGTGTCTGCGCAGCTTTCGGTCCACCTTGTCGTGCGCCCGCTCGACCTGGCCCTGGACCCGGTCGAGGATGTCCGCGACGAACCGGCCGCGCCGGGGCCGCGCCTCCACATTGCCCAGCACCGACCAGCCGTCCACATAGATCACCGGCGCGTCCGACTGCACCGAGTCCAGCGTGCTGACCTCGAAGTTGCCCAGCACGCTGCCGCCGGTGCCGCGCAGCGACACGTTCTCCGGGACCCGGATCTGGACGTCCCCGAAGACCGATACCGCCTTGATCACCACCTGCTGGTACTCGAAGACGGCCTCGCTGAGGTCTATCTCCACGCTGCCGAACACCGCGAAGGCGTGCACCCGGCGACCGGCGCGCCAGCGGCCCCGGCGCACGGCGCTGCTGAAGACGGCGACCACGCTGGTGTCGGCCTCGGCCGGGAGGGTGCCGGGCCGCGGACGGGGCGGGGCGGAGGCGTACGCGGGTCCGGCCGGGCGGTCGTGCGCGGCGGGCAGATCGCGTATGAAGACGTCCAGCTCGCCGACGGTCTTGGTGTGCAGCACCCCCTCCACCCGCTCGGCGTGCTCCTCGGCCGTCAGCCGGCCCTCGGCCAGGGCCTCGCGGAGGATGTCGGCGACCCGGTCGCGGTCGGCGTCCGAGGCGCGCAGGTCGGCCGGGGGCGGGGCGGTGTCCGCGGGCTGCGCGTGCTTCTGAAGGTCCACGAGAGCAGAGTACCGAAACGCGATAGATCGCGACTAGGGCCTGTGGACAACTACCGGGCAACGTTGCCGGGGCCCCGGACGGCGACGCCGGACAGCGGCGGCGGGAGGCAAGTGAGTCTTACCTCACCAGAGCATTGTCCGAGCCGGGTTCTACGCTGGACAGGCCCGCCAGCGTCGGCGGGCGCCGTCCGTCGAGTGAGGAATGGGCTGAGATGCCTGAGTTCGCGTACACCGATCTGCTCCCCCAGGGAGAGGACACCACGCCGTACCGGCTGGTGACCTCCGAGGGCGTGTCCACCGTCGAGGGGCCGGACGGGCGGACGTTCCTCAAGGTGGAGCCGGAGGCGCTGCGCAAGCTGGCCGAGGAGGCCATCCACGACATCCAGCACTACCTGCGCCCCGCCCACCTCGCCCAGCTCCGCCGGATCATCGACGACCCCGAGGCGTCCGGCAACGACAAGTTCGTCGCGCTGGACCTGCTGAAGAACGCGAACATCGCCGCGGCCGGCGTGCTGCCCATGTGCCAGGACACCGGCACGGCGATCGTCATGGGCAAGCGCGGGCAGAACGTGCTGACCGAGGGCCGCGACGAGGAAGCGCTGAGCCGCGGCATCTACGACGCGTACCTGAACCTCAACCTGCGGTACTCGCAGATGGCTCCGCTCACCATGTGGGAGGAGAAGAACACCGGCTCCAACCTCCCGGCGCAGATCGAGCTGTACGCGACCGACGGCGGCGCCTACAAGTTCCTCTTCATGGCGAAGGGCGGCGGCTCGGCCAACAAGTCGTTCCTGTACCAGGAGACGAAGGCCGTCCTGAACGAGTCCTCCATGATGAAGTTCCTGGAGGAGAAGATCCGTTCGCTGGGCACGGCCGCCTGCCCGCCGTACCACCTCGCGATCGTGGTCGGCGGTACGAGCGCCGAGTTCGCGCTCAAGACCGCGAAGTACGCCTCCGCGCACTACCTGGACGAGATCCCGGCCGAGGGCTCCGCGCTCGGGCACGGCTTCCGGGACAAGGAGCTGGAGGAGAAGGTCTTCGAGCTGACCCAGAAGATCGGCATCGGCGCGCAGTTCGGCGGCAAGTACTTCTGCCACGATGTCCGCGTGGTGCGTCTGCCCCGGCACGGCGCGTCCTGCCCGGTCGCCATCGCGGTCTCCTGCTCGGCGGACCGCCAGGCCGTCGCGAAGATCACCGCCGAGGGCGTCTTCCTGGAGCAGTTGGAGACGGACCCGGCGCGCTTCCTGCCGGAGACGACGGACGAGCACCTCGACGAGTCCTCGGACGTCGTCAAGATCGACCTCAACCAGCCGATGGACACGATCCTCGCCGAGCTGACCAAGTACCCGGTCAAGACCCGTCTCTCGCTCACCGGCCCCCTGGTCGTGGCCCGCGACATCGCGCACGCCAAGATCAAGGAGCGGCTGGACGCGGGCGAGGACATGCCGCAGTACCTCAAGGACCACCCGGTGTACTACGCGGGCCCGGCCAAGACCCCCGAGGGGTACGCCTCCGGTTCCTTCGGCCCGACCACGGCCGGGCGGATGGACTCCTACGTGGAGCAGTTCCAGGCGGCCGGCGGCTCCAAGGTGATGCTGGCCAAGGGCAACCGCAGCAAGCAGGTCACCGACGCGTGCGACGCCCACGGCGGCTTCTACCTCGGTTCCATCGGCGGCCCCGCCGCCCGCCTCGCCCAGGACTGCATCAAGAAGGTCGAGGTCCTGGAGTACGAGGAGCTGGGCATGGAGGCCGTCTGGAAGATCGAGGTCGAGGACTTCCCGGCCTTCATCGTGGTCGACGACAAGGGCAACGACTTCTTCCAGGACCCGGCGCCCGCGCCGACGTTCACGAGCATCCCGGTCCGGGGCCCCGGTCTGGCCTGAGACCCCTCCTGGGGGGCCGATCCGGTCGGCCCCCTAGGGTGCCCGCATGACTACCGAGGCTTATCTCTCCGGGTTGTTCGCGCTGGACGGCCGCGTCGCCGTCGTCACCGGGGGCAGCTCCGGCATCGGGCGGGCGATCGCCGAGGCGCTGGCGCGGGCCGGGGCCTCGGTGGTGGTCGTGGCTCGGGGCGAGGAGGCGCTGGAGGCGACCCGCGCCCAGCTCGCGGAACTCGGCTGCCGTGCCGGGTGGGTGAGCGCCGACCTCAGTACGCGGGACGGGGTGCGGGCTGCCGCCGAGGAGGTGGCCGGGGTGTTCGGGGAGCCGGACATCCTCGTCAACTGCGCCGGGATCAATCTGCGGCCGCCCTTCAGCGAGTTGAGCGACGAGGAGTGGGACCTCACCCTCGCCGTCAACCTCACCGCGCCCCATCTGCTGAGCCGGCGGTTCGGGCCCGGCATGGCCGAGCGGGGCTTCGGGCGGATCATCCACATCTCCTCCCAACAGGCGCACCGCGCCTTCGTCCGCTCGGGGGCGTACGGGGTGTCCAAGGGCGCGCTGGAGTCGCTCGCGCGCTCCCAGGCCGAGGAGTGGTCGCCGTACGGCGTCACCGTCAACACGCTGGTGCCGGGGTTCGTGATGACGCCGCTCAACGCGCGGCTGTCGTCCGACCCGGAGAAGGTGGCCGCGCTGGCCGCGCGGACGATGGTCGGGCGCAACGGCCTCGCCGAGGACTTCGCGGGCGCCGCCGTCTTCCTGGCGAGCCGCGCCTCGGGGTACGTCACCGGCCAGTCCCTCTTCGTGGACGGCGGCTTCTCGGTGCACTGAAAAGCGGGTGCGCTGAAAAGCGGGTTCGCTGAGAAGCGGGTGCACTGAAGACCCGTCCGGCCCTGCCCAGGAACATCACGGCGCCCCCGTTCGCTGTACCGGGTATGACCGACGAGTACCGCACCGAGCACGACTCCATGGGCGAGGTCCGCGTCCCCGCCCACGCCAAGTGGCGCGCGCAGACCCAGCGCGCCGTCGAGAACTTCCCCCTCTCCGGGCAGCGTCTGGAGCGCGCGCACATCGAGGCGCTGGCCCGGATCAAGGGCGCGGCGGCGAAGGTGAACGCCGATCTCGGCGTGCTGGACCGGGACGTGGCCGACGCGATCCAGGGCGCCGCCGAGGAGGTCGCGGCCGGTACCTGGGACGAGCACTTCCCGGTGGACGTCTTCCAGACCGGCTCCGGCACCTCCTCCAACATGAACGCCAACGAGGTCATCGCCACCCTCGCCGGCGAGCGCCTGGGCCGGGACGTGCACCCCAACGACCAGGTCAACGCCTCCCAGTCGTCCAACGACGTCTTCCCCTCCTCGATCCACATCGCGGCCACCGCCGCCGTGGTCCACGACCTGATCCCCGCCCTGGAACACCTGGCCGCCGCCCTCACCCGCAAGGCGGAGGAGTTCGCCGACGTGGTGAAGGCGGGGCGCACGCACCTGATGGACGCGACCCCCGTGACCCTGGGTCAGGAGTTCGGCGGCTATGCGGCGCAGGTGACGTACGGCGTGGAGCGGCTGCGTGCCTCGCTGCCCCGGCTGGCCGAACTCCCCCTCGGCGGCACGGCGGTGGGCACCGGCATCAACACGCCGCCCGGCTTCTCGGCGGCCGTCATCGAGGAGGTGGCGCGGGCGACCGGGCTGCCCTTCACCGAGGCCCGCGACCACTTCGAGGCGCAGGGCGCGCGCGACGGGATCGTGGAGACCAGCGGGCAGTTGCGCACCGTCGCGGTCGGCCTGACGAAGATCGCCAACGATCTGCGCTGGATGTCCTCCGGCCCGCGCACCGGCCTCGCCGAGATCCGCCTGCCCGACCTCCAGCCCGGCTCCTCCATCATGCCGGGCAAGGTCAACCCGGTCGTCCCGGAGGCGGTGCTGATGGTCGCGGCCCAGGTCATCGGCAACGACGCCACCATCGCCACGGCCGGCGCGGCCGGCAACTTCGAGCTGAACGTGATGCTCCCGGTCATGGCGAAGAACGTGCTGGAGTCGGTGCGGCTGCTGGCCAACGCCTCCCGCCTGCTGGCCGACCGCACCGTCGACGGCATCACCGCCGACCGCGACCGCGCCCGCGAGTACGCCGAGTCGTCCCCCTCGGTGGTGACCCCGCTCAACCGCTACCTCGGCTACGAGGAGGCCGCGCGGATCGCCAAGAAGTCCCTCGCGGAGCGGAAGACGATCCGTGAAGTGGTGCTGGAGGAGGGCTACGTGGAGCGCGGCGACCTGACGCTGGAGCAGTTGGACGAGGCGCTGGATGTCCTGCGGATGACGCGCCCGTGACGCCCGGCGAACGGCACCGCTGATTTCCCGCCACCTGTCCGGAAGGGTGACGCGCACCGCAGCACCGGGTGCTTCCGGCACCTAATATCTGTCCATGACGGACGACGAAGCGGTGAGACGAGCGGAAGCGGCCCCTACGGCGTACTGGACGCCCGGCACCCCGATCCTGTGGCGGTACCGGGAGAACGCGGGCGACGCGTTCCACATCGCGCGTCCCGTCACCGTCGTCCGGGACGACGCCGACCTGCTCGCCGTATGGCTGGCCCCCGGCACCGAGTGCGTCAAGCCGGCGCTCGCCGACGGCACCCCGGTCCACCTGGAGCCGCTGGAGTCCCGCTACACCAAGCCGCGCGTGGTGCGGCGGGACCGCTGGTTCGGCACCGGCGTGCTGAAGCTGGCCCGGCCCGGCGAACCCTGGTCGGTGTGGCTGTTCTGGGAACCGGGCTGGCGCTTCAAGAACTGGTACGTCAACCTGGAGCAGCCGCTCGCCCGTTGGGCCGGCGGGGTCGACTCCGAGGACCACTTCCTGGACATCTCCGTCCACCCGGACCGCACCTGGCACTGGCGGGACGAGGACGAGTTCGCCCAGGCCCAGCGGGACGGCCTGATGGACGCGGAGACCGCCGGGCGGGTGAAGTCGGCGGGACGGCGGGCGGTGGAGGTGATCGAGGCGTGGGGCTCCCCCTACACCGACGGCTGGCAGCACTGGCGGCCCGACCCGTCCTGGTCGGTGCCCGCGCTTCCGGAGGACTGGGACCGTACGCCCGCGCACGTGTCCTCATGAGACCCTTGATGCGCCCCCGGACCACAACCGTAGGATCGTCCTCCGCAAGGGCACCGAGGTACAACTACCGGAGTCTGCGCAGAGCCTGACCATATGTCACCGAGGGGCGGCAGCACGTGAGCGAGGGGTACGAGGCGGGCGGCGGCGCGGCCGGCGCGGGGTTCACCCGCTCGGCGGAAACCGCCCCTGACCACGCGGGAATTCCGTTCCTGGGGCACGTAATCCGGGTATCGGGACTTCGGCGGCATCTCCTGCGCGCCCGCCGCGCAGCCCCGGACGGACGGATTCGACACGCGTGACGGAGCAGCCCACTTCCTCCTGCGGACGCCCCCAGCCGGGCGTCGACCCCGCCGTGCGCGGGGCGCTGCTGGGCGCACCGGCCCAGACCCGGGGCGGCGAGGGCACGGGGAAGAACCAGAAGAAGGAGCGCCCAGTCAACGGCCCTGAGCACTCGCAGCCTGCCGCCGCCGAGCCCATGGGGGAACCTCCCGCGCGCGCGAAGTCCAGCGTGGGGGAACACCGTCCGCGGCCGGCGCCGGAGTCCATTCCCGCCCAGCCGGGCGCCGAGCAGGAGCGCGCACCGGGCGGCCAGGAGCGGCGTACCGGCCGCGGTGGCCCGCCCGGACGACCGATGCCGATGCGCCGTGACGGCGACCGGCTGCGGTTCGTCGGCGCGGCCACCCGGCGCATCGCCCGCGGTCTCGACCTGGACGAGATCGTCATGGGCCTGTGCCGCGCCACCGTGCCCACCTTCTCCGACGCGATCCTGGTCTATCTGCGCGATCCGCTGCCGGTCGGCGACGAGCGGCCCACCGGGCCGGTGGTGCTGCGGCTGCGCCGCACCGACCGGATTCCGGACGAGCGGGAGACCGAGGGCCTGCTGCTGCCGCCCGCGTTCCCGGAGCCGGACGCCGAGGCGGCGGCGCTGGCCGCGCTCTCGGGCCCGGCCGCGCTCACCGCCGAGCTGTGCGAGGTGCGCCCCGGCGGCGCGCTGAACGAGGTGCTGCGCGGGGTGCGCCCGGTGTTCGCGGACTCCCCCGCCGCCCGTGCCGCGCTGCCGGAACTGCTCGGTGAGGACGGCGAGGCGCTCGTACCGTCCGGACAGCGGGCGATCCTCGCGCCGCTGCGCGGACGGCGCCGGGTGATCGGCGCGGCGGTGTTCCTGCGCCGCCCGGACCGCCTGGCGTTCGAGGCGGAGGACCTGCTGGTGGCGGCGCAGCTCGCCACGCACAGCGCGCTCGGCATCGACAAGGCGGTGCTGTACGGCCGCGAGGCGTACATCGCCGACGAGTTGCAGCGCACCATGCTCCCCGAGACCCTCCCGCACCCCACCGGTGTGCGGCTGGCCTCGCGCTATCTGCCCGCGGCGGAGACCGCGCGGGTGGGCGGCGACTGGTACGACGCGATCCCGCTGCCCGGCAGCCGGGTGGCGCTGGTGGTCGGCGACGTGATGGGCCACTCCATGACCTCGGCCGCCATCATGGGCCAGCTCCGCACCACCGCGCAGACCCTGGCCGGTCTCGACCTGCCCCCGCAGGAGGTCCTGCACCACCTGGACGAGCAGGCCCAACGGCTCGGCACCGACCGCATGGCGACCTGCATGTACGCGGTCTACGACCCCGTCGCGCACCGCATCACCATCGCCAACGCCGGCCATCCGCCGCCGGTTCTGCTGCACCTGGGCGGCACCGCCGAGGTACTGCGGGTACCGCCGGGCGCGCCGATCGGCGTCGGCGGGGTGGACTTCGAGGCCGTCGAACTGGACGCGCCCGCCGGGGCCACGCTGCTGCTGTACACCGACGGCCTGGTGGAGTCCCGGCTGCGGGACGTGTGGACGGGCATAGAGCAGTTGCGGGAGCGGCTGACGGCGACCGCGCAACTGACCGGCCCGGACCACCCGCCGCCGCTGGAGGCGCTGTGCGACGAGGTGCTGGACATGCTCGGCCCCGGCGACCGGGACGACGACATCGCCCTGCTCGCGGCCCGCTTCGACGGCATCGCGTCCGGCGACGTGCGGTACTGGACGCTGGACGCGGAGGACGCGACACCCGGCAAGGCCCGCCGGCTGGCCCGCGAGGCACTGGCCGACTGGGGCCTCGCGGACCTCACCGACTCGGTCGAGCTGCTGGTCAGCGAGGTGGTCACCAACGCGGTGCGCTATACGACGCGTCCGGTGACCCTGCGGCTGCTGCGCACGGACGTGCTGCGCTGCGAGGTCGGTGACGACGTGCCGCAGCTCCCCCGGCTGTGCCAGGCGCGCGCCACCGACGAGGGCGGCCGGGGCCTGTACCTGGTCAACAAGCTGGCCCGGCGCTGGGGCGCGACCCGGCTGAGCGTCGGCAAGGTCGTCTGGTTCGAGCTGCACGGCGGCTGATCCCCGCCGACTCCGTCCCGTACGACGCGAAGGGCGCCCGGCACGATGCCGGGCGCCCTTCGCGTGCGCCGAGGTCCTACTGGCCGTCGTCCCGCGGCTTCGGGTCGAACGGGTTGCGCGGGGTGAAGCCCGGTGACGGCGGCTGGGTGGTCGGCGTCTGGCTCGGGCTCTGGGTGGGAGGCTCCGAGGTCGGTGTCTCGCTCGGGGTCTCGCTGGGCGTCTCGGACGGGGGTTCGGAGGTCGGCGGTTCGCTGCTCGGGGTCTCCGACGGCGTCCGGGACGGCGTCTCGCTGGGGGTCGGCGGCGGGGTCGGGGCGACGGCGGCACCCTGGGTGGTGTCGAGGTCGAACTCGGCCTGCCGGGTCACACCGAAGGTGTAGGCCGCCCAGATCTGGGCCGGGGGCCCGCCGCCGTTGACGCGGCCGCCGCCCATGGCGCCCTTGAGCGAGACATGGGCGAACCGCTTGACCTTCTCGCCCTCGCAGCCGGTGCCGCCGTCCTTGTGCGCCTCGCCGAACAGGCCGACGGAGGTGACGAGGTCGGGGGTGTAGCCGGTGAACCAGGCCGAGCGGTCGCAGTCGGAGGTACCGGTCTTGCCCGCCACCTGCTGCCCGGCCCGCAGCGGGTTGTTGGCCACGGACTGGCGGGCGGTGCCGTCGTCGACGACGCCGGTGAGCACGGATGTCACGGTGTCGGCGGTGGTCCGGTCGAGCACCCGCTCGCCGACCGGGCTCGGCAACTGGACCGTACGGCCCTGCTGTTCGGCCGACTTGATGATGCTCGGGGTGACCTTGCGGCCGTGGTTGTCGAGGGTGGCGTACATGCCCGCCATCTCCAGCGGGCTCGCGCCCATGGAGCCGAGGGTCTGCGCGGGGACCGCCTGCATGCCCTCGGTGTCCATGCCGAGCCGCTTCGCGGTGTCCATCACCTTGTCCATGCCGACGTCCACGCCCATCTGCGCGAACACGGAGTTGACGGACTTGTTCATGGCCGTCTGGACGCTGATCGGGCCGTAGTCGGCGTCGTCCTCGTTGGGCGGGGCGAAGCCGACGCGGGAGCCGTGGTCGAGGACCTGGCGGCGGCTGGTGCCGTCGTAGACGGTGCCGGCGCCGATGAGCGTGCCGGTCTGGGTGGTGGCGCCGTGCTCCAGCGCGGCCGCGAGGATGACCGGCTTGAAGGTGGAGGCGGGCTGGTAGTCGCGGCGAGTCGCGTTGCTGAAGAAGTGGTCGTAGTAGTCCTTGCCGCCGTAGAGGGCGACGATCCGGCCGGTCTTCGGGTCGACGGAGACCGCGCCGGCCTGGACGTCGGCGTCGACGGGCCGCTGCTTCGGCTCCAGCTTGCTGGTGAGCTGGGTCCTGACCGACTTCTCCAGCGCCGCCTGCTTCTTGCGGTCGACGTTGAGGGTGATGGTCCAGCCCTGCTCGTGGACCTTGGCCTCCGCCTCGGAGCGGGAGATGCCCTCTTGCTTCATGATCTGGTTCTGGAGCTGGGAGTTGGCCAGCGAGACCAGGTAGCCCTTCTGCCCGTCCATGCCGGGGGCGCCCTTGGGCTCCTTCGGCACCGGGAACTTCAGGGCGGCGCGCTTGCCCGCGTCGAGCCAGTGCTCCTTGACCATGTTGTTCAGGACGTAGTTCCAGCGGTCGGTGACCAGCCGCTTGCCGGTCGGCGTGGCGGTGGACCAGTCGTACTGGCTGGGGGCCTGGAGCAGCGCGGCGAGGTAGGCGCCCTGCTGGACCGTGAGGTCCTGGGCGTCGACGTGGTAGTACGCCTGGGCGGCGGCCTGGATGCCGTAGGCGCCGCGGCCGTAGTAGCTGGTGTTGATGTAGCCGGCGAGGATCTCGTCCTTGGACTTCTCGCGCTCCACCTTCAGCGAGATGACCATCTCCTTGAGCTTGCGGGAGACGGTCTGGTCCTGGCTCAGGTAGTAGTTCTTGACGTACTGCTGGGTGATGGTCGAGCCGCCCTGCTTGCCGCGCCCCGCGAGGGTGTTGAGCAGGCCGCGGGCGGTGCCCTTCAGGTCTACGCCGGGGTCGGTGTAGAAGGACTTGTTCTCGGCGGCGACGAAGGTGAGCTGCACCTTGCGCGGCACCTTGGAGAGGTCGACTATCTCGCGGTTGACCTCGCCGTCGCGGGCGAGGACGGTGCCGTCGCTGTACTTGTAGACGTTGCTCTGCCGCTGGGCGGCCACGTTGCCCGCAGGCACGTCGACCGACAGGTAGAGCGCGGCGAAGCCGGCCATGCAGAGCAGGCAGAGACCGAAGACCGTGCCGAGGATCTTCTTCCAGGTGAAGAGCCTGCGTATTCGGCCCTTGGCGGGCTTGCCGCCGGTGCCCTCGGACGACTCGGAGGCCGGGGCTGCCGAACGGCGTCCGGGTGCCGCGCGGTGGCCGCCGCGCTGTCGCGCTCGTCTCTCGTCCGCTCGTCCCATGGGTCCCTTGGCTCCGCTTCCGTCTCGGGGTCAGCTCCGAAAGCTAACACCCCTCTATGCGACAAAGAGCGCCCGATCCACTCTTTTACGGACGTGAGAATGAGCACCCACCCCAAAGGAACCGACGGGCAGGAAGGGTTCAAGGTTGCCCTCGGAGACGCCCGAAAAAGCGGAGTTGCCCGTTCCGCACCCCCTATGAACCGGGGGTATACACCGTGTGTAGAGTGCTCGCCATGTCCATCGGTCACACCCTTCTAGGACTCCTGGAGTCCGGCCCCCGGCACGGTTACGACCTCAAGCGGGCCTTCGACGACACCTTCGGCCACGACCGGCCGCTCGCCTACGGGCAGGTCTACGCGACCATGTCCCGGCTGCTGAAGAACGGCCTCGTGGAGGTCGACGGCATCGAGGCGGGCGACGGGCCCGACCGGAAGCGGTACGCCATCACCGACGCCGGCGTCACGGACGTCGAGCAGTGGCTCGCGAGCCCGGAGAAGCCGGAGGACTACCTCCGCTCGACCCTGTACACCAAGGTCGTACTGGCCCTGCTGACCCACCGCGACGCCGCCGACGTCCTCGACACCCAGCGCGCCGAGCACCTGCGCACCATGCGCGTGCTCACCGACCGCAAGCGCAAGGGCGACCTGGCCGACCAGTTGATCTGCGACCACGCCCTGTTCCATCTGGAGGCCGACCTCAGATGGCTGGAACTGACCGCGGCACGCCTGGACAGACTGCGCACGGAGGTGGTCGCATGACCCCGCCCGACGGCTCCCTGCTCGTCGCCCGAGACCTGCGCAAGTCCTACGGTCCCACCGCCGCGCTCGACGGCGCCGCCTTCTCGGTCCACCCCGGTGAGGTCGTCGCCGTGATGGGCCCCTCCGGCTCCGGCAAGTCCACCCTGCTGCACTGCCTCGCCGGGATCGTCCGCCCCGACTCCGGTTCGATCACCTACGCCGGACGCGAGCTGACCACGATGAGCGACACCGAGCGCAGCGCGCTGCGGCGCGGCGAGTTCGGCTTCGTCTTCCAGTTCGGCCAGCTCGTCCCGGAGTTGACCTGCGTGGAGAACGTGGCGCTGCCGCTGCGGCTGAACGGCACCCCGCGCAAGGAGGCCGAGCGGGCCGCGCTCACCTGGATGGAGCGCCTGGAAGTGGCCGACCTCGGGCGCAAGCGGCCCGGCGAGGTCTCGGGCGGCCAGGGCCAACGGGTCGCGGTGGCACGGGCGCTGGTCACCGGGCCCCGGGTGCTGTTCGCCGACGAGCCGACCGGCGCGCTGGACTCGCTCAACGGCGAGCGCGTGATGGAACTGCTCACCGACGCCGCCCGCTCGGCCAACGCCGCCGTCGTCCTCGTCACCCACGAGGCACGGGTGGCGGCCTGGTCCGACCGCGAGATCGTCGTGCGCGACGGCCGGTCACGGGACATGGAGCACAGCGCATGAGCGTGCGGCAGTACGCCCGCGACCTGGGGATGGGGGCCCGGTTCGCCGTGACCGGGGGGCGCGAGGGATGGGTCCGTACGGCGCTGACCGCGGTCGGCGTCGGTATGGGCGTGGCGTTGCTGCTGCTCACCACCGCACTGCCCGGTGTCGTCTCCGCGCGCCACGCGGTGGAGGAGGCGCGCGCCGACTACACGTTCGCCGTGCACCCGCTCCCCAAGGGCGACGACACCCTGCTGCTCGCGGACACCGGCACCTGGTGGCGGACCACGTCCGTTCGCGGCCGCCTCCTCGAACCCGAGGGCCCTAAGGCCCCGCTGCCGCCGGGCATCGACAGCTTCCCGGCCAAGGGCGAGATGCTGGTCTCCCCCGCGCTGGGCGAACTCCTCGCCTCCGGCGACGCGAAGCTGCTGCGCGAGCGGCTGCCGTACCGGATCACCGGGACCATCGGCGCGAAGGGGCTGCTCGGCCCGCGCGAACTCGTCTACTACGCGGGCGCCGAGGGCCTGAAGCCGAAGGCCGGGGGTGCCCGTACCGAGCGGCTGCGCGCGTTCGGCGACCTGCAGCCGGACACTGCGCAGGCCGACCCGGTGCTGCTGATGATGGTGCTGGTCGTGTTCGTGGTGCTGCTGATGCCGGTCGCGGTGTTCATTGCCGCCGCCGTGCGCTTCGGCGGCGAACGGCGCGACCGCAGGCTGGCCGCGCTGCGGCTGGTGGGCGCCGACAGCCGGACCACCCGGCGGATCGCGGCGGGCGAGGCGCTGACCGGCTCGCTGATCGGACTGGTCATCGGCACCGGCCTCTTCCTGGCCGGACGGCAGCTCGCCGGTTCGGTGACGGTCATGGGCGAGAGCTTCTATCCCGCCTACCTCGACCCCTCTCCCCTGCTCGCCCTGCTGGTCGCGCTCGCGGTGCCGGCGTGCGCGGTGCTGGTCACGCTGCTGGCCATGCGCGGGGTGGTCATCGAGCCGCTCGGCGTGGTCCGCACCGCCGTGCCCGCCCGGCGCCGGCTGTGGTGGCGGCTGCTGCTGCCGCTGGCCGGCCTGGCGCTGCTCTACCCCATGACCGGCCAGGGCCACTCGAACGGGGACTTCAACCAGTACCTCGTCATCGCCGGTGTCCTGCTGCTCCTGACCGGCGTCACCGCCCTGCTGCCCTGGCTGGTGGAACGCGCCGTCGCCCGGCTCGACCCGGGCCCGCTGTCCTGGCAACTGGCCGTGCGCAGACTCCAGTTGAGCAGCGGTACGGCCGCCCGTACGGTCAACGGGGTCGCGGTCGCGGTGGCCGGGGCCATCGCGCTCCAGATGCTGTTCGCGGGCGTGCAGGGCCAGTACGAGAAGAACACCGGGAAAGACCCGGCCCGCGCCCAGTTGGAGATCGCCCTGTCCGACCACACGCGGGTCGGCCCGGCCGCCGCGGCGGTCGCCCGGACCGAGGGGGTGCGGGCCTCGGTGGGTCTGGCCACCGCCTCGCTCGGCGAGAAGCCGCGCGACTCCGGTGCCGCGCTCGACCTCGTCGTGGGCGACTGCGCCTCGCTGCGGGAGCTGGCGCACCTGCCGTCCTGCCGCGACGGCGACACCTTCGCCCTCGCCAGTCCGGAGTACGGCACCGACTTCGACCGCTCGTCCCGCGACGCCGTGCTGCGCCCCGGTCACGACGCCTACATCGACCCCGGGTACGCCGAGATCGAGGGCCTCTCGGTGCCGATCACCGTCCCGAAGGACCTGCGCTGGGCCACGGCCCGCGAGGACTCGCTGATGCCCCGCGCCAACGGCCTGCTGGTCACCCCGGCCGCGCTCCCGGCGGCGGCCGAACCGGCGCTGTCCGGCGAGATCTTCGTACGCATGGACCAGGCGCTGCCGGACGTGCAGGAGTACGTACGCAACACCGCCGCGCGGGTCGACCCGGTCGCGGACATCATGGCCGTGACCCCGACCGAGACGTCCGCCCGGTACGCCTCGCTGCGCACCGGCATGCTGATCGGCGCCTCCTGCGTGCTGGTGCTGATCGGGGCGAGCCTGCTGGTCTCACAGTTGGAGCAGTTGCGCGAACGGCGCAGGCTGCTGTCGGCGCTGGTCGCGTTCGGCACCCGGCGCCGCACGCTCGGTCTGTCGGTGCTGTGGCAGTCGGCGCTCCCGATCGCGCTCGGCCTGCTGCTGGCCTCGGTGGTGGGCGTGGGCCTGGGCGCGGTGCTGCTGCGGATGTCGGCGGCCGAGGTGACCGTGGTCTGGCCCGAGGTCCTGGCGCTGACCGGCGTCGGCGCGGCCGTCGTCCTCGCGGTCACCCTGCTCACCCTGCCGCCCCTGCTCCGCATGACCCGCCCCGACGGGCTGCGCACCGAGTAACCCGTCAGTCCGCCGTGCCCACGATCCGTACGGGCAGGGGGCTCATCGCCTCGCGCAGGGCCGCGGCCAGCTCCTCGTACTCGGCGGAGCGGGCCGCGGCCGTGCGCATGGCGAGGGCGATCCGGCGGCTGGGGGCCGGGGCCGTGAAGGAGCTGGTGAGGACCTTGCTGCCGCGGGTCGCCTCCAGCCGTATCGCGGTGCGCGGCAGCAGGGTGCAGCCGAGGCCGCCCGCGACCAACTGGACCAGGGTGGAGAGCCCGGCGGCGGTCGTGGTGACCGGGGCCGCGCCCCCGCCCCGGATCTCCCGGCCGGCCTCCCGGCAGATCTCCAGCGCCTGGTCGCGCAGGCAGTGCCCCTCGTCCAGCAGCAGCAGATTCAGCTCGCGCAGCGCCTCGCGCGGGATGCCGCTGCGGCAGCCGAGTTCGTGGCCGAGCGGGGTGACGAGCACGAAGTCCTCGTCGAACAGCGGGAGTTCGCTCACTCCGGGCACGCCGAGGGGCACCGCGAGCAGCAGCAGGTCGAGCCGTCCGGAGTGCAGGCCCTCCAGCAGGCTGGCGGTCTGCTCCTCGTGCACCTGGAGGTCGAGCTGCGGATAGCGCTCGTGCACCAGACGCAGCACGGTCGGCAGCAGATAGGGGGCGACGGTCGGGATGGCGCCGAGCCGCAGCACCCCGGTGAAGGGCGCCCGTACCGCCTCGGCCTCCTCCAGCAGCGCGCCCATCTCGGCCAGTACCGCCTTGGCCCGCACCGCGAGCCGCTCGCCGGCGGGCGAGAGCAGCACCTTGCGGGTCGTACGCTCCACCAGGGCCACGCCGAGGGTCTCCTCCAGCGCGGCGACCGCCCCGGACAGCGCGGGCTGGCTCATCCCGATGGCGGCGGCCGCGTCCCTGAAGTGCAGGTGCTCGGCGACCGCGGTGAAGGCGCGCAACTGCGCCAGGGTCGGCTGCTTCCGCTTGCCGCTACTGATGGTCACTGATAGCCACCTCCGATCAACCAGGCCGAGTGTAGCTATTTCACTAATCAATCCACCCTGTGCCACCATCGGCCCAGTCCAACCCATGGGAGACATCCCGCAAGCTGGGGTGTCCCCGCGCTGCAAGGAGAGCACGTGCTCACTGTCGGTGACAAGTTCCCCGAGTTCGAACTGACCGCCTGCGTCTCGCTGGAGAAGGGCAAGGAGTTCGAGACGATCGACCACAAGACCTACGAGGGCAAGTGGAAGATCGTCTTCGCGTGGCCCAAGGACTTCACCTTCGTGTGCCCGACCGAGATCGCGGCCTTCGGCAAGCTGAACGACGAGTTCGCCGACCGTGACGCGCAGGTCCTCGGCTTCTCCGGTGACTCCGAGTTCGTCCACCACGCCTGGCGCAAGGACCACCCGGACCTGACCGACCTGCCGTTCCCGATGATGGCGGACTCCAAGCACGAGCTGATGCGCGACCTGGGCATCGAGGGCGAGGACGGCTTCGCCAAGCGCGCCGTCTTCATCGTCGACCAGAACAACGAGATCCAGTTCACCATGGTGACCGCCGGCTCCGTCGGCCGTAACCCCAAGGAGGTCCTGCGGGTCCTCGACGCTCTCCAGACGGACGAGCTGTGCCCGTGCAACTGGAGCAAGGGCGACGAGACCCTCGACCCGGTCGCGCTGCTGGCGGGTGAGTGACCCGTGTCCCTCGACTCGCTGAAGTCCCGCGTCCCGGACTACGCCAAGGACCTCAAGCTCAACCTGGGCTCGGTCATCGGCAACTCCGACCTCCCCGCGCAGCAGCTCTGGGGCACCGTGCTGGCGACCGCGATCGCCTCGCGCTCCCCCATCGTGCTGCGTGAGCTGGAGCCGGACGCGAAGGCCAACCTCTCGCCCGAGGCGTACGACGCGGCCAAGTCCGCCGCCGCGATCATGGCGATGAACAACGTCTTCTACCGCACCCGGCACCTGCTGTCGGACCACGAGTACGGCACCCTGCGCGCCGGGCTGCGGATGAACGTCATCGGCAACCCCGGCGTCGACAAGGTCGACTTCGAGCTGTGGTCCTTCGCGGTCTCCGCGATCAACGGCTGCGGCATGTGCCTCGACTCGCACGAGCAGGTGCTCCGCAAGGCCGGTGTCGAGCGCGAGGTGATCCAGGAGGCGTTCAAGATCGCCTCGGTGATCCAGGCGGTCGGCGTCACCCTTGAGGCCGAGGCCGTCCTGGCCGAGTAGTACCCCCGCCCGAAGGCCCCGCTCACACCTGCTGAGCGGGGCCTTCGGTGGTTTCGCGGGTGTCCTCGGGGGCGGTGCCGACCGGCGCCGTCTCGGCCGGGACGGCGCTCTCGTCCCCGGCCGCCGCGGCCGCCGGGTCCCCGATCTCCGTCGCCGGCCAGTCCTGCTCGGCCGAGTACTTCCGCAGGTACCCCACCACCGTGTTCGTCACCGCCACCAGCGGAACGGCGACCACCGCGCCGCCGATGCCGGCCACCATGCCGCCGGCCGCGACCGTGAGGACCACCGCGAGCGGGTGGACCCGCACCGCCCGGCCCAGGATGAACGGCTGGAGGACATGGCCCTCGATCTGCTGGACCGCGAGCACCACCACCAGCGTCATCAGCGCGGTGAACACACCCTGCGTCACCAGCGCGACCACGATGGCGAGCGCGCCGGAGGCGACCGCGCCGACCAGCGGGATGAACGAGAACAGGAAGATGAAGACCGCCAGCGGCACCGCCATCGGCACATCGAGGAAGTAGATGCCGAGGCCGATGAATATGGCGTCGATCAGCGCGACCAGCACCGTGCCGCGCACATAGGCGGTCAGGGTGTCCCAGGCGCGCGGACCGGCACCGGCCACACCCGGACGGGCGGCGGCGGGCACC
This sequence comes from Streptomyces sp. NPDC018263, assembly GCF_055562575.1. Classification (NCBI taxonomy): domain Bacteria; kingdom Bacillati; phylum Actinomycetota; class Actinomycetes; order Kitasatosporales; family Streptomycetaceae; genus Streptomyces; species Streptomyces sp. NPDC018263. The sequence continues at coordinate 619,496 of NZ_JBVHFA010000001.1, forward strand.
AGCTTCAGGAACCACTCCCAGATCCGCCTGCCGTCGTAGAGCAGGAAGAGCGTCGAGAAGAAGACCAGCAGGATGCCGGTCAGCGCCTCGACGACGACCTGGACTCCCTCCAGACCGGCGGACGTTATCTGGTCGGTGTTGGCTCCGACGGCCTCGCGGAGGTTCTTGGCGATCTGGTTGATCTGCTTGTCGGTGACGTGGAACGGGCTCTTCAGCAGCCAGTTGCGCAGATCGTCGATGCCGTTCTGGATCTGGCTGGAGAGGGTGTCGATGTTCTCCATGACCTGCCAGGTCACGAACCAGCCGAGCAGCCCGATGATCACGAAGCCCGATATGGCGGTCAGCGCCGTCGACGGACCGCGCGGCATGCCGTACCGCATCAGCCGGGCCACGGTCGGCTGGAGCAGGGCGGTCACCAGCAGGGCGACCACGAAGGCGAACACCACGAGCTGGACGGCGCTGATGACCCTCATCAGCACCCAGACCGTGCCGGCCAGCACCAGCAGCCGCCAGCCCGCCTCGGCCGCGACCCGCACTCCCCACGGCACGGCGTGCGCGGGGTCGGGGCGCGGGGCGGGCGGGGCCGGACGGGGCGCGGGTACGGACACCGCCTCGGGCGGTCCCTCGGGTCCGGCGTGTTCCTTCTGGACCTCGGCGCGGCGCTCGTCCAGGCGCTCGCTCATCTCGGTCAGTCCGGCACCGAGCCGTCCGAGCCATCCTGGCATTCGCGTCATGTTCCGTACCCTTCCCCCGCGTTACTGGCCCACTCCGGCGCGCTTCGTCACGCGGCGGAGCCGTGCGAGGACGACCGTACATGGCGAAAGCCCCTCACCCCGTGAGGGGGAGGGGCTGCGCGCGGCCGGTGTCAGGACCCGGCTCTAGTACCAGTGGTTGGCCTGCCAGAAGGTCCACGCCTCGCACGGGCTGCCGTAGCGGCTGTCCATGTAGTTGAGGCCCCACTTGATCTGGGTGGCCGGGTTGGTCTGCCAGTCGGCGCCGACCGAGGACATCTTGGAGCCGGGCAGGGCCTGGAAGAGGCCGTAGGCACCGGAGGAGGCGTTCACGGCACGGTAGTTCCAGCTCGACTCGTGGTCGACGATGTTGCTGAAGCACTGGAACTGGCCGGCGCCCACCATCTGACGGGCCATGGCCTGGATCTGGGCGACGGAGTAGCTGCTCTGGGGAGCGAAGCTGGAGGCGTCGCGGACATCGCTGCGGCTGGCGGCGGCGGCCTTGGTCTCGGCACGCTCCTTCGCCAGCTCGGCCGCCTTCTCGGCGTCCTTCTTCTTGGCGATGGCCGTCTCGGCGGCGGCCTTGCGGGCCGCTGCCTCCGCGTCCTTCTTGGCGCTCGCGTCGGCCGCGATGGCCTGCGCGTCCGCCTGCTGCGTCAGGGACGCGGTCTGAACCTGCGCCTGCTGATCCGCGGGGAGCTCAGCGAGGAGCGTGGTGTCGGCAGCCGTCGGCTCGGCGTCATTGTTCTGCGCGACGCTGCCCGAGGCAACTCCGACGACGCTTCCTACGGCGGTGACCGCGGTGGCGGAGGCCACTGCGAATCCCCGGACCGAAATCCGGCTCACACGGTTTCCTTCCAGCATCGCCCGCTTCGGTGACCGTGGCGGACGCAATCGTGCCCCCGACACTGGCCTCCCAACTGAAGGGTCACAGGAGACACGGGCCCGGTGGGAACTCCCGCACGGGGAGCGCCGCGTGATGCTCGGGCGGCATACGACGACGCTATGGAGTTGGCGACTTGCTCCGTGGATCGCGCCTGCCGGGGGGCTGGAACGTGCCTCGGGGTACAGGTGTGTCGTATGCGGGGCCTGACAGGACTGAGACTCTGCCGTAACCCGGCGGCGAGTGGCAATTCCGGGTTGCGTGTGAAAGCTCACACCTCGTTTGGCCCAAGGGAATTCAGGAAATACCCGCGCACGCAGACGCCGCCCGGCTAAGCTCTTCGGCTTCGCCGGGCGGCGCCCGTGGTTGTCCGAGGACGGGTCAGATGTGGCCGTCCTCCAGCATTTCGGTCACCAGCGCCGCGATCTGGGACCTTTCGGACCGGTTCAGCGTGACGTGCGCGAAGAGCGGGTGCCCCTTCAGCTTCTCCACGACGGCCACCACGCCGTCGTAGCGGCCGACACGCAGGTTGTCCCGCTGCGCCACGTCATGGGTGAGCACCACCCGCGAGTTGGCGCCGATCCGGGAGAGCACCGTCAGCAGCACGTTGCGCTCCAGCGACTGCGCCTCGTCCACGATCACGAAGGCGTCGTGCAGCGAACGGCCGCGGATGTGGGTGAGCGGGAGGACCTCCAGCATCCCGCGCGCCGTGATCTCCTCGATGACCTCCCGGCTGGTGACCGCGGAGAGCGTGTCGAAGACCGCCTGGGCCCAGGGGCCCATCTTCTCCGACTCGCTGCCCGGCAGATAGCCGAGTTCCTGCCCGCCGACCGCGTACAGCGGCCGGAAGACCATCACCTTCTGGTGCTGACGGCGCTCCAGGACCGCCTCCAGGCCGGCGCACAGCGCCAGCGCCGATTTGCCGGTGCCCGCGCGGCCGCCCATGGAGAGGATGCCGACGTCCGGATCGAGCAGCAGGTCGAGCGCGATGCGCTGCTCGGCGCTGCGGCCCTTGATGCCGAACGCCTCCCGGTCACCGCGCACCAGCCGGACATTGCCGTCCGGGGTGACCCGGCCGAGTGCCTTGCCGCGCTCGGACTGGATGGTCAGTCCGGTGTGCACGGGCATCCCGGACGCCTCCGGGACGAACACATGGCCCTCTTCGAAGAGGATGTCCACCTGTTCACCGGGGAGCGTCAGCTCGGACATGCCGGTCCAGCCGGAGGAGTCCGTGATGGCGAGTTCGGCGCGGTACTCCTCGGCCAGCAGGCCGACCGAGGACGCCTTGATCCTGAGCGGCAGGTCCTTCGACACGACGGTGACGTCGAACCCCTCGGCCTGGAGATTCCGGGCCACCGCGAGGATGCGGGAGTCGTTGTCCCCCAGGCGGTAGCCGCTGGGCAGCACGCTGGGGTCCGAGTGGTTGAGCTCGACACGGACGGTCCCGCCGAGTTCCCCGATCGGGATGGGGGCGTCGAGTCGGCCGTACCTGACCCGGTAGTCGTCCAGCAGGCGCAGGGCCTGGCGGGCGAAGTAGCCGAGTTCGGGATGGTGCCGCTTGGCCTCCAGCTCGGTGACCACGACGATCGGGAGCACTACCTCGTGCTCCTCGAACCGGGTCACGGCGTTGGGGTCGGCCAGCAGGACGCTGGTGTCGAGAACATAGGTGCGCCGGTCGGGCTTGTGGCGCTTTGTGCTGGTCACCACGGAAGGACGTACCCCCTCGGATGAGGTCGGGGAGCGACGAGGTGGAACTGGACCGGTCTGTGGTCCCCGCGCGCGGCGGGCCGCAGACCGGCCCTCCGCCACTGCTGCCGTGCACGCGAGGCACGGTCGGGCTGGTGCAAAGGACCTCCCGGGCGGGCGACCCCGTGCCGCCCGCTGAGTCCGACGCCCGTGGTTCGGGCGTCGGCCTGAGAGCGTTATGCCCTCGAACGCGGGTGACCATGCAGAAGCGGCCACCGGCAGGCCGGTGAACTCCTTGTTACTTCCGGGCGAGGGCGGGTAGACGTGGCCCCCTCGCCCGGGCTCCGCCGGGCTCCGGTGGGGTCAGCCGCCGTAGCGGCGGTGCCGGGCGGCGTAGTCGCGCAGGGCACGCAGGAAGTCGACCTTGCGGAAGGCCGGCCAGAAGACCTCGCAGAAGTAGTACTCCGAGTGGGCGGTCTGCCAGAGCATGAATCCGGAGAGCCGCTGCTCACCGCTGGTGCGGATCACCAGGTCGGGGTCGGGCTGGGCGCCGGTGTAGAGGTGGCGGCCGATCATGTCGACGTCCACGGACTCGGCCAGCTCGGCCATGCTGACGCCCTTGTCCTGGGCGTCGGCCAGCATGGAGCGCACGGCGTCGGCGATCTCCTGGCGGCCGCCGTAGCCGATGGCGACGTTGACCACTATGCCGTCGACGTGGGCGGTGCTCTCCTGGGCCTGCTTGAGGGTTCGCTGCATCCCGGCGGGCAGCAGGTCGGGGGTGCCGACGTGGTGGACGCGCCAGCGGCCGTCCTCGGCGAGGGTGCGCACGACACCGTCGATGATGTCCAGGAGGGGGCCCAGCTCGTCCTGCGGCCGGTCGAAGTTGTCCGTGGAGAGCAGCCAGAGGGTGACGACCTTGACGTCGGTCTCGTCGCACCAGCCGAGGAACTCCTCGATCTTCTCGGCGCCGGCCCGGTGGCCGTGGACCGTGCTGGAACCCGCGGCCTTCGCCCAGCGGCGGTTGCCGTCCATGATGACGCCGATGTGCTCCGGCACCGACGCGTGGTCCAGGTGACCTTCCACCCGGCGTGCGTAGACCCTGACCAGCAGGCCGCGCAGCTTGTCGCGCAGGTTCACGTGAGAGCCCCTCCAAAACGCCGCGGTTGCGGTTCCCGCGGACGCCGAGCCTACCCGCGCGGCGCGCGCCCAAGAAAAACGGGCCGGTCCGTGGGGGGGGAGACGGACCGGCCCGAGGGGGGGTTTCCACCATAACCCTTCGTGAGGGCAGAAGCGTGCCCCGGCGCGCCACAACTACGCTGCGGAGTCACCCGGCGACGCCGTGGTGAGCGCGGAATGCTTGGTTCAGGGGTATCCGGTGGCCGGTTCACACCGGATTCCCAGGCGATCCGTCCTCTCAGCGAACGATCATCAGGTTTTTACGCCACTTCAGCGACCCCCGCGCGTTCGCTCCAGGGTCCCTCCGACGGACGACCCCGCCGACGAACGGTGACTTGACCATTCCGCTAAGCGACGGCCCTGTCGGCGGCCGGCTTCCGGGTCACGAACAGGTGGCGCGTGCTGTGCGCCACGAACGGCCCGCCCTCCGTGATCTCCGCATGCAGGGCCCGCAGCCGGTCCCTGTACGTCTCCACGGTGAAGCCCGGCACCATCCAGACCACCTTGCGCAGGAAGTGCACGACGGCGGCGATGTCATGGAACTCCATGCGCAGCCGCGCCGTCCGCAGCTCCTCGACCGCCAGCCCGGCCGCCTCGGCCCCCGCGCGCTCCCGCCCGGGGTCCCGGCCCCCGCGCACCGCCTCCGGCTGGGGCCCGAGGAAGTACTCGACCAGCTCGAACGCGCTCGCCGGTCCGACGTGCTGGGCGAAGTAGGTGCCGCCCGGCCGGAGCACCCGGGCGATCTCCGGCCAGTCCGGGGCCACGGGGTGGCGGCTCAGGACCAGATCGAAGGCTGCGTCGGCGAAGGGCAGGGGCGCGGTGTCCGGTGCGGCGACGACCACCGCGCCGTGCGGGGCGAGCAGTGCGGTCGCTCCCGCCACGTTCGGGGGCCAGCCCTCGGTGGCCGCGAGCAGGGCGGGGCGGGCCGGGGCGGCCTGCTTCAGCGCGAAGTCGAGCACCTCGCCGCCGCCGGTCTGGATGTCGAGCGCCGCCCGCGCCCGCGCCAGCCGCTCCCCCGCCGAACGGGCGTAGCCCCACTCCGGCCGCTCCTCGGTGGCCCGGCCCGCGAACCAGGAGAAGTCCCAGCCGTCGGTGGGCACGGCGGCACCCTCGGCCACCAGCTCCTCGAAATCCCTGTCCATGGGGGCATGGTTCTGGAGCGGGTGGCCCGGCGTCACGGGGTTTTCGCGGCCGGGGCGTCGAGGACCAGCAGGACGAACCCCTCCTCGTCGGGCTCCCCCCTCCGCACGAACCCGTGCTTCTCCAGCAGGGCGACCGAGGCGGTGTTGCCGGCGAAGGGGTCGCCGTGCAGGGGGCGTACGGGCTCCTCGGTGAGGAAGAGGCCGAGGGCGCGGCTGCCTGTGCCCCGGCGCCAGTAGCGGCGGCCGAGCCAGTAGCCCACGAAGCGTCTGCCGCCTTGCGTCCAGGAGACGACGTTGCCCGCGACCTCGCCGTCCACGGTGACCGTGCGGACCAGGCAGTCGGGGTCGGGGAGGATGCGGGTGCGCCAGTGGGCGAGGAAGGCGTCACGGGGGCGCGGGGTGAAGCGGGATCTGCGGACGGCTTCCGGGTCGTGTTCGAAGGCGAGGAAGATCTCGAGGTCGTCCTCGGTCACGCCGCGCAGGCGTACGTCTTCTGTCTCGGCGGTCATGGTCCGGAGTGTGGCAGGGGGCACTGACAACCGCGTGCGGCCTGTGGAGGGTGGGTACGGTCCCGGCGGAGGTGGGGCCGGATGGCGCGCTGGCGGGACGGACACGGGACTCTGACGGTCCATCGGCAGGGCGGCGAGGTGTGCGTGCCGCTGGAGCGGGCGGTGTCCTACCGGGCGCGGACCCGGGGGCTGCTCGGGCGGGACGCGGTCGAGGGGGCGCTGCTGCTGTCACCGGCGGCGAGTGTGCACACCTTCGGGATGCGGATGGCCATCGACGTGGCATACCTGGACCGTTCGCTGCGCGTGCTGGCGGTACGCACGATGCCACCGGGCCGGCTGGGACTGCCCCGCCTCCGGTCCCGGCACGTTCTGGAGGCCGGGGCCGGGGTGATGGCCGGGTGGGGGCTGGTGGCGGGGGTGTCGGTTTCGGTGGGGTAAGCCGCTACTGGGCGGTGCGGGGGAAGGAGACCTCCACTCGGCGGTTCTTCTTGCGGCCCGCTTCGGTGGAGTTGTCGGCGATGGGGTACTGCTCGCCGTAGCCGCGTACCTCGAAGGTGACGTCGGGGGCGTTGAGGTCCTGGTCGAGTACGGCCTGTACGGCGTTGGCCCGGCGCTTGGAGAGGACGTCGCCGTGGGCGGAGGAGCCGAGGTTGTCGGTGAAGCCGAAGACGCGTACGCGGGTGGCCTTCTGTTTCTCGATCTCCTCGGCGATGGCGGTGATGCGGGCGCGGGCCTCGGGGCTCAGTTTGGCGCTGTCCTTGCCGAAGAGGACTTCCGCCTGGAGGGCGAAGGTGACGTCGGCGTTCGTGTCCTCGCGGCGTTCCTCGCCGCTCTGGTCCTCGACGACCGACTTGATGTCCAGCACCTTCGCTCCCGCGAGCGTGGCGCCCTCCGGCAGCTTCAGGTCCGGGTCGGTGAGGTCCACTTCCACGGGCGCGGCAGCACTCGGCTCCGTACCGGGCGGTTCACTGGGACCGTCCGCGTGCGCGGGCGCCAGCGGAGTGAGCAGGGCCGCGGCCGCGGTGATGGCCAGGAGGCGGGCGAGACGGGGTGGGGTCACGGGGGGCCTCAGTCGGAGATTTTGAAGGTGGCGGTGGGGAAGGTGGGCAGTTGGAAGGTGATCTCGTCCGTGCCCTCGGGCGGCGCCGGGAACTGCAGGAAGACCGGGACGGTGTCTCCGGCCTTGACGCTCTGCACACCGGCGGTGGTCAGCGGCCTTCCGTCCGTGTCGCGCAGGACGTAATAGCGTTTCCTGCCCTTCGGGTCCACCAGCGTGGCGCCTCCGAACGACTGCCCGTTCTTCATGATCTCGGTTTCATTGCCCGTCAGTTGGGAGGACAGGACCGCATCATGGCTGCCGTCGTTCTTGAGTTCGGCGTTGATCGTCAGAAAGCCGCCCGAGTCGCGCGCGGCCGAGGTGATTTTCAGCGTCAGGCCGTCGGGGCCGCGCAGCTCCGCGAGCGGGTCCGCGGACTGGCCCTCCTGCGGGCTGGGTGCTGAACCTCCCCGGGAAGCGGAGGTGCCGGCTGTCGGCTTCTTGTCGCCGTTTCCGTCACCACCGCAGCCGGCGACACCGAGCATCAATGCCACCGTGACGCCGATGGTGGCGATGCCCGTGCGGGCTTTCGCGTTGGACCCGATGTTCATGCCCGCTTCCTCTTTCCGCTCATCGTCCGCTCGTCAATCCGCCAGATGGACATCGAACAAGTCCTCGGGCTTGGGGAGATCGCCAAGTTTCTTCGGGTCCAGCTTCCAGATCTTGCCGTCGCAATGGAGTGCGGGCAGAGGTGCGGCGCCGGCCCCCTCGTCCGGAGAACCCTCGTCCGGAAGATCGAAATCACAGATCGGCTTGATCACGGCGGTGGCGGACCGAGTGGAACGGATGTCGCTCACCCCCGGAACGACGGAATCGCCCACCCGCTTATTGGTCCTCACCTCCACCTGGACCTCCAGCGCCTGCGATTCGTCGCACTGCTGCACCTGGGCGTCGTTCTGAGCGGCGAGCTCATCAGCCCTCCAGCACGAGGGGGCCACATCCGTGAGGCCGTGCAGGATGTCGTCCCAGGCCGTCGGGTCCGTGAGGTCGGTCAGCCACTTGCCCGCGAGCAGGTCCCGGCGGTCCTGTGCCGCCGCCAGAGCGGCCGCGTCCGCCGCCGTCTGCGCACCGCTCCTGTTCACCGCGGCCTGCCCGACGGCAAGGTAGGCGAACGCAAGAAAGAGCAGGCCCGCCGCCACTGTGATGTAGATGGGGAAGGCCTGCCCGCTGTCGCCACGTCGGCGCCGGAAGATCAGGTGATCTCCGTGATCTTCGACTTGATCTTGTCCAGAATCGTCTTGCCGATATCCGTACCCGTGATCGCCAGCACGATCGCCACCACCACGGCGATGATGCCCAGATACTCGACGGCGGTCTGCCCCTTGTCCCCGGCGCGTCGCTGAACCGCCGCGACCGTCGTGTTCTTCCAGCCGTTCACCAGTACTTTTGTCGCCACGGCCGTCTTCAGCAGCAGATCGCTCACGGAACTCTCCTCCACCGTAGTCATCGAAGCGAGAACCGTAGGGGCGTAAGTACCGCCCTGCGGAGGGCCCGTGGGCCCAGTTCCGGACCCATTGCGTGCGGGTGAACGCCATCTCACGCCACCCCTAACCACTTGGCGGTGGCCTGGGATCTGTTCGTGGTGTGGAGTTTGGCGAAGATGTGGTTGATGTGGTTCTTGACGGTCTTCTCGCTGATGAAGCAGGCGGCGGCGATCTGATGGTTCGTCATGCCGGACGCGATGAGGTCCATGATCTCCGCCTCTCTGGTGCTCAGTTGAAAACTCGACCGGAATGACTGTCCCATAGCCGATTGCATGTGCGAAAGGGTTTTTGCAGACATCCCCCGAGCAGTAGCGGGAAGTTCAGGTTCCGCGTGTGCACTCGCACTCACCCCCATGGCCGGAGGCAACAGCGCGCGCACCGCCCCCGGCGTCACATGCGGACGCCCCTCGCGCACATCCCGCACCGCCCGCACCAACTGTTCCGTGTCGAATTCCCCGTGCACCAGATATCCCCCCGCCCCCAGCCGCAAAGCCTCCCGCACGGTCTCGCTCTCATGGCTGTAGGTCAGCATCATGACGGGCGCCAGCCGGACGAGGTGGGGCAATGCCGAGATTCCGTCGACACCCGGCATCCGGACGTCGAGGAGGACGACGTCCGGCCGGTGGAGCAGCGCGGCCTCGTACGCCTCGCGCCCGTCCGCCGCCTCGGCCACGACGGTGGTGTCCTCGCGGCCGGAGAGGAGCGCGGTGAGGCCGGCGCGGACCACGGGGTTGTCGTCGGCGACTACGAGACGCAGGGGGCCGGTGGGGGGTGGGAACCGCATCGGAGTCTCCTTTCGCGGGTTCAGTCGGGCAGGGGGAGTTCGATGCCGATCTCGGTGCCAAGGGCGTGCTCGCCCCGCCCTATACGGATGCGCGCCCCAGCCGACGCGGCCCGCTCCACCATGCCGAGCAGCCCGAAGTGACCCTCGGCTCGCAGGGTTTGGAGGGTGACGCCCGTCGGTAGGCCCTTGCCGTCGTCGTGGATCGAGAGGTGGAGGTGGCCGTCCCGGACGCCCGCCGTCACGACGACCCGGGTCGCGTTCGCGTGGCGGTGGGCGTTGTCGAGGGCCTCTGCGGTGAGGGCGAGGAGGGCGCGGGTGGTGGCCGGGGGGAGGGGCGGCAGCGGGCCGCCGGTGTGGTGGCAGGTGACGGGGAGGCCGGTGCGGGTCGTGAAGTCGGCCGCTTGCAGGTTGAGTTGCGGCCAGAGCGGGGCCTGCGGGGCCTCCTCGCGGAGGTCCGTGAGCAGTTCGCGGGACTCCGCCGCCGCCCGGCGGGCCGAGCGGGCGACCAGCTCCGCCTCCTGGCGCAGCCGGGCGGGGTCGGGGGTGGCGGCGGAGGCGGTGACGGCGAGGGCGTCGGAGGCGAGGGCCACGCCGTGCAGGGTCTTGGCGAGGGAGTCGTGCATCTCGCGGGCGAGACGGGCGCGTTCGGACTGTACGGCCTCCGCCGCGGCCAACCGGGCGCGTACGGCGGTCAGCGCGTGGGTGGCGGTGCCGAGCCGGAGCATCAGGTTGCGCAGGGTGGAGCCCATCGCGCCGGTGACGACGCACAGGCCGGGCAGCAGCAGGGTCTCCGCGAGGCCGGTGTGCCGTCCGGCGTCCAGGGTGGCGTGGACGAGGAGCAGGATCAGCGACTGGAGCGAGGCGAAGAAGGCCGCACCGCGCCAGCCGTAGAGCAGTCCGGCCAGCAGCGGGGTGCAGACGCTGACGTAGGCGAGGGTGGTGTCGGGACCGGCGGACACCAGGAGCAGGGACCCGAAGAGGGTGTCGGCGGCGAGCAGGCTGGGGTGCCGCAGCAGCAGCGGCCCGAACCGCCCCCAGTCGCGGAACAGCACGTACGACACCATGAACGTGACGACCACGGCCGCTCCCACCAGCCGCGCCCCCAGTCCCGGCGCCGCGTTGAGCAACGCGGCGGGCGCGGCCAGCACGATCATCGCCAGCCGGAACCCGAACACCTGCCGCCCGACGGCCTGCAGAGCCCGAACCTGAAGCCCCTCGGGGGGCACGGCGGGGCCACCACCAGGAAGCCCCCCGGACCCGGCCGACGCCCCCTCCCCACCAGCCCCAGGCGAACGCCCCTCGGCGCCGCCCGCCGGAGCCCCGTCGGCACCGGACACGGAGCGCCCCTCCGCACCGCCCCCGCCCGGCCCCAGGCCGCTCCCCTCGCGTCCTGTCCCGCCCACCGGGTGACCATGCGCGTCGAGCGCCGGCCGATCCTCGGAGGTGCTCCGGGCCGGATCAGGCGAATCCCCCCGGCCGATGCCCTCGGCGACGCCCCCGGACCGCTCACGCCAAGCCCCCCGGCCGGCACCCTCCGCACGACCCCCGACCGGATCACGCGAAACCCCCCGGCCGGCACCCTCGGCGGCGCCCCCGGACCGCTCACGCCAGGCCCCCCGGCCGGCACCCTCCGCACGACCCCCGACCGGATCACGCGAAACCCCCCGGCCGGCGCCCTCGGCGACGCCCCCGGCCGCCCCACCCCGGACACCCGCCCCCGGCACCCCCCGCGCACGCCCCTTCCGCGCCATACCCCACCTCCCCCCAGACTCTTTCCCCCTACTCCCCCGCCAACGACCCGAAGTCCACCCCGGACCCCAGCAGCAGGCCCGCGCCCAGCAGGAGCATCGTCGCCGGGACCATGAAGGTCGTGATCATCAGCGTGGCCTTGGGGACCGCGCGAGCGGCCTTTCGGCGGGCGTTCTGGGCGTCGGTGCGGCGCATGTCCTTGGCCAGGGAGACCAACGTGTCGACGATGGGGGCGCCGAGTTCCTCGCCCTGCTGGAGGGCGGTGACGAACATGGCGACCTGTTCGGAGTCGTTGCGGCGGCGGAGTTCGGTGAAGGCTTGGCGCCGGGTCATGCCGAGGTCCATCTGGCGGAGCGTGATGCGGAGTTCGTCGGCCCAGGGACCTTCGTAGCGGGTGGAGACGCGGCCGAGGGCCTGGCGGAAGCCGAGGCCGGCGCTGACGACGACGGCGAGGACGTCGAGGAAGTCCGGCAGGGTGCGTTCGATGACGTCCCGGCGGACCCGGATCGCGGACCAGATGCCGACCTCGGTCCAGAAGGCGCCGAAGGCGAGCAGCAGCAGGGCGACGAACCACTGGCCGCGCAGCAGGAAGACCAGGAAGCCGAGGGTGCCCAGCGCGCCGTACACCGCGCGGCGGGCGGCGTAGCGGTCGATGGTGAGGCCGCCGGGGTTGCCCGCGAGGTCGATGCGGCGGCGGTAGCGGGCGACCAGGCCGGGGCCCATGAGGCGCAGCACGAGGGGCGCGTACCGCATGCCCATGCGGTCGATGACGGAGCCGACCGCGCCGGTGCGGGTGGCGCCGATCTCCAGGGCGACGGCGAGGTCGCCGGGCAGCTTGGTCTCGGCGCGGTACATGCGGACGCCCGCGAAGGCGCCCCAGACGCCGAGGGCCGCCAGCAGGGCGAGCAGGAGTTCCATCCGGTCCGTCATCCCCTCACACGTCGATCCGGCTCATGCGGCGGATGAGGACGAACCCGACCGCGTACAGGGCGAAGGCGATGATCACGCAGCCCTGGCCGACCGGTGAGCCGGTCAGGCGTTCCAGGGCGCCGTCCTTGACGCCGTTCATCAGGAAGAGCGCGCCGATGCCGAGGGCGGGTACGGCGTACGAGGTCATGGTGACCTGGGAGAGCTGGGTGCGGATCTCGCGCCGGGTCTCCTTGCGCTCCTCCAGCGTCTCGGTGAGGTTGCGCAGCGCGGAGACGACCTGGCCGCCCGCCCGGTTGGACAGCACCAACGTCGTGACCAGGACGACGAGTTCGCGGGAGGGCAGCCGGGCGGCCAGTTCGCCGAGCGCGTCCTCCATGGATTGCCCGATCGCCAACTGGTCCGCCACCTGCGAGAGTTCCTCACCGGCGGGGGCCTCCAGCTCCTCGGCGGCCATGCCGATGGCGGTGCGCAGGGCGAGCCCGGCCTGGGTGGCGTTGGCCAGGATGCGGGCCAGTTCCGGGAGTTGGCTGATGAAGCGCTCGATGCGTTTCTGCCGCTGCCAGTTGAGGAACTGCACGGCCGCCCAGATGCCGAGGAGCCCGGCGATGGGTCCAAAGAAGGGCGCGAGGGTGGCCTGGCCGACGAGCCAGAGCGCGGCGACCGCGGCGAGCATCCCGGCGAAGAACTCGCCGGGGGTGAGGTCGAGTCCGGTGGCGGCGAGCCGGAGTTGCAGCGCGCGGCCCAGCGCGGTGCGGCGCAGTCGGCGGTCCAGCCCGCGGAAGTGCCGCTTGCGGCCGCCTTCCGGCACCTGGCCGGCGTGCGTGAGCCGGTCCTCCAGCGCGGCGCGCCGGGCCCGCCCTGAGGCGTAGGTCTGGACGCCCGCGACGGCGAGGAGACAGGTCAGCAGGGTGATCCCGGTGGTGAGCTGGGCGAGGTGGGACAGTTCCATGGGCCTACCTGGCCTCTCGGGTGGCGAGCTGGTCCGCCGTGTGGGCCACGCCGAACGCCTGGGGCACGGGCTGCCCGGCCATGTAGAGGCGGTCGGCGGTGCGGCGGGGCAGCGGGAAGTACTGGAAGGCGCCGTGGACCTGGCCGTCGGCGGTCATCGGGCGGGCGTCGAAGCGGGCCACGGTCGCCAGCCGGTACGGCTCCCCGCCGTGGCTGTCGAGCAGGGCGACCTCGGTGATCCGGCGGGCGCCGTCCGCGAACCGGGTGAGCTGGACCAGTACGTCGACGGCGCTGTTGATCTGGTCGTGCAGCGCGGCGAAGGGCACCTCCACGTCGGACATGGAGGCGAGGGTCTGGAGCCGGGTGAGGGCGTCCTCCGCGCTGTTGGCGTGCACGGTGGCGAGCGAGCCGTCGTGGCCGGTGGACATGGCCTGGAGCATGTCCAGCGACTCCCCGCCGCGCACCTCGCCGACCACGATGCGGTCGGGCCGCATGCGCAGGGAGTTGCGGACGAGGTCGCGGATGGTGACCTGGCCGCTGCCCTCGACGTTGGGCGGGCGGGACTCCAGGCGTACGACGTGGGTCTGCTGGAGCTGGAGTTCGGCGGAGTCCTCGATGGTGATGATGCGCTCGTGCGCCGGGATCAGCCCGGACAGGGCGTTGAGCAGGGTGGTCTTGCCGGTGCCGGTGGCGCCGGAGACGATCACGTTGAACTTGGCCTGCACCAGCCCGGCGAGCAGCAGCAGCATGTGGTCGTCCAGCGAGCCGAAGCCGATCAGCTCCTTCAGGGTGTAGGAGCGCGGGAAGCGGCGGATGGTGAGGACGGGGCCGCTGAGGGAGAGCGGCGGGATGATGACGTTGACGCGCTCGCCGGACGGCAGCCGGGCGTCGACCATCGGATTGGACTCGTCCACCCGGCGGTTGACGGTGGAGACGATGCGTTCGATGGTCTGCATGAGCTGGTCGGCGGAGGCGAAGCGCAGGGGCAGCCGTTCGACCCGGCCACCGCGCTCCACGAAGATCGAGTCGGGGCCGTTGACCATGATCTCGGTGACGGAGGCGTCCTCCAGGAGGGGTTCCAGGATGCCGAGACCGAGCGCCTCGTCCACCACGCGCCGGATGAGTCCGGCGCGTTCGGCGGTGGAGAGCACCGGGCCCTCGCGGCTGATGATGTGGCCGAGGACGCGTTCGAGCCGGGCCCGGCGCTCGGCGGCGGCCAGCGAACTCATCTCCGCGAGGTCGATCTCCTGAAGCAGCTTGGCCCGGTAGGAGGCGACCAGGTGCCCGTCCTCGCCCCGGCTGCCCTGCTCCTCGGGGGAGTTGATGCGTGCCCGCAGGCTCATGAGACGGCCCTCTCAGTGGTCGAGCGGCATGGTGGCGGACTTGACGGCGGTCCCCAGGTCCCAGCCGGGCACCACGTCGGGGATCTGGACGGTCGCGGTCACGGTGACCGAGTCGCCGCCCCCGCCGCCACCCGAGCAGGACACGCTGAGCCCGCCGCTGACCGCGCTCGCGCACGCCCCCTGCGCGTCCTGGCGCAGCGAGGCGGCACGCGCCCCGGCCCGCGCGGCGGTACCGGCCTGCTCGGCGGCGTAGGCGACGGCGCCGATCTGGATGCCGGCCAGGCCGACGATCAGCAGGACGGGGACGAACCCCAGGTATTCGATGGCTACTTGGCCCCGGTCGCGGGGGCGCGTACGGCGGCGGAGCATCTCAGTCCTTCACCTCCTCCACGGCACCGGCGTGGCCGTGCACCGTGACCGGGAAGTCGATGGAGCCGGGGAAGAGGACGGGGACCTTGAGGTCGACGTCGGCGGTGACGAAGCCGGTGCCTCCGCATCGCACGGACGCCCCGTCCCGCCAGGCCCCGGACAGATGCTTGAGCCCCGCCTCCGAGCACGCCCCGTCCCGCGCCCCCCGAGGAGCCGCCGTGCCCGCCCGTACGCCCTCGTCGGCGGCGTTCCCGGCCAGGGTGAAGGCGTACCCGACCAGCACGCACTGCCACATCAGGACCAGGGTGAGCACGATCAGCGGGGTCATGCCGAGCAGCTCGATCGCCACCTGCCCCCGGTCCTCACGTAACCTGCCGCGGCGCCTCATGCCTACTCCTTCCGCCGCCGGAAACCCACGGCTCCCCGGTCGCCGCCGCGCTGCCGGCCGCCCCGGTGGGCGGGGCCGTCGGCGGCTCTGGCCAGGCCCAGTTCCCCGGCCAGCGCCCACAGGGCCTGGCGTACGGTGCTGCGGGCGTCGAGTTCGTGCACGCGTCCGGCGTCCACCACGCCCTGGAGTTCCTTGAAGGCGGCGGGCACGGTGGTGCGGGCCAGGGCGGTGCCGGTGATGCGCTGGATCAGCGCGGGCTGGATCTCGGTGCCGCGGGTGTGGCGGTTGACCACGACGGTGGTCTCCTCGGCCTTGCGGATCTGGAGCCGGTCCCACATCCGCACGGTCCGCTTGGCGGCGCGCACCGAGACCACGTCGGGCGTGGTGAGCAGCAGCGCGGTGTCGGCGCCCTCCACGGCGGCGGCGGTGGCCCCGGTGAGCTGGGCGCCGCAGTCCAGGACGACGACCTCGTAGCGGGCGCGCAGGGCGTGGATGATCTGGCGGACGGCCCGGTCGGTGACCTCCTCGCCGCGCTCCCCCTCGCCGGGCGCCAGCAGCAGGGCGAGCCCGGTGTCGTGGCGGTAGACGGCGTCGGCCAGGACGCGCGGGGAGATGTCGGTGATGGCGGCGAGGTCGGCGACCGAGCGGCGGAACTGGATGTCCAGGAAGGAGGCCACGTCACCGGTCTGGAGGTCGAGGTCGGCCAGCACGGTGGCCCGGCCCGACGCCTGCGCGGCGAGGGCGAGCTGGAGTGCGGCCGTGGTGGCACCGGTGCCGCCCTTGGCCCCGCTGACCGTGATCACCGTGCCGCCGGGGCCGCTGAGCACATCGGCCCCGCCGTGCCCGAGGTGGCGGCGCACCCCGGTGGACCACTGGGCCACGGCCTGCACCCGGTGCGCGAGGTCCTCGTAGGCCAGCGGCAGCCCGACCAGGCCGCGGGCGCCCGCGTCCATCGCGGCGGCGAACAGGGCGGGCCCGGCGTCGGTGGTGACCAGGATGACGCCCACGGCCGGGAAACGCAGCGCTATCTCCCGGATCAGCTCCAGCGCCGGTACGGGGCCGATGCGTTCATGGACGACGACGACCTCGGGGAGTTCGTCGACCGACTCGGCGGCGAGCCTCGCCAGGGTGTCGATCAGCCGGGTGGAGTCGGTGACCGGCGGGACCGGCTCGGCGTCGGGGAGCTGGCTGAGCAGGGTGGTGAGGGACCGTACGGCGTCCGGGTCCGCGCCGGCCGGCAGAATCCTGGTGGGCATGCGGGCCGCCTCTCACTTGTCCGTCGCTAGTTCGTAGGTGCGCTCGCGGTCCGGTATCTGCGACTCGCCGCCGGGGGCGACCAGGGCGAGCCGGACCCGCTGGGCGAAGGACTCGGCGTAGGTGACGCGCTGGGCGTCCAGGGCGGACAGCGCGAAGGTGATGGGGACGGCCTCGGTGGGCTGACGCTGCTGGTCGCGGTCCCGGTCGGGCTCCAGGTCGCGGATCTTCCCGAGGTCGAGGACGCGGGCATTGGTGACGATGATCTTCGACTGGTCGGGGTCGCCCTCCTTCTTCCCCTCGAAGGTGGCGTAGACATTGACCCGCGCCCCGGGCGTGATCTTGCCGGCGACGCCGGTGGCGGCGTCCACCATGATGGCGACCTCCTGCTCGCCCGGCCGGAGTTCGGGCTGGTCGACGACCATGTCGGTCTGGAGCAGGGAGCCCGCGCGCAGAGTGGTGACGGCGATCTTGCCGCGCAGTTGGGCGAGGTCGGTGACGGCGTTGGCGGACAGCCACCGTCTGGGCATCCGCACCTTCTCGAACTGGTCCGCGCCGAGCGCGGTGTACGGCTGGACCGCGGACTTGACCCGGTACGCGGTGACCTCGGGGCCGACCTTGGAGCGCACGTCGCTGATGACGGACAGCACGCCCGCGAAGGCGCCGAGGGCGCACAGGACGGAGAGGATCAGGAGTATGACGCCGCGGCGCTGACGGGAGTTCATGAACCGTGCAACCTCATTGGGGGAATCGGTCGTGCGGGACGGGAGCGGGGTCCGTATCGGTTCAGGCGGGCGTACGCCCCTGAAGGGCGCGCGGCGGCGGCAAGGGGTGCTCGGGCGGCGAGGCGGAGCAGAAGACGCAGCGGTCGCCGATGACATCGAGCCCGCACCAGTGGCAGCTCGACTGCCGTACCGAGGTGACGAGTTGGTAGAGCACGGAGAGGTCGGCGAGGTAGCCGCAGAACTCGATCATCCGGCCGGTGCCCCACCAGGCGGGTGACTCGGCGGGCAGCGGGGTCTCGCGCAGCCCGTGCGTGCCCCAGTCCTTGGCGAAGCCGGTGATCCAGTCGGACTGCAACTGGCCTCGCGCGATCAGCATCCAGGTGCTGAACTCGGGTCCCTTGAGGGTGGCACCCTGCACGGCCTTGACGAGCTGGGGCTCGGGGTGGGCGACGACGGCGAACTGGGCGCCCGGCACCCAGGACTTGGCGTGCGCCTTGAGCCCGACGGGCACGTGGTCGAGCCGGGCGACCGAGCCGAGTACGGCACCGGCGTGGATGTAGTGGGTGAGCAGCCGCCCGGCGGAAGCGAGCACACCGGGGCTCAGGTCACAGGTCGCGAGCTGCCGTAACTGCCGGGCCAGGACCGCGACGCCGAGCGGCGGCAACTCCGGCCGGAACACGGCGATACGGTCGCTCTCCAGCAGGGAGCGCAGGGTGTGCAGCCGGCGCAGCACGGGCTCCGGGGTGGCGCGTGAGCACAGGACCACCAGATAGCCGAACTGGTCGACCATGGCCTGCACTTCGGTGAGGGTCTGGTCCAGCGGGCGGCTGTCGAGGTCGCGCAGCACGACGGCGGGCATGGTCCGCTCGTCCTGCGCCGGCAGTGCCAGGTCGGCACTGGTCACGGCGATGGCAGTTGGCACGCGCAGCTCCCCGCTCTCACACCCTCCGGCCCACCGGCACGGTTCCCCTCGGGCCATGACGACTTCATTGCGTGACTACGTGAGCACTGTATCCACGCCTGGATCACGGGAGAACAGCGTTTGTGTAGCTCGTGGGGAACTCTCCGGTCACAACTTGCTTCAAAACGGGACAGGTTGCACGACCGGGCCGGGGGTGGTCCGTACGCCACCCCTTGACAGCGGAATTGGTCTGGACCAACTTGTAGGCACACTCCCCGCGAACTCCCCCACCGGAGGCTCCAGTTGGACCTCGTATCTGTCATGCCCGCGCGCGGCGGGCGCGGCCGGGCCCGCGCCTGGTCGGTTGCCGCCGCCCTCGCCCTCGCCGTGGCGGGGCTGGCCGCCGCTCCCGCCTCGGCGGCGGACGTCAACAACGCCAGGAACGCCGGCTTCGAGTCGGGCCTGTCCGACTGGACCTGCTCGGCGGGCAGCGGCACGACCGTCTCGTCCCCGGTGCACGGCGGCTCCGCCGCGCTGAAGGCCACCCCGGCCGGGCAGGACAACGCCCGGTGCACCCAGTCGGTGGCGGTCAAGCCCAACTCCACGTACACGCTGAGCGCCTGGGTGCAGGGCGGGTACGCCTACCTCGGGGCGACCGGCACCGGCACCACCGACGTGTCGACCTGGACCCCCGACAGCCCGTCCTGGAAGCAGCTCTCGACCACGTTCACCACGGGCTCCGCCACCACCTCGGTCACCGTGTACACCCACGGCTGGTACGGGCAGGCCGCGTACTACGCCGACGACGTGCAGGTACAGGGGCCGGACGGCGGCGGGGGCGGTGACCCGGCGCCGACCAGGCCGGCCACGCCGGGCGGCCTCGCGGTGTCCGGCACCACCTCGTCCTCGGTCTCGCTGGCCTGGAACACGGTCTCCGGCGCGACCGGCTACAACGTCTACCGCGACGGCACCAAGGTCACCGCGGTGAGCGGCACCTCGGCCACCGTCACCGGACTCGCCGCCTCGACCTCGTACTCCTTCCAGGTCACGGCGACCAACTCGGCCGGTGAGTCGGCGAAGTCGGCCACCGTGAACGCGACCACCACCTCCGGCGGCACCGTCCCCAGGGGCGACCTGCCCAAGCACGCGGTGACCGGGTACTGGCAGAACTTCAACAACGGCGCGGCCGTGCAGAAGATCTCCGACGTGCCCTCGGCCTACGACATCATCGCGGTGGCCTTCGCGGACGCCACCTCCACGCCGGGCGCGGTGAGCTTCAGCCTGGACTCGGCGGGGCTGAACGGTTACACGGTCGACCAGTTCAAGGCCGACATCAAGGCCAAGCAGGCGGCGGGCAAGAAGGTGATCGTCTCCGTCGGCGGCGAGCGCGGCACGGTCGCGGTCAGCGACGCCGCCTCGGCGAACAACTTCGCGAACTCGGTGTACTCGCTGATGCAGACCTACGGCTTCGACGGGGTCGACATCGACCTGGAGAACGGGCTCAACCCGACGTACATGACACAGGCGCTGCGGTCGCTGTCGTCGAAGGCGGGCTCGTCGCTGATCATCACGATGGCACCGCAGACGATCGACATGCAGTCGACGTCCGGTTCCTACTTCCAGACGGCCCTGAACGTCAAGGACATCCTCACGGTCGTCAACATGCAGTACTACAACAGCGGTTCGATGCTGGGCTGCGACGGCAAGGTGTACAGCCAGGGCTCGGTGGACTTCCTGACCGCGCTGGCCTGCATCCAGTTGGAGGGCGGGCTCGCGCCCTCGCAGGTGGGCATCGGTGTGCCGGCCTCCACGCGGGGCGCGGGCAGCGGCTATGTCGCGCCGAGCGTGGTGAACAGCGCGCTGGACTGCCTGGCCAAGGGCACCGGCTGCGGCTCCTTCAAGCCGGCCCGGACCTACCCGGACCTGCGCGGCGCGATGACCTGGTCGACCAACTGGGACGCGACGGCGGGCAACGCCTGGTCCGGCGCGGTCGGTCCGCACGTGCACGGGATGCCGTAGCGGTACCGGAAACGGGCGGTGCCCCGGTCTCCCTCGGAGGGAGGCCGGGGCACCGCCCGTTGTTCACTCGGTCCCGCTCATTCCGACTCGAAGTAGGCGTCCAGTACCGCGTCCATCGAGGCGTCCCACTCCGCGAACTGCGCGCGGGAGGCGGCCTCGATCTCGATCGGGTACCAGCGGCGGTCCGGGGTGTGCACCGTGACGGTGAAGCGCTTGCCGAACCGGGCCGTCTCCGTCTCCACGGCGGCGATCTCCGGCCAGGTGAACTCGCACTCCTCCGCGTCCAGGCCGAGGCGTACGCCCCGCCGGTCCGCGATGATCCGCGCCCGGCGGTCGGCGGCCTCGAAGACGGGTCCGCCCTCCTCGGCGGGCTCCTCCTCGGACACGACCGCCTCGGCCTCCGGAACGGCGTCCGCGGGCTCCGGACTCCCTTCCGGCCCGGCCGAGTCGGCCGCCTCGGCCGTCGGCTCGGCGTCGTCCGCTTTCCCTTGGGCGGCGGAGCCCGTCAGACCGGGGATGAAGGCCGGGTCGAACCCGGCACCCGTGACGGGCTCGCCCTTCAGGGGCTGGCTGCTCGATCCTATGCGCTGCTCCACGGCGGCAGTATGGACGACTTCCCTGTGCCGGAACCACCCGGCGCTCCATTCCCGCCCGTATCCCGCCCGTATCCCGCCGGTACGTACCCCACCGCCGTGGCCGCAGCAGCCGTCAGACGAACAGGCTCACCACCGCCGCGACCGCGAACCCGGCGACGGACAGGACCGATTCGAGCACCGTCCACGTCTTCAGCGTGTCGCGTTCGGTGATGCCGAAGTACTTGGCGACCATCCAGAACCCGCCGTCGTTGACGTGCGAGGCGAAGATGGAGCCGGCCGAGATGGCCATGATGACCAGGGCCACGAAAGCCTGCGAGTGGTGGCCCTCGGTCAGCAGCGGGGCGACGATGCCCGCCGTCGTCACGATGGCGACCGTGGCCGAGCCCTGGGCGACCCGCAGCACCAGCGAGATCAGGTACGCCAGCACGATCACCGGGAGCCCGACGCCGTTGAAGGTGTCCGAGAGCGCCTGGGCGACCCCGCTGGCCTTGAGGACGGCGCCGAAGACCCCGCCCGCGCCGACCACCAGCAGGATGTTGCCGACCGGCTTCAGGGAGGCGGTGGAGACGTTCTCCAGGGACTTGCGGGACCAGCCGCGCCGGATGCCGAGCAGGTAGTAGGCGAGCACCAGGGCGATGGTGAGGGCGACGAAGGGGTGCCCGAAGAACTCGATGACCGAGCGCACGGTGGACGGGTCCAGCGCGACCGAGGAGAAGGTGGCGGCGAGGATCAGGATCAGCGGCGTACCGATGATGGCGAGGACCGTGCCCAGCGGGACCGGCTTCTCGGCCGGCTCCACGCCCGAGGCGCGCTGCTCGGCGAGGACCGCCTCACGGGCCTCCTCCGCCGCCTCGACCATGTCCTGCGGGACGGGGACGAAGATGCGCCGGCCGATCCACGCGGAGAACGCCCACGCGGCCAGCACCGCCGGGATGCCGCAGACCACGCCCATGAGGACGACCCAGCCGAGCTGGACGTGCAGCAGTCCGGCCGCGGCCACCGGGCCGGGGTGCGGGGGCAGGAAGGCGTGCGTCATGGACAGGCCCGCGAGCAGCGGCAGGCAGTACAGCAGGATCGACTTGCCGCCCCGCTTGGCGGCCGCGTAGACCAGCGGCGCGAGGACGAAGATGCCGACGTCGAAGAAGACCGGGATGCCGAAGATCAGGCCGGTCAGGCCCATCGCGAGCGGGGCCCGCTTCTCGCCGAACAGCCGCAGCAGGCGGCTCGCGAGGACCTCGGCGCCCCCGCTGACCTCCAGGATCGCCCCGAGCATGGTGCCCAGGCCGATGATGATGGCGACGTGGCCGAGGATGCCGCCCATGCCGGACTCGATGGTGGAGACGGCGTCGGAGCGCTGGACGGTGCCGAAGAGTTCGGTGACCGAGAGTCCGGCGAGCAGGCCGACGGTTATGGACACCGTGAGCAGCGCGACGAACGGCTGGAGGCGGACCTTGATGATCAGGAAGAGTAGCAGGGCGATGCCGAGACCGGCGACGGTGAGCAGACCGGGGGTGCCGTCCAGCAGGAGGAGCAGTCCTCCGGTGTGGGGTGGCGCGGCGGGGGCGGGTGCGGCGAGCGGAAGGGACATGAGAGGGCGGTCCTCTGCGTGAGTGAGGTAAGTACATCGGGCTTTCGGGCAGGGTGGAGCGCGGCACGGCACCCGAGGGGGATGCCGTGCCGTGTGCGTCGTGCGGGTGGTGCGGTCTGCTGAGCGCCGGTCAGCCGAGGACGGCGAGCGCGTCGATCTCGATCAGGAGCCCGGCGGGCAGCCCGACGTAGACCGTGGTGCGGGCGGCCGGGGGCTGGGTGAGGCCCTGCTCGCCGAAGTAGGTGTTGTAGATGTCGTTCATCTCGGCGAAGTGGTCCGTGTCGGTGAGGTAGACGCGGATCATCATCACGTCGTCCCAGCTCGCGCCGCCCTCTTCGAGGATCGCCTTGACGTTGGCGAGGGTCTGGAGGGTCTGCTCGCGCAGGGTGGGACCGGCGGGGGTGGGGGCCTTGCCCTCCTCGGCGGGCAGGAAGCCGACCTGGCCGGCGACCTGGAGGATGTTGCCCTTCCTGACGCCGTGCGAGAACTTCGCGGGCGGCACCGTGTGGGTCTTCGGGGTGAGGGCGGTCTTGTCCGTCATGCGGTGGGGTCCTTCACTGGGGTTCTTCCGGAGTACTCGCCGCTGATCGCGTCCGCCGTGCGGCGCACCCGCGGGAGCAGGGTGAGGAGTTCGTCGGCGGTGACGACGACGTTCGGCGCGGACACCGACATCGCGGCGACCACCCGGCCGTCGGCGCCCCGGATGGGGGCCGCGACACAGTTGATGGACTCCTCGTGGCCACCGAGGTCGGTGGCCCAGCCCTGTTCGCGGACCTTGTCCAACTCGCGTAGGAAAGCACCGGCGTTGGGGGTGGAACGGGCCGTGTACAGGGGGTATTCGAGCTTCTCCGCCAGCGCCCGCCGCTCGCCCTCGGGCAGGTCGGCCAGCAGCAGCTTGGCGACGGCGGCGACCGTGATGGCGACCGGCTTGCCGACGCGCGAGTACATGCGCACCGGGTAGCGGCTGTCCACCTTGTCGATGTAGAGCACCTCGTTCTCCTCGTGCACGGCGAGGTGCACGGTGTGCCCGCACGCCTCGTTGAGCTTCACGAGGTGGGGGTGGGCGATCTCCCGGATGTCGAGGTTCTCCATCGCCTCCTGGGCGAGGGCGAAGAGGCGGGCGCCGAGCCGGTAGCGCTGGTCGGACTGGCGGTAGACCAGGCCGTGTTCGTGCAGGGTGCGCAGCAGGCGCAGCGCGGTGGACTTGTGCACGCCGAGCCGTTCGGCGACCTGGCCTAGGTCGGCGGGGCCCTCCGCGAGCAGCGGGAGGATGCTCAGGGCGCGGTCGACGGTCTGGCTCATGCGGTGCTCGTTCCTTCGGTGACCTGTTCGGTCCCGGTCCAGCCGGGGCCGAGTCGCAGTCTCCCCCACGCCTCGTCGTCCAGGGCGGCCAGCCGGTCGGCGTGGTCGCGGGCGGGCGGGTCGGCGAGGTCGCCGGGGACGGTGAGCGCGGCGGCGGCCATGAGGTGGCCGTGCCGCAGCCGGTCGCGTACGGGGAGCCCGCGCAGGGTGGCGGAGAGGAACCCGGCGGCGAAGGCGTCGCCCGCGCCGACGGTGGCCACCACGTCGACGGTGAGGGCGGGCACGCGCACGGTGAACTCACCCGTGGACGTGCGCTCGAACACCGTCGCGCCCAGCGGCCCCTCCTTGACGACCAGCACCCGGGGTTCGGGCAGCAGTCGCCGGACCGCCTCCACCCCGCCCCGCGTGCCCCACGCCGCCTCCGCCTCGTCGGTGCCGACGAACACGATGTCGGCCCGCCGGGCCAGGTCCAGCAGCACCAGCGCGTCGTCCGCCGCGCGCCACAGGCCGGGGCGGTGGTTGACGTCGAAGGACACCACCGGGCGCCCCTCGCGCGGCGCGGTCAGGGTGTGCAGCAGTTCCCGGCACCCCGGCGACAGCGCGGCGGTGATCCCGGACAGGTGCAGCACGCGTCCCGCGTCCAGGGCGGCGAGGTCGGTGTTGTCGGCGGCCATCGCGGAGGCGGCCGATCCGGCGCGGTAGTAGGCGACTTCGTGGGCGTCGGTGGCCCGGTCGGCGGCGGTGCGGAAGTAGACGCCGGTGGGCCGGTCCGGGTCCACGCCGACCGCGCCGGTGTCGACGCCGTAGGAGCCGATCCGCTCGACCAGGTGCCGCCCGAAGCCGTCGGCGCCGACCCTGCTGACCCAGCGGGCCGGGTGCCCGGCGGCGGCGAGGGTGCAGACCACGTTGGACTCCGCGCCCCCGATGCCCCGTCGGAAGGCGGGCACGTCGGCGAGGCGGCCGGGGCGGTCGGGGAGGAAGGTGACCATGGACTCGCCCAGGGCGACGACATCCACGACATCGACGACGTCAGGGGCGTCGGGGGTGGCGCTGGACGGTCCGTCGGCGGTCACGGTGGTGTCGGCTCCTCGTCGGTGCTCCGGGGGTGCTCCGGGGTGACGACTTCGTTGACCCCGTGTTGGCCGAGATGTTAGACAGCATGGAGCGACATACGCAATGGACGTTGCAGGGAATGCAACGACGCTGATCAGGAGGCTCGTATGGCCCGTGCGACCGGTTCCGACGCCCTGGCACAGCTCGCCGGGGAACGGGTCGACCACCGTTTCAAGGGCCTTCCGCCGGACGCCGCCGGGCTGACGGTGGGCGAGCTGGCCGCCGAGCGCCGCAACCTGTTCACCGGCGGCTTCGCCACCCCCGTTCTCGCGCTGTCCGCCGAGCGCCTGGCGCACAACCTCGCGCTGATGGAGTCGTACGCGGCCCGGCACGGCCTCGCCTTCGCCCCGCACGGCAAGACCTCGATGGCGCCGCAGCTCTTCGCCCGGCAGATCGAGCACGGCGCCTGGGGCATCACGGTCGCTGCTCCCCACCAGGTGTGGGTGGCAAGGGAGTTCGGCATCGAGCGGATCTTCCTCGCCAACGAGCTGGTGGACGCGGCCGCGCTGCGCCGTATCGCCGCCGAGCTGGCCGCCGACCCGGACTTCCGCCTGATCACCTACGTCGACTCCGTGCGCGGGGTCGAGCTGATGGACGCGGCCCTCACCGGCGCCGCCCGCCCGCTGGACGTGGTGGTGGAGCTGGCGGCCGGCGAGGGCGCCCGCACCGGTGCCCGCACGGAGGCGGAGTGCGCGGAGGTCGCCGCCGCCGTGGCCGCCACCCGCACCCTGCGCCTGGTCGGTGTGGCGGGCTACGAGGGCGAGGTGCCGAAGGCCGACCCCGAGCGCGTCGCCGCCTATCTGCGTCGCCTCACCGCGCTCGCCGCCGCCCTGGACGCCCAGGGGCGGTTCGGCACGGCGGACGAGATCGTGGTGAGCGCGGGCGGCAGCGCCTGGTTCGACACGGTGGCCGAGGTGTTCGCGGAGGTCCCCGAGCTGTCCCGCCCGGTGCTGAAGCTGCTCCGCTCCGGCGCCTACGTCTCCCACGACGACGGCCACTACCGACGCATCACCCCCTTCAACCGGGTCCCCGAAGAAGGCGCGCTGGAGCCCGCGTTCCGGTTGTGGGCGCAGGTGGTCTCCCGCCCCGAACCCGGCCAGGCGTTCGTCAACGCGGGCAAGCGGGACGCCGCCTACGACCTGGACAAGCCCGAGGCACAGGTGGTGCGCCGGGACGGCGCCGAGCACCCCGCGACCGGCGTCACGGTGACCGCCCTGTCGGACCAGCACATGTGGCTGGCCACCACACCCGAGGCCGATGTCATGGTGGGCGACTGGATCGGCTTCGGCCTGTCCCACCCCTGCACCAGCTTCGACAAGTGGCAGCTCATCCCGGTGGCCGAGGCGGACGGCACGGTCGTGCAGTACGTCCGTACGTTCTTCTAGGAGGGCAGGGCCGTGGAAGAACTCGTCATCCGGGACGCCGACGTGGTCGACGGCAGCGGGGCGCCCGCCTACCGCGCCGATGTGGTGGTCGACCGCGGCCGGATCGTCTCCATCGTCAAGGAGGCCGCGGCGGCGGGCTGTCAGCGCCCGCGCGCGCGGCGCGAGCTGGACGCGGAGGGCCTGGTCCTCTCCCCCGGCTTCATCGACATGCACGCCCACTCCGACCTGGCCCTGCTGCGCGACCCCGACCACAGTGCCAAGGCCGCGCAGGGCGTCACCCTCGAAGTCCTGGGCCAGGACGGCCTGTCGTACGCCCCCGTGGACGACCGCACGCTGGAGGAGGTCCGCCGCGCCATCACCGGCTGGAACGGCTACGGCGACGACCTCGACATGGACTGGCGCTCGGTCGGCGAATACCTGGACCGGCTGGACGAGGGCATCGCGGTCAACGCGGCCTATCTGGTCCCGCAGGGCACGGTCCGCGCGCTGGTCGTCGGCTGGGAGGACCGCCCGGCGACGGCGGCCGAGCTGGACCGGATGCGGCACCTGGTCGCGGAGGGCCTGGAACAGGGCGCGGTCGGCCTCTCCTCCGGCCTCACCTACACCCCCGGCATGTACGCGAGCGACGCCGAACTGACCGAGCTGTGCCGGGTGGTGGCCTCCTACGGCGGCTACTACTGCCCCCACCACCGCTCCTACGGCGCGGGCGCCCTCCAGGCGTACGCCGAGATGGTGGCCCTCACCCGCGAGGCGGGCTGCCCGCTGCACCTGGCCCACGCCACCATGAACTTCGGCGTCAACGAGGGCCGCGCCCCCGAGCTGCTCGCCCTGCTCGACGCGGCCCTGGACGCGGGCGCCGACCTCACCCTGGACACCTATCCCTACACCCCCGGCTCCACCACCCTGGCGGCCCTGCTGCCCAGTTGGGCGAGCGAGGGCGGCCCGGCGGAGATCCTGGCCCGGCTCACCGACCCGGCCACCGCCGAGCGCGTCCGGCACCACCTGGAGGTCACCGGCTCCGACGGCTGCCACGGCGTACCGGCGGAGTGGGAGACGATCGAGATCTCCGGCGTGACCGACCCGGCGCTGGCCGCGTACGTGGGCCGCACGGTGAAGGAGGCGGCCGGGCTGCGCGGCGAGGAGCCGTGGGAGACCGTCCGGCACCTGCTGGTCGAGGACCGGCTCGGCACCACGATCCTCCAGCACGTCGGCCACGAGGAGAACGTCCGCGCGATCATGCGGCACCGCGCGCACACCGGCGGCTCGGACGGCATCCTCCAGGGCACCAAGCCCCATCCGCGCGCCTACGGCACCTTCCCGCGCTACCTCGGCACCTACGTCCGCGAGCTGGGCGTGCTCTCGCTGGAGGAGTGCGTGGCCCGGCTGACCTCGCGGCCCGCGGCCCGGCTGCGGCTGCCGGACCGGGGGCTGGTGCGCGAGGGGTACCGCGCCGACCTGGTGCTGTTCGACCCGGCCACCGTCGCCGCCGGCTCCACCTTCGCGGAGCCGAGGACGCTGCCGGCCGGGATTCCGCACGTCCTGGTGGACGGACGGTTCGTCATCGAGGACGGGCGGCGCACCGACGTGCTGGCGGGCCGGTCGGTGCGCCGTACCCCGGTGTGACGGCCGGGGCCGTCAGGGCTTGGGCAGCGTGCAGCCGGCCGCGCTCAGGTCGAGCTTGTTGCCGGTCGTGAAGCAGGCCGGTATCTGGTAGGTCTCCTGGGCGTAGTTGATGCCCTGGCGGACGGTGACGTTGCCGTTCTGGTCGACCTCGCAGGGGTTGTTCTCGGTGCAGGACTGGCCGTCCTCGTTGCCCGTGTTGTTGACGGCGACGACCTTGCCGGTGGCGGTGTCGATCACCGGGGAGCCGGAGGTGCCGCCGATGGTGTTGCAGGCGGCGGTGTAGCGCAGCGAGTCCTTCCAGGTCCAGCCGCCCTCCTTCAGCCGGTACACGAACCCGTCCGCGTTGCAGGAGTAGATCCGCTTCCAGTAGCCGGAGACGACCTTGATGCTGCTCCCGGCCACCGGGTGGGTGTCGCTCAGCGGCAGCGCGTTGATGCCGTAGGAGCTCCGGATCGCCGCGTAGCTGGTGGTCAGCCGGTACAGGGTGACGTCGGTGTCGGTCATCGTCGAGTAGACGACCTGGTTGGCGCGGAGCGTGGCGACCTTGGTGCCGGCCGAGTTCAGCAGGCCGAAGGTGCGGCTGGAGGACTGGCCGGTGATGACCTGGCCGGGCTGCGGGAAGCCCGTCTCCAGGCAGTGCCCGTTGCTCATCACGAGCGCGGGGTCGGTGTCCGCCGAGTTCGGCAGCCGGACGACGGAGCCGGAGCAGTTGCTGAGCGACACGGTCCCGGCGAAGTCGACGGTCACCGCCTTGGTCTGCGGCGCGGCCAGGGCCGGGGTCGCGCCGAACCCGGCGAGCGCCACGGCGGAGAGCGCGGCCAGGAGAGGCTTGTTCATGTGGGGGTCCTCTCTGCGGAAGCGGACGACCGGAGAGCCTCCGGCCGCCCGTATTGTCATGCGCATTGTTATCGGGTTGCCGGGAGAGGACAAGGAGGCGTCACCCGGAGGACGCCGGGTGACGGCGCGTAAGTTCAGCGGTGCCGGCGCCCCTTGCCCCCACGGGTGGGCGTACCGGTCGAGGCCGGGGTGGGGGAGGACACGGGAACGGTGGCCGTCGTCGCGGGGGCGGTGGACGGCGGGGCCTTCTCGACGGCGGAGGCGCCCGCCGGCACGACCGTCGGCGCGGCCGACGGCGCGGCCGGGGAAGCGGACACCCCCGTGGTGGCCCGCGGCGGAGCGGTCGAGGGCCGGCCGTCGGCGGCGCCCGCGCCCACCGGGGACGTGGTGTCCGGCGCGCCGGGGACGGCCGGCACCCTGGACACGCCGGAGGTGGCCTGCCCCGTGCTCGCCGGGCGGTCGCCACCGGACGGCGACGAGGAGGAGGCCACCAGACCCGTGATCACCGCGGCGGCCCCGACCGTGCCGGCGACCGCCCCGGCCACCACCACCCGGCGGCTCCGCCCGGCCGGCCGCCGCCGGCGCCCGGGCCGCCCGCCGGTCGCACGCGCAACTTCCGTATCACCAGGGCCAGTCGGGCCGGCGGGCGCGGAGAGTTCGGTCAGGGCGGGCAGTTCACGGGTCTCGTCGTAGGCGCTCTGCCAGCCGTGGGCGGCGGCGGGGTCGGCGTACCCCTCGTAGGAGGGGGGCGGGGCGGCCGGGGGGCGGAAGACGATCGGCGGGACCGGCGCAGCACCGACCGCCTCGTGCGCGCCGTGCACCTCCGACCCGCACTCGCGTTCGGTAGACATGATCGTCGAATTGTAGGGAGGCGGACGCGCCCGGAACACCCCTCGGCGAAACCCGGTTAAACCGACGCGTCCCACGTGGTGGAGAACACACGCGCCACCGCACCGGGGGCCGTAAGCTCGCGGGCATGCAGGTGATCCAGTCGACCAAGCTCGCCAACGTCTGTTACGAGATCCGGGGCCCGGTGCTCGAGGAGGCGATGCGACTGGAGGCGGCCGGTCACCGCATCCTGAAGCTCAACACCGGCAACCCGGCCGCCTTCGGCTTCGAGTGCCCCCCGGAGATCCTGGAGGACATCCTCCGCAACGTCTCCACGGCCCACGGCTACGGCGACGCCAAGGGCCTGCTGGCCGCCCGCCGCGCGGTGGTCATGCACAACCAGACCCTCGGCATCGAGACCGACGTCGAGCACGTCTTCATCGGCAACGGCGTCTCCGAGCTGATCGTGATGGCCATGCAGGCCCTGCTCGACGACGGCGACGAGGTCCTCGTGCCCGCCCCGGACTACCCGCTGTGGACGGCGGCCGTCTCGCTGTCCGGCGGCACCGCCGTGCACTACCGGTGCGACGAGCAGGCCGACTGGATGCCCGACCTCGCGGACATCGAGCGCAAGATCACCGACCGCACCAAGGCCCTGGTGATCATCAACCCGAACAACCCCACGGGCGCGGTCTACGACGAGGCGATGCTCAAGGGCCTGACCGACATCGCCCGCCGCCACAACCTGCTGGTCTGCTCCGACGAGATCTACGACAAGATCCTCTACGACGGCGCGGTCCACACCCCCACCGCCAAGGTCGCCCCCGACCTGCTCACCCTCACCTTCAACGGCATGTCGAAGGCGTACCGGGTGGCCGGGTACCGGGTCGGCTGGATGGCCGTCTCCGGCCCGCGCGCGCACGCCGACTCCTACCTGGAGGGCCTGACGATCCTGGCCAACATGCGGCTGTGCGCCAACATGCCGGGCCAGCACGGCGTGGTCGCGGCGCTCTCCGGCCGCCAGTCGATCAAGGACCTGGTGCTGCCGGGCGGCCGGCTGAAGGAGCAGATGGACACGGCGTACGAGCTGCTCACCCAGATCCCCGGCGTGAGCTGCGTACGCCCCAAGGGCGCGCTGTACCTCTTCCCGCGCCTGGACCCGAAGGTCTTCAAGGTCAAGGACGACCGGCAGCTCGTCCTCGATCTGCTGCGCCAGGAGAAGATCATGGTGGTCCAGGGCACCGGCTTCAACTGGCCCGAGCCCGACCACTTCCGGGTCGTCACGCTGCCCAACGCCGCCGACCTGACGGACGCGGTGACCAGGATCGGAACGTTCCTGGACGGCTACGGTCAGCCGTAGTACCGACTCGACTCAACTTTAGACTGAATCCAAGCTAGGATGGTTTCCTGTCAGCGCAGAGGAGGCCGTCCCATGTACGAACCGATCCGCACCAAGTCGGTCCACAGCACCCCGGCGGCCTCGGACTTCCCGCACCGCTCGCGTGACGAGGAGCTGGACATCCAGTTGGCCGGACACCTCGGCGCCCTGCTCGCCGTCACCGACGAGCTGCGCGGCCCGGCCGCCGGACCCGAGCTGGACACGGCCGCCGAACGGCTCTCCGCCGAGGTGGCCCGGCTGCGCGGCGGCCGGCCTCCGGTACGGGCGGTGCCGGGAGCGGCCGCCGATCCGGCGCCGCTGCACCGGCGGGCGCACACCCTCGCGAGCCGCGCCCTGGTCGTCGCCGCCTCCCGCGCGGACACCGCCGCCGCGATCCTGGCCGCCCAGCGGATGGACGCGCACGCGGCGGCGCTGGCCGCGCCGAGGGAACTCAGCGCGGCCCGCTGACCGTGCTTCAGCCGAGGCGCTCGACCAGCGCCCGGTACTGGTCCCACAGCTCCCTGGGCGTGTGATCGCCGAAGGTGTTCAGGTGCTCGGGCACCAGGGACGCCTCCTCGCGCCAGACCTCCTTGTCGACGGTGAGCAGGAAGTCCAGCTCGGCCTCGGTGAGGTCCAGCCCCTCGGTGTCCAGGGAGCCCTTGGCCGGCAGCACGCCGATCGGGGTCTCGACACCCTCGGCGCGGCCGTCGAGGCGGTCCACGATCCACTTCAGGACGCGGCTGTTCTCCCCGAAGCCCGGCCAGACGAACTTGCCCTCGCCGTCCTTGCGGAACCAGTTGACGTAGTAGATCCGGGGCAGCTTCTCCGGGTCCTTGTCCTTGGCCACGTCGATCCAGTGGGTCATGTAGTCGCCCATGTTGTAGCCGCAGAACGGCAGCATGGCGAAGGGGTCGCGGCGCAGCTCACCGACCTTGCCCTCGGCGGCGGCGGTCTTCTCGCTGGCCACGTTGGCGCCGAGGAACACGCCGTGGTTCCAGTCGAAGGACTCGGTCACCAGCGGGACCGCGCTGGCCCGGCGGCCGCCGAAGAGGATCGCGGAGATCGGCACCCCGCGCGGGTCCTCCCACTCGGGCGCGATGATCGGGCACTGGTCGGCGGGGACCGTGAAGCGGGCGTTGGGGTGGGCGGCCGGGGTGCCGGACTCCGGCGTCCAGTCGTTGCCCTTCCAGTCGGTCAGGTGGGCGGGCTGCTCCTCGGTCATGCCCTCCCACCACACGTCGCCGTCGTCGGTGAGGGCGACGTTGGTGAAGACCGCGTTGCCCCACAGCGTCTTCATCGCGTTGGCGTTGGTGTGCTCACCGGTGCCGGGCGCGACGCCGAAGAACCCGGCCTCGGGGTTGATCGCGTAGAGCCGGCCGTCCTCGCCGAAGCGCATCCAGGCGATGTCGTCGCCGATGGTCTCCACGCTCCACCCGGAGACGGTGGGCTCCAGCATGGCGAGGTTGGTCTTGCCGCAGGCGGAGGGGAAGGCGGCGGCGACGTACTTGGCCTCGCCGTGCGGCGGGGTGAGCTTGAGGATGAGCATGTGCTCGGCCAGCCAGCCCTCGTCGCGGGCCATGACGGAGGCGATGCGCAGGGCGTAGCACTTCTTGCCGAGCAGCGCGTTGCCGCCGTAGCCGGAGCCGTAGGACCAGATCTCGCGGGACTCAGGGAAGTGCGAGATGTACTTGGTGGAGTTGCAGGGCCACGGCACGTCCTGCTCGCCCGGCGCCAGCGGGGCGCCCAGGGTGTGCACGGCCTTGACGAACTCGCCGTCCGTGCCCAGCTCCTCCAGCACCGCGCTGCCCATGCGGGTCATGGTGCGCATCGAGGCGGCGACGTAGGCGGAGTCGGTGATCTCCACGCCGAGCGCGGAGAGCGGGGAGCCGAGCGGGCCCATGCAGAAGGGCACGACGTACATCGTGCGGCCGCGCATCGAGCCCCGGAACAGGCCGCCCTCGCCGCCCGACCCCTGGAAGATCTCCCGCATCTCGGCGGGGTCCTTCCAGTGGTTGGTCGGGCCCGCGTCGGCCTCCTTCCGCGAGCAGATGAAGGTCCGGTCCTCGACCCGCGCGACGTCGGTCGGGTCGGAGGCCGCGTGGTACGAGTGCGGACGCTTGACGGGGTCGAGGCGGGTGAAGGTGCCCTTGGCGACGAGCTCCTCGCACAGGCGCTCGTACTCGGCCTCGGAGCCGTCACACCAGACCACGTTGTCCGGCTGCGTCAGTTCGGCGATCTCGTCTACCCACGAGATCAGATCCTGATGGGTGGTCGGGATGACGGTGGGAGCCGCGTTGTCGCGCGCCACGATCGCTCCTAAGTGAGGGTTCATTGCCCTGGGTGAGGGATTTTCTCGGCCCCTTGGGGGCTGCGGCCCGGATGCGCCGCGGCAACCCCGATCGGCCCGATCGGGAGTGCCGCTCATCCGGTACCGACCGCACTCATTTGATCATCCGATGTGAGTGCGCATATGTCCAGAGGGCGTCACAGGTGAGCGAGTACCCCCGAAACGGCGTGTCCCGCGTCCTTCCTGCTGACATGCGCACCTCTTTACGCGCACCTGGCGCACACATGGCGAATTCTTTGCGCGCGGAGCCCCTCGCGGACATGAGACGATGGATCTTGGTGTGGGCATGACCTCGGCCACACACCCAGGGGGACTGATCCGTAACCTACGGTTCCGTAGGTACGATGCGGTTCATGACTGCGTCCGTTTCCGCCGCGCTCAACCTGCCGGAACCCGTCAAGCCCCGGCTCCGTGGCTGGCTGCACCTGGGGATGTTCCCGGCCGCACTCATCGCGGGCCTGGTGCTCACCGCCCTCGCCGACTCCACCCGGGGCCGTATCGCCTGCGGCATCTACGCCCTGACGGCGTGTCTGCTCTTCGGTGTCAGCGCCCTGTACCACCGGGGCAACTGGAGCCCCCGGGCCGACCGCATCCTGCGCCGCCTCGACCACTCCAACATCTTCCTGATCATCGCCGGCACCTACACCCCGCTCACCCTGCTGCTCCTGCCGGGCAGCAAGGGGCGGTGGCTGCTGTGGGGCATCTGGGCCGCCGCCCTCGCGGGCATCGCGTTCCGCGTCTTCTGGGTCGGCGCGCCCCGCTGGCTGTACACCCCGTGCTACATCGCCATGGGCTGGGCCGCCGTCTTCTTCCTGCCCGACTTCATGCGCACCGGCGGCGTCGCCGTCCTGGTCCTGGTGGTCGTCGGCGGCCTGCTGTACAGCGCAGGAGGCGTGGTCTACGGCATCAAGAAGCCGAACCCGTCACCCCGCTGGTTCGGCTTCCACGAGGTCTTCCACTCCCTCACCCTGGCCGCGTTCATCGTGCACTACGTCGGCATCTCGCTGGTCGCCTACCAGCACGCCTGAGGCCGCCCGGGCCGGGTCCGTGCGCCCGTGCCATCCTGACCGGGTGAACGGACCCATGATCCACCTCGAAGTCGCCCCGGACCTGCACCTGTTCGTGCCGCACGCGCACCGCGCGGGCCCCGCCGAACTCGGCACCGACGGCGTCTCCTCGCTGGGCCATGTCGTGGAGTCCCTCGGCATCCCGCTGACCGAGGTCGGCACCCTCACCGTGGACGGCCGGGAAGTCCCCCGCGCCCACGTCCCGGCCGGCGGCGAGGTGGTCCACGTCGGCCCGGTCCCCCGCCCCCAGCCCGTACCCGGCGCCCCCTTGCGCTTCCTGCTCGACGTGCACCTGGGCACGCTGGCCCGCCGCATGCGCCTGCTCGGCGTGGACACGGCCTACGAGTCCACCGACATCGGCGACCCGGCGCTCGCCGCGCGCTCGGCCGCCGAACGCCGGGTCCTGCTCAGCCGGGACCGGGGACTGCTGCGCCGCCGCGAGCTGTGGGCCGGGGCCTACGTGTACAGCACCCGGCCCGAGCAGCAGCTCCGGGACGTGCTGGAGCGGTTCGCCCCGGAGCTGGCCCCCTGGTCCCGCTGCACCGCCTGCAACGGCCCGCTGCGCCCCGCCACCAAGTCCGAGGTGGCCGACCGGCTGGAGGCCGGCACGCGGGACACCTATGACGTGTTCGCCGCGTGCGGGGAGTGCGGGCGGGCGTACTGGAAGGGGGCCCACCATGAGCAGTTGGAGGCGATCGTGGCGGAGGCGGTGCGGTTCCGTTCCGGCCTGGGCTAGTTCTTGGTGCCGTCCACGATGACCGGGGCGCCGCCGGAGCCGCCGCCGCAGGGCACGGCGTACACCGGGTGGGCCTTGGCGGCCTCGCGGTAGGCGTCCAGGCACTGGTTGTAGAGGACCTTGTCGCTGAGGGAGCGTTCCAGGATCTTGTTGGCGCGGGCGGTGCCCTCGGCCTCGATCCGCTTGCGCTCGGCCTCCGCCTTGGCGGTCCGCGCGGCCTCGACGGCGCGCTCGGTGGCCTGCTCCTGCTGGATCTTCTTGTCGATCTGGCCCTGCAACTGCTTCGACGGCCGCACATTGCGCAGGTTGACGGTGGTCACGGCGATCCCGCGGGGCGCCAGCCGCTCCTTCACCTGGGTCTCGATCTCGGCGCTGATCCGCTCGCGGGCGGAGGCGTACCCCTCCTCGCTGGTGTGCTGGGCGAACACATTGCGGATGATCTCGCGGCTGTCCGGCAGCACCAGCCGTTCCTGCACCGCGTCCTCGCTGCCCGCCAGCCGGTACAGCTCGACCGCCTGGCGCGGGACGACGGCCCACTTGATGGTGACGTCGGCGTACAGCACCCCGCCCTGCGAGGAGCGGACCTCCACCCGGTCTTCGCCGCCCAGGTCGAGGTCGACCGGCCGGGTGGAGAAGGAGGTGACGTCGGTGAACGGCGACTTCAGATGTGCTCCGGAGGTCAGCGGGGTGCCGACCCGGCCGAATGTCACCGGGACGCCGACCTCATAGGCGCTCACCACATGAAGACAGGCGAAAAGACCGGCCAGGACCCCACCCAGGGCGCCGATCGCGGCCCCGATCTTCCACCCGGCCTCGGCTCTGCCGCGCCCGACGAAGAAGAGCACGACCGCGGCTATGAGCAGCAATATGGACAGCACGAACACGGGCTTCCCCCCACAGGATGCGCCACCCCGTCGGGCGGCGGGCAGCGCATCGTAACGGGCGCGGGTGTACGGGAAGTAGCCGTGCGGCGTGCCGGGTTCGGTCAGTCGCCGGCCAGCGCCGTGCGCAGCGCGTCGGGGTCGGTGACCGGGGCCTCGCAGGTGAAGTTCCGGCACACGTAGGCGGCGGGGTCACCGTCCACCAGGGGGCGGTGGGCGAGGAGGGGGAACTCCTCGCCGTCCGGGGTGCCCGCCGCGACGACCGCGCCGGGGGCGCCGGTGAGGAGGGCCGTGCGGTGCAGGGCGGCGGTGCGCTCGTCGGTGAGGGACGGGCCGACGACCGCGACCTCGCGGGGACCGTCGAGCTGCGCCTCGGCTGCGGCCAGGCCCCAGCCGACGAACCGGGGCACCCGCGGCCCGAGCGTCTTGACCACGCCGAGGGCCTGCTCGGCTGCGGTGCGATGGGCCTCGGAGCCGGTGTGGGCGGCGTAGGACAGCAGGGCGGCGGCCGCGGCGGACCAGCCGGAGGGGGTCGCGTTGTCGGTCGGGTCCTGCGGGCGGCGGATGAGCTGCTCGGCGTCGGAGGCGGTGTCGTACAGCGCGCCGGTCTCCGGGTCGGTGAAGCGGGTCATGACCTGGTCGAGGAGGAGCCCGGCGAAGTCCAGCCAGACACCCTCGCCGGTGACGGAGGCCAGCGCGAGGAAGCCCTCGGCGACGTCTGCGTAGTCCTCCAGCACCCCGGAGTTGGCCCCGGCGCGGCCGTCGCGGCTGGTCCGGGTGAGGTGGCCGTGCTCGTCGAGGTGGACCCGGACCAGGTGGTCGGCGGCGGCGAGGGCGGCCTCGATCAGGTCGGGGCGGCCGAAGTAGGCGCCGGCCTCGGCGAGCGCGGCGACGGCGAGGCCGTTCCAGGCGGCGACGACCTTGTCGTCCCGGCCGGGCGCGGGGCGCCGGGAGCGCTCGGCGAGCATGCGCTCTTTGATGGAGGCGATCCGTTCGGCGTCGAACACCCGCTCCGCCTGCGGCAGTTGGAGCACGGACTGACCGTGCTCGAAGCTGCCCTCGCCGGTCACGCCGAAGTACTCGGCGGCGAGGTCGCCGTCCTCGTCCCCGAGCAGGGCGCGCAGCTTCTCGGGCGTCCAGACGTAGTACGCGCCCTCGACGTGCCTGCCGGTGCCGTCGTCGCTGTCGGCGTCCAGCGCGGAGGCGAACCCGCCCTCCTCGGTGCGGAGTTCACCGACGAGGAAGTCGGCTGTCTCCAGCGCGATACGGCGGGCGAGGTCGGATCCGGTGGTGCGCCAGAGGTGGGCGTAGACCCGGCAGAGCAGCGCGTTGTCGTAGAGCATCTTCTCGAAGTGCGGCACGACCCAGTCGCGGTCCACGGAGTAGCGGGCGAAGCCGCCGCCGAGCTGGTCGTAGATGCCGCCGCGGGCCATGCGCTCGCAGGTGTCGGCGGCCATCTGGAGGGCGCCCTCGGAGCCGGTGCGGGCGTGGTGGCGCAGCAGGAACTCCAGGGCCATGGAGGGCGGGAACTTGGGCGCGCCGCCGAATCCGCCGCGCTGGGGGTCGTACTCGCGGGTGAGGCCGAGAAGGGCCTGCGCCAGCTCCTCCTCACCGGGGACTCCGGCGGCCTGCCGGACGATCTCCCGCTGGGCGAGGTCCCGCGTGATCTTCGCGGCCACCTCGGTGACCTCGTCCCGCCGGCCCTCCCACGCCTGGTGCACGCCTTCCAGCACCTGCCCGAAGGAGGGCATGCCGTGCCCCGGGCGGGGCGGGAAGTAGGTGCCGAAGTAGAAGGGCTCGGCGTCCGGCGTCAGGAACACGGTCATCGGCCACCCGCCCTGCCCGGTCGCCGCCTGCACCGCCTCCATGTACACCGCGTCGACGTCCGGCCGCTCCTCCCGGTCCACCTTCACACTGACGAAGTTCTCGTTCAGGTAGTCGGCGGTGGCCTGGTCCTCGAAGGACTCGTGCGCCATGACGTGACACCAGTGGCACGCGGAGTACCCGACGCTCAGCAGGATCGGCACATCCCGCCGCCTGGCCTCCTCGAACGCCTCCGGCCCCCAGGGGTACCAGTCGACCGGGTTGTCAGCGTGCTGGAGCAGATACGGCGAGGTCACGTCGGCTAGCCGGTTCATGCGATCCAGCCTCTCACAGGGGCCGGGGGCGGGCAGTGAAGCCCGCGGGCCGCGCAAGGGGTCAGGCGGGACGGGCCGTCAGGCCGGTGAGGTGGTCGTCCAGCAGTTCCGTCTGCCGCTCGGGCGGGAACCGGTCCGGGTCGAGCAGGCTCTGGACCACGAGGCCGAGCACGAAGGACTGGGCGCCGGCCGCGATGCGGTCCGGGTCGCCGGGCGGCAGTTCACCGAGGGCCTGGGCGGCGGCGACGCGTTCGGCCAGGCGGGACCGGCTCTCGGCGTACTTGCGGGCATGGTCGGCACCGATGGCCGGGTCGGCCAGGGCGGTGTCCCAGGAGGCGACCCAGACGCGATTGCTGTCGGTGGCCTCGGGGGTCAGCGGCAGGATGTCGAGCAGCGCGTCCCGCAGCGCCGCGAGCCCCGGCCCGCTGGAACGCCGGGGACGGGCGAGGGTGCGCTGCTCCAGCAGGTCGAGGGCGTACTCGACCAGGGCCCGCTTGGTCGGGAAGTAGTGGGTCAGCAGGCCGGTGGTCGCGCCGAGTTCGGCGGCCACGGCACGCAGCGTCAGCCCCGCGAAGCCGCGTGTCGCCATGACCTGCCAGACCGCCGCGGAGACGTCCCGCCGCCGCGCTTCGTGATCTCCCTTGGTACGTGGCATGCCGCCACGGTACATTTCCATAACACCTGTTACGCAAAGGGGAGGCCCTCATGTTCTCGCTGGCACTGCGCGACGGCGCCCGTCTCGCCCCGCTGGAGTCCTGGCACGCCGAGGAGTTCGCCGGGCATCTGGACCGCGCCCGCGAGCACATCCGTCCCTGGGTCGGCGCCGGGTTCGTCACCGTCGACGTGGCGGGCGCCCGGGCCACCCTCGAGCGGTACGCCACCCGCCAGGCCACCGACGGCGCCCGCCTGTACGGCATCTGGCGGGACGACACCCTGGTGGGCGGCGTGATGTTCACCGCCTTCGACACGGCGTCCGGCTCGTGCGAGGTCGGCTGCTGGCTGGAGCCGGCCGCCGAGGGCCACGGCCTGATCACGGCGGCCTGCGCCGCACTGCTGGACTGGGCGTTCGACACACGGGGCCTGCACCGGGCCGAGTGGCACTGCCGGGCCGACAACGACCGCAGCGCGGCGGTCGCCAAGCGGCTCGGCATGACGCTGGAAGGGGTGCGGCGCGAGGCGTGGCCGTACGGCGGCATACGGCACGACAAGCAGGTGTGGGCGGTGCTCGCCCCGGAGTGGCGCGCTCTCGAACGGTGAGCCGTCCTTCCTGATCCACGCCCCCTCGCGCTCCCCCCTCCCCCGAAGCACACTGGTGCGCAACGGAGTTGGTGGCGGGGAGGGGGAGATATGCGGGA
Organism: Streptomyces sp. NPDC018263; assembly: GCF_055562575.1. NCBI lineage: Bacteria > Bacillati > Actinomycetota > Actinomycetes > Kitasatosporales > Streptomycetaceae > Streptomyces > Streptomyces sp. NPDC018263. The sequence continues at coordinate 658,787 of NZ_JBVHFA010000001.1, forward strand.
GGCGCACCGGGGTGAGGCGGAGCGGCTTGTGGTGCGGGCCGTGGAGGAGGAGGTGCGGCGGTCGGGTGGGCGGACCGACGGGCAACTGCTGCTCACGCGGGCCCGCGCCGCGCTGGACGCGATGGCCGGGGCGGCGGCGGAGGAGTACGCCGCGTACACCCGCGCGCTCGACGCGTCCGAGGCGGACCGGCTCAGCTTCGGCCGGCGCTACGCCCGCGAGGGCGCCGGTACCCCGCTGCTGGTGGCCGCCGTCGCGGCGGTCGCCGCGGCCGTCGCCGACCTGTCCCTCGGCACCGGTACGGGCACCGCGCTCGGCGCGGGCGTCGTCGCTGGGGTCGCCGGAGCCGCCGCGACGGTGGTGAAGGTGGCCGGTACGCATCTGCCCGCCGCCCATCACCGCAAGGGCGCGGCGAGCCAGCCCGGCGGCCCCGAGCAGTTGCGGCTCCAGTGGCTCACCGCGCTGGAGGTGCGCGGCATCCGCCCCTTCCTGGACCAGCAGCGGATGCTCGCCGCCTCCACCGCCCCGAAGAAGAAGACCGGCCCGGCACTGCGCGGCGCGGACAAGAGCGCGGCGGCCCGGCGCCGGACCGTACTGGAACAGTCCTTCGGCCAACTCCCCGAGCCGGGGGACCTGTTCGCGGGCCGTACGGAGGAGCTGGCGCGGATCGGGCAGTGGGCGCGGGCCGCCCGCGCGGAGTCGGAGACCCGGCCGACCGTGGTCGTCCTGCACGGCGAGCCGGGCTCGGGCCGCACCACGCTCGCCGTCCGCGCGGCGCACGAACTGCGCGACCACTTCCGGGGCGCGGTCGTCGTCGACCTGCGCGGCGACGGCCCGGAGACCCGCCCGCTGCCCACCCGCGACGCCCTGCTGCACCTGCTGAACCGGCTCGGCGCACCCCGCGAGCAGTTGCTGTTCCGTGAGCACTCCTCCCCCGAGCAGCAGCTCAAACGGCTCGGCGAGCTGTACCACCAGCATCTGGCCGGCCTCCCGGTGACCATCGTGCTGGACGACGCCTGCGACCCCGCACAGGTGCGCGCGCTGATCCCCGAGCGCTCCGACAGCCTGGTCCTGGTCACCTCCCGCACCCCGCTGGAGCTGGACGCGGACCTGCCCGCCTGGGTGCACCACCTGCCCGTGAACGCGCTGGACGCGGCCGGTGCCGAGGAACTGCTGACCGCCTCCGCGCAGAACTCCCGCCACCCCCACGACGCCGAATCCACCGCGCGGATCGCCCAGTTGTGCGGCGGACTGCCGCTGGCGCTGCGCTGCGCGGGCTCGGCACTCGGCGCCCGTTCGGCGAGCGGGCTGGCGGCGGACCTCGCCGCGTACGGGCCGGTCGAGCCGGTGGAGCGGGCGCTGTGGCTGCGCTACAACGACCAGCCGGAGCCCGCCCGCCGGCTGCTGCGCCGGCTCGCGCTGGCCGGCCGGGCCTCGCTGGGCGTGGCGGCGGCCGCCGCGCTGCTGGGCACCGGCGAGGAGGAGGCGGGCCGGCACCTGGCCGCGCTGGCCCGCGCCGGGCTGCTGGACCATGTGCGCGGCGACCGGTACCGGCTGCACCACCTGGTCCGCGCCTTCGCGGAGGCACGGCTGCTGGACGAGGAGGAGCAGGTCGAGCGCACGGCCGCGCAGGAACGGCTGATCGTGAACTACGCGGAGCTGGCCGACTCGGTGCTGCGCCTGGTCGACGGCAACATGTCGACGCGGTCGGACCGGTTCGGCTCGCACGGCTTCGTCTCGCTGGAGGAGGCGCTGCGCTGGCTGGACGACGAGACCAGCTTCATCACGGCCACCCTGCGCCAGGCCGAGGGCGTGGACCAGGCGGCGGTGCTGAACCTGCTGGGCGCGCTGTGCGACTACTGCCTGCTGCGCGGCGACCTGTACCGGCTCGGGGAGATCAACGAGCTGGCGCAGGCCGTGGACGAGGGGCTGCTGGTGCGCTCGGTGCAGTGGCGTACCGGTATCGCGGCCCGGCAGCTCGGTGAGCTGGACAAGGCGCGCACCACGCTGGCCTCGGTGGTGGACCTGTACCGGGAGGCGCACCACGACGCGGGCGCCGCGCGCGCCCTGTGCTCCCTCGGCATCACCCTGCACCACCAGGGCAACCTGACCGAGGCGGCGGCCAAGCTCCAGGAGGCGCTGGACCTCCAGGCGCCCCCGCAGCTCGCCACCGACCGCGCCTGGACGATGCACGCGCTGGCCGCCGTACAGCGCGACCGGGCCCGGCTGCCGGAGGCGCTGGACCTGCTCAAGCGCTCACTGGTGCTGCACCGGGCGGGCGGCTCGGTGCACGGCGAGGCGTGGGCCCACTACCAGCTCGGCCAGCTCGCCCTGTGCCTGGGCGACGTACCCCGCGCGGAGGACGAGCTGCGGGCCGCGCTGGAGCGGTACGGGCGGACCCGCGACGCCCGCGGCGAGGCGTGGGCGCTGACCCAGCTCGCGCGGGCCCGGCTGGTCGACGGGGACGCGGCGGCGGCCGTGGAGGGGCTGCGGCAGGCGGCCGTGCGGCACCGGGACAACGAGGACGCGCGCGGTGAGGCGTGGACGCTGTACCACCTGGGGCAGGCGCTGGAGGAGACCGGTGACCTGGACCGGGCGGTGCGGGAGCTGGAGCGCTCGCGCACGATGTTCTCCCGGATGCGGGACGTGTACGGGCTGGCCTGCGCCCGGCACCACTCGGCCCGGGTGACCCGCGACCAGCGCGCGGCGCAGACCGGCTCGCTGCGCAACTCCGGGTTCGCCCGCCAGTTGCTGGTCGACGCCCGCGCCGACTTCCAGCGGGTCGGGGTGCCGCACGGCGAGGCGTGGTCCTGCCTGGAGCTGGCGGTGGTGGACGCGGGCAACGGGCGCACCCAGCAGGCGCTGGCCCTGTGCGACGAGGCGCTCACCCTGTTCACCGCCTACGGCGACCGGCGCGGTGAGGACTGGGCGCGGTTCCTGCGCTGCACCCTGCTGCCGTACGCGGCGCCGGGCGGCAGCGAGGTGGGCACGGCGGTCGCCCAGGAGGAGCTGGCCCGCCTGGTCCGCGCCGAGCACCCGGCCCGCGACGAACGGCTCACCGACTGCGCCCCGGCGTACGCCCTGCTGCTGGAGCGGGGCGTGAGCCTGGAGTCGGGCTGGCAGGCGTGGCGGCTGCGGATGACCCCGGCCCGGCACGCCCGCGATGTGCTGGGGGTGCCGGTACCGAACAAGGGGTGACGAGGGGCGCCAAGGGGCGCCAAGGGGTGCCATGGGGTGAGCGAGGCGCCGGCGGGGCGCGGCCGTCGTTCCGGTCGCGCCCGTCGGTGGGTTCCGCCCGTCGGTGGGTCGGCCCCGGGGGGGGTCAGCCCTGGCGGGACTCGGTCTTCGTGGCGGAGGTCTCGCCCTCGGCGGGCGCCTCCTTGAAGTCGACCTTGCCCATGTGCTTGCTCATCGACTTCATCAGCCCCCAGACGGCCAGGGCCATCACCGCGAACACGATGAAGCCGAGGACACCGGGGGTGACCTTGTTCTCGTCGATCTCCTTGGCGAGAGGGACGAGATGCGTCACTGCGAGGCTCACGCTTGCGCTCATGTCAGGCATTGTCCCGGATGCCCGCGAAGAGGTCGTCCTCGGGGAGGGAGGTGTCCACGAGGGACTTCGCCAGCTCGTACTCCTCGGTGGGCCAGACCTTCTTCTGGAGCTCCATCGGGACCTTGAACCAGCCGCCGTCGGGGTCGATCTGGGTGGCGTGCGCGATCAGCGCCTTGTCCCGGATCTCGAAGAAGTCCGCGCAGGGAACGTGCGTGGTCAGCGTGCGCTCGACCCGCTCGAACTCCTTCCAGCGCTTGAGCCAGTCCCCGTACGGCGACTCCAGCCCGCTGTCCAGCATCGCCTGGTGCAGGGCCTCGGTGCGGGGGCGGTTGAAGCCCTGGTTGTAGTACAGCTTCTGCGGCTGGTAGGCGGGGCCGAACTCGGCCTCCGGGTACTTCTCGGTGTCCGCCGCGCCCTCGAACGCCACCATCGAGATCTTGTGGGTCATGATGTGGTCGGGGTGCGGGTAACCGCCGTTCTCGTCGTAGGTGGTGATCACCTGCGGGCGGAACGCGCGGATCTTGCGGACCAGCTCGCCGGCCGCCTTGTCGACGTCCTCCAGCGCGAAGCAGCCCTCGGGCAGCGGGGGCAGCGGGTCGCCCTCGGGCAGGCCGGAGTCGACGAAGCCGAGCCACTCCTGCTTGACCCCGAGGATCTCGCGGGCCTCGTCCATCTCCTTCTTGCGCACCTCGTGGATGTGCTCCTCGATGTACGCGTCGCCCTGGAGCTTGGGGTTGAGGATGGAACCGCGCTCTCCACCGGTGCAGGTCACCACCAGCACGTCCACCCCGTCGGACACGTACTTCGCCATGGTGGCCGCGCCCTTGCTCGACTCGTCGTCGGGGTGCGCGTGGACGGCCATCAGTCGTAGCTGGTCAGTCAAGACATGTTCCTTGTTGGTCGGCGCCCCGTGGTCTCAGGGGCAGTCAACGGGTGCCGTGCCTGGGGCACGTCGTCCATGGGGCGGCGGTCGGAGGGCGGGCGGCAGGCTTCTATAGTGACCGAATCGGGGGGCGAATAATTCCGCGGAGAGGACGATCATGGCTACGGCGAGCACGCGGCTGCCCGAGGGCCGTTACGGCCGCTCCTCGGACGAGCGTGCCGACCACCGGCTCAAGATCCTCGGCGCGGTCCTGGGCGTGGCCCTGCTCGCGCTGGTCGGCTACTTCGCCTACCACTACGTCGCCAGGAACGAGATCAGCGCCCAGGTCATCACCTTCCAGGCCACCGACCACGAGGTCCGGGCACACCTGGAGGTCCACCGGGACGCCGGCGTCGACGGCTACTGCACGCTGCGCTCCCAGTCGGCCGACGGGACCGAGGTCGGCCGGGCCGACTTCCGCTTCTCCGGGCCGGACACGCGGGTCGACAGGGTCGTCACGCTCCGTACGACCGCCAAGGGCGGCACCGCCGAACTGCTGGGCTGCCACGCAGGCTGAGGCATCACCCGGAATGCGTACGGCGTGACCTGCGTCGATGCGATTCTGATGGCTTATGTCCTCCCCCTTTCGCCCTTGAATTGTTAGGCTCGTGGTTTCGCCCATCCAAGAGAGAACATGCTTCTGGGTAGGGCGATGCTTTGTATCCCCAGTACCGACGAGGAGCACCCTGTGACCCAGACCAGCGAGAACGTCACCTGGCTGACCCAGGAGGCGTACAACAAGCTCAAGGACGAGCTTGAGTACCTTACTGGTCCTGCGCGCACGGAGATCGCGGCCAAGATCGCGGCTGCGCGCGAGGAGGGCGACCTGCGCGAGAACGGCGGGTACCACGCGGCCAAGGAGGAGCAGGGCAAGCAGGAGCTGCGCGTGCGCCAGCTCACCCAGCTCCTGGAGAACGCCCAGGTGGGCGAGGCCCCGACCTCCACCGACGGGACCGTCGCGCCGGGCATGGTCGTCACGATCGCCTTCGACGGCGACGAGGACGACACGATGACCTTCCTGCTCGCCTCCCGCGAGTACGCCAGCTCCGATGTCGAGACGTACTCGCCGCAGTCCCCGCTCGGCTCGGGCGTGATCGGCCACAAGGTCGGCGAGGACGCGGAGTACGAGCTGCCGAACGGCAAGAAGGCCACGGTGAAGATCCTCAAGGCCGAGCCGTACTCGAGCTGACCCCGAATCCTTGTCTTCGACCGGCCCCCGGCGCTCTCGCGGCACCGGGGGCTCCGTCGTGTCGGGCCGAGTGTCGGGCGGGAGGGCGGACGGAGGGTCAGGCGGTGGCCGAGCGGTACTTGCGGACCGCCAGGGTGCGGAAGACCACGATGATGAGTATCGAGTAGATCAGCGAGGCCCACACCGGGTGCTGCATGGGCCAGGCGGTGGACGTGGACGCGCCGGGGTTGGCGAACAGCACCCGGGCCGCCTCGACCGTGGCGCTGAACGGGTTCCAGTCCGCGATGTGCCGCAGCCAGGGGGTCATGTTGCCGGTGTCCACGAACGCGTTGGACAGGAAGGTCACCGGGAACAGCCAGACCAGCCCGCCGGAGGTCGCCGCCTCCGGGGTGCGGACGGAGAGCCCGATGAGGGCGCCGATCCAGGTGAACGCGTAGCCGAGCAGGAGCAGCAGGCCGAAGGCGGCGAGCACCCTGAGGGCGTTGGTGTCGCCGTCGGACCCCACCCGCCAGCCGACCAGGAGGGCGACCGCGGCCAGGACCAGCAGAGTGAGCGCGGTCTGCACCAGGTCGGCCAGGGTGCGCCCGGTCAGTACCGCGCCCCGCGCCATGGGCAGCGAGCGGAAGCGGTCCACCAGGCCCTTGTGCATGTCGTCGGCGATGCCCGCGCCGGCGCCCGCGGTGGCGAAGGTGACGGTCTGGGCGAAGATCCCGGCCATCAGGAAGTTGGTGTACGCGGTGGCGCTGGTGCTGCCGCCGATCTTCATCGAGCCGCCGAAGACGTAGGTGAACAGCACCACGAACATGATCGGCTGGATCAGCCCGAAGATGACCACCTCGGGAATCCGGACCATGCGGATGAGGTTCCGCTGCGCCACGATCAGTGAGTCGCGGACGGCTCTGCTGAAGGCGTTGGCGGGCGCCACGGCCCGCGCGCTCTCGCTGACGGCACTCACTTCACGGCCCCCTCGGTGTCGGTGGTGTCCTCGGCGGCGCCCGCCCGGGCCTCGGCGGTGTGTCCGGTCAGGGACAGGAACACGTCGTCGAGGGTGGGGCGGCGCAGCGCGATGTCGTCCATCTCGATGCCCCGGCTGTCCAGCTCCCGGATGACCTCGGCCAGCAGCTTGGCGCCGCCGGTGACGGGGACGGTGAGCTTGCGGGTGTGCTGCTCGATGGTGGTCTCGCCCTTGCCGAGGGCGCGGAGCACCTCGGCGGCGCCCGCGATCCGGTCCCGCTCGTGCACCACGACCTCGACGCGCTCGCCGCCGGTGCGGGCCTTGAGCTGGTCGGAGGTGCCCTGGGCGATGACCCGGCCGTGGTCGACCACGGCGATGTCGTGGGCGAGGTGGTCGGCCTCCTCCAGGTACTGCGTGGTGAGCAGCAGGGTGGTGCCGCCGGAGACGAGCTGCTGGATGACCTCCCAGAGCTGCTGCCGGTTGCGCGGGTCGAGTCCGGTCGTCGGCTCGTCCATGAACATCACCGGCGGCGAGACCACGAGCGCGGCGGCGAGGTCGAGCCTGCGGCGCATACCGCCGGAGTAGGTCTTGGCGGGGCGGTCGGCGGCGTCGGCGAGGTGGAACTGCTCCAGCAGCTCGTCCGCCCGCTCCTTCGCCGCCTTGCCGCGCATCTGGTAGAGCCGGCCGACCATCTGGAGGTTCTCCCGGCCGGTCAGATACTCGTCGACCGCCGCGAACTGGCCGGAGAGGCCGATGGAGCGGCGGACGGTGTCGGGATGCTTGAGCACGTCCACGCCCGCGACGACCGCCCGGCCGCTGTCGGGGCGCAGCAGGGTGGTCAGACAGCGGACGGTCGTCGTCTTGCCCGCGCCGTTCGGCCCGAGCAGGCCCAGGACCGTCCCCTCGGGCACGTCGAGGTCGACGCCGTCCAATGCTCTTACGTCCCCGAAGGTCTTCACCAGACCCTCGGCATGGATCGCGCCCGGCATGATCTCTCCCCGTCGTCGGTGGTGCACGGCAACTGGCACACGGACCCGGCACCCCCGGCGAGCGAGCGGTGGTCAGATCCCCCACGTCACACACCGTAACGCGATGTATCGCGTCTCTCAACGGGTTTCCGGATTCCTTCCCCGAACGAGTGAACGGCCCCTCGGCCGCCCCCGCCCCGGCCCGCCCGGCACCGCTCAGTCGATGATCACGTAGCCCGACTCCCGCAGCGCGGCGGTGACTTCGGTGCGATGGGTGGGGCCCTGGGTCTCCAGGTGGAGTTCGACCTCCGCCTCGCTGAGACCGAGGCGCGGGTCGGTGCGGATGTGGCTGACGTCGAGCACGTTGGCGTCGGCCGCCGAGAGGACGCCGAGCAGGGTGGCGAGGGCACCGGGGCGGTCGGTGAGCCGCAGCCGGACCGCGAGGTAGCGCCCCTGCGCTGCCATGCCGTGCCGCAGCACCCGCTGCATCAGCACCGGGTCGACATTGCCGCCGGACAGCACCGAGACCACCGGCCCGGAGAAGCCGCCGGGGTCGGCCAGCAGCGCGGCGACCGGGCTGGCGCCCGCCGGTTCCACCACCAGCTTGGCCCGCTCCAGGCACAGCAGCAGCGCGGCCGAGAGCTGGTCCTCGCTGACCGTGCGCACCTCGTCGACCAGCTCCTCGACGAGCCCGAACGGCACGGGACCGGGCGTGCCGACCTTGATCCCGTCGGCCATGGTCGCGGGGTCCGCCACGGTCACCGGGTGCCCGGCGGCCAGCGAGGGCGGGTAGGCGGCGGCGCCCTCGGCCTGCACGCCGATGATCCGCACATCGGGCCGTACCGACTTCACCGCCACCGCGATCCCGGCCGCGAGCCCGCCGCCGCCCATGCCGACGACGATCGTGCCGACCTCCGGGCACTGCTCCAGGATCTCCAGCCCGACCGTGCCCTGGCCCGCGATGATGTCGGGGTGGTCGAAGGGGTGGATGAACACCGCGCCCGTCCTGGCCGCGTACTCCTCGGCCGCCGCGAGCGCCTCGTCCACGACCTGGCCGTGCAGGCGCACCTCGGCGCCGTACTCGCGCGTGGCGCTGACCTTGGGGAGCGGGGCACCGTGTGGCATGAACACGGTGGAGTGCACGCCCAGCAGGGAGGAGGCGAGCGCGACGCCCTGGGCGTGGTTGCCGGCGCTCGCGGCGACCACTCCGGCGGCCCGCTCCTCCGGCAGCAGCCCGGCGATGCGCACATAGGCGCCGCGGAGTTTGAACGATCCGGTCCGCTGAAGGTTCTCGCACTTCAGGTGCACCGGCGCGCCCACCGTGCGGGAGAGGTGCCTGCTGCTCTCCAGGGCGGTCGTGCGGGCCACCCCCGAGAGCATCTTCTGTGCTCCGCGCACGTCGTCGAGGGTCACGGAGCGCAAGGGGTGGGCCGTGCGGTAGCTCATGTCCCAAGTCTCGCAGTTCGCGCCCGTGCACGGCGTCGGCGCGGGACCCGAGGACCGGTTTCCCCAGCGCCCGTACGGACCGCCGCCGGGCCGCGTACCCTGTCCCCCAACCCAGCAGCCCCTTCATGAAGCGAGCCTCCGGCCATGCCCACAACACCTGATATGTCGATGGACATGACAACCGTCGGTGACAGCGGTCTGCTCGACACGCTCCAGCACGAGGTGGCGGTGTTCGCGCGCCGCGCCGAACAGACGCGGCTCGGCGGGGTCGGGCAGGTGCGCAACTCCATGGACCGCGCCGCCTATCTGCTGCTCAACCGCCTCGACAACGAGGGCCCGATGGGCGTCAAGGCGCTCGCCGCGAGCATGGGCATCGACTCCTCCACGGTGACCCGGCAGGTGGCCCCGCTGGTGGACGCGGGCCTGGTCAAGCGCACCTCGCACCCCGAGGACGGGCGCGCGGTGGTGCTCCAGCTCTCCCCGCGCGGGGGCACGCGACTGGCGGAAGTACGGGCCTCCAGACGCCAGTTGATGGCCGAGCTGACCGAGGAGTGGACGCCGGCCGAGCGCGAGAGCTTCTGCGATCTGCTCAGCCGTTTCAACACCGCGCTGTCCGCGCGCATGACCGTCCAGCCGCAGCCGCCCGCCGGCTCCTGATGCGGTCCCGTCGCGGCTCTTGACCCCTGGGCCGCTCCGGGCCTCATATGAGACCGGGTCTCGCGTGTCCGGGTCCCACGGGTTCTTCTCGCGCCGCAGGGTGCGCTGGGGGGAGGCGGGGTGCGCGATCGGCGGGGCGTGCGGGACGCCCGCAGGGCACAGGAGTTCGGAGGGTTCGTCGCGGGCGCGGCGGGCCGGCTGCTGCACACGGCCACGCTGCTCACCGCCGAGCCGCCGGACGCCAACCCGCGCGCGCGGCGCCTGCTGATCCGGGCGCTCGCCCACACCTACGCCCACTGGGACCACCCGCCCGGTGAGGACCCCTACGACCGCGCCCGAGGGCACCTGGCGACCCACTACGCGCACACGGCCTGGCACCGCTCCCCCGCGCACGGCCCGCTCGCCGCGCTGAGTCCGCGCGAACGGCTGATCCTGGTGCTGCGCCTGTACGAGGGGCTGGCCGACGAACAGACGGCGGCCTTGCTGGGACTGCCGGTCGACCGGGTGCGCGCTCTCTGCGACCGGGCGACGGCCACGGTGCTGCATCCCCCGCCCGGAGCCCTCCCGCGCGCGGGAGGCACCCTCGTGAGACGGCTCCAGCCGTGATCCGGCCCGAGCGCGAGGCCGCGGTCCGGCGGCTGATGGAGGCGGTGCCGGTGGGCGTGCCGCCCGAGCTGCCCGGCGACGCGGTACGCCGGGGGGCCAGGCTGCTGCGGGTACGGCGGGCCGGGCGGCGGCTGCTGTGGCTGGTGCTGTGCGCGGCGGCGGCCGCCTTCCTCACCTGGGCCGCGCTGACCAGGCCGTGGGCGGAGCCGCCGTCGCTGACGACCCCGCCCGTGTCCGGCTGGTAGGCCGGGCTGTCCTGCCCGCTTCTCGGGCGTGCCTACTTGTCGAGCGCCTGCTTGAGGTCCTCGATCAGGTCGTCCGCGTTCTCGATGCCGACGGAGAGGCGGACCAGGTCGGAGGGGACCTCCAGCAGCGAACCGGCGACGGAGGCGTGCGTCATCCGGCCGGGGTGCTCGATCAGGGACTCGACGCCGCCCAGGGACTCGCCGAGGGTGAAGATCCGGGTGCGGTCGCACACCGCGACGGCCGCCTCCTCGCCGTCGGTGACCCGGAAGGAGATCATGCCGCCGAACGCCCGCATCTGCTTGGCGGCGACCTCGTGGCCGGGGTGCTCGGGCAGGCCCGGGTAGAGCACGCTGCTCACGCGCGGGTGCCGGGACAGCATGTCGGCGACCTTGGTGGCGTTCTCGCTGTGCCGGTCCATACGCACCGCGAGGGTCTTGGTGCCGCGCAGCACCAGCCAGGAGTCGAACGGCCCGGCGACGCCGCCCATCGAGTTCTGGTGGAAGCCGATCTCCTCGCCCAGCTCCTCGTCGGCGACGATCAGCGCACCGCCGACCACGTCGGAGTGGCCGCCCATGTACTTGGTCAGCGAGTGCACGACGACGTCGGCACCGAGCGCCAGCGGCTGCTGGAGGTAGGGGGTGGCGAAGGTGTTGTCGACGACCAGCTTCGCCCCGCCGGCGTGCGCGATCTGGGCCACGGCGGCGATGTCCGTGATGCCGAGCAGCGGGTTGGAGGGGGTCTCCACCCAGACGGCCTTGGTGCGCGGGGTCATCGCGGCGCGCACGGCGGCCGGGTCGCTGGTGTCGGCGACGGACCACTCGACGCCCCAGCGGGCCGCGACCTTGGCGAAGAGCCGGAAGGTGCCGCCGTAGGCGTCGTTCGGGATGACCACGTGGTCGCCGGGGCTGAGCAGCGTACGCAGCAGGGTGTCCTCGGCGGCGAGGCCGGAGGCGAACGCGAAGCCGCGCCGGCCGCCCTCCAGCGCCGCGAGGTTCTCCTCCAGCGCCGTCCTTGTCGGGTTGGCGCTGCGGCTGTACTCGTAGCCGCCGCGCAGTCCGCCCACGCCGTCCTGCTTGTAGGTCGAGACCTGGTAGATGGGCGGGACGACCGCGCCGGTGAGGGGATCGGCGGTGTTGCCCGCGTGGATCGCCACAGTCTCGAAGTGCTCGCTGATGTGCCTGTCGCTCATGTGCACCGAGCGTAGTGCGCTCGCGGGGATGATGGCGGACACCTGGCACAGGCGCGGACCGGGGGCGGGAGCCGACGGCGGGGCCGGCCGGGGTTTTCCACAGGCCGGCGGCGGGGTTGGCCAAGTGTCGGCGGTATCTGGTTCGCTTGACGCATGGCGACTCTCTGGCTGCTCCTGGCGCTGGCCCTGCTGGCCTTCGCGCTGCTCCCGCTGATCCGGCGCGGACGCGGCGGGATCGAGCGTGTCCATCCGGGCCACCCGGACGCCGCCGACCCCGAGCGGTACGGCTTCGTGCGCCAGGAGGAGCTGGACGTGCGGATGCCGGGCCCGGACCAGGATCTGCTGGACGTGCTGGACGTGGTCGCCCGCACCGGTGACTACCGTGCCGCGGCCCAGCTCCTCGCGGGCACGGAGGCGGAGGGCGAGACGCGCTGGCAGCGGGTGCAGGCGTTCGCCGGCGCGGCCTCGCTGGAGTTGCGCGAGCGGCCGGGCGGTATACATCAGACGCCGGGCGGCCAGTGGCTGCGGGTGTGGCGGGCCGAGCAGCCGGGGGACGCGGGCGGCGCGGCGGTGCACGCCGAGTTCCTGGCGCAGCAGGCGTGGCGGACCTCGGTGCCGGGCACGGACGACTTCCGGATCATCATGGAGGAGGCGCGCGACGCCTGTGAGCGGGCCGCGTCGGCCGCCCCCGGCGATCCGGTGCCGCATCTGGTGATGCTGTCCGTGGCGCGCGGACTCGGCTGGTCCCGGCCGGAGTTCGACGAGCTGTGGGCGAAGATCCTCGGCCTCGCCCCGCACCACATGGGCGCCCACCTCGCCGCGCTGCACTACACCTGCGAGAAGTGGCACGGCTCGCGCGAGGAGGCGTACGCCTTCGCCGAGGCCGCCGCCGCCCGCGCGCCCAAGGGGTCGCTGCTGGCCGCGCTGCCGCTGTTCGCGGTCTTCGAGCACCTCCCCGAGGTGAACCTGGTCGCCGGGTTCTACCGCAGCGAGGTCGTGGTCCGGGCGATACACGGCGCGCTGCACGCGGTGCACTCCGCCCGGCCCGACGACCCGATGCTGGCGCATGTGCGGCACCTGCTGGTGTTCTTCCTGGTGCGGGCCGAGCGCTGGGCGGAGGCCATGGACCAACTGGTGCACGTGGACGGCCATGTGGGCGCCCTGCCCTGGAGCCTCTCCGAGGACCCGGCCGAGGAGTTCGCCGTCTACCGGGCCCTGGCGGTCGCGGGCTACGAGGCCAACGGCGGCAACCCGGCGACCCTGCCGGGCTGACCCCCGGACCCGAAGAAGCCGCCCGAGGAACCCGAGGAATCGGTATTGCCCCGCTGACCTGCGGTAGGGCATACTCCGCTTGCCCTGGGCTCTGCCCCTGCTTTGCCCGGGCCCGAGTCCCCCCACACTCAGGCGGCGGCACCGTACGGCGGTGTGCGCCTCGTTCGTCTTGCTCCGGCTCGCCCGGTTTCCTGTGGGGGGATCTTTTCCGATGGGCGCAACTCTGCGCGCGCTGCGCGCCCTCGTCCTGCTGTCCGGCTTCTATCTGATCAGCCTCGTCCTGCTGGCAGCGCTCGCCGGGGTCGACGTCGCCCTGTTCCACTGGGGGCTGCACGGCCTCGCGGCCCTCAAGCTCGTCATCGTCACGGTGCTGCTCGCCGTCCCCGTCGTACGCGGACTGTTCATGCTGCGCATCCCCGCGGCCGAGGACCCGGCCGCCGTGGAGGTCGGCGAGGGCGACGAGCCCCGGCTGTGGGCGCTGGTGCGCGAGGTGGCCGAGGCGAGCGGCACCCACGCCCCCGCCCGCATCCTGCTCACCCCGGACGTGAACGCCTCCGTGCGCGAGGACGCCAAGCTGCTCGGCCTGCGCCCCGGCCCGCGCACCCTCACCCTCGGCGTACCGCTGCTGACCGGGCTGAGCGAGGCCCAACTGCGGGCCGTCCTCGGCCACGAGTACGGGCACTTCACGGCGGGCGACACCCGGCTGTCCGCGATCGTGGTGCGCGGCCGGGCCCAGATCGGCCGGGTCGTCGAGCAGTTCCACGCGACCGCCGACGGCAAGGTGGCCGACGAGCGCGAACGCCAGGAGCGGACCGCCGCCAAGCGGATCGCCAAGGGCAAGAAGGCCCGTGAGGTGGACACCCGGCACACCGGCGCGCTCTACCGGGGCATGGCGCGGCTCTACACCTGGTACGCGAGGCTCTATCTGCGCGCCTCGCTGAGCACCGCGCGCGGCCAGGAGTTCGCCGCCGACCTGGCCGCCGCCCGGCTCGCCGGACGTGACGCCACCGCCTCCGCGCTGCGCGAGATCCCGGTCCTCTCGGCCGCCCACGGCTTCTACCTCGACTCGTACGCGACCCTCGGCCTGCCCGCCCGGACGCTGCCGCCGCGCGGTCAGTTCTTCGGCGGCTTCGGCCGGATGCTGACGGCCCGCGCGGCGGACCTGGAAGAGCTGCGCGCCGGGCTGCCCGAGGAGCCGGAGTCCCGGTACGACTCGCATCCGCCGATGGCCGAGCGGGTGTGCCGTATCGAGGCACTGCCCGCCGACGGACGCGGCACCGAGGGCGACGGCCCCGCGCTGGCACTGCTCACCGACCCCGAGCGCACCCAGACGGCGCTGGAGGAGGCCGTGCTGACCGCCGAGGCGCTGGGCTTCCGGCGCACCGCCGACTGGCCGGAGCTGCTGAACGCCGCCATGGCCGAGGGCGTCACCACCGCGCGGACCCCGCTGCACCGCGCGCTGACCGCGTACACCGGGCGCCCCGCGACCCTCACCGACGTGCTCGACGCCATCGACGAGGGCCGGCTGTGGCGGGTGGCCGAGCGGCTGCCGCTGTCCGAGGAGGCGGCCGCGGCGAAGGGGCGGGCGTTCCGCCAGTTCGTGCGCCCGGCGCTGCGCGGTTCGCTGCGCACGATGGTGCTGGCCGAGTTCAGCGCGCGTTCGCTGCTGAGCTGGGAGTTCTCCTGGTCCCGCCCGGCGGCCGTACGGCTGCCCGGCACGGCAGACGGCACCGGGGCGAGCCCCGAGGACACGCTGGACGCGGCCCTGGACGCGGCTCTGGCCGACGTGCCCGACACCGCCCCGCTGCGCGCCCTGCTCCCGCCGACGGTCGTCCAGCCCGCCTGAGCGGCCGACCCCGCACACCCCCGATCCGAACGGACCCCGCCCGCAATGACCGTCCTGCTCTGGATACTCGCCGCCCTGGCACTCCCCTTCGTGCTCTTCGCGGCCTGGCTGGCCAAGGTGTTCCTGAAGGAGTTCTTCTCCGGGAACGCGGAGGCCGCCATCGAGGCCGAGGAGGCCGCCGCGACCGCCGCCGGGAAGGCCGCCGCCTCGGCCGCGCTCGGCCTGCTGCCCGCCGAGCGGCAGAACACCGGCTCGGCCGGTCCGCTCACCCCCGAGACCGCCGCCGCGCTCGCCGCCGTCCGGGGCGGCGACTGGCGCCCCGCCGCCGATCTGATGGCCGCCGTCGGCCGGGACTGGGAAAACCGGTCCCTGCTCACGTTCCGGCTGGCCGACAAGGCGGCCGACGACGACGCCTGGCTGCTGGCCTGGGAGACCGAGCGCCCCGAGGACCCGGACGCGGCCGTGGTCCGGGCCCGCAGCGCGGTGATCCTGGCCTGGCGGGTGCGGGGCGGACAGCGGGCGCAGCACACCACGCGCGAGCAGTTCGAGGGGTTCCACCGCACGCTGGTCGAGGCCCGCGAGGAAGTCGCGCGGGCGGCGGCGCTGAACCCGGACGACCCGACGCCGTACATCGCGGAGATCTGGCTGGCCCTCGGCCTCGGTTACCCGAACGCCAGGATGGACGACCTGTGGACCGAGATCACGGCCCGCGCCCCGCACCACTACGAGGCACACTTCTCGGCCCTGCAGTACTGGTGCGCCAAGTGGCGCGGCTCAGAGCGGCTGGCGACCGAGTTCGCCGAGCGGGCCGCCGCCGGGGCGCCCGCCGGGAGCCTGCTGACGGCACTCCCGCTGATCGCGCACTTCGAGCACGACGAATCCGACGACACCGCCGCCGACAACACCCCGGAGATGGTGGCGCGGGTGGAGGCGGCCCTGAAGGACGCGGCCGCCGCCGACCCGGCGCACCCGCGCCTGCCGGAGCTGCGCCACCTGCTCGCCTACTACCTGCACCTCCAGGGCCGCAACGAGGCCGCGGTGGAGCACTTCCGGCTGGTCGACGGCCATGTGGACGCGCTGCCGTGGCGGTACCGGAACGACAAGGCGGCGTACTTCTGCCAGGTCCGCGACACCGCAGTGCAGGAGGCCGGAGCGGCCGCCTGAACCGGAATGCCGGAGGCGTGCGCGTCGTTGTACGCAGTGCCCGTCCGCACCGAGACCGACCAGGGAGACCCCATGCTGTTCGGCCGCACACCGCAGCTCCCCACCCCCGAGCAGGCGCTCGCGGGCCGGGACGTGCCCGCCTTCGAGGTCCCCGCCCGGCACACCGTCCTCGGCAACCCGCTCGACGGCCCCTACCCCGAGGGCCTTGAGATCGCCGATTTCGGGCTGGGCTGCTTCTGGGGCGCGGAGCGCAAGTTCTGGCAGCTCCCCGCGGGGATCTACACCACGCTGGTGGGCTACCAGGGCGGCTACACCGAGAACCCCACCTACGAGGAAGCCTGCTCGGGCCTGACCGGCCACACCGAGGCGGTCCGCGTGGTCTACGACCCGAAGGTCATCTCGTACGAGCAGTTGCTCAAGACCTTCTGGGAGTCCCACGACCCGACGCAGGGCTTCCGCCAGGGCAACGACGTGGGCACCCAGTACCGCTCCGCGATCTACACCCACACCCCCGAGCAGGCGGCCGCCGCCGAGGCGTCCCGTGCCGCGTACCAGAAGGTGCTCACCGGCTCGGGGCACGGCACGATCACCACGGAGATCCTCCCGGCCGAGGGCCGGCCCTTCTACCCGGCCGAGCCCTACCACCAGCAGTACCTGGACAAGAACCCCGCCGGGTACTGCGGCATCGGCGGCACGGGCGTCTCCTGCCCGATCGGCGTCGCGCCCGCGCAGGGCTGATCACGCACAGGAACGGGCCGCCCGGCCGGAGCCGGGCGGCCCTTCCTCGTGCCCGACGCGGCAGAGCGTCAGGGCGTCATGGCGTCAGGCACGGGAGGGTCAGATCGTCGCCGTGTCGATCACGAACCGGTACCGCACGTCGCTGGCGGTCACCCGCTCGTACGCGTCGTTGATCTCGCCCGCGCCGATCAGCTCGATCTCGGCGCCCACCCCGTGCTCCGCGCAGAAGTCCAACATCTCCTGGGTCTCGGCGATGCCGCCGATGCCGGAGCTGGAGATGCTGCGGCGCTGGCCGAACACCGACTGGAGGGTGATCTGCACCGGCTCCTCGGGCAGGCCCACGTTGACCAGGGTGCCGTCGGTGCGCAGCAGGGACACGTACTCGGCGAAGTCGAGCGGGGCCGAGACGGTGTTCAGGATGACGTCGAAGGTGCCCGCCAGCTCCTCGAAGGTCTTCGGGTCGCTGGTGGCGTAGTAGTGGTCGGCGCCGAGCCGCAGCCCGTCGTCCTTCTTGCGCAGGGACTGCGAGAGCACGGTGACCTCGGCGCCCAGCGCGTGAGCGATCTTCACGCCGACGTGCCCGAGCCCGCCGAGGCCGACCACGGCGACCTTCTTGCCGGGGCCCACGCCCCAGTGCTTGAGCGGGGAGTACGTGGTGATGCCCGCGCACAGCAGCGGCGCGGCCACGTCCAGCTCCAGCCCGTCGGGGATGCGGACGACGAAGTCCTCGTTCACGACGACGTTCTCGGAGTAGCCGCCGTAGGTGGGCTCGCCCTGCTTGTCGGTGTCGTTGTAGGTGAAGGTGGGGCCGCCGCCGGTGCAGTACTGCTCCAGTCCGGCCTTGCAGTTGTCGCACTCGCGGCAGGAGTCGACCATGCAGCCGACGCCCACCCGGTCGCCCACCGAGAACTTGGTGACCTCGGGGCCGACCTCGGTGACCACACCGGCGATCTCGTGGCCGGGGACCATCGGGAAGATGCCCTCGCTCCAGCCGTCGCGGGCCTGGTGGATGTCGGAGTGGCAGATCCCCGCGAACTTGATGTCGATCAGGACGTCATGGGCGCCGACCGGCCGCCGCTCGATCGTGGTCCGCTCCAGGGGGGCCTTCGGGGCGGGCGCGGCGTACGCAGCAACAGTGGTCATGCCGGGGTTCTCCTAAGCTTCGCCATGGCCCGGACACGGTCTCGACCGGGCGCACTCTCCCAGGGTGCCCCCGTCGCCCGCTCCCACCCAGGTCACAGCTTTGCGTACGACCACTGTGCCTACCACTGCCGGGGACAGGCTCCGGGGCGTACGATCCGTCGCCGCCCTCGATACTGGAAGGCATGGACGAACAGCCGGAGGCGGCCGCGAGCCGCCCGCTGGACCGGCGGGCCGAGCTGAGCGAGTTCCTGCGCAGCCGCCGGGCCCGGCTCAAGCCGGAGGACGTGGGCCTGCCCGAGTTCGGCAGGCGCCGCCGGGTGCCGGGGCTGCGCCGGGAGGAGCTGGCGCAGTTGGCCGGGGTCTCGGTGGCGTACTACACGCGGCTGGAGCAGGGCAACGGGCGCAATGTGTCGGCGGAGGTGCTGGACTCCATCGCCCGCGCCCTGCGCCTGACCGACGCCGAGCACGCGCACCTGACCCACCTGGCCAAGCCGGCCCCGCACAAGAAGCGCCCCCCGGCCCGCCGGCCGCAGGTGCGGACCGCGCTCCAGCACCTGCTGGCCTCGATGGACGCGGTCCCGGCGTACATCACGGGGCGCCGCACGGAGATCCTGGCCTGGAACCGGATGGCGACCGCGCTGTTCGGCGACTGGGGCGGGCTGGCGCCCGAGGACCGCACCTGGGCCCGGCTGGTGTTCCTCTGCCCGGAGTACCGCGAGCTGTTCATCGACTGGGAGCAGAAGGCGATCGACATCGTCTGCGGGCTGCGCATGGACGCCGGACGCTTCCCGGACGACGCCCGGCTGGCCGCGCTGGTCGGCGAACTCTCCGTCAAGAGCGAGGAGTTCCGCCGCCTGTGGGCCACGCACGACGTGAAGGAGCAGTTCTACGGCGTGAAGCGGCTGCGGCATCCGCTGGTCGGTGAACTCGCCCTGGGCTTCGAGGGGTTGCGGGTGACCGGCGACGCGGACCTCAACCTGATCGTCTACCACGCCGAACCGGACTCCGCCTCGGCCGAGTCGCTGCGCCTGCTGGCCAGTTGGGGCGCGGCGGCGGTGCCGACGCTCTGAGACGGAAAAGCGAGTGCCGCCCCTCACCAGGAGGGGCGGCACTCGCGCGCTCAGGGGTTTTGGCGGGGGATCAGACGGCCGAACCGGCCTTCCACTGCGCCCAGTCCATGTTCCAGCCGTTCAGGCCGTTGTCCGGGGCGACGGTCTTGTCACCGGTGTTCTTGATGACCACCACGTCACCGACGAGGGAGTGGTTGAACACCCAGGCGGCCGGGGTGTTCGGGTCCTTGGCGCCCTTGGTGTCGGAGAGGCCCACACAGCCGTGGCTGGTGTTCTCGTTGCCGAAGATGGACTTCGCGCCCCAGTAGTTGCCGTGCAGGAAGGTGCCGGAGCCGGTGAGGCGGATGGCGTGCGGCACGTCCTTGATGTCGTACTCGCCCTTGCCGTCGTCGTCGGTGAAGCCGACGGTCGCGCCGTTCATCCGGGTCTGCTCGAACTTCTCGGACATGACCATGGTGCCGGCGTAGGTCTTGTTCTCCGGGGAGCCGGCGGAGATCGGGATCTGCTTGACGACCTTGCCGTCCTGCGTGACCTTCATCTGCTTGGTCTTGGCGTCGATGTAGGAGACCTGGTTGCGGCCGATGCGGAAGGTGACCGTCTTCTGCTGGACGCCGTAGACGCCGTCGGCGCCCTCGACACCGTCGAGGGCCAGCTTCAGCGTGACGGTGGAGCCGGCCTTCCAGTACGTCTCCGGGCGGAAGTCGATCCGGTTGGCGTTGAACCAGTGGCCGACGACCTCCTGGCCGCTGGAGGAGGAGACGGTGATCCCCTTCTGCACGGCGGCCTTGTTCGTGATCGCCTTGTCGAAGTTGATCGACACGGGCATGCCCACCCCGACGGTGCTGCCGTTGTCCGGGGTGAAGTTGCCTATGAAGCTGTTGGACGGGGAGACCGTCGTGAAGGACGCGTTCTCGTGGGCCACGCGGCCCTCGGAGTCCTTGGCCTCGGCGGCGAGCTTGTAGGTGGTCGACCGCTCGAGCTGGGTGGTCGGCTTCCAGCTCAGCTTGTCGGCGGAGAGCGCGCCCTCGACCGGCTTGCCGTCCGCGGTGGTCATGCTCACGCCGGTCAGGGTGCCCTTGGCGACCTTGACCGCGGCCGAGTTGTTGATGGAGGCGTTGTTCGAGCCGTCCTTCGGCGTGATCGTGATCTGAGCCTCGGAGGACTTCTGCGCCGCCGCCTCGTCGGCCTTCGCCTGCGAGCTCTCACCGCCGTCGGACGCGCTGGCGTCACCGCCGCCGGAACAGCCCGTGAGCACGAGCACACCACCGAGCAGTGCGGACGCGACCGTCAGGCCCTTGCGCCGCTTACTGTCCGTCATCACACGCTTCTCCATCGTTGCCGAATCCGCCAGAACCCCGAGAATCCCCGTTGAACTCTCTCAACGTCACGGCCGCGCCTTCCCGTTCCCCGGACCGGGGTTCTGTGGGGAACACCACGTGCCGCCCTGGGGGAGGGTGGTGCGCGGGCCTCCGTGCGCCACTTGTGAGACGAGAAAACCCGGACGGCGGTTGCCGTCCGGGTCATCCGTGCCCCGAATCCCGCGGCCGATGCCGCCGGGCCGCCTACCGCTCGTTCCGGCCGTCCGCGTCGTCGGCCGTTTCGTCGTCGTCCTCATCATCCTCGCCGAGGTCCCACTCGGGCGAATCCGCGTCGTAGTCGGAGTGCTCGCTGGACCAGGACGCCTGCGCGAGTTCCACGCCGGGCACCTCGCTGACCAGGTCGAACGGATCGACGAGATAGGCCAGCGCCTCGGCGGTGTCTTCTGTCACAGCACCCTCGGCATGGGTCCGCTCCGCGTCCGGCAGCTCCGGATCGGCGGCGATGCGGCGCAGCGCGGCCTTGGTCAGCTCGTCGTCGTCGAGCACCTCGAGGACCAGCTCGACTCGAAGGCGTACAAAACGTGATGTCTCTTCAGCGTCCATACCCGGAGCCTAGAACCGAAACCTGTCGTGACTTTCCTGTGACCCGCGATTTTCACTAACATCGCTCCACACGGCCAATTCGCCAGCGTCACAAGGGGATCGATATTCCGTGGCATCCGCTCGCCGTCCGCTGCTGACCGCCACCGCCGCGGGCACGCTGCTCTGCGCCCTGTGGTTCGTCCCGTCCGCCAACGCCTCGCAGGAGGGCCCCTCGACGGGCATCTCGGCCGCCGGTACGGCCGTCTCCGGGCCGGCGGACACCGGGAATCCGGAGTCGGGGCTCACCGAGCAGGTCACCACGGTGTCCGGCCTGGCCGGCCAGACCGCGTCAGACCCGACCCGGTTGGCCGACACGGGAAGCTTCGACACCACGCCGTACGTGGTCTCCGGCACCCTGTTCCTCGCCGTGGGGGCGGGCTTCGTGGTGTATTCGGTGCGCCGGGAACGGCTGCAGTTTTAAGCCCGTTTGACGATTCGTTGACCTGCGCATGGGGCCCCGCCCGTGGGCGAGGCCCCCTCGCCGTGCCTAGCGCAGCGGTCCGGTGACCGTCTCGGCGGCGGCGACGAGCCCGCCCCCGCGCACGAAGGCGTCGGCGGCGGCCAGGTCGGGCGCCAGGAACCGGTCCGGACCCGGACCGCCCACCCCGGCGGCCCGCGCGGCCTCGATCACCGCGCGCGAGGCGGGCGCCGGCTCCAGCCCCTCCCGCAGCTCGACGGCGCGCGCGGCCGCGTACAGCTCGACCGCGATCACCCGCGTCAGGTTGTCCACGGCGGTACGCAGCTTGCGCGCGGCCGACCAGCCCATGGAGACGTGGTCCTCCTGCATCGCGGAGGACGGGATGGAGTCGGCGGAGGCCGGTACGGCGAGCCGCTTCAGCTCGCTGACCAGCGCGGCCTGCGTGTACTGGGCGATCATCAGGCCGGAGTCCACGCCCGCGTCGTCCGCGAGGAACGGCGGCAGGCCGTGGCTGCGGTTCTTGTCCAGCAGCCGGTCGGTACGGCGCTCGGCGATGGAGCCGAGGTCGGCGACGGCGATGGCCAGGAAGTCCAGGACGTAGGCGACCGGGGCGCCGTGGAAGTTGCCGTTGGACTCGACCCTGCCGTCGGGCAGCACCACCGGGTTGTCGACGGCGGCGGCCAGCTCGCGCTCGGCGACCAGGCGGGCGTGTGCCAGGGTGTCGCGTCCGGCACCGGCGACCTGCGGGGCGCAGCGCACCGAGTAGGCGTCCTGGACGCGCGGGGCGTCGTCCTGGTGGTGGCCGGTGAGCTGGGAGCCCTTGAGCACCGCGAGCATGTTGGCGGCGGAGGCGGCCTGGCCGGGGTGCGGGCGGATGGCGTGCAGCTCGGGCGCGAGGACCCTGTCCGTGCCGAGCAGGCCCTCCAGGCTGAGGGCGGCGGTGATGTCGGCCGACTTGTAGAGGGAGTCGAGGTCCGCGAGGGCCATGATCAGCATGCCGAGCATGCCGTCGGTGCCGTTGAGGAGGGCCAGGCCCTCCTTCTCCCGCAGCTCGACCGGCTCGATGCCGTGCTCGCGCAGCAGCTCGCCGGCCGGGCGTACGGTCCCGTCGGGGCCCTCGGCGTCACCCTCGCCCATCAGGGTCAGGGCACAGTGCGAGAGCGGGGCGAGGTCGCCGGAGCAGCCGAGGGAGCCGTACTCGTGCACGACCGGGGTGATCCCGGCGTTGAGCACGTCCGCCATGGTCTGTGCGACCTCGGGGCGTACGCCGGTGTGCCCGGAGCAGACCGTCTTCAGCCGCAGGAACATCAGCGCCCGCACGACCTCGCGCTCGACGCGCGGGCCCATGCCGGCGGCGTGCGAGCGGACGATGTTGCGCTGGAGCTGCGCCCGCAGCTCGGGGCTGATGTGCCGGGTCGCGAGCGCGCCGAAGCCGGTGGAGACGCCGTAGACCGGATCGGGTTTGGCGGCCAGCGCGTCCACGATCTCGCGGGCCGCGGCCAGCGCGGCCACGGCCTCCTCCGACAGTTCCACGCGGGCACCGGCGCGCGCGACGGCGAGGACGTCGTGCGCGGTGACACCGGTGGTCCCCACCACCACAGAGTGCATATCCATATTCAGGAGCGTACGCATTGAATGCGGCGGTGTCACTAGTGGATTGCGTCCGCGCCCCTTACCGATCCCTGGCGCGACGGCCCCGGAAGCGGCGCCGCTCGTTCTTCGCGGGCGGCGGCGTCTCGTCCGCGAGCCGCACCACCGGGTCGTCCGGGCCCTCCCGCCCGGCCACCACGGGCAGGTCGGCCCGCTCGGCCTTCGCCCGGTACTGCGCGGCGTCGGCCAGCCGGAACAGCCGCCGGGCGTCGTGCACCGGCCCGATGTCGTGCCCGGTGGACGCGACCCCGCAGGCCACGCCCTCGCCCAGCTCCAGCGCGCCCGCCCGGCGGCACAGCTCCACGGCCGCCCCGACCACGTCCTCGGCCGACGGCCCGAGCGCCAGCAGACAGAACTCGTCCCCGCCGAGCCGCGCCGCCAGCGCGCCCGGCAGCATCGCGCCGCACAGCGACAGCACCGACCCGAACCGCTCCAGCAGCCGGTCCCCCACCTCGTGCCCCTGGGTGTCGTTGACCTTCTTCAGCCCGTTCAGGTCGCAGACGACCAGGCTGACCACCGCCCCGTCCGCCCGGTGCCGCTCCACCGCCTCCTCCAGGCGTACGTCCACCGCGCGGCGGTTGGCCAGGCCGGTGAGGGCGTCGGTGAAGGCCAGGCGGCGGGCCTCCTCCAGCCGCTCGGTCTGCGCGAGCCCGGCCGCGACGACCGCCGCGAGTACGGTCGCGAAGTCGGCGTCGCCCCGGTCGAAGACCGGTGTGCCGGTCGCGCGGGCCACGTACAGCTCGCCCCACGCCCGGCCGTGCAGCACCACGGGCGCGACCACGCAGCAGCCCCGCCCCCGGCGGCGCAGCGCGGCGACCCGCTGGTGGATGTAGCCGGGGGTGCCGGCGGCCGGGCCCTGCGCGGTCTCCACCCAGGCGTTGGGGCCGCCGCCCCCGGCCCAGCGCTCGTGCAGGAACTCGGTGATCTCCGGGAACTGGTGGACCGGGTACGCCTCGGCCTCCGGGAACTCCTCCTCGTCCTCGGCGCGCCTGCCGACGTTCACCAGGACCCGCAGGCGGCCCCGCTCGCGCTCCCACACCGAGAGCGCGGCGAAGTTCCCGGCCAGCGCCCGGCAGGCACCGAGCGCCGCCGCACGCCAGGACTCCGGCGCGGTGTGCGCGGCCGCCATGCCCTGCGCCAGCCCCACCACAGCAGCGAGCCGATCATCCTCTCCCATCACCCCAGATTAGGGACGAACGGGCACATCAGGGGCATCGGCGCGGGCGATCAGGTGGTCACCGGGGGCTCACTCGCCCGGCCACTCGGGGGCGCGCTTCTCGTTGAAGGCGGCGACGCCCTCGGCACGGTCGCCGGAGAAGGCGGTGGCCCGCCAGGCCGCGTCCTCGACCTCCAGACCGGCCCGCAGGTCCAGGCCCTGGCCCAGGCGGAGCGCCCGCTTGGCGGAGCGCAGGCCCACCGGGGAGTTCTTGGCGATCCTCGCGGCCAGCGCGAGCGCCTCCTCGCGGTCCCGGCCCGCCTCGGTGAGCTGGTCGACCAGGCCGAGGGCCGCCGCCTCCGGCGCGTCGAGGCGACGCGCGGTGAAGATCAGCTCGGCCGCGCGGGCCGCGCCGACCCGCCTGGGCAGCAACTGCGTACCGCCGCCGCCGGGGATCACGCCCACGGACACCTCGGGCAGCCCCACCACGGCCGTCTCGTCCGCCACGATCAGGTCGCACGCCAGCGCCAGTTCGAAGCCACCGCCGAGCGCGAAGCCGTGCACCGCCGCGATGACCGGCACGGGCAGCTCCAGCACGCCGGTGTACGCCCCGCGCGCGACCGGGCGCTGCCGGACGAGGTCCGCGTCGCTGAACGAGTTCCGCTCCTTCAGGTCCGCACCGACACAGAACGCGCGTTCGCTTGAGGACGTCAGTACGACCACCCGGGCGTCCCGGTCCGCACCCAGCGCCGTGCAGGCGGCTGCGAGCGAACGGGCCATCTCCGTCGACACGGCGTTCATGGCCTTCGGCCGGTCCAGCACCAGCTCGGCCACGTGCCCGTGCCTTCGCACCAGCACGAACTCCCCGTACCGCTCCTCGCCCATGACGCCCTCCGGTTAACGCGGGTTAACTTCCTTCGCCCCTGATCATCCCAGCAGACCCACTCCCCGGAAAAGCCCCGCCTCCACCCGTTCGGGTGACCCCCCACCCGACTCCGCCCCCACCACCCACACGAGCGCCTAACGTCCCCCACGGCTGACACGCCCAGCGCGCACCGGGAAGGAGCGGAGTGATGCCACCGGAAAACCGGCCCCCGCTGCCTTCCCCTGCGGAATCGGTTCCCCTGAGCTCAGCGGCACGTATTCCGACCGACCCGACCAAGCCCCCGGGGATGTCGTTCCGGGTCCGGACGGGGATGGGACGGCCGCAGGCGGGCGAGGCCGGGCGGGACAAGGGGGACGCTCCGCCGCAGGCGCCGGGTGCGGGGCCGGGCAGGCAAGACGCTCGGCCGCAGGCGCCGGACGCGGGGGCGAAGGGTGCCCGGGCCATCAGCCGGGCACAGGCTCCGGCGAGCGAGGGTGCCGGGACGAGGCCGCCCTCGCGGGCGGGAGCGAGCGGGGCGGCGCGGGCAACGCCTCCGAGGCCGCCCCGGCCAGGGGCTGAGCGCACCACGGCCGGCGGTCCGGCGCAGGCTCCGGCGAGCGAAAGGACCGGGCAGGACCAGAAGAGCCGTCAGCCGCAGGCGGGGATGCGAAGCCCCGACGCGGGTCAGCGGCAGGCGAGGGCAGCGCAGACCTCGGCGAGCGGGGATGACGGGACGAGCCGTCCCCCGCAGGCGCGAGTCGGCGCGCCCGCGAACCCGCCCCGGCCGGGGGCGAAGCGAACGGGCGCGGCTTCGGGGGCGAAGGCGGTCGGCGATGCGGGCCGGCCGCAGGCGGGCGCGGGTCAGGTGGAGCCCGCTCCCGTCGCCGTTCGGCCGAAGAAGGCCGTAACCCCGGCCGCTGCGGAACCACCCCCGGCCTCCCGCACCCGGCGCGCCCTGGCCACCCTGCGGCACGGTCGGCATCGGCGCGGCCGGACCCGGCTCGTGCTGCTCCTCGGGATGGCGGCCGCCCTCGCCCTGGCCGTACTGAGTCTCGTGCGGGTCGCTCCCGATTCCGGGCCCGATACGGCCGAGGCCGAGCCCCGGCATCCGTCCGCGCTCACGGTCGAGCCCTCGGCCGGGGTATCCGCGACCGTGGTCGCCGTACCGTCGGCCGCCAAGGCCCCGGCCTCCGCCCCACCCTCCACGCGGCGCTCGCCCAGCACGGCGGCCGGCGGTCCCAGCAGCCCCGGCAGCCCCGGCGTCGAAGCGAGCCCTACGCCCACCGCGCGGCCCGGCGACACCCCGCGAGCCGCCGTGCGGCAGCCCCCCGCCGCACCCGAAGCCCCTGCGACCACCACACCGGCGTCCGCACCGACACCCGCACCGACGCCGACCCCCACGCCGACCGCGAGCGCGACGACACCCCCGCCGGACGACAAGGGCCTCTGCGTGCCCGTGCTCGGCGTGTGTCTGAAACTCCGGTAGGAGCGCGCTCAGCCCGTCTCGCCGCGCCGCGCCAGCAGCCACGGTTCGACCATGCCCAGGCCGCGCACCGAGCGCTGCCACATGGGCTGGAGGGCGAAGCGGTAGTCGGGAGGGGCTTCGCCCTCCTTCTCCGCCGTCGCGGCGGCCTCGGCCGCTTCGGCCTCGGAGGCGGGGGCGACGCCCGTACGGACGAGTTCCTCCGCGAAGGCGCTGTCGACGAGGACGGCGTCGCGGGGAGCGATCGAGGTGAGCCGGGAGGCGAGGTTGACGGTCGTGCCGAAGACGTCGCCCATGCGCGTGGTGACCGTGCCGAAGGCCATGCCGACCCGCAGTTCGGGCATCGTCTCGTCGTGCGAGAGCGTCTCGACCAGGCGGAGGGCGATGTCCGCGGCGGTGGCCGCGTCGTCGGCGACGTAGAGGACCTCGTCGCCCAGGGTCTTGATGAGCCGGCCCCCGCGCGCGGCCACGAGGTCGGCGGCGGTGGTCTCGAACGCCTCGACCAGCTCGCCCAGTTCCTCCTCCTCCATCCGGCGGGTGAGCCGTGTGAAGCCGACGAGGTCGGCGAAGGCGACGGCGAGCCGGCGGTCGACCATCTCGGCGTCGTCCACGTTCTGCACCACCCGCCCCGCGGACGCGGCGAGCTGGCGGCGCCAGACGTAGACGAGGAACTCCTCCAGTTCGGGCAGGAGCAGCTCGATGATCGGGTACGTGACCTCGGTGCGGGTCATGCCCGGCTCGGGGGGCTCGGTCAGCCCCTCCAGGAAGGAATCGATCTGCCATTCGGCCAACCGGGCGGTGGTCTGCCCGGTGGAGCGCGCCACCTGCACCGCCATGGCCTCACTCAGCAGTCCCGCCTCGACCAGACCGGCCAGCCGCCGCAGGGCGAGTACGTCCGCCTCCGTGAGCGCCTTGGCCTGGCCTATGTCGGCGAAGCCCATCGCCCGCCAGAAACGGGACGCCAGCTCCATGGAGACACCGGCGCTGCGGGCGGCCTGGAAAGGGGTGTAGCGGCGCTCGGCGCCGAGGATGAGCTGTTCGAGGCGGAGGGCGAGCGGGTCGTCGCCGGGGTCGGGGGCATCGGGGTCCACCCGGCCCTCCGCGCCCGCGCCGGAGCCCGTGTCGTCGACGCTCACGCCTGCTGCCCTTCCGATCTGCCGCGGTCAGGTCCGACCGGCCTCAACTCTACGGCAGGTGTGCGCCAGCTCACTCCGCCGGGACCGCCCGCCCGGACGCACCCTTCACCCCCCGGAAGCACCGCCCGGCGCGCACCGCGCACGGTGGGGCGCGGCCGGGTGTCCCCACGCCCCTCTGCCCACTTTCGCCGTCCGGGAACGCCCGTTTTGCCGACCCTGTGAGGGCTCAGGCGGGGCGCAGGTGCACGATGTCCCCCGCCCCCACGGCCTCCCGCGCCCCCTCCGCCGTGGCGATGACCAGCCGTCCGTCACCGTCGATCGCGACCGCCTCCCCCACCAGCGCCCGGTCGCCGGGCAGCTCCGCGCGGACCTGGCGGCCGAGGGTGGCGCAGCCCGCCGCGTAGGTCTCCTGGAGGGTGCTGGTGACGGGGTCGCCCCCGGCCGAGCGCCAGCGGTCGTACCAGGTCTCCAGGGAGCGGAGCACCGAGCGGAGCAGGGTGTCGCGGTCGGTGGACACCGCGTCGGCCAGCGCCAGCGAACCCGCCTGCGGGACGGGGAGTTCCTCGGCGCGCAGGGTGACGTTGAGGCCGACACCGACGACCACGCCGTCCTCGCCCGCGCGCTCGGCCAGGATGCCGCCCGCCTTGCGCTCCTCGCCGCCGACGGTGACCAGCAGGTCGTTGGGCCACTTCAGGGCGGTGTCGACCCCGGCCGCGCGGGACAGCCCGGTGGCCACGGCGACGCCGGTCAGCAGCGGGAGCCAGCCCCAGCGCTCCAGCGGGACCTCGGCGGGGCGCAGCAGGACGGAGAAGAAGAGGCCCGAGCGCGGCGGAGCCGTCCAGCGCCGGTCCAGCCGCCCGCGCCCGGCCGTCTGCTCCTCCGCGACGAGCACGGCGCCTTCCCCGGCAGCACCCGAGCCCGCGCGGGCGACGAGGTCGGAGTTGGTGGAGCCGGTGCGCTGGACCACGTCGACCGAGGTCCACAGCCCGCTGTCGTGGAGGAGCCCGCGGCGCAGCGCGGTCGCGTTGAGCGGCGGACGTTCCAGGTCGGACCAGCGGCTGGGACCTGAGGCATTGTGCGGCGTCATGCAAGTAACCCTAGGTGTGGGAAAGACCGCACTCCTGAGAGGTGGGCCCCGCACTACGCTACGGATGAGTAATCGTCCCCCCTTTTGAGCAGGCAGGGAGCCGCATCCCGATGTCCGAGCCGGAAGAGCGTCACGACACCGACATCCACACGACCGCCGGGAAGCTCGCGGATCTCCGGCGGCGCATCCACGAGGCGACGCACGCCGGCTCGGAACGCGCGGTGGAGAAGCAGCACGCGAAGGGCAAACTGACGGCCCGTGAGCGCATCGAACTCCTCCTGGACGAGGATTCGTTCGTCGAGCTGGACGAATTCGCCCGCCACCGTTCCACCAACTTCGGCCTGGAGTCGAACCGCCCGTACGGCGACGGCGTCGTCACCGGGTACGGCACGGTGGACGGCCGTCCGGTGGCCGTCTTCTCCCAGGACTTCACCGTCTTCGGCGGCGCCCTCGGCGAGGTGTACGGCCAGAAGATCGTCAAGGTCATGGACTTCGCGCTGAAGACCGGCTGCCCGGTCATCGGCATCAACGACTCCGGCGGTGCCCGCATCCAGGAGGGCGTCGCCTCGCTGGGCGCGTACGGCGAGATCTTCCGCCGCAACACCCACGCCTCCGGGGTGATCCCGCAGATCAGCCTGGTCGTCGGCCCGTGCGCGGGCGGTGCGGTGTACTCCCCGGCGATCACCGACTTCACGGTGATGGTCGACCAGACCTCGCACATGTTCATCACCGGCCCCGACGTGATCAAGACGGTCACCGGTGAGGACGTCGGCTTCGAGGAGCTTGGCGGCGCCCGCACCCACAACACCAACTCCGGTGTGGCCCACCACATGGCGGGCGACGAGAAGGACGCGATCGAGTACGTCAAGCAGTTGCTGTCGTACCTGCCGTCCAACAACCTCAGCGAGGCCCCGGTCTACCCGGAGGAGGCGGACCTCGGCCTGAGCGACGAGGACCGCGAGCTGGACACCCTCGTGCCGGACAGCGCGAACCAGCCGTACGACATGCACACCGTGCTCGAACACGTCCTGGACGACGGGGAGTTCTTCGAGACGCAGGCCCTGTTCGCGCCGAACATCCTCACCGGGTTCGGCCGGGTCGAGGGGCACCCGGTGGGTCTGGTCGCCAACCAGCCGATGCAGTTCGCGGGGTGCCTGGACATCAAGGCGTCCGAGAAGGCCGCCCGGTTCGTGCGCACCTGCGACGCGTTCAACATCCCGGTGCTGACCTTCGTGGACGTGCCCGGCTTCCTGCCCGGCGTGGACCAGGAACTCGACGGCATCATCCGGCGCGGCGCCAAGCTGATCTACGCCTACGCCGAGGCCACCGTCCCGCTGATCACCGTCATCACCCGCAAGGCGTTCGGCGGCGCGTACGACGTCATGGGCTCCAAGCACCTGGGCGCCGACCTCAACCTGGCCTGGCCGACCGCGCAGATCGCGGTGATGGGCGCGCAGGGCGCGGTCAACATCCTGCACCGCCGCACCATCGCCGAGGCGGAGGCCTCCGGCGCGGGCGAGGAGACACGGGCGCGGCTGGTGCAGGAGTACGAGGACGCGCTGCTCAACCCGTACGTGGCGGCCGAGCGCGGCTACGTGGACGCGGTGATCATGCCGTCGGACACCCGCGCGCACATCGTCCGGGGGCTGCGTCAGCTCCGTACGAAGCGGGAATCCCTCCCTCCGAAGAAGCACGGCAACATCCCCCTGTAGGACAGCGCCGACGGGAGCCGTCATGAACATCAAGGTCGTACGAGGCAACCCGACCCCGGAGGAGCTGGCCGCCGCCCTGGCGGTGGTCCGCGCCCGCGCCGCGGCGGCGGCCGAGCCGTCGTCCGGCGCGGAGGGGCCGCGCGACGCGTGGTCGGACCCGGCCCGCATCGCCGGCCGGCGCCTGCCCGCGCCGGGCCCGGTGTCCTGGTCCCGGACCTACTGGCCGGGGGGCTGAGCCGGAACCTGAGTACGGGTACTCAGGCGCGCGGGCCGGGCCGCGCCCCACGCTGGAGCCATGCTGTGGTCAGACCCCGAGGACGAGCCGCCCGAGGAACTCCGTCACATGGAGGAGAAGCTCAGGCGGCTCGGCCTCTTCATGGCCCTGGCCATGGTGCTGGCGATGATCGTCATCGGGCTGAGGTGAGGGCCCAGGTGAGGGCTCGGGCGAGGGCCCAGGTGAGGGCTCGGGCGAGGCGAGGTCCGGCGCTAGGCTGATCGCATGACAGACCAGCGGCGCCGCCTTGTTCTCGCCTCCCAGTCCCCCGCCCGTCTGGGTCTGCTGCGGCAGGCCGGGCTGGCGCCCGAGGTGATCGTCAGCGGGTTCGACGAGGACGCCGTCACCGCTCCCACCCCGGCCGAGCTGGCGCTCGCCCTCGCCGAGGCGAAGGCGTCCGTGGTGGCGGCCCGGCCCGAGGTGCAGGGCGCGCTGGTGATCGGCTGCGACTCGGTGCTGGAGCTGGACGGCCAGGCGCTCGGCAAGCCCGCCGACGCCGAGGAGGCCACCGCCCGCTGGAAGGCGATGCGCGGCCGCGCCGGGGTCCTCCAGACCGGCCACTGCGTCTGGGACACCGCCGCCAAGCGGTACGTCTCCGCGACCGCCTCCACCGTGGTCCGCTTCGGCGAGCCCACGGACGAGGAGATCGCCCGCTACGTCGCCTCCGGCGAGCCCCTCCACGTCGCCGGGGCCTTCACCCTGGACGGCCGCTCGGCGCCCTTCATCGAGGGCATCGAGGGCGACCACGGCAACGTGATCGGCATCAGCCTCCCCCTGGTCCGCAAGCTGCTGCGCGAACTGGGTGTCGGGATCACGGAGTTGTGGGCGCCGTCCGAGTGATGTTCCCGGTGTCGGCCGTACGGCCCTGAGGGTCACCCGTAGGGGTGGACATGGGCTTCGGTTCGGGGGCGGCCTCCGGGGCGCCTCCCGCGCCGGGCGTGTCACCGGCCGGGCGGGAGCCCGTCTCGCGCGGACGGTCGTACGACACCAGCAGCAGCACCAGCAGCGCCAGGACCACCATCATCGCCAGGAACGCCCCCGTGCCCACCAGGCCCCACGCGACCGCGCCCAGCAGGCCGTTCACCACGGCGGCGCTGATCAGCAGGACCCGGCCGAGGCCGGCCGGGGCGCGGTCGCGCACCGCTACCAGCAGGGCCACCAGGGCGCAGAAGGCGAAGTAGAGCCCGAAGACCACGGCCCCCACCTTCGAGGACGTCGCCATCACGTCGGGGTCGAGCCCGGCCAGGGACATCCGCTGGTTGTCCACCACCACGCCGAGCAGCCAGTTCACCGCCGCGACGCCGGCCGCCTCGGCCAGCAGCACGACCGTCACGATCCAAGCCACCGGTCTGCGCACCACCGGCCCCACCCCACCTTCGCCGCCGCCCCCGCGCGGATTCGCCCGTTACCGGCAGTACGCCGGATCAGCGCGAACGCTACTCATGGGTAGGACGGGGGACAAGACCTCGGTCGGCGGCAAAGAATCATTGGGCCATTCGTAGGGACTCCACAAAGAAACCGCGTGGCCCGCAGCACGCTCTCACAGAGACCTTGGCCACATGGCGGGGCTAGGGTTTTCCGGTGGAGTCCTGCGTACCGAGGTGCGACAAGGGCTTTCACGGGTCGAGCGGGCCACGCATCACGCTCCGTGTGGGCAAGCTCACCATTGGGGACGGGTCGATGTGCCGTGTCGGCTGTCCCTAAACTCGGCTTGTTTCAAGGAGGGAGCCTCAATCGTGCACAAGGTGCTCATCGCCAACCGTGGCGAAATCGCTGTCCGTGTGGCGCGGGCCTGCCGGGACGCAGGCATTGCGAGCGTGGCCGTGTACGCCGACCCGGATCGGGACGCTCTGCACGTCCGGGCCGCGGATGAGGCGTTCGCCCTGGGCGGTGACACCCCGGCCACCAGCTACCTGGACATCGAGAAGGTCCTGAACGCGGCGCGGGAGTCCGGCGCGGACGCGATCCACCCCGGCTACGGCTTCCTCTCGGAGAACGCCGAGTTCGCCCAGGCCGTGCTGGACGCGGGTCTGACTTGGATCGGCCCGCCGCCGCAGGCGATCCGGGACCTCGGTGACAAGGTCGCCGCCCGGCACATCGCGCAGCGCGCGGGTGCCCCGCTGGTCGCCGGCACGCCGGACCCGGTCTCCGGCGCGGACGAGGTCGTGGCCTTCGCCAAGGAGCACGGCCTGCCGATCGCGATCAAGGCCGCCTTCGGCGGTGGCGGTCGCGGTCTGAAGGTCGCCCGCACCCTCGAAGAGGTGCCGGAGCTGTACGACTCGGCGGTCCGCGAGGCCGTCGCCGCCTTCGGGCGGGGCGAGTGCTTCGTGGAGCGCTACCTCGACCGTCCGCGGCACGTGGAGACCCAGTGCCTGGCCGACAAGCACGGCAACGTGGTCGTCGTCTCCACCCGTGACTGCTCGCTCCAGCGCCGCCACCAGAAGCTGGTGGAGGAGGCCCCGGCGCCGTTCCTGTCCGAGGCCCAGGTCGAGGAGCTGTACCGCGCGTCCAAGGCCATCCTCAAGGAGGCGGGCTACGAGGGCGCCGGCACCTGTGAGTTCCTGGTCGGCCAGGACGGCACGATCTCCTTCCTGGAGGTCAACACCCGCCTCCAGGTCGAGCACCCCGTGACCGAGGAGGTCGCCGGGATCGACCTGGTCCGCGAGATGTTCCGTATCGCGGACGGCGAGGAACTGGGCTACGGCGACCCCGAGCTGCGTGGGCACTCCTTCGAGTTCCGCATCAACGGCGAGGACCCGGGCCGGGGCTTCCTGCCCGCCCCCGGTACGGTCACCCGCTTCGACCCGCCGGCCGGCCCCGGTGTCCGCCTGGACGCGGGCGTGGAGTCCGGCTCGGTCATCGGCCCGGCGTGGGACTCCCTGCTGGCCAAGCTGGTCGTGACCGGCCGCACCCGCAAGGAGGCGCTGGAGCGCGCCGCGCGGGCGCTGGACGAGTTCCAGGTCGAGGGCATGGCCACGGCCATCCCGTTCCACCGCGTGGTGGTCCGGGACGCGGCCTTCGCCCCGGAGCTGACCGGCTCCAAGGACCCCTTCACGGTCCACACCCGCTGGATCGAGACCGAGTTCGTCAACGAGATCAAGCCCTTCACCGCCCCCGCCGACGCGGACGCGGACGAGGAGCTGGGCCGTGAGACGGTCGTGGTCGAGGTCGGCGGCAAGCGCCTGGAGGTCTCCCTGCCCTCCTCGCTCGGCATGTCCCTGGCCCGCACCGGCCTCGCGGCGGGCGCCAAGCCCAAGCGCCGCGCGGCCAAGAAGTCCGGCCCCGTGGCCTCCGGCGACACCCTCGCCTCCCCGATGCAGGGCACCATCGTCAAGGTGGCCGTCGAAGAGGGCCAGACCGTCCAGGAAGGCGACCTCATCGTGGTCCTGGAGGCCATGAAGATGGAACAGCCCCTCAACGCCCACCGAGCCGGCACCGTCAAGGGCCTCCTCGCCGAGGTAGGCGCCTCCCTCACCTCGGGCGCCCCGATCTGCGAGATCAAGGACTGACAAGCTCAGCCGCATCATGGTGAACGCCCGGCCCCGAGCCGGGCGTTCGTCATTTCCCGGTACGCATCTCCCGGTGCCGTTCCTCCGCCACCTCCAGCAGCAGCGCGCGCAGCCGTTCACGGGAGCGGCCACGGGTCTTGACGGCGTGACAGTTGGGGCAGAGGGCGACCATCTGGCTCGGGTGGTCGCGGCCGCCCAGGGCCAGCTCCCGTACGTGGTCGACCTCCAGCAGCGGCAGCCCCCGGTCGGTCCGCTCGGCGGGGTGCCCGGCGCACTCCGGGTTCTCGCAGCGGCCCTCGCTGCGCCCCAGCACCAGCAGCCTGGCCGCCGGGGAACGCACCGGCCGGCCACCGCCGGCGGAGGAGGACCGCTTGCCGTGCCGCCGCTCCTCCGTCAGCTCCAGCAGACGGCAGCCCTGTTCGTACTCGGCGGCGGTGACGAGCCAGGGCTCGGGGTCGCCGGGGCGGGCCTCGGGCCACTGGAGATCCAGCGGGTCCGGCCCGGGCTCCGGCTTGGCGGCCGGCTCCCCGGGCCCGGCGTACGGCAGCCCGAGCCGGGCGAGCAGCGGCGCCGGGTCGTGGTCGGTGAAGTACAGCTCCAGCAACTGTTCCTGCACGGCGAGCCGGGCCACGGCGGAGTCCCGGAAGAGGGCGTACACCTCCTCGGTGGGGCCGCCCAGCGGTTGCCGCGCGGTGAACCAGCCGCGCGGGTCGCCATGGGCGGTGGGCACGTCCTCCTGGTCGGGCAGGGACCACAGCCCGTCCTGGCGGAGGGACGCCACCGGGTAGTGCGGGCGCTGGGGCGCTCCCGCGGCCGCCAGGGCCCCGCTCAGCTCCCGCTCCGTCTCGGACCAGGACAGCAGCCGCTCCGCCCCGCGCCGGGCCCGCCCCATGGCCCACAGCAACGTCACCGGCTTGTACAGCGCCGGTGCGCCGGAGGAACGGTTCACCCGGAGGTGGGTGAGGCGGTGCAGCAGATCCTCCGGGGCCGTACGTGTGGGGTGCGCCTGAGTCATGCCCGGAACCCTACGCAGGGTGTGCGGTCACGGCGTACCCCGTGCGGCCGCTACCTGCGGCGCAGGTCCGCCACTCGGGGGCGGTCGGTGGGCTGGTCGTTGAGGACTCCGCGGAGGGGGGCGCCCGGGACCTGGCCCCGGCGGGGGCCGGGGAGTTGGGAGGAGCGCTGGCCGCGGGGGGTCTGGGGCTGGTCCGGGGCCGGGGCGCCGGCCGCTCCGGCCACCGTGATCTGCACGCCCTGGTCGGCCAGGGCCTGGAGTTCGGTGGCGGCGCGGTCGTCGTGGGCCGGTGGCTCGTCGGTGACCAGGCGGGTGATCGCCTCGGTGGGCACCGTACGGAACATGGTGTCCGTGCCCAGCTTGGTGTGGTCGGCGAGGACCACGACCTCGGAGGCGGCCTGGACCAAGGCCCGGTCCACGGAGGCCGACAGCATGTTGGACGTGGACAGCCCGCGCTCGGCGGTCAGGCCGCTCCCGGAGAGGAACGCCTTGGAGACGCGCAGACCTTGGAGGGACTGCTCGGCGCCGGAGCCCACCAGGGCGTAGTTGGAGCCCCTCAGGGTGCCGCCGGTCATGACGACCTCCACCCGGTTGGCATGGGCCAGCGCCTGCGCCACCAGCAGGGAGTTGGTGACCACCGTCAGACCCGGTACCCGGGCCAGTCTGCGGGCCAGCTCCTGGGTGGTCGTTCCGGCGCCGACCACGATGGCCTCGCCCTCTTCGACCAGCCCTGCGGCGACGTCGGCGATGGCCGTCTTCTCCGCGGTCGCGAGATGGGATTTCTGCGGAAAGCCGGATTCTCGCGTGAATCCACCCGGCAGTACCGCACCGCCATGCCGGCGGTCGAGGAGTCCTTCTGCCTCCAGCGCGCGCACGTCCCGCCGTACGGTCACTTCGGAGGTCTGGACGACGCGGGCGAGTTCACGGAGCGACACGGCCCCGTTCGCTCGCACCATTTCGAGGATCAGTTGACGACGTTCTGCAGCGAACACGAAACTGACAGTAACCCCAACGACCGTCTGCTTTCAGCAGTTTGCGCCGAATAGCAGAAGTTGTTCGCAACCGGACCCTGGAAGTGATATAGGGACCTACCGGCCGACTATGCCGCCCGCATGGGCCGCGCGGCCCCCGCCGGTCAGCCCGCCCCACCCGTCTTGCGGGTCTGCAACTGCCGGGCCACCTCGGCGATCGAGCCGGACAGCGAGGGGTAGACCGTGAACGCCTTGGCGATCTGCTCGACCGTCAGGTTGTTGTCGACCGCGATCGAGATGGGGTGGATGAGTTCCGAGGCGCGCGGCGCGACGACCACACCGCCGACCACGATCCCGGTCCCCGGCCGGCAGAAGATCTTGACGAAGCCGTCCCGGATGCCCTGCATCTTCGCGCGCGGGTTGCGCAGCAGCGGCAGCTTCACCACACGGGCGTCGATCTTGCCCGCGTCCACGTCCGCCTGGCTGTAGCCGACGGTGGCGATCTCGGGGTCGGTGAAGACGTTGGAGGAGACCGTCTTGAGGTCGAGGGGGGCCACCGCGTCGCCGAGGAAGTGGTAGACCGCGATCCGGCCCTGCATCGCCGCGACGGAGGCCAGCGCGAAGACACCGGTCACGTCACCGGCCGCGTACACGCCGGGCGCGCTGGTGCGGGAGACCCGGTCGGTCCAGATGTGCCCGGAGTCGCGCAGCTTGACCCCGGCCTCCTCCAGGCCGAGCCCGGCGCTGTTCGGGATCGCGCCGACCGCCATCAGACAGTGCGTACCGGTGATCACGCGGCCGTCGGCGAGGGTGACCTCGACCCGGTCGCCGACCCGCTTGGCGGACTGGGCGCGGGAGCGGGCCATCACGTTCATGCCACGGCGGCGGAAGACGTCCTCCAGCACGGCGGCGGCGTCCGGGTCCTCGCCGGGCAGCACGCGGTCGCGCGAGGAGACCAGGGTGACCTTGGAGCCGAGCGCCTGATAGGCACCGGCGAACTCGGCGCCGGTGACGCCGGAGCCGACCACGATCAGCTCTTCGGGCAGCTCGGTGAGGTCGTAGACCTGGGTCCAGTTCAGGATGCGCTCGCCGTCCGGCTGGGCGTCGGGCAGCTCGCGCGGGTGGCCGCCGGTGGCGATGAGCACGGCGTCGGCGGTGAGGGTCTCCTCGGTGCCGTCGGCGGCGGTGACGACGACCTTGCGGGAGCCGTCGAGAGCCTGCATGCCCTCCAGCCGGCCCCGGCCGCGCATGACACGGGCCCCGGCGCGGGTCACGGAGGCGGTGATGTCGTGGGACTGGGCGAGCGCGAGCCGCTTCACCCGACGGTTGACCTTGCCGAGGTCGACGCCGACCACGCGGGCCGCCTGCTCGATGTGCGGGGTGTCGTCGGCGACGATGATGCCCAGCTCCTCGTAGGAGGAGTCGAAGGTGGTCATCACCTCGGCCGTGGCGATGAGGGTCTTCGACGGCACGCAGTCGGTCAGCACCGACGCCCCGCCCAGACCGTCGCAGTCCACGACGGTCACCTCCGCGCCGAGCTGGGCGGCCGTCAGCGCCGCCTCGTATCCGCCGGGTCCGCCACCGATGATCACGATCCGAGTCACGTACCCCATTGTCCCGCACCCGGCGGGAAGCGGGTGCGGCGGGTCCTTACTGGCACCGCACTGGTCCCCCGCGGGCTCCTGCGCAGCCGTTTTGCCCAGCCTTTGTCGAAATCTGCATGACAACGATCGCATTGCCATGGGCTCTGTCATCTACGCGCGTAGGAGAACACCGGCTACCCTCGTCCGCGTGAACGCATCTCTCCTTCCGGACGACCGCCAGGGCGACCCGCACGCCGCCGCCGACGCCGCCGCCGCGCGCCTGCGCGAACTCACCGGCGCCGAGACCCACGACGTCGCCCTCGTGATGGGCTCCGGCTGGGCCCCGGCCGTGGACGCCCTGGGCGAGCCCGACGCCGAGTTCCAGGTCACCGAACTGCCCGGCTTCCCGCCGCCGGCCGTCGAGGGCCACGGCGGCAAGATCCGCTCGTACACCTTCGGCGACAAGCGCGCCCTGGTCTTCCTCGGCCGCACCCACTACTACGAGGGCCGTGGCGTCGCCGCCGTCGCGCACGGGGTCCGTACCGCCGTCGCCGCCGGCTGCAAGACCGTCGTGCTGACCAACGGCTGCGGCGGCCTGCGCGAGGGCATGCGCCCCGGCCAGCCGGTGCTGATCAGCGACCACCTGAACCTGACGGCCACCTCCCCGATCGTCGGCGCCAACTTCGTCGACCTCACCGACCTGTACTCGCCGCGCCTGCGCGCCCTGTGCAAGGAGATCGACCCCTCCCTGGAGGAGGGCGTCTACGCGCAGTTCCCCGGCCCGCACTACGAGACCCCGGCCGAGATCCGCATGGCCCGCGTGATCGGCGCGGACCTGGTCGGCATGTCCACGGTGCTGGAGGCCATCGCCGCGCGCGAGGCCGGTGCCGAGGTGCTGGGCATCTCCCTGGTCACCAACCTCGCCGCCGGCATGACGGGCGAGCCGCTGAACCACGAGGAGGTCCTCCAGGCGGGCCGCGACTCGGCGGCGCGCATGGGCGAGCTGCTCGGCCAGGTGCTGAACCGCCTGTAGCCCGACGGGCACCTGGCAGGCATCTGACGGAATCGAGAGAGAGGTTCACCCGAGGTGCAGGACGAAGTGATCGCGCGGGCCCAGGCGTGGCTGGCCGAGGACCCCGACCCGGAGACCCGCGAGGAGCTGGCGAAGCTCATCGACGCCGGGGACACGGCGGAGCTGACCGCGCGCTTCAGCGGCACGCTCCAGTTCGGCACCGCCGGGCTGCGAGGCGAGCTTGGCGCGGGCCCGATGCGGATGAACCGCGCCGTCGTCATCCGTGCCGCCGCCGGTCTCGCCGCGTACCTGAAGGCCAAGGGCGAGACGGGCGGCCTGGTGGTCGTCGGCTACGACGCCCGGCACAAGTCGGCCGACTTCGCGCGGGACACCGCCGCCGTGATCACCGGGGCCGGACTGCGCGCCGCCGTGCTGCCGCGCCCGCTGCCGACCCCGGTCCTCGCCTACGCCATACGGCACCTGGGCGCGGTGGCGGGTGTGGAGGTCACGGCCAGCCACAACCCGCCGCGCGACAACGGCTACAAGGTGTACCTCGGCGACGGTTCCCAGATCGTGCCGCCCGCCGACGCGGAGATCGCCGCCGAGATCGACGCGGTACGCGCGCTCGCCGACGTGCCCCGGCCGGAGTCCGGCTGGGAGGTGCTGGGCGACGAGGTGCTTCAGGCGTATCTGGCGCGTACGGACGCGGTGCTGGCCGAGGGGTCGGCCCGCACGGCCCGTACCGTCTACACGGCGATGCACGGCGTCGGCAAGGACGTGCTGCTCGCGGCGTTCGCGCGGGCCGGGTTCCCGGAGCCGGTGCTGGTGGCCGAACAGGCCGAGCCCGACCCGGACTTCCCGACCGTGGCCTTCCCCAACCCGGAGGAGCCCGGCGCGATGGACCTCGCCTTCGAGCGGGCGACCGTCACCGAGCCGGACCTCGTGATCGCCAACGACCCGGATGCGGACCGCTGCGCGGTGGCCGTACGCGACGGCGGCGACTGGCGGATGCTGCGCGGCGACGAGGTGGGCGCGCTGCTCGCCGCGCACCTGGTGGGCCGGGGCGTCACGGGCACCTTCGCGGAGTCCATCGTCTCCTCCTCCCTGCTGGGCCGGATCGCGGAGAAGGCCGGGCTCGGCCACGAGGAGACCCTGACGGGCTTCAAGTGGATCGCCCGCGCCGAGGGCCTGCGGTACGGGTACGAGGAGGCGCTCGGCTACTGCGTCGACCCCGAGGGCGTGCGGGACAAGGACGGCATCACCGCCGCGCTGCTCATCACCGAGCTGGCGTCGGAGCTGAAGGAGTCGGGCCGGACCCTGCTCGACCTCCTCGACGACCTCGCGCTGGAGCACGGTCTGCACGCCACGGACCAGCTCTCGGTACGGGTGGAGGACCTCTCCCTCATCGCCGACGCGATGCGCCGCCTGCGCGAGCACCCGCCGACCTCCCTGGCGGGCCTCCCGGTCACCTCGGCGGAGGACCTCACCCGCGGCACGGCCACCCTCCCGCCCACGGACGGCCTGCGCTACACCCTCACCGGCGCCCGCGTCATCGTCCGCCCGAGCGGCACGGAACCCAAGCTGAAGTGCTACCTGGAGGTCGTGGTCCCGGTCTCGGACCGTGCCTCCCTCCCGGCTTCGCGTGCGCGGGCGGCCGAGCTGCTGACGGCGATCAAGCGGGATCTGTCGGGGGCGGCGGGGATCTGACAGGGGGTTTCTCCGGGGCGGCACCGGCCGGGCTGATCAGCGCGAGCCGCCGCTCCGGCAGGGACCGCGAAAAAGCGCGCGCCACAGAAATCGGCGGCGGTTCGGAGTGACTCCGTCCGCCGCCGACTTCTGTGGCCGGGGTTCAGCCCGTGATCAGCAGGACCGCCAGGAGTACGGCGCCCGCCAGGGCCGGGATGAGGATCTCGTAGGCCCAGCGGATCGTGATCTCGCCCTGGGCGTGCTCCGCCTCGCCGTGGCGTTCGTGGAGGTCACGGAGGTCGTCCATGACCTTGTCGGTCTCGGCGCGGGCCGCGGCGGCCGAGACGTCGGGGGTGGACGCGTCCCCGCCGAACATGCCGAAGCGGGGGCCGGCGAAGGGGCCACTTCCGCCGCGCGCCGCCTGCGCCGCCGCCTTCGCCCGCTTGTTCGCCGCGCGCTTGCGGGCGCGCAGGGAGACCGGGATCGCCCAGAGCTGGAACTTGGTGCCGGAGGCGGCGAGCGCCTCGTTGGAGTAGCCCGAGCGCAGGGTGGCCAGTTCGCCCCAGGGCAGGACGATCACGCGGAAGGGGTTGCGGACCCGGAGGCGTTCCTGGTTGGCGAAGACAGCGGGGCGCAGGGTGAACGCCGTCACCAGCGGCACGGCCAGGATCATCACGGCCAGCGCGAGCCACGGCACCCGGCCGTGGCCGCGGAACAGCGCGTCGCAGCCGAGCCAGACGACGAGGGCCAGCACGAGCACACCGCCCACGAGTCCCATCGGCGAACGGTAGATCCGGTCCCTGGCGGCGGGCATCACCGGCCGGGACGCGGGTGACTGGTGGTCCGGGGTCGTCATGGCCCCGATTGTGCACGAAGGGGACGCGACCACCACCACCTGGCCCGATAGAGGAACGCATCCGTGACCTGCGGCGGTGTGACCCCGCACAACCCCGCCCCCGGGGCTATACAGCCGCTACGCGCGTAGATATGCTCGTCTGGTGACCATGCCCACCACCACATCCCCCGCCAGCGCTTTCGCCGACGTCACCGCGTCCGACAGCACGCTGCGCCGCTATCTTCACGGGCTGCCCGGCGTCGACGCGGTCGGCCTGGAGGCGCGTGCCGCGTCGCTCGGCACCCGTTCGATCAAGACCACCGCGAAGGCGTACGCCATCGACCTCGCCATCTCGATGGTCGACCTGACCACACTGGAAGGCGCGGACACCCCCGGCAAGGTCCGGGCGCTCGGCGTCAAGGCGGTGCACCCGGACCCCACGGACCGGACGACCCCGACGACCGCGGCCGTCTGCGTCTACCCCGACATGGTGGCCGTCGCCAAGGAGGCCGTCGCCGGTTCCGGCGTCAAGGTCGCCTCGGTCGCCACTGCCTTCCCGGCCGGCCGTGCCGCGCTGGAAGTGAAGCTGGGCGACGTGCGCGAGGCCGTCGCCGCGGGCGCCGACGAGATCGACATGGTCATCGACCGGGGCGCGTTCCTCGCGGGCAAGTACCTCAAGGTCTACGACGAGATCACCGCCGTGAAGGAAGCCTGCGGGGCGGACGCCCGGCTGAAGGTCATCTTCGAGACCGGCGAGCTGTCGACGTACGACAACATCCGCCGTGCGAGCTGGCTGGGCATGATGGCGGGCGCGGACTTCATCAAGACGTCCACCGGCAAGGTCGCGGTCAACGCCACCCCCGCCAACACCCTGCTGATGCTGGAGGCGGTGCGCGACTTCCGCGACCGGACCGGCGTGCAGGTCGGCGTGAAGCCCGCGGGCGGCATCCGCACCACCAAGGACGCGCTCAAGTTCCTGGTGCTGGTCAACGAGACCGCGGGCCAGGACTGGCTGGACAACCACTGGTTCCGCTTCGGCGCCTCCTCGCTGCTGAACGACCTGCTGATGCAGCGTCAGAAACTGGCCACCGGCCGCTACTCCGGCCCCGACTACGTGACGGTGGACTGATCACCATGGCATCCGCATTCGAGTACGCTCCGGCGCCCGAGTCCCGCTCGGTCGTCGACATCGCGCCGTCCTACGGCCTGTTCATCGACGGTGAGTTCACCGAGGCCGCCGACGGCAAGGTCTTCAAGACCGTCTCCCCCGCCACCGAGGAGGTCCTCTCCGAGGTCGCCCAGGCCGGCGAGGCGGACGTGGACCGCGCGGTCAGGGCCGCCCGCAAGGCGTTCACCACGTGGTCGGCGCTGCCCGGCGCCGAGCGCGCCAAGTACCTGTTCCGCATCGCCCGCATCATCCAGGAGCGCAGCCGCGAGCTGGCCGTGCTGGAGACGCTGGACAACGGCAAGCCGATCAAGGAGACCCGCGACGCGGACCTCCCCCTGGTCGCCGCCCACTTCTTCTACTACGCGGGCTGGGCCGACAAGCTCGACCACGCCGGGTTCGGCGCGAACCCGAAGCCGCTGGGCGTCGCGGGCCAGGTCATCCCCTGGAACTTCCCCCTGCTCATGCTGGCGTGGAAGATCGCCCCGGCGCTGGCCACCGGCAACACGGTCGTCCTCAAGCCCGCCGAGACCACCCCGCTGTCCGCCCTGTTCTTCGCGGACATCTGCCGCCAGGCGGGCCTGCCCAAGGGTGTCGTCAACATCCTGCCGGGCTACGGCGACGCGGGCGCGGCACTGGTCGCGCACCCGGGCGTCAACAAGGTCGCCTTCACCGGCTCCACGGCCGTCGGCAAGGAGATCGCGCGCACGGTCGCGGGCACGGACAAGAAGCTCACGCTGGAGCTGGGCGGCAAGGGCGCCAACATCGTCTTCGACGACGCCCCGATCGACCAGGCCGTCGAGGGCATCGTCACCGGCATCTTCTTCAACCAGGGCCAGGTCTGCTGCGCGGGCTCGCGCCTGCTGGTCCAGGAGTCGATCCAGGACGAGCTGCTGGACGCCCTCAAGCGCCGCCTGTCCACGCTGCGCCTCGGCGATCCGCTGGACAAGAACACCGACATCGGCGCGATCAACTCCGCCGAGCAGTTGGCCCGGATCACCGCGCTGGCGGAGCGGGGCGAGGCGGAGGGCGCCGAACGCTGGTCCCCGGCGTGCGAACTCCCCTCGTCCGGCTACTGGTTCGCCCCGACGCTGTTCACGAACGTCACCCAGGCGCACACCATCGCCCGCGACGAGATCTTCGGCCCGGTGCTGTCGGTCCTGTCCTTCCGTACCCCGGACGAGGCCGTCGCCAAGGCCAACAACACCCAGTACGGGCTGTCGGCGGGCATCTGGACCGAGAAGGGCTCCCGCATCCTGGCCGTGGCGAACAAGCTGCGCGCCGGGGTCGTCTGGTCCAACACGTTCAACAAGTTCGACCCGACCTCGCCCTTCGGCGGCTACAAGGAGTCGGGCTTCGGCCGCGAGGGCGGCCGCCACGGCCTGGAGGCGTACCTCGATGTCTGAGAAGTCCGAAGCAAGGCTCAGTGTCTTCAAGACCTACAAGCTGTACGTCGGGGGTAAGTTCCCCCGCTCCGAGAGCGGCCGGGTGTACGAGGTGAGCGACTCCAAGGGCAACTGGCTGGCGAACGCGCCCCTTTCCTCCCGCAAGGACGCCCGTGACGCGGTCGTCGCCGCGCGCAAGGCGTTCGGCGGCTGGTCCGGCGCGACCGCGTACAACCGCGGTCAGGTGCTGTACCGGGTGGCCGAGATGCTGGAGGGCCGCAAGGACCAGTTCGTCCGCGAGGTCGCGGAGGCCGAGGGCCTGTCCAAGGGGAAGGCCGCCGCCGTCGTGGACGCGGCGATCGACCGCTGGGTCTGGTACGCGGG
The DNA here is from genome assembly GCF_055562575.1 of Streptomyces sp. NPDC018263. Taxonomy (NCBI): domain Bacteria; kingdom Bacillati; phylum Actinomycetota; class Actinomycetes; order Kitasatosporales; family Streptomycetaceae; genus Streptomyces; species Streptomyces sp. NPDC018263. The sequence goes on from NZ_JBVHFA010000001.1 coordinate 703,036, forward strand.
CTGGACCGACAAGATCGCCCAGGTGGTGGGCGGCGCCAACCCGGTCGCGGGCCCGTACTTCAACCTCTCCTCGCCCGAGCCGACCGGTGTGGTCGCGGTGCTGGCCCCGCAGGAGTCGTCCTTCCTGGGCCTGGTCTCGGTGCTCGCCCCGGTGATCGCCACCGGCAACACCGCGGTCGTCGTCGCCTCCGCGGAGGCCCCGCTGCCCGCCCTGTCCCTCGGTGAGGTGCTGGCCACCTCCGACGTGCCGGGCGGTGTCGTCAACATCCTGTCGGGCAGCACGGCCGAGCTGGGCGCGCCGCTCGCCGCGCACCAGGACGTCAACGCGATCGACCTCGCGGGCGCGGACGCCGAACTGGCCAAGGAGCTGGAGATCGCGGCGGCGGACAACCTCAAGCGCGTCCTTCGTCCACAGCCTGTGGACTACACCGTGACTCCCGGCATCGACCGCCTGACGGCGTTCCTGGAGACCAAGACGGTCTGGCACCCCACGGGTGCGCTGGGCGCGTCGGGCTCGTCGTACTGAGCAGCACACGGAAGCCGCGCCGTCCCTTCACCTTCTGAGGGGCGGCGCGGCTTTTCGCTGGTCAGCCCTTGGGGGTGAGCAGCTCCAGCGTCTGGCCGACGACCGGGACCGCGCCGAAGGACGGGGCCTGGGCGATCGGGGCGGTCAGCGCCAGGGTGTTGAGCGGCTTGAAGTCGGCGATCGTGGTGCCGATGCCGTTGTTCAGTGGGTCGGTGCCGGTGCCGGCCAGCGGGTTGGGCTTGAGGCCGGCGATGGTGCCGGTGGCGTAACCGACCGACGTGGTCAGCGCGTTCACCCCGGACTGCGGGTTGATGTCGCCGATGTCGGCGGAGCGCAGCGGCGGCACGTCCACCAGCGGCGCGGCCGTCTCGGCGTGGGCCGCGCTCGCGCCCGCCGCCAGGGCGGCTCCGGCCGACGCGAGGGCGATCAGGGCGCGCCGTGCGGCGGGCCGGCGGGGAGACCGGGGTGCGGAATGTCGGGCCATCGGTGGTGCCGCCTTCTGGTGCGCAGGGTAATACGGTCGACACGTAGGGTAGTTGAGATGTGACGCGCGCTCCAATGCGGACCCGCGGGGTCGGCAGGACGGCCACCATGCGTCAAACTGGTGTTCCGTGAGCATCCATCCCCCGTCCCCCGCCCGTGTGGTGCTGTTGTGCGGCCCCTCCGGTTCGGGCAAGTCACTCGTCGCCGCCCTCTCCGGGCTGCCCGTGCTGCGCCTCGACGACTTCTACAAGGAGGGCGACGACCCCACCCTGCCCCTGGTGGACGGAAGCTCGGACATCGACTGGGACCATCCCGAGTCCTGGGACGCCGACGTGGCCCTGGCGGCGATCGCCCGCCTGTGCGCGTCCGGCGTGACCCCGGTGCCGGTGTACGACATCTCGCTGAGCGCCCGTACCGGCGAGGACACGCTGAGCATCGGCCGTACCCCGCTGTTCATCGCCGAGGGCATCTTCGCGGCGGAGATCGTCGAGCGCTGCCGTGAACTGGGCGTGCTGGCGGACGCGCTGTGTCTGACCCGGGGTCCGGTCACCACCTTCCGGCGCCGCTTCCTGCGCGATCTGAAGGAGGGGCGCAAGTCGGTGCCGTTCCTGCTGCGCCGGGGCTGGCGGCTGCTGCGCGCGGAACGCTCGATCGTGTCCCGCCAGGTGGCCCTGGGTGCCCACGCCTGCGGCCGGGACGAGGCGCTGAGCCGGATGGCGGCGGCCGCGGCGGGCCGGCAGACACGGCAGCAGACGGCGGCGTAACCGGGCTCGGACGTGAAGAAGCGGGACTGTACGGCCCCCCAGCCGTCCAGCCCCGCTTCCGGGTGTTCCCCCGTTTTCCCCCGTGTTTCCCCTTACGGGTTCTCGCGCGGACCCTCCCCCCGGTGGGCCCCCGCGATTCCCCGTTTCCCCTCGGGCCGAGCCCTGACGGCTCGTTCCCCCCGTTCCCCCGTGGGTCCGTCCCCCGACGGACCCGTCCTTCAGGCCACCAGCTCGCCGAAGGCGTCCTCGTGGTCCCGGCCGAAGCTCAGGACCTCGTCCTCGCGCAGGCGCCGCAGCGAGCGCCAGATGCTGGACTTCACCGTGCCGACGCTGATGCCGAGTATGTCGGCGATCTCCGGGTCGGTACGGCCCTCGTAGTACCGCAGCACCAGCATGGTGCGCTGCGGCTCGGGCAGCCGGGCGAGCGCCTGCCACAGGACGGCGCGCAGCTCGGTGCCGCGCATCGCGTCCGTACCGGCGGGCGTCTCCGGCAGTTCCTCGGTCGGGTACTCGTTCAGCTTGCGGCGGCGCCACGCGCTGATGTGCAGGTTGGTCATGGTGCGGCGGAGGTACCCGCCGACCGCGGCCTTGTCGCTGATCCGCTCCCACGCCCGGTAGGTCGAGAACAGCGCGCTCTGCAGCAGGTCCTCGGCCTCGAAGCGGTCGCCGGTCAGGTGATAGGCGGTCGCGTACAGGGAGGCGCGGCGCTCCTGGACGTAGGCGGTGAACTCCGCCTCCGTCAGCGAGCGACGCTCCCCCGGTTCCTCCCCGTACGCGCTTCCCCCGTGCCCCTCCCCCGTGCGGGCGTCGACCACCGCCATGCAGCCGGTGTGCTGACGCCCGGTGCCGCGGGCGCACCCCCGTACTCCCTGGGACTCGCGGCCGCGAGGCGACAGCGTGGTCCCGGCACCGGACTTCCCGGAATTCCCGGAGTCCACAGCGCCCCGGTGCGCGTCGTGCAGACGCGTGACCACTGCGCTGGTGCTCATGCCGTGTGGCGTGTTCATCTCGCGCTCCCCGTCGTGGACTTCCGGTGCTCGGCGTGGCCGGTGGTGCTCTCCCGCCTGCCGAAAAGCTTGCCGATCGTCCTTCATGGCCGTGTCCGCCGACTGTCACAGACCTGTCACAGGGGCCGGAGCGGGCGGGTCGTACCGGGTCCGCGCGGCCGGGAGGTGGCAAGGGCCCGGTTTGGTACGCGGTGCCCGGCTCGCGTCCGCCATGCAAGAACCCGGGGCGGCACGGGTCGTACGACGGGCGGTGCATGGGCCAGAATGAGCCCGTGCCTTCCCTGTTGCTGATCGAGGACGACGACGCCATCCGTACGGCCCTTGAGCTGTCCCTGACGCGCCAGGGGCACCGGGTCGCCACCGCCGCGAGCGGCGAGGACGGCCTGAAGCTGCTGCGTGAGCAGCGCCCCGACCTGATCGTGCTGGACGTGATGCTGCCCGGCATCGACGGATTCGAGGTGTGCCGCCGTATCCGGCGCACCGACCAGTTGCCGATCATCCTGCTGACGGCGCGGAACGACGACATCGACGTGGTGGTCGGGCTGGAGTCCGGCGCCGACGACTACGTGGTGAAGCCGGTGCAGGGCCGTGTGCTGGACGCCCGTATCCGGGCCGTGCTGCGGCGCGGGGAGCGCGAGTCCAGCGACTCGGCGACCTTCGGCAGCGTCGTCATCGACCGTTCCGCGATGACCGTGACCAAGAACGGCGAGGACCTCCAGCTCACCCCGACCGAGCTGCGGCTGCTGCTGGAGCTGAGCCGCCGGCCGGGCCAGGCGCTGTCCCGGCAGCAGTTGCTGCGGCTGGTGTGGGAGCACGACTACCTGGGCGACTCGCGCCTGGTGGACGCGTGCGTGCAGCGACTGCGGGCGAAGGTCGAGGACGTGCCGTCCTCCCCGACCCTGATCCGTACGGTCCGTGGTGTCGGCTACCGCCTGGACGCCCCTCAGTGAGCGAGCGCGGGGGATTCGGCCGCTGGACGGCCGAACGGGGGAGGAAGCTGGCCGGACTGCGGTTCACCAGCCTGCGGCTGCGGCTGGTGCTGGTCTTCGGGCTGGTCGCGCTGACGGCAGCGGTGTCCGCGTCGGGCATCGCGTACTGGCTCAACCGGGAGGCGGTGCTCACCCGCGCCCAGGACGCGGTGCTGCGCGACTTCCGGCAGGAGATGCAGAACCGGGTGGGCGCGCTGCCCGCGCGTCCCACGCAGGACGAACTCCAGCATGCCGCCGGGCAGATGGCGGGCAGCAGCCAGCGCTTCAGCGTGCTGCTGGTCGCCCAGGACCCGGACGGCCGCACGGTGTACGGCGGTTCGGGCGGCCTGAGCGGCTTCTCGCTGAAGGACGTTCCCCCCTCGCTGCGCAAGGCGGTGAACAAGCGGCAGAAGACCTCCGGCTCCAACAAGTCGCCGTACCATCTGTACTGGCAGCGGGTCACCGAGCGCGGCACGCCCTTCCTGGTGGCCGGGACCAAGGTGGTCGACGGCGGTTCGACCGGCTACATGGCGAAGTCGCTGGAGCCGGAGGCCAAGGACCTCAACTCCCTTGCCTGGTCGCTGGGGATCGCCACCGGTCTCGCCCTGATCGGCTCGGCGCTGCTCGCGCAGGCCGCCGCGACGACGGTGCTGAAACCCGTGCACCGGCTGGGAGTCGCCGCGCGCAGGCTCGGCGAGGGCCGGCTCGACACCCGGCTGCGGGTTACCGGCACGGACGAACTTGCCGACCTGTCAAGGACGTTCAACAAGGCGGCCGAGGCGCTGGAGAAGCGGGTCGCGGACATGGCCGCCCGCGACGAGTCCTCCCGCCGCTTCGTCGCCGACATGTCGCACGAGCTGCGCACCCCGCTGACCGCCATCACCGCGGTGACGGAAGTGCTGGAGGACGAGCTGGAGTTCGAGGGCGGCGGCATCGACCCGATGATCGAGCCCGCGGTGCGTCTGGTGGTCAGCGAGACCAAGCGGCTGAACGACCTGGTCGAGAACCTGATGGAGGTCACCCGCTTCGACGCGGGCACCGCCCGGCTGGTCCTGGACGACGTCGACCTCGCGGACCAGATCACCGCCTGCATCGACGCCCGGGCCTGGCTGGACGCGGTCGAGCTGGACGCCGAGCGCGGCATCCACTCCCGGCTCGACCCGCGCCGCCTGGACGTCATCCTCGCCAACCTGATCGGCAACGCCCTCAAGCACGGCGGCTCCCCGGTGCGGGTCTCGGTCCGCATCGACGGCGACGACCTGCTGATCGCGGTGCGCGACCACGGTCCCGGCATCCCCGAGGAGGTGCTGCCGCACGTCTTCGACCGCTTCTACAAGGCCAGCGCCTCCCGGCCGCGTTCGGAGGGCAGCGGCCTCGGCCTCTCCATCGCGCTGGAGAACGCCCATATCCACGGCGGCGAGATCACGGCCGCCAACTCCCCTGACGGCGGCGCTGTGTTCACGCTCCGGCTGCCGCGCGACGCCTCCCGCCTGACCGAGGAGGACGAGAAGGACCCGTCGGTTGAGGGCGACCAGGGAGCGACCACGTGAGCGGGCGGGCGGTACGAGGGCTGCTGGCGCTGCCCCTGCTGGGCGCGCTGCTCGCCGGGTGCGGCATCCGGCCGACGGAGGTGCCGACCGACTTCGGCGGGGCGCCCTCGCGGGTGCCGTGTTCGCCGGCCGGGTCCGGGCGGGCCACCGAGTCGCCGGAGGGGGTGCCGGTGCAGGTGTTCCTGCTGTGCGGGGCCTCGCTGGTGACCGTGGACCGCACGGTGCGGGTGCCGGAGGGCACGCCGGACGCGCGGCGCCGGGTCATGGTCGCGCAGGGCCTGCTGGACCTGCTCGCCTCGGCGCCGTCCGCCGGGGAGCGTGCCGCGGGCTACCAGACACGGGTGCCGGGAGGCATCACCGTCGCCGGTCCGGGGCGCGAGGCGCCGGAGGAGGCGCTGCGGCTGAGCACCGCCCCGGACCGGCTGGGCTCCCCCGCGCTCGCCCAGGTGGTGTGCACCTTCTCCGACTCGGCCGCGGCGGAGGGCGACGGCTCGGTGATCCTGGCGGGTCCGGCCCCGGCCGCGCCGCGCCGGTACGAGTGCACGGAGGACGTGCGCGACCATCCAAGCCGGGTCCGACCCCCGTCCGGGGCCGTCGCGTTGAACTGAGGCGGGCCCCTGCCCGGTGCGTGTGGCGCACGCCTCACCGGGGCGCGGGGAGCCGAAGCGGAACCGATCGAGCGCGGCGCGGCGTCTTGGGGGACGTGCAGCGTCAAGGCTCCATCGGCGGCAGCGCCGCGAACCGCATCCGAGTGACCGGGGCAATCCTCCTCGTCGCGCATCTCGCGCTCGTCGCCTGGCTGACGCTGCGGCCCCTGGACGTGCCCTGGGTGCGCCCCGCGAACCTCCGCCCACTGGCCGGGCTCCACGCCGACCTGGCACTGGGCTGGCCGGAGGCGGGCCTCCGCATCGGCGAGGGCCTGGCCCTGCTGGCCCCACTGGGCGTCCTGCTGCCGATGGCGGACGGCCGGCTCAGCGCGTCTCCTCTCGCCTCCCTGTTCCGTACGGCTGCCGCCGGTGCCCTCATCTCCCTGGGCATCGCCCTGTTGCAGACGGGGGTGCCGGGGCGGGTGGTGGACGTGGACGTGCTGCTGCTCAACACCGCGGGTGTGCTGCTGGCCCATCTGGCGGTGGTCCCGGCGGGGCGGGCCTGGCTGCGGAGGCGGCTGGGCCGGGGCGAGGCGCCGGAGGAGGAGTACGGGCAGCGGGGCGGGCGCGGCGGACTCGGGGGCGTCCCCGAGGGCATCTCAGGGGGCATCTCCGGGGGCATCTCCGGGGGCGTGGCCGGGGGTTGCGCCGGGTACCCGGCCGGGGAGGCGCGCTGGGCGGACCGGATCGGCGGGGCCGGCTTCGCTGGTCCGGCCGGTGACGCGGTGAGCGTGCGCGGGGAGCTTTCTCAGGGGCGGACCCCGACGATTCCCAGGGTCGGTATCGCCCCTTAGAGTGATGCTTCTCCCGCTTCGTCTCCGTACCGTTGGGCATACGACGACAGACGGGGGCGTGGCACTCGGCCCGCCCCGGCAGCCGGCCCGGTCGCGGGCCGACGACGACGGAGGAGCCCGCCATGACCGCCCTTGCCCGCCCCACCAACGGCCGCATGATCGGCGGCGTGTGCGCCGCGCTGGCCCGGCGTTTCGGTATGTCGGCGGGGACGATGCGGGTGATCTTCCTGGTGTCCTGCCTGCTCCCCGGCCCGCAGTTCCTGCTCTACATAGCCCTGTGGATACTGCTGCCCTCCGAGGACAAGGCCCGCACCACCGCCTGGTGAGCGCGCGCCACCCGGCCGGATTCCGCGTACTTCCCGCGTACGCGAAACGCCGCCGAGGTCGTCCCGGAGAGCACCGGACGGCCTCGGCGGCGTCGTGTGTGGGGCCTCGCGCGTGGGGAGCGCCGCGCGGGGCGAGGGGTCAGCCGAGCGGGATGCCGTTGAGGCCCAGGCCGTGGGTGGGCAGCCCCTGCACCGGCAGGCCGCCGAGCAGTCCGGCGACGGGCGCGGTCGGCCCGTTGGCCAGCACCTTCTGCACGGCGGGGCGCGCGGTGTTCAGCCCGCCGCCGATCACACCCTGCCCCTGGGAGACGGCCTCGGCGGCACCGGGCAGCGCCTGGGTGACGTTCGCGGCCGGCAGCGTGTGGGCGACGGAACCCACGAGGGGGAGGGCGTCCGGGGCGAGCGGGGCCGCGTCGGCCGCGCCCGCACCGGCGGCGGCGAAAGCGGCACCGAGGGCGGCGACACCGAGGGTCTTGGCAGCAGACTGCTTCATGGTGAATGCGTCCTTGAATGCGGAGACATGGATCACGGATGATCCGAGCGGTCCATGACCGTAAACATCACGGACCGCCCACCGCAATCACCGAAATGCGGACGGACGGTGAATGCCTGTACGTATTCTCCAGCCGCGCCATTAGTCATACAGCCATTCTCTTTCCGTATTCGCGCTGGTGACAGCGGCGTGCGGGAACGGCCGTTCGGGCGGCGCCCCTTCACATCCGGGGTGGGTGAAGTCCCGGCCCCGCGTGGACCGTTCATCGAAAGGAATGAACCTTGATTTCATCGCATTGACTTCAGAACCGGCGCCGGAGATCGAGCACAGGGCCGAACTCCTCGACAGGATGCTCGTATTCCGGCCGTTCACACAGTGGCGCGATCCGTACCCCGTGCGCGTCGATACGCAATGGTGACCGCCGGGAAGGGTTTCGTACACCGCGCCTTCTGACAGTGTTCTGCCATGGGACAGCAAGCGACGACGCCGGTCCGGACGGCCAGGCTGGGAAAGGCGGTCGGCCCCGTGCCGGGCGCGGTCAGCGGAGCGGTGCTGCTGCTCCCCGGCGGGGACGAGGTCTCCACCCGCCGTCCCTCCCCGCTCCTGCCCGGCACCTTCGTCCGCGCGCTGGCCCGCAGCCTGGCCCGCGCCGGCCGGGAGGAAGGGCTCGCCGTCCACCCGGTCCACTACCGCTACCGCGGCTGGAACGGCACCGAGGCCCACCTAGCGGCGGACGCCGGCTGGGCCGCGGACGAGGTGGTGCGGCGGTACGGGGACGTGCCGGTGTGCCTGGTCGGGCTGGACATGGGCGGCCGGGCCGCGCTGGGCGCCGGGGGGCACGAGGCGGTCAACTCCGTGGTGGCCATCGCGCCCTGGCTGCCCGGGGAGGGCGCGGACGCCGAGGAGCCGGTCAAGCAGTTGGTGGGGCGCCGGGTGCTGATCGCGCACGGCACGAACGACGAACGGTGCGATCCGGAGCTGTCGTTCCGGCTGGCGGCCCGCGCGAAGAAGGTGAACCGGGAGGTGTGCCGGTTCGAGGTGCACTCCGACGGGCACGGGCTGCACCAGCACCGGGACGAAGTGCTCGCGCTGACCGTGGACTTCGCCCTGGGCGCCCTGTTCGGCAGCCCGCTGTCCCGCCCGGTGGAGGACGCGCTCGCGGCGCCGCCGCCGATAGGGCTGCGGATGCCGCTGGCGTCGGGGTTCGGGAAGTCGCTGCGGAAGTAGGCGGGTCAGCAGCGGTTCAGGACGGGAGCAGGCTGCCCCGCCTGGAGAGCAGGAACTTCTTGAAGGCGGCCACCGGCGGGGTGTCCGGGCGGTCGGCCAGCCAGGCGACGCCGATCTCGCGGACCGCCCTCGGCGCGGTCACCGTCAGCTCCACCACGCCCGGCCGGGGCACGGTGGGCGGCGGCAGCAGGGCGACCCCGAGCCCGGCGGCCACCAGCCCGCGCAGGGTCTCCGTCTCCTCGCCCTCGAAGGCGACCCTCGGCCGGAACCCGGCCTCACGGCACAGGTCGTCGGTGATGCGGCGCAGCCCGTAGCCGGGTTCCAGGGTCACGAAGGTCTCGTCGGCCGCCTCGGCGAGCCGGATGCGGCGGCGGCCGGCCAGCCGGTGGTCGGCCGGGACGACCAGGCGGAGCTTCTGCTCGTCCAGCCGCCGGGCGACCAGGTCGGGCGCGTCCGGCACCGGCGAGGTGAGACAGAGGTCCAGTTCGCCCGCCCGGAGCCGCCCCAGCATGGCCTCGCCGTAGTTCTGCACCAGGCTGAAGCGGACCCGCGGATGGTCGGCGCGGAAGGCGTGCAGCAGGCCGGGTACGGTCTCGGGGCCCATGGTGTGCAGGAAGCCGAAGGCGACCTTCCCGGTGGCGGGGTCGGCGTCCGCGCGGACCTCCTCGGCGGCCCGCTCGACCTCGGCGAGGGCCCGCTCCACCGAGCCGAGGAAGGTACGGCCGGCCGGAGTGAGGGAGACGGTGCGGCCGTGCCGGGCGAACAGGTCCACCCCGAGGTCCTGTTCGAGGCGGACCATCGCACGGGAGAGGGTGGACTGCGGGACGTTCATCTCCTGCGCGGCGCGGGTGACGTGCTCGGTGCGGGCCACCCCGGCGAAGTAGGCGAGGCGGGGCGCGAGCAGCAGCGCCATGTCTTCTGTGTCACCGGACGGTGACAGCCGCGGTCGTGACCTCTGCTGATGCTCCATGGGAACGATTATGGCGATTCCATGCATTGGACGGATGAGTGGACGCGTCCTTAGGTTCGAGGCATGTCTCCCGCCAGTACCGGGGCGTCCATCAGCGTGGACGCCCGCACGCCCGTCCCCACCTTCGAGACCCCCGCTGTTCCGGCCCCGGCCGACTCGCGGCTGACGCCCGGCGGGCCCGGTTACCGCCGGATGAGCTTCGCCCTCTTCCTCGCGGGCGTGGCGACCTTCGCGCTGCTGTACTCCACCCAGGCCCTGCTGCCGCTGATCTCCGACGACTACGGAGTGGCGGCCGGCGAGGCGAGCTGGACCGTGGCGGCGGCGACCGGCGGGCTGGCGCTGTTCGTGCTGCCGATGAGCGCGCTGTCGGAGCGGTTCGGCCGCCGGACCGTGATGACGGTGTCCCTGATGGTCGCGGTGGCCGTCGGCCTGCTGGTGCCGTTCGCGCCGTCCATCGGCGCGCTGGTCGCGCTGCGGGCCGTGCAGGGCGCCGCGCTGGCCGGACTGCCCGCCTCCGCGACGGCGTACCTGGCCGAGGAGGTCCGGCCGAAGGCGCTGGTCACGGCGATCGGTCTGTTCGTCGCGGGCAACAGCGTGGGCGGCATGAGCGGCCGGGTCATCACCGGCTGGGTCGCGCAGGAGTGGGGCTGGCGGGTCGCCGTCGGCGTGATCGGCGTGGTCGCGGTGGGCTGCGCGGTGGCGTTCCGGCTGCTGCTGCCCGCGCCGAAGCACTTCGAGGCCGGCTCGCTGCGCCCCCGTGTGCTGGCCCGCGCGGTCCGCGACCACCTCTCCTCACCGCTGCTGCGCCGCCTGTACGCGATCGGCGCGCTGTTCATGACGGTGTTCGGCGGGGTGTACACGGTGATCGGCTACCGGCTGACCGAGGCGCCGTTCTCCCTGCCGCAGGGCATCATCGGCTCGATCTTCCTGGTGTACCTGGTCGGCACGGTCTCCGCGTCGTCGGCGGGCCGGCTGGTGGGCCGCCTCGGCCGCCGCGGCGCGCTGTACACGGCGGGCGGTACGACGGCCGCGGGCCTGCTGCTGTCGCTGGTGCCGTCCCTGCCGCTGGTCCTGCTGGGCCTGGTGCTGATCACGGCCGGGTTCTTCGCGGGCCACGCGGTCGCCTCCTCGGCGGTCGGCAGGACGGCCACCCACGGCCGCGCCCAGGCGACCGCCCTGTATCAGTCGTCGTACTACATCGGCTCCAGCGCGGGCAGCACCGTCGGCGCGCTCGCCTTCCACTCCGGCGGCTGGACGGCCACGGTCGGCGTCGGTCTGCTCGCGGTCGCGGGGGTCGTCGCCCTCACCGCGCTGGGCACCCTGGCGGCCCGTACCGCAGCGCGCCGGGAGGCCGTACCGGCGCACTGACCCGGTGCGCGCGCCCGCCCGATCTGCGGGTTCTCCAACTCCGGGGGCCATTGTCAGTGGGCTGCGGTAGCTTCCGGAGTACTGGGGCGCGACGGCGCGCGTACGGGACGGCCACAGGGGTGGGTGGACGATGAGCAACGGCACGGCGACGGCGGACCTCGATGCCGCGATGGAGAAGCACCGGACCGAACTGACCGGGTACTGCTACCGGATGCTCGGCTCGTCCTTCGAGGCCGAGGACGCGGTGCAGGACACGCTGGTGCGGGCCTGGCGGAGCTACGACAAGTTCGAGGGCCGGTCCAGCCTGCGGTCCTGGCTGTACCGGATCGCCACCAACGTCTGCCTGGACATGCTGGCCGCGGGCAACAAGCGGGCCCGCCCGATGGACCTCACCGCGCCGACCCCGCTGGCGCAGGCCGCGCTCTCCCCGCGCCCGGACCACACCTGGCTGGAGCCGGTGCCGGACGCGCGGGTCCTGCCCGCGGTGACCGACCCGGCGGAGGCGGCGGTGGCCCGCGAGTCGATCCGGCTGGCGTTCATGGCGGCGCTCCAGCAGTTGCCGCCCAAGCAGCGGGCGGTGCTGATCCTGCGCGAGGTGCTGGCCTGGCGGGCCAGTGAGGTGGCAGAGCTGCTGGGCACCACGGTCGCCTCGGTCAACAGCGCCCTCCAGCGGGCCCGCGCCACCCTCGCCGAGCGCGCCGACACCGGCGCCGACGCGGCGGTCTCCGACCCGCTGGACGAGGAGCAGAAACAGCTCCTGGAGCGCTATGTGAAGGCGTTCGAGGGGTACGACATGACGGCGCTGACCGCCCTGCTCCACGAGGACGCGGTGATGACGATGCCGCCGTTCGACCTGTGGCTGCTCGGCCCCGCCGACATCACCGGCTTCATGTCCACCATCGGCGCCTCCTGCGCGGGCTCCCGCCTCGTCCCGGTCGAGGTCAACGGCCTGCCGGGCTTCGCCCACTACAAGCCGGACCCGGAGAAGGGCGGCTTCTCCCCCTGGGCGGTCCAGATCCTGGAGATCTCAGGAGGCCGCATCACCGGTTTCCACTGCTTCCTCGACACCCCCCGCTGGTTCCCCCTCTTCGACCTCCCCCTCCACCTGGAGCCGGAGTCCGACAAGCCCGAGCAGAGCGCGTAGCGCGGGCTCCGCTCCGCGCAGCGATATCCGCCCGCCTCCCCGGCGGGCGGCCAGCTCCAGCCGGGCGAGCAGTTCGACATGCGCGAGCCCCGGCGGCCCGAGCCCGGCCACGTCGCACACGACAACCCCGCTGCTGGTCATCAGCCCCCGCACGACATCGGACAGCCCCGCCACCTCATCCCGGGTGACGGGGCCACGCAGCACGAGCACGGGGTCGGTCCTGGGGTCCACGTGGGGTAGACCGGGCGGACTCCCACAACTCATCGCAGGGCGATCAGTCCACGGGGAACTCGCTGGTGTCGATCGCCACGTCGAACGGCTTGGGCAGATGGATGGTGTCGCCGAACTTCACCGCGCTGAGCACCCGGTAGACGTCGTCCTTCGGCTCACCGTAGAGCGTGACGGTGGGGCCACCGGGGGCCCATGGGTCCACGAGCAGATAGAGCGGGATGCCCGCCGTGGCGTACGCGGCCGGCTTGCTGATCCGGTCGTGCCGAGCGTTGGACGGCGAGGTCACCTCGACGACGAGTTCGGCGAGGGCTGCCGGGATGTGCGACTCCGCCTCGGACGGCTGTAGCGGCGCGACGACCAGATCGGGGATGAACATGCCCAGGCGGGAGGGCACGGCGATGGACAGTGTCTGGAAGATCTCCCAGTCCTCGGGGATCACGGAGTACAGGCGACGCTGGATGCGCGCCGCCATCACGTTGTGGCGGTACGCGGGAGCGGGCGACACGATGACGATCCCCTCGATGATCTCCACCCTGCTGCCCTCGGGCCAGTCCGACTCGTCCCAGAACCGGACGAGGTCGTCCCAGGTGCGGTCGGGGTCCTGGCTCACGGTGAGTGCGCTCATGGCGGTCTCCAATCAGTGCGTCACCGATCCCAGCATGACGAACACGACCGGCGGAGGTCCACCGATCCCGTTCACCCGAACGAAGAAGTCCCCTGATCAGGCGATACGTTCCGGCGCCCCCGGCGGATCTTCCGCCCGCCTCAGCCACCCCCGGACGACCCCACGGCCAGCTCCAGTACCCGGCGTACGGCCGGGTCCGGGTCCGGGCGGTGGGTGTAGGTGACGGTGCTCTCCAGGCGGCCGGCCGCTCCGCGCAGGGGGACGTAGGTGATGCCGGGGACCGGGAGGTCGAGGAGGGCTTCTGTGAGGAGGCTGACGCAGAGGCCCGCGGCGACGTAGCTGAGCAGGCCGGTGAGGTCGTCGGCGGAGGCGCGGACGGCCGGGGTGAATCCGGCCGCCTCGCAGACGAGGTGGATCTGGGACCGCAGGGTCGGCAGCGCGCTCTCGGTCGGCAGCACGAACGCTTCGTCGCGCAGGTCGGCCAGGTCCAGGGCGTCGGCGGTGGCGAGGGGGTGGCCGGAGGGAAGGGCGGCCATGACGCGTTCGCGGGCGAACACGCCGGTCACCAGTTCCGCCGGGACGACGCCGGCGTCCCGGACGAAGCCCAGGTCGAGCGAGCCCGCCCGGACCATCTCGGCCACCACGGCGGACGAGTCCTGGTGCAGCCGGATGCGCAGTCCGGGCAGCTCCCGGGCCGCCGCGTTCAGCAGGCCGGGCAGGTAGTGCAGGCTCAGCAGGCTGACGTACCCGAGGCGGAGGTCGCCCTCCAGGCCGTGTCCCACGCGGCGCGCCCGGTCCAGGGCCGCCGTCTCGGCGGCGAGCAGCCGGGCCGCGTCGGCCGCGAGGACCTCCCCGGCCGGGGTGAGACGCACACCGCCGGGCCCGCGGTCGAAGAGCCGTACGCCCACGCGGCGCTCCAGCCGCTGGATGGCCTGGCTGAGCGGCGGCTGGCGCATCGAGAGGCGTTCGGCCGCCCGCCCGAAGTGCCGCTCCTCGGCCACGACGAGGAATTGTTCGAGCAACCGGCTGGACACATCCATATCTCCGAGAATATGGGATGCCACCCGATTGATATTGGACGGTTTTTCGCGGTCGGCGTGTACTGGAGGGCATCCCCCCCCGCGCACGAAAGGCATTCCCCCATGTCCGACACCCTCGCAGGCACCCGCAACGCCACCGTCATCGGCGCCGGCGTCATCGGCATCTCGTGGACCGCGCTCTTCCTCGCCCACGGTCTGCACGTCACCGTCACCGACCCGCGCCCCGAGGCGGAGCAGCAGGTGCGGGCCGGCGTCGAGGAGATCGCCCCGACCCTGGCCGCGCTCGGCCTGCCCACCGACGGGCTGACCGACCGGCTGCGTTTCGAGAGCGACCTCGCCACCGCCGTCGCGGACGCCGACCTCGTGCAGGAGAACGGCCCCGAACGGCTGGAGGTGAAGCGGGAGATCTGGCGCACCGTCGAGCAGGCCGCGCCCGCGCACGCCCTGTTCGCCACCTCCACCTCGGGTGTGCCCGCGACCGCCATCGCCGAGGCGCTGGAGCAGCCCGAACGCCTCGTCGTGGGGCACCCGTTCAACCCGCCGCACCTGGTGCCGCTGGTCGAGATCGTGCCCGGCGAGCGGACTTCGCCCGAGACCGTGGAGCGGGCCCGCGCCCTCTACACCGCCCTCGGCAAGAAGCCGCAGGTCCTGCGCAAGGAGATCCCCGGCTTCGTCGCCAACCGCCTGCAGTCCGCGCTCTTCCGCGAGGCGGTGCACCTGGTCGCGGAGGGCGTGGTGACCGAGGCGGAGCTGGACGCGGTCGTCACCGACTCGATCGGCATGCGCTGGGCCGTCGCGGGCCCGTTCCGCACCTTCCACCTCGGTGGCGGCCCCGGCGGGCTGCCGCACTTCCTCACCCACCTGGGTACGGCGATGGAGGCCGGCTGGCCCGCCCTCGGACAGCCCGCCCTCGACGAGCCCACCGTGGCCCTGCTCGCCCGCCAGGCCGAGGACGCCTTCGGCGCCGAGCCGGTCGCCGAACTGGCCGCCCGCCGCGACCGCGCCCAGCTTGCCCTGATGACGGCGCTCGACGAGGCACGATGACCCGACCCATCACCCCGGCCCCGACAGGACGAACAAGGAGCACCATGGCCCCCGTACCGCCCCCCTTCGACCCCGAACTCGCCGTCGCGCTGCGGGCGATCAACCAGGTCGTGCCGCCCGGCCTGACCCCCGATCAGATCGTCCCGGCCCGGCAGAGCCCGGCCATGCGGGGCATGACCGACGCCGAACTCACCATGGACGGCGCCTTCGAGACGGAGGAGCGTACGGTTCCGGGCCCCGAGGGCGCCCCCGACATCTCGCTGCTGATCTGCCGGCCTACCGCCCCGGAGCCCGGCCCCCGCCCCGTCCTCTACTACACCCACGGCGGCGGCATGGTCGTCGGCAACAACCGGATCGGCGTGGAACTCCCCCTGGCCTGGGCGAAGGAGCTGGGCGCGGTCGTGGTGTCGGTGGAGTACCGGCTGGCCCCGGAGCACCCGCACCCCGCGCCGGTCGAGGACGTGTACGCGGGCCTGCTGTGGACGGTGGCGCACGCCGGGGAGCTGGGCGGCGACCCCGAGCGGATCGTCACGGCGGGTACGAGTGCCGGCGGCGCCCTGACGGCCGCGCTGGGCCTCCTCCTGCGGGACCGCGAGGGCCCGCGCCCGGCCGGGCAGATGCTGCTGTGCGCGATGCTCGACGACCGCAACGACACGCCTTCCACCCACCAGATGGCGGGCCTCGGCGTGTTCGACCGTACGTTCAACGAGACGGGCTGGACGGCCCTGCTCGGCGAGCGCCGCGGCGGCCCCGACGTCTCGCCCTACGCCGCCCCCGCCCGCGCCGAGGACCTCACCGGCCTCCCGCCGACCTTCATGGACGTCGGCTCCGCGGACACCCTGCGCGACGAGGTCGTCGCCTTCGCCTCCCGCATCTGGCAGTCCGGCGGCGACGCCGAACTCCACGTCTGGCCCGGCGGCTTCCACAGCTTCCCCGGCCTCGCGCCCGGCGCGACGCTGTCCCGGTCGGCCCGGGTGACCCAGGTGGACTGGCTCCGCCGGCTCCTGGCGCGGTAAGAGCCGGCGGACGGCCTTCAGCCCGCCAGGTAGTCGTGCACCGGGACGGCGGGCGCGAGCGTGAGGTCGGTCAGGATGTGACTGGCCGACACGACCTCGCGTACGGGCAGGTCGGCGAGCGGCGCCATCACATGGGCGAACAGCTCCAGGCGGGCGGGCCCGCGCCAGGCACCCTTGACGGTGACGTCGGTGATCTCGGCGCGGGCCAGCACGCAGACCATGTCCGGGATGATCTTCACACCGTAGGTGGGCACGGTGATCTGCGCGCGGGCCTCGTCCAGGTCCAT
Source organism: Streptomyces sp. NPDC018263 (assembly GCF_055562575.1). Lineage (NCBI taxonomy): Bacteria > Bacillati > Actinomycetota > Actinomycetes > Kitasatosporales > Streptomycetaceae > Streptomyces > Streptomyces sp. NPDC018263. The sequence continues at coordinate 719,546 of NZ_JBVHFA010000001.1, forward strand.
GGGCTCCCACTTGTAGGCCATGGACGCGGTGGCGACGCGCTGGGTGCCGTAGTCGAGGGTGCCGACCAGGGCGCCGTTGTCGGGGAACAGCGCGGGGCTGCCGACGGTCTTCGGGTACGCGCTCAGCTCGCGGCCGGCCGCGGTGGCGGCGAAGTTGTCCAGGTGCATGGCGTGCAGGTACTCGCCGTGCTCGGCGCCGTGGCGCACCGGGATCACCTGGCCGCACTCCAGGTAGGGGCCGTAGCCCTCGACGTCGCCCATCTTCATGATCTCGAAGCGGACCAGCGGCTCGTCGATCTCCAGCGGCTCCGGGACGACGGCGCGCAGGGCCTCGGGGTCGGTGCGGTAGACGACGTTGAGGTACTCGCGGTCGGTGAACCGGGTGGCCCGCGGCGGGTACACGGGGGTGGTCAGCGGGGTGCTGATGTGGCGGCGGACCTCTTCGGCGCGCATGGTGCCTCTTCTCCTCGAACGGCGGGCGGGACTGCCTCCGTTTGCATACACGGTGTATCGGATACATAGTGAATCCGATGGCTCGTCGTCGCAAGCCGGCGGCCCGCACCCCCCGCACGACAGGAAGTACCGCCATGACCTTCACCCTCCCCACCGGCCTCGACTCCCGCCCCGTCGCCGTCCTCGGCGCCGGCACGCTCGGCCGCCGTATCGCCCTGATGTTCGCCACCCGCGGCGGCGAGGTACGGATCTACGACCCCTCCGCCGAGGCCGGGAAGCAGGCGTGCGCCTACGTCGAGCAGCAAGTGTCGGAGGTCGCGGCCCGCGTCGAGGGAGGCACGCCCGGTTCCGTGACCGCCACCACCGACCTGGCCGAAGCGCTCGCCGGCGCGTGGCTGGTCGTCGAGGCCGTCCCGGAGCGGCTGGAGCTCAAGCGGCAGGTCTTCGCCGACCTCGACCGGCTCGCCGAGCCGGACGCCATCCTGGCCAGCAACTCCTCGTCGTACCCGACCAGCCGATTCATCGACGGCGTCACCACCCCCGAGCGGGTGGTCAACATGCACTTCTACATGCCGCCGGCGCAGGCGGCGGTCGACCTGATGTCCAGCGGCCACACCGGCCGGGCCGTCCTGGACCTGCTGCTGGAGGTGCTGCCCCGCTACGGCGTCTTCCCCTTCGAGGCGCACCGCGAGAGCACCGGTTTCATCTTCAACCGCATCTGGGCGGCCATCAAGCGCGAGGCGCTGTCCGTGGTGGCCGACGGCGTGTCCACCCCGGAGGACGTCGACAGGATGTGGATGATCAACACCGGCCTCAAGGGCGGTCCGTTCCGCATGATGGACCAGGTCGGCCTGGATGTGGTCCTGGACATCGAGAACCACTACGCCGCCGAGAACCCGGCCCTGCCCTCCGGACCGCGCGAGCTGCTCCAGCGCTATGTCGACGCCGGTCACCTGGGCGTGAAGACCGGGCGCGGCTTCTACGAGTACGGTGCCCGCGACTGAGCGCGGGGCCCGGAGCGGGACGGCATAGCCTGGTCTGCCGACCCGGTCCGGCGGGCCGGTACCGCAGAGAGGTCCATCCATGCCGAAGTCGCCCACCAAGCGCCGCCCGATCACCCGGAGCGCCCTGACCGAGAGCGCCTGGGCGCTGTTCACGGAGAAGGGCTTCCACTCCACGTCGATCAGCGACATCGTCGAGCGCGCCGGGCTGACCCGCGGGGCCTTCTACTCCAACTACCGCGACAAGGAAGAGATCTTCCTCGCCCTCTACGACTCGCACGCCGACCATGTGCTGGCCGAGCTGCGGGAGGCCGCCGCCCAGGTGGTGCCGGGTGACAACCCCATCGTCGGCATCCAGAGCCGGATGGTCGGCCGCACCGAGGAGGAGCGCCGGTGGTTCCTGGTGTCCATGGAGTTCACCCTGCACGCCGCCCGGCACCCCGAGCTGGCCCGGCAGCTCGCCGTCCACGAGAACCGGCTGCACCAGGGCCTGACCGAGGTCCTCGGCGAGGCCCTCGCCGGCGCGGGTCTCAGGCCCACCATCCCCGTCGAGGACCTGGCCCGCCTGCTGATCGCCCTCTTCGAGGGCCTCACCGCCCAGGAACTCACCGGCGGCCCCGACTACGACGGCCGCCACCTGACCCCCCATGTCATCAGCGCGCTCACCGAGCCCCTGCCGGGGTGAGCGCCCGCCGGACGAGGAGTACACCGTGTCCCTGGCCATGAATCTGACCCGTACGCTGCTGCGCGCGCGGCCGAACGTGTTCCGCACCGAGCGGACCCTGCGCGAGGCCCTGCGCCACCCCCGCCCCGACGCCCCGCTCCCGGCGTCCCTGCGGCGGAGCTGCACCGTCGGTCGCCGGACCGTGGACGGCCACGAGGTCATCACCCTCACCCCGAAGCGGGGCGCCACGGGCACCGAGGTGATCTACCTGCACGGCGGTGCGTACGTTCGCCCGCTGGTCGCCGCGCACTGGCGCATCGTCGCGGACCTGATCCGCCGCACCGGCGCCACGGTGACCGTCCCCCTGTACGGCCTCGCGCCCCGCTGGACCGCCGACGACGCGTACCGCTTCCTCGACACCGTGTACCGGGCGGTGCTCGCGCGGGCCGGAGACCACCCGGTCTTCCTCGCGGGCGACTCCTGCGGCGCGGGCCTCGCCGTCGGCCAGGCGATCCGCTGCCGCGACGAGGGTCTCCGCCCGCCCGCCGGCCTGATCCTCTTCTCCCCCTGGCTCGACGTCACCATGACCAACCCCGGCATCGCCCGCCTGACGCCCCACGACCCCATGCTCGCCCCGGACGGCCTCGCCGCCGCCGGCCGCGACTGGGCCGGCCCCCGCCCGGTCACCGACTCCCTGATCAGCCCCCTCCACGACACCCTGCGCGACCTCCCACCCATCTGGATCTACCAGGGCGGCCACGACATCTTCCTCCCGGACGCGGAGACCTTCACCACCAAGGCGAACACCGCCGGCACCCCCACCACCCTCCACGTCTGGCCCTCCGCCTTCCACGTCTTCGTGGGGGCGGGGTGGACGCCGGAGGCACGTCGGGCGTTGGACGAGGCGGGGGGTTGGATCAGGTCGGGCGGGCGGAACTGATCCGTGCTCGACGGATGGCCGGTGGCGCCGGGCCAGAAGTCGCCGGGCGGCTCGTCGAGACCGGGGGCGCCGTCTTCCCTCAGAGCTTCAGTGCGCCGAGGACGAATCGCGCGAGTTCTCGGGCATGGGTGGTGTGCTCCGCCTCGGGTAGGGCCACGACATCGGGGGCGGACCGAATGCGCGACGACCGGCTCGTACGGCCAGAGTGGCGAGGGCGGCGTTGGCGCCGCCGCCGATCACGGCACCGATGCCGAACGGTGCCACGCGGCCGAGGACGATGATGCCCTGCTTGGTCCCGTACTTGGTGACGAAGTTCTTCCCCAGGATGCCGTTGACCTGGCGCAGTGTCTCGACGGGCACCTTGGCGACGACCTGACGTCCCCAGTGCTGCCCCGTGCGCTGGGCAACCTTGGTGATGGTCTCGGAGCCCTTCCCGCCGAGCAGGATTCCCATCACGATCGTCCGGCGACGCTCTATCTCGTCGAGGGGAATTCCGTGCACTTCGGCGAGGGAGAGCGCGAAGAGGGTGCTCAGTTCGAGGGATGAGAGAGCCTCGCCCGCCGACAGTGCCAGCGCGACTCCCGTGCCGACTCCGGGCGCGGCCGCGGTTCCGCCCACTGCGGCACCCGTCCCGGCCAGGGCGCTGACGTACATCCGCTCCAGATTGCGGATCACCTGTGCCGGAGTCGCCTGCGGGTTCCGCTGGCGGGCCCGGGCTATGTTCTTGCGCACCAGCGGGCTTTGGGCGTCGAGTGCCTTGTCCAGGAGAGCGAGGGCTCGGTGCCCAGGTGCGGCTGCTGCCGGGTCAGGCTCGTCGGGGGCACCTGTTGACATACCTTGGACTCCATAGGTCGTTACGTCCCAACTGGACCTCGTATCCAACCAGTTGATCGATCGCCACGCCAGATGTAAGCCGACCCGGACACCGGAGACACGCCAAGGGCCTGACCCCCGGTGAGGATCAGGCCCTTGACGTCATGTCACCGCTCAGTCCACCCGCCCCAGCACCACCGGCGAAGCCGTGAACGCCGTGCCCGTGGGGGCGATGTCGAAGGAGCCCTCCGTCGCCTCCAGGGCGTACTCGAAGCGCTCCGGGGTGTCCGTGTGCAGGGTCAGCAGGGGCTGGCCCGCGACCACCGGGTCGCCCGGCTTCGCGTGGAGTTCCACGCCCGCGCCCGCCTGGACCGGGTCCTCCTTGCGGGCGCGGCCCGCGCCGAGGCGCCAGGCGGCGATGCCGATGTCGTAGGCGTCGAGGCGGGTGAGGGTGCCCGAGGCGGGGGCCACGACCACGTGCTGCTCGCGGGCCACCGGCAGGGTCGCGTCCGGGTCGCCGCCCTGGGCGGTGATCATGCGGCGCCAGACGTCCATGGCGGAGCCGTCGGCCAGGGCCTTGGCGGGGTCGGCGTCCTTGAGGCCGGCCGCGTCGAGCATCTCGCGGGCCAGGGCGAGGGTCAGCTCGACCACGTCCGCCGGGCCGCCGCCCGCGAGGACCTCCACGGACTCGCGGACCTCCAGCGCGTTGCCCGCGGTGAGGCCGAGGGGGGTGGACATGTCGGTGAGCAGGGCGACCGTCTTCACGCCGTGGTCGGTGCCGAGGCCCACCATGGTGGAGGCCAGCTCACGCGCGTCCTCGATGTTCTTCATGAAGGCGCCGGAGCCGACCTTCACGTCCAGGACCAGGGAACCGGTGCCCTCGGCGATCTTCTTGGACATGATGGACGAGGCGATCAGCGGGATCGCCTCCACCGTGCCGGTCACATCGCGCAGCGCGTACAGCTTCTTGTCGGCGGGGGCCAGGCCGTCGCCCGCCGCGCAGATCACCGCGCCGGTGGTGTCCAGTACGGAGAGCATCTCCTCGTTGGAGAGCAGCGCGCGCCAGCCGGGAATGGACTCCAGCTTGTCCAGGGTGCCGCCGGTGTGGCCGAGGCCGCGCCCGGAGAGCTGCGGGACGGCAGCGCCGCAGGCGGCCACGAGGGGCGCGAGCGGCAGCGTGATCTTGTCGCCGACGCCGCCCGTGGAGTGCTTGTCGGCGGTCGGGCGGGACAGCGAGGAGAAGTCCATGCGCTCGCCGGAGGCGATCATCGCCGCGGTCCAGCGGGCGATCTCCCGGCGGTCCATCCCGTTGAGCAGGATCGCCATGTTGAGGGCGGCCATCTGGTAGTCGGCGACCTCGCCGCGGGTGTACGCGTCGATGACCCAGTCGATCTGCTCGTCGGTCAGCGCGGCGCGGTCCCGCTTGGTGCGGATGACGGAGATGGCGTCCATGGCCAGGGAGTTCCTTCCGGGAGGTGCAGATGTACGGCCCCCCTGCTCGTAAGGCGAGCAGAGGGGCCGCACGGACTTACTTGGTGAGATGGTCCGGGCCGAAGGCCTGCGGAAGCATCTCGGAGAGCGGGAGGACGCCCTCGGGGGTGTCCAGCAGCAGCGAGGGCCCGCCGAACTCGTACAGGAGCTGGCGGCAGCGTCCGCACGGCACGAGGAGGGCGCCGGTGCCGTCCACACAGGTGAAGTGTGTCAGGCGGCCGCCGCCGGTGCGCTGGAGGTGCGAGACCAGCCCGCACTCGGCGCACAGCCCGAGCCCGTACGAGGCGTTCTCCACGTTGCAGCCGGTGACCGTGCGGCCGTCGTCGACGCGCGCGGCCACGCCGACCGGGTAGCCCGAGTAGGGGGCGTAGGCATACGCCATGGCCTCGCGGGCCTCGGCGCGCAGCGCCTCCCAGTCGAACCCGTCGGACGACCCGGTCGCGGTGGTCACTTGCCCTGCCCCTTCCGGTACCGCATGCCGTCGGCCTTCGGCATCCGCAGCCGCTGCGCGGACAGCGACAGCACCAGCAGCGTGACGACGTACGGGGTGGCGCCGACGAAGTCGCTGGGGACCTCGTCGGTGAACAGGTACCAGGCCAGGACCAGTACGGCCATGACCGCGCTGATCACGCCCTGCCAGAGCGCCTTGCGGTACAGCTTCCAGCCCGCGAGGGCGGCGAGCAGCACGACCAGCAGAAGCAGCAGGGCGTGCACGGTGACACCGCCGTTGCGGAGCTGGAGGGCGTCGGAGTAGCCGAACAGGCCCGCGCCCATGGCGAGACCGCCGGGACGCCAGTTGCCGAAGATCATCGCGGCGAGACCGATGTAGCCGCGGCCGCCGGTCTGGCCCTCCAGGTACGTGTGCGAGGTGACCAGCGCGAGGAAGGCGCCACCGAGCCCGGCGAGACCGCCGGAGACGGCGACCGCCGCGTACTTGTACTGGTACACGTTCACGCCGAGCGACTCCGCCGCGACCGGGTTCTCGCCGCAGGAGCGCAGGCGCAGGCCGAACGAGGTCCGCCACAGCACCCACCAACTGCCCACGAAGAGCAGTACGGCGAGGATCGTGACCACGGACACGTCGGTGACGATACCGCCGAGAATGCCCGCGATGTCGGAGATGAGGAACCAGTGGTGTTGCTCGACCGAGTGCAGCGCGTCGGAGAGTCCGGGAACCGTGACGTCACCGAGCGAGTTCACCGGCGGCGACTGCTTGGGGTTGCCGCCCGCCTCGGCGGCCGTGCCCTCGGCGAAGAACAGCTTGGCCAGGTACTGGGTGGCGCCCAGCGCGAGCAGGTTGATCGCCACACCGGAGACGATGTGGTCGACCCCGAAGGTCACCGTGGCGACCGCGTGCACCAGACCGCCGAGGACGCCGAAGCCGACGCCGCACAGCAGGCCGAGCCAGGGGCTGGACTGCCAGCCGATCCAGCCGGCGCCGAAGGTGCCGAGGATCATCATGCCCTCGAGGCCGATGTTGACCACACCGGCCCGCTCGGACCACAGGCCCGCCAGGCCCGCGAGCCCGATCGGCACCGCGAGCCCGAGGGCCGCGCTGACCTGGCCCTCGGAGGTGAGCTGGTTGGCCCCGGTGATGACCCGGACCACGGCCACGAGCAGCAGCGCGCCGCCGACGATCAGAAGAATCTTCGCGAGCGAACGGCCCGCCGGGGCGGCGGCGTTGTCCGCCTTGGGCGCCGCGGGCGGCGGCGCGTCCGTCATCGTGGCGGTCATCACGCCACCTCCTGCATCTCGGTCGGGGCGGCGGCGCGGGCGGCCAGCTCGGCGCCGACCCGCTGCTGCTGGCGCTTGAGGCCGTAGCGGCGCACGACCTCGTAGGCGATCACGACGCACAGGACGATGACGCCCTGGATCACGCCGAGGATCTCCTTGTCGTAGCCCTGGAACTCCAGGTGGTTGGTGGTGCGCTCCAGGAAGCCCCACAGGAGGGCGCCCAGCGCGATGCCGATCGGGTTGTTGCGGCCCAGCAGCGCGATGGCGATGCCGGTGAAGCCGATGCCCGCCGGGAAGTCGTTGCTGAACTGGTGGCTGTCGTTGAGCAGGGTCGGCATGCCGATGAGACCGGCGACCGCACCCGAGATGATCATGCTGGTGGCGATCATCTTCTTCACGCCCACACCGCTCGCGGCGGCGGCCGTCTCGGACTGGCCGACCGTGCGCAGGTCGAAGCCGAACCGGGTGCGGCCGAGCACGAACCAGTAGCCGATGCCGACGATCACCGCGACGACGATGAAGCCCCACAGGACGCCCGCCGGGCCGGTGTCGATCTGGAAGAACCAGGAGGACTCCGGCAGCGGCTTGGTGGAGACCAGCGTGCCGGCCTTGTCGAGCTGGCCGAGCTGGCTGGGCTGGAGCAGGTAGCCGATGATCGCGGTGGCGATCGAGTTCAGCATGATCGTGGCGATGACCTCGCTGACCCCGCGGGTCACCTTGAGGATGCCGGCGATGGCCGCCCACAGGGCGCCGGTCACCATGGCGGCCAGGATGATCAGCGGGATGGCGAGCCAGCCGGGCACGGTCAGCGCGCCGCCGAGGACGGCGGCCACGAACGCGGCGAGCCGGTACTGGCCGTCGACACCGATGTTGAACAGGTTCATCCGGAAGCCGATGGCCACCGCGACGCCCGCGAGGTAGTACGTCGTCGCCTTGTTCAGGATGTAGACCTGGCTGTCGGAGGCGAAGCCGTACGTCACCATGTCGCTGAACGCGGCGCCGGGGCTCTTGCCGGTGGCCAGGATCACCAGGGCGGTGACCAGGAGGGCCGCGACGATGGCCAGCAGCGGTGCCGCGATGCCGAGGAGCAGCCGCTCCTTGTCGATCCGTGAGGTCAGCTTGTTCATCGCGCGTCGTCCTCTGTGTGCTCCAGGTGGCCGGAGGCCGCTCCCGTCATGGCGGAGCCCAGCTCCTCGGGCGTGATGGTGGCGGGGTCGGCGTCGGCGACCAGGCGGCCGCGGTACATCACCCGCAGGGTGTCGGAGAGGCCGATCAGCTCGTCCAGGTCGGCGGAGATCAGCAGGACCGCGAGTCCGTCGCGGCGGGCCGCGCGGATGTAGTCCCAGATCGCGGCCTGTGCGCCGACGTCCACACCGCGGGTGGGGTGGGCGGCGATGAGCAGCTTGGGGCTGTGGCTCATCTCGCGGCCGACGATCAGCTTCTGCTGGTTGCCGCCGGACAGCGAGGCCGCGGTGACGTCGATGCCGGGGGTGCGCACGTCGTAGTCGGCGACGATGCGCTCGGTGTCGGCGCGGGCGGCCTTCGGGTCCAGCAGGCCCCGGCGGGAGTTGGGGCGCTCGGTGACATGGCCGAGGATGCGGTTCTCCCACAGCGGCGCTTCCAGCAGCAGGCCGTGGCGGTGGCGGTCCTCGGGGATGTAGCCGATGCCGGCCTCGCGGCGGCGGCGGGTGGGGACGTGGCTGACGTCGGCGCCGTCGAGGGTGACCGTGCCGGCGTCCGGGTCGCGCATGCCCATGATCGCCTCGACCAGCTCGGACTGGCCGTTGCCCTCCACACCGGCGATGCCCAGGACCTCGCCCTTGTGGATGGTGAAGGAGATCTCGTCCAGGATGACGCGCTCGATGCCGTCCAGGTCGGTCTGGGCCAGGTGCAGCCCGGCGACCTCGAGGAGCGCGACGTCGGTGACGGTGGACTCCTCCGTCTCCGGCGTGGGCAGTTCGCTGCCGACCATCAGCTCGGCGAGCTGCTTGGGCGTGGTGGTGCGGGGCTCGGCCGTGCCGACCGTGGTGCCGCGCCGGATGACGGTGATCTCGTCGGCGACCGACAGCACCTCGCCCAGCTTGTGCGAGATGAAGATGACGGTGAGGCCCTCGGCCTTCAGCTCCCGCAGGTTGTCGAAGAGGGCGTCGACCTCCTGGGGCACCAGTACGGCCGTCGGCTCGTCCAGGATCAGGGTCTTGGCGCCGCGGTAGAGGACCTTGAGGATCTCCACGCGCTGGCGGTCGGCGACGCCGAGGCGCTCCACGAGCACGTCGGGGCGGACGCCCAGGCCGTACGCGTCGGATATCTCCCGGATCTTCGTACGGGCCTTGGCGCCGATGCCGTGCAGCTTCTCCGCGCCGAGGACGACGTTCTCCAGCACGGTGAGGTTGTCGGCCAGCATGAAGTGCTGGTGCACCATGCCGATGCCGCGCGCGATGGCGTCACCGGGGTTGGAGAAGGTGACCTGCTCGCCGTGGATGGTGATGGTGCCCTCGTCCGGCTGCTGCATGCCGTAGAGGATCTTCATCAGGGTGGACTTGCCGGCGCCGTTCTCGCCGCACAGGGCGTGGACGGTGCCCGGGCGGACGGTGATGTCGATGTCGCGGTTGGCGACGACGCCGGGGAAACGCTTGGTGATGCCGCGCAGTTCGACGGCAGCGGGAGGGCTGGACGCGTTGATGGCGCACTCTCCTCGGGGAAGGGGGATGCGGGGATACAGAGGGAGAGGGGGCAGGCGTCGGCGACGCTAGCGCGACAACATGGGCCAACTCAGTACTACACGCGTAGAGTTGACACATTGTTATGGCCCGGCGGGGAGCGCTGTGAAGGCGCCCCCACGCCGAGCCGGGGTCCTGCCAGGACCCGTCAGGTCACGGGGTGGTCTTGACCTTGATCGAGCCGTCGACGATCTTCTTCTTCGCGGCGTCCAGCTTGGCCTGGATGTCGTCGATGAAGCCGCCGCTGGTGGACAGCGAGACGCCGTCCTTGGCGAGGGAGTAGCTGTTGACGCCGGCCAGCGCCTTGCCGTCGTGGACGGTCTTCACGAAGTCGTAGACGCCGAGGTCGACGTTCTTGACCATCGAGGTGAGGATCGAGCTCTTGTACTTGGCGAGACCCGGGATGTTGTACTGGTCCGAGTCGACGCCGATCGCCCAGGCGCCCTTCTTGCCGTTGACGGCCTCGATCGCACCGTTGCCGGAGGAGCCGGCGGCGGTGTAGATCACGTCGGCGCCGTTGTCCAGCATGCCCTGCGCGGCTTCCTTGCCCTTGTCGGGGCTGGCGAAGCCGGAGGTGTCCGAGCCGTGGCTCAGGTACTGGGTGTCGACCTTGATCTTGGAGTTGGTGTCCTTGACGCCCTGGACGAAGCCCGCCTCGAACTTCTTGATCAGGGGGACGTCCACACCGCCGATGAAGCCGACGTGCGACTTCTTCGTCTTCAGCGCGGCGGCGACGCCGGCCAGGTAGGAGCCCTGCTCCTCGGTGAAGGTGATGCTGTCGACGTTGGGCGCGTCCACGACCGAGTCGACGATGCCGAAGCTGGTCTTGGGGTACTTCTTGGCGACCTTGCCCATGGACTGCGCGTACGCGTAGCCGACACCGATGATCGGGTTGTAGCCCGCGTCGGCCAGGTCGGAGAGGCGCTGCTCGCGGTCGGCCTCGGTGTCGGTGGTCTTGGCGGTCAGCTCCTTGACGGAGCCGCCGAACTCGTCCTTCGCCTTATCGGCACCGCGCGCGGCGGAGTCGTTGAAGGAACGGTCACCACGGCCGCCGACGTCGAAGGCGAGACCGATCTTGACGCCCTTGCCGTCACCGGAGGAGGACGACTTGTCGTTCTCGGAGGAGGTGCTGCCACAGGCCGTGGCAGAAAGGGCGAGAGCTGCGGTGGCTATACACGCAGCGGAAAGCTTGGCTACCCGGCGCACGGGAAGGCTCCTTCACCTGACCTGAGCGCCACCATGGCGCTTGGTGGAAGCGTCTGACGACGCCCCGGCCGAGACGCCCCGTCGGCGTCGGCTTCGCGGCATCGTAACGCGCGTAGATGTCAGAAAAACACCTCTCGGGCAGCCGTTATCGAACCGAGGCAAACGGCACTTGAACTCGATCTACCGAGCCTCGGGCCGCCATGTTTCGGGGCGGATACGAATGGCCTGCGGATGTGTTGCGCGAACGGCCCCCGCGTGCCACGCGGGGGCCGTCGGGGTCGGGGGGCGCCGGTCAGACCTCGGGGGACTCCATCAGCGCGGCCGCGGTGAAGAGTTCGACACCGACCGTGATCGCGTTCTCGTCGGCGTCGAAGTCGCCCTGGTGCAGATCGCGTACGGTCCGCTCGCCGGGGCGGCGGACGCCGAGGCGGGCCATGGCGCCGGGGACGTGCTCCAGGTACCAGGAGAAGTCCTCGCCGCCGAGGCTCTGCTCGGTGCTCTCCACCGAGTCCAGCCCGCAGCGGGCGACCATCGCGCGGCGCAGCAGCTCGGCGGACTCCCGGTCGTTGACCACCGGCGGCACCCCGCGCACGTAGGTGATCTCGGACTTGGCGCCGTGCAGGGTGGCGACCTCGTCGATGGCGGCGTGCACGATGTCGGGCGCGTCCCGCCAGGCGTCCAGTTCCAGGCAGCGGACGGTGCCGGAGAGTTCGGCGTGCTGCGGGATGACGTTGGCGGCGTGGCCCGACTCGATACGGCCCCAGGTCAGGGCGAGTCCGCTGCGGGTGTCGACGCGGCGGGCGATCAGCGCGGGCACGTCGGTGGCGACGCGGGCGGCGGCGGTGACCAGGTCGGTGGTCAGGTGCGGCCGGGCGGTGTGGCCGCCGGGGCCGTCCAGGGTCACGTCCAGCCGGTCGCAGGCGCTGGTGATCGGGCCGTGCCTGAGGCCGATCCGGCCGCACTCCACCTTGGGGTCGCAGTGCAGGGCGAGGATGCGGCCGACGCCCTCCAGCGCGCCGTCGGCGATGGCGGTCAGGGCGCCGCCGGGGAGCTGCTCCTCGGCGGGCTGGAAGATCAGCCGCACCGGCCGGGACAGCAGGCCCTGCGCGTGCAGCGCGGCGAGGACCAGGCCGGCGCCGAGCACCACGGTGGTGTGCACGTCGTGGCCGCAGGCGTGGGCGCGGTCGGGCACGGTGGACCGGTACGCGCAGTCCTTGGTGTCCGGGATGGGCAGCGCGTCGATGTCCGCGCGCAGAGCCAGCAGCGGTACCCCGGAGCGCTCGCCCTCGGTGTGCCCGATGTCGCAGATGAGCCCGGTTCCGGTGACCAGGACGCGGGGCTCGAGGCCCGCCCGCTCCAGCCGCTCCTTGATGGCGGCGGTGGTACGGAACTCCTGGTTGCCCAGCTCGGGGTGCATGTGCAGGTCGCGGCGGAAGGCTACGAGTTCGGCGTGCAGTGACTCGCTGAGCGCGCCGGGGAGCACAGCACCGGGGAGGTCGGCCACGGTCTCTCGGGTCATCAATCGGTTCACCCTCTGAAGGGTAGGACGCCCGGTCGGTCAACTGACCCTCGATCAACAAAAGTTCAGCCCGTTGGGGGGAAGAAAACTTGACCGGCGGACGCATGGCGGTGGACTGGGTTGGGTAAAACCTTTCTTTCTCCCTCCACGGATACCACGCCCGCCGTCCCGGCGCTCGGTTTGTCCATGGACCGGACCCGCGCGGCGGAGCGGCGCCGGTAGGGTGCGGCGGCGTGACCGACAGCACCGCGGACTTCCTGCACACCACCCGCTCGTCCTACGACGCGATCGCCAAGGAGTACGCCGAGCGGTTCCCCTCGGGCCTCCCCCACCCCCTGGACCGCTCCCTGATCAGCGCCTTCGCCGAGCTGGTGCGGGAGAACGGCCCGGCCCCGGTGGCCGACCTGGGCAGCGGGCCGGGGTTCGTCACCGCGCTGCTGGACAGCCTGGGCGTGCCGGTGTTCGGGGTGGACCTCTCACCCGCAATGGTGGCCCTGGCCCGGGAGGCCCACCCGCACCTGCGCTTCCACGTCGGCTCGATGACCGCGCTGGACCTCCCGGACGCCACCCTCGGCGGCATCCTCGCCCTCTACTCCACGATCCACGTCCCGGACGAGGCCCTCCCCCGCGCCTTCGCCGAGTTCCACCGCACCCTGCGCCCCGGCGCCCCCGTCCTGCTGGCCTTCCAGACCGGCGAGGCCGACCACATGCACCTGACGGAACGCTTCGGGTACGAGATCGACCTGGACTACTGGATGCGCTCCCCGGCCGCGATCGCCGCCGGCCTCACGGAGGCGGGCCTGACCCTGGTGGCCTCGGTGGTCCGCGAGCCACAGGGCGAGGAGGCGCGGGCGCGGGGGTTCGTACTGGCGCGGAAGGACTGAACCCTCAGGTCCCCGGCACCACCGTAGTGAGCCGGTGCGTGTCCCTGGCCGTCCCCGTCACCCCCGACAGGAAGCCCTGTGCGCGCGGGGAGGCGCCGGCGGTGAGCCACGCGGGGTCTATGTCGCAGACCGCCACACGGACGCCGGTGCCCTTGAGCGCGAGGGGGAGGGTGTGGACGACCGTGGAGGGGAAGCTCAGCACGGTGCCGCCGATCGGGCCCCGGCGGGCGATCAGTTCCAGGGGAAGGTCGGGGCGGACGATCTCCAGGCCGGTCTCGGTGGCCAGCCGGTGCAGCTTGGGGGTGCTCTCGCGGCGGTGGGCGAAGTAGCGGGTGGCGCCGTGGGTCCTGGCCAGGGACTGGACGGCCGCGAGGTAGCGGTCGGCGTCGACCACGCCGGTCTCCACCAGCGAGGTGCCGACCAGGTCGGCGCTCTTCGTCACGCGCGGCGGGCCGAAGCGGGCGCGGGTCCAGGCGAACTCGTTGGCGGTGACCGTGACGCCGTCGGGGGTCTCGGTCACCGGCATCGCGGAGAAGACCTCCACCCGCCGGCCGCCGCTCGGGGTGAGCCGGCGCCGGGCGGTGGCGGAGACCGGGGCGAAGAGCAGGTCGCGGGGTCCGGGCGGGCCGCCCTTGCGGTGCCAGCGCACCAGGCGCTCGCCGCGGGCCAACTGGGCGACGAACTCCATGGTGGCGGTGCCGTCGTCCACCACCACCAGCTCGGGCGCGCGGGTAATGGTGAGCAGGAGCTGCACGTAGCGGGAGAACGGGTCGCCCATGACGATCCGGCCGGCCCGCCGCAGCGCCCCGGCCAGCGCGCCGACCGTCTGGAACGGGGCACCGGCCCCGCCCCGCGCCTCCTCCCAGCGCACCTCGTACCCCTCGTCGCGGGCGAGGTCGGCCATGCGGCGCAGTTGGCCCCGGGTCATGGGGTCGGTGGGGGCGAGCACGACGAGGGTCAGCTCCGCCCCGGCCCCCTCGCGCGCGGGCACCCCGCCCGCGTGGGCCCACTCCAGTACGTTCAGCAGTTGCACCGGGCTCTCCACGAAGGCGAGCGTGCGGGCAGCGGGGCCGGGGTGTCCGGCGCGAGGGCTCATGGCGGGTTGTGACCGTCCCGTCGTAGTGCGGTCGGGCTAGGAAAGGGTCAGACCGTGACCGGCTCGCCCGCGGCGGCGGCGATCTCCGCCTCGGCGACCACACCGGAGACCCGGCGCAGCTTCTTCATCGGGCCCAGCTCGGAGTCGTAGACCTTCTTGACGCCGTCGCCGAGGGACGCCTCGATGGCGCGGATGTCGCGGACCAGGCGGATCAGGCCCTGCGGCTCGACGGAGGCGGCCTGGTCCGAGCCCCACATGGCGCGGTCCAGGGTGATGTGGCGCTCGACGAACACGGCGCCGAGGGCGACGGCGGCCAGCGTGGTCTGCAGGCCCGTCTCGTGGCCGGAGTAGCCGATCGGGACGTTCGGGAACTCCTTCTCCAGCGTGTTGATCACGCGGAGGTTCAGTTCCTCGGCCTTGGCCGGGTAGGTGGAGGTGGCGTGGCAGAGCAGGATGTTCTCCGAGCCGAGCACCTCGACCGCGTGGCGGATCTGCTTCGGGGTGGACATGCCGGTGGAGAGGATCACCGTGCGGCCGGTGGCGCGCAGGGCGCGCAGCAGCTCGTCGTCGGTGAGGGAGGCGGAGGCCACCTTGTGGGCGGGGACGTCGAACTTCTCCAGGAAGGCGACGGCCTCGGTGTCCCACGGGGAGGCGAACCAGTCGATCCCCTTCTCCTTGCAGTACGCGTCGATCTGGCGGTACTCGTCCTCGCCGAACTCCACGCGGTGGCGGTAGTCGATGTAGGTCATCCGGCCCCAGGGGGTGTCGCGCTCGATGTCCCACTGGTCGCGCGGGGTGCAGATCTCCGGGGTGCGCTTCTGGAACTTCACGGCGTCGCAGCCGGCCTCGGCGGCGGCGTCGATCAGCTTGAAGGCGTTCTCCAGCTCACCGTTGTGGTTGATGCCGATCTCGCCGGTGACGTAGACCGGGCGGCCGGGGCCGGCCTCGCGGGAACCGAAGCTGCGCAGGCGGGAGTTGGTGCTCATCAGGGTGTTCCTTACTTGCTGTGGGACATGGGGACGGGGTGGGGAAGGGTGTCGAGGGAGGGCCCGAGGAGCCAGCCCGCGATCTCCCGGACTGCGCCGAAGCCACCGGGGACGGTGGTGACGGCGCGGGCGGCGGCGCGTACGGCGTCGTGGGCGTCGGCGACCGCGACGGGCCAGCCCACCAGGGCGAGGCAGGGCAGGTCGTTGACGTCGTTGCCGGCGTAGAGCACCCGCTCGGGGGCGATGCCCTGCTCCTCGCACCACTGCTTGAGGGCGAGGTCCTTGCGGTCGATGCCGTGCAGCACCGGCAGCCGGAGCTTGCGGGCGCGGGCGGCGACGACGGGGTTCTGCTCGGTGGACAGGATCAGCACCGGCACCCCGGCGCGGCGCAGCGCGGCGATGCCGAGCCCGTCGCCCCGGTGCACGGAGACGAACTCCCGTCCGTCGGTGTCGATCAGCACCCGGTCGTCGGTCTGGGTGCCGTCGAAGTCGAGGATCACGGCGTCGATGTCGTCGCGGGTGGGCAGGGCGCCCGCCGGGACGGTGTCGAGCAGCGGGGCCAGCGCGCGGGCGCGGGCCAGGTCGTGCGGGTCGTCGATCTCCAGCACGCGGGCCGGGTCGGTGCGGACCAGTTCGGTGCGGCCGAAGAAGCGGTGTCCGTGGGCGCGGAAGCCGGCGGTGTCCATCGCGTAGGCGGCGCCGGTCTCCAGCAGGTCCTGCGGGCGGTCCTGGCGGCGGGGGCGTACGGCCTTGTCGTGGTTGACGCCGAAGCCGCCGGGCTCGTCCGCGGTGCCGGGGGCGCCGTCGCGCCAGACGAAGCCGTGGAAGGGGGCGACGGTGACGGCGGTGTCGGCGCCGTCCCGGACGACCGCCTCCGCGACCCGGCCGATCTCCTCGGCGAGCAGGAAGGGGCTGGTGCACTGCACGAGCAGCACCACGTCAACGGCTGTACCGGCCCGCTCCTCGAAGGCGTCCAGGGCGTGCAGGACGGCGGCCTCGGAGGTGGCGGTGTCCCCGGCGATGGCGGCGGGCCGGGTGACGACCTCGGCGCCGGCCGCGCGGGCGGCGGCGGCCACGGCCGCGTCGTCGGTGGAGACGACGACGTCGGTGACGGCGGGGGCGGCCAGGCAGGCGCGCACCGCGCGGGCCACCAGCGGGACGCCGCCCACGGGGGCGAGGTTCTTGGCGGGCACCCCCTTGGAGCCGCCGCGCGCCGGGATCACGGCGAGCACCCGGCGCGGCGGGTCGCCCGGATCGGCGGGCCAGTGGGTCATGGGGTCAGCTCCTCGAAAGGCTTCGGAAAGTTGGGAGTTCGGGGTGTTCACGGTGTTCGGGGTGTTCACAGCTCGCCCATCCGCCGGATCACCGGGGCGACCCGCTGGACCCCGTGCCGGTACGCGCCGCGGGCGGCCCGGCGCACGATCTGCCGGACGGGTCCGGCCTCCGCGCGGACGGCGGGGCTGCCGGGCAGCGGAGCCCCGTCGGGGCCGAGGTGGTGGCGGGCGAGGATGCCGGGCAGATAGCCGGGCGCGGTCTCGGTCGTGTAGTAGGGATCGAGCGGCGGCAGCGCCCCGGACCGCTCCAGCAGGGCGGCGATCCGGGCGCGGGCCGCGTCGAAGGCGCCCGCGTACGAGCCGTCACCGGCGGCGACCCCCTGCCGGGCCAGCCACTCCGGGTCGGCCTCCGGACGGTGCCCGGCGTCCAGCCGGTCCCAGGAGGTGAGGCACCCGGAGCCGAGGAAGTGGTGGTTGCCCAGCGCCTCCCGCACCCCGAGGTCGGTCAGCACGGCCGTCGGGACGCGCCGGTGCAGGGACTCCAGGGCGGCGGTGGAGCTGACGGTGACCAGCAGGTCGGTCCGGTCCAGCACCTCGCCCATGTGCCCGTACACCAGACGGAGGTTGGCCGGCAGCTCCCGCCCCCGGGCCAGCTTCTGGTACGGCAACTCCTCGATGTGCGTGGTGTGTTCACCGGGCTTGGAGCGCAGCTTGAGCAGCACCTCGCGCTCGGGGTGCCGCCGGGCGTGGGCGATGAGCCGCTCCAGCAGGTAGGTCCGGTCGGCGCGGTTCTCCGGTACGGAGGGCTGCGCGGCGAACGTCACCGTGTACGGCGCCCGTTCACCCGCGTACGCCTCTCCGCCGAGGAACGGCAGCGCGACCTCGGTGACCGCCCCGGCGTCCGCGCCGACCCCCTCGTACACGGCGCGGAACCGGTCCGCGTCCTGGGCCGAGTTGGCGAGGACGAGGTCGGCGCCGTGCCGCAGCAGCAGGCCGTCGGCGAGCTTCTCGTAGACGACACCGACGTAACCGGTGACGACGACGGGGCGCGGGCCGCTCCCCCAGGCGTGCCTCAGGCCGTGCAGCATGGCCTGCACACCGCCGCCGACCAGCGCGAGGACCAGGATGTCGTAGGACTCCTGGGTCATGGCGCGCAGGAACTCCGCGCCGGTGACCTCGCGGAGCGAGTCGGCGGTGGCGCCGGTCTCCGCGAGCTGGCGGGGTGTCGGGGTGGCCCGGCCCCGCAGGAGGTAGCCGTCGAGCCGTCCGGCAGCGGCGGGAGCGACACGGCGCGCGGTGAGCGCGCCCCACTTCCACCGGGTGTCGGAATCGGCGAGGACGGCGATCCGCGGGGACTTCGTTGCACTGGCTGGCACACCGAGGACGCTAGGAAGCGTTTCGTAGCCCCGGCCCAACCCGAACTCAACAAACGGTTAACAGCACATCGACGAATGGGGATTCGGGCCCCGATCGGCCCTCAAGAAAACCCGGTTCACGGCTTCGCCACGCGTCGTTCACCCGGTATCCAGACGAGCGTCGACCCGAATGCCGGGCCCCGCCCTAACGTCCTCGGCGTGGTCAAGCTCTCGGTCATCGTGCCGTTCTACAACGTGCAGCAATACGCGCCGGACACATTGAGGAGTCTTCGTGCGAACGCGCGGGACGATTACGAGTTCATTCTCGTGGACGACTGTTCCCGCGACGGGACGCCGGGCATTCTCGAGCGCGCCGAGCGTGAACTGCCGGGCGCCGTCGTGGTCCGGCACGAGCGCAACGGCGGTCTGGCGACCGCCCGCAACACCGGTCTGGACCGGGCACGCGGCGAGTACCTGACGTTCCTCGACGGCGACGACTGGCTCGCCCCCGGCTACTACGACCAACTGGTCGCGCACATGGACGACTTGGGGTGCGACTTTCTGCGCACCGACCATGTCCAGTGCACCGCGCGGGCCCGGTCCGTGCACCGGGTGCCGCACGGCCGGCGCGGGGTCGTCATGGACCCGAGGGCGGCCATCCTGCCCGCGGACCGGTCGACCTCGGTGGACTACGCGTACGCCTGGGCCGGGATCTACCACCGGCGGCTCGCGGACCGGGGGCTGCTGCACTTCACGGACGGGCTGCGCACGGCGGAGGACCGGCCGTGGATCTGGCGGCTGCACCGGGAGGCTGAGTCGTTCGCCGTGGTGGGGCTGCTCGGCGTCTTCTACCGGCGCGGGGTCGCCTCCTCGCTGACCCAGATCGGCGATGTCCGCCAGCTCGATTTCCTGCGCGCGTTCGACCAGGTCATAGCGGAGACGGCCGCCGACCGGAACGCGGAGGAATTGCTGCCGAAGGCCGTGCGCACCTATTGCGCGATCATTTCCCACCATCTGGGAAGCATCGAAAGGTTCGAGCCCCCGGTGGCGAGAAAACTGAAATCCCTGAGCGCGGCCGCGCTGCGGCGCATGCCGCAGGACGTGCTGAACGAGGCGCTGGACTCGATGGACCTCGCCCGCGCCACCCGGCTGCGCCGCCTGCGCCGCCGCCCCTCCCCCGCCGGGGCCGCCGCGTGACCACCCAGATCTTCCAGGCGTCCACGCTGTACGGCGTGGCCACGCTGGCCGCCGCCCTGGACTCCGGCTGCTTCGACCCCGCCGACCGGCGCCTGCTGCTGGTCTGCAACAACGCGGCGACCCCGGAGACCACGCCCCCGCTGGACGAGATGCCGGGCTTCGAGCGGCTGCGGGACCGGTTCGACGACGTGCTCTCCTACAACGAGACCATCCACCCCTTCCACCCCGGCGGCTGGCTGCCCCGCGTGGACGACATGCCGCTGTGGCAGCGGTACTTCCGCCACGAGTGGGAACTGGGGGACGAGCCGGTCGAGTTGGCGGTGGAGTCGATCCAGGTCAACCCGTCGCTGGCGCTCGCGCAGATCTTCACCGGCGCCCCGGTCACGGTCTACGCCGACGGCCTGATGAGCTACGGCCCCACCCGCAACAAGATCGATCCGCTGGTCGGCACCCGCGTGAACCGGCTGCTCCACCTCGACCTGGTGCCGGGCCTTCAGCCGCTGCTGCTCACCGAGTTCGGGGTGCCGGCCGAGATCGTGCCGACTGCCGCCTTCACCAAGGTGCTGGCCGAACTCGCGGGTACCGGAGACGAGTTGCCCGCGATCGAGGAACCCGCTCTGCTGCTGGGCCAGTATCTCTCCGCGCTGGACATCCTCACCCCGGACGAGGAGGAGGCGCTGCACGTCAGCATGCTGCGCGGCGCCGTCCGGCTGGGCCACAACCGCGTGGTGTTCAAGCCGCACCCCACCGCACCGGCCCGCTACGCCCGCACCCTGGAGGAGGAGGCAGAGCGGCTCGGGGCGGACCTCACGGTGCTGGACACCCCGGTGCTGGCCGAGGTGCTGTACCAGCGGATGCGCCCGGCGCTGGTCGTCGGCTGCTTCTCCACCGCCCTGCTGACCGCCGCCACGCTGTACGGCCTGCCCGTGGCGCGGGTCGGCACCGGCACCCTGCTGGAGCGGCTCGCCCCGTACGAGAACAGCAACCGGATACCGGTCACCGTGGTCGACGCGCTGCTGCCCGAGCTGGGCGACCGGGCGGCCGTCGCCGAGGGGCGGCGCGGCATGGAGGTCGCCGAACTGGGCGCGCTGGTGCGCGCGGTGGGCTTCGCCATGCAGCCGAAGATCCTGCCGAAGCTGCGCGCCGAGGTGGAGGGCTTCCTCGCCCGGCACCTGGACCCGGCCACCCTGCGCTACTTCAAGCGCCGCCGGCTGACCGTGCTGGGACTGCCCGGCGGGGTGCCCGCGCAGCTCGCGTTCATCCCGCGCAACGCCACCGTCCGCCGGGTGGCCCGCCGGGCGCGCGGCCTGCGCCGGACCGCGCGCGGCTGAACGCCCCTGTAGCCGACCGAACTCACGCCAAGGACTCCACAGATGACCGCCACGTCGCCGCTCGCCCCGGCCCCGCCCGCCGGCCTCTCCCAGCCGGTCGCCACCGGGGCACGGGGGCGGCTGCTCGCCCTGGACGGCCTCAGGCTCGTGGCCGCGCTGATGGTGTGCATGTACCACTACACCGGGCGCGGCGGGACGATCTCGGAGTCCTGGCACCAGAGCCCGTCCGAGGTCTTCCCCCGGCTCTCCCAGATCACCCCCTACGGCTGTCTGGGCGTGCAGTTCTTCTTCGTGATCAGCGGCTTCGTGATCTGCATGAGCGGCTGGGGCCGCACCCTGGGCGACTTCTTCCGCTCCCGCGTGGCCCGCCTCTACCCCGCGTACTGGGTGGCGCTGGTGCTGGTCACCGGGGCGGCCTTCGTGCTGCCGGTGGTGGTGCACCCGGTGCGGGCGGACGAGTTCCTGGTCAACCTGACCATGCTCCAGCAGCCGATGGGCGCCCACCGCATACTCGGGGTGTGCTGGACGCTCTGGGTGGAGGTCCGGTTCTACGCGCTGTTCGCCCTGTTCGTGGTCTGGCGCGGGGCGACCTACCGGCGCGTGGTGCTGTTCGCCTGCGTCTGGACGCTGGCCGCCGCGATCTCCACCACCGCGGGCAACGCCCTCACCGACGCACTGGTCATGCCGGAGTACGCGCCCTTCTTCATCGGCGGACTCGCGCTGTACCTGATCCACCGCTTCGGGAGCAGCCCGTTGCTGTGGGGCCTGGTGGCGATGTCCTGGCTGCTCGGGCAGAGCGCGGCCGTGCGCGGGCTGTGGCATCCGGGGGCGCACGGTGACTTCACCCGGCACCCGGTGGTGATCGTCGCCGTGGTCACGCTGGCCTTCGCCTCGGTGGCGGCCGTCGCGCTGGGCTGGACCCGGTGGGCGTCCTGGCCGTGGCTGGTGACGGCGGGCGCGCTGACCTACCCGTTCTACCTGGTGCACGAGCACCTGGGCTGGTTCGCGGTACGGGTGCTGCACCGGGGGCTGGGGCTCGGGGCATGGCCGACACTGGGGCTGACGGTGGCGGGGATGCTGGTGCTGGCGTGGCTGCTGCACCGGTTCGTGGAGAAGCCGTTCGGGCCCCGGCTGCGCCGGGCGCTCAAGAGCTGACCTCAGCGGATGCCGTACGCGGTCTCGATGCCGGCCACGATCAGCTTCAGGCCGTCCTCGAACTGCTCGTCGTAGCCGTCGAAGAGCAGCTTCCCGGCCTCGGCCGCGAGCGGGAACTCGGCCATCCTGCGCGCCCGTTCCTCCACGTCGTACCCTTCGCGCCGCTCGCCGGGAAGCGGCCGTACGCCCTGTTCCTCGGTGACGAAGCCGATGGTGTACATGTTCGCCGTGCGCATCGCCCGCACGGCCTGGGCCAGGGTGAAGCCCGCGCCGGTGAAGACGCGCAGGTGGGACTCCATCGCGGGGGCGTGCTCGGTGCCGGTGAAGCGGGAGCCGCTGAAGACCTTGGCGCCGTCGCGGTAGCCGGTGAGCGCGGCGCGCAGACCCCGGCAGGCCGCCAGCAGCCGCTCCTGCCAGGTGTCGGCGGGGTCGAGCACCGCACCGGCGGTCATCCGCCGGTACATCTCCGTCGCCATCTCGTCGAGCAGCGCCTGCTTGTCCTTGAAGTGCCAGTACAGCGCGGGTGCCTTGACGTCCAGCTCGCGGGCGATGGCGCGCAGGGTCAGCCCGTCCAGGCCGGTCTCGTTCAGCAGCCGCAGCGCGGTGTCGGCGACCTTGCGGCGGTCCAGGGGGGCGCGTCGTTCCGTACTCACGCTTGACAGCTTAACAACGTTAAGGGCACGCTCGTGAGCGACGGCACTTAACCGCGTTAAGGAGTTCTGCGATGTATGCCCCGATGGATGTGGATGTGCTGGTGGTGGGGGCCGGTCCGACCGGGCTGACCCTCGGGGTGGACCTCGCCCGGCGCGGGGTGGACGCGCTGGTGGTGGAGCGGGCGGACACGCTGTTCCCCGGCTCGCGCGGCAAGGGCATCCAGCCGCGCACCCAGGAGGTCTTCGACGACCTCGGCGTGCTGGACGCGATCCGCGCGGCCGGTGGCCCGTACCCGCCCCGGATGATCTGGCGGGACGGCCGGCAGGCCGGCGTACGGCCGATGTTCGAGCCGGTGGAGGCGACCGAGGGCGCCCCGTACACCGATCCGCTGATGGTCGCCCAGTGGCGCACCCAGGAGGTGCTGCACGCCCGGCTGACCGAACTGGGCGGCCGGGTCGCCTTCGGCCGCGAGCTGACCGGGCTGGACCAGGACCCCGAGGGCGTGACCGCGCACTTCGCGGACGGTACGACGGTCCGCGCCCGGTACGTGGTCGCGGCCGACGGCGGCCGCTCGGCGGTGCGGCGCGCGGTGGGGATCGGCATGACCGGGGAGACGGTGGACCCGAGCCCGTTCCTGGTCGCGGACGTCCGGGTGCGCGGGCTGGACCGGGAGCACTGGCACGCCTTCCCCGGTGAGGACGGCACCGGTCTGATGTTGTGCCCGCTGGCCGGTACGGAGGACTTCCAGTTGGCCGCGCGGCTGCCCGGCGGCGAGACGCCCGACCTGTCCCTGGAGGGTCTGCGCAAACTGGTCGGCGCCGGTACGCATCTCGACCCCGAGGAACTCACCGAGGTGCGCTGGGCCTCGGAGTTCCGGCCGCGCGCGGCACTCGCGGACCGGTTCCGGGCGGGCCGGGTGTTCCTCGCGGGCGACGCGGCCCATGTCCACTCCCCGGCGGGCGGGCAGGGGCTGAACACCAGCGTGCAGGACGCCTACAACCTGGGCTGGAAGCTGGGCGCGGTCCTGCGCGACGGCGCCCCGGACGCCCTGCTCGACACCTACGAGGAGGAGCGCCGCGCCAACGCCGCCGCCATGCTCGACCTCTCCACGGGGGTGCACCGGGGCGAGGTCCAGCGGGGGAAGGCGACGGTCCAACTCGGCCTGGGGTACCGGAAGTCGTCCCTCAGCGAGGACACCCGGCCGGAGCCGACGGAGATACGCGCGGGCGACCGCGCCCCGGACGGCACGGTGGACGGCGTCCGCCTCTTCGACGCCTTCCGGGGCCCGCACTGGACCCTGCTCGGCGCCGAACTCCCCGGCGTACGCTCCCTGCCGGCCGCGTACGGCCCCGGCGTCTTCCTGATCCGCCCCGACGGTTACGTCGGCTGGGCGGGCGACTCGGCCGAGGGGCTGGGCGCCTACCTGGCCCGCGTCGGCCTGGCCTGACCTATCCCGCGGCCAGCGACAGCTTCACCGCGAACCCGAGGAAGAGCACCCCGGCCGCCGAAGTGGCCGTAGCCGACAGCCGCCTGCGGCGGCGGAACGCGGCGGCCAGCCTGGTGCCGCTGAAGATCAGGGCGCTGAGGTAGAGGAAGCTCGCGAGCTGGGCGAAGGCGCCGAGCACGACGAAGGACAGCGCGGGATAGGCGTACGCCGGATCCACGAACTGCACGAAGAACGCCACGAAGAACAGGATCGCCTTCGGGTTGAACAGGCTGACCACCAGCGCCCGCCGGAACGGCCGCTCCGCCTCCGTCCCCTCCTCGGCGACGGCCTCCGCCACCATCGGCGCCCGCCGGGTCCGCCACATCTGCCAGGCGGCCCGCAGCATCCCGATCGCCAGCCAGGTCAGATAACCGGCCCCGGCGTACTTCACGATCCCGAACAGCACCGCGTTGGCCTGCAACAGCGAGGCCACCCCGGCGGCGGACAACGTCATCAGCACGGTGTCCCCGCACCACACCCCGGCAGCCGCCGTATACCCCGGCCTGACCCCCTTCCGCGCCGCGACCGACAGCACATACAGCGAGTTGGGCCCCGGAAGCAGAATGATGACCAGCAGCCCGGCCAGGTAGGCGGGAAGATCGATGACACCGAACATGCAAGCGAGTGTCGCACGACGTCACGGGCAGCTCAGCGGGCGTCCGGTGGCTGATACACCCCCCACACCGACCGCAGCGTGTCGCAGACCTCGCCCAGGGTGGCGTGGGCGCGGAGGGCGCGCTTCATGGGTGGGAGGACGTTGGCCGTGCCGTCGGCGGCCTCGCGGAGGTCGAGGAGGGCCGCGTCAGTGATGCGGGCGTCGCGGTGGGCGCGCAGGCGGGCGAGGCGTTCGCGCTGGCGGGTCTCCAGGGCGGGGTCCACACGGAGGGGGGTGTAGGGCTCCTCGGTGTCGAGGCGGAAGCGGTTCACGCCGACCACCACCCGCTCCCCCGCCTCCGTCTCGCGCGCGATCCGGTACGCGTTCCGCTCGATCTCGCCCTTCTGGTAGCCGAGTTCGATGGCCGCCTCCGCCCCGCCCAGCTCCTCCACCCGGCGCAGCAGCCCCAGCGCGGTCCGCTCCACGTCGTCGGTGAGCCGTTCCACCGCGTACGACCCGGCGAAGGGGTCGACCGTCGCGGTCACGTCGGTCTCGTGGGCGAGGATCTGCTGGGTGCGCAGGGCGAGGCGGGCGCTCTTGTCGGTGGGCAGCGCGAGGGCCTCGTCGAAGGCGTTGGTGTGCAGGGACTGGGTGCCGCCGAGGACCGCCGCGAGCGCCTGCACGGCGACCCGGACGAGGTTGGCCTCCGGCTGCTGCGCGGTGAGCTGGACCCCGGCCGTCTGGGTGTGGAAGCGCAGCATCCACGACCTCGGGTCCCGCGCCCCGAACTCCTCCCGCATGATCCGGGCCCACATCCGGCGCGCGGCACGGAACTTGGCGACCTCCTCCAGCAGGGTCGTACGCGCCACGAAGAAGAAGGACAGGCGGGGCGCGAAGTCGTCCACCTCCATGCCGGCGGCGAGGGCGGCGCGGACGTAGGCGACCGCGTCCGCCAGCGTGAACGCGATCTCCTGCGCGGGCGAGGCTCCGGCCTCGGCCATGTGGTAGCCGGAGATGGAGATGGTGTTCCACCTCGGCAGCGCGGCGGCGCAGTACGCGAAGAGGTCGGCGGTCAGCCGGAGGGAGGGGCGGGGCGGGAAGATGTAGGTGCCGCGCGCGATGTACTCCTTGAGGATGTCGTTCTGGACGGTGCCGGTCAGCCGGTCGCCCGGTATCCCCCGCTCCTCCGCCACCAGCTCGTACAGGAGCAGCAGCACGGCCGCCGGGGCGTTGATCGTCATCGAGGTGGAGACCCGGTCCAGCGGAATCTGGTCGAACAGCTCCCGCATGTCCTCGATCGAGTCCACCGCCACCCCGACCCGGCCGACCTCGCCGCGCACGAGGGGCGCGTCGGAGTCGTACCCCATCTGGGTCGGCAGGTCGAAGGCGACCGAGAGGCCGGTGACGCCGTGGGCGATCAGGTCCCGGTAGCGGGCGCCCGACTCGGCGGCGGTGCCGAACCCGGCGTACTGGCGCATGGTCCAGGGGCGGCCGGTGTACATGGTCGGGTACACGCCACGGGTGTAAGGGTAGGCCCCCGGTTCGCCCAGCTCGGTGGCGGGGTCCCAGCCGGTGAGCGCGCCGGGACCGTAGACCGGCTCGATCGGCGTGCCCGACTCCGACTCTCGCGCCATGGCTGCCTCCGGAATCCGGGGGGCGCTCCCCTTCCACGATGCCTCGTTGTTCGGCGGCGGGCGCGCGGGGGAAGCATTCCGGGCATGAGGACTCCGGGGAGAACCGTCGCCCTGTTCGCCTCGGCCGCCGCCCTCGCCGTGGCGCTCGGGGGGTGCAAGCCGCCGCCTCAGGGGGCGGACGGGAAGCCCCGGTACCCGGTCCGCTTCGACACGCCCTCGGCCCGGCCGCACACCACCGCCCGGGCCCTGTTCGCGCGCGGGGACAGCGGGACGGGCGTACGGGAGCTGCAGGCCCGGCTCCGTCAGGTGCAGTGGCTGAACGACGGGCCGACCGGGGAGTACGACGACCTCACCGAGCAGGCGGTCAGCGGCTTCCAGGGCAAGCGCGGGCTGCCCCGTACGGGCCGCGTGGACGACGTCACCTGGCAGCGGCTGCTCGCGATGACGCACCGGCCGGGCCAGTGGGAGCTGTATCTGATGGGCGGCCAGCCCGCCGCCCCGCCCGACCCGCGCTGTCTGACCGGGCGGGTGCTGTGCGTGAGCAAGACCAGCCGGACCCTGCGCTGGATGATCGACGGCCGCACCCTCACCACGATCTCGGTCCGCTTCGGCTCGCAGTACACCCCGACCCGCGAGGGTGTGTTCAGCATCTACTGGAAGTCCCGGCACCATGTGTCGACGCTCTACGACTCCCCGATGCCGTACGCCATGTTCTTCAGCGGCGGCCAGGCGATCCACTACTCCTACGACTTCGCGGCGCACGGGTACGCGGGCGGTTCGCACGGCTGCGTGAACGTCCGGGACGAGGGGGCGATCGCGTCGCTCTTCGCACAGGTGCAACGCGGGGACCGGGTGGTGGTGTACCGGTGAAGTGGGGGCGCGGGCGGGACCGGGGGAACGTGTCCCGCCCGCGCCAGTGCACGAGCCGTGGGGTACGGGGGGAACCCCGGCTCAGTGCGACGGCCGATGACCAGTCGGCTCACTCACTACTGCGCCGTCGCGTCCAGAAACGTCACACCTTTCCGAAACAAATTTTCGGAAGTGGCAAAGCCGCAGGTCAGAGGGGGTTTGGCGAGTCGCCGGAAGGTTGAGTTGGAGGCGCGGACGGGGGGTGCGGGGAGCGTCGTCGCTCCGGTCGCCGTCGCCCTGGTCGCCGTCGCCGGGGTTGCCGTCCTGGCTGCCGTCGCCGTTGTCCGTATCGCCCCTGCCGTCCGGGCCCCGGCGGTCGTGGGTGCGGCCGTCGATCTCGGCGGCGAGGAGGGCGCGGCAGTAGACCTTGACCCGCGCCGGGCCGCCCGCGAGGCCCTCCAGGGTCCGCTTGTTCCCGGCCTCCGGCTCCCGGCTCTCCCGCAGGTCGCGGCAGGCCGTGGTGGCGGCCCACCAGCGGGCGCCGGGGCGGTGCGAGGGCGCGCCGGAGGAAGGACGGCCGGTGGGCTCGCCGGTGCTCGCGGGCTCGTCGTCCGCCGTGCCGGGTGCCGGTGCGCGGGGGGTGGCGTCCGGGGTGCCCGAGGTGCCGGGTGAGGGGGCCGGGGACGCCGGGTCACTGGGCCGGGCGGGGGTCGCGGCGGCGGAGACGGAGGCGCCGGGGCGGGGGGCGTCGTGCCGGAACGGTCCCGGCAGCACCCCGCTGCCCGCGGCCACCGCGACCCCGCCCAGCGTGCCGGCGGCCAGCGCGGCGGCGAGGCCGAACCGGACGGGCCGGCCCCAGCGGGAGCGGCGGGTACGGGGGGCGGGGGCGCCGATGCGGACGAGGCCGGCGTCGCCGTAGCCGTACGCGGTCTCGGCGGGCACGGTCGTGCGCGCGTCCCGGAAAGCGGCCAACGCGGCCTTCTCACCCGGAAGTTCCCCGAACGCGGGGGCGCCGTGGGCGGCCAGGGCGCCGAGCAGTCCGGCGAGGCGGTCGGCGGGGACGCGGGCGTCGGCGTCGACGGCTTCCAACGGCTCACCGCGCAGCAGACGTTCCGACGTCTCACCGTCCAGCCACTTGTCGTGCTCGTCGGCCATCACATGTCCTTCTGCGTCCGCGTACGCGGATGCGTCACACTCGCGGACCGCACCGCGCCACCGCGCGGCGTTCGCTGGGGCGGGAGCGCGTCGAGCCCTCCCGTCGATTCCGGATCGGCGCCGAGGAGTTCGGCCAGCCGCTTCAGCCCCCGGTGCGCGGCGGTACGGACGGCGCCCGCGCGCTTGCCGAGCGTCTCGGCGGCGGTCCTGGCGTCGAGTCCGACCACCACGCGCAGCACGACGGCCTCGGCCTGGTCCTGGGGGAGGCGGGCGATGAGGGAGAGGGTGCCGTCGGTGGTCAGCGCCTCGATGGCCTCACCGGCGGTGTCCGAATCGGCCGCGTGGCCGGTCAGTTCGGTCTCGTCGCCGCCTATCAGGGGGCGGCGGCCGCGCATCCGTATGTGGTCCAGGGCGCGGTTGCGGGCTATTCGCGCGGCCCAGCCCCGGAAGCGGTCGGCGTCTCCGCTGAACCGGTCGAGGTCGCGGGCGATCTGGAGCCACGCCTCGGACGTGACGTCCTCCGCGTCCAAATCGCCGACCAGCGTGCGCACATAGCCGAGCAGCCGTGGATGCACCGCGCGGTACACCGTACGGAACGCGGTCTCGTCCCCCGCCTGAGCCGCGCGCACCGCGGCCGTCAACTCCGCGTCGTCCCCCTGCACCGCACTCCCTTTAACGCCCGTCCTCGGTCGGCGCGAAAGGCACGTTACGGCCTGAAACCGCTGCTCGTCCACGCCTGTGGAAGATGCAACTGACTCGTGACACGGGCTGGGTGTGACACATGACGCAGTCAAGACGCAGAACAACATACGGACCGCCCCGCGGTCCGCACCACGCGACGGCCGGGGTCTCTCCTGTGGGGGGTGGCGGCCCCGGCCGCCGCTCCGACCCCTCACCGCGCCTCCGCCCCACGACGCCTCACGATCGGGTGCTCAGGCACACCTGCCGAGATTCCCCGTCCAGCATGAGTACCCGTACTCACGGCTGAGCGCTCCCTCCAGGCCATCGTTCAGATCACCGATCCGGACGACTTGAAGGAACACGCATGCTGAACCCCTCCGCGCGGCGGGGAGCCGACACGACGCGGCCCACGAGTTCGCGTATCCACCGGATGCGGGCCCTGCTCGCGCCCGCGGTGGACAACTGGCTCGCACGTGCCTATCTCGCCGTGGTCGCGGTGGCGTTGGCGTTCTTCATCGGTGTCACCTGGGTGGGGCCGGATTCGGGGTACTCCGCGGCCTACCCGTTCATCACCACGGCGCCGCTCAGCATCCTCGTCTTCGTGGTGGCGCTACCCACGGAGTTCTACCCCGTCGCCTGGGTGCACCCCCTGGTGTTCTCCACCGGAACGATCCTGGCCGGGCTGTTCAACGCCGTAGTCATCGGCCGGTTCGCACGGCGCCGGGACCGTTGCGGGGTGGACAGGGGCTGATGTGGGGGTGGGGGGTGCGGGAGAGTGACGGCCCGCTCGGTTGCGTGGGCATCCGCTGGTTCGGCGAGCCGCCCGCTCAGCGGCCCCCCGTCGCCTCCCGGCACAAGCCCCGCAGGGAGCCCTCCCCCGTGAACGCCAGGCGGGCCTCTGAGAGGGGGTCCCAGAGGCGGCCGTCGGGGGTGCGGAGCCAGTGGGTGTCGGCGGTGGCGTGCCATTCCGCGCCCGTCTCGCGGGCGATGACCTCGCCGGCGTACGCGCCGAAGCCGCGGAGGGCGTGGGCCACGGCCTCGTACGGCGGGTGGTCGTGGCGGAGTTCCTCTATGACCCGGTCCAGGCGCCACAGGCTCTGGGGGGAGTAGTCGAGGCGGAGGCGGGCGCCCTCGCGCAGGGTGGCGACCGTGTCCGCGGCCCATCGCGCGGGGCGGTAGTCCGTCTGCGTCGTTGTTGCGTACTGGGTAGTCACATAGGGGTCAGCGGTCCCGGCCGGCCGCGCGTTGCATGATTTCCGCACTCTTTCGGCAACCGGCGCAGGACCGCCCCAACCTGCCGACAGGACGGACACAGAACCCACCCCGAGTTCAGGTTTAAGCCCGAGCCCGTGCCCTCCGCGACACCACCGCCCGCAATACCCGCCGCCCCTCCCCCGAGACGTCCAGAGCCCGCCGCAGCCCCTGCGACCCGTGCTCCGCGAGGAGTTGGAGGACGACCGTCTGCCGCCCCAGCTCGGCCTCGACCAGCGGCAGCGCCTCCTCGGCGGAGCCATGAGCCGGGTCCAGCAGCCGGTGCACCCGCAGCGAAGCCGCCGAGCACGCCTCCGCCCACTCCCGCAGCGCCTCCCCGTCCCGCTCGGCCGGAGCCGACAGCAGCATCCCCCGCGCCACCTCCGCCGCCTCGGAGCCAGGCTCCATCGCCCCTACCGCCGCCCGCACCTTCTGAAGGCTCTCGGACCAGTCGGAGTCGTCCACCAGATGCGCCCACAACGGACGCAGCAACTCGTCGTCCTCGACGACCAGGGACACACACCGATCCGAACAAGCCAGCCCACTCGCGGCCAGCCCCCGCGTGTCGGCCTGCGCGATCAGTTCCTCCAGGCTCATGGAATGCCTCCCTCGCCTGGGCACCGCCTGTACGGAGCCCGCATTTCCCCTTACTGCGTGCGACGGGCCCGGAGTGTCACAGTCACCGCTTTTCAGCCAAGCGCACCGGACGGCAGCGAGGGTCCCTGGTGGGCCTTCTCGTTCTGCATCCGGGTCAGCCGGTGGACCACCACGGCGGCCAGCACGGCGGCGACGAGATCGACCCCGTCGACCACTGCGAGCATCGCCGCCCCGGACTCCACCCGCAGCAGCCGGTCGGCGACCAGCCCGGCCACCCAGGCCGTCCACCACAGGTCGACCAGACCGTGCCCGGCCGGCCGGCCCTGCGGCGCGCTGGCGTCCCACGCGTCCAGGACGATCCGGCGCGGGAACCAGAAGTTCACGAACGGGATGAACCAGCCCCCGA
Source organism: Streptomyces sp. NPDC018263 (assembly GCF_055562575.1). Lineage (NCBI taxonomy): Bacteria > Bacillati > Actinomycetota > Actinomycetes > Kitasatosporales > Streptomycetaceae > Streptomyces > Streptomyces sp. NPDC018263. Next base: position 750,673 of record NZ_JBVHFA010000001.1, read on the forward strand.
TCGTCCACCACCGCGCCTTGCTCTGCGAACTCGCGTCGAACACCTCGGCGTTGACCCGCACCCGCCACAGCCAGCACAGGTACACGACCGCCGCGGCGAGCAGCAGGGCCCCCTGCGTGACGTCCAGGACCGACCCGGTCAGAAGGGACGGCCGCGCCAAGTCGGCCCAGATCGCCACCGCGTCACCGGCACCGACGAGCCCGAGCAGGATCACCGTCGCCCGCCCCAGCCCCACCGGCGACCGCAGCGGCGGCCCCGGTGGCACGAAGGGCGCGAAGGACTCGGCCGGCGCGCAGCGGGCGCACCGCGTCTCCCCGGTGACGGCCTCGGTGCTGTGGCAACTGGCGCAGATCATGAAGGAGTTCCCCCCGGTAAGGCTGAGACGGCGTACGCGGCCCTCCCCAGAGCCGCGTACACACGAGCGAACACGGAAACTTACGTGCTACGCCGACATTCCGTCCACTCACCCCAGCTTGTTCGCCAGCTCCTTGAACTGCGGCCAGGACAGCGCCGGCTGTCCCGGGTCCCAGAGCTTCTGCACGGTGGCCCGCAGCGGCATCCGGATGCCGGACGCGACCTGGCTCTCGGTCTGGGCGTTGGCGAAGTCGCACCACACGGCGAAGGAACCGCCGAGGATCTGACCGTCGTACCGCGCCGGGACGGCACTCGTGCCCCGGATCACGCGCGGGGTCCACTCCTGGTAGATCCGCTGCCCGGTCGGGTACGTGAAGTCGTTCGGCTCGCCGAGGACGTAGTACAGGTACTCGTCGTTGTAGTTGTAGACCTCGCGGCCCGCGCTCAGATAGTCCACCGGGGGCCGGGCGCCGATCTCCTTGCCGGTCCAGTAGGCGACCTGGATGTCCTTGGCGGGCTGGATCGTGGAGTCCCGCAGGAAGCCGTCGTTCCACGCCCGCATGGTGCGGTCGTGGTTCCGGACGGTGTCCGCGCGGCCGTTCAGCCAGCCGGTGGTGAGGTCGGCGACGTTGCCCTTGGCGCCGTAGGCGTCACGGGCGGCTGCGGCGAGCTGCGGATAGGACGCCTCGGGGTCGGGCACGACCAGCGCCTGGTACTCGTCGCCGCCCAGGTTCCACTTGCCGCCCGGGAACAGGTCCGCGTACTCGTCGAGCAGATCGTCGACGATCTTCGCGGACTCGGGCTTGGAGATGTCGATCGCGCCGCGCGTGGCCTTGCCGTTGACGTTGCGGAGCTGGAGATCGGGGTGGGCGGCGATGACGGCGCCCAGGTGCCCCGGCGAGTCGATCTCGGGCACGATCTGGATGTGCCGGGCGGCCGCCAGGTCGACGATCTTCTTGACCTGCGCCTTGGTGAGATGGTCCCTGGAGACGATCTCGGGGTGGCTGGTGGACTGGATGCGGAACGCCTGGTCGTCCGAGAAGTGCAGTCCCAGCTCGTTGTACTTCAGGTCGCCCAGCTCGCGTATCCGGTCCTCGATCCAGGTCTCCGAGAACGGCTTGCGCGCGATGTCGAGCATGAAGCCGCGCGCGGGCTTGGCGGGCTCGTCCTTGACGACGCCCTCGGGCGCGGTGCCGCCGCCGTGGACCTCCTGCTTGAGGGTCCGGGTCCCGTAGAAGACGCCCGCGTCGGCGGGCCCCTGGATGTCCACCCGGCCGTCGCGCACGGTCATGGTGTACGACTCCGGGTTGCCGCTCCCGCCGAGGCCGAGGCGGACGTCGCCAGCCTTGGAGTCGTTCTTCTCGCCGCCGTAGTCGAGGCCCAGCTCACCGGCTATGAGCTTGCCCTCGTCGGCCAGCGCCGGATCGGTGACCACCACCCGGCCGCCGTCCTGCGGCTTCCAGCCCGGCCCGCGCGCCGCGGTGTGCTCGCGCACCGCCGGGATGGTCTGCGGCGCCTTCGACATCGGGTACGAGCGGCTGGGCGAGGGGGTCGGCGGGTCGGCCTGCCGGGAGGCGCCGACCGCGCCCGCGTCCGGGCCTCCACCGGAACCACCCCCTCCGGATGACGCCCACACTCCGACGCCCACCCCGACCACCACGGTCCCGGCGACCGCGGCGGCGGTGATGGCCCGCTTCCGATTGAGCTGCCGTGCCGAAGCACGATGTCTGTGCTGGCTCACCCTCCCAACGTACGACCGATCCGCGGTTCACCCGTCACCGAGGCGTTCCGAAACTCTCCCGTCCGAGTGAAATTCGGGCATCAGCCGGACACACAGTGACCACTCTCGATAACGTGTCGGCACATCCTTCACAGGTCCCCCTGTCGTCCCGTGCCGCCACGGCACACTCCTGTCCCCCCTCCCATGAGGACCCACGCTGCCTGCGCACCGTTCGCCGTATCTCCCGACCCCGCTCGACGCCTTCAACCTGGCGCCGGCCGAGGAGGCCCGCGCGCTGCTCCTGCGCTGCCTGCGCAACGCCCGCTGGGCGCACCGGCTCACCGAGCACCGCCCGTATCCCGACCTGGCCGCCCTGCTGGCGGCGGCGGACGAGGCGGCCTACGACCTGCGGGCCGTCGACCTGGCCGACGCCCTCGCGGGCGAGTCCCTGCCCGAGCTGCCCGAGGACACCTACTCGGCCGCCCACACGGCGCTGAGCGCGGCGCACGCCGCCTACGAGGCCCGCTTCGGCCATGTCTTCGTGATCGCGCCGGGCGGCGCCTCCCCCGAGGAGGCGCTGGACCGGGTCCTGGAGGGCATCCGGTCACGATTGGCGAACGATCCCGAGGACGAGCGGGTGGTGGCCGCCGAAGAGCTGCGAGGTCTGGCCCGGCACCGGCTCACCGCCCATCTGGGCACCCCCGCCACCCGTACGACCAGCCACTACGCACCCCGGCCGGGCGTATAGCGGCTCAAGCGGGGCGGATCGCGGACCAAACGGAACGGATGCGCACGAGCCGGGACGCCACAACCGGCCGGATCACCCGAAACAGGCCCACCGTCAGCCGCACCGCGCCTCATGGATACGATGCTGAGGGCCGGTGGACCGTACCCGGCCGGGCCCGACCGACAGTGAAGCCGGCGCGGCCCTAGTCCCCGCATCCGGAGGGTTCTTCCGTGCCGGCTGGAACGCTGTACCGCGGCCGGGAAGGTATGTGGTCCTGGGTGGCTCATCGAGTCACCGGCGTCCTCATCTTCTTCTTCCTGTTCGTTCACGTGCTGGACACCGCTCTCGTGCGTGTCTCCCCCGAGGACTACGACAAGGTCGTAGCCACGTACAAGACCCCGATCGTCGCGCTGCTGGAGTACGGCCTCGTGGCCGCCATCCTCTTCCACGCGCTCAACGGTCTGCGCGTCATCGCCGTCGACTTCTGGTCGAAGGGCCCGCGCTACCAGAAGCAGATGCTGTGGAGCGTCCTCGGCGTCTGGATCATCCTGATGGCCGGCGCCCTGTACCCGGTCCTCGGCCACGCCGCTCGTGTCCTGTTCGGGAGCTGACGCCGATGTCCACCTCTGAGATCAACCTGACGGGCTCCTCCGCGGACGCCGCCGAGGACGCCTACGCGCTCTCCCTCGACGCGCCGCGCTCGCGCACCCGTACCAAGAAGACCCCGAAGTCCACGCGGGGCAACTTCGAGATGGCCGCCTGGCTCTTCATGCGCCTGTCCGGCATCGTGCTGGTCGTGCTGGTCCTCGGCCACCTGCTGATCCAGCTCGTGCTGGACGGCGGCGTCTCCAAGATCGGCTTCGCCTTCGTGGCCGGCCGCTGGGCGTCCCCGTTCTGGCAGGTCTGGGACCTGCTGATGCTGTGGCTGGCGATGCTGCACGGCGCCAACGGCCTGCGCACGGTCATCAACGACTACGCGGAGCGCGTGAACACCCGCCTGTGGCTCAAGGGCCTGCTCTACACGGCCACGGTGTTCACCATCCTGCTGGGCACGCTGGTGATCTTCACCTTCGACCCGAACATCCGCTAGGCACGGGGCTGCGAGAATCATGAAGATCCACAAGTACGACACCGTCATCGTCGGCGCCGGTGGCGCGGGCATGCGCGCGGCCATCGAGTCCACGAAGCGCAGCCGCACCGCCGTGCTGACCAAGCTCTACCCCACCCGCTCCCACACGGGCGCCGCGCAGGGCGGCATGGCCGCGGCGCTGGCCAACGTGGAGGAGGACAACTGGGAGTGGCACACCTTCGACACGGTCAAGGGCGGTGACTACCTGGTCGACCAGGACGCCGCCGAGATCCTGGCGAAGGAGGCCATCGACGCGGTCCTCGACCTGGAGAAGATGGGCCTGCCGTTCAACCGGACGCCCGACGGGACGATCGACCAGCGCCGCTTCGGCGGTCACTCCCGCAACCACGGCGAGGCCCCGGTCCGCCGGTCCTGCTACGCGGCCGACCGCACCGGCCACATGATCCTCCAGACGCTGTACCAGAACTGCGTCAAGGAGGGCGTGGAGTTCTTCAACGAGTTCTACGTGCTGGACCAGCTCATCACCGAGGTCGACGGCGTCAAGACGTCCTCCGGCGTGGTGGCGTACGAGCTGGCCACCGGCGAGATCCACGTCTTCCAGGCGAAGTCCGTGATCTACGCGTCCGGCGGCACCGGCAAGTTCTTCAAGGTGACGTCCAACGCGCACACCCTGACCGGTGACGGCCAGGCCGCGTGCTTCCGCCGGGGCATCCCGCTGGAGGACATGGAGTTCTTCCAGTTCCACCCGACCGGCATCTGGCGCATGGGCATCCTGCTGACGGAGGGCGCCCGCGGTGAGGGCGGCATCCTGCGCAACAAGGACGGCGAGCGCTTCATGGAGAAGTACGCGCCGGTCATGAAGGACCTCGCGTCCCGTGACGTCGTCTCGCGCTCGATCTACACCGAGATCCGTGAGGGCCGGGGCTGCGGTCCCGAGGGAGACCACGTCTACCTCGACCTCACCCACCTGCCGCCGGAGCAGCTCGACGCGAAGCTCCCGGACATCACCGAGTTCGCGCGCACCTACCTGGGCATCGAGCCGTACACGGACCCGATCCCGATCCAGCCCACCGCGCACTACGCGATGGGCGGCATCCCGACCAACGTCGAGGGTGAGGTCCTCGCGGACAACACCACCGTCGTGCCGGGTCTGTACGCGGCCGGCGAGGTCGCCTGTGTCTCCGTGCACGGCGCCAACCGCCTGGGCACCAACTCGCTGCTGGACATCAACGTGTTCGGCCGCCGCGCGGGCATCGCCGCCGCCGACTACGCCCACACCGTGGACTTCGTCGAGCTGCCGGAGAACCCGGCCGCGACGGTCGTCGCGCAGATCGAGCGGCTGCGGGACGCCACGGGCACCGAGCGGGTGGCCGACATCCGCCGGGAGCTGCAGGAGACCATGGACGCCAACGTGATGGTGTTCCGCACCGAGCAGACGATCAAGACGGCGGTCGAGAAGATCGCCGAGCTGCGCGAGCGGTACCTGAACGTGTCCATCCAGGACAAGGGCAAGCGGTTCAACACCGACCTGCTGGAGGCCATCGAGCTGGGCAACCTGCTGGAGCTGGCCGAGGTCATGGCGGTCTCCGCGCTGGCCCGCAAGGAGTCCCGCGGCGGTCACTACCGCGAGGACTACCCGAACCGCGACGACGTCAACTTCATGCGTCACACGATGGCGTACCGCGAGGTGGGCGACGACGGCTCGGAGACCGTGCGTCTCGACTACAAGCCGGTCGTCCAGACCCGCTACCAGCCGATGGAGCGTAAGTACTGATGGCTACCCCTGTTCTGGACAAGGTGGAGGCGGACTCCGCGGCGTCCCCCTACATCACGGTCACCCTCCGCATCCGCCGGTTCAACCCGGAGATCGCGGCGGAGCCCCACTGGGAAGACTTCCAGTTGGAGATGGACCCCAAGGAGCGCGTCCTCGACGGGCTCAACAAGATCAAGTGGGACCTCGACGGCACGCTGACCTTCCGGCGTTCCTGTGCCCACGGGATCTGCGGGTCCGACGCGATGCGGATCAACGGCAAGAACCGTCTGGCCTGCAAGACGCTGATCAAGGACGTCAACCCGGGGAAGCCGATCACGGTCGAGCCCATCAAGGGCCTGACCGCGCTCAAGGACCTCGTGGTCGACATGGAGCCGTTCTTCCAGGCGTACCGGGACGTCATGCCGTTCCTGGTCACCACCGACACGAACGAGCCGACCCGTGAGCGGCTGCAGTCCGCCGAGGACCGCGAGCGGTTCGACGACACCACGAAGTGCATCCTGTGCGCCGCGTGCACCTCGTCGTGCCCGGTGTTCTGGAACGACGGGCAGTACTTCGGCCCGGCCGCGATCGTGAACGCCCACCGCTTCATCTTCGACTCGCGCGACGACGCGGGCGAGCAGCGCCTGGAGATCCTCAACGACCGCGACGGCGTCTGGCGCTGCCGCACGACCTTCAACTGCACGGACGCCTGCCCGCGCGGCATCGAGGTCACGAAGGCGATCCAGGAAGTGAAGCGCGCGCTGATCACCCGCCGCTTCTGAGACTCGTCTCCGACGGTCCCCAAGGGCCCCGTTCCGGTTTCCGGAACGGGGCCCTTTCGGCGTCGAAATCATCGGGGGCCACCTCTTGGTGACGCCGGTACCGGACGCGCCCCACGCCTGCGTGCTGACCGACATCATGGTGCTGCTGTTCAGGGGCGAGCTGCACCGGCGCGAGACCCTGGTGGCGCAGAAGATCGCCATCCGGCTACCCACAGGCCCGGAGGACTACGCTGTCCTCGAAGTGACCTCCGAGAACTGGAAGGACGACCTGGGAACGAAGGTCAACGCCTACGCCCAGGCCGGAGTCCCGGTCTACGTCGTCGTGGACCGCACCCACCGACGCCTCCACCTCTTCACCGACCCCACCGAGGGCCAGTACGCCCACCACCGCGCCCACGCCCCCGGCGAACTCGTCGCCCTCCCCGACTCCATCGGGGCGAAGGTCACCCTGGACGTGGCGGCGATCATCGAGGCGGGACGCCCTCGTCGCTAGCCTGACGGGATGTCAGACGACGAAGCGCATGAGTTGCTGGGGTTCGACAACGTTGTACTGCCCGTGGGGGATGTCGGGGAGGCGGTCGCGTTCTACGAGCGGGCCGGATTCACCGTGGGGTTCCGGTTCGACGAGGGCGGTATCGCGCTCCTGAGGGTCGGCGGGGAGACGCCCGGCATTCTGCTGCGGCTGGAGGACGGGCTCGGGCACCGGCCGCCCTCCTGGCCCGCGTCCCGGCTCTGGCTGGAGGTGCCGGACGCCCGCGCGGCGGCGCGACGGCTGGCGGCGGTGGGGATCGAGCCGGTGGACGAGGCGATGTCGACGGCCACCGGGCGGACCGTGGAGTTCGCGGACCCGTGGGGGAACGTCTTCGGGTTCACCGACTACACCAAGCGCCCCGAACTCGCCCGCAGGGCTTGAGACTCAGACCTCACCCCGCTTGGTTGAACACGTTCAAAAACAGGTCTACAGTCATCCCTGTCAGCGTTTTGAACGCGTTCAAGAAGGGGTGGGGCATGGACCGCACCGTCATCGCCTACGTGATCTACCTGGCCGTCAGCATCGGGCTGACCGTCTGGGTGGCCCGCACGCTCAGCCGCAACGGCCGGGTCTTCCTGTCGGACGTGCTGCACGGCAACGAGAAGCTCGCCGACGCCGTCAACCACCTCCTGGTGGTCGGCTTCTACCTGGTCAACCTCGGTTTCGTGACGCTCTACCTGAGCGACGACGGCACGATCGAGGACACGAGGGGCGTCTTCGAGGCCCTGTCGGCCAAGCTCGGCGTCGTGCTGCTCGTCCTCGGCGTGATGCACCTGGGCAACGTCTTCGTACTCAACAAGATCCGCCGCCGGGGCCTGATGGAGCGCGAGTCGCAGCCGCCGGTCCCCCCGCAGGGCTGGGTCGCGCCGACGGCCGGCGCATGAGCGGGACCGTGGACCGGGGTGTCACGAGCGCCCCGGTCCGGGGGCTGACGGTCCTCTACGACGCCGAGTGCGGCCTCTGCGCCCACGTGCGCGACTGGCTCGGCAGGCAGCCGCAGTTGGTCCCCCTGGAGCTGGTTCCCGCCGGCTCGGCCGAGGCCCGGACCCGGTTCCCCGGTGTGGACCCCGCCGCGACGCTGGAGGAGGTCACCGTGATCGGGGACTCCGGCCAGGTGTACCGGGGTACGGCGGCCTGGATCGTGGTGCTGTGGGCCCTGCGCGAGCACCGCCCGCTGGCCCACCGGCTCAGCACCCCGGCCGGCTCCCTGGTGGCGCGGAGCGCGGTGCTGGCGGCGGCGAAGTACCGGGGCGCGCAGTGGAGCAGGCAGCGCGGCGGCCGATGGGGCGGGCAGAGCACGTACAGCCGCGCGGACGGCTGGCGGTACGTCCCCGACCAGGGCTGGGTCCACGACCCCCCGGCCTGCGCCGACGGCACCTGCCCCACTGGTTAGGCTCCCTACGTGCCCGCGAAGAACGACGGCCCCGAGGCCGGACCCCAGAGCAAGTCGGAACACACCCGCGCGCTGATCCTCGAGACCGCGATGCGGCTGTTCCAGGAGAACGGCTACGACAAGACCACGATGCGGGCCATCGCCAAGGAGGCCGGCGTCTCGGTCGGCAACGCCTACTACTACTTCGCGGGCAAGGAGCACCTGATCCAGGGCTTCTACGACCGGATCGCCACCGAGCACCAGGTGGCGGTCCGGTCGGTGCTGGCGAAGGAGACCGACCTGGAGGCACGGCTCGCGGGCGTGCTCACCGCGTGGCTGGACATCGCCGAGCCGTACCACGAGTTCGCCGTGCAGTTCTTCAAGAACGCGGCCGACCCGGACAGTCCGCTCAGCCCCTTCTCGGCGGAGAGCGAGCACGCCCGCGAGCAGGCGATCAGCGTGCACCGGGAGGTCCTGGCGGGCTCCAAGTCCAAGGTCTCCCCCGAGCTGCGGGACGCCCTGCCCGAGCTGATGTGGCTCTCCCAGATGGGCCTGGTCCTCTACTGGGTCTTCGACCGTACGGAGAACCGCGAGCGCAGCTACCGCCTGGCCCGGCGCGGCGCCCGCCTCACCGCGCGGGGCGTGGCCCTGTCCCGCTTCCGGGTGCTGCGGCCGCTGGTCCTGGAGGTCCACGAACTCTTCAACGACTTCCTGCCGGGCATGACGAAGGCCCTCCCGGCGCCGCGAAGCCGGAGCTGATCCGGCCCGCGCGGCGAGTCATCCCCGCGCGCGGCGGGGGTACACGGTGAGCACCCGATACTCCGCATGCCCCGCATGCCACGCACGAGAGTGGTGCCCCTCATGGCCGAGACCCAGGACGTCGTCGAACTCATCCTCCAGGACCACCGCCGCATGGAGGACCTCTTCCGGCTGATGCGCAGCGTCGAGGCGGACCGCGCGACGGCGCTCAAGGAGTTCGCCGATCTGCTGGTCGCGCACGCGCTGGCGGAGGAGGCGGAGGTCTATCCGGCCCTGAAGCGGTACCGGAACATCGACAGCGAAGAGGTCGAGCACGGCGAGCACGAGCACGACGAGGGGAACGAGGCTCTGCTGCACCTGCTGGAGGTGAAGGAGGTCGGCTCCGAGGAGTGGGACTCCAAGCTGGAGGAGCTGGTGGAGGCGATCACCCACCACACCGACGAGGAGGAGCGCACCATCCTCAACGGCGCCCGCGAGAACGTGGCGATGTCGCGCCGCGAGGAGCTGGGCGCGGCGTTCCTGGAGGACCGCGCCCGCCGCCTCAAGGACGAGCCCGGCTCGGTCGAGAACCTGCGCCGGATCGTCGGCTCCTCGGACTGAGTCAGCCGTGCGGGAGGTCTCGCATCTCCCAGGAGTGACCGGGCTCGTGCCCGCCGAAGAGGGTGCACACGTCGCCGTCCTCGGCGGGGGCCTCGCAGTTGGTCGGGCGGACAAACTCGTAGTGGCCGCCGCCCCACTGGACCCAGAGCTGGGTGTCGCGGTCGATCTCGCCGAGGTGGTCGGCGTGGGGGCCGTCGTGGGCGGCGTCCAACTCGCAGGCGAGGTAGGTCAGTTCGTGCGGAGGTAACTCGGCGGGGTCCTCGGGGGTGGCTTTCAGGTGCCGGATCAGCTCTTCGCGGGGCGGGTGACCGGGCTGGTTGCAGTGCCTTCTGGGGTGATGAGCCGGCGATGGGAGTCCTGCAATCCCTGCGGCAACTCGTCCGGGTCGAACCACCGGGCCTCCAAAATCTCGAAGTCGTCGATCTTCAGGGTTCCTCCGGTGTGCAGGGCCTCGTAGGCGACCTCCACCCGGAGTCGGTATCCGCTGGTCAGACGGACGAGACGGCCGGGCGTCACGTCGAGCCCCGTCTCTTCCTTGACCTCGCGGACGACGGTGAGCGGGAACTCCTCGCCCCTCTTCGCGAACCCGGTCGGCAGCCCCCACGGGCGCCGCTCCGGCCACATCCGGTGCTTGAGGAGGAGCACCTGACCGGCGTCGTTACGGACGACCCCGGTCACCCCCACCATGAACTTGGCGTTCGCCAGCCACAGGACCCGCCACTGCACGGACCCCCGCATCGCGTGCCACAACCGGGCGACAACTCGCTTCATGACCAAGCCTTTCGCTTCGCGGAATCGCGGTTCTCGGTCATTAGAACGTCCGGCGCGGCTCACAGGTACTCGCCCCTGCTGCGGGCGTTCGCGCGGGCGGTCAGGGCGCGTAATCGTTCCTCGGGGGTGGCGTAGCGAGCGTCCTCCGGGCGGACGGTCCATTCCGTCCCACCGGTGGCGGGGCGCAGCGACCAGAGGCCGGCCCATTCCCCCCGGAATTCCCCCACGCGTTCGTGCGCGTCCACCAAGAGGGTTCCGATGGGCGGGGGTTGAGGGGGTTCGTCCAGCACTGGGCACTCCTCTGCGTAGCGAATCCACTACCAAGGGGAATCAGAGTGACCTAGAGTTTGAGACCACTCAACTTGGCGTCAGTGGACGGAAAGTCGGTGATCGCGCCTTGAACATCAAGGAGTTGAACCCGGACAGCTCACCTCAAGCGGCCTTCGGCGCACATCTGCGCACCTGCCGGGAGGAGAGGGGGTGGAAGCAGGAGGATCTCGCCGGCGAGATGGAATATTCCAGCACGCATATTTCGTCGGTCGAAACTGGTCGCAAGATGCCGACCTTGCGGTTTTCGCGGAGCGCCGACCGGGCCCTGGGAACGGGCGACCAGTTCGAGCGGCGGTGGCGCGAGCTGAGGCACGGCGTGCTGCTGGAGGGGTTCCCGGAGTACGCGGGGCTGGAGGGGCGGGCCGTGGAAATCCGGCTCTACGAGATCGGGATCATCCCCGGTCTGCTCCAGACGCCAGAGTACGCGCGAGTCCTCGCAGAGAGCGCCGTGGAGCGCGGCGCGATCACAGCCGAACAGGCCACCGAGCGCGTCGCGTTCCTAGCAGCACGTCAAGCCGCGCTGGAGCGACCCCGGCCGCCCATGGTGTTTCTCGTTATGGACGAGAGCTGCATCCGCCGGACCGTCGGCAGTCCCGAGGTCATGGACGCACAGCTCAATCGACTGATTGAGTGGGCCGCTCGCCCCAACACCGTGCTACAGATCGCACCGTTCGACATAGGCGAGCGCCGCCCGTTCGACCTACCGGTGAACCTGCTGACGCTGGCCGACCGATCGCTACTCGGCTACGCGGAGTCCCAGACCCAGGGGCGCCTAGACCGCGAATCGACCTCGGTGCTGCCCTTGCTGACGGCCTACCATCAGCTACAGGCCGAATCTCTCTCCCAGGCGCTGTCTGTGGGCGTGATCGAACAGCTTCGAAAGGGCACCTCGTGACGACCAACGACTCTCCCCGCTGGTTCAAGTCTTCTTACAGCAACAACGGCGGCAACTGCATCGAGGTCGCCACCAACCTGCTCCCCGCCCACGGCGTCGTCCCCGTCCGCGACTCCAAGGTCCCCGCAGGCTCGGTGCTGGAACTCCCCGCCGCCGCCTTCGCCTCCTTCGTGACCGGTGTCAAGAACGGTCAGTTCGGCACCGTCTGAAAATCCCCGCCCGCCTCGCTGTCCTCTGCCTACGTAGGGACAGCGAGGCTACGCTGCTGCCCCATGACCAAAACCCCGAACTGGTTCAAGTCCTCGTACAGCGGCATCATCCCCGTACGCGACTCCAAGCACCGCACGGGCGCCGTACTGGAACTCCGCGCCGCGACCTTCGCCTCCTTCGTGACCGGCGTCAACAACGGTCACTTCCGCGCCCGTTGAACCCGGCGCGCACGGTCGAGTACCGGGCCGACGGTCTGACGATGACCGGCCACCTCGCGCTCCCGGCCGGTACTGGCCGTCGGCCCGCCGTGCTGCTCGGCCCGGAGGGCATGGGGCTCAGTGATGTCGAGCGCCGCCGGGCCGACGCCCTCGCCGAACTGGGTTACGTATCGCTCGCCTTCGACCTCCACGGTGGGCGCTACCTGAGCAACCCCGAGGAAATGCTGGCCCGTTGCCTGCCGCTGCTCGCCGACCCCGAGCGGATGCGGAACCTCGGCCACGCGGCACTGGACGTACTGCGCGCCGAACCGAGGGTCGACCCCGATCGGATCGCCGCCGTCGGCTACGGCACCGGCGGCGCGATCGCGCTGGAACTCGGGCGCGACGGCGTCGACCTGCGCGCGATCGGGACGGTCAACGGACTGACCACCGGACGGCCGGGCGAAGCGGCCCGCATCCGCTGCCCGGTGTGGGCCGGAGTGGGGTCGGAGGACCCGATCATGCCGCCCGCGCAACGGGACGCGTTCGCGGCCGAGATGCAGGCCGCGGGCGTCGACTGGCGCATCGTGGTCTACGGCGGCGCCCTGCACGCCTTCCACCACCCGCCGGTGGACCATCCCACGGTCCCCGGAGTCGGCCACCACCCCCGGCACGCCGAACGCGCCTGGCGCGACGTCGTCGACCTGCTCGCCGAGTGCCTGCCCGTGACGGGGTGAGCCGGTCAGTCCACCCTCCTCCACGCGCTGAGAGGCAAGCGGCGTGTCGGCCGGGCAGGACCGTACCGGAGCGAAAGGGTGTCTCCCCGGACAACACCACCAGGGAGAGCGAACGATGCCCGAAGTCACCACCCCGTACGCGACCGGCACCCCCTGCTGGGTCGATCTGATGGCGCAGGACCAGCAGGCCGCGCTGGACTTCTACCGGGACCTGTTGGGCTGGCAGGGCACGCCGGGGCCGGCCGAGTTCGGCGGGTACGCGGTGTGCGAGCTGCGCGACAGGCCGGTGGCCGGGATCGGCCCTTCGATGGCGCCCGAGGGCATGCCGGAGCCGCCCACCGTCTGGACCAGCTACCTCGCCACCACGGACGCGGTGGCCACCCAGGACCAGATCGTCGCCGCGGGCGGCACGCTGCTCGCGCCCGCGATGGACGTCGGCAGCCTCGGCCGGATGCTGATCGCCGCCGACCCGCAGGGCGCGGTGTTCGGGGTGTGGCAGCCCGGCGACTTCTTCGGCGCGGGCGTGGTCAACGAGCCCGGCGCGCTCACCTGGAACGAGCTGCACACCAGCGACATCGAGGCCGCCACCGCCTTCTACGGCGAGGCGTTCGGCATCGAGATCATGCCGATGGAGGGCCACGACTCCTACTGGGTGCTGCGCGTGGGCGACCGTACGGTCGGCGGCGCCACCCTCCTCGCCAACGACCCGCCCGGCGCCCCGGCCAACTGGCTGACGTACTTCGCGGTGGACGACGTCGACTCCACGGTGGACGCCCTGGTCCGCGGCGGCGGCAACGTCCTGGCCCCGCCCTTCGACATGGCGGCGGGCCGCATGGCCGTGGTCACCGACCCGCAGGGCGCGCCGTTCGCGATGATCAGGTCGGCCGGTTCCTGAGCCGGTGCTCCGGGGCCCGGTGCCGTGTCGCATGATGACCGGCATGAACACGGAAACCTGCGATCCGGCCGAGTCGGCCGCCCTCCGCGAGATCTTCGCGTCGCGTCCCGTGGCGGTGCCGCCGGCCGGGTGGGCGGCGGTGCGGGCCTTCGAGGCGCGGCACGGCATCGTGCTCCCGGAGCCGTACCGCACGTTCGTGGCGGAGATATGCGACGGGCTGCGCGCGGGGCCGCCGTATTACGGTCTGCTGCCCCTCGCGCAGACGCCCTCCGACTGGAGTCCGCACCACGCCGGGCGCCTGCTCGCCGAGCCCTTCCCGCTCACGGAGGCGTGGCTGTGGGAGGAGGAAGAGGAGGCAGGGCCGACGCAGGAGCTTCACGTCTGGATGATCGACGAGAACGGGGCGATACCGTTCGGCAGCTCCCTGATGCCGGGCACGCCCGGATTCACCGGGTGGGCGAGCCACTGGGCGGAGGGCCGCTCCTGGTTCGGGGACGCCTAGGCGGACGATCGGGCGCGTCGGGAACAGGCGGCGCGGTCGGCGCGGTTGTGGCGACCGGGGTCGTGCCGCGACCTCCTACCCAGACGTGTCCCGCAGGAGGACCTCCATGACTGACCGGCCGTTGACGCTGATGGCAGTGCACGCCCACCCCGACGACGAGGCGACCGGGACCGGGGGCGTCCTCGCGCGGTATGCGGCGGAAGGCATCCGTACGGTGCTGGTGACCTGTACCGACGGCGGCTGCGGTGACGGGCCGGGAGGTGTGAAGCCGGGCGAGCCGGGACACGACCCGGCCGCGGTCGCGCGGATGCGCCGTCAGGAGCTGGAGGCGAGCTGCGAGGTCCTGAAGATCAGTGACCTGGAGATGCTGGACTACGCCGACTCCGGGATGACGGGGTGGGCGAGCAACGACGCCCCCGACTCCTTCTGGCAGACCCCGGTGGAGGAGGGCGCGGCCCGCCTCGCGGAGCTGATGCGGCACTACCGCCCCGATGTGGTCGTCACCTATGACGAGAACGGTTTCTATGGCCACCCCGACCACATTCAGGCCCACCGCATCACGATGGCCGCGCTGGAGCTGACCGACCTGACCCCCAAGGTCTACTGGACCACGGCCCCCCGCTCGCAGATGGCCCGCTTCGGCGAGGTCATGCGCGAGTTCGGCGGCGACATGCCGGAACCCGACCCCGCCGAGGCCGCCGCCCTCGCCGAGATCGGCCTCCCCGACGACGAGATCACCACCTGGGTCGACACCACCCCCTACAGCGACCAGAAGTACGACGCCCTCGCCGCCCACGCCAGCCAGGGCGAGAACATCTTCTTCCTCCGCATGGGCAAGGACCGCTTCGCCGAACTGATGGGCACGGAAACCTTCCTCCGCGTCCACGACACCACGAACACCCCGACCCCGGAGACCGACTTGTTCGCCGGCCTGCGCTGACCCTCTCAGCCGGCCGGTCCGGCTCGGCGCAAATCGCGGAACACTTCCGGGGTCGTCCAACCCCGGAGTGCGGCCCGGATCGTCGAGCCGAACGCGGCCTCCGCCATGGCCGTGTCCAGGGAGCCGGACAGTTCCAGGGTCACCAGGCCGTGCAGGGTGGCCCACACGGACAACGCGATCGCGGTGGCGTCACCGGTGAGGACGGATGCCGTCAGGGCGCGGTCGATCGCGGCCAGCAGCGGACCGACGGGGTCGGCCGCGCCCACCTCCCCCGACGGGTCGAAGGACTGCACACCGCCGAACAGCACCGCGTACAGGTGGCTGTGGCCGCGCCCCCAACGGCGGTAGGCGACGGCGAGCGCGTAGAGGTCGGCGAGCGGGTCCTCGGAGTCCGGCACCGCCGACAGTTCCGCGTACAGGCCGGAGACGGCTCTGTCGCGCACCGCGCCGATCAGGCCGTCCTTGCCGCCGAACAAGGAGTACACCGCTGTCGTCGATGCCTCGGCGGCGGCCGCCACGGCGCGGACCGTCACCGACTCCCGCGGCCCGGTGGCCAGCATCTCGGTCGCACACGCCACGAGCCGCTCTTTGACGGCCTGGTCGTTCGTTCTCGGCCTACCCACGCCGGGCAGCCTACGATAACGTCGTTTTGAAACAGCGTTCTGAAACTGTCGGGGGTCCGCCATGCCTGCATTCGCCGTGCGTCTCGTCCGCTTACTGCCGGCCTTGGCCGCCGTCGTCGCCCTGGTCGTCGTCTTCCTCGGACTGATCGTCCTCACGGACGGGACGGGTTCGGGGTTCCCCGCGTGGGCGACGACCCTCGGAATCGGGGTGGCGCTCGCCATCCGGCGCGGACGGCACCGCACTTGGCCGCGCCGGCTCGTACCGTTCCTGCCGGTGATCGTCGCGGCGGCGCTGACGGCCACGGTCTGCGTCCCGACCGTGCCGACGGCCCGGCGTCATCCGTCGGCGCTGCCGTACGTGACCACGCAGCACTGGCGGCTGGCCACGGGCAGCCGGGTCGCGGTCTACCACTACCCGCCCGCGAAGTCCGGGCCCCGGCGTCCCGTCCCGTTCGTGTATCTCAACGGGGGTCCGGTGCGCGGGATTTCAGAACTCGACCACCGGTTCCTGCGCCTCCTGGCAGGCCGTGGCTACGACGTCTACGCCTACGAACAGGCCGGTGGCGGACGGAGCGACCTGCTGCCCATGAGCCAGTACTCGATCTCCAGGTCGGTCCGCGACCTCGGCGCCTTCGTCGACCGCCTGGGCGAGGGCAAGGTCGACATCCTCGGGTTCTCCTCGGGAGCCACCGTGCTCACCCGAGCCCTGGCCGAGCCGAGCGTCGCCGCCCGCCTGCACCGGGCGGTCATCGCCGAGCCCGGCCCCATGGACGGCCCGACCACGCGCCTCGCCGGGCACAGGGGGCGGGCATCCGCACGCGGTCTCGCACCCGCCACGACCGGCCCGCGTTCCACGCGACTTCCCCGGTACGCCGTGGCGTTCGGCCTCATGCGCCTCGGACTCCTCACCCCCGGCACCGGGCTGATCGGACAGGCGGAAGGCGACAACGCGTTCACGGCGGCGGACCTCGGCAGCGACACCGCGTCCGCCTACTGCGCCCGCGACGCGTACCGCATCCCCGCCGAGGACACCCGGCAGAACTTCTCCTTCAGTCCGGCCGCCAGCCTCCGCGTCCAGCAGACGGTGAAGGACTCACCCTCCCTCGCCTCCCGGCTCAGGCGTTCCCGCACCCCCGCGATGCTGATGATCGCCGAGTGCTCCTCCCAGGTGCGCCAGTGGGAGACCGCCGTCCTGGCCAACGACCCCGCCGTCCAGCGCACGCAGTACATGCCCCGCGTCGGACACCACATGTGGAACGGCCTCGACGACAACAACGACCGGGCCGCCGCCGTCATCACCGCGTTCCTCGATAACGCCCCGGCTCCCCTCCCGAACCACCCGACCCGCGAGGAGATCCCCGCCTTCCTGCACGACCGCGCCTAGCGGCGTCCGCGTCACGCCTCGCGTGAGGCCAGTTCGATCACGGTGATGTCCGAGGGGGCCCCTACGCGCGTGGGTGGGCCCCAGGCGCCGGCTCCTCGGCTTACGTAGAGCTGGGTGTCGCCGTAGCGGTCGAGGCCGGCGACCGTGGGGTTGGCGGCCTGGGCGATGAGGTTGCCGGGCCAGAGCTGGCCGCCGTGGGTGTGGCCGGAGAGCTGGAGGTCCACGGAGTGGTGGACGGCCTCGTGGATCTGGACCGGCTGGTGGGCCATGAGGACGCAGGTGCGGGTGGGGTCGCGGTCGGCCAGGGCCTTGGCGAAGTCCGGGCCGTGGCCCTCCCTCTCGCCCTGGAGGTCGTTCACGCCCGCCAGGTCGAAGTACGGGAGTTCCGTGCGGGCGTTCTCCAGAGGGCGCATGCCCAGGGTGCGGACCTCGTCCAGCCATTGGGCGGCGCCGGAGAAGTACTCGTGGTTGCCGGTGACGAAGTAGGTGCCCAGGCGGGACTCCAGCCCCGCCAAGGGTGCCGCCGCCGGGCCCAGGTTCTTCACGCTGCCGTCCACCAGGTCACCCACCACCGCGATCAGGTCCGGCTGGGTCGAGTTGATCGTGTCGACCACCGTCTGGGCGAAGTTCCGGCCCAGGACCGGGCCCAGGTGGATGTCGCTGACCACCGCGATCCGGAAGCCGTGCGCCGAGCGCGGGAGCTTGGCCAGGGGGACCGTCAGCCGCTTCACGCGCGGGCCGCGCAGCACCCCGTACGTGCCCCAGCCGGTCGTGCCCAGCGCCACCGCGGCCGCCGTACCCCCGGCTACGCGGGAGACGAAGACGCGGCGGGAGAGGGCGGAGGCGGCCAGGGCGGAAGCCTGCGAGTCCTCGGCGGAGGGTGTGCCGTCAGCTTCTGCGGACGGTTCTGCCGAGGCCGAGGCCGAGGCCGAGGCCGGGGACGCGGACGTCTCGTCAGCCACCCCAGCCCGCTCCGCCGACGGCACCGGCACCCCGCCCAGCCCCGCCGGCACCGCCTTCCGTGTCGCCCGCCGCGCCCGCCGGCCCGCCCACACCCGCACCGGCTCGGTGGCGACCGTCGCCAGCAGCAGGTAGAGCGCGAGGGCCATCCAGAGGAACCCCGGCCAGGCCAGGGCGCGTTGGAGCCAGAAGGGCGCGCCGGAGCGTTCCGCGACCAGGGCGGCGATCATCAGCACCGGGGCCGCGACGAAGAGCACCGTGCCCGCACGGCGGGCGGCCCCGCGCGGGCGGGTGGTGTCGCGGATCAGGCGGGACCAGACGTACCAGTGCAGGCCCGCCACGAGGGCCAGTACGGCCAGGGCGACGAGCGCGAAGACGATGACCACCCGGCGTGTCCCCTATGACGTCCGACGCAGTGCGCGCAGTCCGCGCAACCCGATGACCCCGACGACCGTCCCCAGTACGAAGGACACGACCGCCAGCGTCAGGTGCACCCAGAAGTAGGCCGTGGGATGCCCGTCGTCGAAGGCGAGACCGCTGCCGTCCGCAATCAAATTTTTGACGAAAGTGACCCAGATGACCCAGCTCCACACCCCGAAGGCGAGCAGGAACCAGGAGACCGGGCGGCTGAGCTTCATGAGTCCAGTATCGCCGCCCGCGATCCGGCTCCATGGCCGGGGTGGAGCGGGAGGCGGGACTTCACAGCCCGTGGCAGGTACGTTCTCGATCGTGTCCGCACCGAAGAAGATCGCCCAGCGATCCCTGTTGATCACATCCGCCGCATTGCTGACCGTCTCCGGCCTCGCCCCGTCAGCCTTCGCCGCACCCAAGCCGTCGGGAAGCCCCACCGCCGCACCCCCCGCCCGCATGTCGCAGGTCGGCGGCGCCCGCCTCGGCGTGCCCGGCACCCAGGTGAACCTCGCCGCAGGCGTTCCCGTGCTGCCGGGGGGCCTCACCGCCCGCTCCTGGATCGTCACCGACGCCGAGAGCGGCGACGTGCTCGCCTCGCACAACGCGCACTGGCGGCTCCCCCCGGCGAGCACCCTGAAGATGCTCTTCGCGGACACCGTGCTGCCCCGCTTCCCGAGGGACCAGCGCCACCAGGTGGTGCCCGCCGACCTCGCCGGGATCGGCGCCGGTTCCAGCATGGTCGGGATAAAGGAGAACGAGACCTACACCGTCCACGACCTGTGGCTCGGTGTCTTCCTGCGCTCCGGCAACGACGCCGTCCACGTGCTCTCCGCGATGAACGGCGGCGTCGCGCAGACCGTCAAGGACATGCAGGCCCACGCCGACGCCCTCCAGGCCGGCGACACCCACGTCGTCAGCCCCGACGGCTACGACGCCCCGCGGCAGTACTCCTCGGCGTACGACCTCACCCTGTTCGCCCGCTCCGGACTCCAGAAGAAGGACTTCCGGGAGTACTGCTCCACCGTGCGCGCCAAGTTCCCCGGCGCGACCACGCGGAAGGGCAAGAGCAAGCCCACCCGCGAGACCTTCGAGATCCAGAACACCAACCGGCTGCTGAGCGGCGACGCGGACACCGCCGTCTATCCCGGCATCGCCGGGGTCAAGAACGGCAACACCACCAACGCGGGCGCCACCTTCACCGGGGTCGCCGAGCGCGGCGGCAAGGTGCTGCTGGTCACCGTGATGAACCCGGAGAAGCACGAGCACGACGAGGTCTACAAGGAGACCGCCAAGCTCTTCGACTGGGGCTTCAAGGCGGCCGGCAAGGTCCAGCCGGTCGGTGTGCTCGTCCCGCCGCTGAACGCCACCCCGAGCACCCGGCCGAGCGGGGCGCCCAGCGCGAACGTCACCGGCGCCCCGCAGGGCACCGCGGGCGCCGGGTCCGAGCCGGTGAAGGGCGCCGCCGCGCAGAGCGGCGGCTCACGCGGCGCCGGTACCGCGCTGGCCGTCGCCGCCGGGCTGCTGGTGCTGCTCGGCGGCGGGGCCTTCCTGGTCAACCGCCGCTGGCCGCTGCCTGATCTGATGCGTCGACGGCAGCGTCCGTGACCTTCCCCTCGTCGCTGCGGGTCGCCGTCCAGGCGGCGCAGTAAAGGATCAGCTTCGAGGTGAAGTTGATCCACAGCAGCAGGGCGACGGGGACGCCGAAGGCGCCGTACACGCTCTTCGCGGCGACCCCCTGGATGTAGCCGCTCAGGAGCAGTTTGAGGAGTTCGAAGCCGACCGCGCCGAGCAGGGCCGCCATCACCAGGCGGCGGCGCGGCGGTTCGACACCCGGCAGCAGGCTCAGCACGTACAGCAGGACCAGGAAGTCGGCGAGCACGGCGACGGCGAACGCGGCGATCCGCAGCAGGACGATGCCCCAACTGTGCTCGTCCAGACCGATCGACGACGCCAGCCGGCCGATCGCGGCCGAGGCGAGGGTGGAGGCGGCCAGGGTCACCAGCAGGGCGCCGCCGAGCCCGATCAGCACCCCGGCGTCCTTCAGCTTCAGCACGATCGGGTTGCCGTCCCGCTCGGGCAGCTCCCACACCGCGCGCAGGCAGTCCCGGATCTGGCCGACCCAGCCGATACCGGTGAACAGCAGGGCAGCGCCGGCGATCAGCCCGACCGTGCCCGCGTTCTGCACCAGCCCGTTCAGGTCGAGCTGGTCGGCGAGGCCGGGGAACTGGGCGGCGATGTTCTTCTCGACCGTCTTCTGCCGGGCCGGGTCGAGGGTGGCCGCAGCGACCGCCGCGGCGACGGTCAGCAGCGGGAACAGGGCGATGAAGCTGACGAACGTCATGGCGGCGGCGAGCCACGTCCAGTTCACCCGGTCCAGGCGCGCGTACGAGCGCCAGGCGTGCGTGGTCATCAGCCAGGTCACGATCGGCCCGATGCCGGGCAGCTTCTTCAGCCAGTCCATGATCCGCCTCTGCCCTTTTCGGGCGAACTCCATGTGCCGATACCCCGGATGGCACCAGCCCCCTCGGCCGTCCCCCGGCGCGTCGCACTAATCACCCATTGCGGGGAGCCCGGTGCCGCCGTGCGGCCACCCTGCCATATGCGGACGATACGGTCACCCGCATGTCTGCTGTCTGCGGTCCTCCCCAGTCCCTGCTCGTCCTCGGCGGCACGTCGGAGATCGCGCTGGCCACCGCGCGCCGCCTCATCGCCCGCCGCACCCGCACCGTGTGGCTCGCGGGCCGCCCCGGCCCGGCGCTCGACCGCGCGGCCGGCCGCCTGGCCGCGCTCGGCGCCGACGTCCGTACGGTCGCCTTCGACGCGCTGGACCCGGAGTCCCACGAGACGGTGCTCGGCAAGGTGTTCGCCGAGGGCAGCGTCGACATGGTGCTGCTCGCCTTCGGGGTCCTCGGGGACCAGGCGCGGGACGAGCGGGAGCCGCTGCGCGCGGTCCGGGTCGCCGCCACCAACTACACCGGCGCGGTCTCCGCCGGGCTGGTCGCCGCCCGCGCCCTCCAGGACCAGGGCCACGGCTCGCTGGTGGTCCTCTCCTCGGTGGCCGCCGAACGCGCCCGCCGCTCGGACTTCATCTACGGCTCCAGCAAGGCCGGCCTGGACACCTTCGCTCAGGGGCTCGGCGACGCGCTGTACGGGACGGGCGTGCAGGTGATGGTCGTACGCCCCGGCTTCGTGCGCACCGGCAAGACCGCGCATCTGGCGCCGGGGCCGCTCTCCACCACCCCGGAACAGGTGGCCGCCGCCGTCGAACTCGGCCTGCGCCGGGGCTCGGAGACGGTGTGGGTGCCCGGCGCGCTGCGCCCGGTGATGTCGCTCCTGCGGCACGCGCCGCGCACGCTGTTCCGCAGGCTCCCGGTCTGAGGCAGGGGTGCTCAGCGGCTGGCGATGGGGTCGCGCTCGGCGGGGCCGCCCTGGCTGGGCACGACGTTGGCGCCGAAGGGGTAGTCGCGCAGCTTGCGCCACACCCCGTCCCCGCCCTGCTCGTACAGCGCGAACCCGGAGCACGGCCAGGCCGCCTCGAACCCGGCCAGCTCCTCGAAGGCGCGGTCCATCGCCGCCTCCTCGATGCCGTGCGCCACGGTGACGTGCGGGTGGTACGGGAACTGCAGCTCGCGCGGCACCGGCCCGGAGGCGTCCCGCACCTGCTGCTGGAGTTCCGTGCACTCCTCGGCGCCCTGCTCGACCCGGACGTAGACCACGGGCGAAAGGGGGCGGAAGGTGCCGGTGCCGGAAAGACGCATCGGGAACGGACGGCCGGCCGCCGCGACCTGCGCGAGGTGCGCGTCGATGGCGGCGAGGTCCGCCTCCTCGACCTCGGTCGGCGGCAGCAGGGTGATGTGCGTGGGGATGCTGAGCGCGGCGGGGTCACCGAAGCCCGCGCGCCGCTCCTGGAGCTGGCTGCCGTGAGGCTCCGGGACCGCGATCGACACGCCGATCGTTACGATCCCCACGTCGTCTCCTGTCGTCGCGTTTCTGTTCTGTGGGCCGTCCTCGCGTACGGCCTTCGGCTATCGACTGTACGGCCACGGGTGTCCCCAGGGCAGGCGCAACGGAAGTGATGTACGGCGCTCTGCCCCACCGGACACGCGTGCGGGTCGCACGTCCGGGGGCCGCTGTGCGCCCCCGGACGCCCGGTCAGTGCTTCGCCGGCAGGAACCCGACCCGGTCGTACGCCAGTGCCAGGGTCTCGGCGGCCACCGCGCGGGCCTTCTCGGCGCCCTTGGCGAGGATCGAGTCCAGCGTCTCGGTGTCCTCCAGGTACTGCTGGGTGCGCTCCCGGAAGGGGGTGACGAAGGCGACCATGATCTCGGCGAGGTCGGTCTTGAGCGCGCCGTACATCTTGCCCTCGTACTCCCGCTCCAGGTCCGCGACCGGCGTGCCGGTGAGGGTGGAGTGGATGGTGAGGAGGTTGCTCACGCCGGGCTTGTTCTCCCGGTCGAAGCGGATCACCGTGTCGGTGTCGGTGACCGCGCTCTTCACCTTCTTCGCCGTGGTCTTCGGGTCGTCCAGCAGGTTGATGAGGCCCTTCGGCGTGGACGCCGACTTGCTCATCTTGACCGCCGGGTCCTGGAGGTCGTAGATCTTCGCCGTCTCCTTGAGGATGTACGGCTTCGGGCTCACGAAGGTCTCGCCGAAGCGGCCGTTGAAGCGGTCCGCGAGGTCGCGGGTCAGCTCGACGTGCTGGCGCTGGTCCTCTCCGACCGGCACCTCGTCGGCGTGGTACAGCAGGATGTCCGCGACCTGGAGGATCGGGTACGTGAAGAGGCCGACGCTGGCCCGGTCGGCGCCCTGCTTGGCGGCCTTGTCCTTGAACTGGGTCATGCGGGACGCCTCGCCGAAGCCGGTGAGGCAGTTCATGACCCAGGCGAGCTGGGCGTGCTCGGGGACGTGGCTCTGCACGAAGAGGGTGCAGCGCTCGGGGTCCAGCCCGGCCGCGAGGAGCTGGGCCGCGGCCAGGCGGGTGTTGGCGCGGAGGTCCTTCGGGTCCTGCGGGAGCGTGATCGCGTGCAGGTCGACGACCATGTAGAACGCGTCGTGCGTCTCCTGGAGGGCCACCCACTGGCGGACGGCACCGAGGTAGTTGCCGAGGTGGAACGAGCCCGCGGTGGGCTGGATTCCGGAGAGGACGCGGGGCTTCTTTTCAGCGGTGGGCTTTTCAGCGGGGGCCATGGTGCCCATTCTTCCAGAGGTGGAAGTGGGTCCAGTGCCTGGTGCCGCGTCCGCAGGAGAAGGACAGCGGCGGAAGGACGGCTCAGGAGGCGGCAGGCTCGGTCTCCCCCGCGAAGACGATGACCTGGTCGATGAGGCTCCGCCGCAGATGGACGACGTCCGTTCCGGCCAGGCGGGGGCCTCCGTCGGGCGTGGTGAAGACCCATTGGTACCGGGCCCACTCGTCAGGCATGTCCACCGCCGAGCAGCGCACCATCGTGCCGGTCCCCGCCGGGTGGCGCCGG
Organism: Streptomyces sp. NPDC018263; assembly: GCF_055562575.1. Lineage (NCBI taxonomy): Bacteria > Bacillati > Actinomycetota > Actinomycetes > Kitasatosporales > Streptomycetaceae > Streptomyces > Streptomyces sp. NPDC018263. Next base: position 774,688 of record NZ_JBVHFA010000001.1, read on the forward strand.
ATGTCCAGCACGAACTGCTCGACCGCCGCGATTCCCTCGCTGCGGCCCAGCGGTCCCCAGAAGACCACGTCCGAGGTCAGGGCCTGGGAGAGCAGGGCCGTCACAGAGGTGTCGTCCGAGGCGTTGAACGCGGAGATGAACGTGTCGATCGCGGAGCGTGCGTCTCTTCCTGCATGCCCCAGTAATACCAGCCGTTTCGCCCTGGGTGGGCGGGTTGTTCGGGGCGCGGGTGACCGCGGCGACGTCGTGGCCTGTCGCGCGGTTCCCCGCGCCCCTCAAGCGCTCAGCCGAGGTCGATCTCCGGGTAGAGGGGGAAGCCTGCCACCAGGTCCGTTGCTCGCTTCGCGATCTCGTCCGCTGTCTTCTGGTCCAGGATGTGCTGGGCCTTCGAGGGGGCGCCGGACTTTGTGGTGCCCGGTTCCGTGGTGGTGAGGACTCGGTCGATCAGGGACGCCACCTCGTCCATCTCGGCCGTGCCCAGGCCGCGGGTGGTCAGGGCGGGGGTGCCGATGCGGATGCCGGAGGTGTACCAGGCGCCGTTGGGGTCGGCGGGGATGGCGTTGCGGTTGGTGACGATGCCGGAGTCGAGGAGGGCGGCCTCGGCCTGGCGGCCGGTGAGGCCGTAGGAGGCGGCGACGTCGATCAGGTTGAGGTGGTTGTCGGTACCGCCGGTGACCAGGGTGGCGCCGCGCTTCATCAGGCCCTCGGCGAGCGCGCGGGAGTTGTCGACGACACGCTGGGCGTAGTCCTGGAAGGACGGCTGCCGTGCCTCGGCCAGAGCGACCGCCTTGGCGGCCATGACGTGCGGGAGCGGACCGCCCAGCACCATCGGGCAGCCCCGGTCGACCTGGTCCTTGAGGGAGTCGTCGCACAGGACCATGCCGCCGCGCGGGCCGCGCAGCGACTTGTGCGTGGTGGTGGTGACGATCTGAGCGTGCGGGACGGGGTCGAAGTCGCCGGTGAGCACCTTGCCCGCGACCAGACCGGCGAAGTGCGCCATGTCGACCATGAGGGTCGCGCCGACCTCGTCCGCGATCTCCCGCATGATCCGGAAGTTCACCAGGCGCGGGTAGGCGGAGTACCCGGCGACCAGGATCAGCGGGCGGAACTCGCGGGCCTGGGCGCGCAGCGCCTCGTAGTCGATCAGGCCGGTGGCCGGGTCGGTGCCGTAGGAGCGCTGGTCGAACATCTTGCCGCTGATGTTGGGGCGGAAGCCGTGGGTGAGGTGGCCGCCCGCGTCCAGGGACATGCCGAGCATGCGCTGGTTGCCGAACGCCTGGCGCAGCTCGGCCCAGTCGGCCTCGGACAGCTCGTTGATCTGGCGGGCGCCGGTCTTCTCCAGGAACGGCACCTCGACGCGGTCGGCGAGGACGGCCCAGAAGGCGACCAGGTTGGCGTCGATGCCGGAGTGCGGCTGGACGTAGGCGTGCCGGGCGCCGAAGAGTTCGCGGGCGTGCTCGGCGGCGAGGGACTCGACGGTGTCGACGTTGCGGCAGCCGGCGTAGAAGCGGCGGCCTACGGTGCCCTCGGCGTACTTGTCGCTGAACCAGTTGCCCATCGCCAGCAGGGTGGCCGGGGAGGCGTAGTTCTCGGAGGCGATCAGCTTGAGCATGTCGCGCTGGTCGTGGACCTCCTGGCCGATCGCGTCGGCGACGCGGGGCTCGACCGCGCGGATGACGTCGAGCGCGGCGCGGTAGGCGGTGGTCTCGGCGGAGCCGGACGGGGTGGGGTTCTCGGGCATGCGGGCCTCCGGACAGGGCGTCGGTGTGTCGTCGCGTTCGGTTCGGCCCAGGCGCACGGCACTGACTCCCGGGCCGCTCCCCGATGGTCCATCCCATCCCAGCGCGCCAGTCACGGCCCACGACCAGGGTACCGGCCATGCCGGAGGGAGTGCGCGGCGTCCTGAAGGATCACGTTGCGCGGTGTCTTAAAGGATCACGTGCGGCAGGAAGCGGGCGTAGGAGTCGGTGACCGGCCCGGACGACTCGCGGATGCCGAGGCCGGCCGCCTCGTCGCCGACGACCCAGGCGCCCAGGACGACGTGGTTGCCGTCGAAGACGGGGAGCGGGGCGAGGGCCTGGTAGCAGCAGGTCTCCTCGGGGGTGGCGGGGGGCGGGCTGCCGGGCGGGTGCAGGGTGACGCCGTCGCCCTCGCGGCCGAGCAGCGGCTTGGCGGCGTAGCCGGTGGTGGCGGCCAGCTCGCGGGGGCCGTCCAGGTGGGCCGGGAGCAGGTTGGGGTGGCCGGGGTACAGCTCCCAGAGGACGGCCAGCAGGGCCTTGTTGCTGAGCAGCATCTTCCAGGCGGGCTCGATCCACAGGGTGCTGCCGGTGCCGCCGCCGTTGTCCAGGGTGTCCAGGACGTGCCCGGCGAACTCGTCGGTGGTGAGCCATTCCCACGGGTACAGCTTGAAGATCGCGCGGATGAACTTCAGCCGGTTGTCCACGAAGCGGCCGGAGAGCGTGTCCCAGCCGATCTCCTCCATGGAGAGCCAGTCGGTGTCGAGTCCGGCCTGCTCGGCGGTCTCCTTGAGGTAGGCGACCGTCATCAGGTCCTCGCCGAGTTCGTCCGCCGAGGAGTGCGCGAAGTGCAGCGGGCCGGGCGGGAGGAGCTTCGCCTGCCTGCGCCAGGTGTCGACCAGCCGCTCGTGCAGCGAGTTCCACTGGTCGGCGCCGGGGAAGCGCTCCTCCATCCAGAACCACTGCGCGGACGCGGCCTCGACCAGCGAGGTAGGGGTGTCCGCGTTGTACTCCAGCATCTTCGCCGGGCCGGTGCCGTCGTAGTGCAGGTCGAACCTGCCGTAGACGGACGGCAGTTCGGCACGCCGGTGCCAGGACTCGGTGACGGCGGCGGCCACGCGCGGGTCGGTGATGCCGAGGTCGGCGAGCCGGCCGTGCTCCACCAGGTGCCCGGCGGCGGCCAGGCACATGGTGTGCAGTTCCCCGACGGTCTCCTCCAGCGCCTCCACCTCGGGCAGCGAGAAGACGTAGTACGCGCTCTCGTCCCAGTAGGGGCGCAGGGAGCCGTCGGGGTGGCGGGTGAGCGGGTAGACGATCCCCTGTTCCTCGACGGTGCGCTGCCAGTCGGGGCGGGGCGTGATCGTACGGCGTTCCATGGGTGCGGCCCGGCCCGGTCAGCCGCCGGAGCTGCCGTGGCCGCTGCCGAAGCCGCCCCGGTGCACGCTGTGACCGTCGTCGTCGCCGGACCGGCCCGAGCCGCTGCCGGACTTGCGGGGCGGGGTGAAGGAGCCGCCGCGGACCCAGGAGCCCTTCTTCTTGCCGCCGTAGTAGTAGGCGCCGCCACTGGAGCCCGGCTTGCAGTTCTTGTCGGAGACGACGTGGTAGCCCTTGGCCGCGTTGTAGCTGTCGCGGTCCACACAGCGCTTGTCCGGGTGGGACGAGGAACACGCGGTGAGGGCGGCGGCGAGCAGTCCCATACCGCCCAGGACGACTGTGGTGGAGCGCAGTTGTGCGCGGGTGTCGGCCATGTTCTCTTCTCCCCCGTCGGTGATGCGTTCGGCAGTCAGCTTAGAGATCGGTGTGAGTTTCCGGCAGGGCGGCCCCGCGCACTCCTGTTCCCCTACAGTCGCTTTGTGCTTTTTGGAATGATGTGCGCGCTCGGCGCGGCGGTCTGCTTCGGTACGGCCACGGTCCTTCAGGCGGTGGCCGCGCGGGCGGCCGGAGAACAGGGCGGCGGGGAGGCGGCGTTGCTGCTGCGGGCGGTGCGGCAGTGGCGGTACGCGGCGGGGCTCGCGCTGGACGGGCTCGGCTTCGTGTTCCAGATCCTCGCGCTGCGCTCGGTGCCGATCTACGCGGTGGGCGCCGCGCTGGCCGCGAGCCTGGCGGTGACGGCGGTGGTCGCGGCGCGGCTGCTGCGGGTGCGGCTGAGCGGGGCGGAGTGGGCGGCGGTCGGCGTGGTGTGCGCGGGGCTCGCGCTGCTCGGGCTGGCCTCGGGCGCGGAGGGCGACCGCGGCGGCCCGGCCTGGCTGCCGTACGCGCTGCTCGCGACGGCGGCGGGCGTGCTGCTGCTCGGCGCGGTCGGCGGCCGGCTCTCGGGGCGGCCGCGCGCGCTGCTCCTCGGCCTCGGCGCGGGGTTCGGCTTCGGGGTGGTGGAGGTCGCGGTACGCCTGGTGAACTCCCTTCACCCGTACGCCCTGTTGACCGACCCGGCCCTCTACGCCCTCCTCCTCGGCGGCGGCGCCGCCTTCCTGCTGCTGACCTCGGCGCTGCAACGCGGCTCGGTCACCACGGCGACGGCCGGAATGGTGCTCGGCGAGACCCTGGGCCCGGCGGCGGTGGGCGTGCTCTGGCTGGGCGACCGCACGAGGGCGGGGCTCGGTCCGCTCGCGGTGCTGGGGTTCGTCGTGGCGGTGGCGGGAGCGCTGGCGCTGGCGCGGTTCGGGGAGGCACCGGGGTCGGAGGCGGAAGCGAGGCCGGAGGCGGTGGCTGCGCGCTGACGCGTGCGCTCATCGTCCGCCTGCCCGGAAGGGCTACGGCAGTGCCCGGCACAGGGCCTCCAGAACGGTGTGCCAGGTGCTGTCGGGCGGGGTGCCGTAGCCGACGACGAGCGCCTCCAGCGGTTCGGCGACGGCGAGCCGGTGCCGGTAGAAGGCGAGGCCGTGCAGGGCGAGTCCCTGCCAGTGGGCGGCCTGCACGACCGCCTGTTCGGTGCCGGGCGGCAGCCGCAGCACCGCGTGCAGCCCGGCCGCGATCCCGGTGACCGTCACCTCCGGCGCCCGGTCGGCCACGGCGGCGGCGAGTTGGTCCCGGCGGCGCCGGTAGCGCTGCCGGGCGGCGCGCACATGGCGGTCGTACGCGCCGGAGGCGATGAACTCGGCCAGCGTCAACTGGTCCAGCACGCCGACGGTGTCGCTGTGCCCCTTGGCCGTGACCAGCTCCGGCAGCAGCGCCGGGGGGACTACCATCCAGCCCAGGCGGAGTCCAGGTGCGAGGGACTTGCTGGCGGTGCCGAGGTGGACCACATGGTCGGGGTCGAGGCCCTGGAGTGCGCCGACGGGCTGGCGGTCGTAGCGGAACTCGCCGTCGTAGTCGTCCTCCAGCACCAGCCCGCCGGTCCGCCGCGCCCAGTCGACGACGGCCGCGCGCCGGTCGGGGTGCAGCGGGGTGCCCATGGGGAACTGGTGGGCGGGGGTGAGGAGTACGGCGCCCTCGCGACTCAACGGCCTTGTATCGGTGCCGAGTTCGTCGTAGGGCAGCGCGGTGGTCGTCAGGCCCGAACCGGTGAGCAGGTCGTGGTGCACGTAGAGGCCGTACGACTCGACGGCGACCGTGCGGGCGCCCCGGCCGCGCAGCACCGTGCCGAGGAGGCGCAGGGCGTGCGAGAAACCCGCCGTGATCAGCACCGAGCCGGGATCGGTGCGGACGCCCCGGACGCGGGCGAGGTATTCGGCGACGGCGGCGCGCAGTTCGGGGCGGCCGCGCGGATCGCCGTACCCCAGCGCGTCGTTGGGGGCGCGGGTGAGGGCGCGGCGGGCCGCCTTCAGCCACTCGGTGCGCGGGAAGGCGGCGAGGTCGGGGGTGCCGGGGACCAGGCTGTGCGCGGGGCGGCCCGGTGTGCGGCGCCGGACGGGTGCGCCCACCGCTCCGGCCGGGGGTACGGCACGCTCCGCGACGCGGGTGCCGGAGCCCTGGCGGGCGGTGAGCCAGCCCTCGGCGACCAGGTCGGCGTACGCCTCGGCGACGGTGTTGCGGGCGATGCCGAGGTCCGCCGCCAGCGTGCGCGAGGACGGCAGCCGGGTGCCGGGGGCGAGCCGGCCGGTGCGTACGGCGTCCCGCAGCGCGTCGGTGAGACCCCGGCGCAGGCCGCTGCTGCCGGCCGGTTCGAGGTGGAGGTCGATCCCCAGATTGGCCCATGAATCCGCCATGGGAATGGACCATACTCCTGGGCTGCTTCCCTCCTAGGCTTCCAGCATGGAGACCACGGAGAAGACCACCGAGTACGCCCCCGAACACCCCGCCCGCCTGTCCTGGACCGAGCATGTCCCCGAGGTCTACAAGGCGATGGTCCGCCTCGACGCCGCCGCCCGTAAGGGTGTCGACCCGACGCTGCTGGAGCTGGTGAAGATCCGCGCCTCCCAGCTCAACCACTGCGCGTACTGCCTGGACATGCACACCAAGGACGCGCTCGCGGCCGGGGAGAGCGTGGAGCGGATCGTCCAGCTCAGCGCCTGGGACGAGTCCCGCCATTTCTACACCGAGCGGGAGCTGGCGGCCCTGGAGCTGACCGAGGCGGTCACCGTCCTCACCGACGGCTTCGTACCGGACGACGTGTACGAGCGCGCCGCCAAGCAGTTCGAGGAGGCGGAACTGGCCCAGCTCATCGCCGCCATCACGGTGATCAACGCCTGGAACCGCTTCGCGGTGTCGACACGGATGGTGCCGGGGCACTACACGCCGGGGCAGCACGCGTAAGTACGGGTGCCGACGGGCGGCTCTGCGGGTGAGCCATAGCATCCGCCCATGATCGAAGACATCAGGACCGCCGGCGACGAGCCCGACGCGGAGCTTCTGCACGGCTGGCGGTCCGACCCGGCGGGCACCCACCACATGGGCTCGCACTAAGCCAAGCAGTACAAGGTCCCGATCGAGTACGTGAAGACCAAGAGCCAGACTGGTTACGACTCCAGCCACCGGCGGAGGATCACTGTCGGGACCAAGCACGGCAAGCACTGGATTTGGGGCAGGAATGGCAGCGTCAGCAGCGGCAAGGCCGGGGTCTTCCACTCCAAGTAGAAGCCGGACGCTCCTCGTGCTCCTGGTCGCGGCTGCCGCGCTGGCCGGCCTCGCTGTATGGCAGTTCCGGCCCGCAGACCACCCGAACGGCTACACGCTCGGTACCGCGCTGTCGGACGACACGGTGGGCGGCGAGGTGGAAGACCTTCACATGCAGGTAGGCAAGGAGTACTGGGTCGCTTTGCCCCGGGCGGAGAACATTTCCGACCGGCCACTCGCGCTCCTCGGGGGTGAGATCACTCATGTTCCGCAGGGCCTGAAGATCACGGAGTATCGGGCTTTCAGTCACGAGGAGACCGAAGGTCATCCGCTGGGAGCCTCGCCGGTTGGGGGGTCACCCGGCATACCGGCCCTCACTCCAACGCACGACCACTCCGGACCCTCCCAGATCCAGGCTCGCGCCTCCGGCGATATCTACTGGGCAGCGCGAGTACGCGTGACAGGCAAGATCACTCACGCCTTGACCGGGTGTCGCTACTTCTACCAGCAGGGCAACATCAAATACCAGCAGGACTTGTACTGCGTCAGCCAGTTCCGCATCGGACCACCACTCAAAATTGAATAGGTGAAGCAGCGGCCTGGCGGGGATCAAGGCGGGCCGGATCGGCGCCGTCTGAGCTCGTGCGGACAAGTGCCGGGCGACGGATGATGAGAGTCCGCCGCCCGGCGCCGTCACGTCAGGGAAGCCAGCGCTTCCACTGTTCCGGGTGCGCGTCGACCCACTTCTTCGCGGCCTCCTCAGGGCTGAGCTTCTGCTCGGCGATCATGAGGGAGACCTCGTTCTGGTCCTCCGTCGTCCACTGGAACTTCTTCAGGAACGCGGCGCCCTCGCCGCCGGAGCGGGCGAAGTCGGCGTTGAGGAACTTGCGCAGCGGGGTCTTCGGGTACGCGCAGGTGATCTTCGCGGTGTCGGTGTCGCAGCCCTCCTTGTACGGCGGGAGCTTCACCTCCGTCATGGGGACCTTCTTGAAGAGCCACTGCGGGGTGTACCAGTAGCTCAGGAAGGGCTTCTTCTCCTTGGCGAACTGCTTGATCTGGGTGATCTGCGCGGCCTCGGACCCGGCGAAGACGACCTGGTAGTTCAGCTTCAGGTTCTTCACCAGCGCCTTGTCATGGGTGACGTAGGCCGGGGAGCCGTCCATGATCTGGCCCTTGCCGCCGGACTCGGCGGTGCGGAACTGGGAGGCGTACTTGTTGAGGTTCTTCCAGTTCGTGATGTCCGGGTGCTGCTTGGCGAAGTACGTCGGCACGAACCAGCCGATGTGCCCGGTGACCCCGAGCCCGCCCGCGTAGGAGACGGTCTTCTTGTCGTGGACGTACCGCTTCTCCTGCTCGGGGTGGCTCCAGTCCTCCAGCAGGGCGTCGACGCGGCCCTGGCTGAGCGCGTCCCAGGCGGGGATCTCGTCGACCTGGACGGTGTCGACGCGGTAGCCCAGCTTGTGCTCCAGCAGGTACTTGGCGACCGCCACGTTGGACTGCGCGCCCACCCAGGACTGCACGGACAGGGTCATGCTCTTGGCGCCGCCCGCGTTGGCGAACGGGCTGGCCTGCTTGGTCATGTCGGCCGCGCCGCAGCCGGTGAGCAGGGCGAGCGCGGACGCGGCGGCGACGCTCACCGAGAGGGTCGTACGGAGTCGCATGTCACGCTCCCTTCTTCGCGCGGCGGCCGGTGGGCTGGGTGACCCGGTCGAGCATCAGGCCGAGGCAGACGATCGCGGCGCCGGCGACCAGGCCGGTGGCGAGGTCGCCCTGGGCGAGGCCGAAGGCGACGTCGTAACCGAGGGCGCCCGCGCCGACCAGACCGCCGATGATGACGACGGCGAGGACCAGCACCACGCCCTGGTTCACGGCGAGCAGCAGCGAGCGCCGGGCCAGCGGGAGCTGGACCTGCCAGAGCTGCTGGCGGCCGGTGGCGCCCAGCGAGCGGGCGGACTCCAGCGCGGCCGGGTCGACCTGGCGCAGACCCTGCGCGGTGATCCGGACGACGGCCGGGAGCGCGTAGACCACGGCGGCGACGACGGCGGGGGCGCGGCCCACGCCGAACAGGGCGACGACCGGGATCAGGTACACGAACTGCGGCATGGTCTGGAACACGTCCAGCACCGGGCGCAGCATCCGGTCCACCCGTTCGCTGCGGGCGGCCGCGATACCGGTGGCGATGCCGAGGACCAGGGTGACGGCGACGGCGGCCAGCACCTGGGAGAGGGTGTCCAGGGAGGAGTCCCACACGCCCAGCACGCCGATCGCGGCCATGGCGAGGGTGGCGGTCAGCGCGGTGCGCCAGGTGCCGATCAGCCAGGCCAGCGCGGCGACGATCAGCAGCACCGACCACCAGGGCAGCGCGCGCAGGCCGTCGCGCAGCGGGTCCAGCATCCAGGTGGTGAAGTGCGCGGCCCAGTCGGCGGTGCCGCCGATGACGGGGACGCCGGAGTAGAGGTGCGCGGTCATCCAGTTGACGGCGTGGTTGACCGGCTCCGCGATGTTCAGGGTGGCGCCCGAGGGCCACTCGGCGCGGCCGAGCAGCCGGGCGGCGACCGCCGCGACGGCGGTGCCGGCGAGCGCGAGCAGCCACACGGTGCGGCGGGACTCGCCCGCGCTGTCGGCGGCGCGGCCGGCGGCGCCGGTCACCCGGTCCAGCACGATCGCGAGCAGCACGATCGGGATGCCGGCCGCGAGGGCGGCGCCCACGTCGACGGAGGCGAGCGCCTGGTAGACGCGGTCGCCGAGGCCACCGGCGCCGATGACGGAGGCGATGACGGCCATGGACAGCGCCATCATGATCGTCTGGTTGAGGCCGAGCAGGAGTTCCTTGCGGGCCAGCGGGAGGCGGGCGGTCAGCAGCCGCTGGCGCGGGGTGGCGCCGAGCGAGCGTACGGCCTCCAGCACCTCGGGGTCGGCGCCGCGCAGGCCGAGCGCGGTGAGCCGCGCCATCGGCGGGGCGGCGTAGACCACGGTGGCGAGGACGGCGGCGGGGACGCCGATGCCGAAGACCAGCACCACGGGCAGCAGGTAGGCGAAGGCCGGGAGCACCTGCATGGTGTCGAGCACCGGGCGCAGGGCACGGTCCAGCCGGTCGGAGAGCCCGGCGGCGAGGCCGAGCAGGACGCCGACGGCGACGGACGCGAGCACGGCCGCCACCATGAGCGCGAGCGTCTGCATGGTGGGCAGCCACATACCGAGCGCACCGCAGGCGAGGAACGCCACGGCCGTACCGGCGGCCAGCTTCACCCCGGCCACCCGCCAGGCGACCAGCGCGCCGAGCGCGGTGACGCCGACCCAGCCCATGGCGAGCAGGGCGAGGTAGACACCGCGTACGCAGAGCACGACCGCGTTGCTGATGTGGCCGAAGAAGTACAGGAAGAGCGGGTGGGTGTCCCGGTTGTTCATCACCCAGTCGCTGGCGTCGCCGAGCGGGCCGGTGAGGCTCACGGTCAGCGCGTGCGGCCAGTGTCCGCTGCCCCACCGGCTGTCGAGCAGTGGCACGAGGATGACGGCGGCAACGGCGAGCGTGAGCAGCTTGGCCGCCGGGCGGGACTTGAGCAGGCCGGGCAGGGCGCGCCGGGCCGTGGGGGCGGTGATCGTAGCCATCAGACCGCCTTGGGCTCGGGGGCGGCGGACACGAGGGTGGGCTCGGCCTCCCGCTCGGCGGGGGCGGCCGTGCCGGTGCCCGCGACCACGTTGAGCAGGGCGTCGGAGTCGACGACGCCCATGCAGGTGCCGTCGTCCATCACGCGGGCCGGTTCACCGGCGCGGGCGACGGCCTCGATGGCCTCGGCGACCGGGGCCTCGGGGCGTACGGCGGGGCCGCTGCCGGCCTCCTCCAGGGAGGCGGGGCGCATGGCGGTACGGCAGGTGACGACCTGCTCGCGGGGCACGTCCCGGACGAACTCGCGGACGTAGTCGTCGGCCGGGGAGTTGACGATCTCCTCGGGGGTGCCGAGCTGGACCACGCGGCCGTCGCGCATCAGGGCGATGCGGTCGCCGAGCTTGAGCGCCTCGGTGAGGTCGTGGGTGATGAACACCATCGTGCGGCCCTCCTCCTCGTGCAGGCGGGCCACCTCGTCCTGCATGTCGCGCCGGATCAGCGGGTCGAGCGCGCTGAACGGCTCGTCGAAGAGCAGGACTTCGGGGTCGACGGCCAGGGCGCGGGCGAGTCCGACGCGCTGGCGCTGGCCACCGGAGAGCTGGCCGGGACGGCGCTTCTCCATGCCGGCCAGGCCGACCTTGGCGACGACCTCGGCGGCCTTCTCGCGGCGCTCGGCGCGGCCCATGCCCTGGATCTCCAGGCCGTAGGCGACGTTGTCGAGGACCGTGCGGTGCGGCAGCAGGCCGAAGTGCTGGAAGACCATCGCGGCGCGGTGGCGGCGCAGCTCGCGCAGCCGGCCGCGGTCCATGGCGCGTACGTCCTCGCCGTCGATGGCGATGGTGCCCGCGGTGGGCTCGATCAGCCGGGTCAGACAGCGCACCAGGGTGGACTTGCCGGAGCCGGACAGGCCCATGACGACGAAGACCTCGCCCTTGCGGACCTCGAAGGACACGTCCCGCACGGCGGCCGTGCAGCCGGTCTCGGCGCGCAGTTCGGCGGGGCTCAGCGCGGCCAGCGCCGGGTCGGCGGGGACACGCTCGGGCTTGGGGCCGAACACCTTCCACAGTCCGTCGACGGCGAAGACCGGCGCGTCGGACCCTTCGGCGGAGGTGGGCGGCTTACGGGTGGGAACGGTGAGCGTCATCGCGCGTCACCACCGATCAGTTCGACGGCCTTCTCCCCGACCATGAGCACTCCGATCATCGGGTTCACCGCGGTCATCGTCGGGAAGACGGACGCGTCGGCTATGCGGATGCCGCTGAGGCCCCGGACACGCAACTCGGGGTCCACCACGGCCAGTTCGTCATCGGCGGCGCCCATCTTGCAGGTGCCCGCCGGGTGGTACACGGTGTGCGCGACCTTGCGCGCGTACTCGCTCAGCTCCTCGTCGCCCTGGACCTCGGGTCCGGGGCAGACCTCGCGCTTGAGCCAGTGGGCCAGCGGCTCCGACTTGGCCACCTCGCGGGCGATGCGGATGCCGTCGACCAGGGTCTTGGCGTCGTAGTCGTCCTCGTCGGTGAAGTACCGGAAGTCCAGCGCGGGCTTGACCTCGGGGTCGGCGCTGGTGAGGTAAAGACGGCCGCGGCTCTTGGGCTTGGGGATGTTCGGGGTCATGGAGACGCCGAACTCGGGCCGCTCGTAACCCAGTCGCTCCGGGTTGTCCGTGAACGGGATCTGGTAGAAGTGGAACATTAGGTCCGGGCCCGCGTGTTCGGGGTCGCGGCGGACGAACAGGCCCGCGTCGGAGTCCATCGCGGAGTTCTCCGGGATGGGTCCGTGGGTCTCCCAGACGATGACCGACTCCGGGTGGTCGAGCAGGTTCTCGCCGACGCCGGGCAGGTCCAGCACGACCGGGATGCCGAGGGCCTCCAGGTCGGCGCGCGGGCCGATTCCCGAGTGCATCAGCAGACGCGGGGTGTCGACGGCCCCGGCGCAGAGGACCACCTCGTTGCGCGCCTTGACCAGCAGTTCCCGCCCGTCCTTGGTGCGGACGTGGACGCCCTCGGCGCGGGTGCCGTCCAGCTCCAGCTTGTACGCCCAGGTCTCCAGGAAGAGGTGGAGGTTCGGGCGCTCGTCCATCACCGGGTGGAGGTAGGCGACGGACGCGGAGGAGCGCTTGTTGTTCTCGGGGTGGTAGGCAAGGTCGAAGAAGCCGACGCCGTCGGTGAACGGCTTCTTGTTGAACCCCTCCACCCGCGGCACGCCGAGCGTGGACTGCGCGGCGTCCACGAAGTCCCGCGCGATGGCGTTCCGGTCCTTCTCGTCCACCGGGACGATGTTGTTCTTCAGCCGGGCGAAGTACGCCTCCATCGGCACGGCACCCCAGCCGGTGGCCCCGGCCTGCTCCCACTCGTCCCAGTCGGAGGGGAGCGGCTTGAACGAGATCAGGGTGTTGTGCGAGGAGCAGCCGCCGAGCACGCGGGCCCGGCTGTGCCGGATGTGGGAGTTGCCGCGCGGCTGCTCGGTGGTCGGGTAGTCGTAGTCGAGGTCGCCGCCGAGCAGGCCCATCCAGCGGCGCAGGGTGAGCACGTCGTCGCGGTCGACATCGCTCGGGCCGCCCTCGATGACGGCGACGGTGACGTCCGGGTTCTCGGTCAGGCGGGAGGCGATGACGGAGCCCGCCGTGCCGCCGCCGACGACGACGTAGTCGTACTCGTGGGTGTGTTCGGGCATGGGGTGTCTGACTCCTGGGGGCGGGGAGGTTCTACGAAGGTCTGGGGGGCTTCAGCCGGCGAACCAGCGCACCGGGCTCGGGGCGAGGTTCTGGTACACGTGCTTGGTCTCGCGGTACTCGGCGAGGCCGGCGGGGCCCAGTTCGCGGCCGGTGCCGCTCTTGCCGAAGCCGCCCCACTCCGCCTGCGGCAGGTAGGGGTGGAAGTCGTTGATCCACACGGTGCCGTGCCGCAGCCTGGCGGCGACGCGCCGGGCGCGGCCGGGGTCTGCGGTCCAGACGGCGCCCGCGAGGCCGTACTCGGTGTCGTTGGCGAGGGTGACCGCCTCGTCCTCGGTGCGGAAGGTCTCGACGGTGAGGACGGGTCCGAAGACCTCCTCCCGCACGACGCGCATCTCGCGGTGGCAGTGGTCGAGGACGGTCGGCTCGTAGAAGTAGCCGGACTCGGGGCGGTCGGCGGTGGGCTCGGGGCGCTTGCCGCCGCAGACCAGCGTGGCACCCTCGGCGAGCGCGGAGGCGACGAAGTCCTCGGTCCTGGCGCGCTGCTGCTCGGAGACGAGCGGGCCGCACTCGACGCCGGGTACGGTGCCGCGGCCGAGCCTGATCTTCCGGGCGCGGCTCGCGAGTTCGGCGACGAAGCGGTCCCGCACGGACTCCTCGATGATCAGCCGTCCGCCGGCCGAGCAGACCTGGCCGCTGTGGATGAACGCGGCGTTGAGGGCCTGGTCGACGGCGGTGTCGAAGCCCTCCTCGGTGGCGCAGGCGTCGGCGAAGACCACGTTGGGGTTCTTGCCGCCGAGTTCCAGGGCGACCTTCTTGACGCTCGGCGCGGCGGCCTGGGCCACCTTGACGCCGCTGACCAGGCCGCCGGTGAAGGAGACCAGGTCGACGTCGGGGTGGTCGGACAGGCGGGCGCCGACGGTGTGGCCGGGGCCGGTGACCAGGCCCGCGACGCCCTCGGGGAGTCCGGCCTCCACCAGCAGCTCGATGAGCGCGATGGTGGTCATCGGGGTGATCTCGCTGGGCTTGATCACGAAGGTGTTGCCCGCGGCGAGCGCCGGGGCGATCTTCCAGCTCGCCTGGAGCAGCGGATAGTTCCACGGGGTGATCAGCGAGCAGACACCGACCGGCTCGTGCACGACGACGCTGTGGATGTCGGGCGAGCCCGCGTCGACGACCCGGCCGGGGGCCTCGGCGGCGACCAGGTCCGCGAAGTAGCGGAAGGCGTCGGCGACGCAGTCGATGTCGACGCGGCCCTCCTCCACGGTCTTGCCCGCGTCCCTGCTCTCCAGCAGGCCCAGCTCCTCGCGGTCGCGGACCAGGAGGTCGGCGACGCGGCGCAGCAGGGCGGCGCGCTCGGCGACCGGGGTGTGCGGCCAGGGGCCCTCGTCGAACGCGCGGCGGGCGGCGGCCACCGCGCGGTCCACGTCCTCGGTACCGCCCTCGGCGACGACGGCGAAGGGCCTGCCGTCCGCGGGGTCGAGGATCTCGCGGGTCTCACCGGAGTCGGCTTCCAGCCACTCGCCTCCCGCGTGAATGGTGGCCTCGGCCGGTCGTTCCGTTCTGTCCGCCATGATCGGTTTTGCCTTCCGTTCCTGTTCAGACGCCCTGCGTGACCAGAGCTGCCACGTCCGGGCGGATGACCGCATGCCCTCGGCCGGGGAAGCGCATGCGCATTCGGTGGCCGAAAGTGTGCTGGGTCACGGAAATTGCGGGAGAAAGGCGGAGGAATCGGGCGTTCGAGGGTGGCGTGGATCACGACGGCGGTACGCACATGTGCGAACCGGGTCGATTCGATCAGTCCAGCGCCGCGTTCCCGGCCGGGTCGCAGTTCATGCCGGGCGGGCAGAACCAGGCGAGCGCGGTGGTGAGGAGTTCCAGCTCGTCCTCGCGTCCGTCGGCGTCCGGGCCGTACGCCGCGAGGGCGTAGATCTTGCCGTCGGCGGCCACGAAACGCTCGTCGTAGACGTGCCAGGTGCCGACCTCGGGCTCGTTCCGGATCGTGTCCGCGAGGTACTCCAGCCGGGAGCCGGTGAAGTCCCCCTCGTCCAGGTCGGTCAGCGCCAGCTTCTCGAATCCGCGTGGCTTGGCCGTCCGGTCGGACAGATACAGCTCGAGCGACGCTTCCGGACTGGCCTCCGACACCTCGTACACCTGAAGCCTCCGCTCCTGGTCGGGGCTGCGGAAGTTCACCACCGCCATCCCGTACTCGGACGGCACCGTGGCCCGCGTCCACCCCTCGGGCACGGCCACCTGGAACCCCTCCTCGTCGGCGTGCAGCTCGTACCCGGCGGGCGGCGCGCTGGGCGAGGGGCCGGCCGTGGGCGAACTGCTGACCGGGCTGGGGCTACGAGTCACGGGCGCGGAGGAGGTGTGCCCCTGCCCCTTCTGGCTCCGCTCATCGCCGTCGCCCTTCTGCACCACAAGAGCCAGCACAAGGCTCACAGCAATCCCGGCCGCCGCCGCCCCCACGATGACGGACCAGAGAACCCGCCGACTGGGCCCACTACGAGGCGGCGCCGGCTCGGCGGGAGGCCAGGGGGCGACCACGGGGAAGACCGAGGCCGGAGGGACGGGGGGCCAGGCGGCCTGGGAATCGGGGGGCCAGGTGGAGGTCGGCTCAGCCGGGGGCCAGGCGGAGGTCGGCCCGGCCGGGGGCCACGAGGCGGTCGGCGGCTCCGCCTGCGCGGAGGACTCGGCCACCGGCCAGGCGGCGGCAGGCGGCTCCCCATCCGCAGAGGGCCAGGA
Source organism: Streptomyces sp. NPDC018263 (assembly GCF_055562575.1). Lineage (NCBI taxonomy): Bacteria > Bacillati > Actinomycetota > Actinomycetes > Kitasatosporales > Streptomycetaceae > Streptomyces > Streptomyces sp. NPDC018263. The sequence continues at coordinate 790,442 of NZ_JBVHFA010000001.1, forward strand.
GGGAGGGGGCATCCGCCGATCTGCTGGCGGCCAGGCGGGAGCCGAGGGGTCGGCGGCGGGATCGGCAGTCGCCGAAGGCTCAGCCGAGGACCGGGCACCGGTCGCCGTATCCCCAGGCGCGTAGCCCTCGGCGGACGCCGGAAGCTCGCCCGAGGACCGGGCACCGGTCAAGCCCCCAGAGGCGGAGGGGGCGGCGGAGGCCGGGAACCCCGCACCGGCGGAGACCGACGGGTCGGCAGACCCCGACGACTCAGCCGAGGAATCGGCACCGGTCGCAGTCTCCCCCGGCGCGTAGCCCTCGGCGGACGCCGGAAGCTCGCCCGAGGACCGGGCACCGGTCAAGCCCCCAGAGGCGGAGGGGGCGGCGGAGGCCGGGAACCCC
>NZ_JBVHFA010000001.1:790920-1008407 GCF_055562575.1 Streptomyces sp. NPDC018263
CCCGCACCGGCGGAGACCGACGGGTCGGCAGACCCCGACGACTCAGCCGAGGAACCGGCGCCCTCCGTCGCTCCCTGCGACGCGGAGGGGGCGGCGGAGGCCGTGGGCCCCTGAGGGGACCGCGCGCCGGCCGCGATCGACGGGTCGGCAGACGGCGACGACTCAGCCGAGGAACCGGCGCCAGCCGTCGACCCCGTAGACGCGGGGGGCGGGGTGTCGTCGGCGTTCCGGGGCTCGGCCGGGGGCCAGAGGGGTGTGGGGGTGTGGTCCGGGCGGGGCGGTGGGGGTGGGGTGGGGGCCGAGGCGGCGGACGGGCCGGTCTCCCAGCGTTGGGTGTCTTCGTTCCAGTGTTGCTCTCCTCCGCTCATCGCGGTCCCCCTTCGGTGTCGCGGTCAGAGTCCGAGCAGGCCGGCGACCGTGCCCGCCGAGGCGAGGACGCCCAGAAGCGCCTGGGAGTCGGACAGAAGCTCGCGCAGGCGTTCGCGGCGGGTGGGGCTCGCCTGGCCGGTGCGGGTGAGTTCCGCCTCGGTGTCGGCGAGCGCCTCGCCCAGCGCGGCGGTCTGCTCGGTGGCCCGCACCCGCGCGAGGTCGGCGCGCAACTCCCGTACCGCTGCCAGGAGTTCCTGGTCGGCCGGGGTGCCCGTGCCGTGCTGGTGACTCTCGGCACGGGCGTGGCTGCCGATCGCGAAGGTGCTGCCCGACACGTCTCCGATCGTCACGTTCGGCTCCTGACCGGTCATGTCCCGGCTCCCTTCTGCGGCGCGGGCGCGCCCGTGGCGTTGGCGTGGCTGCCGACGGCGAAGGTGCTGCCCTCGACGCGGCCGATGTGGACGTCCCCGTTGCGGATGTTGACGACCTTCCGGACGAACTCCCCGGTCTGGTAACCGGATTCGGCGAGCGCGGACCGCACCCCGTCGGCCACCCGGTCCTGCACCCCGCGCAGATACCGGACCACGTCCATCTCCTGGAAGAGCGAGCCGACCGGCGCGGACCCCAGCTCGCGCACCGAGAGCGCGGGACCGTCGGGCAGGGCGCCCCCGTACCCCCCGGTCAGCAGCCGCCAGCCGTGCACCAGACCCCGGCCGAGCTGGGCGAACGCCCGCCCCGCCGAACCCGGCACCAGGACGAGCGCGGTGACGGCCTTGCCGAGGGAGTTGTTGTGCCGGAACCGGTGGGCGGCACGGTCGGCGTCCTTGAAGTCCTCGCGGACCGGCGTCAGCACATGCGGCGCGATCTCCAGCATCAGCATGCCGCCCTGGGTGTGGACGCGGACGTACACGGTGACGACCAGCTCCTCCTCCCAGCCGCCGACCCGCACCCGCAGAAAGTGCCGCCGCTTCTCGGCCCCCTCCTCCACCGCCCGCGCCCGGTGCTGCTCGAACGCCTCGGCGGTGTACGGCGCCTGCTCCCGCTTCTTCAGCCCCTCCACCGGGAGGAACACGCACTCGTCGACCTCCAGCCAGCGCAGCCGGTCCCGGACACCGGGCCCCGCGTACTCGGCGGGGACGCGGAGCGCCTCCAGGCGGGGGCGGATCTTCTCCAGAATGGCCCGGTTGCTGAGCGGCTGCCGCTCCTTCGCCAACTCGTCCGGCTTGAGTTCCACGGCCAGCACCCAGGTGTCGTACGCGTCTCCGGCCCCGCAGAAGGGCCGGGCCTCGTGGTACATGACCAGCGGGGCGTGCTGCTCCAGCCGGATGCGCTGCCTGAGCCGCTGGAAACGCGGGCTCGGCGCCTGCTCGGCGGGGTCGGCGGCGGCGTCCGGGAAGCGCTGCGGAGACAGTTCACCGGCCAGCGCCCGGCTGAACTGGGTGCGCTGGGCGTGCACACAGAGCGCGATGAGGGCGAGCACGACGAGGGCGGACCACGCCTGCCAGACCTCCACGGCCGGGGTGAGCGAGTCGGAGAGGTCCCCGGAACCGCCGTACCCGCCGTACCCGCCGTACGGGTCGTAGGTCGGCTCGGGGGACGGGCCCCCGCCGAACGCGGTGAAGACGGTGAGCACGAACAGCGCCGCGAACCACACCCGCCCCCACCACCGCGCCAGGAAGGCGAGGACCAGCCGGTACAGCGGCGGCGAAGCGGCACGCCCGCGCAGCCAGGGGGCGAGCGCGAGCCAGATGCTGGGCCACAGGTACAGCGCGAGCAGGCCGCCGCTGAGCGGCATGCCCACCAGCCACAGCCCGGCGACGGCCCCGGCCCAGACCAGCTCCTGCCGCCGGGCCCGCAGCGCGTGCGCCAGCACCCGCGCCGCGTCGAAGCCGAGCGAAGGGGCCACGATCCGCTGCTCGTTGAGGTGGAGTTCCTCGATGACGCGGTCGCGGTAGCCGGAGTCCAGATAGGCGCCCGCGCACAGCAGCCGGGTGGCCTCGCTGGTGTGGGGCGGGACGGGCGGCGGATGGACCGGCGCCCGCTCGGCCCGCGTCCGCTCCGCCTGCGGCGGCACCTGAGCACTGCTCATGCCATCCCCCGATGCATGGAAGTCCCTCGCCCGACAGAAGGTGGACGACGACCGCTGAGCATAGAGGGGTGACGGGTGGTCAGGAAACCGGAATCCGCTCGGCCATCAACTCCTTCACCGTGGCGCGCAGCCAGGCGTGCGCCGGGTCGGCGTCGTGACGGGGGTGCCAGGCGATCCCGACCGCGAGGGGCGGCAGCGGGAGCGGGACGGGGAAGGTGACCAGACCGAGCGTCTCCGCCATGGGCCGGCTCCCCCGGTTGACGATCCCGACCAGGTCGGTGTCGCGCACCACGAACAGCGACGCGGGGTAGGTCCCGACGCTGCCGGCCACCCGCCGCGCGAGCCCGAGCGCGGCGAGCGCGTCGTCGATCGGCCCGTGCAGTCGCCCCCGCCGGGACACGCTCAGATGCGCGGCCCCGGCGGCGAACCGCTCCGGGGTCAACTCGCCCTCCAACAAAGGGTGTCCGGCCCGTACGACCCCGAGCATCCGGTCCTCGTACAGCGTCTCCACCCGCACCTCGGGGGCGGTGGTGTCCACCACGCCGATCTCCAGGTCGGCGGTGCCCTGGCGCAGGAAGGGGGCGTCGACCGGGCTCTCGGAGAGGAACCGCAGCCGGATGCCGGGCGCCTCGCGGGCGGTGCGGGTCAGCAGCGGGGCGCCGAGGGTGGCGGCGGTCGCGTCATGGCCGAGGATCGTGAAGGTACGGCTCATCGTGCGCGGGTCGGCGTCCCGGCCGGGCGCGAACAGGGCGCGGGCCCGCTCGACCACCGCGCTCACCTCGGCCCGCACCGCCAGCGCGTGCGGGGTCGGCACCATCTGCCGCCCGGCGCGCACCAGGACCGGGTCGCCGAGCGCCTTGCGGATACGGCCGAGGGCGCGGCTCATCGCGGGCTCCGACAGATGCAGCCGCCGGGCGGCACCCCGGACGCTCTGCTCCTCCAGGAGCACGTCGAGCGCGAGCAGCAGATTGAGGTCCACGCCCGCGAGCGGCGAGACGTCTCCGGATTGCGTCACACGCAATCATCCCTTGCGAAGGTTGCACTGGAAAGCAGGTCGGACCCGACCCTACGGTGGCGGCACAGCCCCGCACCACCCCGACAAGCTCCTGGAGGAGCCGTGCTCCCGCCTGCCCTGAAACGCTCGACGCTGCTCGTGCTGTGCGCCTGTGTCCTGGTCGCCCAGAGCATGGTCGCCGCGATCAACCTGCTGATCCCCCAGTTCATGGCGTCGTCCCCGCACCCCTCGCACAGCCAACTGCTGTGGATAGTGGACGCCTACGTCATCGCCTTCGCCGCACTGCTCGTCCCGGCCGGCACCCTCGGCGACCGCTACGGCCGCAAGGGCGCCCTGCTCACCGGCCTCGCCCTGTTCGCCGCGGGCGCCGCGACCGGTGCCCTCGCCACGGACCCGGCCGTCCTCATCGCGGGCCGGGCGGTCTCCGGGGCCGGAGCCGCGCTGATCACCCCGGCCACGCTGTCGATCCTGATGCGGCTGTCCACGCCCGAGACCCGGGCCCGCGCGATGGGCGCCTGGACGCTGTCACTGGGCGTCGGCGGCGGGGTCGGCAACCTGGCGGGCGGCTTCGCCGGGCAGTACCTGTCCTGGCGGGCCCTGTTCGCCGCCATGGTGCCGCTCGCCGCGCTGCTCGCCGCCGCCGTCGCCGCGACCACCCCGCGCACCCCGCGCTCCCCGGGCACCGGCCTCGACCCGCTGGGCACCCTGCTGCTCACCGGGGGCCTGGTCGCCGTACTGTTCGGCATCATCGAGGGCCCCTCCTACGGCTGGACCTCCGCGCGCATCCTCGGCGCCTTCGCCGCCGGAGCCGTGCTGACCGGCGCCTTCACCGCGCACGCCCTGCGCTCCCCCGCCCCGCTCTTCGACCCCCGCGTCTTCGCCTCGGCCCGGCTGCGCGCCGCGTCCCTCGGCACGGCCACCGGGTTCTTCGGCCTGTTCGCGCTGTTCTTCGTCAACTCCCAGTACCTCCAGGAGGCGAAGGGCATGGGTGCCGCCCTGACCGGCGTGGCCATCCTGCCGCTGCCCGTCGGCATGGCCCTGGCGCAGCGGCTCGGCGGACGCTGGGCGGCCCACCCGCGCGCCCTCGTGGGCACCGGCCTCACCCTGATCGGCCTGGGCCTGCTCGCCGCGTCGACCGCCGACGCGGACACTCCGTACGCGCTGTACCTCGGCTGGCTGCTGGTGGTCTCCGCCGGTACGGGCCTGTCGATGCCCGCGCTCACCGTGGGCGTGGTCACCTCGCTCCCCGCGCACCAGGCCGGGCTGGGCAGCGGCCTGGGCACCACGGCCCGCGAGACCGGTGCCGCGCTGGGCGTCGCCGTCACCGGGACCGTGCTCTCCGCGCACACCGGCCTGCTCGACGGCATGGGCCCGGCGCTGCGCGTCGTCGCCCTGGTGGTGCTCGCGGCGACCGCGTTGGTGATCGCGGGGTGGGGCGGCCGGAACCCTACCCTCCGGTCCGCCACTCCGGTCCCGGAGCGCGTGGCATCGCCCTCCACCCCCCACCGATGATCAACTCCGGTCCGACGGACCCGAGTTGTCCAGTTCTAGGAGCCGTGCATGCCCGCGCTGCTGAACCCTGTCCTCGATCTGCTGATGCTCCGGGGCACCGTGACCTCCGTGGAGCGGTTCACCGCGCGGATGCGGCGCCTGCGGATCGAGGGCGACGCACTGGCCGGGCTCGACGTGCTCCCCGGCCAGCAGGTCCGGGTGCTCGTGGGCTCCGCGCTCACCCGGCGCACCTACTCGGTGTGGCGCTACGAGCCGTCCGGCGCCCTGGAGTTGTGCGTGCTGGACCACGAGGGCGACGGCCCCGGCGCCCGCTGGGCGCGCGAGGCGGCGGCGGGCGACGAGGTGCGCCTCGGCAAGCCGGAGGGCTCGTTCACCCTGCGCCCCGACGCCGCGCACCACGTCTTCGTCGGGGACGAGACCGCCTCCGTCGCCTTCGGCGCGATGCTCGCCGCGCTGCCCGACGGCGCCCGGATCTCCGGCTGCGTGGAGACCGCCACGGCCGACGACCGGCTCCCGCTGGCCCACGCCGGGCGGCTGGACTGGGTGCTGCGCGGCACCGTCCCGCTCGCCGAGGCGGTGGGCCGCCTGGCACCGGCGCCGGGCGGGGTCGCGTACGTCGCCGGGGAGGCACGGACCGTGCAGGCGGTACGGCATGTGCTGCGGGACGCGGGCTGGGACCGGCGCTCGGTGCTGACCAAGCCGTTCTGGGCGCCGGGCAAGCGCGGCCTGGAGTGACTTGCTCCTCGCCCTGAAGAGCGAGGATTCTGGCCTTCTCGACTGGTTGCTGTGCCGCTACACGGCACGGTTTCCGGTCGGGAATCCGTGGCTTCCTGTTTCTTCGCGCTGTGCCGGGATTGCTTCCGGTCTTACCGGCGCTCCGCAGGCCGATACCGCCAGTCCGGCGGCCGTCTTCACGTTGATCGCGGCATTGTGGTCCCGGTCGTGGACGGTGCCGCAGGCGGTGCAGGTCCATTCCCGGATGTTCAGGGGCTTGGGGCCGTCCTTGACCCCGCAGGTGGAGCAGGTCTGGGAGGTCGGTTCGAACCGGCCGATCTTGACCAGGGTGCGACCGTACCGTTCCGCTTTGTATTCCAGCATGCTGATGAACGCGGACCACCCGGCGTCATGCACCGACTTGGCCAGCTTCGTGCGGGCCAGTCCCGCCACCGACAGGTCCTCCACGGCGATCCCTTGGTTCTCGGAGATCAGCTTCGTGGAGAACTGGTGGTGGAACTCGCGGCGTGCGTCAGCGACCTGTGCGTGGACGCGGGCGACCTTCAGGCGGGCCTTGGCCCTGTTCTTCGATCCCTTCTGTTTGCGGGACAACTCCCGCTGGGTCTTCTTCAGTTTCTTCTCCGCGCGCCGCAGAAAGCGCGGCGAGCCGATCTTCGTACCGTCGGAGAGGACCGCGAAGTGAGTGAGGCCGAGGTCGATGCCGATGGTGCTGTCGGTCTCGGGCATCCGTGCCTGGTCGGCGGCAGGGTCGGTGTTGATGACGAAAGAGGCGAAAAATCTGCCGGCGGCGTCCTTGATGACGGGGACGGAGGTGGGGACGGCGGGCAGCGGGCGGGACCATTTCACCTTCACCGCGCCGATCTTGGGCAGGTTCAGACGGCCGCTGCCGGTGATGTTCCAGCGGGCATTGGCGGTGAACCGGATCGACTGCCGGTTGTCCTTGCGGGACTTGAAGCGGGGCGCTCCCACTTTCGGCCCCTCGCGCGTGCCCCTGAGGGAGGCGAAGAAGTTGCGGTACGCGGTCTCGGCGTCCCGCAGGGACTGCTGAAGCACCACTGCCGACACCTCACCCAGCCAGGACCGCCCGGCTGTCCGCTTCGCCTCTGTGATCAGCTTCCGGGACAGGTGACCGGCCGTCGGGAACGGCTGCCCGGCCTTACGGGCGTCCTCGCGGGCACGGACGACGTCGTTGAACACGACGCGGGCGCACCCGAACGCCTTCGCCAACGCCACCTGCTGGCCGGTGTTCGGGTACAGACGGAAGCTGTACCGGAGCTGTATGACGATCACGCTAGGCACCTCGAACCCGTGCCGTCATCGGGAACATGTGCACGACCCATCACCATCACGAGCAAGGCCCGGCTCCGCCGGAACAACACCGCGGGACACGGGAACGGGCCCCGTCCGGAAGACCGGAGGGGCCCGTCACTCGTTGCTGCGGGGCTCAGATGAGGCCGAGACCGCGGACCGCGTCGCGCTCCTCCGCCAGCTCCCGCACCGAGGCGTCGATGCGGGCGCGGGAGAACTCGTTGATGTCCAGGCCCTGGACGATCTCGTACTTGCCGTCCTTGGTGGTGACCGGGAAGGACGAGATCAGGCCCTCCGGGACGCCGTAGGAGCCGTCCGACGGGATGCCCATGGAGGTCCAGTCGCCCTCGGCGGTGCCGTTGACCCAGGTGTACACGTGGTCGATGGCGGCGTTGGCGGCGGAGGCGGCCGACGAGGCACCGCGGGCCTCGATGATCGCGGCACCGCGCTTGGCGACGGTCGGGATGAAGTCGTCGGCCAGCCACTGCTCGTCGTTCACGACCTCGGCGGCGTTCTTGCCGGCGACCGTGGCGTGGAAGATGTCCGGGTACTGGGTCGCGGAGTGGTTGCCCCAGATCGTCAGGCGCTTGATCTCGGAGACCGGGGTGCCCGTCTTCTTCGCGAGCTGGGTCAGCGCGCGGTTGTGGTCGAGGCGCGTCATCGCGGTGAAGCGCTCGGCCGGTACGTCCGGGGCGGCGGCCTGCGCGATGAGCGCGTTGGTGTTGGCCGGGTTGCCGACGACGAGGACCTTGATGTCGTCCGCGGCGTGGTCGTTGATGGCCTTGCCCTGCGGCTTGAAGATGCCGCCGTTGGCCTCCAGGAGGTCACCGCGCTCCATGCCCTTGGTGCGCGGGCGGGCGCCGACCAGCAGGGCGACGTTGGCGCCGTCGAAGGCGACGTTCGGGTCGTCGGTGATGGTGATGCCGTTCAGCAGCGGGAACGCGCAGTCGTCCAGCTCCATGGCCGTGCCCTCGGCGGCCTTGAGCGCGGGGGTGATCTCCAGGAGGCGGAGGTTGACCGGCACGTCCGCGCCGAGGAGCTGCCCGGAGGCGATGCGGAAGAGGAGGGCGTAACCGATCTGGCCGGCCGCGCCGGTGACGGTGACGTTCACGGGAGTGCGGGTCATGGCGTTCTCCGTATGGCTGGCGGTGGGGCGTCCCTGCCCCGTGCGGATGATCGATCTCTTGGCGTCAAGAGAGATCAGCGGTCAGGCTATCGCGCATCCGGCATGCCGGACGTCCGGGGCCCTGTGGCCCGTCCCACAGCCCGACTTCGCGGGCCCGCCCCCGCACACGGCAGCGGCCGCCCGTCCGGGAGAGGAAGACTGGGGCGGCCGCCGGTGGGGGTACCGGCTCGCCGGACTCCCGTGGGGGGGGTACAGGTTCGCGTGCCCCGGTTCCGGCGTCCCATGCGTGCCGCGCCGGAAAACCCGCCTACTTCGCGCACCCGGTGCGCCCCGACACCAGGGTCACGCAGGCTTCGGCCCGGCCCGCGCGGCCGACGGCGACCATCGGCGTGTAGGTGTACGTCTCCCCGGCGACGGCGACACCCCGCCGGCTCTCGCCGTCCGCGGTGACGCGCACCCGGTCGCCCGGTGCGGCGCCGGTGATCCGGCCCCAGGCGGCGCCGCACGTCCTGCTGTAGCGGACCTCCAGGGTGGCGGCGCCGACGGTGGCGGTCCCGGCGGTGGTCACCAGGTCGCCGCTGCACCCCATGGCCTCGGCGTCCTTCCCGGTGCAGCCGACGCCCACGCACTTGACGCCCGGCGGCAGGCCGGCGGCGCCGGTGGCGGACGGCGAGGGGGACTCGGCGGCTTCGGGTGCGCTCTCGCCGCCGCTTCGGCCGGTGAGCAGGAAGACGGTGCCGAGGACGACGAGTACGGCCACGGCGCCCGCGAGGAAGAGCAGGACGCGGCGCCTGCCCGCAGGGGGCTCGGCGGGGGGCGGGGTCACCGGTGGGGCGCCGGCCGTCGTCGTGCTCGTACCGCCGCCGAAGTCGCCCAGTTCGGCGCGGGCCCGGGTGATGCGGATCTGCTCCATCGTGCGGTCGTGCCGCGACTCCGCCCGGCTCCAGGCGCGTTCGGCCAGCTCCCACATGGTGGTGAGGTGGACCGGGCTGGTCCCGGTGACCTCGGCGAGGGCGACGACGGCGCCCTTGGGCGCGAGCAGCCGTCCGTTCAGATACCGCTCCCAGGACGTCCTGCTGTACCCGGTGCGGTCGGCCAGCGTGGCGACACTCAGACCCCGCTGGTCCACGAGCCGCCGCAACTGACGGGTGAACTCCCCGATCTGCGGGTCGAGTTCCTCCGGCAGCGCCTTCCAACGAGCCATGGCCCGCTCCCCCCTCGTTCCTCCCCCGGCAGGCACCGCGACGCCTCCCCGCGTCACGCCACCGCCCCCGCTCCACGGTAGCCCGCGGGAGGGGGGTGTTCGGAACGTATCCGGCGAACTGCCCTTGTTGCGCCGCCAATTGCCCGGATGTGGCAGGGCGCGGACACGGTGGCGGAACGGTCACCTCCGTGCCACAGCGCACGGCGGGACATTGCCCGGCGGCCACCCGGCCCGCCAGGGTGAAGTTCCGGCGGCTCGCCCCTGATCGGGGGCGGGGGCGAGCCACCGGCCTTGCGGACAGCGCTAGTTGGACACCGTGAAGTGCAGGGTGTCCTTCAGGAACGGGATCTGGAGCAGGGGGTCGGGCTGGGCCATCAGGGCCAGCAGGACGATGGCGAGGCCCAGGACCCCGTAGGTCACGATGTCCGTGAAGCGGGAGCGGACGGCCAGCATGCCGACGCCGGGCAGCGTCCAGCGCATCGCGGCGCCCGCCAGCAGGGCCGCGCCGATCAGCAGCAGCCCGGCGCGGGTCACGTCGAAGGCGACCAGCAGCAGGCCGAGCGCGACGACGGAGAGCACGACCAGCACCGGCCACTGCCGCGCGGGCGCCGGGGCGTCGCTGCCCGCGGCCCGGCCGCCGCCCTCGGGGCGCGCGGTGTCCTTGGTGAACAGCGGGAAGCGGCGGGTGATGCGCCGGGTGCGCCCCTGCGCGTCGGGAGCGCTGATCGCGTCCCGCACCTGCGGCTCCCCGGACTCGTCAGCCGGCACGCCGCTCCGCCGCCTCCACCACGTTGACCAGGAGCTGGGCGCGGGTCATCGGGCCGACCCCGCCGGGGTTCGGGGAGATCCACCCGGCGACCTCGGCGACGTCGGGGTGGACATCACCGACGATCTTGCCCTCGGCGTTGCGGGAGACGCCCACGTCCAGCACGGCCGCGCCCGGCTTGATGTGCTCGGCGCGGATCAGGTGCGGGGCACCGGCGGCCGAGACGACGATGTCGGCCCGCTTGAGGTGGTAGGCCAGGTCACGGGTGCCGGTGTGGCACTGGGTGACGGTGGCGTTCTCGCTGCGCCGGGTGAGCAGCAGCGGCATCGAGCGCCCGATGGTCACGCCACGGCCGACGACCACGACCTCGGCGCCCTTGGTCTCCACGCCGTACTGGCGCAGCAGGGTGAGCACGCCGTTGGGGGTGCAGGGCAGCGGGGCGGGCTCGTTGAGGACCAGGCGGCCGAGGTTCATCGGGTGGAGGCCGTCGGCGTCCTTCTCCGGGTCCATCAGCTCCAGGATGCGGTTCTCGTCGATGCCCTTGGGCAGCGGGAGCTGGACGATGTAGCCGGTGCAGTCGGGGTCCTCGTTCAGCTCGCGGACGACCGCCTCGATCTCCTCCTGCGTGGCCGTGGCGGGCAGTTCGCGCTGGATGGAGGCGATGCCGACCTGGGCGCAGTCGCGGTGCTTGCCCGCGACGTACTTCTGGCTGCCGGGGTCCTCACCGACCAGGACGGTACCGAGGCCGGGCGTGATTCCCTTCTCCTTCAGCGCCGCCACGCGGGCGGTCAGATCGGACTTGATCGCGGCTGCGGTGGCCTTGCCATCGAGAATCTGGGCGGTCATGCATACATCCTCGCGGATGACGGGCCCCCGGTTCCAATCCGGTCCGCGTGGGCTCCGCCACCGTCGCGTCCCAGATGTCCGTCGATGATCGTTGATGTTGCACTTGCACAACACCTCGCGCCCGCCGCTGGACAACGCGTGACGGCTCAACAACCATGAACGGCGCATACATCGCGGTCCAGTGGGGGGCAAACCGCTCAGATCCTGACGTTCCTCCGTGCTGTCCGTGTCGTCCCCGCAGGTCCAACGGAGGAATCCAGCCATGAGTTTCGGCTCGCCCCAGAACCCGTACGGTCAGCCGCAGGACCCCCAGCAGGGGTACGGGCAGCCGCAGCACCCCGGTTACCCGCAGGCGCCGCAGGGCGTGCCGCCGCAGCCCGGTTACGGCTACCCGCAGGCGCCCCCGGTCCCGCAGCAGGCCGGTTACGGCTACCCGCAGCAGCCGGGCTACGCCTACCAGCAGCCGCAGTACGCAAACTGGGGCCAGCGATTCCTCAGCAAGCTGATCGACACCATCCTCTACATGGTGGTCTACGTGCCGCTCGTGCTCATCGGCGCGAAGGCGGAGATCCCGGCGCTCGCGCTGATCGGCTTCCTCTTCATGATCGCCTTCCTGATCTACCAGATCATCCAGGAGGGCAAGACGGGCCAGACGATCGGCAAGAAGGTCGTCGGCACCCGCACCCTGAAGGAGGACACCGGTCAGCCGCTCGGCGGGGGCATGGCGTTCGTCCGCCAGCTCGCCCACTTCCTCGACGGCCTGCCGTGCTACCTCGGCTACCTGTGGCCGGCGTGGGACTCCAAGCGCCAGACCTTCGCGGACAAGGTCTGCGGCTCGATCGTGATCCGTACCAAGTAGGCGCGCGGCACGGCAGGCGGCCGCCCGCTCCCCTTCCGCGAAGGGGAGCGGGCGGCCGTTCTTCGTCTCTTTGTCCGGGCGTCAGTGGAAGAAGTGCCGCGTGCCCGTGAAGTACATGGTCACGCCCGCCTCCTTGGCGGCCTCCACGACCTGCTCGTCCCGGATCGACCCGCCCGGCTGCACGATGGCCCGCACCCCGGCGTCGATCAGGATCTGCGGCCCGTCGGGGAAGGGGAAGAACGCGTCGGAGGCCGCGAAGGCACCCCGCGCCCGCTCCTCGCCCGCCCGCTCGACGGCCAGCTTGCAGGAGTCGACGCGGTTGACCTGGCCCATGCCGACGCCGACCGAGGCGCCGTCCTTGGCGAGCAGGATCGCGTTGGACTTCACCGCGCGGCACGCCCGCCAGGCGAACGCCAGCTCGGCCAGCTCCGCCTCGGAGAGCGCGTCACCGCTGGCCAGCGTCCAGTTGGCCGGGTCGTCGCCGTCGGCCTGCAGGCGGTCGGCCTCCTGGACCAGCACGCCGCCGTCGACCGGCTTGATCTCGACCGTGGCGGCGGGACCCTGGGGGGCCTTCAGCACCCGGATGTTCTTCTTCCGGGCGAGGGCCTCCAGCGCGCCCTCCTCGTAGTCCGGCGCCACGATGACCTCGGTGAAGATCTCCGCGACCTGCTCCGCCATCTCCTTGCTGACCGGCCGGTTCACCGCGATGACCCCGCCGAACGCGGACAGCGGGTCGCAGGCGTGCGCCTTGCGGTGCGCCTCGGCCACGTCCGCGCCGACCGCGATCCCGCACGGGTTGGCGTGCTTGATGATCGCCACACAGGGCTCGTCGTGGTCGTACGCGGCCCGGCGGGCGGCGTCGGTGTCGGTGTAGTTGTTGTACGACATCTCCTTGCCGTGCAACTGCTCGGCCTGCGCGAGGCCCTCGGCACCCGGCTCCACGTACAGCGCGGCCGGCTGGTGCGGGTTCTCGCCGTAGCGCAGGGTGTGCGCGCGGTCCCAGGTGCCGCCGAGGAAGTCGGGGAACGGGGAGTCGTCGACCGGGGCGTACTCGGAGGCGAACCAGTCGGCCACGGCCACGTCGTAGGCGGCGGTGTGCCGGAACGCCTCGGCGGCCAGCCGCTTGCGGGCGGCGAGGTCGAAGCCGCCCTCCTGGGCGGCGGCGGCCACGTCGGCGTACCGGTCGGGGCTGGTGACCACGGCGACGGAGGGGTGGTTCTTGGCGGCGGCGCGGACCATGGAGGGGCCGCCGATGTCGATCTGCTCCACGCACTCGTCGGGCGAGGCACCGGAGGCGACGGTCTCCCGGAACGGGTACAGGTTGACCACGACCAGGTCGAACGGCGTGACGCCCAGCTCGGCGAGCTGCTCGCGGTGGCTGTCCAGGCGCAGGTCGGCGAGGATGCCCGCATGCACCTTGGGGTGCAGGGTCTTGACCCGGCCGTCCAGGCACTCGGGGAAGCCGGTCAGCTCCTCCACCTTGGTGACGGGGACGCCGGCGGCGGCGATACGGGCCGCGGTGGACCCGGTGGAGACCAGCTCCACCCCGGCCTCGTGCAGCCCGCGCGCGAGGTCTTCCAGGCCGGTCTTGTCGTAGACGCTGACGAGCGCCCGGCGAATGGGCCGCTTGGTGCTCTCGGCGGTGGCGGTCACGGGATAACTACCTTTCGTCCCTCTATGCGATGGCCGTTGCGGGCGAGCCGCCCCACGACCTCGACGAGCAGCCTTCGCTCGACGTCCTTGATGCGCTCGTGCAGCGCGCTCTCGTCGTCCTCGTCCCGGATCTCCACCACGCCCTGCGCGATGATCGGCCCGGTGTCGACGCCGTCGTCGACGAAGTGGACGGTGCAGCCGGTGACCTTGGCGCCGTACGCGAGCGCGTCCCGTACGCCGTGGGCCCCCGGGAAGCTCGGCAGCAGGGCCGGGTGGGTGTTGACGAACCGGCCGCCGAACCGGGCCAGGAACTCCTTGCCCACGATCTTCATGAAGCCGGCCGAGACCACGAGGTCGGGCTCGTGCGCGGCGACCGCCTCGGCGAGCGCCGCGTCCCACTCCTCGCGGGTCGGGTGGTCCTTCACCCGGCACACGAAGGTCGGCAGCCCGGCGCGCTCTGCGCGGGCCAGCCCCTCGATGCCGTCGCGGTCGGCCCCCACGGCGACGATCCGCGCGCCGTACGCCTCGGCTCCGACGCGCTCGATCTCGTCCAGCAGGGCCTGGAGGTTGGTGCCGGAACCGGAGACCAGCACGACGAGTCGCCGGACCGCTGGACCGGCGGGGGTGGCGGCCACGATGGGGCCCTTTCTCGGGACGGCGGTGTTCACGGCCGGCGTTTGTAGGGTTCTACGAATGCTTCGCGTCCCGCCATACGGGGAAGTCTACGAAGCGGCCGGCCGCCAGCAACGATACCCGTCACTCCGGACAGCCCCCACGGGACGGCGGCGTGGCCGGAAGGTAGCGTTCTGGACGAGCGGGCTCGGGAACGCGGTCGCCGTGCGGCGCGTTCACGGGATGACAGCTCATGTCGGACTTCGAATCACCTAGGGGAAGACGCTCCTTTGATGCCCGATCGCAGCCCGCGACTCCTCACGTTCCCGCCGCTGACCGGCCCGGAGGGCGAGCGTGGCGCTGTCCTGCTGCGGGAGCGGCCGGCCTCGCCGCCCCAGGCACCCTCCGGGGACGACGACCGCGGCGGTGACCGCAAGGACGACAACCCCTACGCGCCCCCGCCCGAGGACCGTCCCGACCAGCCCTGGCGCCCGCGTCACCCCGAGGGCCGGGGCGGTCACCAGGGATCAGGCGACTCGCGCTGGGGCAGCCAGTGGAGCGACCGCCAGCCCGGCCGCGCCCCCGGCGGCTTCGGCGAGCGTCCCGGCGCGGGTCCGGAGGGCCAGGGCGGCGGTACCGGCAAGCAGCGCTGGGACCCCACGGACCCGGCCCAGCGCCGCGCCCGCTACGCCCTGCTGTCCGGCATGTGGGCCGTCTTCTTCGTCCTCCTCGGCTGGCCCTATGTCTCCCTCCTCCTCGGCGCCCTCGCCCTCTACTGGGGCGGCAGCTCGCTGCGCGCCAAGCCCCGCACCCCCTCCCCGGACGAACCCCGGCCGACCGGTACCCGCCCCCAGGTCACCGCGGCCATCGCCGGCATGATCACCGCCGCCCTCGCCCTCGTCCTGGTCGCCGCGGTCTTCACCGTCCAGCTCGTCTACCGCGACTACTACACATGCGTGAACGACGCCTTGACCCAGCAGTCGAAGCAGTCCTGCGACCAGCTCCTGCCGGAGCATCTGCGGGGGGTACTGGGGTCGGCCAACTCCTGAGGGGCTGATCCGGACGACCGACTCCGGGATGGGTCGCGGCGGGCTGGTGCGCGGGGCCGGGCGCGGCGGAGCGTGGGGGCCGTCCGCGCGGGGGCTCAACTCACGAACGGGCATGGCCCCGGCTCGGCAGCCGCTCCGCGGCTTCACCCCACCCTGGCCCGTGAACGGCCGGTGGCCGAGCCGAGGGGTTCGGCGTGCGGGACGGCGATCCGGCAGACCTGGGGGTGCGCGGCGCGGGAGCGGGCGGGAGTCGCGGACAAGTGCGGGGAATGTCCGGCGGCCGGAGCGAGCGTCAGCGGCCGGATCGGTCGCTGATCGACGGCTTCGCCCCACCATGCCCACCCCCGCGGGCCCGCATGCGGCGACGGCCAGGCCAGGGTTCGGCTCGGCCAGGGATGCGCGGCCGGGAGCGGCGGCGGGCGAGGTCCTCGGCCGGGTGCGGGGAGCGTCCGGTGGCCGGAGCGGGTGTCGGCGGCGGGGTCGGTCGCTGAGCGACGGCTTCGCCCCACGATGCCCACCCTGTGGGCCCGCATGCGGCGGCGGTCAGGCCAGGGTTCGGCTCGGCCGGGGATGCGCGGCTCGGGAGCGGCGGCGGGCGAGAGTCGCGGACAGGTTCGGGGAGCGTCCGGTGGTCGGAGCGGGTGTCGGCGGCGGGGTCGGTCGCTGAGCGACGGCTTCGTCCCGCCGTGCCCGCCCCCCTGGGCCCGTCGCGGTGGTCAGGGTGAGGGTTTGGGCTCGGCTGGGTCCGGGGTGGTCTTCGGGGGCGCGGATTCGGCGGGCTCGGGGGCGGGGGGCTCGGGGGCGCTGGTGGTGTTTTCGGTGGTGGGCTGGGGCGGGGCCGCCTCCGGGGTGGGGGCTGAATCCAGGAAGTCGTAGAGGTCGTCCTCCTTCGGCTCCGGGGTGGGGGCAGGGAGCTTCGGGGGTGCCTCTGCCGCGCGGGGTGTCTTGGCTCGGGTCAGCCAGGCGGGCTTCCTCGTTCTGCGGGACGGCAACGCGCCCGCGCGGCGGAGGGCGTAGAGGCGCCAGGCTCTTGTGGTGAGGGTGGTCGGGGTGCCCAGGAGGAGGAGCCACAGGGCGGCCGCGGGGCCGGTCTGCCAGGCCAGGGGGCCGAAGCGGGAGAGGGTCGAGGTGCCCAGGGGGCCGCCGGAGAGCGCGGCGAGCAGGGTGAGGGCCAGGGCGCAGAGCAGGGCGGACAGGGCGAGGACGCCGACGGTCCGGCCCGCCGACCAGTGCAGCCAGGGACGCGCCCGCCGCACGGCGGCCACCGCGACGAACCAGCCCGCCGTCACCCCGGCCGCGACCGGCACCAGGGCGACGGCCCAGTTCAGCGGCGTACCGGGGCCCGCGTCGGGGACGGCCGCGAGCAGCGGGAACGGGGGCAGCAGCGGGGCCGGGTCCGAGGACAGCGGGTGCACCATGTGCCCGGCGCCGAGCGCGAATCCGGGACCGAGCGCGTACGAGGCCGACCAGAGCGCCGCGTTGGGGACCAGCGTGACCGCGAGCAGCAGCACCGTGAGCCGTCCGGTCCACCCCTCCGTGAGCTGGGTGAACGCCAGCCGGGCGGTGTCCCCGTGCCAGACGAGGGACGCGCCGAGCAGCAGCGCCCCACCCCCGGTGAGCACGGCCGTGGCCGCTCCGGCCGCGCGGGCCGCCGTACCGAGCGCGTCCACCCGTACCCAGTGCGGCAGCCGGGAGGACACCGGCGGGTGCGGCCGCCCGGAGCCCGCCCAGACGCCGACGCCCGCGGCGCCGCCGACGAGCAGGGGCAGACACACCGTCACCCAGAGCCACTCGGGCCGGGGTTCACCCCCGGAGGCGTACAGTGCGGCGGCCGCGCCGACGCCGACGTACCCGAGCACCACCCCCGTCCACGCCGTACGCGCGGGAACCGGCGGCGGCCCGTCCGGCTCGTCGGACGCGTCCGTGGCGTCCCGCGCCGCCCGGTACACCAGCCACACCGGCAGCGCGAGCAGCAGCAACGGGGTCAGCCCGACCGGCTGCGGCGCCCCGGACAGCGTCTCGGTGCGGACCAGTTCGACCCCGTGCGCCAGCAGCCACAGCGCGGCCGCGACATGCAGCGCACCGCCGGGCCCGCTGTCCGGGTAGGGCGAACTGACCCACAGCACCATCACCAGCGCCGCGCACGCGCCGAGCCCGAGCCCGGCCGCGAGCGCACCGCCCGCCAGCGCGGGCCCGAGACCGGGTGAACGGTCGCGCATCCGGGACCGCAGGGACGACGACATGCGACGGAGTGTCAGCGGCATCACGCCCGCCATGCTCCCAACGACACGCGCTTTCCCGGCGTAACAGGCGAACCCCCGAAGTGTCGCCCAATATATGTTTATGTGCCTATTCACACAGAGGGGTGAGCCGTGACGCAGAGCACCGCACCCACCCTGACCCCTGATCAGGCGTTCGACGCGCTCTACGCGTTCTGCGCCCCCGCCCTGGTCCGCCAGACCTATCTGCTCACGGGGCGGCGGGAGTTGGCCCGCGAGGCGGTGGAGCGGGCGTTCCAGGCGGCCTGGCAGCGCTGGCCCGAGGTGGCCCGCGACCGCGACCCGGGCGGCTGGGTCCGGGCGACGGCGTACGAGTACGCCCTCTCCCCCTGGCACGGCTTCCGCCCTCGCTACCGCACCCCCGAGCCCCCGCCCGCCGACCCGGACGCCCGCGCCCTGCTGGACGCGCTGCTCCGCCTCCCGCCCTCCTACCGCCGCACCCTCGTGCTGTACGACGGCGTCGGCCTCGACCTGCCCGAGACGGCGGCCGAGACCGAGGCGAGCACCCCGGCCGCGGCGGGCCGGCTGACCCGCGCCCGCGAGGCCGTCGCCGCGCGGGTACCGGAACTGGCCGACCCGGCCGCCCTGCACCGGCGCCTGACGGAACTCGCCTCCACCGAACGGCTCCGCGCCGACGCCCCGACCACCGTCCGCACCACGGGCGAGCGCCGCAACGTCTTCTGGACCCGCGCGGCCATCGCCTTCACCGTCGCCATCATCGGCGCGACCGGCCTCACCCTGCGCACGGCACCCACGCACTACGAAGCCCCCATCGCCCCCGCCCAGGCCGTGCGCGGCGTCCCCCCGGCCCCCGCGCTCGGCCCGCTCTCGCCGGCCGAGGTGACCCTGCGCAACAAGCTGCGCGCGGCGGCGGGCAACGGCCCGGAACGGCTGACGCCGTCACCCGGCTGACCCCGCGTGCCGGAAAACAGCGGCGGGCCCGCCCCCGAGAAGGGGACGGGCCCGCCGGTGTGCTGCCCGAAGGGCCGAGCGTCAGGCGCTCAGGATCTCCCGCGCCAGCTTGGCCGTCTCGGTCGGCGTCTTGCCGACCTTGACGCCCGCGGCCTCGAGGGCCTCCTTCTTCGCCTGGGCGGTGCCGGACGAACCGGAGACGATCGCGCCGGCGTGGCCCATCGTCTTGCCCTCGGGCGCGGTGAAGCCCGCGACGTAGCCGACGACCGGCTTGGTCACGTTGTCCTTGATGAACGCGGCCGCGCGCTCCTCGGCGTCGCCACCGATCTCACCGATCATCACGATCAGGTCGGTGTCGGGGTCGTCCTGGAACGCGGCCAGGGCGTCGATGTGCGTGGTGCCGATGATCGGGTCGCCACCGATACCGACGGCGGTCGAGAAGCCCAGGTCACGCAGCTCGTACATCATCTGGTACGTCAGCGTGCCGGACTTCGAGACCAGGCCGATGCGGCCCGGCTTGGTGATGTCGCCCGGGATGATGCCGACGTTGGACTGGCCCGGCGTGATGATGCCGGGGCAGTTCGGGCCGATGATCCGGGTCTTGTTGCCCTTCTTGCCGGCGTACGCCCAGAAGGCGGCCGTGTCGTGCACGGCGATGCCCTCGGTGATCACGACGGCCAGCGGGATCTCGGCGTCGATCGCCTCGACGACGGCGTCCTTGGTGAACTTCTCCGGCACGAAGATGACGGAGACGTTGGCGCCGGTCTTCTCGATGGCCTCCTTGACGGTCCCGAAGACGGGTACCTCGGTGCCGTCGAAGTCCACGGTCTGACCCGCCTTGCGCGGGTTGACGCCGCCCACGACCTCGGTGCCGTCACCCAGCATGAGCTTGGTGTGCTTCATGCCGGTGGCGCCGGTCATGCCCTGGACGATGACCTTGCTGTCCTTGTTGAGCCAGATAGCCATGGTGTGTACGTGTCCTCGTCCTGAGTGCTTACTTTGCGGCGTGGGCCAGCTCGGCGGCCTTGTCGGCCGCGCCGTCCATGGTGTCGACGCGCTGGACCAGCGGGTGGTCGGCGTCGGTGAGGATCTTGCGGCCCAGCTCGGCGTTGTTGCCGTCGAGGCGGACGACGAGCGGCTTCTCGACCTTCTCGCCGCGCTCCTCGAGGAGCTTGAGCGCCTGGACGATGCCGTTGGCGACCTCGTCGCAGGCGGTGATGCCGCCGAAGACGTTGACGAACACGGACTTGACGTCCGGGTCGCCCAGGATGATCTCCAGGCCGTTCGCCATGACCTGGGCGGAGGCGCCGCCACCGATGTCCAGGAAGTTGGCGGGCTTCACGTCGCCGTGCCTCTCACCGGCGTACGCGACGACGTCCAGGGTGCTCATGACGAGACCCGCGCCGTTGCCGATGATGCCGACCTGGCCGTCGAGCTTGACGTAGTTGAGGCCCTTCGCCTTGGCGGCGGCCTCGAGCGGGTTGGCCGCTTCCTTGTCGTGCAGCTCTTCGTACTCGGGGTGACGGAACTCGGCGTTCTCGTCGAGCGACACCTTGCCGTCCAGCGCCAGGACCTCGCCGGAGGCGACCTTCGCCAGCGGGTTGACCTCGACGAGGAGGGCGTCCGACTTGATGAAGGTGTCCCACAGCTTGATCAGGACGTTGACGACCTTGTCCGCGACCTCGGCCGGGAACTTGGCGGCCTCGACGATCTCGCGGGCCTTGGCCTCGTCCACGCCGTCGATGGCGTCGATCGCGATCTTGGCGACAGCCTCCGGGCGGGTGGCCGCCACCTCCTCGATGTCCATGCCGCCCTCGACGGAGGCGATGGCGAGGAAGGTGCGGTTGGCACGGTCGAGGAGGAAGGAGACGTAGTACTCCTCGACGATCTCCGGAGCAGTCTCGGCGATCATCACCTTGTGGACCGTGTGGCCCTTGATGTCCATGCCGAGGATGTCCGTCGCGCGGGCGACGGCCTCGTCCGGGGTGGCGGCGAGCTTGACGCCGCCGGCCTTGCCACGACCACCGACCTTCACCTGCGCCTTGACGACGGACTTGCCGCCCAGACGCTCGGTGATCTCGCGCGCCGCCTCAGGCGTGTCGATGACTTCACCGGCCAGCACCGGTACATCGTGCTTGGCGAAGAGGTCCCTCGCCTGGTACTCGAACAGGTCCACGCGCTTCCGTCCCTATCAGTGATCTCGCGGTCGTTGGATGCGTGGGCGTGCCGCGAAGGGCAACGTGACGTCCGCTTGTCACAAGGGGTGCGCACACGGTGTCCGAGCGCGCGGCATGTCCGTCTCGCAGGTTATCCCTGCTTGCCGGGGGCCTCTAAATCGCGGGTCACACCCGAGCGGTGATACCTGTCACATGATGCCGTTTTCCCTGACACGCCGTGCCTCATGGGGTGCACTTGTTCGACCGATCACCCCATCCCCCTTGTCACGCGGTGTCCGGTATGGGCAGCGGGCGCTTCTCGATCGCGGCGGCCATCACCTCCGGGAAGAGGTCCGGGGTGCAGGCGAACGCCGGGGCACCGAGCGCGGCCAGCGCGGCCGCGTGCTCCCGGTCGTAGGCGGGCGCCCCCTCGTCGGACAGCGCGAGCAGGGTCACGAACTGCACGCCGGACGCCTTCATCGCGGCGACCCGCTTCAGCATCTCGTCCCGGATGCCGCCCTCGTAGAGGTCGCTGATCAGGACGACCACCGTCTCGGCGGGCCGGGTGATTTTCGACTGGCAGTAGGCGAGCGCCCGGTTGATGTCGGTACCGCCGCCGAGCTGGGTGCCAAAGAGCACGTCCACCGGGTCGTCGAGCTGGTCGGTGAGGTCGACGACGGAGGTATCGAAGACGACCATGCGCGTGCTGATCGACCGCATCGAGGCGAGCACCGCGCCGAACACCGACGCGTAGACCACGGACGCTGCCATCGAGCCGGACTGGTCGATGCAGAGGATCACCTCCTTCTTCACCGACTGCGCGGCCCGCCCGTACCCGATGAGCCGCTCCGGCACGATCGTCCGGTACTCCGGCAGGTAGTGCTTGAGGTTGGCCGCGATCGTGCGGTTCCAGTCGATGTCGTGGTGGCGCGGCCGGCTGACCCGGGCGCTGCGGTCCAGGGCGCCGGTGAGCGTGGCACGGGTGCGGGTCGCCAGCCGCTTCTCCAGGTCCTCGACCACCTTGCGCACCACCGCCCGCGCGGTCTCCTTGGTGGTCTCCGGCATCGCCTTGTTCAGCGAGAGCAGGGTGCCGACCAGGTGCACGTCGGCCTCCACCGCCTCCAGCATCTCCGGCTCCAGCAGCAGCGCGGCCAGCCCGAGCCGGTCGATGGCGTCGCGCTGCATGACCTGCACGACGGAGGAGGGGAAGTAGGTGCGGATGTCCCCGAGCCAGCGCGCCACGGAGGGCGCCGAACCGCCGAGCCCCGCCGAGCGCTCCCGTCCCGCCGGGCTCCTGCCCGCCTTGTCGCCCCGGCCGTACAGCGCGGTCAGGGTGCCGTCCATGGCCGCGTCCCGGCCGGACAGCGCGACTCCGGTGCCGTCCGCCTGGTCCCCGCCCAGCACCAGCCGCCACCGGCGCAGCCGCTCGGCGTCGCCGTCACGCATGGTCGTCGTGTGTGTCATGCCCCCACCCCCGCGAGGTCGTCGTCCATCGGTCGCCGCTGCTCCGGCGTGAGACCGAGCAGCAGCCGCAGCACCGGCAGCACGGCGTCCGCGCGTCCGGCATCGGGTTCCGGCGCGAAGCCGGACGAGGCCGTGGGGCTCACGGCCCCGGCACCGCTGCCCGGACCGCGCCGGACCAGCTCACCGAGCGTCCTGCGCGCACCGGGCTCGTACGCCGAGAAGGTGCGCCGCAGCAGCGGCAGCACGTCGGTGAACGCGTCGGCGGGTACGGAGGTCAGCCACGCGTCCACCAGCCCGAGCAGCCGCTCGTCGTGCACCAGCAGCAGCCCTCCCCCGCCGCCTCCGACGAACCCCTCGACCCACGCGGCCGCGTCACCGGGCGGCGTCCCCGGCGACAGGGCCAGACCCATCAGCCGGGCCACGTCCTCGGCCTCCAGCGCCCCGTCGTCCAGCAGCAGCCGCACCGCCCGGCCCCGGAGCAGCCCCGGCACGGTCTCCCGCTGGGACAGCGTGCGCAGCACCGCCCGCCAGCGGGGCCGGAGGGCGTCGTGCCCGGTGAGCGTCTCGGCCAGCAGCCCCACCGCGCCGTGCACGGCGTCGACATGGCCCCGCATCTCCTGGGCGGCGTCGGTGTCCAGGGTGGTGCAGGCGGGCGGGAGGCCGATGAAGACGCGCTCCGCCAGGGCGGCGGCGACGTCGGCCAGCGCGCCGGTGTCGGTGCCGCGCACGTCGCCGTAACGCAGCGAGCGGACCAGGGCGGGGAGCGCCTTGGCGAGGTGGCTCACGTCGGCGTCGAGGGCGGCGCGGTCGGCGAGCACCCGCATCACCACGGGCAGCGCGTCCGGCAGCCCGGCGAGCAGGCACCGCTCGGCCAGCGCGGTCACGTCGGCGAGGGCCTGGGCCCCGACCGCGTCCGCCTCGGCCTTGGCGGTGGCCGCGCCCAGCACGGTGGTGCCCCACACCCCGGCCTCCGCGATCCGCACCGACAGCTCCGGCTCCCAGCGCAGCCGCCAGGTCTCCCGGAAGGTGCCCGTGCTCCCGCGCGAGCGGGCCGGTTCGCCCCAGCCGACGCCGAGCAGCCTGAGCCGGTGCAGCAGCCGGCCGCGCGCGGCGTCGGTGTCCTTGCGCAGGTCCAGCTCCAGCTCGCGCTCCAGCGCCTCCGGCTTGAGCCGCAGCCGGCGCTGCTCACGGGCGAGGTCCCGCTGCAACGGCACCGCCGGCGCGGACTCCGGGACCTCGCCCAGCACGTCCCCGACCACCAGCCGGTCGTACACCAGGGACAGCGGCACGTCCGAGCCCTCGCACAGCACCGCGCGCACGGCGTCCGTGGTCTCGGTGAGGCCCGGCAGCGGGCGGCCGCGCATCACCGCGAGGGTGTCGGCCAGCCGCACCGCCTCGATGACATGGGCGGAGGACACGATCCGGTCCTCCTCGCGCAGCAGCCCGGCGACCTTGGTGAGCCACCGCTCCACCGGCCGGTCCGGCGCGCCGAACAGGTGGGCGTACCAGCCCGGCGAGTCGATCCCGGCGCCGTAACCACTGGACCGGGCCAGCCTGCGGTGGGTCCAGGGCACCCAGGTGAGGTCGGTCTTGAGCTTGGGCAGGCCCTTGAGGAGGGCCCGGTCGGCGGTGACGGTGGTCTTCGCGCGGAGGGCGGGCACGTGCCAGGCACCGCAGACAACGGCCACCTCGTCCCCGAACTCCCTGCGGGCGGCGCGGACCTGGAGCCGCATGTACGCCTCGCGCACGAGGTCGCGCGGCCGGCCGCCGTCGCCGTACCGCTCCCGCAGGGCGCCCATGGCGTCCTCCAGCGCGGCGAACGGCGCGAACGGCTCGCTCAGACCCGGACCCCGGTGCTCGACGGCGTCCTCCCACCAGCGCTCGGGGTCGTCGTAACCGGCGGCCTCGGCGAGGGCGGCGAGCGGGTCCACGCGGGCGTGCTCGGCCTCTTCCGTCTCGTCTCCTTCCGGTTCTTCCGCTTCTTCCGCTGCCTCAGGGGCGCCGGTGTTCTCCTCCCAGGCCAGGGAGTGGGTCGCGGGCAGGTCGATGAAGCGGGCCGGGACCCCGTGCTCGACGGCCCACCGGATCGCCACCCACTCGGGGCTGAACTCCGCCATCGGCCAGAACGCCGACCGGCCGGGCTCGTCCACGGCGTGCGCGAGCAGCGCGACCGGCGGGCGCAGATCGGGATCGGCGGCCAGCGGGATCAGCGGGTCCGCCTCGGGCGGGCCCTCGATGAGGACGACGGCGGGCGCGGCGGCGTCCAGCGCGGCCCGCACCGCCCGCGCGGAGCCCGGCCCGTGGTGCCGGACGCCCAGCAGCAGCGGGCCCGCCTCGAACGCCCCGGCCGGGGGCGGGGCCTCGCTCACGCGCTCACCTCCCGGCAGGCCCGGTAGAAGTCCGTCCACCCGTCGCGCTCGCGTACAACCGTCTCCAAATACTCCTGCCAGACGACCCGGTCGGCGGCCGGGTCGCGCACCACGGCACCGAGGATGCCCGCGGCCACGTCCCCGGCGCGCAGCACACCGTCGCCGAAGTGGGCGGCCAGGGCGAGGCCGTTGGTGACGACGGAGATCGCCTCCGCCGTGGACAGGGTGCCGCTCGGCGACTTCAGCTTGGTGCGGCCGTCGGTGGTCACGCCGTCGCGCAGCTCGCGGAAGACGGTGACGACACGACGGATCTCGTCCAGCCCCTCGGGCGCCTGGGGCAGGTCGAGCGAGCGACCCATCTGGTCGACGCGGCGGCTGACGATGTCGACCTCGGCGTCGGCGCTCTCGGGCAGCGGCAGCACCACCGTGTTGAAGCGGCGGCGCAGCGCGCTGGAGAGGTCGTTGACGCCCCGGTCGCGGTCGTTGGCCGTGGCGATGAGGTTGAAGCCGCGCACGGCCTGCACCTCCTCGCCCAGCTCCGGGATCGGCAGGGTCTTCTCGGACAGGATCGTGATCAGCGTGTCCTGCACGTCTGCCGGTATCCGGGTCAGCTCCTCGACCCGCGCCGTCATGCCCTCGGACATGGCCCGCATGACGGGGCTGGGCACCAGGGCGTCCCGGCTGGGGCCGTGGGCGAGCAGGCGGGCGTAGTTCCAGCCGTACCGGATCGCCTCCTCCGGGGTGCCGGCGGTGCCCTGCACCAGCAGGGTGGAGTCACCGCTGACGGCCGCCGCGAGATGCTCCGACACCCAGGTCTTGGCGGTGCCGGGCACACCGAGCAGGAGCAGGGCGCGGTCGGTGGCCAGCGTGGTGACGGCGACCTCGACGATCCGGCGCGGGCCCACGTACTTGGGTGTGATCACGGTGCCGTCCGGCAGGGTGCCGCCGAGCAGATACGTGGCGACCGCCCACGGAGACAGCTTCCAGCGCTCCGGGCGCGGCCGGTCGTCCTGCGCGGCGAGCGCGGTGAGTTCGGCGGCGAAGGCGTCCTCGGCGTGCGGTCGCAACGCCTGCGGCGCCTGGCTCGGGATCGGTTCGACGTTCGTGGGTTCTGTGGACACAGTCATGGCTGAGGCCCCCTCCAGCTCGGCCGTGGGTCATCTGGCATCCACCATGCAGCACCCCACTGACAATCGCTCTGACCTGTGGATAAGTACTCGCATGACCGATTGTCAGTGGTGGGTCCTAACGTCGTTGGCATGACTCAGCAGGGGGTGCGCCGGACCGCGGAGCAGGTGCTGGACCTGGCGCCTGACGCGTCGTCGCGCAAAGCGGGAAGCAAACTGGGTGTGGCGGGGCCGTGGTCCGGTGCGGGCAGCGGCCGGGAGGGGGCGGTGTGGGGACTGTGCAAGGGCAGCGGCAGCAAGCCGTACCAGACGGTGGTGGACCTGTCGGACCCCGCCGGGCCCGCGTACAAGTGCAGTTGTCCGAGCCGTAAGTTCCCGTGCAAGCACGCGCTGGGGCTGCTGCTGCTCTGGGCCGGGGACGAGGGCGCGGTGCCCGAGTCGGAGGTGGCGCCGGACTGGGCCGAGCAGTGGCTCGCGGGCCGGCGCGGGCGGGCGGAGACGAGGAAGACGCAGGCGGCGGCAGGTTCGACCGCCGATCCGGAAGCGGCGCGGAAGCGTGCGGAGCGCCGGGACCAGCGGGTCACCGCGGGCGCGACCGAGCTGGAGCGCCGCCTCGCCGACCTGCTCCGCGACGGCCTGGCCTCGGCCGAGCGCGCCGGATACGGGCTGTGGGAGGAGACGGCGGCCCGCATGGTCGACGCCCAGGCACCCGGACTCGCCTCACGTGTGCGGGAGTTGGGAGCCATACCGGCGTCCGGTACGGGCTGGCCGGCCCGGCTGCTGGAGGAGTGCGCCCTGCTCCACCTGCTCGACCAGGGCTGGCTGCACCGCGACCGGCTCCCGGACGCCCTCGCGGCCACGGTCCGCACCCGTCTCGGCCTGCCCACCTCGCCGGACGGCCCTCCGGTGCGCGACCACTGGCAGGTGCTCGCGCAGTACGACACGGCCGACGCCAAGCTGACGACCCGCCGCATCTGGCTGCACGGCGCGGACTCGAGCCGTACCCGTCTGCTCCTCTCCTTCGGCGCTGCGGGCCGGGCACCCGAACTCTCCCTGCCGGTGGGGATGGCCCTGGACGCGGACCTGGCCGACTATCCGGGCGCGGGCCAGATCCGGGCCACCCTGGGCGAACGGCACGCCCCGGCGGCACCTGCCGCGTCCCGCCCACCGGGCACCACGACCGACCGGGCACTCACCTCCTACGGCGAGGCCCTCCGCGAAGACCCCTGGCTGGACTCCGTCCCGGTCACCCTGGACGCGGTCATACCCGTGCCGGAGGACTCCTCCGGCTCCTGGCACCTGGCCGACGCCGACTCGGACACCGCCCTGCCGCTGACCCCGTCCTTCCTGGCCCGCCCGGGGCTGTGGCGGCTGGTCGCGCTGGCCGGAGGCGCTCCGCTCACGGTGTTCGGTGAGTGCGGCCACCGAGGCTTCACGCCCCTGACGGCGTGGACGGAAGGGACGGCCGCGCCGGTGAGCCTGTGCTGAACACCCCGCCCGTGTCCACGACCCGCCCGGAAGGTAACCCCATGACCACGGCGCCCACCTGGGACGACCTCCTCACCACCGCCCTCCTGGGCACCGACCGCCGCGCGCTCCCCCTCGGCCCCGTCGACACCGCTAGCCGCGAGGCCCCGGCCGCCCTGCTGGACGCAGCCGCCGTCGCGGCCGTACGACGCCGGGCCGGCCTGCGCCCGGGCCGGGCGGGCAGCCGGCCGGAACCCGCCCCCGCCGACACCCGCCCCGCCCTGCCACCCGCGGCGGCCCACCGCCTCACCCTCCTCCTGACCGACCGCCCCGGCGCGGGCGGCGGCCGCCGGGGCAGCACCCCCGACCTCACCGAACTCCTCCCCCAGTGGCTCGCGGCGGCCAACGCGCACGGCTACGCGGCACCCCCGCAGACCGTGCCCGCACTGCTGGACGCGGCCCGTGCCCGTACCGATCTCCGCCCGGCCGCACTGGAGTTCGCGGGCGCGCGGGCCCTGTGGCTGGCCCGGCTGAACCCCGACTGGCGGTTCGCCCAGCGCTCGGCCTCCGGGGGCACCTCGGCGCTGCCCGGCGCCGAGGACGAGGAGGGCGTACGACGGCTGTGGCAGGAGGGGCTGTTCGCGGAACGAGTCGCCCTGCTGACCGCCCTACGCGCCCGAACGCCCACTGCTGCAAGGGAGTTGCTCGCGGGGACCTGGGCGCAGGAGCGGGCCGAGGACCGGCTGATGTTCCTGGACTCGCTGCGTGCGGGCCTGTCGCCCGACGACGAGCCCTTTCTGGAGCAGGCGCTCGGCGACCGCAGCCGGAACGTCCGGGCGACGGCGGCCGAGCTGCTGTCCACCCTGCCCGGCTCGGCGCTCGCCGCGCGGATGGCGCGGCGGGCCGCGACCTGCGTCGCCCTGGACCACACCGGCAGCGCGGCCGCGATAGTCGTGGAGGCCCCGGCCGCCTGCGACCCGGAGATGGAACGTGACGGCGTGACCGCCAGACCTCCGGCGGGCCGGGGTGAACGGTCGTGGTGGCTGGGCCAGTTGGTCGAGGCGGCCCCGCTGGACACCTGGCCGGACCGGCTAGGCGGGCGCACCCCGGAGCAGATCGTGGCGCTGCCCGTGACGGACGACTGGCAGGGCGAACTGCACGCCGCCTGGTGCCGGGCGGCCGTACGGCAGCGGGACGCGCGGTGGGCGCGGGCGCTGCTGGGACCGCCGTCGGCACCGGAGGCGGGCGGGCCCGGCGCGGTGTCGCTGGCGGACCGGGCGAAGCTGCTGGCCGCGCTGGAGACGGACGAACGGGCCGCGTGGGTGGCCGGGTTCATAGCCGGACACGGGCTGTCCGAGGCGTTCCAGTTGCTCGGGGTGTGCGCGCTGCCCTGGACGGCGCCGCTGGGCCGCGCGGTGGTGGACGCCCTCGACATCGCGCGGGAGGCGGGCAGTTACCCGTGGAGCTTCAGCGGGGTGATGGGCCTGGCCGAGCGCTGCCTCGACCCGGCGGAGACGGCCCGGCTGGACAGCCTGCTGGCCGTGCCCGACGAGCGGGAGGACGCCTCCCCCGGCGCCGGGGGCTACTGGGCGGAGGCGTTCCAGCGGCTGGCGACCACCCTGCGGCTGCGCGCGGCGATGGTGCGCGAGCTGGCGCCGGAGGGCGGGGCCTGAGAAGGCTCAGGAGGAGGCGGCGGGCTGGCGCGCGTTCTCCCGCACCCACTCCACGATGGACGTGGTGGTCGCACCCGGCGTGAAGATCTGGGCGACACCCTTCTCGCGCAGCGGCGGGATGTCCTCCTCCGGGATGATGCCGCCGCCGAAGACCAGGATGTCGGCGGCGTCACGCTCCTTGAGGAGGTCGATGACGGCCGCGAAGAGCGTGTTGTGGGCGCCCGAGAGGATGGACAGGCCGATCGCGTCGGCGTCCTCCTGGATCGCCGTGGCGACGATCTGCTCCGGGGTCTGGTGCAGGCCGGTGTAGACGACCTCCATGCCCGCGTCCCGCAGCGCGCGGGCGATGACCTTCGCCCCGCGATCGTGGCCGTCGAGCCCCGGCTTGGCCACCACCACGCGGATCGGACCGGCTGCCACACCCATCACTGCCTCCATCAAGGGACCACCGTCAAGGGACCGCGGAAGCGACCGCTTCCGTCCCGTACCGACAAGTACCGCACACCTGGCACGTTCCGCCACCTGTCGGAAGTGAACGAACGTTATCCCCAGCATCCCGCAGCGGACTGTTTCACGGCACCCGGCGAGGGGGAAATCACATGGTGGGACATGAGGGCACGCGGGGGACAGAGCCGCCCCCCGCGTGCCGACAGGAGGTCGGCCAATGAAGGTCACCGGGGTACTGCCACTCTTCCTCCCGATCTGCCGGCGTCTCTGGCCCGGCAGACTGGCCTCCGTGTCCGTGACGCTGGTGAAGGCCACCGCACTGGAGGCCGCGATCCTTGCCGGTCACATGCTGCTGTACCCGACCGGCCTCACCCAGGAGCGCCGCCAGGCCGCCCTTCCCGCGCCGGCGGGCACGGCGAGGCTCCCCGTGCCGACCGGCCCCCCGGTCGTGCTGGTGCACGGCTTCATCGACAACCGCTCCGTCTTCGTCCTGCTGCGCCGCAGCCTCGCCCAGCACGGCAGGCAGCGGGTGGAATCGCTGAACTACTCCCCCCTGACCTGCGACATCCGCACCGCCGCCGAGCTGCTGGGCCGGCATGTGGAGGAGATCTGCGAGCGCACCGGCAGCGCCCAGGTGGACATCGTGGGCCACAGCCTGGGGGGCCTGATCGCCCGGTACTACGCACAGTGCCTCGGCGGTGACATCCGCGTACGCACCGTGGTCACCCTGGGCACCCCGCACTCCGGGACCCGCGCGGTGCCGCTGGCGAACGCGCACCCGATCGTCCGGCAGATGCGCCCCGACTCGCCGGTGATCGAGGAGCTGGCCCGTCCCGCACCGGGCTGCCGCACCCGCTTCGTGAGCTTCTGGAGCGACCTGGACTCCGTGATGGCCCCGCTGGAGGCGGCCTGCGTCGACCACCCCGACCTGGAGGCCCACAACATCCGGGTCACCGGCATCGGCCACCTCGCCCTCCCGGTTCACCCCACGGTCGCCGCCGGCATCCGCGAGGCCCTCGACTCCGAGTCCGCCATGCGCCGCCAGGAGGGCGGCGGCCTCACGGTCGCCTGAGGCAGTCCGGCCGGGGAAACCCCGACTGGGAAACCCGCCCCACAACAGGTCGCCCGACCTCGATAGGTTCGCTCCCATGGAGAGCTGGGACCGGACCCGCGTCGGAGCACGCCTGCGCGAGGCCGCGGCGCACGACCGGGCCATGGAGCGTTTCGGGGCGGATACCCACCGTTACACACTGCGACCCCCGCTGCCGGAGCCGGAGATCCGCGGCTTCGAGACCACCCATGGCATCGAGCTGCCCCCGCAGTACCGTTCCTTCGTCGCCGAGGTGGGCGACGGCCCCGCCGGCCCGGCCCACGGCCTGCTGCCGCTGACCACCCCGCGCCCCGGCACCGACGACGACTGGGCGGTGGATGACGAGTGGGCACGGGACCGCCTCCCCGGCCGTCTGGCCTCGCCGTTCCCGCTGACCGAGCCCGCGCCCGGCCGCCTCGGCGCCGCCGCCGACAGGCTGACCCGCGGCACTCTGCTGCTGGCCGAGGAGGGCTGCGGAACGTACTTCCGCCTTGTCCTGAACGGCCCCCGCGCCGGCGAGATCTGGTTCTGCGACCCCGACTGGGGTGGCTTCACTCCATGGGACCGCGACTTCCACAGTTGGTACACGAAGTGGCTCGAAGCGCTGCCACAGGCTTCTCAGGGATGACACAGCGTCACACATCATCGAACACTCTTCGAACACAGGGCCAAACTCGCGTGCAGTGAACCCCGAAACACGGCCGAATGCCCGTTTCCCGTCCACATGAAACCAGCGGAAGATTGTCGCGCCCGCATACCGCCGGGTACAGTCGCCGCACTGCTCTGGCAGCCCCTGTTGTCGAGGCGAAAGAGAAGTTGGTGAACGACCGTCACCCGTCGGGGACCATGACCCCGGCTCCGGCTTCCGACGCCTCCACCGCGCACTACGCGCCGTACGGAGCACCGGAAGTCCCGTACGACGACCTCACCACGTACGGCGGTTACGACACCACCGGTTTCCCGGTGGCCGAGGCGGCCTACGCCACCGGCCCGCACCTCGGCGGATATCCGGCCGGCCAGCACGCCACCGGCGCGTACGACACGACGCACTGGCAGACCGGCGACGGCGGGCACCTCGCCCACGACCCCTACGCGACCCAGCAGCACAGCGGGTACGACACGGGCGCCTATAACAGCACCGCCGGCACCGCCTGGACCGTCCCCGCGCAGGGCACCCCCGAGGACACCGGCGCCTGGCCGCAGTACGGGCAGCAGCTCACCCCGGACCCCGCGCAGCAGTGGGACTGGGGCACGCAGACCTTCGACACCGGCGCGTACGACGCCACCCAGTGGAACACCGACGGCGCGGCCGCCGAGCACCAGCGGGCCGAGGAGCCGTTCGACCAGCAGGCGACCGCCACCTTCGACCAGGTGACCCACGATCCGTACGGGGACGACGCCGCCTACGCCGAGTACGCGGACCACCCCTACGGCGAACACGCCGACGCGGACGACGAGTTGACCGGCACCGGAGAACTCCCCGCCGTGCCCGCCCTCCTGGACGACCAGGAGGAGGTCACCGCGGCCCCCCGCGCGGGCTCCCGCGCCGCGGCCCGCTCCCGGCGCCGTACCCCCGCCAAGCGCTCCGCGCTGCTGACCGTCGCCGTGCCCTCGGCCTGTGTGATGGGGGTGGCCGGTATCGCCGCCGCCTCGGTCGGTGACCTGACCGGTGAGACGCAGGAGGCCGCCGCCTCCGCGGCCGACACGCACACGGTGAAGCCGTCCGTCGCCAACAGCAAGCTCGACACCCAGTTGCGGACCCTGTCCGCCGGGGCCGACGACTTCACCGACCGGGTGAGCCGGACCCAGGAGCGCATCGACCTCAAGGCGCAGCAGGCGCTGGAGAAGAAGAAGGCCGCCGCCGAGGCCGCGCTCAAGGAGAGACTCCGCCCCAAGTTCATGCTGCCGGTGCTCCAGAGGGGCCTCAGCGCCCAGTTCGGGCAGGCGGGCGTCAACTGGATGTCCGTCCACACCGGTATCGACTTCCCCGTGTCGTACGGCACCACCGTGATGGCCGCGACCGACGGTGTCGTCACCACGAAGTGGAACAGCGCCTACGGCAACATGCTGGTCCTCACGGCGAAGGACGGCACGGAGACCTGGTACTGCCACCTCTCCAGTTACCGCGTACCCTCCGGAACCTCGGTCAAGGCGGGCGAACCGGTCGCCTACTCCGGCAACTCCGGCAACTCCACCGGCCCCCACCTCCACTTCGAGGTCCGCCCGGCGGGCGGCGCCGCCATCGACCCCCTGCCCTGGCTCCGCAGCCACGGCCTGGACCCGACCTGATCCCGCCGCCCTGCACCTGACCGAGCCCCGCCGTTCCGGCGGGGCTCGCGTCGCGTCTAGAGCTTCTCGACCGGCGCGTACCGCAGCAGGAGCCGCTTGGCGTTGCCGCCGCCGAAGTCGATCGTGGCCTGCGCCTTGTCGCCCTCGCCGGCCACCGCGACCACCGTGCCGAGGCCGAACTGGTCGTGGGTGACGCGGTCCCCGATCGCCAGCGACACCACCGGCTTATCGCCGGCCCTGCGGGTGGCGAACCCGGAGGCACCGGCCGCCGAGGAGCGGGACCGGGACGAGGAGAGGGTGGAGGCGACCGAGGAGGCGGCCTTGCCGAAGGCGGGCGCGGTCGCGGCGCCGGTCCGCTTCCACTCCAGGTGGGTCGCCGGGATCTCCTCCAGGAACCGGGAGGGCGGGTTGTACGACGGCTGCCCCCACGCGCTGCGCAGCGCGGCACGGGTGAGGTAGAGCCGCTCCCGCGCGCGCGTGATGCCGACGTAGGCCAGGCGCCGCTCCTCCTCCAGCTCCTTGGTCTGGTTCAGGGCACGCATGTGCGGGAAGACGCCGTCCTCCATGCCGGTGAGGAAGACGACCGGGAACTCCAGGCCCTTGGCGGTGTGCAGGGTCATCAGTGTGATGACGCCGTCACCGTCCTCCTCGTCCGGGATCTGGTCGGAGTCCGCGACGAGCGCGACCCGCTCCAGGAACTCGGCCAGCGTGCCCTGCTCACCGTCCTCGCGCTCCTGCTCGAACTCCAGCGCCACGGCCGCGAGTTCCTGGAGGTTCTCGATCCGGGTCTCGTCCTGCGGGTCGGTGGACGCCTGGAGTTCGGCGAGGTAGCCGGTGCGCTCCAGGACCGCCTCCAGCACGGTCGCCGGTCCGGCGCCGGACTCGACGATGGTGCGCAGGTCGTCCATGAGCGCGTTGAACCGCCGGACCGCGTTGGTGGAGCGCGCGGCCATGCCGTACGCCTCGTCCACCCGCTTCAGCGCCTGCGGGAAGCTGATCTTCTCGCGCTGGGCGAGGGCGTCGATCATCGCCTCGGCGCGCTCCCCGATGCCCCGCTTGGGCACATTGAGGATGCGGCGCATCGGCACCGAGTCCTCGGGGTTGGCGAGGACGCGCAGGTAGGCCAGGACGTCCCGGACCTCCTTGCGCTCGTAGAAGCGCACTCCGCCGACGACCTTGTACGGCAGGCCGACGCGGATGAAGATCTCCTCGAACACACGGGACTGGGCGTTGGTGCGGTAGAACACCGCCACGTCCCCGGCCTTGGCGTCGCCCGCGTCGGTGAGGCGGTCTATCTCGTCGGCGACGAACTGGGCCTCGTCGTGCTCGGTGTCCGCGACATAGCCGGTGATGCCCGCGCCCTGGCCGGCGTTGGTCCACAGGTTCTTGGGGCGGCGGGACTCGTTGCGCTCGATGACCGCGTTGGCGGCGGACAGGATGGTCTGCGTGGAGCGGTAGTTCTGCTCCAGCAGGATCGTCGTCGCGTCCGGGTAGTCCTCCTCGAACTGGAGGATGTTGCGGATGGTCGCGCCCCGGAAGGCGTAGATCGACTGGTCCGCGTCACCCACGACGCACAGCTCGGCGGGCGGGACGTCGTACGCGCCGGGCGGTACGTCCTCGTCGTGCGCGCCCGTGCCCACCAGCTCCCTGACCAGCGCGTACTGCGCGTGGTTGGTGTCCTGGTACTCGTCGACCATGACGTGCCGGAAGCGGCGGTGGTAGTGCTCGGCCACATCCGGGAAGGCGCGCAGCAGGTTGACCGTGGTCATGATCAGGTCGTCGAAGTCGAGCGCGTTGGCCTCGCGCAGCCGCGACTGGTAGAGCGCGTACGCCTGGGCGAGGGTCTTCTCGAAGCCGTCGGTGGCCTGGGCGGCGAAGTCCTCCTCGTCGATCAGCTCGTTCTTCAGGTTGCTGATCTTCGCGCTGAAGGACTTGGGCGGGTAGCGCTTGGGGTCGAGGTCCAGGTCGCGGCAGACCAGGGCCATCAGACGCTTGCTGTCGGCCGCGTCGTAGATCGAGAACGACGAGGTGAAGCCCAGCCTCTTCGACTCGCGGCGCAGGATGCGGACGCAGGCGCTGTGGAAGGTCATGACCCACATCGCGCCCGCGCGCGGGCCGACGAGCTGCTCGACGCGCTCCTTCATCTCGCCCGCGGCCTTGTTGGTGAAGGTGATCGCGAGGATCTGGCCCGGGTGGACATGGCGCTCGGCGAGGAGGTGGGCGATGCGGTGGGTGAGCACCCGCGTCTTGCCGGAACCGGCGCCCGCGACGATGAGCAGCGGGGAGCCGGCGTGCACGACGGCCGCGCGCTGGTTCTCGTTCAGCCCCTCCAGCAGGGCCGCCGCGTCGACCGGGGGGCGCGGGGCGCCGTCGCGGTAGTGGGTGTCCCGGTCCGGGGGCACGTCGAACTTCCCCCCGAACAGGTCGTCCGGGACCGGCTCCGGAGCGTGCTCGTCCTCGGGCGGCGCCGGCTCCTCCTCGTGTCCCCGCGGGGGCTGGAGGCCGGCCAGGAAGTTGTCGTCAAAGAGGCTGCTCATCGCTCTACGAGTCTAGGGCGCCGCACCGACAACCGGTCCCGGTCCCGGGAACATGGCCCGAATCCCGGCGGAACGATCTCCCGTCCGGGGCCGGACCGCCCGCGTGCGGCCGGTCCTCTTTTCGAGCCCCACGCGCGCGTGCCCTCCCTGCCGGGGGTGCGCTGCTCCCTAGCATCAGGGACATGTCGGGCATCTCGGGCTTGCGAACATGGGTGGCGGAGCGTCCTCCGGCGGCGGGCACCGCCGTCATGGCGACCGCAGTGATCTCCATCGGTCTGCGGCTGGCGGGCGTCGAGGTGGTGTCCCGGATCTTCCTGGTACTGGCCTGCCTCGCCTGGCTGACCCTCGCCGCGACCTTCGCCGTACGACTGGCGGGGCAGCGGGGACGCTGGGCGGAGGAGGCCCGCGACCCGGCCGCGCTCACGGCGGTGGCGGCCACCGCCGTGCTCGGCACCCGGATCTCGCTGCTCGGCCTCCAGCCACCGGCCGTGGCCCTGCTGGCGCTGTCGGCGGCCCTCTGGCCGGTGCTGCTGGTCGCCGTGCTGCGGAACTGGGGGCAGCGCATGCCGGGCACGGTGTTCATGTGTTGCGCGGCCACACAGGCGCTCGCCGTGCTGGCGGCCACCCTGGCCGGGGCCGAGGCGACGGCCTGGCTCGCGCACGCCGCGCTGGTGCTGTTCTGGCTGGGCCTGCTGCTCTACGCCCTCGCCCTGCCCCGCTTCGACTCCCGCCAGGTGCTCCAGGGGCCGGGCGACCACTGGATCGCGGGCGGCGCGCTGTCCATCTCGGCACTGGCCGGGAGCCGGCTGGTCTCCGCCGACAGCGCGCGGCTGTACCTGTGGAACAAGGACGACAGCGGCGTCCTGCACCAGGTCACCGCGATCCTGCTGGTCCTGGACCTGGCCTGCTACGCGGTGCTGGTGCTGGCCGAGCTGGCGCGCCCCCGGCCGCGCTACGGGCTGCTGCGCTGGGCCACCGTGTTCTCGATGGGGATGACGGCGGCGGCGACCCTCGCGGTCGCGGCCGCGCTGGACGTGCCCTGGCTGAGCGGGCCGGGGAAGGTGCTGGTCTGGGTGGCGGTCGCGGTGTGGCTGGCGGCCGCCGCGGGCGCGGTGCTCGCGGCGCTCGCCGGGCACCGCGGCGCCGAGGGGGCGGGGACGCCGGACGTCACGTCCACAGCACGGCGATGAAGATGTTCGCCGTCGTCAGGGCGCCGACCAGCCCGAACATGCCCTTGTCGACCGTCTCCTCGTCGCGCTTCACGTAGACCAGGCCGAGGATCACGATCAGCAGCGCCAGCTTGATGCCGATCTTGATGTTGTTGACGTGGTGGCCGTCCGCCTCGTTGAG
Organism: Streptomyces sp. NPDC018263; assembly: GCF_055562575.1. NCBI lineage: Bacteria > Bacillati > Actinomycetota > Actinomycetes > Kitasatosporales > Streptomycetaceae > Streptomyces > Streptomyces sp. NPDC018263. Next base: position 827,224 of record NZ_JBVHFA010000001.1, read on the forward strand.
GCCGACCAGCACCACACCGGTGACCAGCATGGTGATCGCACCGTGCAGCATGGCGGGCACGAAGCGGGCCGTACCGCGGCCCATCGCCTTCATCTGGGTGAGGAAGCCGCCGAGCAGCGCGGCGATGCCGATGATGTGCAGGGCGACGAAGACATGGATGAGTACGGTCATGGGAACCGAGCCTAGTTCCCGACATCCCGTCGGCACCGTACCGGGCCCCCGTCCGGCCCACGCCTCCCGCCGATCTCACCCGCTCGCGGGCGCACCGGTCATAGCACCCCCTGTCTCGCTCGGGCCCCGTCTTCCCCTCATTGATCACCAGGCTTCGGTTGGGCACCTCCACCACTTCGACATCCCGGTCGGAACCGGTCACATAACGGCCCGTCGAGGACAGTTCCGCACACGCGTTACCAGGCTGTCACCAACCGGCCTAGCGTCCTCCCCCAGGTGACCGGCTCCCCACAGCCGCCCGGACCAGGGGCGGCAGCCGGACATCACCGCCGAGGACCGTCCGTCGGCCGCCGTCTCCCCTGTGCGGACGGCCGCCGGACACCGGCCGCCCCCACCAGGGTCCGGGTCCTCGGCCGTACGAGTCCCATGGAAGGACGTGACGGTCCAGGTGGCAGCGCACCGAAAGCTCCGAGCGCGCTCACTCAGCGGCAACACGGCCCGCACGGCCGCCACTCTCGCCCTGGCGGGAGCGGCCACCGCGACGGTCTTCGACGGAACGGGACACGCCGAGCCGCAACTCACCACCGCCCAGGTCAAGACCAAGGTGGACCGGCTGTACCGGGAGGCGGAGACCGCCACCGAGAAGTACAACGGCGCCCGCGAGAAGGCGAGTGCCGCCCAGCGCCGGCTGAACCGCCTGCGCGACGAGACCGCCCGCAGGCAGGACATACTCAACACCGCCCGCGAGGCCCTCGGTTCCTCCGCCGCCGCGCAGTACCGCGAGGGCGCGATCGCCCCGAGCTGGCAGCTCGCCCTCTCCAGCAGCCCCGACCGCTACCTGGACGACGCCGCCTTCGCCGAACGCGCCGGACACCGCCAGGCCCAGCAGGTGACCCGCGTCCGCGCCCAGCTCCGGGAGATCGAGCGGCTGCGCGGCGCGGCCCGCGTCGAGGCGAGGTCGGTGCGGTCCCGGCAGGCGGAGCTGAAGCGGCAGAAGGACGCCGTCACCACCAAGCTCAAGCAGGCCCGGCAGTTGCTCGCACGGCTCACCCCGCCGGAGCGGGAGAAGGCCGCCACCGGCACGGCTCCGGTTCCGGTCCGCGCCAACGCCGCCGGCCGCTCCGCCCCGACTCCGGCCGCCTACCGCAAGGCGTCCACCGGCCGCGTGACCACGCCCGCCGCACGGGTGTCCACGCCCACCTCCCGCGCCTCGGCCGCCGTCGCCTACGCCTACCGGAAGCTCGGCAGCCCCTACGTGTGGGGCGCGACCGGCCCCAACGCCTTCGACTGCTCGGGGCTGATCCAGGCCGCCTACCGCTCGGCCGGCATCTCCCTCCCCCGCACCACCTACGCCCAGATCAACGCGGGCCGGCGCGTCTCCCGCTCCCAGCTCCAGCCCGGCGACCTGGTGTTCTTCTACTCCGGTGTCAGCCACGTGGGGCTCTACATCGGGGGCGGCAAGATGATCCACGCGCCCAACCCCTCGGCGCCGGTGCGCATCGCGCCGATCAGCCAGATGCCGTTCGCCGGGGCCACTCGGGTGGCATGAGGCGGTCGCCGCGCGCCCGGGACAGTCCGAGGGCCGCCGCGCTCGTCGTGATCGCGCTCAGTACGGCGGTCACGGCGAAGCCGTACTCGATGCCCACGCGGTCGGTGAGCTGCGCGGCCAGCAGCATCACGACGACCGTGGCGGCCAGTCCCCCGGCGTTGGCCACCCCGAAGGCGCGGCCCGCCCGGTCCGCGCCCACCCCCGCCATCAGCAGGTTGCGCGAGGCGATCCGCGCCTGCCCGAAGACGAACGCCCCGACGGGCACCAGGAGCAGCACCCCCGCCACACCGAAGTGCGGCTGGAACACGAACAGCACCGCGCACGACAAGAACCCCGCGACCGCCGTCCCCAGGTCGCCGAAGCGGCGGCCCGAGACCTTGTACGCGGCCGTGGCCAGCAGGAACCCGAGGCTGCCGAACGCGTCGACGAGCCCGAACATCCCCGCGCCCATGTGCAGGTCCCCCAGCACGAACTTGGGCAGCAGGGCGTTGAACACCGTGACGACGACGCTTCCCTGGGCGAACAGCACGATGAGGCGGCCCATCGGCAGCGGGGTGGAATCCGGGATGCCGGGGACAGCGGCCGGGGTGTCCTCGCCCTGGGCGCGGGCGCCCCCGCCGCTTCCGTTGCCGTTGCCGTTGCCGACGGCCGTGAAGGCGGCCATTTCCTGCCCCCGTGGCCCGACCGCGGCCACGCACACCGCCGACACGGCGAACGTCCCGGCGTTGACCAGCAGCAACGGGATCGCCCCCACCATCTGCACGGCGAGCCCGCCGACTGTCGCGGAGAGCAGCATTCCGGCCTGGGTGGCCATCTCGTAGTGGGCGTTGAAGTGGCGCAGTCGCTCCGGCGGGATGCGCTCCTTGATCAGGGCGCTGCTGACCGGGAAGAACAGCGCGGCCAGCACGGCCAGGGCCAGGTTCGCCAGGTAGACCGCCGGTCCGGCGTCGCCACCGTGGCCGAGCCACAGCCACAGGGGGAGCGCCAGCGCCGTGACCGTGCTCGCCACGTCGCTGAACATCCACAGCGACCGCCGGTCGACGCGGTCGGCCAGCCGTCCGAAGAACGGCGAGAGCACCGCTTGCGGGATCGCGACGGCGATGAACAGCCATCCCACCGACATCATCGTGTGCTCGGTCCTGATGACCAGCAGCGCGCCGGAGATGAGCTGGACGTTGTTGCCGAGCGAGGTGACGAAGGCGGCCGACACCAGGAGCCGTCCGGTGCGCCGCGCATGCCGTTCCGTGATCATGCGCTCATTGAAGGGTGCTTCACTGCCACCTCGTGTCAGTGAAGTCGACGAAGATGGCGTGCGTGGCCATGACCGCGAGCCGTCTGCTCTCCCTCGTCCTGCTCCTGCAGAACCGCGGCCGTATGACGGCCCGGCAGCTCGCCACCGAGCTGGAGATATCGGTCCGCACGGTCTACCGCGACGTGGACGCGCTGTCCGCCGCGGGCGTCCCGGTCTACGGCGAGCCGGGCCACGCGGGCGGGTTCTCGCTGGTCGAGGGCTACCGCACCCGGCTGACCGGGCTGCACGGAGCCGAGGCGGACGCCCTCGCCCTGGCCGGTCTGCCCGGCCCCGCCTCCGAACTGGGACTCGGCGCCGATCTCGCGGCAGCCCAGCTCAAGCTCGACGCGGCCCTGCCACCGGCGCTGCGCGAGCGGGCAACACGGGTCCGCGAGCGGTTCCACCTGGACACCTCGCGCTGGTACCGCGACGCCGAGCAGGTCCCCCGGCTCACCGCCGTCGCCGAGGCGGTGTGGAACCGGCGGACGCTGCGTGTGCTCTACCGCCGCTGGGCCGAGCCGCAGGAGGTGGAGCGCGAACTGTGTCCCCTCGGCATCGTGCTCAAGGCCGGGGTCTGGTACGTCGTGGCGCAGTCCCCGCGCCGGGCGGCCGGCGAGGCCGGGGGCGCCGCCGTGCGGACCTACCGGGTGTCGCAGATCCTGCGGATGACCGACGCGGGCGGCGAGCCCTTCGAGCGGCCCACCGGCTTCGACCTGGCCGCGTACTGGCGCGCCTGGATCGCCGGCTTCGACGCGCACCGCTTCCGGGACCGCGCGGTGCTCCGCCTCTCGGCGCAGGCGTGGCGGCGGTTCGCGGAACAGGTGGACACGGCGGTCCTGGAGTCCGCCGAGACCCATGCGTGCCGGCCCGACCCGCAGGGCCGCGTCCGTACGGTCATCCCGGTCGAGTCGGTCGAGCACGCCACCGTCGAGGTGCTGCGCCTCGGTCCGGGCGTCGAGGTCCTCGAACCGCCCGAGCTGCGGGAGGCCGTGGCCGACGCCGCCCGCACGCTGCTGCGGCTCCACGAGACACCGGACCCGGCCTGACAGCCACGGCTGCGGCCACGAACACGGCCCCGGCTCACACCAGCCGGCGCGCCGTCGCCCAGCGGGTCAGCTCGTGCCGGTTGGAGAGCTGGAGCTTGCGCAGCACCGCGGAGACATGGGACTCAACCGTCTTCACCGAGATGAAGAGCTGTTTGCCGATCTCCTTGTAGGCGTAGCCGCGCGCGATCAGCCGCAGCACCTCACGCTCGCGCTGGGTGAGACGGTCCAGGTCCTCGTCGACCGGCGGGGCGTCGGTGGAGGCGAACGCGTCCAGCACGAAACCGGCCAGCCGGGGCGAGAAGACCGCGTCGCCCTCCTGCACCCGGAAGATCGAGTCGATCAGGTCGGACCCGGTGATGGTCTTGGTGACATAGCCGCGCGCCCCGCCCCGGATCACCCCGATCACGTCCTCCGCCGCGTCGGACACCGAGAGCGCGAGGAAGCGCACCGGCTGCTCGGGGTCCGCCATCAGGGCCGCGCTGCGCCGGAGCACCTCGACCCCGCCGCCGCCGGGCAGATGGACGTCGAGCAGGACGACCTCGGGCCGGGTCCTGGTGATGACCGCCACCGCCTGGTCGACGTCCGGAGCCTCACCGACCACCTCGACCCCGGTCCGCTCGGTCTGCCCGATCTCCGCCTGCACGCCGGTGCGGAACATGCGGTGGTCGTCGACGAGCACCACGCGCACATGGCGCCCGACCGTGCCGTCGGCGCCCCCGGCGCCTTCGGTCTTCTTCGCGGTGTCGCGTCCGGGATCGGCCACCTCCGCCTCCCCCGTCGTGCCGTTCGCCTCGGTCGCGTCACTCATGCCGTCTTCTCCGCCCTCTCCATCTCCAACTCGACTTCCGTGCCGCCGTCCGGCACCGACCGAAGCCGGGCCGTACCGCCGTTGCGCTCCATGCGCCCGATGATCGACTCCCTGACCCCCATGCGGTCGGCGGGTATGGAGTCGAGGTCGAATCCCGGACCCCGGTCGCGGACGGACACGAAGACCGTACGGCCCTCGACCTCCGCGTAGACCTGCACGGCACCGCCGTCGCCACCGTACTTGGCGGCGTTCACCATCGCTTCGCGCGCGGCCTGCATCTGTGCGGTCGTCCGGTCGTCCAGCGGGCAGTCGCCCACCACCACGACCTCTATGGGCACGCCGTGCTTGTCCTCCACCTCGGCCGCGTTGCGCCGCACCGCCTCCGCGACCGTGTCCGGCTCGTCGGCCTCGTCCTTGCCGGTGCCCTCCGGCTTGTACAGCCAGGTGCGCAGGTCCCGCTCCTGCGCGCGGGCCAGGCGGCGCACCTCCCCGGCGTTGTCCGCGTTGCGCTGTATCAGGGTGAGGGTGTGCAGCACCGAGTCGTGGACGTGCGCGGCGACCTCGGCCCGCTCCTGGGCGCGGATGCGCATCAGGCGTTCCTCGGACAGGTCCTGGGTCACGCGGACGAGATAGGGGCCGGCGAGCAGGGTGATGCCGACGAGCACGGCGAGCGCCGCCTCCAGCACCGCGCCCAGGTGGGCGGCGGACACCTGCATCAGGAAGATCGCGGAGACCCCGGCGGTGACCAGCAGCACGCCTACGGCCGCCCGGAGCAGGGTGAGCGTGCGCCGACGGCCGCCGACCTCGACCCAGCGGGCCCGGCGGGCGTTGTCCGCCTGTCGCCAGACCAGGGCGACACCGGCCGCGACCAGCACCACCGGCACCAGGTACGCCTTGGCCGTGTTGGTCAGGTTGACGCTGCCCAGGAAGACGATGGACACGATGACCATGAGGAGCAGCGCGACCATCTGCCCCTTGTCCGGCTTGCGGGCGACGAGTCTGCGGCGCCCCTCCGGCGAGGTCTCGGTGCCGACCAGCGAGGCGGGCTTGTGGTCGCCCACACCGCCGACGCCGAGCGGGACGAAGAACCAGAACGCGGCGTACAGCAGCGCACCGAGTCCGTTCGCCATGAGCAGGCCGACGAAGGCCAGCCGCACCCACACCACGGGCAGCCCGAGGTGCCCGGCGAGCCCCCGCGCCACTCCGCCCAGCCAGCGGCCGTCACCGCTGCGGTAGAGCTTGCGCGGCGGCCGCGGGTCTTCGAGTGGGAGTGCTGCGGCTTCCGGCATGCCAACGATGGTCACACGGCTGCGGGGGCCGGGGCATCAGGGTCCTCCCCCGAGACTCCCCTGATCTTCATCGGGGTTCCCCCCGAGTCCCGGCCGAGCGGTCAGAACGGGGGCCGGTGCCCGGAGTCGAACATCTCCCCCGCTCGTCTCAGGGGCGATTTCAGGGTTCGACCAGGGTCGACCCGACTGCCCACACGGCTCCCGGCCCGTCACCATGGACACATGACGGATCACGAGCACGCCGCGACGGGTCCGGGACCCGGCACCGGCCCACGCCCGGCCTCGGGCACCGGGCCGACGGATGCCGAACCCGCCGCGACGGAGCGGACGGGACCGGACCGGGCGGACACCACAGGAACACAGGAGACGCCCGCGGAAGCGGGGGGCACGGAGAGAGGGGGTGGAGGAGTGAGGAACACGGGAGAGAAGGACTCCGGCGCGACCGGGCCGACCGGGCCGGGGGAACCGGGAGCACAGAGCTGGGGATCACCGGGCGACGGATCACCGGGCTCGGCAGCACCGGGCTCGGGGGGCGCGGGACAAGCGGACACCCCGGCAGGGCACCGCACCGCCGAGACCCCCCGCCGCTTCCGCCGCAACCGCCGGCACAAGATGATCGCGGGCGTGTGCGCGGGCCTCGGCCGGCACACGGACATGGACCCGGTGATCTTCCGCATCACCCTGGCCGTGCTGGCCGCGACCGGCGGCATCGGCCTGATCTTCTACGGCTTCGCCTGGCTCCTGGTGCCCTACGACGACGAGGAGGAGAACGAGGTCCGCAAGCTGCTGACCGGCCGGGTCGACGGCCAGGCGCTGGCCGCCGTCCTGTTCGCCCTGATCGGCTGCGGGGTCATCCTGACCACCCTGCGCAACGGCGGGGTGCTGACCTTCGCCGTGGTGCTCTCCCTGCTGCTGGCCGGAGCCGGCTACTGGTCCCGGCACCGCGCCACCACCGACCCCGGCCCCTCCCCGAGCGCCGAGCCGAAGTCACCCAGGGGCCACCCCATAGCCGCACAGGCGGCGGCCGACGCCCCACCGGAGACCCAGGCACCGCCGATCTACTACAGCGCGCCCTCCTGGTGGCGGGACCCGATCGTCAAGGACGGCACCCACGTCGGCGGCACCGGGTACTTCTGGGGCCCCAGCGACGCCTACGAGCAGCACGTCTCGCCCTCCCCGCCGATCGAATTCATCATGCAGCTCCCCTGGCCGCACTCGCTCGCCGGGCGCATACCGAGCGACAAGCGGACCAGGCCCCGGGGGGCGCGCTGGATCAGCGGCTGGGTGTTCCTGCTGGCGCTGCTGGCGGGGTGGCTGGGCGGCAGCCGTACCTGGGAGACGCGACCGCTGGCCACCAGCCTCCAGACCGGGCTGGCCTGCGCGCTGGTGGTGTTCGGGCTGGGCATAGCCGTCAGCGCCTTCCTGGGGCGCACGGGGGGCGGGTCCGCCTTCCTGGCCCTGGTGACGGCGCTGCTGCTGGCCGGAAGCGCCGTGCTGCCGAGCGATGTCACCTCGCACTGGCGGCAGACGTCCTGGCGGCCGGCGGCCACGGCGGACGTCCGCCCCGTCTACGAACTGGGTTCCGGCTCGGCGACCCTCGACCTGACCAAGGTGCGCCTGACCAAGGACCAGACGGTGTCCACCCGGGCGGAGCTCGGCGCGGGCCGGCTGCGAGTGATCGTCCCGGCGGACACGGCGGCGGCGCTGAGCATCGACGTGGGGGTGGGCGACATCCGGCTTCCCGGTGACAACACGAAGGACGTGGACGTGCGGCCGGGCAGGCACGAGACGACGGATCTGGCGCCGGCCAAGGGCACCAAGGAGGCCGGTGTGCTGCGGATCGACCTGCATGTGGGCATCGGACAGGTGGAGGTCAGCCGTGCTGCGTCATGAGTTCCAGCCCGGCCGGCTGGTCGGCGGGGTCTGCCTGACCGTCGCGGGCGCCCTCTACCTGGGGGACGTGCGCGGGCTGTGGGACATACCGTGGTTCACGGCGATCCCCCTGGCCGTGGGCGGCCTGTTCCTGGCGGGCGTGACGACCGCCCTCACCCGCGCCATACGCAGAAGGAACGGCGCCGAGGACGAGAAGGTCTGAGCCCCCCCCGGCCGGTCCCGGCCGGTCCCGCCCCGCCGAGCCGGACTCGGGCTAGCGGTACCCGCCCGACCGGCGTCGGCGACGGTCACGGAGGGAGGCATCGACGGACAGATAGGGGGTGCCCGCGAGGACGAGGGGCAGCCAGGCCATCAGGTAGGCGAGGTCGTTGCCGTAGTAGTACGGGCTGGAGGCCCAGCTCACGGTCAGCCAGAGGCTCAGCGAGATCAGCGCGCCGCCGAGGGCGGCCAGCCGGCCGAGGAGTCCGATCAGGATGCCGATGCCGACGGCCAGTTCACCGAAGGCGATGGCGTAGCCGAAGCCGACGGGGCTCTTCAGGGCCAGGTCGACGAGGGCCGGGATGGCGGAGGAGTCGCGGACCCCGCGCATCGTGTCCCCCAGCGAACCGGCGCCGCCGGCCTTCATGAAGGCGCTGTCGGTGATCTTGTCCAGGCCCGCGTAGACGAAGGTGACGCCGAGGAAGATCCGGAGTGGGAGGAGGGCGTAACGGGCGGCGGTCGCCCGCCAGTCACGGTCTCCGTCGAGATGGGAGGTGTGCGTGTCCGTCCGCATACCGTGAGTCATCACTGTTAGCCGCCTCTCGCCCGCCGTCCCGGACCCCTCACCCGACGATACGTATGACGAAGGGAGCCGGTTCAATCCTCCCCGGACGATTTTCCGGATATCGGTGCAGCGTACGGGGGATCAGTCCGTCACCTCGATGGGGTAGCGGTTGGTGGCCAGCCCCGCCGCCGTCACCACCTGCACCTCCACCGCGCCGGGCTCCACCTCGACCGGGACAGGGACGGTGAGGACGGTGTCGGAGGGGTTGCGGAAGCCGCCGGCGACCGGGACCAGGGGCACGTGGACGTCGACCGCGCCGATGCGGACGACCATGCGGGCGAGGCGGTCGGCACCCTGGGCGCCGGGCGGGACGAAACCGGTGCCGCGGATCTCGATGTCGTCCCCGGTGCGGATCGGGCCGTCCAGGTCGCCGGGCTCGCGGGCGCGGACCACGGAGAGCACCACCGGACGGCCGCCCTCGGCGTACTTGCCCGCCAGGTAGGTGGCCGCCGAGATCAGCACCAGCACGGCCAGCCCCCAGGGCAGGTCGGGCAGTTGGTCGGGGCGGCGGCCGAGGCGGACGGCGGCGAAGACCAGGGCGACGGCGCTGATGACGACGTACTGGATGTCGGCGAAGGCACCCCGGCCGGCGTCGTCGGTGAGCAGGTCGGCGGCGCGCGGCCGGTGCGCCGGGACCTTCTGGAGGCGCTGGCCGAGGACACGCAGGCCGACCACCCGGCGCACCAGGACCGCGATGCCGCACACCACGGCGAGGACGGTCACCACACCGGCACCACGGGCGAGGTCGAGACCGGCGAGGAGGGAGTCACGTTCGGCAGGATCGGAGGCGGTGGCGAGGCGCCCCGCGAGGAGGAGGACGGCGTAGGCGACGAAGAGCACCCAGCAGGCGGCGACCGTGCGGGAGGTGGACATCCGGTTGTCCTCGCCGATCATCGGGGCCAGCGCCCCGCCGCGCGCCCGGTGGAAGAACCCGGCGAGGCTCAGCGCGCCCGCGACGGCCACCGCGGCGAGGAGTCCGGCGGTGCGGGCGCTGCTCCAGCCCGCGCCGATCGCGGTGAGGGCCTGGACGAGCAGCAGGATCACCACGGCGCCCCAGGCCAGGCAGGCGGTGCGGGTCCAGAGGCCGGCGAGCCAGGCGTCGCCCTCGGCGCGGCCGCGTTCGGCGACGGCCTCGGCGCGCTGGGCGAGTTCGGCGGAGATCCACTGGCGGGACGCCGAGGCGGAGTGGGCCACCGCCGGGGGCAGCCCGCGTCCGGCGGCGAACTCGTCGCGGCCCTGCCGGAAGGCGGCCAGCGCCCGCCGGTGCCCTTCGCGCGCCCCGTGCGGGCAGTCCCCGCACGCGCAGCCGCCCCCGTGGGCCCCCGCGCCGTCCGCCGCGCCCTGCCTCGCCTCCTGCACCGCCACGACCGACGCCCGCCTTCCCCGCTGCCCGAGATCCCGGAACACGGCCGTCACGCACAGTGCGTGCGGTGGCCGAGCAACTCCCCTGTGAACAAGGCGAATTGTGCCCTACGCCGGGCACCTCGGGTTCGCCGGTCCGCGCAGGGCGGAAAGGACCGCCCATCCTGCTGACCCGCTCGCACGCCTGTCCGAGACGACCCGAGCCGGCCGGGGCGGGCGGCTCAGCTCAGCAGGTCCGGTTCGCTGCGGCTGATGTCCTGCCAGAGGGGCTGGTAGTTGATCCAGGCCACGAGGTCGCCGCCGAGCTGTTCGCGGGTGGCGACGGCCTGCCGGTGCTCGATGAGGACCGGGCGGCCGGCGGCCTCGGCGGTGAGCTGGACCTGGCAGGAGCGTTCCATGGACATGAACCACCAGGCGGCCGCGTCGACCGAGTCCCCGACGGTGAGCAGCCCGTGGTTGCGCAGCACCAGGGCCTTGCTGGAGCCGAGCGCGGAGGCGATGCGGCGGCCCTCCTCGGCGTCGACGGTGACGCCGGTGTAGGAGTCGTAGAGCGCGGTGTCCTCGTAGAAGGCGCAGCTCTCCTGGGTGATGGGGTCGGGGACCTCACCGAGCGAGGCGAGCGCGCGGCCGTGCACGGAGTGGCAGTGGGCGACGGCGACGACGTCCGGGCGGGCCGCGTGGACCGCCGCGTGCACGGTGAAGGCGGCCTGGTTGACGTGGTAGCCGCCCTCGACGACCTGGCCGTCCTGGTTGGCCAGGACCAGGTCGCTCACGGTGACGTGCTTGAAGGGCATCCCGAAGGGGTTGACCCAGAAGCAGTCGCTGAACTCCGGATCGCGGGCGGTGATGTGGCCCGACACGCCGTCCTCGAACCCGGCGCGCCCGAAGAGCCGCAGGGCGCCCGCGAGGCGCTCCTTGCGGTGGCGGCGTTCCTCGTCGACCGACTCGTGCATGGGCGGCATGGCGAACCGCAGCTTGTCGGTCGGCAGCGGCGAGGGAGGGGTGGGCCGGTGCATGAGTCCTCCAGCGCTGGGGTGCTTTACGGACCGGAAGTTACCGTCGGGTGGCGGGGTACCAAAAGGGGCCGGGGCAGCGAAAAAGAGGTGGAACGGCCGGAGCCGTTCCACCTCGGGCGGTGCCGGTCAGCGGGCCGGCACCCAGGTCACTCCCACTCGATGGTGCCCGGCGGCTTGGAGGTCACGTCGACGACGACGCGGTTGACGTCGCGGACCTCGTTGGTGATCCGGGTGGAGATCTTCGCCAGCACGTCGTAGGGCAGCCGGGACCAGTCGGCGGTCATGGCGTCCTCGGAGGAGACCGGGCGCAGCACGATCGGGTGGCCGTAGGTGCGGCCGTCGCCCTGGACGCCGACCGAGCGGACGTCGGCGAGCAGCACGACCGGGCACTGCCAGATCTCGCGGTCCAGACCGGCGGCGGTCAGCTCCTCGCGGGCGATGGCGTCGGCTTCGCGCAGCAGGTCCAGGCGCTCCTTGGTGACGTCACCGACGATGCGGATGCCGAGGCCGGGGCCGGGGAACGGCTGGCGCTGGACGATCTCCTCGGGCAGGCCGAGCTCCTGGCCCACCATGCGGACCTCGTCCTTGAACAGCTTGCGCAGCGGCTCGATGAGCTGGAACTCGAGGTCCTCGGGGAGGCCGCCGACGTTGTGGTGCGACTTGATGTTGGCGGTGCCGGTGCCGCCGCCGGACTCGACCACGTCCGGGTACAGGGTGCCCTGCACCAGGAACTCCACGGCCGGGCCCTCGTCCGCGATGATCTCGGCCTGGGCCTGCTCGAAGACGCGGATGAACTCGCGCCCGATGATCTTCCGCTTCTCCTCGGGGTCGGAGACCCCGGCGAGCGCCTTCAGGAAGCGCTCCTCGGCGTCGACCACCTTGAGCTGCACGCCGGTGGCGGCGACGAAGTCCTTCTCGACCTGCTCGGTCTCGCCCTTGCGCATCAGACCGTGGTCGACGTAGACGCAGGTGAGCTGGGAGCCGATGGCCTTCTGCACCAGGGCGGCGGCGACGGCGGAGTCCACGCCGCCGGACAGGCCGCAGATGGCGCGCTTGTCGCCGACCTGCTCGCGGATCGCGGCGACCTGCTCCTCGATGACGTTGCCCGTGGTCCAGGACGGGGTCAGGCCCGCGCCCCGGTACAGGAAGTGCTCCAGCACCTGCTGGCCGTGCGTGGAGTGCATGACCTCGGGGTGGTACTGGACGCCGTAGAGCCTCTTCTCGTCGTTCTCGAAGGCGGCGACCGGGACCACGTCGGTGGAGGCGGTGACGGTGAAGCCCTCGGGGGCGGCGGAGCAGGCGTCGCCGTGGGACATCCACACGGGCTGCTCGTCCGGGGTGCCCTCGAACAGGGTGGAGCCGGACATGGAGACGTGCAGAGGGGTGCGGCCGTACTCGCGGGCGCCGCTGTTGTCGACGGTGCCGCCGAGCGTCTGCGCCATGAGCTGGAAGCCGTAGCACATGCCGAAGACGGGGACACCGGCCTCGAAGAGGTCGCCGTCGAGCTGCGGGGCGTTCTCCTCGTAGACCGAGGAGGGGCCTCCGGAGAGGATGATCGCCGCGGGGTTCTTGGCGAGCATCTCGGCCACCGGCATGCTGCTGGGCACGATCTCGCTGTAGACCCGCGCCTCGCGGACGCGACGGGCGATGAGCTGGGCGTACTGCGCGCCGAAGTCGACGACCAGAACGGTGTCGGGGGCGTCGGCAGACTGGGTCGCTGATGACACGGGGTGCCTTCCGGCGGTGGGGCGGGGGTCTGTATGACCGATTCTAACGGGGTGGGCGCCGACCCCCTCCCGGACGGCGGAGGCGGATGTCCACAGGCGGTCCGGGGTGACGGACAGCCGTGGCATACTGACCCCGTGTTCACCCAGACGACGTACCTCTTTACCTATGGCACCGGGCCCGCCGGCTGCCATGGTCGTTCTGCTTGAGCACATAACAAGCGACTTCCGACAGGCGCTCCGGGCCGACAAGGCCCGGAGCGCCTGTCGTCTTTCCGGGTCCTGCCGGTCCGGGGCGGCCACCAGCCACCTGGAGCCCCGCATGACCACCGCCACCCCGCACACCCCGCACACCCCGCACACCGGGCCCGAGCGCACCATCGACGACGCCCGCGAGCGCATCGACGCGCTCGACGACCGGATCATCGGCCTCGTCCAGGAGCGGATGGCCGTCTCCGCCGTCGTCCAGCAGACCCGGATCGCCTCCGGTGGCCGCCGGGTGAGCCTGTCCCGCGAGATGGAGATCCTCGGCCGCTACCGGGACGCCCTCGGCAAGCCCGGCACCGCGCTCGCCATGACCCTGCTGGAGCTGTGCCGGGGTCGCATCTGAGTTCGGTGCCGCTCTCACCCGTACGGCGCGTGACCGGCCGGCGCGACGCTTCGTTGAGCCCCATGTCCGTGCCAGCCAGGGGCGGGCCCGACAGAACCACGCGTGGCTCGCCGGGGCGATGAGGGGTACGGGTCGTGCCGTACACCGTGGGACCTCGTCCCGGAACAGTGACCGGACGGCAGGGGACAGCAGCCCGGTCACCCAAGAGAACGGCCGGCTCCGGGGACGCCCGGGGCCGTCCGGCGGACAACTGCACACATGAACCCGTGCCGGACCGGCCGGCCGCCAACGCCTCAGGGCGTGCGGCCCGCAGCGCACCCTCCCCCCTGTCCCCCGCGCGTCCCCGGCACCCTCCCGCACCACCACCGCCACCGGTGCGGACATTCGAGGCGGGCGGCGCGACCCCCCGGCGCCGCTTCCCCGGCACCGGCACCTCCCTGACGCCGGTGCCGACGACAAGGGCCCCGCGGCCGAGTCCCGCGGGGCCCTTCGTCATGTCCGCCCGCCACACATGTCCGGCCGTCACACGCACCCCTTGATGTGATCGACGCCACACCTGAATGCGGGCCACCGGATACAACCCCCGGTCGTCCTCACGCATCGAACCAGGCACCGGGATCAAGAAAACGGTGAGAATCGAGGGACCTGCGTTCGGAGGGGGACGCAGGTCCCTGTCTCTTTCCCGCAGAGGTTCAGCCCTTCTTGCGGGGCACCTCCGGCACCGCCAGCAGCGGCAGCCGCAGCGCGCCGAAGGCGTCCGCCGGCACCGCGGGAGTACGCGGTGCCACCGCCTCCAGCCGCTCGTACGCCGCCCCCGGCGCCGGCCGCGGGTCCTCCTCGCCCTTGTTCGGCCAGAACGACATGGCCCGCTCGGCCTGCGCGGTGATCGTCAGCGACGGGTTCACCCCCAGGTTCGCGGAGACCGCCGCCCCGTCCACCACCGAGATGCCGGGGTGCCCGTACAGCCGGTGGTACGGGTCGATCACGCCGGTCTCGGCGGAGTCGCCGATGGGACAGCCGCCGAGGAAGTGCGCGGTCAGCGGGGTGCCCATCAGCTCGCCGACGTTGCTGCCGGCGAAGCCGTTGATCTCGGCGGCGAGCGCGGAGGCGGCCTCGGTGGCGGCCTTGATCTGGGTCGGGTTGGGCGCGCCGTGGCCCTGCCGGGCGGTCAGCAGGCCCTTGCCGACGCCGCCGGGCTTCAGGTACGTCGTCAGGGAGTTGTCCAGCGACTGCATCACCAGGCCGATGATGGTCCGCTCCGACCAGCGCCGGTTGGAGACCGAGCGGACGAGCTGCACCGGGTGCCGGGCCGCGTGCGCGAGCCAGCCGAGGACGCGCGAGGAGCCCTCGGCGTAGGGCACCTGGAGGATGGTGAGGCCGCCCATCGAGTTGGAGCCCTTGCCGTAGCGGACCGGCTCGATGTGCGTGTCGGCGTCCGGGTGGACGGAGGAGGTGATGGCCACCCCGCGCGTGAAGTCGACCTTGTCCTTGCCGTGTGCCTTGCGGTAGCGCCGGTCGTCGGTCTGGGCGCCGACCAGGGCCTCGGAGTTGGTGCGGGTGAGGTCACCGAGCCGGGGGCTGAGGTGGGGCAGCAGATGGCTGGCCTTCATGCGGTGCAGCAGGGTCTGGGTGCCGTAGGTGCCGGCCGCGAGGACCACCCGGCGGGCGGTGAACAGCCGTCCCTTGCCGGTGCGTTTGCGGTCGGTCGGCAGGGTGGCGACCGCGTAGCCGCCGCGCGAGTCGTCCGTGACGGAGACGACGGTGGTCAGCGGGTGCACCACCGCGCCCGCCTTCTCCGCGAGGTAGAGGTAGTTCTCGTTGAGGGTGTTCTTCGCGCCGTGCCGGCACCCGGTCATGCACTCGCCGCACTCGGTGCACGCCCGCCGCGCGGGCCCGGCGCCCCCGAAGTACGGGTCCGCGACCTGCTCGCCGGGCCGCGCCTTGGCCGCGCCGTCGGCGTCCTCGCCGTCCCCGAAGAACACGCCGACCGGCGCCATGTGGAAGGTGTCACCGACGCCCATCCGCTGCGCCGCCGCCTTCAGGTGCGTGTCGGAGGGCGTGGTCGTCGGGTTCAGCCGGACCCCCAGCATCCGCTTGGCCTGGTCGTAGTACGGCGACAGCTCGTCCTGCCAGTCGGTGATGTGCCGCCACTGGGCGTCCTCGAAGAACGGCTTCGGCGGTACGTACAGCGTGTTGGCGTAGTTGAGGGAGCCGCCGCCGACGCCCGCGCCGGCCAGCACCATGACGTTGCCCAGCAGATGGATGCGCTGGATGCCGTACAGGCCGAGCCTGGGGGCCCAGAGGTAGTTGCGCAGGTCCCAGGAGTTGCGGGGCAGGGTGGCCGGGGTGAAGCGGCGGCCCGCCTCCAGGACGCCGACGCGGTAGCCCTTCTCGGTCAGGCGCAGGGCGGTCACCGAGCCGCCGAAGCCGGAGCCGACCACGAGCACGTCGTAGTCGTAACCGTCGTCGCGCCCTTCGCGCCCTTCGCGCCCTTCCTCGGTCCGGGTGGGGACAGTCTTCTCCTGCGGCACGTGCTCTCCTCGTCGAGAACGGTGGTGGAACGGGCGGGTCGGACGGCGATACGACGGTCAGCGGAAGCGGAGCGCCTTCATCACCTTCAGGCTGCGGCTCATGAAGGCCGCGTACGCGGCGTCGTCCATGCCGAGCGAGGGCGCCATGGGCAGCAGCCGCTGGCGGGCGACGGTCTGGGCCTCGGTGTACTTGAGGATGCCCTCGGAGCCGTGGCGGCGGCCGAGTCCGGAGTCCTTCATGCCGCCCATCGGGGACTGCGCGCTGCCGTACGCGGGGGCGTACCCCTCGTTGACGTTGACCGTGCCGGTGCGCAGCCGGGCGGCAATGTCCAGGCCCCGCTTCGCACTGGTCGTCCACACCGAGGCGTTGAGGCCGTACGGGGTGGCGTTGGCGCGCTCCACGGCCTCGTCGTCCGAGCCGAAGCGGTAGACGGAGACGACCGGGCCGAAGGTCTCCTCGGCGCAGACGGACATGGTGTCGTCGACGCCGTCGAGGATGGTCGGCTCGAAGAAGTACGGGCCGATGTCGGGCCGGGCCACCCCGCCCGCGAGCACCTTGGCGCCCTTGGCGACCGCCTCGGTCACATGCGCCTCGACGGCCTTGAGCTGGCGTTCCCCGGCCAGCGAGCCCATGTCGGCGCCGTAGGCGAGGGCGGTGCCGAGCCGCATGGCCTTCGTGCGGGCGGCGAAGCGCTCCAGGAAGGCGTCGGCGATGGACTCGTGGACGAACAGCCGCTCGATGGAGATGCAGAGCTGCCCGGCCGAGGAGAAGCAGGCGCGTACGGCACCGGCGGCGGCCTTCTCGATGTCGGCGTCCTGAAGGACCAGCATGGCGTTCTTGCCGCCGAGTTCGAGGGAGACGCCGATCAGACGGGCGGCGGCGCCCTGGGCGACCTCGCGGCCGGTGCGGGTGGAGCCGGTGAAGGAGACGTAGTCGGCGTGCCGGACGATCTCCGGGCCGACCACCGGGCCCTCCCCGAGGACCACTTGGAAGACCCCGGCGGGCAGGCCGGCCTCGATCAGCAGGTCACGGGCCCACAGGGCGGTCAGGCAGGTCTCGGTGTCGGGCTTCATCACGACCGCGTTGCCGGTGACGAAGGCGGGCAGGGCGTCGCCGACGGAGAGTTCGAGCGGGTAGTTCCAGGGGGCGATCTGGCCCACGACCCCGCGCGGGTGCCGCAGTTCGGTCACCTTGGTCAGGGTCGGCATGGCGCCGGTGTGCCGCTTGGGCCGCAGGTAGGCGGGGGCGCGGCGGCCGTAGTGCCGGGCGGCGACGACGACGGCCTGCACTTCTTCGTGGGCGTGCAGCCGGGCCTTGCCGGTCTCCAACTGGATGAGGTCGAGCACCTCCGACTGGCGCTCCAGCACCAGGTCGTGGAAGCGCAGCAGCACGGCGGCCCGTTCGCGCACCGGGGTCCGCTCCCACACCCGCTGGGCGGCGCGGGCGGCCTCGAAGGCGGCGGCGACGTCGTCCGGGGTGGACTCGGGCAGGTCGGCGAGCTTGGCGCCGGTGAGCGGGGTGTGGTTGCTGGTCCGGCCCGAGCCGGTGACGCCCTTGGTGAGCTGGGCCAGCAGCTCGGGGGTGACCACGTCGGCGGCGGTGCGCACGCCCTCGGGGGCCGGGGCGATCGGGTTGGTGCCGGTGACTTCCGGGGCCTGCGTGTCCGTCATGAGCCGCAGGGTATGCCGGTGGCCGCTCTTTCGGTACCCGTCGGTAACGGGGTTTCACCGGCCGCACACATACCGCCAGTGATCACTGGCGGTAAACGTGCTGATCAGCGCGTTGTCGGCGCGGGTCACTCGGCGCCGGGTTTTTTCGACAGCAGCAGCCCGAGGGCCGCGAGCGGGGTGCGGCGGACGACGGGGGCGGGGGTCACAACAGTCCGTGTCGGTTCCCTCACGGGTTCGGGTTCCGGCTCCTCGGGCTTCACCCCGGCGCATCCCTCCAGCTCCGCCGCCACCTCCGCCGCGTCCGGCCGGGCGTCGGGGTCCGGGGTGCGCAGGTGGTCCAGCAGGGGGGCGAGCGGGCCGGGGTCGCCGTCCGTCATGGCGGCGAGCAGCGCGCCGAGCGACCACAGGTCGGAGGCCGGCCCGGCACCCCGCCCGGACGCCCGCTCCGGCGCGACGAACCCCTCGGGGGCGTCCTCGGCGTGCCCGTCGCCGATCCCGAAGTCGGTGACGACCACGCGCCCGGTACCCGACTCGATCAGCACGTTGGCGGGCTTGATGTCCCGGTGCACGATCCCGACGGCGTGCGCGGCACGCAGCGCGCCCAGCACGGCGAGCCCGATCCTGGCCGCCTCTTCGGGCGGCAGCACACCCCGCCGTACGGTCTCCCGCAGCGACTCGCCCTCCACCCACTCCATGACGATCCAGGGCAGCCCGCCCTCGACGACCACGTCCCGGACCCGTACGGCCGACGGATGGCGCACGCGAGCGGCGGCACCCGCCTCGCGCCGGAGCCGGTGCGCGGTCCGCCCGGCCTCCTCGCCCGCCCGATCGCCGGACAGCCGGGGCTCCTTGACGGCGACCGGGTCCCCGTCCCGCTCGTCGCGGGCACGCCAGACGGTGCCGGTCGGCCCGGCCCCGACGCGTTCGAGGAGCCGGTAGCGCCCGCCGAGCGGGGGTCCGTCGAGCGGGGGTGCGCCGTCGTCACTCATGACCCATCAGTACCGCGCGCACCCGGCGCTTGTCGACGCGGGCGCACGCCTTCAACTCGGCGGTTTTCAGGGCTTGTCGAAGCGCACCCCGGCGATGGCCTCCCGCGCCGCGGTACCGGGTGCCGGTCCGGTGGGCGCGGCCCGGGGTCCGGTCAGGGGGCCGTGACGGTGAAGGTGTCCACGGCCACGTCGAAGTGCTCGCGGGCCTCGCGCACCTTGCCGACCGGGCCCGAGACCCACACGTCGTACATCCGGCCGCCCTCCTCCCAGCAGAGGTCGTAGGTGTGCCGGGCGCCCTCGGCGGGGGTGTAGCCGTTCCAGGTGAACTCCCAGAGGGCGGCGGGGTGTTTCTCGTGACTGGTCTCGGTGACACGGCCGTCGCGGTAGCCGGGGTTGTTGTCCGCGCCCTCGGCCGCGAGGCGTTCCAGGACGGCGGCGGGTCCGCCCGGCTCGGGCGGGGAGATCTTGATGCCGAGGCGGAAGGCTCCCCCGGCGGAGAGGTAGAAGACGCGCTCGCCCTGCCGTTCGCGGGTGAAGCCGTCCGGCACGGCCAGGGCGAAGCCCGCGGGGTCGCGGACGGTGCGGTAGCCGGAGGGCGCCCGGGTGCCGGTGGGGCCCGGTGTCCGGGAGGCGGAGGGGGCGCCGGGCGCGTCGTCGCCGCCGTCCCGGTGCTCGTGGAACATCAGCACCGCCGCCGACACCGCGGCTCCGGCCACCGCGGCGACCAGCAGGGCGGCGATCAGCCGGGCCCGTCTCGGGGACGCCGGCCGGGCGGGGCGGTACGGCAGTTCGGGTGGCGGCGTGTCGGACTTGGTGCCGCGTACCGCGCCGAGCAGCCGGAGGGTGCGCGCGGCGGCCGGAACACCGGACGCGGGCGGCATACTGCCGGTCTCCAGGTACGTCCGCAGCATGCGCTCGGCGTCGGCCGCGCCGAGCCGCAGTTCCGGGTCGCGCTCCAGCAGGCCCCGGACGACGGGGAGCAGCGGGCCGGCCTCGGCGGGCGGCCGGATCTCGTCGGTGACGACGGCGTGCAGGATGCCGCCGAGCGAGTCGCGCCGGAAGGGCGACGCGCCGCTGAGCGCGGCGCACAGCAGCGCGCCCAGCGACCACAGGTCGGAGGCGGGCCCGCCGCGCAGCCCCGACATCCGCTCCGGCGCGGTGTATTCGGGCGAGCCGACGAACGAACCGGTCTCGGTGAGCGTCGTCGCTCCCGCGACCCGGGCGATGCCGAAGTCGGTGAGCACGACCCGGTCGGTGCCGGACTCCAGCAGCACGTTGGCGGGCTTGATGTCCCGGTGCAGCACCCCGGCCGCGTGCGCGGTGGCCAGCGCGCTGAGCAGGTCGGCGCCGATCCGGGCGGCCTCGACGGCGTCCAGCGGGCCGCCGGTGGCGATGCGCTCGGCGAGCGAGCAGCCGTCGATCAGCTCCATGACGAGGTACGGGCGTTCGTCCTGCTCGACCACGTCGTGCACCACGATGATGTGCGGATGCCGCAACTGCGCGACCGCCCGCGCCTCCCGGAAGGAGTGCTCCCGCCGCCTGCGCGCGTCCTCTTCGGACAGCGAGTCGTCCAGGGTGAGTTCCTTGACGGCCACCTGACGCCCCAGCACCAGATCGTCGGCCCGCCAGACGACACCCATCCCGCCGCGTCCGATGCGCGCCTCGAGGCGGTAACGGCTCGCGACCACACGGAGGTCGTGCCCCTCGGTCCCCATACCGCCCATCATGCCGCACCGGACCCACCCCTTCCGGGGCGCTGACCGGCCAAGGTACGACAGTGGCGGCCGGTTCAGCCCTCCTGGAAGCTCCGCAGAATCCAGGTGAACTGCTTCTTGGTGGTGGGCCAGTCGTCGGCCGGGGAGGACGAGTAGAGGGCGTACTCGGTGTCGTCGGCGTTCATGTAGCCGACGTCGATGGCGTGGTACGGGCCCGGGAAGTAGTGGGGGCCGTCCTTGGCCAGGGCGTTCCAGGTGTACTCCCAGCGGGCGCCCGGCTCGTCACGGAAGACCTCTTCCTTGAGGACCAGCCGCTTGTACTCCAGCAGCCGGGCCGAGACCCGCTGGTCCAGGTCGGTCAGGTGCTCGTAGGAGGTGCGGAAGTCCGGGTCGGTGTCGACGGCCACCCGGACGAGGTGCTTGCCCTTGTCGGGCGAGTAGTCGACCTGCCGGATGCCGTCCTTGTCGATGGAGACGGACCGCTTCCAGCCCTTGGGCAGCGAGAGGCTGAAGCCGAACTCGTCGTCGTACCGCTGCCAGTCGTCGGGGACGGCGGTGGAGCCGTTCGTGGCCGAGGCCGACGGGCTGTCCGTGGGGTCGTTCCGGCCTGTCGCGTGGTGGCCGCCGCCCCACTGGAGGTAGCCGACGGCCAGGCTCGCGCCGAAGACCAGGACGGCCGCGGCGGCCAGGGCGAACATGCGGGTGCGGTGGCCCCGGCGGGCGGGGGTCACCGGGGTGACGGCGGTGTCGCGGGGCGCGGGGGCGGTGCTCTGCGGGGGCGGGGCCGGTGCGTACACCGGCGCGGTCCGCGTCCTGCGGCCCGCCGCCGCGTCGTCCAGCATGCGCTCGGCCGTGGACAGGTCCGGGCGGCGGGCCGGGTCCTTGTGCAGGAAGGCGGCGATGACCGGGGCGAGGGGACCGGCGTTCCGGGGCTCCTCGGCGTCCTCCTCCACCACGGCCTGCATGGTGCCCAGGGCGGAGGTGCGGCGGAAGGGCGAGCGTCCCTCGACGGCGGTGTACAGCGTCGCCCCGAGCGCCCACAGGTCGGAGGCGGGACCGGGGTCGTGCCCCCGTATTCGCTCCGGCGCGAGGTAGTCGACCGAGCCGACGACCTCACCGGTACGGGTGATGGTGCTGTCGCCCTCTATCTGCGCGATGCCGAAGTCGGTGAGCAGCACCCGGCCGTCCCGGCCGAGCAGGACGTTGCCGGGCTTCACATCGCGGTGCAGCACCCCCGCCGTGTGCGCCGCGCGCAGCGCCCGCAGCACCCACAGCCCGATCCGCGCGGCCTCGCGGGGCTCGATCCGCCCGCGCTCCTTGACCGCGTCGGCCAGCGACTCGCCCTCGACCAGCTCCATCACGATCCACGGGCGGCCGTCGTGCTCCAGCACGTCATGCACGGTGACCACGGCGGAGTGGTTGATGCGCGCGGCCGCGCGGGCCTCGGCGCGGGTACGGGCCAGCAGCACGTGCTGGTCGCTCTCGGAGACGTACAGCGCCGCGGTCAGCTCCTTGACGGCGACCTTCCGGTGCAGCACCTCGTCATGGGCGCGCCACACCCGTCCCATGCCGCCGCTGCCGATGGAATCGGTGAGCCGGTAGCGGCCCGCCACGAGCTGGCCCTGCATCTGATTCACGTTGCCCCGCAATGCTCTTGTCAGGGTCAGACTAGGGACCGGCCCCCGCCCAGGGAACCGGCGGGGTACCACGGAACCCGCACTGTGACGGTTGTCGCTTCCCCACAGCCGGCGCAACCGAACGCCCGCTTCCGCAACGGTCCCTGTCGGAGCGTCGGCTCAGCCGGTGTAGCGGTAGGTGGCCGTCGCCTGGTCGTACAGCCGGGTGACCTCGTCGCGCTCCGCCTCCGGGCCGCGCACCTGCACGATGTGGTACCGGCCGTTCAGCAGCATCGCCATGTTGCGCACGAACAGGTCGCGCCCCTGGGCGTCGGTCCAGGTGAACTGCCCCTCGACCATGGTCCGTCCGCCCACCTCGATGGTGCGCAGCCCCGACGCGGTGGCCCAACTGGAGTCGCGGTACGGCTGCAACTCCCGCTCCTTGTCCCGCTGGTACACCATCGGGTCGGTGCCGTAGGTGGCGGTGCTGTCCCGGCCGGGCACCACGACCAGCTCGAAGCTGCCGTGCGAGTACACCACTTGGCCGCTGCCGTTGCGCGGCGCGTGGGACCAGCCCTTGGCGACGGCGACCTTGAAGCCGGCCGGGTCGGTGCGGAGCGTGAACCCGTCCGCCGCCGCCCCTCCGCCGGTCTGGGTCTCGGTGGCGGGCGAGGACGCCGTGGGCCCGCCGTCCGGGGCGCTCGCGTCCGCCGACGGCTGCCGCTCGTGGGAGGGCGCGGGGCTCGCTTGCCCCCCAGCTCCCGAACGGCCGCCGTCCTCGCCCTGCTTGGGCATGAACATCACCGCGTAGGCGACGGCTCCGGCCAGCAGCAGGAGGACGAGCAGCAGCAGGGTGCGGCCGAGGCTGCGCGGGGAGCCCTGGGGCTCCTGCTGCCGGGCCCGCCTGTGCCGGGCGTGCGGGTGTGGCACCGGCGCCTTGTTGCGGCGCCGCCACCGGGCCAGCTCACCGCGCCGGCGCACTATCGGCAGCCGGGTCGGGTCGTTGGGCGGCACCGGCACCACATGGGCACCGGCGTCCGGCTCGGGCGCGGACCGCACCAGCGAGCGCAGCCAGCCGCTCAGTTCCTCGAAGTCAATCCGCTCGGTGGGGTCCTGACGCAGCAGCGACTCCACGACCGGGCGCAGCGGCCCGCACTCCTCGGCGTAGGCGGGCGGCTCCGCGCACACCAGTTGCACCAGCTCGGCGGTGGACTCCTCCGGGTAGGGCGCGTGTCCCTGCACGGCACGGAAGAGCAGTGCGCCGAGCGCCCACAGGTCGGTCGCGGGGCCGACGGGCGCGGCCAACTGCCAGTTCTCGTGCACCGGCCCGGCCTGCTCGGGCGCCCACCGCTCGGTCACCGGGCCGACCACGGTCATCCGCATGTGCCGCGACCGCTCGGCCGCGATGGCGGTACCGGGCCCGCGCCGCGCCCCGGCGGTCTCCGGTTCGTCCCACCCGGAGACACCGGACCCGCCGCCGTTCTGGGCGGGCAGCGCGGGCCGGGGCGGGGCGGGCACGCCCGGCCGGCCGGAGTCCAACGGATACGGCGGCGCTTCGGGCTGGGCGGGCCGGGGTGCCGCGCCGTGCCAGGGCCGCCCCGCGACCCCGTACGGGTCGGCCACGGAACCGGGCGGGTTGCCGCCCTCCGCCGCGATCTCCCCCTCGGCGGGTGTCCGCGCGCCGGGCAGAGCGGTACGGCCACCGCGCTGCGCCTCCTGTACGCGGGCGGCGGCGCGGGCCCCCGCGCGGTACGCGGCGATGGCCCCGGCGCGGGCCGCCCGGATGTCGTCCCCGCTCTCCGCGGGGCGCGGCAGAACAGGTGCGGGGGCACCGGAGTCGCCGTTGCCGGCGGGTGCGGGGAGTCCGCCCGCCGCCCGTGCCTGGATCGCGGCACGCCGTGCGGCCTCGGGGTCCGTGTCGGCGGCTGCCGCCGCCGCGGCGGTACGGGGCACGACACTCGCGCCGGGCTGCCGCTGGTCCGGCACCGGGTGGCCCTCCGGGCCGTCCTGGACCGGGACCGGGTCGTATCCGCACAGCGCTTCCTCGGCCGCGCCGACCGCGAGGCCGGTCAGCATGACCCGGCCGTCGTCGCAGACCAGGACCGTGCGGGCGGTGATGTTGCGGTGGGTCCAGCCGTGGGCGTGCAGCACGCGCAGCGCCATCACCACGTCGGCGGCGACCTCGGCCGCCCGGTACGGCGACAGCGGCTGCTCGGCGAGGAGCGCGGACAGCGGGCGCGCCGACACCGCCTCGCTGACGATCCACAGCGAACCGCCCTCGGCGAACACGTCGAAGACCTGGTCCAGCCGGGGATGGTCCGGTATCCGGGCCGCCGCCTGCGCGGCCTCAACGGCGCGCCGGACGGCGGGGTCCCGTGGCGTACGGGTGGCGCTGCGGGCCGCCGGGGCCCGACGGCCGCGCTCACGCGCGGTGAACCCCTCGGGCAGTCCCTCGGCGTCGATCACCTCGGCCTCGACGACCTCCGGCAACGGCACCTGACGGACCAGCACCTCCTGCCCGCTGTAGGTGTCGAAGGCGTACGTCTCGGTGAGTTCGTACTCGTCGGAGGGCGGCAGCGGCAGGCGGTAGCGGTCGGCGAGCACTCGTCCCGCGTAGTCGTCCACGTCTGCCACCCCCTGCCGTTCCGGTCGCCCGCGATCGTTCACCACCCGTCACGCGTCACACCCGGCTGCGTACGGTTCTCAACCATTCACGATACGTGCCGGAGGCAACCCGCACCGAGGGGATGAGCGATTACAGGCTCCCAACCCGAACTCGTTCAGGTCACGACTTGGGTTCGAAGGACGTCGTGAGCGTCTTCCAGGTGTCCTCGCGCAGCGCACTTCCCCAGTCGGCGCTCCTGGCCGTGTACATCAGCGCGTGCCCGAGGTGGTCGTCGACCTTGAAACCGCGGTCGATGGAGCGGTACTTGGTGCCGCCGTCCACGTAGGTGAACTCCCAGTCGGCCGTGTTCCAGCCCCGGTAGTCCACCTTCTCTATGCGGATGCGGTCGTACTGGGAGCGCACCATGTAGCGCTCCTGGTTCTTCCAGTCCCGCACCGGGTCGCTCTTGGGCGTGCTGGTCCAGGCGACGAGCAGCTTCTGCCCGTCGGGGCCGGTGTAGCGGTCGCCCGCGGCGCTCGACGACCCGTACTTCCACCCCTTGGGCAGGCCGATCGAGTAGCCCTGGGAGCTCTTGCGGGTCGTCACGACGGGGGCGGCGCCGGAGCCCTTGCCCTTGTCCGAGCCGGCGGAGTCGTCGTCCGGATCGCCGCTGCCGCCCTTGCCCTTGCCGTCGGAGTCGCCGCCGGTGCCCGCGTCACCGGCCTCGCCGGAGCGGGAGCCGTCGGTGGCGGGCGCGGAGCCCGAACCGTCCGTCCCCGTGCCGCCGGAGCCCTTGCCCGGGTCCTGCTTGCCGGAGGAACTGGCGCTGGGCGCGCCCTGGGCACCGGTGCCCTTGTCGTCCCCGCCGCCGAGGGTGAGGGCGAGGACGGTGCCGACCACCACCAGGACCAGGACGATCACCGCGGCGATGACGATCAGCGTGCGCCGGGGCACCACGTCGGTCAGCGACGCCTTCGGCGCCGGCCTCGGCGGGAGGTCCATGTCGGGCCGGGGCATCACGGGCCAGCTCGAACTTGGCTTGTTCGTGCTGGAGTTCGGCGTGCCGGACGCCCCGCGACCACCGGCGCCGGTGGTCGCGCCGGACTCGCTCCTGGACCGGGCGGCAGCGGCGGCCGACGTGGCACCGGCCGCCTTGCGCACCGAGCGCAGCGCGCCGCGCACCTTGTCGCCGGACTGCTCCCGCTTGCTCTCGGGGGAGTCGGGCTGGGCCGGGACCGGCACGACCCGCGTGGCGTCCAGCGGCTCGGGGTCACCGGCGCGGATGACCTTGTTGAGCATGGCCCGCGCGCCGGCGTCGTCGAGCCGCTGGGAGGGCTCCTTGGTGAGCAGGCCCTTGATGACCTCTCCCAGCGGGCCCGCGTTCTTGGGCTCCTCGGGGTTCTCGGTCATCACGGCGGTCAGGGTGGCGATGGCCGACCCCTTGTCGTACGGCGGCACGCCCTCGACCGACGCGTAGAGCAGGCCGCCCAGCGACCACAGGTCGGCGGCGGGACCGGGCTTGTGGCCGCGGGCCCGCTCCGGGGAGATGTAGGAGGGGGCGCCGACGAGCATGCCGGTGGAGGTGATGGACGGGTCGCCCTCGACCTGGGCGATGCCGAAGTCGGTGAGCACGACCCGGCCGTCCTCGGCGATCAGCACGTTGGACGGCTTCACGTCGCGGTGCAGGATGCCCTCGCGGTGCGCGGAGCGCAGCACGTCCAGCACGGCGAGCCCGACCTCGGCGGCCCGACGGGGCGTCAGCACGCCGTCCTCGCGGATGACCTCGGCCAGGGACTTGCCCTCGACCAGCTCCATGACGATCCACGGCCGGTCGTCCTCGTCGACCACGTCGAAGACCGTCACCGCGCTGTTGTTGCGGATACGGGCGATCGCCTTGGCCTCGCGCAGCGTGCGCGTGATCAGGCGGCGCTTCTCCTCCTCGTCGATGTTGGACGGGAACCGCAGCTCCTTGACCGCCACCGTCCGGCCCAGGGTTTCGTCCTCGGCACGCCAGACCGTGCCCATGCCGCCCCGGCCCAGCACGTCCCCCAGCCGGTACCGCCCGGCGAGAAGACGACGCTCGTTCTTGCCCTGACGAGTCTCCTGACGGGATGAACCCGCCCGCTCCGCCTCCGACATGCGTCCCCTCATGCAACCCGCCCTGACAGAGCCTTCATTGTCCCTCACCCGACAACCGGCCGACGCCCAGGGGGCCTCTCCGGGCGCACCTCGTCCGCCGTGCCGGCGGGCCTCCTGAACCGAATGTTCCAGTTGCCGGGACGATGTCCCCCGGCAGGGGCGAGGCCAGGGATGCCGACCCTTCGGACAGTCCTGTCCATACCGGTTCTCGTGGCGCTGCTGCTCACCCCCAGCCCCGGCTTTCCCTGTCCGGCACAGTCGAACGGAACTTCCCCGGACTCCTGCCCCGACTCCGCGCCGGGACACGGCACTCCGGCGGGGAATCCGGCCCCACCCGGCCAGCCTCTCTCACCCGCACCAGCGGCATCACCGACCGCGCGGACGCCGTCGGCTTGTGACCCCGCACCCCCTTGAACGAGCGGGCCGGGAACGGAGATCCC
This sequence comes from Streptomyces sp. NPDC018263, assembly GCF_055562575.1. Classification (NCBI taxonomy): domain Bacteria; kingdom Bacillati; phylum Actinomycetota; class Actinomycetes; order Kitasatosporales; family Streptomycetaceae; genus Streptomyces; species Streptomyces sp. NPDC018263. The sequence continues at coordinate 854,512 of NZ_JBVHFA010000001.1, forward strand.
GCACCCGGCCACTCGTTCGAGTGAAGCTCCGGTTCGTCCTACAGCGGCACGATGTCCGGCGCCCCCAGCCGGGCCGCGTCCGCCGTGAGGTCGTCGGGCTGGCGCTGGGACTCGCGCTCGGCCTCGACCCGCTTCTCGTAGTGCTCGACCTCGCGGGCGATCTGGTCCTCGTCCCACCCGAGCACCGGCGCCATCAGCTCGGCGGCCTCGCGGGCGCTGCGGGTGCCCCGGTCGAAGGTCTCGATGGAGATGCGGGTGCGGCGGGTGAGGACGTCGTCCAGGTGCCGGGCGCCCTCGTGGGAGGCCGCGTAGACGATCTCGGCGCGCAGATAGTCGTCCGCGTGCCGCAGGGGCTCGCCGAGGGAGGGGTCGGCGGCTATCAGGTCGAGGAGCTGGTCGGTCATCGAGCCGTACCGGTTCAGCAGGTGCTCGACGCGGGCCACGTGGAGTCCGCTGCGCTCGGCTATGCGCTCGCGGGCGTTCCACATCGCCGGGTAGCCCTCGGCGCCGAGCAGCGGGATCTCCTCGGTGACGGACTCGGCCACCCTGCGGTCCAGCCCGTGCACCGCCGCGTCGACGGCGTCCTCCGCCATCACCCGGTACGTCGTGTACTTGCCGCCCGCGACGACCACCAGGCCCGGCACCGGGTGGGCCACGGTGTGCTCGCGGGACAGCTTGCTGGTGGCCTCGGACTCGCCGGCCAGCAGGGGCCGCAGGCCCGCGTAGACGCCCTCGACGTCGTCACGGGTGAGGGGTACCGCGAGGACGGAGTTGACGTGCTCCAGCAGGTAGTCGATGTCGGCGCTGGACGCGGCCGGGTGGGCCTTGTCGAGGTCCCACTCGGTGTCGGTGGTGCCGACGATCCAGTGCCGGCCCCAGGGGATGACGAAGAGCACGGACTTCTCGGTGCGCAGGATCAGACCCGTGCTGGAGTGGATGCGGTCCTTGGGCACGACCAGGTGGATGCCCTTGGACGCCTTGACGTGGAACTGGCCGCGCTCCCCCACCAGCCCCTGGGTGTCGTCGGTCCAGACCCCGGTGGCGTTGACCACCTGGCGGGCGCGGATCTCGTACTCCCCGCCGCCCTCCACGTCCTCCACCCGGACCCCGACGACCCGCTCGCCCTCCCGCAGGAACCCGGTGACCCGGGCGCGGTTGGCGACCTTGGCGCCGTAGGACGCGGCGGTGCGGACCAGGGTGGCGACGAAGCGGGCGTCGTCCACCTCGGCGTCGTAGTACTGGAGGGCGCCGACCAGGGCGTCCTTGCGCAGGCAGGGGGCCACGCGCAGGGCGCGGGTGCGACTGAGGTGGCGGTGCGTGGGCAGGCCCCGGCCGTGGCCCTTCGCCATGGACATCACGTCGTACAGCGCGACGCCCGTGCCCGCGTACAGGCGCTCCCAGCCGCGGTGCTGGAGGGGGTAGAGGAACGGGACCGGTTTGACCAGGTGCGGGGCGAGGCGCTCCAGCAGCAGGCCGCGCTCCTTCAGGGCTTCGCGCACCAGCGGGAAGTCGAGCATCTCCAGGTAGCGCAGGCCGCCGTGTATCAGTTTGCTGGACCGGCTGGAGGTGCCGGACGCCCAGTCCCGCGCCTCGATCAGGCCGGTGGACAGGCCACGGGTGGCCGCGTCCAGCGCGGTGCCCGCGCCCACGATGCCACCGCCGACCACCAGCACGTCCAGTTCGCGCTCGGCCATCTCCGCCAGTGCCTCGGCGCGCTGCGCCGGGTCTAGGGTCGCTGTCCTCACCGCTGCCTCCCGCTCTCGCAAACCCCCTGATGAGCCGCGCCCGGTGCGGCGCCGCCCCTTCGTCCCCTCCTCATGCCCAGAACCTCATGCCCAAAAGTGTGGCGGGCCCGGCCGGGTTCGGCCACCACGGGCCCCAGCCTGTGGACAACCTGCGTGTATCCCCCCGAAGACACCCTGAAGACACACGAACACAATCACACATAACGGTCATATTTGTACCTAGTCTGACTGTGCGCTCGCTCAGGCGGTCCACCGGGCTTGCGCACCATTCCCACTTCGGCTATCGGGAAGGACGGCCCACGCCATGCCCGCAGATCTCGCCGTCATCGGACTCGGTCCCTACGGCCTGCCGCTGGCCCAGGCCGCCGTCGCCGCAGGCATCCCCACCATCGGGTACGCCACCGGCCCCGAGGCGGGGTCGCTCAGCCCCGCCGAGCTGCGCCGGATGCGCTCCACCGGCTTCCGGCCCAGCAGCGACCCCGCCCAGCTCGGCCGGGTCCGCACCGCCGTCATCTGCGCGCCCACCCCGCGCGGCGCCGACGGCGAACTCGACCTCGGCCAGGTCGAGGCGGCCGCCCGCACCCTCGCCGAGCGGCTGCGCCCGCACACCACGGTCATCCTGGAGTCGCCCGTCCTGCCCGGCACCACGGAGGAGCTGCTGCGGCCGATCCTGGAGCGGGGCTCCGGGCTGCGCGCCGGGCGGGACTTCCACCTCGCCTACTCCCCCAGCGGAGCCGACCCCGGCAACCGCGACCACGCCCCCGCCCCCCGGGTCATCGGCGGCCTCACCCCGGCCTGCACCGAGTCGGCCGCCGCGTTCTACGGCCGGCTCACCGACAAGGTGGTCCGCGCGCGGGGGCTGCGCGAGGCGGAGGCGGTACGGCTGCTGGAGACCAACTTCCGGCACGTCAACATCGCGCTGGTCAACGAGATGGCCGTCGTCTGCCACGAACTGGGCGTCGACCTGTGGGACGTGATCCGCTGCGCGGAGACCAAGCCGTTCGGCTTCCAGGCGTTCCGGCCGGGGCCCGGCGTCGGCGGCCACGGCGTACCGCAGGACCTCACCGGCCACGCGAGCCGGGGCCTGCGCATGGTGGAGCTGGCCCAGCAGGTCAACGCGCGCATGCCGCACTACGTCGTCCAGCGTGCCGCCGCCCTCCTCAACGAGCACGGCAAGTCCGCCCGCGGCGCCCGCGTCCTCCTCCTCGGCGTCACCTACAAGGCCGACCTCGCCGACCAGCACGGCTCCCCCGCCCACGAGATCGCCGTCCGCCTGATGGAACTCGGCGCCTCCGTCAGCTACCACGACCCCCACATCCCCGCCTGGCACGTCCTGGACCGCCCGGTCCCCCGCGCCGACTCCCTCTACGAGGCCGCGGCCGCCGCCGACCTCACCCTCCTCCTCCAGCCCCACCGCACCTACGACCTCCAGGGCCTCTCCGTAAAAGCCCAACTCCTCCTGGACACCCGAGGAGCAACCCCTACGGGCGCGGCGCACCGCCTCTGAGGGCACGCGAAAGGGCCCGGTCGAAGTGACCGGGCCCTCTTTGTGCGGAAGAGCGATCAGCGGCGGTGCTGGCTGTCCGCGACCGTGACCTCGACGCGCTGGAATTCCTTCAGCTCGCTGTAGCCCGTGGTGGCCATGGCGCGGCGGAGGGCGCCGAAGAAGTTCATGGAGCCGTCGGGGGTGCGGGAGGGGCCGGTGAGGACCTCCTGAAGGGTGCCGACGGTGCCGAGGTCGACCTTCTGGCCGCGCGGCAGCTCCTCGTTGACCGCCTCCATGCCCCAGTGGTGGCCCTTGCCGGGCGCGTCCGTGGCACGGGCCAGCGGGGAGCCCATCATCACCGCGTCGGCGCCGCAGGCGATCGCCTTGGGCAGGTCGCCGGACCAGCCGACCCCGCCGTCCGCGATCACGTGCACGTACCGGCCGCCGGACTCGTCCATGTAGTCGCGGCGGGCGGCGGCCACGTCGGCGACCGCGGTCGCCATCGGGACCTGGATGCCCAGCACGTTGCGCGTGGTGTGCGCGGCGCCACCGCCGAAGCCGACCAGCACACCCGCCGCGCCGGTGCGCATCAGGTGCAGGGCCGCGGTGTACGTGGCGCAGCCGCCGACGATCACCGGGACGTCCAGCTCGTAGATGAACTGCTTCAGGTTCAGCGGCTCGTGCGAGGAGGACACGTGCTCCGCCGACACCGTGGTGCCGCGGATGACGAAGATGTCCACGCCCGCGTCGACGACCGCCTTGGAGAACTCGGCGGTGCGCTGCGGGGAGAGCGCGGCGGCCGTGACCACACCGGCGTCCCGCACCTCCTTGATGCGCTGCCCGATCAGCTCCTCCTTGACCGGAGCCGCGTAGATCTCCTGGAGGCGGCGGGTGGCCGCCTCGGCCGGCAGCTCCGCGATCTCGTCCAGCAGCGGCTGCGGGTTCTCGTGCCGGGTCCACAGTCCCTCGAGGTTGAGGACGCCGAGACCCCCCATCTCACCGATGCGGATCGCGGTGGCCGGGGAGACGACCGAGTCCATGGGAGCGGCCAGGAACGGCAGCTCGAAGCGGTAGGCGTCGATCTGCCAGGCGATCGAGACCTCCTTCGGGTCCCGCGTACGGCGGCTGGGGACGACGGCGATGTCGTCGAAGGCGTACGCCCGGCGGCCGCGCTTGCCGCGCCCGATCTCGATCTCAGTCACGTCATGCCTTTCCCTGATGCTTACAGCGTCTTCCAGTATCGCCGACGGGGCCGTCGATGGCCCTCCCCGGCGAAGCGGAGGGCGGTCCCGGATGCTCCGGGACCGCCCTCCGTCACGACCGGCACGCGTGCGCGTGCGTCACTTCTTGCTGCTGTAGTTCGGCGCCTCGACCGTCATCTGGATGTCGTGCGGGTGGCTCTCCTTGAGCCCCGCCGAGGTGATCCGGACGAACCGGCCGTTGTCCTGGAGCTCCGGGACGGTACGGCCGCCGACGTAGAACATCGACTGGCGCAGACCGCCGACGAGCTGGTGCACCACGGAGGACAGCGGGCCGCGGTAGGGCACCTGGCCCTCGATGCCCTCGGGGATCAGCGCCTCGTCGGAGGCGACGCCCTCCTGGAAGTACCGGTCCTTGGAGAACGACTTGCGGTCGCCGCGCGTCTGCATCGCGCCCAGCGAACCCATGCCCCGGTACGACTTGAACTGCTTGCCGTTGATGAACAGCAGCTCGCCCGGAGACTCCTCGCAGCCCGCGAGCAGCGAGCCGAGCATCACCGTGTCGGCGCCCGCGACCAGGGCCTTGGCGATGTCGCCGGAGTACTGCAGGCCACCGTCGCCGATGACCGGGACCCCGGCCTCCTTGGCGGCGAGCGCGGCCTCGTAGATCGCGGTGACCTGCGGGACACCGACACCCGCGACCACACGCGTGGTGCAGATCGAGCCGGGACCGACGCCGACCTTGATGCCGTCCGCGCCCGCGTCCACCAGCGCCTGGGCGCCGTCACGGGTGGCGATGTTGCCGCCGATGACGTCGACGCCGGAGGAGTTGGACTTGATCTTGGCGATCATGTCGCCGACCAGCCGGGAGTGACCGTGCGCGGTGTCCACGACGATGAAGTCGGCGCCCGCCTCGATCAGCGCCTGGGCACGCTCGAAGGAGTCACCGGCCACGCCGACCGCCGCGCCGACCAGCAGCCGGCCCTCGGAGTCCTTGGCCGCGTTCGGGTACTGCTCGGCCTTGACGAAGTCCTTGACCGTGATCAGACCCTTGAGCACACCGTGGTCGTCGACCAGCGGCAGCTTCTCGATCTTGTGCTTGCGCAGCAGCTCCATGGCCTCCGGCCGGGAGATGCCGACCTTGCCGGTGACCAGCGGCATCGGCGTCATGACCTCGTGGATGCGCCGGGTGCGGTCGCTCTCGAAGGCCATGTCGCGGTTGGTGACGATGCCGAGCAGCTTCTTGTCGTTGTCCGTCACCGGCACACCGCTGATCCGGAACCGGGCGCACAGCGCGTCGGCCTCGGCCAGCGTGGCCTCCGGGTGGATGGTGATCGGGTCGGTCACCATGCCGGACTCGGACCGCTTCACCAGGTCGACCTGGTTGGCCTGGTCCTGGATGGACAGGTTGCGGTGCAGCACGCCCACGCCGCCCTGACGGGCCATGGCGATCGCCATGCGGGACTCGGTCACCTTGTCCATGGCCGCGGACAGCAGCGGGATGTTGACCCGCACGTTCCGGGAGACGTACGAGGCGGTGTCGATGTCGTCGGGCGCCATGTCCGACGAGCCCGGCAGCAGCAGCACGTCGTCGTAGGTCAGCCCGAGTGTCTGGAATTTACCGGGCACTCCGTCGACGTTGGCAGTCATGACACCTTCCCCAAATGGCCTTGATCGGTGCGGATGTCCATGCTAACGGGAAGCGTCGTGAGCAAATTCCACGCTACGGGAATGCTTCAGGCTTCGTATGTTCGTACGGATTCCACGGCCCGCATGCTCACGCGCGCGCCCGCGCGGAACCGGGTGCGGGGGCTGTCCGGCTACTGCTCGGCCAGGGCGCGCAGGCGGCTCAGCGCGCGATGCTGGGCCACGCGTACCGCCCCTGGTGACATTCCCAACATCTGCCCTGTCTCCTCCGCGGTCAAGCCCACGGCGATCCGGAGCAGCAGCAGTTCGCGCTGGTTCTCGGGGAGGTTGGCCAGCAGCTTCTTCGCCCAGGCGGCGTCAGAGCTGAGCAGGGCGCGCTCCTCGGGGCCCAGGGAGTCGTCGGGGCGCTCCGGCATCTCGTCCGAGGGGACGGCGGTGGAGCCGGGGTGGCGCATCGCGGCACGCTGGAGGTCGGCCACCTTGTGGGAGGCGATGGCGAACACGAACGCCTCGAAGGGGCGGCCGGTGTCGCGGTAGCGCGGCAGGGCGAGCAGCACCGCCACGCAGACCTCCTGCGCGAGGTCCTCCACGAAGTGCCGGGCGTCGCCGGGCAGCCGGGACAGCCGGGTGCGGCAGTAGCGCAGGGCGAGGGGGTGGACGTGTGCGAGCAGGTCGTGCGTGGCCTGTTCGTCCCCGTCGACGGCACGGTGCACCAGGGGGCCGATCGGCCCGGGGGCCGTGCCCGCCTCGTCGTCGCGCATCGGTCCATGGTGCCTTGCGGCCGTCCGGTCCGTGGCATCGCGTCCGTGGTTGTGCACCGAAGCGTTATGAGCAGGTGCGCCGGCACTCATCTCCTGCGCCCTCCCCTTCCGCTCGTTTTCCGCTCGCTCGACTCGTCCCCGACAGACTCCACACCTCAAGGATGCGGCATCCCCGCCGAAACAAGCAGCACGCGGTCCCTCGCGGGCCGCGAACGGAGGCGATTCCGCCACACGCGCCGCCGACGGGGTCGGTACGGAGGTACCGATGAGCTGCGCCATCTCCCACGAAGCGACCCGGCCCCCAGGGGCAGTCACCGCATTCGGCCAACGGAGCGTCCACCGGACCGCAGCGACGGCCACCGCCACCGGCCGACCGAAGTTCCACCGGACCGCAGGCACGGTCACCGCCACCGGCCGACAGAGGGTCCACCGGACCGCAGGGACGGTCGCCGCCGTCGGCCGACCGGAGGTCCGCCCGACCGCAAGGACGGTCACCGCCGTCGGCCGACCAAAGGCCCACCGGACCGCAGGCACGGTCACCACCACCGGCCGACCAAAGGTCCGCCCGACCGCAAGGACAGTCACCACCGCCGGCCGACCTAAGGCCCACCCGACCGCAGGAACAGTCACCACCGCCGGCCGACCAAAGGCCCACCCGACCGCAGGAACAGTCACCACCACCGGCCGACCGAAGGTCCACCGGACCGCAGGCACGGTCACCGCCGCCGGCCGACCGAAGACCCACCGGACCCCAAGGACGGGGGACCCGTCCGGCGCCCGACCCGGCCGAGCCAGATCCGGCACCGACCGCGGCCGATCCCGTCCGGCGTCTCTCACGCGGGGCACCCGCCCGAACCCGGCCGCCTCCGCGAAGCGCACCGCCGACAGCCGGACTCGACCCGGTCCCGGCAGCCACCCGGCCACCGGCCACGAGCACATCCCCGGCACCGGCGGATGCCCCCGGTTCCCCCGGCGAGCCGGACCGATGAGGCCCACCGGCACCGGCCGAGTTCGCCAGAGCGGGAGCCCCCGACTCTGCACCGGCCGAGTTCACCCAACTGAGGGCACCCGCCCCGACACCGGCCCAGTTCGCCCACGCGAGAGCACCCGCCCCAACACCGGCCGAGTCCACCCAAGCGAGAGCACCCGACTCTGCACCGACCGAGTTCACCCAACTGAGGGCACCCGACCCAACACCGGCCCAGTTCACCCAACTGAGGGCACCCGACCCAACACCGGCCGAGTTCGCCCAAGCGAGGGCACCCGACCCAGCACCGGCCAACACCACCCGGCGCCCGCGCGCACCCACACCCTCCAACGCCCGCCGAGAGCCCCACGGCCGAGGCCGAGCGCAGCGGCTGCGCATGCGTTACCGGACCAGTCCCCAGCGGAAGCCGAGTGCCACCGCGTGGGCGCGGTCCGAGGCGCCGAGCTTCTTGAACAGGCGCCGGGCGTGGGTCTTGACGGTGTCCTCGGAGAGGAACAGCTCGCGGCCGATCTCCGCGTTGGAGCGGCCGTGGCTCATCCCCTCCAGCACCTGGATCTCGCGCGCGGTGAGCGTGGGCGCCGCGCCCATCTCGGCCGAGCGCAGCCGGCGCGGGGCCAGCCGCCAGGTCGGATCGGCGAGGGCCTGCGTCACCGTCGCCCGCAGCTCGGCACGCGAGGCGTCCTTGTGCAGGTAGCCCCGCGCACCCGCGGCGACCGCGAGGGCGACGCCGTCGAGGTCCTCGGCGACGGTCAGCATGATGATGCGCGCGCCCGGATCGGCGGACAGCAGACGGCGCACGGTCTCGACGCCGCCCAGGCCGGGCATGCGTACGTCCATGAGAATGAGGTCGGAGCGGTCGGCGCCCCAGCGGCGGAGGACTTCCTCGCCGTTGGCAGCCGTCGTCACGCGCTCGACGCCGGGCACGGTCGCAACCGCGCGGCGAAGCGCCTCTCGGGCAAGCGGGGAGTCGTCGCAGACGAGGACGGAAGTCATGACCGCCCTCCGGAGCTGATGCGCGTCACCTTGAGCCTCCAGGCTGGTACGGAATCGTCACCTGTGCGGTCGACCGTCTCGGACGCCTGCCCGAGCACTTGTGTTTTCAACCGCCTCCGCACTCTCAACGACGGTCACCCGAAAGAGTTACGGGTCGGCGTACTGACTTCGGCACTCTACGTGAGGGCTCGGACACGGTGCCGTCATGCGCCCCGGACCCACGGGATTTCCGCACAACTTGTGCCCCATTTAGTCGCTTTTGCTCCCGTTTCTCGGTGTCTGAGGCTAGATTCGCAATGAGTCATATTTTCATCTCCTTAGACCGGAGATGTACGGTCGAAGGCACGGTATCCGCCCAGAACGGCTACAAGGGGTCACGTAATGGCAGATTTCTCCCGCCTTCCCGGACCGAACGCGGACCTGTGGGACTGGCAGTTGCTGGCAGCCTGCCGAGGGGTGGACAGCTCGCTCTTCTTCCACCCGGAGGGCGAGCGCGGTGCGGCGCGGAGTGCACGCGAGAACTCGGCCAAGGAGGTCTGCATGCGGTGCCCGGTCCGAGCGCAGTGCGCGGCGCACGCGTTGGCGGTGCGTGAGCCGTACGGCGTGTGGGGCGGGCTGACCGAGGACGAGCGCGAAGAGCTGATGGGCCGGGCGCGCAACCGCCTGGTGTCCACCACCAGCGGGAGCCCCGGCTCCCACGCCTGAAGGAACGTTTCTGCGACGACCAGGGCACGCACCCGCGTGCCCCTGAGCCGTGCCTAAGGACGCGCGGCCGCCCTGCCGAGCTGTTCCAGGGTCGCGGCCACGGCGGGGACCTGGGCCAGGTCGGGCAGGGTGAGGGCGACGATCTCCCGTCGTACCGCCGGCTCCAGCCGGACCACGCGCACTCCCCTGGGCCGGACCGACTCCACCGCGAGCTGGGGCAGTACGGCCACGCCCAGGCCGGCGCCGACCAGGCCGACCACGGCCGGGTAGTCGTCGGTGGCGAAGTCGATGCGGGGGGTGAACCCGGCGCCCTCGCAGACCTGCACGAGCCGGCCCCGGCAGCGCGGGCAGCCCGCGATCCAGGGCTCCTCGGCCAGCTCCCCGATGGCGACGGACTCGGCGCCCGCGAGCCGGTGCCGCTCGGGGACCAGGGCGACCAGACGGTCCGTCAGCAGCCGTCGTACGACCAGGTCGTCCCACTCCTCGGTGGCGGGGGCGCCCTGGTAGCGGAAGGCGAGGGCCACGTCGCAGTCGCCCTCGCGCAGCAGCTCGACCGACCTCGGCGGCTCGGCCTCCTCCAGGAAGACGCGGGTGCCGGGGTGGGCGGCGCGCAGGGCGGCCAGCGCGGTGGGGACCAGGGTGGAGGTGCCGCTGGGGAAGGAGACCAGCCGGACCCGGCCCGCGCGCAGGCCGGCGATGGCCGCGACCTCCTCCTCGGCCGCGGTGAGCCCGGCGAGGATGCCGGAGGCGTGCCTGACCAGGGCTTCCCCGGCCTGGGTCAGCCGCATCTCGCGGCCGCCCCGGACCAGCAGCGGGGTGCCGACGGAGGCTTCGAGCGCCTTCATCTGCTGGCTGACGGCGGGCTGGGTGCAGCCCAGTTCGCGCCCCGCCGCCGAGAAGGAACCGGTGGTGGCGACGGCGCGCAGGACGCGGAGATGGCGGGCCTCGATCACCCTTCGAGCATAAGCGGTGCTTGGGAGCGGGTCCCGATATCGCGTCGACGCTTTGGGCGGCGGTCACGTACCGTGCGCGCATGAAGCTTCTCTCCGTCAATCTGGGGCGACCCCGCGCGGTGCCGTACACCGACCAGGCCGAGGGGGTGACGGGCATCGACAAGCGGCCCGTCGAGGGTCCGGTGCGGGTGGCGGCACCGGGGCCGAAGGGGGTCGGCGGCAGCGGGCTGGCCGGGGACGCGGTGTGCGAGCTGCGCCATCACGGCGGGGACGACCAGGCGGTGTACGCCTTCGCGCGCGAGGACCTCGACGACTGGGAACGCGAGCTGGGACGGACCCTCGCCAACGGCTGCTTCGGGGAGAACCTGACCACCGAGGGGCTCGACGTCTCCGGGGCGCTGATCGGGGAGCGCTGGCGGATCGGGCCGCGGGTGGTGCTGGAGGTGACGGCGGGGCGGATTCCGTGCCGGACGTTCCAGGGCCATATGGCCGAGCGAGGCTGGGTGAAGAGGTTCACCCGGAAGGCCGTCACGGGTGCCTACCTGCGGGTGATCGAACCGGGCGAGATACGGGCCGGGGACGCGGTGGAGATCGTGCGCCGGCCGGACCACGGGGTGACGGCGGCGACGCAGTTCCGCGCGGTCACCACCGAGCGGGAACTGCTGCCGTCGCTGCTCGCGGCGGGCGACGCGCTGCACGGCGAGACGCTGGCCCGGGTCCACAAGTACCTGGCGGACCAGGCACGCTGAGCGGCCGTCACCACGGATTGGCGGCCGCCCTACTCTTGGGCCATGACAACGGCTCTGATTACGGGATCGACCGCGGGCATCGGCGCCGCGTTCGCGCGGCGGCTGGCGGCGGACGGGCACGACCTGGTGCTGGTGGCGCGCGACACGGCGCGGCTGCGGGAGCAGGCGACCGAGTTGCACGACCGGCACGGCATCGAGGCGGAGGTGCTGACCGCCGACCTCGCCGAGGACAAGGGCATCGAGACGGTGGCCGAGCGGCTCGGTGACCGCAAGCACCCGGTCGACCTGCTGGTCAACAACGCCGGGTTCGGCAACAAGGGCCGCTATCTCGACGTCTCCATGGCCGACGAGCTGCGCATGCTCAAGGTCCACTGCGAGGCGGTGCTCCGGCTGACCTCGGCGGCGGTGGAGGCGATGCGCGAGCGCGGGCGCGGCGGGGTGGTGAACGTCGCCTCGGTGGCGGCCTTCGTCCCGCGCGGTACGTACGGCGCCTCGAAGGCGTGGGTCGTGCAGTTCACCCAGGGCGCGGCGAAGGACCTGGCGGGCAGCGGGGTCCGGCTGATGGCCCTGTGCCCCGGCTTCGTCCGCACCGAGTTCCACGAGCGGGCCGGCATGGGCACGGACAACATCCCCGGCTGGATGTGGCTCGACGCCGACAAACTCGTCGCCGAGGCCCTCGACGACCTCGCCCGCAACAAGACCGTCTCCATCCCCGACCCCCGCTACAAGGCCCTCATGGGCCTCGCCAAGGTGGCCCCCCGCAACCTCCTGGGCGGAATCAGCGCCCGCACGGGCCGCAAGTACGGACCACGCTGACGGAGGCCGTCCCGGAGCCGGAAGACCGCTGACACAGCACTTCGCCCCGCCAGGAGAATCCCGGCGGGGCGAAGTCGCTAGCGGTTAAGGCGGGTTGCCTCAGTGGGAGTGGCCGTGGCTGTGGCCGTGGCCGGCCGCGGCCTCTTCCTCTTCCTTCTTCTCGACGACCAGGGTCTCGGTCGTGAGGAGGAGGGAGGCGATGGAGGCGGCGTTCTCCAGGGCGGAGCGGGTGACCTTGACCGGGTCGATGACACCGGCCTTGACCAGGTCGCCGTACTCGCCGGTGGCGGCGTTGTAGCCCTGGCCCTTCTCCATGTCCTTGACCTTGGAGACGATGACGTAGCCCTCCTGGCCGGCGTTCTCGCCGATCCAGCGCAGCGGCTCGACGACCGCGTTGCGGACGACGCTCACGCCGGTGGCCTCGTCACCGGTCTTGCCCAGACCGTCCTGGAGGACCTTCGCGGAGTGGACCAGCGCGGAGCCACCACCGGAGACGATGCCCTCCTCGACCGCGGCGCGGGTCGCGGAGATGGCGTCCTCCAGACGGTGCTTCTTCTCCTTCAGCTCCACCTCGGTGGCGGCGCCGACCTTGATCACGCACACGCCGCCGGCCAGCTTCGCGAGGCGCTCCTGGAGCTTCTCGCGGTCCCAGTCGGAGTCGGTGTTCTCGATCTCGGCCTTGATCTGCGCGACGCGGCCCGTCAGGTCGGCCGCGTTGCCGCCGCCCTCGACGATCGTGGTGTCGTCCTTGGTGACGGTCACGCGGCGGGCGGTGCCCAGCACGTCGAGACCGGCCTGGTCGAGCTTGAGGCCGACCTCCTCGGAGATGACGGTGGCGCCGGTGAGGACGGCCATGTCCTGGAGCATCGCCTTGCGGCGGTCGCCGAAGCCGGGGGCCTTCACCGCGACGGCGTTGAAGGTGCCGCGGATCTTGTTGACCACCAGGGTCGACAGGGCCTCGCCCTCGACGTCCTCGGCGATGATCAGCAGCGGCTTCGAGGCGTTGGTCTGGATGATCTTCTCGAGCAGCGGGAGCAGCTCGGTGATCGAGGAGATCTTGCCCTGGTTGATCAGGATGTACGGGTCGTCGAGGACGGCCTCCATACGCTCCTGGTCGGTGACGAAGTACGGGGACAGGTAGCCCTTGTCGAAGGCCATGCCCTCGGTGAAGTCCAGCTCCAGACCGAAGGTGTTGGACTCCTCGACGGTGATGACACCGTCCTTGCCGACCTTGTCCATGGCCTCGGCGATCAGCTCGCCGACCTGTTGGTCCTGGGCGGACAGCGCGGCGACGGCGGCGATGTCGGACTTCTCGTCGATCGGGCGCGCGGAGGCGAGCAGGTCCTCGGAGACGGCCTTGACGGCGGCGTCGATGCCCTTCTTCAGGGCGGCCGGGGACGCGCCGGCGGCGACGTTCTTCAGGCCCTCGCGGACCAGGGCCTGGGCGAGCACGGTGGCGGTGGTGGTGCCGTCACCCGCGATGTCGTTGGTCTTGGTCGCCACCTCCTTCACGAGCTGGGCGCCGAGGTTCTCGAACGGGTCCTCGATCTCGACCTCACGGGCGATCGTGACACCGTCGTTGGTGATGGTCGGGGCGCCGAACTTCTTGTCGATGACGACGTTGCGGCCGCGGGGGCCGATCGTCACCTTCACCGTGTCGGCCAGCTTGTTGACGCCGCGCTCAAGGGCGCGACGGGCGTCCTCGTCGAACTTCAGTGTCTTCGCCATGACAGCGGGAGCCCTCTCGGAAAATCTGGGTGGATGTGCCTGCGCCCCCGGCCGCCCGGCTTCTTGATGGTCGCGGGAACCAGGGGCGCAGTGATGAAGCAGATGCTTCGGGGTGAACTACTTCTCGATGACCGCGAGAACGTCGCGGGCCGAGAGGACGAGGTACTCGTCGCCGTTGTACTTCACCTCGGTGCCGCCGTACTTGCTGTACAGCACGATGTCGCCGACCTTGACGTCGAGCGGCAGGCGCTCGCCGTTCTCGAAGCGGCCCGGACCGACGGCGAGGACGGCGCCCTCCTGGGGCTTCTCCTTCGCGGTGTCCGGGATGACCAGGCCCGAGGCCGTGGTCTGCTCGGCATCCAGCGGCTGGACCACGATGCGGTCCTCGAGCGGCTTGATGGCAACCTTGGAGCTGGCGGTCGTCACGATCCGACCTCCCCCTTCTGAGAATTCACGGGGTTGACTGTCTGAGGTGGCGACCAGGTCGATCCGTCGTCGCGGGTGCCGGACCTGCCCGTCGCTTTGTTGGCACTCTCGCGTGCCGAGTGCCAGAGCCGAGACTATGACCGGGGTTAGCACTCGGTCAAGCGGAGTGCCAATTGCCGTGCGGCGCGTCGGGGACGGGTACCTCTTTGGCGTGGCTTCACTGTGCCGTTGGTGCGGGTGCCGTCCAGGGGGCTGCCGCCCCCGGGCCCCCGCTCGGCCCTGGACGGGCCTCGTCCTCAAGCTCCCCCAGAGGGGGCACCCCCAGACGGGCTGGAGTGCCTAGAGGTAGTCGGTCAGCTTTCCCGCCGTCAGGCCCCGCTCGTGGGCCTCCTTCAGCACTCGCGCCGTGCGCCCGGCCAGACCGCCCTCGCCGTCCGGGGTGATGCGGATGATGTCGCCAGGGGTCAGGTGTTCGGGGGCGCCCCGGTAGGTGAGGCCGTGGTGGGTGGTTCTGGCGCGCCATTGGACGGGGGCGTCGGCGCGGGTGAAGACGGTGACCGGGAGGCGCAGTTCGTGGACCAGTGAAGCCAGGTCGCGGTCCCGCGCGGCCCGCTCGTCGTAGGTCAGGAAGACGACCCGGTCGGCCGTGGGCACGTGGTCCACCGCGCGCGTTCCCGTACGGGCCGAGAGGGGGCGGGCCGGCGCCGGGGCCGAGTGGCGGACGCCCTGCGCGGCCTTCTTGCCGAGGCGTTCGATGGGGTCGACCGACTGGGCGCAGCCGGTGAGCAGCAGGGCGGCCGAGGCGAGCGCGAGGGCCCGTGCCGCACGGTGGGCCGGCCGCGCCCGGCGCCTCACAGGTAGTCCTCCAGGCGTGCCACGGCGTACCCCTCGCGGGTGACCTTGTCGAGGAAGCGGCGCATGTCGTCGACCATCGTGCCGTCCCATTCGTCGGTGCCCCGGAAGTGGGTGAGGACGATGTCGCCCTTGCGCAGTCGCCGGTCGTCCTCGCGGTACTCCCAGTGGTCGACGAAGACCTCCTCGTTCCAGATCGGCGCGTACTTGATGCCGCAGGACTTGGCCGCGCGCAGGGTGTCCTGGTTGTAGTCGCCGTAGGGCGGGCGCAGGACCTCGGGGCGCTTGCCGAACTGCTTCTCCATGACGTCCTGCATGCCGCAGATCTCCTGGCGCTGCTGCTCGTAGGAGAGGCCGGGCAGGTACGGGTGCGTCAGCGTGTGGTTGTCGAGCGTGTTGCCGTACGCCTGGCTCTTGCGGAAGTAGCCGTAGTCGTCCTTCACCAGGTAGTCGCTGAGGAAGGAGGTGTACGGGACCTTCAGCTCCCGCATCATCTGAAGGAACCGGGGGTCCTTCTCCGCGCCGTCGTCGATGGTGAGGAAGACGATCTTCTTGTCGGTGGGGACGGTGGTGAAGACCGGGGGGAGGTTCTCGTCCTCCTGGTGGTCCACCTCGAAGCCCGCGCGCGCGGTGATCCTCGGCTTGACCTTCGGCGGGGCCGGGGCCGTGAGCGGCACCTGGTCGAGCCGCCACTTGCGGGCCGCGGCCACCATGCGCCGCTGCTCCGCGAGGCGGGCCGAGGCGGCGTCAGGGGCCTTGGCGGGGCCTTTCTGCCCGATGGGCGCGGAGCCGGCGGAGCCGGGGCCCGAGCAGCCGGTGAGGACGGCGGCGGTGGCCAGCGCGGCGACCGAGCAACGCACGGCCAGGGACCGGGACCTGGCCCGGGATTTGTCATTTTGTCCTACATGTCGCATGGTGCCGGATCTTGGCAGGACCCCGCCCCGATCCCGGCCCGACACCGCCGCCGGAGGCGTACGGTCCACCGACTGGCCCACAATGAGCCGGTGAACGACCAGCTCTCCGCCCTCCAGGGATTCCACGCGCTGCGCACCGACGAGGGCCGGGCCCTCCTCGACGAGGTGCGCGGCACCGCGCCGGCCGACGAACTCGCCGTGGCCACCCGGCTGCGCCGCACCCACCCGGCGGGGCTGGTGTCGGCCGCGCTCGGCCAGGCCCGGCTGCGGCAGCGGGCGGAGGCCAAGTTCGGCGCGGAGGACGCGCGGCGGATGTTCTTCACGCCCAACGGGGTCGAGCAGTCGACGCGGGCGAGCGTGGCCGCGTACCGCGCGGAGCGGATGCGGGCGCTCGGGGTCACCTCGGTGGCCGACCTGTGCTGCGGGATCGGCGGCGACGCGCTCGCCCTGGCCCGCGCGGGCATCCGGGTCCTCGCGGTGGACCGGGACCCGCTGACCGCCGCCGTCGCGCGGGCCAACGCCGAGGTGCTGGGCCTCGGCGAGCTGATCGAGGTGCGTGAGGCCGACGTCACCGAGGTCGGCACCGCCGGATACGACGCGGTGTTCGTGGACCCCGCCCGGCGCGGCGGACGCGGGCGCATCTTCGACCCGGAGGCGTACTCACCGCCCCTGTCCTGGGCCGTGGCGACCGCGCTCGCCGCGCCCCGCGCCGCCCTCAAGATCGCGCCCGGCATCCCGCACGAGGCGGTGCCCGCCGAGGCCGAGGCGGAGTGGATCTCGGACGGGGGTGATGTGAAGGAGGCCGTGCTCTGGTTCGGCGCCGGAGCCCCCGGCGGCGTCCGCGCCACCCTCCTCCCCGGCCCGCGCACCCTTCGGGGCCGGGGCCTGCCCGACCCGGCGGTCCGCCCGCCCGGCCGGTACCTGTACGAGCCCGACGGCGCGGTGATCCGGGCCCATCTGGTCGCGGAGGTCGCCGAGGAACTGGACGGCGGCCTGCTGGACGAGACGATCGCATACATCACCGCCGACGAACTCCGTCCGACCCCGTACGCCACCGCCTACGAGATCACCGACCGGATGCCGTTCAACGTCAAGAAGCTCAAGGCGCTGCTGCGGGAGCGCGGGGTCGGCAACCTGACGGTGAAGAAGCGCGGTTCGGCGGTGGAGCCGGAGGAGCTGCGGCGGAAGGTCAAGCCGCAGGGACCCAACGCGGCGACCGTGTTCATGACCCGCGTGGCGGGCGCGCCGACCATGCTGATCGGGCACCCGGCGTAGCCTCTTCGAAAGTTTCGAAACGCCCTCAGGGAGCGGCGGTGCTCGACCGCACCACCAGACTGGTCGCCAGCTCCAGCCGGGTCGCCGTCCGCTCCCGCTCCCGCTCCCCCCGCCCCAGCTCCAGCACCAGCCGCGCCGCCGCCTCGGCCATCTCGGTCAGCGGCTGGCGCACGGTGGTCAGCGGCGGGCCCACCCAGCGGGCGACGGGCAGGTCGTCGAAGCCGACGACGCTCACGTCCTCCGGGACCCGCAAGCCCAGTTCGCGGGCGGCCTCGTACAGGCCGAGCGCCTGGAGGTCGTTGCCCGCGAAGACGGCCGTGGGCCGGTCGGGGCGGCCCAGCAGGTCGAGGCCGAGGCGGTGGCCGGACTCGTGGTGGAAGTCGCCCTCCCGGATCAGTGCCGGGTCGGCGGGGAGCCCGGTGGTCTCCAGCGCTGACCGGTAGCCGTCGAGGCGGGCGCGGGCGCACATCATGCGCGAGGGTCCGCCGATCGCGCCGATCCGGGTGTGGCCGAGGTCGATCAGATGCCGGGTGGCGGCGAGTCCGCCCTGCCAGTTGGTGGCGCCGACCGAGGGGACGTCCGCCCCCGGATCGCCCGCCGGGTCCATCACCACGAAGGGCACCGACCGGCTGGTGAGCAGCGCCTGCTGGGCCGCGTCGAGCCCGGACAGCACCAGGATCACCCCGTGCGGCCGGCGACCGGCCACCTGGTCGGCCCAGGTCCGGCCCGGTGTGAGGCGCCCGGCGCTCTCGGAGAGGACCACGCTCAGCCCGGCGTCGCGGGCCACGTTCTCCACGCCCCGGATGACCTCCATCGCCCAGGCGCTCTCCAGCTCGTGGAAGACCAGGTCGATCAGCGGCGAGCGGGTCACCTCGGCCCGCCTGCGCCGGTAGCCGTGGGTGCGCAGCAGCTCCTCGACGCGGGTACGGGTGGCCGCGGCCACGTCGGCCCGGCCGTTCAGCACCTTCGAAACAGTCGGAGCCGACACCCCGGCCTCTCGGGCGATCTCGGCGAGCGTGGCGCTCCGCTTCGCTGCGGTCTTCGGCGGTTCCATGGGCGTGATCGTAGTCCTGCGCGACCCCTTGACGAACCCTCAGGACGGCCTTACGTTCCCGGAACATTCGAGTTTCTGATCGAAACTTTCGGCAGCGATCGTGAGGGGTGCCCGGCACATGGAGACCTACAGCAGACGCTGGTTCCTCGGCGCGGGCACCACCGCCCTCGTCTCGGCCGCCGGTCTCACCGCCTGCGGATCGGGCGGCCCCGGCGGCTCGGACGGCACCCTCACCGCGTTCGTGTACGGCGACGACGCGGCGAAGGTGCAGGCCAAGGCGGTCTCCCGGTTCAACTCCTCGGCGGCGGCCCGCGAGACCAAGGGCAGCCTCAAACTGGAGAAGGTGCCCGGCGCGGAGTACCCGGCCAAACTGCGCACCGCGATGGGCTCGCCCAACGCCCCCGACGTGTTCTTCAACTGGGGCGGCGGCTCCATCAAGGCGTACCGGGAGGCCGGCCAGATCCTCGACCTCACCGGCACCATCGCCGCTGACCCGGTACTGAAGGACGGCTTCCTGCCCTCCGTCCTCGCCGCCGGGGCGCTCGGCGGCCGGGAGTACGGCATCCCGATGCGCGGCATGCAGCCGGTGGTCCTCTTCTACAACAAGACCCTGTTCACCGAGCACGGCCTGAAGCCGCCCGCCACCTGGGACCAGCTCCTCGACAACAACGCGAAGCTCAGGAAGGCCGGGATCACCCCGTTCGCCCTCGGCGGCGCCGACATCTGGCCCGAACTCATGTGGCTGGAGTACCTGGTGGACCGGATCGGCGGCCCGAAGGTCTTCGACCGGATCAAGAACGGCGACCGGGCCGGCTGGGGCGACCCCGCCGTGCTGACGGCCGCCCGGACGGTACGGGAACTCGTCGACGACGGCGCCTTCGGCAAGGGCTTCAGCTCGGTCGCGTACACCAACGGCGGGGCCCCGGCCGCACTCGCCAAGGGCAAGGCCGCCATGCATCTGATGGGGTCCTGGGAGTACTCCACCCAGCTCGGCAAGTTCCCGGACTTCGCCCGGAAGCACCTCGGCTGGTGCGCGTTCCCGGAGTTCGACGGCGGCGCCGGTGACATCCGCAACGTGGTCGGCAACCCCACCAACTACTGGTCCGTGAACGCCCGTACCCAGAACAAGGACACCGCGCTCGCCTTCCTGCGCACCTGCGCCTCGGACACCTACGCCCGCGAGCTGATCGCCAACGGAGACGTGCCGGCCACCGCGAACGCCGAAAAACTGCTGGACGCCTCCCCCAGCCCCGAGTTCGCCCGCTTCCAGTACCGGATGGTCCGCGAGGCCCCCGCCTTCACCCTGAGCTGGGACCAGGCGGTCGACCCGGACGCGGCCACCCCGATGCTCACCGAGATCAACAAGCTGTTCGTCGGCAAGTCGTCGCCGGAACGGTTCGTGGCGGCGCTGAAGGCGCTGAAGTGAGCCCCACGAGAGGCGCCGGACGCCCGCACCCCTCCTGGGCGCTGCCCGCCGTGCTGTTCTTCGGCTTCTTCGCCCTGGTTCCGATGGCCCTGGCCTTCGGCCTGTCCTTCACCTCCTGGAACGGCCTGGGCGAGCCCCGCCCGGCCGGACTGGCCAACTGGCACGCCCTGCTGACCGACGGCCGGCTCACCCGCTCGCTGGCCGTCACCGTCGCGCTGACCGTGGTGAGCTGCGCCTTCCAGACGACCGCCGCCCTGCTCCTCGGCGTCTGGGCGGCGGGCCCGCAGCGCAACCGGGCGGTGCTGTCGGCGGTCTTCTTCGTCCCGTTCCTGCTCTCCTCGACCGCCGTCTCGCTGCTGTTCTACGCCCTGCTCGACCCCAACTTCGGCATCGTGCCCGGCGACACCCTCGGCACCACCTCCGGGGCGTTCCTCGCGCTGGTCTTCGTCGGCGGCTGGCAGTTCATCCCGTTCCACACCCTGATCTACCAGGGCGGCGCCCGGCAGATCCCCGAGGTGCTCTACCAGGCGGCCGCGATCGACGGCGCCGGCCGGCTGCGCCGGTTCCGCTCCATCACGCTCCCGCAGCTCCGCAACACCGCGGCGACCTCGCTGGTGCTGATGGTGGTCGGCTCGCTGACCTACTTCGAGACCGTGCTGATCCTCACCCAGGGCGGCCCCGGCACCGACACCGCGATCCTGCCGTACCTGATGTACGAGTCGGGCTTCAAGAGTTACGACTTCGGCTACGCGAGCGCCATCGCGTCCTTCCTGGTCGTGGCCGCCACCGCGCTGTCGCTGCTGCTGGTCCGGGTGACCGGCTTCGGCGCCATGCGCAGCACCCGGGAAGGGATGTGACGCCATGACCCGCCCGGCCAACCCGCTGGCGGGCCTGGGCGCGGTGATCTGGCTCGCCGTCGTCCTCGTCCCGGTCTACGTCATGGTCTCGGTCTCCCTGACCCGCCAGGACGAGGCGCTCGGCGGCAACGCCCTCCGCCCGCCGCGCCACCCGACCCTGGCCAACTACGGCACCGTCCTGACGAGCGGCTTCGGCCACTTCCTGGCCAACACCGTGCTGGTCGCGGCCGTGGTGGTGGGGATCGTCCTGGTGCTGTGCGTCCCGCTGGCGTACGTGGCCGTGCGCACCCGCGGCTTCTGGTCGGGCGGCGCCTTCCGGCTGTTCCTGCTGGGCGTGGCCGTCCCCGCGCAGGCGGTGGTGGTCCCGCTCTACCTGATGATCACCAAGCTGAACCTGTACGACAGCCTGCTCGCCGTCGCCCTGCCGACCGCCGCCTTCGCCATGCCGGTCTCCGTGCTGGTGCTCACCGGCACCCTGCGGGACATCCCGGAGGAGCTGTACGAGGCGATGGCCCTGGACGGCGCGTCCCCGGCACGGATGCTGTTCCGGCTGGTCGTGCCGCTGGCCCGGGGCGGCATCGGGACGGTCGTGGTCTACGCGTCGCTCCAGGCGTGGAACGGCTTCCTCTTCCCGCTGATCTTCACCCAGTCCGAGGGCAGCCGGGTGCTGACCCTCGGCCTGTTCACCTATGTCAGCCAGTTCGGCGTGGACATCCCCGCCCTGCTCGCCTCGGTCGTCCTCTCCGGCGTCCCCGTGTTCGCCGTCTACCTGGTGGCCCGGCGCACCCTGGTCGGCGGCCTGATGGGCGCGGGCGGAAAGTGACCGGCTCCCCCATGTCTCCCGACAGGAGTTCCATGACCTCCGCCGCCTGGCGCGACCCCGCCCTGCCCGCCGCCGAACGCGTCGAGGACCTGCTGTCCCGGATGACGCTGCGGGAGAAGACCGCCCAGTTGTACGGCGTCTGGGTGGGCGCCGGCCCGGACGGCGGCGAAGTCGCCCCGCTGCAGAGCGAGATGAGCGCGGTGCCGGACTGGGACGAGCTGATCGCGCACGGCCTCGGCCAGCTCACCCGGTCCTTCGGCACCGCCCCGGTCGACCCGGAACTGGGGGCCCGCGCACTGGCCGCCGCCCAGCGCCGGATCGCCGCCGCGGGCCGCTTCGGCATCCCCGCCCTCGCCCACGAGGAGTGCCTCGCCGGGTTCACCGCGTGGGGCGCCACCGCCTACCCGGTACCGCTGGCCTGGGGCGCCTCCTTCGACCCGGAGCTGGTGGCCGAGGTGGGTGCCCGCATCGGCGGTGACCTGCGCGCGGCCGGCGTCCACCAGGGCCTCGCCCCGGTGCTGGACGTGGTCCGCGACGCCCGCTGGGGCCGGGTGGAGGAAACCGCCGGCGAGGACCCGTACCTGGTCGGCACGGTCGGCGCCGCCTACGTACGCGGCCTGGAGTCGGCCGGGATCGTGGCCACCCTGAAGCACTTCGCCGGGTACGCGGCCTCGGCGGGCGCCCGCAATCTCGCGCCGGTACGGGCGGGCGCGCGGGAGCTGGCCGACGTGACGCTGCCCCCGTTCGAGCTGGCGTTGCGCGAGGGCGGGGCCCGGTCGGTGATGGCCGCGTACACCGAGACCGACGGGGTGCCCGCCTCGGCCGACGCCCGGCTGCTGACCGGGGTGCTGCGCGAGGAGTGGGGGTTCACCGGCACGGTGGTCGCGGACTACTTCGGCGTCGGCTTCCTGCGCACCCAGCACCGGCTCGCCGGGGACCGCGCCGGGGCCGCCCACCTGGCGCTGGAGGCGGGCGTGGACGTGGAGCTGCCCACCGTGGACTGCTACGGCACCGCGCTGACCGACGCCGTCGAGGCGGGCCGCGTCCCCGAGGCCCTGGTGGACCGGGCGGCCCGCCGGGTGCTGCTCCAGAAGTGCGAGCTGGGCCTGCTGGACCTCGACTGGGACCCGGAGCCGGCCGGTCCCGTCGTCCTGGACCCCCCCGAGGGGCGGGCGCTGGCCCGGAGGCTGGCGGAGGAGTCGGTGATCCTGCTGGAGAACCCGGCCGGGCTGCTCCCGCTGGACCCCGGCGCGCGGATCGCGGTGGTCGGCCCGCGCGCCGCCGATCCCCTGGCCATGCTCGGCTGCTACTCCTTCCCGGCGCACGTCCTCCCCCACCACCCCGGAGTCGCGCCGGGCATCGCGATCCCGACCGTGCTGGAGGCGCTGCGGGCCGAACTGCCGGACACCGAGGTCACGTTCACACAAGGCTGCGGGGTGTCGGACGCGGACTCCTCCGGGTTCGCCGGGGCGGTGGCGCGCGCCGCGGAGGCCGATGTGTGCGTGGCGGTGCTCGGCGACCGGGCCGGGCTGTTCGGGCGCGGCACCTCCGGCGAGGGCTGCGACGCGGCCGACCTGAGCCTGCCGGGTGTCCAGGGCGAGCTGCTGGACGCGCTGGTGGCTACCGGCACCCCGGTGGTGCTGGTGCTGCTCACCGGGCGCCCCTACGCGCTGGGCCGCTGGTCGGGGCGGCTCGGCGCGGTGGTGCAGGCGTTCTTCCCCGGCGAGGAGGGCGGCCCTGCGCTGGCCGGTGTTCTGGCGGGCCGGGTGAACCCCTCCGGGCGTCTGCCGGTGAGCGTGCCGCGTACGCCGGGCGGCCAGCCGTGGACCTACCTCCAGCCGCCGCTGGGGCTGGCGAGCGAGGTCAGCAGCCTCGACCCGACCCCGCTGCACCCCTTCGGCCACGGCCTGTCGTACACCGCCTTCACCTGGACGGACTTCGGGCCGCCGGAGGCGGAGACCGGCACCGACGGCGCCTGCGAGGTGGCGGTGACCGTGCGCAACACCGGGGCGCGGGCGGGCGCCGATGTGGTCCAGCTCTACCTACACGACCCGGTGGCCTCGGTGACCCGGCCGGACGTACGGCTGGTCGGCTATCAGCGGGTGGAGCTGGCGCCCGGCGAGGCCCGCCGCGTCACCTTCGCCTTCCACGCCGACCTGGCGTCCTTCACCGGCCTCGCGGGGGTACGGGTGGTCGAGCCGGGGCTGCTGGAGCTGCGGCTCGGCCCGTCCAGCGCCGAGGTCCGGCACACCACCCGGCTCCGGCTGACCGGGCCGGTGCGGGAGGTCGGGCCGGAGCGGGTACTGCGCTGCGGCACCTCGGTGGCACCGGCGGGGTGAGCGGGCCGGGAACGGCGAAGGCCGCCCCGGTCGAACCGGAGCGGCCTTCTGATCTGAGCGCTGGGCAGGGATTGCACCTGCATTTCCCCGCAGGAAGCGGGGCGTCTTGACTTGGACCACCAACGCGCGGCGTTCGTACCGGAGTTGTTCCGGCCGTTCGCTGTGTGATGATCATAGCGCGTGATCGCGGAGGTGCGCCACCCGAGCCGGTCCGGGGTCCCTCAGGCCCCACAGTCCCCTCAGGCCCCTCAGTTTTCGACGCGCTCGAACCGCCACCGGTGCACCGGCCGGGACACCAGCTCCGCGTCCGGCGCCGGAAGCTCCGGCACGTCCGCGTCGTAGGCCGCGTCCCACCAGGTGATGACCAGCACCCGGTCGCCCGGCGCGCGGAAGGTCTCCCGGCGCAGCGGGTGCCCGTCGAGCCGCTGGGCGCGGGCCCAGGCGAGGAGGTCCCCGCCCCGGCCCTCGGCGGCCTTCGCCTCCCACATCAGGGCGACGCTCACGAGTACAGGTTCTCCTTGCTGACCTCGTGGACGTGGTCGTGGTCGTGGCTGTGCCCGTTGCCCGGCACGTGCGGGTCGGTCACCGGCAGGGAGGAGTCGGCGGACAGGTCCCAGTCGGAGGCGGAGCGGTTGCGGGCGACCATCTCGGCGCCGAGCGCGGCGACCATCGCGCCGTTGTCCGTGCACAGCTTGGGACGCGGCACGCGCAGCCGGATGCCGGCCGCCTCGCAACGCTCCTGGGCCAGCGCCCGCAACCGGGAGTTGGCCGCGACACCGCCGCCGATCATCAGGTGGTCCACGCCCTCGTCCTTGCAGGCACGCACGGCCTTGCGGGTGAGTACGTCCACCACGGCCTCCTGGAAGGACGCGGCCACGTCCCGCACCGGCACCTCCTCGCCGGCCGCGCGCTTGGCCTCGATCCAGCGGGCCACGGCGGTCTTGAGGCCGGAGAAGGAGAAGTCGTAGGCGGGGTCGCGCGGGCCGGTCAGGCCGCGCGGGAAGGCGATGGCGCTCGGGTCGCCCTCGCGGGCGTAGCGGTCGATGACCGGGCCGCCGGGGAAGCCCAGGTTCAGCACGCGGGCGATCTTGTCGAACGCCTCGCCGGCCGCGTCGTCGATGGTGGCGCCCATCGGGCGGACGTCGGAGGTGATGTCCGAGGAGAGAAGCAGCGAGGAGTGCCCGCCGGAGACCAGCAGGGCCATGGTCGGCTCGGGCAGCGGGCCGTGCTCCAACTGGTCCACGCAGATGTGCGAGGCGAGGTGGTTCACGCCGTACAGCGG
The DNA here is from genome assembly GCF_055562575.1 of Streptomyces sp. NPDC018263. NCBI lineage: Bacteria > Bacillati > Actinomycetota > Actinomycetes > Kitasatosporales > Streptomycetaceae > Streptomyces > Streptomyces sp. NPDC018263. The sequence goes on from NZ_JBVHFA010000001.1 coordinate 879,530, forward strand.
CTTGCCGAGGGCGTAGGCGTACGCCTTGGCCGCCGAGACGCCGACCAGGAGGGCGCCCGCGAGGCCGGGTCCCGCGGTGACCGCGATGCCGTCGAGGTCGCGGGCGGTGACGCCCGCCTCCTTCAGGGCCCGGTCGATGGTCGGCACCATCGCCTCCAGGTGGGCGCGGGACGCCACCTCGGGCACCACACCGCCGAAGCGGGCGTGCTCGTCGACGCTGGAGGCAACCGCGTCGGCGAGCAGGGTGGTGCCGCGCACGATGCCGACGCCGGTCTCGTCGCAGGAGGTCTCGATGCCGAGGACGAGAGGTTCGTCAGCCATTGATCTCGGTTCCTTGCTCGGTTCCTTGTACGTCTTCCAGGGAGGAAGAGGGGTCGGTCAGGCGCATCACCAGGGCGTCCACGTTGCCCGGCTGGTAGTAGCCGCGCCGGAAGCCGATGGGGGCGAAGCCGAAGCGCTCGTAGAGCTTCTGGGCGCGGGTGTTGTCCACCCGGCACTCCAGCATCACCTCGGCGCACTCGAAGGCGGTCGCGGCCCGCAGCAGCTCGGTCAGCAGCCGGGCGCCGAGGCCGGTGCCCTGCTGGTCCCGGGCGACGGCGATGGTCTGCACGTCGCCGAGGTCGCCGGAGGAGGCGAGCCCGGCGTATCCGACGAGCCGGCCGTCGTCCTCCGCGACGAGGTAGCGGCGGGTGGCGCCGTCACCGCGGGCGTGGGCCAGCTCGGACCAGAACATGCCCCGCGACCAGGCGTCCTCGGGGAACAGGTCCTTCTCCAGCTCCAGGACCCGGTCGATGTCCCACCAGCGCATCTCGCGCAGCTTCGCGGTCACTTGGGGGTGACCACCTTGTAGTTCTTCGGCACCTGGGCGTCGGGCCTGCGCAGGTACAGCGGGCGGGGCTCGTCCAGCTCCTCCCCCGCGGCCAGCTTCGCGGCGGCCAGCGAGGCGAGCGCGGCGGCGGACACGTGCTCGGGCTCGTGGACGTCGGGGAAGGTGTCCGGGTACAGCAGGGCGCCCGCGCCCACGGCGGGCAGCCCCGCGACGCGCTCGGCGATGTCGGCCGGGCGGTCCACGGCCGGGCCGGTGAGCCGGGTGCGGGAGTCGGCGTACGTCGCCCAGTAGACCTCCTTGCGCCGGGCGTCGGTCGCCACGACGAAGGGGCCCTTGGCGATGTCGGCCGCGTACGCCAGGCCGTCCAGGGTGCACACGCCGTGCACGGGGACGCCGAGAGCGAGCCCGAAGGTGTCGGCGGTCATCAGGCCGACCCGCAGCCCGGTGTAGGGGCCGGGCCCGGTGCCGACGACGATGCCGGTGACGGCGTCCAGCTTGACCCCGGCGGCGGCGAGCACGCGGTCCACGGCGGGCAGCAGCAGCTCGCCGTGGCGGCGGGCGTCCACCTGGCTCGACGAGGCGACGACGTCCGTCCCGTCGTGCAGGGCGACGGTGACGGCGGGGGTGGCGGTATCCAGAGCGAGCAGAAGCACGCGAACAGCCTACGGCGCCGACGGCTCGCGCACGCCCGTCCCGGTCGGACCGTCACTGACTGCTACGGTCTGTATGAAGTACGACATATCGCGCGAACCATAACGGGTCGGCTCGAGTACGAGGCAGAGGTGGCGCACGTGGCAGGGACCAGCTCGGGGATCGTGGCCGGACTCGTCGCGGTGTCCGTGGGCACCGTCGGCCTCCTCGCCTACCAGGCCGACGCGACCGTCCCGGCGAGCCTGCGCGCCCCCTCGGCGAGCGCCTCCCCCTCGGTGGCCGTCACCAAGGCCCCGCGCGACCGCCGCCACCCCACGGCGCTGCCGGCCGACTCCGGCAAGGGCGAGCGGGTCGTGTACTCGGTCGACGACGACCGCGTCTGGCTGGTGGACGACCATGGCCGCGTGCGGCGCACCTTCGGCGTCCACCCCGGCGGCGTCGACCCGGCGCCCGGCTCCTACTGGGTCACCTCGCGCTCCAACGCCATCACCGGCAGCGACGGCCTCCCGGTCGAACACGTCGTCCGCTTCACCACCGTCGGCGGCGTCACCGTCGGCTTCAGCGCCGCCACCCGCAACGAGGCCGCCGAACCCGGCTCCACCCGCACCGGCGCCATCCGCGAAACCCGCCCGGACGGCGAGGCGATGTGGCAGTTCGCCACGATCGGGGTGCCGGTGGTGGTGATCCGCTGACGGCCGCGCCGGACACGCCTCAATACCGGCTACGCCGCCTCGCGGTGGTCCGGGGTGGATTCGGCGGGGTCCGGCGCCGGGGGCGGGGTGGAGATCGCCTTCGCCGCCGCGCAGGATGCCAGGAGGTCGCGCATGGGGAACTGCGGGGCCGCCCCGGCGAGCGGGGTGCGCTCGGGGCGGGCCGGGGGACGCGGAGCGGACATGGGGCGCCTCCTGAGCTGCGGGGGCGGTCGGAGTTAGGCATGCCTAACCACGGGCTGGGTACCATGTGACCACGCCCGGTACGTCCCGCGCAATACGTTTCCGACAGCCTGTCGGGATATCGGCGCCCTCAGCCCGCGAGCGCGTCCAGCTCCGCCTTCGCCCAGCGGTCCCCGAGTCCGGTGAGCGTCACGTGGCGGACCTCGTCGGTGGTGTCGCCGACCGCGCGGTGGATGAGGATCTCCAGCCGGTCGTCGGTCAGTTCCTCGACCTTGCCCTCGCCCCACTCCACGACGATGACCGACTCGGGCAGCGACACGTCGAGGTCCAGGTCCTCCATGTCGTCCAGCCCGCCGGAGAGCCGGTAGGCGTCGACGTGGACCAGCGGCGGCCCGTCGACCAGCGAGGGGTGGACCCGTGCGATGACGAAGGTGGGCGAGGTGACCGCGCCGCGCACCCCGAGCCCCTCGCCGAGCCCCCGGGTCAGCGTCGTCTTGCCCGCGCCCAGCTCGCCGGTGAGCATCACCAGGTCGCCCGCGCGCAGCAGAGCGGCCAGTCTCAGGCCCAGCTCCCGCATCTGCTCGGGGGAGGTGACGGTGAGCCGGGTCTCAGCCGGGTTGTGCGGTGCTACTGCCTCGTCCATAACCGCTTACGGTAGCCCCTGCCGGTACGGCTCCCGCGCGGGTCAGCAGGTCCGCGAGCCGGTCGGTGACGACCTCGGGGTGCTCCAGCATCACCAGGTGCCCGGCGTCGGGGACGAGCACCAGCTCGGCGTCGGGGAGCAGGTCCGCGATGGCCTCGCTGTGCTCGCTCGGGGTGACCAGGTCCCGTACCCCCGCCAGCACCAGCACCGGCATGTCCTGGAAGCAGGCCAGCGCCTCGGTCTTGTCGTGGTCGGTGAAGGCCGGGTAGAACTCCGCGACCACGTCGATCGGCGTGGACTCGATCATCCGCTCCGCGAACCGCGCCACCGCCGGGTCGATGTCCCGCCCCGCGAACGAGTACCGCTTGATCACCCCGGCGAACAGCTCCGCCGTGGCCCGGCGCCCCTTCTCCACCAGCTCCGCCTGCTGCCCCAGCGCCTTCAGCACGCCCGGCAGCACCCGGCGCACCGCGTTGACCCCGGCCACCGGCAGCCCGAAGTTGACCTCGCCGAGCCGCCCGGAGGAGGTGCCGACGAACGCGGTGGCGACGACCCGGTCCCGGACGTACTCCGGGAACTGCGCGGCCAGCGCCATGATCGTCATCCCGCCCATCGAGTGCCCCACCAGCACCACGGGCCCCTCGGGCACCGCCGCGTCCAGCACCGCCTTCAGGTCCCGGCCGAGCTGGTCGATGGTGACGGGCAGCCCGTCGCGGACCTGGGCCACGCCCCGCCCCGACTCCCCGTGGCTGCGCTGGTCCCAGTGGACGGTGCGGACGACGCCGCGCAGGGCGGCCCGCTGGAAGTGCCAGGAGTCCTGGCCGAGGCAGTAGCCGTGGCAGAAGACGACGGTCACCGGGGCGGGCGCCTTGCGGCCGAAGAGCCTGCGGCGGCGCGGGGAGACGTTCGGGCCGGGGTCGGGCTCGGTGTCGTCGACCTCGTAGTGCAGTTCGGTGCCGTCGTCGGCGACCGCCTTGCCGGGGGTGCCGCGCAGGGTGCCGTAGGGGCCGGTGGAGTCCAGCGCCAGGGCGGCCTTGCGGCGTATCCCGCGGCCGACCGTCATCCGCTCGATGGCGACCCCGGCGGCCGCCCCCGCGGCGAGCACGCCTATCGCGGCGCCGGCGAGACCGGTCGCCCTGCGCCAGCCGCCGGACGCGGCCGTCGCGGCCACCGCGTCCACCACGGCCTCCGCACTGCTCTCGCTCACGTGCCGTTCCCTCCTCGCCGTACTGCCCTCCGCCGGGCCGGTGCGCCCCGGAGCTACCGGACAGTAGCGTGCCCGGTGCCCGCGGGGGTCATCCGTTCACATGGACGCGGGGCACGCGGGTGCCGATCCGGGTGACGATCTCGTACGCGATCGTGCCGCACACCTGCGCCCAGTCCTCGGCGGTGGGCTCGCCCCGGTCGCCGGGCCCGAACAGCACGGCGGGCGTGCCCGGTTCGGGCTCGTCGCCGCCGAGGTCGACCACGAACTGGTCCATCGCCACCCGCCCCGCGACGGTCCGCAGCTTGCCGTCGATCAGCACCGGGCCGCCGTCCGAGGCGTGCCGGGGAATGCCGTCCGCGTAGCCCAGCGGCACCAGGCCGAGGGTGGTCTCGCCGGGGGTGACGTAGTGGTGGCCGTAGCTGACGCCGTGTCCGCCCGGCACCCGCTTGACCAGCGCCAGCGACGCGCTCAGCGTCATCACCGGGCGCAGTCCGAAGTCGGCCGGGGTGCCCAGCTCGGGGCTGGGCGAGATGCCGTACATCGCGATGCCGGTGCGGACGAGGTCGAAGTGGGTCTCCGGCAGGGTCAGCGTGGCCGGGGAGTTGGCGATGTGCCGCACCTCGGGCTCCACGCCCCGCTCCTCCGCGTACGCCACCATCTCCCGGAACCGGGCGAGCTGGGCGGCGATGGAGGGGTGGCCGGGCTCGTCGGCGCACGCGAAGTGGGACCACAGTCCGGTGACCTCGATCAGCCCGGCGGCCTCGGCCTGAAGGGCGGCGCCGACCAGCTCGGGCCAGTCCTCGGGCTGGCAGCCGTTGCGGCCGAGCCCGGTGTCGGCCTTGAGCTGCACCCGCGCCGGGCGGCCCGCCTCGCGGGCGGCGGCGGTGACCTCGCGCAGCGCCCACATGCCGCTCACCGCGACGTCGAGGTCGGCCTCGATCGCCTGCCGCCAGGGCCCGCCGGGCACCCAGAGCCAGCACATGATCCGGCCCGGCAGCCCGGCCGCGCGCAGCGCGAGGGCCTCCTCCGGGGTGGCCGTGCCCAGCCAGGTCGCCCCGGCCTGAAGGGCCGCGCGGGCGCAGGGCACGGCACCGTGGCCGTACGCGTCCGACTTGACGACGGCCATCAGGTGGGCGCCCCGGGCACGGGCGCGCAGCGCCCGGACGTTGGCGCGCAGGGCACCCAGATCGATCTCGGCGCGGGCGCGCAGGGGCGCGGTCGGCACAGCGGAAGTCTCGTTCATGGCGCCCCCAGTCTCTCAGAGGGCGTCGGCGGCCCCGGGCCGCACTCCTCGGCGATCCGCCGCGCTCAGTCCCGTACGACGTCCCGCCAGGCGTCGGGGAGGTGCTCGGTGATGTCCAGCGCGGCGATGGGGGCGCCGCGCGAGGCCAGGCGCCCGGCGAGGCCGTGGAGATAGGCGGCGACGCTGCCCGCGTCCAGGGCGGACAGGTGGGAGGCGAGCAGCGATCCGGCGAGCCCTGACAGCACGTCACCGCTGCCCGCGGTGGCCAGCCAGCCGGTGCCGGTGGAGTTGACCCGGACCGGGCCGCCGCCGGGGCCGGCGACCAGCGTGGTGGAGCCCTTCAGCAGCACCGTCGCCCGGTAGGTGGCGGCCAGTTCGCGCACCGAGGTCAGCCGGGCCGCCTCGACCTCCTCGCGGCGCACCCCCAGCAGGGCGGCGGCCTCGCCGGCGTGAGGGGTCATCAGGGTCGGCGCGGAGCGCCCGCGTACGAGGTCGCGGTCGGCCAGGCGCAGCCCGTCGGCGTCCAGCAGCACGGGCACGTCGGTGCCGAGCACCTCGGCCACGGTCGCCGCGTCGTCCCCGGCGCCCGGTCCCACCACCCATGCCTGCACCCGGCCCGCATGGTCGGGACCCCGGTCGGAGACGAGGGTCTCGGGGAAGCGGGCGACGACCGCCTCCCCGGCGGGGCCGACGTACCGCACGGCCCCCGCGCCGCCGCGAAGCGCGCCGGAGACGGCGAGGACGGCGGCGCCGGGGTAGCGCGCGGAGCCGGCGGCGATGCCGAGCACCCCGCGCCGGTACTTGTCGCTCTCGGCGCCGGGCCGGGGCAGCAGCCGGGCCACGTCCTCGTGCTGGAGGGCCTGGAGCACGGGATCCGGGGGGAGTTCGAGGCCGATCTCGATCATCCGTACCGTCCCGGCGTACTCCCGGCCGGGGTCGATCAGCAGGCCGGGCTTGTAGGCGCCGAAGGTGACGGTGAGGTCGGCGCGTACGGCGGTGCCGGACACCTCGCCGGTGTCCGCGTCGACCCCGCTGGGCAGGTCCACGGCGACGATCGCGGCCCGCGCCCGCTCGGCGGCCGAGGCGAGCCGGGCGGCCTCGGACCTCAGGCCCCCCTTGCCGCCGATGCCGACGACGCCGTCCACCACGAGGTCGGCCCGCTCGATCGCGCCGAGCGCCCGCTCGGGGCCGATGACGGCGCCACCGGCCTGGCGCAGCGCGGCGAGGCCGCCCTGGTGGGCGCGGTCGGGCGTCAGGAGGACGGCGGTGACCCCGGCGCCGCGCCGCCGCAGCCGGGCCCCCGCGTACAGCGCGTCACCGCCGTTGTCGCCGCTGCCGACGAGCAGCACCACCCGGCTGCCGTACACCCGCCCGAGGAACTCGCAGCAGGCGGCGGCCAGTCCGGCGGCCGCCCGCTGCATCAGGGTGCCCTCGGGCAGCCGGGCCATCAGGGCGCGCTCGGCGGCCCGTACCGTCTCCACGCTGTACGCAGTACGCATGGGTCCGAGTCTGCCCCCGGGACGCGGGCCCGCGCACCCGGATGGTTCACCCCTCGGCGATCACCACGGCGGAGGCGACGCCCGCGTCATGGCTGAGCGAGACGTGCCAGGAGCGCACCCCCAGCTCGGCCGCGCGGGCCGCGACGGTGCCCTTGACCCGCAGCCGGGGCTGCCCGCTGGCCTCGACGTACACCTCGGCGTCGGTCCAGAGCAGCCCGGCGGGCGCGCCCAGCGCCTTGGCGAGCGCCTCCTTGGCGGCGAAGCGGGCGGCGAGCGAGGCGATCCCGCGCCGCTCCCCGCCCGGCAGCGTCAGCTCCCCCGCGACGAACAGCCGGGCGGCCAGGTTGGGCGTGCGCTCCAGCGCCGCCCGGAACCGGTCGATCTCGGCCACGTCGATCCCGACCCCGATGATGCTCATGCCGGGAGCCTACGGCCGCCGCCCTACTCGACCGTCACCGACTTCGCCAGGTTCCTCGGCTGGTCCACCTCGTTGCCGCGCGCGGTGGCCAGTTCGCAGGCGAACACCTGGAGCGGCACGGCGGACACCATCGGCTGGAGCAGCGTCGGCGTGGCCGGGACGCGGATCAGATGGTCGGCGTAGGGGACGACCGCCTCGTCGCCCTCCTCGGCGATGACGATGGTGCGGGCGCCGCGGGCGCGGATCTCCTGGATGTTGGAGACGATCTTGTCGTGCAGCACCGAGCGGCCACGCGGGGAGGGCACGATGACGACGACCGGCACGTCCTGCTCGATCAGCGCGATCGGGCCGTGCTTCAGCTCGCCGGCCGCGAAGCCCTCGGCGTGCATGTAGGCGAGTTCCTTGAGCTTGAGGGCGCCTTCCAGGGCGACGGGGTAGCCCACGTGGCGGCCGAGGAAGAGGACCGTGTTCTTCTCCGCCAGGGAGCGGGCGAGCTCCCGTACCGGCTCCATGGTCTCCAGGACGCGGTCGACCGCGCCGGAGATGCGGGAGAGGTCGCGGATGACGTCCCGGATCTCGTCGCCCCACTTGGTGCCGCGCACCTGGCCCAGGTAGAGGGCGACGAGGTAGCAGGCGACCAACTGGGTCAGGAACGCCTTGGTGGAGGCGACGGCGACCTCGGGGCCCGCGTGCGTGTAGAGCACGGCGTCGGACTCGCGCGGGATGGTCGAGCCGTTGGTGTTGCAGATGGCCAGCACCTTGGAGCCCTGCTCGCGGGCGTGCCGGAGCGCCATCAGGGTGTCCATGGTCTCGCCGGACTGGGAGATGGCGATGACCAGCGAACGGCCGTCCAGGATGGGGTCCCGGTAACGGAACTCGCTGGCCAGCTCGACCTCGCAGGGGATGCGGGTCCAGTGCTCGATGGCGTACTTGGCGATCAGCCCGGCGTGGAAGGCGGTGCCGCAGGCGACGATGACGACCTTGTCGACCTCGCGCAGCTCGGCCGCGCCGATCCGCACCTCGTCCAGGGTGAGCGAGCCGGAGGGGTCGATGCGGCCGAGGAGGGTGTCCGCGACGGCCTTGGGCTGCTCGGCGATCTCCTTGAGCATGAAGTAGTCGTAGCCGCCCTTCTCGGCGGCCGAGGCGTCCCAGTCGACGTGGTAGGCGCGGACGTCGGCGGGGCTGCCGTCGAAGCCGGTGACCGTGACGCCGTCGCGGCGCAGCTCGACCACCTGGTCCTGGCCCAGCTCGATCGCCTCGCGGGTGTGCGCGATGAACGCGGCGACGTCGGAGGCGAGGAACGTCTCGCCCTCGCCGACACCCACCACCAGCGGGGAGTTGCGGCGGGCGCCCACCACCACGTCCGGCTCGTCGGCGTGCACGGCGACGAGCGTGAACGCGCCCTCCAGCCGGCGGCACACCAGCCGCATCGCCTCCGCGAGGTCGGCGCTCGCGGAGAACTCCTCCGCCAGCAGGTGCGCGACCACCTCGGTGTCCGTCTCGGAGACCAGGTCGTGGCCGCGCTCGGCGAGTTCGGCGCGCAGTACGGCGAAGTTCTCGATGATGCCGTTGTGCACGACCGCGACCCGGCCCGCGTTGTCCAGATGCGGGTGGGCGTTGACGTCCGTCGGGCCGCCGTGGGTGGCCCAGCGGGTGTGCCCGATGCCGGTGGCACCGGCCGGGAGCGGGTGTTCGCCCAGCTCCTTCTCCAGGTTGACCAGCTTCCCGGCCCGCTTCGCCGTGGCCAGGCCACCGTCCGCGAGCACCGCGACACCGGCGGAGTCGTAGCCCCGGTACTCCAGCCGCTTCAGCCCGGCCATCACCACATCGAGCGCCGACTGCGCCCCTACGTATCCCACGATTCCGCACATGTGCCGCAGCCTACGGTCCGTCAGCGATCGAAAACCGCTTCCGCGTGCCCGGATTCGGAAATTTTCACCCCGGTACGAAGCCCTGAGCGGGCAAAAGGAGAGGCGCCGCGTGGACAGTCTGCCCACGCGGCGCCCGGCCCTCACCTGCTCAGCGCCTGCGCAGCGCCGGGGTCTCCAAGCCGAAGGAGGCGCTGTTCAGCCAGCGCCGCATGTACAGCGCGACGGGACGCTCGACGAGCCGGTGCACCACATAGGCCAGCAGGATCAGCGCGGCCATCGTGGAGATCACCAGGACACGGGGCTCGACCCGGTCGCCGAAGTGGTTGATGACGCTCACGCCGAGCGCGTCGTGCAGCAGATACAGCGGGAAGGTCAGAGTCCCCGCGACGCTCAGCCACCGCCACTGGATGCGGCTGGTCCAGCCCAGCGCGATCACGGCGATCAGCGCGTAGAAGCCCGTGATCGTCAGCACCAGCCAGCCACGCCACGGGTGCCACAGGTCCCAGGCGATGCGGCCGCCGTGCGGGGCGAGGATGAAGTGCATGGAGAGCAGCCACGACATGAGGACGATTCCCCACAGCAGCGGGGTCGCCCGGAACCGGTACATCAGGTAGAAGGCCATGCCCGCGATGAAGAACGGCGCGGAGACCGGGTTGACCAGCACCGTCAGCAGCGGAAGGTGGGCGGCGGGCGCGAGCACCGCAGCGACCGTCCAGATGCCGCAGAAGACCGCCACTCGCGTGTAGGTGAGGCCCTTCCACACCACGATCGAGAACGTCAGGTAGAAGCAGAGCTCGGGCCAGAGCGTCCAGTACACCGAGTCGAGGTCGTCCACGCCGAGCGGCTTCTGGAGCATGGTGAGGTTCGCGAAGACCACCCGCGGGTTGGGGTGCCCCAGAGGGGTGTCGAACGCGTAGATGACCGCCGCCGACACCAGCACGCCGATCCAGTACATCGGGTACAGCCGGGTGACGCGGGAGATGAAGAAGTCCCGCGGCGACCGGCCCCAGGCGCTCATGCAGATCACGAAGCCGCTGATCAGGAAGAACAGGTCGACACCGAGCCGGCCGAAGGCCAGGTAGCGGTGCGAGTCGGGGAAGATCGCCTGATAGGGGCGCCCCCATATGTGCTCCATCGTCCCGGGTACCTGGCCGGTGAAGTGGAAGAGCACCACCGCGACGGCCGCCAGGAACCGCAGCCCGTCGAGCGCGGCCAGCCGCTGGCCCTTCCCGCGAGTGCTGGGCGCGGCCTCCTTCGGCTCCGAGGGTGCCTGTGACACCGGGAGGTGGACGGGGACAGCCTCCTCCACGCGTCGCTCATCGGCCGTGACGGCCACGGCCGTGTCTTCCCTCTGGATCATCCATCCACCGTTTCAGTGCCGGTCTCTGCGTTCGTGCTGTGCGAACTTACGTTCACATGACACGTGGGCGGGAGAAAAGTTGCCCTGCTGTTCCAGAACAACTCCCTCACCGGTCAGCCCAGCTTGGGCACCGGGGCTCCGCGCGGGCCCGCGTGACGCACCCCACGCCCGCCGTCGTTCAAACAGCGTTAACAATGGAATGTGATCTCACCGGTCTCCGCGATGCCCCGGAGCGCCCACCGGCACAGGCCGGAGGCGACTCCCTACGTCGATCTCACCCGCGCCGAATGGAGCGCGCTGCGCGACAAGACGCCGCAGCCGCTCACCGCCGAGGAGGTGGAGAAGCTGCGCGGCCTCGGCGACGTCATCGACCTCGACGAGGTGCGGGACATCTACCTCCCGCTCTCCCGGCTGCTCAACCTCTACGTCGGCGCCACCGACGGCCTCAGAGGCGCCCTGAACACCTTCCTGGGCGAGAAGGGCTCCCAGTCCGGCACCCCCTTCGTCATAGGCGTGGCCGGCTCGGTGGCCGTCGGCAAGTCCACCGTGGCCCGCCTGCTCCAGGCCCTGCTCTCCCGCTGGCCCGAGCACCCCCGCGTGGAGCTGGTCACCACCGACGGTTTCCTGCTGCCCACCAGGGAACTCCAGGCCCGCGGGCTGATGTCCCGCAAGGGCTTCCCCGAGTCCTACGACCGCCGCGCCCTGACCCGCTTCGTCGCCGACATCAAGGCCGGCAAGGACGAGGTCACCGCACCGGTCTACTCCCACCTGATCTACGACATCGTCCCCGGCGAGCGCCTCACCGTGCGCCGCCCGGACATCCTCATCGTCGAGGGCCTCAACGTCCTCCAGCCCGCCCTGCCCGGCAGCGACGGCCGTACCCGCGTCGGCCTGGCGGACTACTTCGACTTCAGCGTGTACGTCGACGCCAGCGGCGAGGACATCGAGCGCTGGTACCTGGAGCGGTTCAAGAAGCTGCGCCAGACCGCGTTCCAGAACCCGTCCTCGTACTTCCGCAAGTACACCCAGGTCTCCGAGGAGGAGGCGGTGGACTACGCGCGCATGCTGTGGCGGACCATCAACAAGCCCAACCTGACCGAGAACATCGCCCCCACCCGCGGCCGGGCCACCCTCCAGCTCCGCAAGGGACCCGATCACACCGTGCAGCGGCTGCGCCTGCGCAAGCTGTAGCGCGGAGGGGGTTGGATGGGCGCATGCTGCACTTGCGTCTGATCGTCCCGGCCGACCGCACGGACGAGGTGGTGCGCCTGATCGAGTCCACGGTCGGCGCCGTCCACCTCGTGGTGCTGCCCGGCGCCGCCCGCGACCCGGCCGGGGACGTGGTGACGTGCGACGTGGCACGGGAGGCGGCCGACGGCCTGCTCTCCCGGCTCCAGGCGCTCGGCATCGACCGCACCGGCTCGATCGCCGCGGACGACATCGACCTGTCGCTGTCCCGGCGCGCCGAGCAGGCCGAGAAGGACGCGCCCGGTGAGGCCGCGGACGCCGTGCTGTGGGAGCACCTGGTCGAGGAGACCCACGAGGAGTCCACCCTCTCGGTGACCTACGTCGCCTTCCTCGCCATCGCCACGATGATCGCGGCCTGTGGTGTGGTGCTGGACAACGCGGTGCTGATCGTGGGCGCGATGGCGGTGGGCCCGGAGTTCGGGCCGCTGGCGGGGATCAGTACCGCGCTGGTGCGCAGGAAACCCCGGCTGGCGGCCCGCTCGCTGGTGGCGCTGGTCGTCGGCTTCGCCGTGGCCATGGCGCTCACCGTCGGATTCAGCGTGCTGATGGACGCCGCCGGGCAGTTCAGCGAGGCCAAGCTGGAGGGCGACCGGCCCAACACCGGCTTCGTGTACGCGCCGGACCCCTTCTCGTTCATCGTGGCGCTGCTCGCGGGCGCCGCGGGCACCCTGTCGCTGACCTCGGCCAAGTCCGGCGCCCTGGTCGGCGTGGCCATCTCGGTCACCACCGTCCCGGCCGCCGCCAACGCCGCCGTGGCCCTCGCCTACGGGGACACCACGCAGACCGTCGGCTCCAGCGAGCAACTGCTGCTGAACCTGTTCGGCATCGTGGTCGCGGGCGTGCTCACCCTCCTGGCCCAGAAGGCGTTCTGGGCCAGGAAGGGCAGGAAGGCCAAGCGGAGCGGGCAGGGCACGCGGAGCGGGCAGGGTACGGACGGCCCGCAGGCCGAAACCGCCTAGCCCAGCGCCGACTTGACCGCGTCCGCCAGTCGCCCGGCGACCGTGCGGGCCTGGTCGATGTCGGCGGCCTCCACCATCACGCGGACCAGCGGCTCGGTGCCCGAGGGACGCAGCAACACCCGCCCGGTCTGACCGAGTTCACGCTCGGCCTCGCCCACGGCGGCCGCGAGGTCGGCCGAGGTGCCCACCCGCGAGCGGTCCACGTCGGGGACGTTGATCAGGACCTGCGGCAGCCGGACCATCACCGACGCCAGCTCACGCAGCGCGCGGCCGGTCTGGGCGACCCGCGCCGCCAGCAGCAGGCCGGTCAGCGTGCCGTCGCCGGTGGTGGCGTGGTCCAGGACGATGACGTGCCCGGACTGCTCGCCGCCGAGGGCGTAGCCGTGCTCCTTCATCTCCTCCAGCACGTACCGGTCGCCCACGGCCGTCTGCACCAGGCGGATGCCGGCCCGCTCCATGGCGAGCTTGAAGCCCAGGTTGGACATGACGGTGGCCACGACGGTGTCGGAGGACAGCGTGGAGCGCTCCCGCATCGCCAGCGCGAGCACGGCGAGGATCTGGTCGCCGTCGACCTCCTCGCCGGTGTGGTCCACGGCCAGGCAGCGGTCGGCGTCACCGTCGTGCGCGATGCCGAGGTCCGCGCCGTGCTCCAGCACGGCGGCCTTCAGCAGACCGAGGTGGGTCGAACCGCAGCCGTCGTTGATGTTGAGGCCGTCCGGCTCGGCACCGATGGTGACGACGGTCGCCCCGGCGCGGGAGAACGCCTCCGGGGAGACACCGGCGGCCGCGCCGTGCGCCTCGTCCAGGACGATCTTCAGCCCGTCGAGCCGGTTGGGCAGCACCGACAGCAGGTGGGTGACATAGGTCTCGAAGCCCGCCTCGTAGTCGCGGACCCGGCCGACCCCGGCGCCGGTGGGGCGCTCCCAGGGCTCGCCGTGGCGGTGCGACTCGTAGACGCCCTCGATCCGGCCCTCCAGCTCGTCCGCGAGCTTGTGGCCGCCGCGGGCGAAGAACTTGATGCCGTTGTCCGGCATCGCGTTGTGGCTGGCGGACAGCATCACACCGAGGTCGGCGCCGAGCGCGCCGGTCAGGTGGGCGACGGCGGGGGTGGGCAGCACACCGACGCGGAGCACGTCCACGCCCGCGCTGGCGAGGCCCGCGACGACGGCGGCTTCCAGGAACTCCCCGGACGCGCGCGGATCACGGCCCACCACGGCGGTCGGCCGGTGTCCCTCGAACGTGCCCGCCTCGGCCAGCACGTGCGCCGCCGCGACGGACAGGCCGAGCGCCATCTCGGCCGTCAGGTCCGCGTTGGCGACGCCACGCACGCCGTCGGTACCGAAGAGTCGTCCCACTTGTCCTCCCGAGAAAGCGTCACTGCTGCCAGGAATCATGGCATGCGCCCGAGCATCCGATCACACAAGCCTTTGAGCGTCTTGTGTCGTTATACGCCCTTGGCGGAGATAAACGAACGCCCCGACGGCACACAGGGCGTGCCGCCGGGGCGTTCGGAGTACGCGCGAAGCGCCGCTGTTTAGCGCTTGCTGTACTGCGGAGCCTTGCGGGCCTTCTTGAGACCGGCCTTCTTGCGCTCGACCGCACGGTCGTCACGCTTGAGGAACCCGGCCTTCTTCAGGGCGCCGCGGTTGTTGTCGACGTCCGCCTCGTTCAGCGCACGGGCGACACCGAGACGGAGCGCACCGGCCTGACCGGAGACACCGCCACCCGCGATGCGGGCGACGACGTCGTAACGGCCCTCGAGCTCGAGCACCTTGAAGGGCTCGTTGACTTCCTGCTGGTGCACCTTGTTCGGGAAGTAGTCCTCGAGGGTGCGACCGTTGATCTTCCACTTGCCGGTGCCCGGAACGATCCGGACGCGGGCGATGGCGTTCTTGCGACGGCCCAGGCCGGCGGCCGGCTGGGGCTCACCGAAGCGGGACGCGAGGGACTCCGAGGTGTACTCGCCCTCGACGGGGAGCTCGGTCTCGGTGGTGTAGCTCTCGATGTCGACGAGCTCGGTCTCTTCGAGCGGCTGCTCGGGGGTGGTCTCGGCCACGATTCTCCTCAGATTCTCTTCAGTCTTAAAGGGTGGCCGGAATTACTGCGCGACCTGGGTGATCTCGAACGGCACCGGCTGCTGGGCAGCGTGCGGGTGCTGGTCGCCCTTGTAGACCTTCAGCTTCGAGAGCATCTGACGGCCGAGGGTGTTCTTGGGGAGCATGCCCTTGACGGCCTTCTCGACGGCCTTCTCGGGGTTCTTGTCCAGCAGCTCGTCGTAACGGACGGAGCGCAGACCACCCGGGTAGCCGGAGTGGCGGTAAGCCATCTTCTGGGTCCGCTTGTTGCCGGACAGGTGCACCTTGTCGGCGTTGATGACGATGACGAAGTCACCGGTGTCGACATGCGGCGCGTAGATCGGCTTGTGCTTGCCCCGGAGGAGGGTCGCGGCGGTGGTGGCGAGACGACCCAGGACGATGTCCTGAGCGTCGATGACGTACCACTGGCGCGTCACATCGCCGGGCTTGGGGCTGTACGTACGCACGGTTCGTAGCCTTCGCTTCGAGTGAATGGTCCTGAACAGGTCACCGAAACGATCACGACAGCCTCGATCGCACTGCGGTGACGCAACCGCGTGCAGATCGCTGGTCATCGGCCCGGTGGACCGGTGTAAGGGCCCGTCCCGTGAGAATGAGCAAGCCAATACACAACGAGGAGCCAGGTTACTAGGCCGCCCCCGGACGGGTCAAAACGAGCTTGCCGGAAATCCTCCCGGCCGCAATGTTCCCCCGTGCGCCGAAGGTCCCCGTATCGCCTCCGGGCCCGCTCCCCGCGGGCACGCCGGGACCGCGCGCCCCCCTCTAAGATGCGCCCCATGAGTTACGGGCAGGGGGGTCCCCAGTCTCAGTGGGACCCCTGGACACCACAATCCCAGCAGCCGTGGAAGAGCGGCGACGACGACGGAACCCCGGACTGGGCCGCACTCGCGGACGCCTCGGAGAACCGTAAGAAGCGTCGCAAGGTGCTGCTCGTCGCGGGCGGCGTGCTCGCCACGGGCGCGATAGGCACCGCCGTCGCCATGGCCGTGTCGAACACGGGCGGCGACAGCCGGGCGGGCGGTCCCTCCAGCCTGCCCGCGACCGCGTCCCTGCCGGGCGGCACGGCGACCACGGCCCCCTCCTTCGCCCCGACCAGCGCGCCACCGCCGCTGGACCCGAAGGACTTCATAGCCAGCGCCAACAAGGACACCGCCCCGCTGAGCCCGGAGACCCTGTTCCCCGGCACCCAGCTCACCATGGGCGAGACGGTGTACAAGAAGGGCGCCACCAGCGACAGCAAGAACTGCGCGACCGGCGCCGGCGGCACCCTGGCCAAGGCGCTCGCCGCGGGGAAGTGCACCCGCCTGATGCGGGTCAGCTACCAGAAGGACGGCGTGGCCGTCACCGTGGGCGTCGCCGTCTTCGACAACGACACCGACGCCCAGCGCTTCAAGGACCGCGCCGACAAGAGGAGCATCGTCGCCGCACTGCCCGGCAAGGGCGTCAAGGCGTTCTGCGACTCCGCGATCTGCCGCTCCACCACCAACACCCTCGGCCGGTACGCCTACTTCACGATCGCCGGGTTCACCGACGGCAGGGACGTGACGACCAAGGACACCAAGGTGTTCGCGGCCGGCAACGACCTGGCCCAGTTCTCCTTCCGCCAGATCCGGCGGCGCGGCGAGGCCCAGGCGTCGGCGGCCGCCAGCCAGTAGGCGCCCCCCGGCTCAGCAGCAGCCCGCCGACGGCAGCGAGCGCCGGTTGCGCGCCTCCTTGTTCCGGGCGGCCAGCAGCTCGTCGGCGGGGTAGCCGACCTCCTCCAGCGTCAGCCCGTGCGGCCGCACCACATGCACGGCGGAGTCCCGCACCCCGGCGCGGAGCACCTTCCCCGGCCACTCCGGCCCCCGGTGCCCGTCACCGGTGAACAGCAGGGCGCCGATCAGCGAGCGCACCATGTTGTGGCAGAAGGCGTCCGCGCGGACGGTGGCGGTGATCACACCGTCCGCACCGCGCACCAGGCTCAGCTCCTGGAGGGTGCGGATGGTGGTCGCGCCCTCGCGCTTCTTGCAGTACGCCGCGAAGTCGTGCTCGCCCAGCAGGGCGCGGGCCGCCTCGTTCATCGCGTCCACGTCCAACGGCCAGTCGTGCCACAGGACATGGTTGCGCAGCAGCGGGTCGACACCACCGGGGTTGTCGGTGACGCGGTACGCGTAGCGCCGCCAGACGGCGGAGAAACGGGCGTTGAAGCCGGGCGGTGCCTCGGTCAGGGACCAGACCCGCACGTCCTTGGACAGCCGGCCCGCGAGCCGCTTCAGGAGCTTCTCCCGGTGCTCGGCCCACACCGGCTCGGGCAGGTCGACATGGGCGACCTGGCCGCGCGCGTGCACCCCGGCGTCCGTCCGCCCGGCCACGGTCAGCTCGTACGTCTCCTTCGACCGGGTCACCGTGCGCAGGGCGTCCTCGATCTCGCCCTGCACCGTCCGCCGGCCGCCGGCCTGCTTGGCCCACCCGTGGAAGTCGGTGCCGTCGTAGGACAGGTCGAGGCGGATACGGACATGGCCGGGCTGTGCTTCGTCACTCACGCGGGAATCCTCTCAAAACAAGAAAGCGGGCCCGCCCCCGTAGGGACGGACCCGCTTCTTGGGCGTCAGCCTCAGGCGTCCTTGCCGCTTTCGTCAGCCGCTTCCGCGGCGGGCTCGGCGGGAGCCTCGGTGGCCTCGGTCTGCTCGACCTTCGCCTCCTCGGACTCCTTGACCGCACGCTTGGTGGCGGCCTCGGCCTCACCGGTGGCCTGCTGCGCGACGGTCAGCGCCTCGACCAGCTCGATGACAGCCATGGGCGCGTTGTCGCCACGGCGGTTACCGATCTTGGTGATGCGGGTGTAACCACCGGGGCGGTTCTCGTAGCGCGGGCCGATCTCGGCGAAGAGCGTGTGGACGACGCTCTTGTCCGTGATCACCTGGAGCACCTGACGGCGGTTGTGAAGGTCGCCCTTCTTCGCCTTGGTGACCAGACGCTCGGCGTACGGGCGCAGACGGCGCGCCTTCGCCTCGGTGGTGGTGATACGGCCGTGCTCGAAGAGGCTCTTCGCGAGGTTCGCGAGGAGCAGCTTCTCGTGCGCGGCGCTGCCGCCCAGACGGGCACCCTTGGAGGGCTTCGGCATGATGTTTCTCCTAAGTGTCTGCCCCGGCCGTGTCAGGTACCGGAGTCAGTATCCGAGCGAGCGGTTGCCCTTCGGAGATCCGGGCGTCTTTTCAGATGCCCGGAGTGGTCCGCGCCCCATAGGGGCGCGGGGAACTGCGCGACCAGCCACAACGGACCGGCAGCCGACTCAGTACTGCTCGGTCTCCACGAAACCCGCGTCCGCGTCGTCGTCCGCACCGAAGGCGTCGGCCGCGGCGGTCGGGTCGAAGCCGGGAGGCGAGTCCTTGAGCGCGAGGCCCATACCGGCCAGCTTCGCCTTGACCTCGTCGATCGACTTCGCACCGAAGTTGCGGATGTCGAGCAGGTCGGCCTCGGAGCGGGCGACCAGCTCACCCACGGAGTGGATGCCCTCACGCTTGAGGCAGTTGTACGACCGGACGGTCAGCTCCAGCTCCTCGATGGGAAGAGCCAGGTCGGCGGCCAGGGCGGCGTCCGTGGGGGACGGGCCCATGTCGATGCCCTCGGCGTCGATGTTCAGCTCGCGGGCGAGACCGAACAGCTCGACCAGGGTCTTGCCGGCGGAGGCCATGGCGTCACGGGGACGCATCGCCTGCTTGGTCTCGACGTCGACGATCAGCTTGTCGAAGTCGGTGCGCTGCTCGACACGCGTGGCCTCGACCTTGTACGTGACCTTGAGAACCGGCGAGTAGATGGAGTCGACCGGGATACGGCCGATCTCCTGGCCCACCTGCTTGTTCTGCACGGCGGAGACGTAGCCGCGACCGCGCTCGACGGTCAGCTCCATCTCCAGCTTGCCCTTGCCGTTGAGCGTGGCGAGGACGAGGTCGGGGTTGTGCACCTCGACACCGGCCGGGGGCGCGATGTCGGCGGCGGTGACCAGACCCGGGCCCTGCTTGCGCAGGTACATCACGACCGGCTCGTCGTGCTCCGAGGAGACCACGAGCTGCTTGATGTTGAGGATCAGGTCGGTGACGTCCTCCTTGACGCCCGGCACGGTGGTGAACTCGTGCAGGACACCGTCGATCCGGATGCTGGTGACAGCGGCACCGGGGATCGAGGAGAGGAGGGTACGGCGCAGGGAGTTGCCGAGGGTGTAACCGAAGCCCGGCTCCAGCGGCTCGATCACGAACCGGGAGCGGAACTCGTCGACGACCTCTTCGGTCAACGAGGGACGCTGAGCGATCAGCATGTGTGAATCCTTCAGTCAGGGGCGCCCGCTATTTGACGCCCGACTCAGTACTGCAAGGGTACGGGCGGCACGGCCCGAAAGAGCCGTACCGCCCGGACCCGCGAAACCAGCGGAGCGCTGTGCGTCAGACGCGGCGGCGCGGATCACCCCCGCTGCTGCGGGGAAGCGCGCCGCCCCGGATCAGACGCGGCGGCGCTTCGGCGGGCGGCAGCCGTTGTGCGGGGTCGGGGTGACGTCCTGGATGGAGCCGACCTCGAGGCCCGTGGCCTGCAGGGAGCGGATCGCGGTCTCACGACCGGAACCCGGACCCTTGACGAACACGTCGACCTTGCGCATGCCGTGCTCCTGGGCGCGGCGGGCAGCCGACTCGGCGGCCATCTGCGCGGCGAACGGCGTCGACTTCCGGGAACCCTTGAAGCCGACGTGGCCGGCGGAGGCCCAGGAGATCACGTTGCCGGACGGGTCCGTGATCGAGACGATCGTGTTGTTGAACGTGCTCTTGATGTGCGCGTGGCCGTGAGCGACGTTCTTCTTTTCCTTGCGGCGCACCTTCTTGGCAGCGCCCTGACGTCCCTTGGGGGGCATCTACAAACTCCTACGGGGAGGTGGTCGGTCCTACAGCGAAGACCGCTGATGAAGCGTTGTCCGCTGAGGACTACTTCTTGCCCGGCTTCTTCTTGCCGGCGATGGCGCGACGCGGGCCCTTGCGGGTGCGGGCGTTGGTGCTGGTGCGCTGACCGCGGACGGGCAGGCCGCGACGGTGACGGAGACCCTGGTAGCAACCGATCTCGACCTTGCGGCGGATGTCGGCCTGGATCTCGCGACGGAGGTCACCCTCGGTCTTGATGTTGCTGTCCACGTACTCGCGGATCGCGACGAGCTGCTCTTCGCTCAGGTCGCGGACGCGGGTGTTCGGGTCGACGCCGGTCGCAGCCAGCGTCTCCTGGGAGAGGGTCCGGCCGATGCCGAACACGTAGGTGAGGGCGACCTCCACACGCTTTTCGCGCGGGATGTCAACACCGGAAACGCGTGCCATTCAATGGCTCCTGGTGATTCTTCGGAGGTCTTCCACAGAACCGGTTCCCGGCCGCCGTACGAGGTACGAACCGGGTCCTCGGCCTCCGACCGAGGGTGTCGAGCTGGTTGGCTCGGGCTCTGCGTATGAACAAATTCAGCTCGCGTCGCGCGAATCCCTGCGATGAGTGCAGAGGGTTCGGCCGTGCGTCAGCCCTGGCGCTGCTTGTGGCGCGGGTTGTCGCAGATGACCATGACCCGGCCGTGACGGCGGATCACCCTGCACTTGTCGCAGATCTTCTTGACGCTCGGCTTGACCTTCATGGGGTGAGGTTCTCCGGGTCAGTGCCACCACCCCGGCGGAGCCGGGATGCGGGCAAGATCTACTTGTACCGGTAGACGATCCGGCCACGCGTCAGGTCGTACGGAGACAGCTCCACCACGACCCGGTCGTCAGGGAGGATACGGATGTAGTGCATACGCATCTTGCCGCTGATGTGTGCCAGGACCTGGTGGCCGTTCTGGAGCTCGACCTTGAACATGGCGTTCGGCAGAGACTCGACGACAGTGCCCTCGATCTCGATGGCACCTTGCTTCTTGGCCACGCTTCGCCCTTCGAATCGACTACCTTGATCGACTCCCCTGCTTTTCCCTTACGGGCGCATGCGGACATGCGGGTGCACGAGAGCCGACGAGTCAGTCTACGTCAGCACACCCGGAAAAACGAATCGAAGAATTCTGCCCCATACCACTGATCGTTATGCGAGCGGATCAGGAGCGGCCGTGACGCCGTACTCGGCCAGCTTGGCCTTGCCGCCGTCCGGGGCTGTGAGGACCAGGGGGCCCTGTTCGGTCAGGGCCACTGAGTGTTCCCAGTGGGAGGACCAGGTGCCGTCGGTGGTGATGACCGTCCAGTCGTCCTCGAGGACCTTCGTGCGGGGGGTGCCGAGGGAGACCATGGGCTCGATGGCGAGGCAGAAGCCGGGGACCAGCTTGGGGCCCTTGCCCCGGCGCCGCTCGACGTAGTTCAGCAGGTGCGGGTCCATGTGCATCTCGGTGCCGATGCCGTGGCCGCCGTAGTCCTCGACGATGCCGTACTTGCCGCCGCCCGGCTTCGGCTGCCGGCGGATGTACGTCTCGATCGCGCGGGAGATGTCGACCAGCCGGTTGCCCAGCTTCATCGCAGCGATCCCGGCCCACATCGATTCCTCGGTCACCCGCGACAGCTCGACCAGCTCCGGGGCGTGCCCCGAGCCGACGAAGGCGGTGTAGGCCGCGTCACCGTGCCAGCCGTCCACGATCGCGCCGCAGTCGATGGAGATGATGTCGCCGTCGTTCAGCACGACGCTCTCGGAGGGGATGCCGTGCACCACCACGTCGTTGACCGACGTGCAGATGGTCGCGGGGAAACCGCCGTACCCGAGGAAGTTCGACTTCGCGCCGTGCTCGTCCAGCACCTTGCGCGCCACGTCGTCCAGGTCCTTGGTGGTCGCGCCGGGCACCGCCGCCTCGCGGGTGGCCGCGTGGATCGCGGCGACGACCAGGCCCGCCGCCCGCATCTTCGCGATCTGCTCGGGGGTCTTGATCTGCACCATGGGGGGCCTGCGCTCTCCGTCACTCGTCACCGACTGGGTTACCTGCACAACACTACGGCCGCGGCGCCCGGGTCGGGCACCGCGGCCGGAAGGACCGGGGGTCTTACTCGCTGCCGGCCTTCTCGCGCTTGAGTGCCTCCAGCGCCCGCTTGGTGATCTCGTCCACCGGGCCCAGCGAGGAGATCGTCACGACGAGCCCCTGCGCCTTGTAGTAGTCGATGATCGGCTCGGTCTGCGTGTGGTAGACCTCGAGCCGCTTGCGGACGGTGTCCTCGGAGTCGTCGTCACGCTGGTACAGCTCGCCGCCGCAGACGTCGCAGACGCCCTCCTTCTTCGGCGGGCTGTACGTCACATGGAAGACGTGCGAGGAGTCGTTGCGGCAGATGCGCCGGCCGGCGATCCGCTTGACGACCTCTTCCTCCGGGACCTCCAGGTCCAGGACGGCGTCCAGCTTGATGCCCTCGCTCTGGAGCAGCTCGTCCAGCGCCTGGGCCTGGGAGACGTTGCGCGGGAAGCCGTCGAGCAGGAAGCCGTTCTCGGCGTCCGGCTGCTCCATGCGGTCCTTGGCCATGGCGATGGTGACCTCGTCCGGTACGAGGTTGCCCGCGTCCATGTAGGACTTGGCCAGCTTGCCCAGCTCCGTCTGCCGAGAGATGTTGGCGCGGAAAAGGTCGCCCGTGGAGATGTGCGGGACGGCCAGCGTCTCGGCGAGACGGACGGCTTGCGTTCCCTTACCGGCACCCGGCGGCCCGACGAGGACGATACGCATCAGCGGAGGAACCCTTCGTAATTGCGCTGCTGGAGCTGGCTCTCGATCTGCTTCACCGTCTCGAGTCCGACACCCACGATGATCAGGATGCTGGTCCCGCCGAAGGGGAAGTTCTGACTTGCTCCGAAGCCCACCAACGCCATCGTCGGTACGAGAGCGATCAGACCCAGATACAGCGAGCCCGGCCAGGTGATCCGGTTGAGTACGTAACTGAGGTACTCAGCGGTCGGCCGGCCTGCCCGGATACCCGGAATGAAGCCACCATACTTCTTCATGTTGTCGGCGACTTCCTCGGGGTTGAAGGAGATCGCCACGTAGAAGAACGCGAAGAACACGATGAGAAGGAAGTACAGCGAGATGTAGATCGGGTGGTCGCCCTTGGTCAGGTTCGCCGTGATCCAGCGCTTCCAGCCCGAGTCGCCGCCGGCGAACTGCGCGATCAGCGCCGGGATGTAGAGCAGCGACGAGGCGAAGATGACCGGGATCACACCGGCCTGGTTGACCTTCAGCGGGATGTACGTCGACGTACCCCCGTAGGACCGGCGGCCGATCATGCGCTTCGCGTACTGCACCGGGATGCGGCGCTGGGCCTGCTCCACGAAGACCACGAGCGCGACCATCACCAGGCCGACCAGGATGACGGTGCCGAACTCGATCCAGCCGCCGGCCAGCGTGCCCTGCTTCTTGATGGCCCACAGCGCGGACGGGAAGGTCGCGGCGATCGAGATGAACATCAGGATCGACATGCCGTTGCCGATGCCGCGGTCGGTGATCAGCTCACCGAGCCACATCACCAGCGCCGTACCGGCGGTCATGCAGATCACCATGGTGATCGTGGTGAAGATCGCCTGGTCCGGGACGATGTTCCCGGCGACCGTGCAGCCGCTGAACAGCGCGCCGCTGCGGGCGGTGGCCACCAGGCCGGTGCCCTGCAGGATGGCGAGCGCCACGGTCAGGTAGCGGGTGTACTGCGTGATCTTCGCGGTGCCGGACTGCCCCTCCTTCTTGAGGGCCTCCAGCCGCGGGATCACCACGGTGAGGAGCTGAAGGATGATGCTCGCCGTGATGTACGGCATGATGCCGAGGGCGAAGATCGTGATCTGGAGCAGGGCTCCGCCGCTGAACATGTTGACCAGTCCGAAGAGGCCCTGGTTGCCGGAGGCCTCGGTCACGCAGGTCTGGACGGCCTTGTAATTGACGCCGGGGATCGGGATGTGGGTACCGACCCGGTAGACCACGATGATGGCCAGCGTGAAGAGCAGCTTCTTGCGCAGGTCGGGCGTCCTGAACGCCCGGGCGAACGCGGTGAGCACGGTGCCTCCTGCGACCCCCGCGCAACTGCGTCAAGGGTGACGGTCTAGAGGTTCGACGAATAAGTGGAAGAGAACAGCGCACGCCACCTTACCGGCGACACCGCTCCCCTAGGAACGACCAACCGGGGATACCCCATTGTGGGGTATCCCCGGTCGGGATCGTCTACGTCATCGAGAGACCTTGAGGGACCCTTGAGGGCCTCAGACCAGCTCGGTGACCGTACCGCCGGCAGCGGTGATCTTCTCCTTGGCGGAACCGGAGACGGCATCCACCGTCACCTGCAGCGCCACGGAGATCTCGCCCTGGCCCAGGACCTTGACGAGGCTGTTCTTGCGAACGGCACCCTTGGCCACCAGACCCTCGACGGTGACCTCGCCACCCTCGGGGTAGAGCGCGGCCAGCTTCTCGAGGTTCACGACCTGGAACTCGGTCTTGAACGGGTTCTTGAAGCCCTTCAGCTTCGGGAGACGCATGTGGAGGGGCATCTGGCCACCCTCGAAGCGCTCCGGAACCTGGTAACGGGCCTTCGTGCCCTTGGTACCACGACCGGCCGTCTTACCCTTCGACGCCTCACCACGACCCACACGGGTCTTGGCGGTCTTGGCGCCGGGGGCCGGACGGAGGTTGTGGATCTTGAGCGGGTTCTGCTCCGCCATGATCAGTCGACCTCCTCGACCGTCACGAGGTGGCGGACGGTGTGCACCATTCCGCGGAACTCGGGGCGGTCCTCCTTGACGACCTGCGTGTTGATCCCCTTGAGACCAAGGGAACGCAGGGTGTCACGGTGGTTCTGCTTGCTGCCGATGTAGGACTTGACCTGCGTGATCTTGAGCTGTGCCATTACGCACCAGCCCCGGCACGCGCACGCAGCAGAGCCGCGGGGGCGACGTCCTCGAGCGGCAGACCGCGGCGGGCCGCGACCTCCTCGGGACGCTGCAGGCCCTTGAGGGCCGCCACGGTCGCGTGCACGATGTTGATCGCGTTGTCGGAGCCCAGGGACTTCGACAGGATGTCGTGGATACCGGCGCACTCGAGCACCGCACGCACCGGACCACCGGCGATAACACCGGTACCCGGGGACGCGGGCTTGAGCAGCACGACGCCGGCAGCCTTCTCACCCTGGATGGGGTGAGGGATGGTGCCCTGGATACGGGGGACCTTGAAGAAGTGCTTCTTGGCCTCCTCAACACCCTTGGCGATGGCGGCCGGCACCTCCTTGGCCTTGCCGTAACCGACACCCACGGTGCCGTCACCGTCGCCCACCACGACCAGCGCGGTGAAGCTGAAGCGACGACCACCCTTCACAACCTTGGCGACACGGTTGATCGCGACAACGCGCTCAACGTAAGCGGTCTTCTCGGCGGCGGCTGCGCCGCCGTCACGGCCCTTCCGGTCCCGCCGCTCGCCGCCACCGGCACCGCCACCGCGGCGCTGGGGTCCAGCCATTGGAATTACCTCTCTCTGTTTCCGCTAGCTACGCGCCAACGATTTTGTCGCTGACGCGACGGGCGGCCCTAGAACTTCAGGCCGGCTTCGCGGGCGGCGTCCGCCAGGGCGGCGATGCGCCCGGCGTACTGGTTGCCACCACGGTCGAACACGACAGCCTCGACGCCTGCGGCCTTGGCACGCTCGGCGACCAGGGCGCCGACCTGCTTGGCCTGCGCGGACTTGTCGCCCTCGCCGCTCCGGACCGACGCGTCCAGCGTGGACGCCGAGGCCAGGGTGTGGCCCTTGAGGTCGTCGATCACCTGCGCCACGATGTGACGGTTGGAGCGGGTCACGACCAGACGCGGACGCTCCGCCGTACCGGAGATGTTCTTGCGAATCCGGATGTGGCGGCGCTTGATCGCGGCGCGCTTGTAGGCGTCGCCCTTGAGGATCTTCTGTCCGTATGCCATGGCTTACTTACCCGCCTTTCCGACCTTGCGGCGGATGACTTCGCCCTCGTACTTGACACCCTTGGCCTTGTACGGGTCGGGCTTGCGCAGCTTGCGGATGTTGGCCGCAACCTCGCCGACCTTCTGCTTGTCGATGCCCTCGACCTGGAAGCGGGTCGGGCTCTCCACCTTGAAGGTGATGCCCTCGGGCGCCTCGACGACGATCGGGTGGCTGTAGCCGAGCGCGAACTCGAGGTTCGAGCCCTTGGCCGTGACGCGGTAACCGACACCGCTGATCTCGAGCTTCTTCACGTAACCCTGGGTCACGCCGGTGATCATGTTCGCCACCAGCGTGCGGGACAGGCCGTGCAGGGCCTTGTTCTGACGCTCGTCGTTGGGACGGGTCACCGCGAGGGTGCCGTCCTCATCCCTGACGATGTCGATCGGCGCGACGACGGTGTGGGTCAGCGAGCCCTTGGGGCCCTTGACCGCGACCGTACGGCCGTCGATGGTGACGTCCACGCCGGCGGGAACCGTGATGGGGAGCTTGCCAATACGCGACATAGCTGTTTCCTCCGTTCCCTTCCGTTACCAGACGTAGGCGAGGACTTCCCCACCCACGCCCTTCTTGCCGGCCTGCTTGTCGGTGAGGAGACCGTGCGACGTGGAGATGATCGCCACGCCCAGGCCGCCGAGCACCTTCGGCAGGTTGGTGGACTTCGCGTAAACCCGGAGACCGGGCTTGGAGATGCGCTTGATCCCCGCGATGGAGCGCTCACGGTTGGGGCCGAACTTCAGCTCCAGGACGAGGTTCTTGCCGACTTCGGCGTCCTCGACCTTCCAGCCCGTGATGAAGCCCTCCTGCTGGAGGATCTCTGCGATGTGAGACTTGATCTTCGAGGACGGCATCGTCACGGAGTCGTGGTATGCCGAGTTCGCGTTCCGCAGACGCGTAAGCATGTCTGCGATCGGATCAGTCATGGTCATGAATTGGCCTTCGGCCTCTCTCGCCGGGGTTTCCTGGTGCGCCATCCCTCTCCCCGATCCGGGACGGGACGGGTGCGGCGCGGTGGACCTACGGCGTAGTAAGTCGTACGGGCGCGACAGACGCCCGACCCCGCAAGCCTACGGCATGTGGGGGCGGGCCCCTGTCGACCCAGTTGCTTACCGAGAGCTTCAGGAATCCCTGTTTAAGGGGATTACCAGGAGCTCTTGGTCACGCCCGGCAGCTCGCCACGGTGAGCCATCTCACGAAGGCACACGCGGCACAGGCCGAACTTGCGGTACACGGAGTGCGGACGGCCGCAGCGCTGGCAGCGCGTGTAGCCACGCACACCGAACTTGGGCTTGCGAGCAGCCTTAGCGATAAGAGCCTTCTTCGCCATCTCGCTCACGCCTCCTTGAACGGGAAGCCGAGGTGACGAAGGAGCGCGCGGCCCTCAGCGTCGTTGGTCGCCGTGGTGACCACGGTGATGTCCATACCCCGGACGCGGTCGATCTTGTCCTGGTCGATCTCGTGGAACATGACCTGCTCCGTGAGACCGAAGGTGTAGTTGCCACGGCCGTCGAACTGCTTGGGGGACAGGCCGCGGAAGTCGCGGATGCGCGGGAGCGCCAGCGACAGGGTGCGGTCCAGGAACTCCCACATGCGGTCGCCACGGAGCGTGACGTGGGCACCGATCGGCTGACCCTCGCGCAGCTTGAACTGCGCGATGGACTTGCGGGCCTTGGTGACGGCCGGCTTCTGACCGGTGATCGTGGTGAGGTCGCGGATGGCGCCCTCGATCAGCTTGGAGTCGCGGGCGGCGTCGCCCACACCCATGTTGACCACGATCTTGACGAGGCCGGGGATCTGCATGACGTTCTCGTACTTGAACTCGTCACGCAGCTTGCCCGCGATCTCCTCGCGGTACTTCGTCTTCAGACGCGGAGTGGTGGTGGTAGCCATCAGATGTCCTCACCCGTCCGCTTGGCAACGCGGATCTTGTTGCCTTCGTCGTCGAAGCGGTAGCCGACACGCGTGACGACCTTGTTGCCATCCTTCTCAACGACCAGCTGGACGTTGGAGACGTGGATGGGCGCCTCGGTCGTGACGATGCCGCCCGCCTGCGAACCGCTGGCGGTGGGGCCGGCCTTGGTGTGCTTCTTGACCCGGTTGACACCCTCGACCAGGACACGCTCGTCGCGCGGGTAAGCGGCAATGACCTTGCCCTGCTTGCCCTTGTCCTTACCGGTGATGACCTGGACCAGGTCGCCCTTCTTGATCTTCATGCTTACAGCACCTCCGGCGCGAGCGAGATGATCTTCATGAACTTCTTCTCGCGCAGCTCACGGCCGACGGGGCCGAAGATACGGGTGCCGCGAGGGTCGCCGTCGTTCTTGAGAATGACAGCGGCGTTCTCGTCGAAGCGGATGTACGAGCCGTCCGGACGGCGGCGCTCCTTGACGGTGCGAACGATGACCGCCTTGATGACGTCACCCTTCTTCACGTTGCCGCCGGGGATCGCGTCCTTGACGGTGGCGACGATGACGTCACCGATGCCCGCGTAGCGGCGACCGGAGCCACCGAGCACACGGATGCAAAGGATCTCCTTCGCACCAGTGTTGTCGGCGACACGCAGCCGCGACTCCTGCTGGATCACGTCTATCTCCTGTTTGTCTGCCGGTTCCCGGCCGGGGTCTCGTTCCTAGAAGGAACGGGAGCCCCGACCGAGCCTGGCGGAACTGTCCTGCGAGATTTTCCCCGCAGGAAGAATTACTTGGCCTTCTCGAGGATCTCGACGATGCGCCAGCGCTTCGTCGACGACAGCGGCCGGGTCTCCGCGAGGAGGACACGGTCGCCGACACCGGCGGCGTTCTGCTCGTCGTGAGCCTTGAGCTTGTTCGTACGGCGGATGACCTTGCCGTACAGCGCGTGCTTCACGCGGTCCTCGACGGCGACGACGACGGTCTTGTCCATCTTGTCGCTGACGACGAGACCCTCACGGGTCTTGCGGAAGCCGCGGGCCTCTGCGTTCTCAGTCACGTTCTTCTCGCTCATGCGTTCTCCACCGTCTCGATGCCCAGCTCACGCTCGCGCATCAGGGTGTAGATCCGCGCGATGTCCTTGCGGACCGCCTTCAGACGGCCGTGGTTCTCGAGCTGACCAGTCGCCGCCTGGAAGCGGAGATTGAACAGCTCTTCCTTGGCCTCGCGGAGCTTCGCAAGAAGCTCCTCGTTGCCCAGCTCGCGCAGCTCGGACGCCTTGGTACCGGCCGACATCACGCTTCACCTGCCTCGCGCTTGACGATCCGGCACTTCATCGGCAGCTTGTGGGCCGCACGAGTGAGGGCCTCACGCGCAATCTTCTCGTTGGGGTACGACAGCTCGAACATGACGCGTCCGGGCTTGACGTTGGCGATCCACCACTCCGGGGAACCCTTACCGGAACCCATGCGGGTCTCGGCAGGCTTCTTGGTGAGGGGACGGTCCGGGTAGATGTTGATCCAGACCTTGCCGCCACGCTTGATGTGGCGGGTCATGGCGATACGAGCCGCTTCGATCTGACGGTTCGTCACATACGCCGGGGTCAGCGCCTGGATGCCGTACTCGCCGAACGCGACCTGCGTGCCACCCTTGGCCATACCACTGCGCTTCGGGTGGTGCTGCTTGCGGTGCTTGACCCTACGGGGGATCAGCATGACGGTCAGGCCTCCGTTCCGGTGCTCTCAGCCGGAGCGGCGGCAGCGGGAGCCTCGGCCTTGGGGGCCTCGGCGCCGGCAGCCTGCTGCGGCTTGCGACCGCGCCCACCACGCTCGCCGCCACGGCCACCACGGGCCGGGCGGTCGGCGCCGCCACGGGCCGGGCGGTTACCCGCACGGGCCGCAGCGTTCTCGGCGCGGACCTCGGCGATGTTCTTGACGTCGCCCTTGTAGATCCAGACCTTCACGCCGATGCGGCCGAAGGTCGTCTTGGCCTCGAAGAAGCCGTAGTCCACGTTCGCGCGGAGCGTGTGCAGGGGCACACGGCCCTCGCGGTAGAACTCCGAGCGGGACATCTCGGCGCCGCCGAGGCGGCCACCGCACTGGATCTTGATGCCCTTGGCGCCGGCCTTCATCGCCGACTGCATGCTCTTACGCATGGCACGGCGGAAGGAGACACGCGAGGAAAGCTGCTCGGCGACGGCCTGGGCCACGAGCTGAGCATCCGTCTCGGGGTTCTTGACCTCGAGGATGTTGAGCTGGACCTGCTTGCCCGTCAGCTTCTCGAGCTGACCGCGGATCTTGTCGGCCTCCGCACCACGGCGGCCGATGACGATGCCCGGACGCGCGGTGTGGATGTCCACGCGGACACGGTCACGGGTGCGCTCGATCTCCACCTTGGAGATGCCCGCGCGCTCCATGCCCTGCGTCAGCATGCGACGGATGGCCACGTCTTCCTTGACGTAGTCCTTGTACAGCTTGTCGGCGTACCAACGCGACTTGAAGTCGGTCGTGACACCGAGCCGGAACCCGTGCGGGTTTACCTTCTGGCCCATTACCGGGTTCCTTCCTTGCTGCTGACGACCACGGTGATGTGGCTGGTCCGCTTGCGGATCCGGTAGGCACGGCCCTGGGCGCGCGGCCGGAACCGCTTCAGGGTCGGGCCCTCGTCGACGTAGGCCTCGGAAATGAAGAGGCTGTCGGCGTCGGTGTGGTCGTAGTTGTGCGCGGCGTTGGCGATGGCGCTGTCGAGCACCTTGCCGACCGGCACGGAGGCTGCCTGCGGAGCGAATCGCAGAACAGCCTGAGCCTCCGTGGCATCCATGCCACGGATAAGGTCCACCACGCGGCGGGCCTTCATGGGCGTAACGCGGATGTACCGCGCCTGGGCCCTGGCTTCCATGGTTGTCCCTCTCAGTTACTTACGTGTCTGAATGCGATCCGCTACTAGCGGCGCTTCGACTTCCGGTCGTCCTTGACGTGGCCGCGGAAGGTGCGAGTCGGCGAGAACTCGCCGAGCTTGTGGCCGACCATCGACTCGGTGACGAACACCGGGATGTGGGTCTTGCCGTTGTGCACCGCGATCGTGTGGCCGAGCATGGCCGGGACGATCATCGAGCGACGGGACCAGGTCTTGATGACGTTCTTGGTGCCGGCTTCGTTCTGGACATCCACCTTCTTGATCAGGTGGTCGTCGACGAAGGGCCCCTTCTTCAAGCTACGAGGCATCTCAACCCGTCCTTAGCGCTTCTTGTTCGTCTTGCGGCGGCGGACGATGTACTTGTTCGACGCCTTCTTGGGCGAACGAGTACGGCCTTCCTTCTTGCCCCACGGGGACACAGGGTGGCGACCACCGGAGGTCCGGCCCTCACCACCACCGTGCGGGTGGTCGACCGGGTTCATGACCACACCACGGACGGTCGGGCGAACGCCCAGCCACCGCTTACGGCCGGCCTTACCCCAGTTGATGTTGCTCTGCTCGGCGTTGCCGACCTCACCGACGGTGGCGCGGCAGCGCACGTCGACGAGACGGATCTCGCCGGACGGCATGCGGAGGTGGGCCATGGAGCCCTCCTTCGCAAGGAGCTGCACGGACGCACCGGCGGAGCGGGCGAACTTGGCACCGCCACCGGGACGGAGCTCGATCGCGTGGATCGTGGTACCGACCGGGATGTTGCGGAGCGCCAGGTTGTTGCCCGGCTTGATGTCGGCGCCCGGACCGTTCTCGACGCGGTCACCCTGCTGCAGGTTGCGCGGGGCGAGGATGTAGCGCTTCTCGCCGTCCGCGTAGTGCAGCAGCGCGATGCGCGCGGTGCGGTTGGGGTCGTACTCGATGTGCGCGACCTTCGCCGGCACGCCGTCCTTGTCGTGACGACGGAAGTCGATCACTCGGTAGGCGCGCTTGTGTCCGCCACCCTGGTGGCGAACGGTCACACGACCGGCGTTGTTACGGCCGCCCTTGCTGTGCAGCGGGCGGACCAGCGACTTCTCCGGCGTGGACCGCGTGACCTCGACGAAGTCGGCGACGCTGGCGCCACGACGGCCCGGCGTAGTCGGCTTGTACTTGCGGATTCCCATTTCTCAGTCCTCGTCCGATATCGGACGATCCAGACCGCCGTCAGGCGGTCGGACCGCCGAAGATGTCGATACGGTCGCCCTCGGCGAGGGTCACGATCGCACGCTTGCTGCCGGCACGCTGACCGAAACCGGTCTTCGTGCGCTTGCGCTTGCCCTGGCGGTTGATCGTGTTGACCCCGGTGACCTTGACGTCGAAGACCGCCTGGACGGCCTGCTTGATCTGGGTCTTGTTGGCGTTCGGGGCGACGATGAACGTGTACTTGCCCTCGTCGAGGAGCGCGTAGCTCTTCTCCGAGACGACCGGCTTGAGCAGCACGTCACGGGGGTCCGTGAAGGACTTGCTCAGCGGGGTCTCGACGGTGTTCTTGCCCTCGGTGGCGTGACGCTTCGCCTTGGCGACGCGCGCGGCCTTGGCGGCCTTGGCGGCCTTCGAGGCGATGCTCGGGTGGCGCGTAGCCATCAGGCTTCGCTCCCTTCGGTGTCATTGGCCTTCGGGCCGGACACGAAGGACTCGAAAGCGGCCTGGGTGAAGACCACGTCGTCCGAGACGAGAACGTCGTACGTGTTCAGCTGGCCCGGCTCCAGGATGTGGACCTGGGGCAGGTTGCGCGCGGAAAGCAGCGCGGCCTCGTCGGAACGCTCGATGACCAGGAGCACGTTCTTGCGCTCGCTGACCTTGCCGAGGAAGTTCTTCGCGGCCTTGGTGGAGGGGGTGTCGCCCTCGACCACGCCGGTGATGACGTGGATACGAGCGTTGCGGGCCCGGTCGGTGAGGGCGTGGCGCAGGGCCGCGGCCTTCATCTTCTTGGGGGTCCGCTGCGAGTAGTCACGCGGCGTGGGGCCGTGGACGACGCCACCGCCGGCGAACTGCGGCGCACGGGTCGAACCCTGGCGCGCGCGGCCGGTGCCCTTCTGGCGGTACGGCTTGCGGCCACCACCGCGGACCTCGCCACGACGCTTGACCTTGTGCGTGCCCTGACGGGCCGCGGCAAGCTGCGCGACGACGACCTGGTGAAGCAGCGGAACGCTGATCTTCTCGACGTCGAAGATCTCGGCCGGGAGCTCTACGGTCCCGGCGTTGTCGCCGGAGGGCGACAGAATGTCAATGGTGCTCATAGTCCTCAGGCCCCCTTGGCCGCGGTGCGGACCAGGACGAGGCCGCCGTTCGGACCAGGAACCGCGCCCTTGATGAGGAGCAGGCCCTTCTCCGCGTCAACGGCGTGAACGGTCAGGTTCTGGGTGGTGACCCGCTCGTTGCCCATGCGACCCGCCATGCGCATGCCCTTGAAGACACGACCGGGGGTGGCACAGCCACCGATGGAACCGGGCATGCGGTGCACACGGTGGGCACCGTGGGACGCCTTGCCACCCTTGAAGTTGTGGCGCTTCATGACACCCGCGAAGCCCTTGCCCTTGCTCTTCGCGGTGACGTCGACCTTGACGCCCGACTCGAAGACCTCGGCAGTGATCTCCTGGCCCAGCGTGTAGTCGCTGGCGTCGGAGGTGCGGAGCTCCACCAGGTGGCGGCGCGGGGTGACGTCGGCCTTGGCGAAGTGGCCCTTGAGGGGCTTGTTCACCTTGCGCGGGTCGATCTCGCCGAAGGCGATCTGGACCGACTCGTAGCCGTCGACGTCGTTCGTACGGACCTGGGTGACGACGTTGGGGCCGGCCTTGACGACGGTGACCGGAACAACACGGTTGTTCTCGTCCCACACCTGCGTCATGCCGAGCTTCTCGCCCAGGATGCCCTTGATCTGCTTAGCCATTCTCAGATCACCGACCCTTAGAGCTTGATCTCGATGTCGACACCGGCCGGGAGGTCGAGTCGCATCAGGGAGTCAACGGTCTTGGGCGTCGGGTCGAGGATGTCGATCAGGCGCTTGTGCGTGCGCATCTCGAAGTGCTCGCGCGAGTCCTTGTACTTGTGCGGCGACTTGATGACGCAGTACACGTTCTTCTCAGTGGGCAGCGGCACCGGGCCCGCGACCGACGCACCAGTGCGCGTCACCGTCTCGACGATCTTCTTCGCCGAGGAGTCGATGACCTCGTGGTCGTAGGCCTTGAGCCGGATGCGGATCTTCTGTCCCGCCATGGCTACTCAGTAGTCCTGTCTTCTCTCACGCTCTGGAACCCGGCGGTTTCACACTGCCTTCTCTCCGACCCACGCGGTCGGGCGTGTCGCACTGCCGCTGACGCGGATGCCCATCACTGGAACACCCCTTCAGGGAATGCACACGGCCCTGCCGGAACCGCGGGCCGGGGGCGGAAGGCCCACCGGGCGCCTGGTCGGTATTGCGCCCACGCTTCCCGGAAGATTCCCGTACGTCCAACCCCAGGGGGTTGACGAGTACTGTGGGACTCGCTTCCGGTCCTCCCGGCGGGAGGCGCGCAGCATCAACACTCGACCGAGCAACTCCGACAGTCTGCCATATGGCCCACCCCCCTGGCCAATCGAGCCGAGTAGATTACCCCGATAGTGACGCAGGTCAAACTCCCCCCGCCCCCGGCTCTTCCCCTCAACTCCCGTTGGACGAACCCGAACCAGCCACAAAGCAGGGCGAAGTGACGGAAATGGCTGCCAGCCCCTCACCCTTGGCCTTGTCCAGCAGACACCGGTGAGTTGATACCTGACCCGCACCCGCACCCGCCCGCCGGCACTGCGCTCGTCGGCCACACAGGCCCCCACCGGCCGGAGCCCGGTACGCCGGAGCGTTCGGCCGCGGCGTCATGCCATCCACCGCCTGATGCACGATCTGCTGCGCCCGGAGAGTCGCCGCGCGCTCGTCCAGCGCCCCGGCGGCCGCCGACGCCCCCGGCTCCCCTCCCCAGGCCTCCGACGCCCCCGGCTCCCCTCCCCCGGCCTCGCCCGCGCCGCAACGCCCCGCGGGGCGCCCGGGCGTGGCTGTGCGCCCCGCTCCCGCAACAGCAAAGAGGCCCGCGCGACCGAAGTCGTGCGGGCCTCTCTGGGTCAGTCAAGGACCCTCAAGCAAGGAGTACTTACTTGACGATCTTGGTGACCTGGCCGGCGCCCACCGTGCGGCCACCCTCGCGGATGGCGAACTTCAGGCCCTCTTCCATGGCGACGGGCTGGATGAGCGAAACGGTCATCTCAGTGTTGTCGCCCGGCATGACCATCTCGGTGCCCTCGGGGAGGGTCACGACGCCGGTCACGTCCGTGGTGCGGAAGTAGAACTGCGGGCGGTAGTTGTTGAAGAACGGCGTGTGGCGGCCACCCTCGTCCTTGGACAGGATGTAGGCCTGGGCCTCGAACTCGGTGTGCGGGGTGACCGAACCGGGCTTGATGATGACCTGGCCGCGCTCGACGTCCTCGCGCTTGATGCCGCGGAGCAGCAGACCGACGTTCTCACCGGCCTGGCCCTCGTCGAGCAGCTTGCGGAACATCTCGATGCCGGTGACCGTGGTGGTGGTCTTCTCCGGCTTGATGCCCACGATGTCGACGGTCTCGTTGACCTTGAGGACACCGCGCTCGATACGACCGGTGACGACGGTGCCACGACCGGTGATCGTGAAGACGTCCTCGATCGGCATCAGGAACGGCTTGTCGACGTCACGCTCGGGCTGCGGGATGTTCTCGTCCACGGCCTTCATGAGCTCGAGGACGGTGTTGCCCCACTCCTTGTCGCCCTCGAGCGCCTTGAGCGCCGAGACCTTGACGACCGGCAGGTCGTCGCCCGGGAACTCGTACTCGGAGAGGAGCTCACGGACCTCGAGCTCGACGAGCTCCAGGATCTCCTCGTCGTCCACCATGTCGGCCTTGTTCAGGGCGACGACGATGTACGGAACGCCGACCTGGCGGGCCAGGAGCACGTGCTCCTTGGTCTGCGGCATCGGGCCGTCGGTGGCGGCGACCACGAGGATCGCGCCGTCCATCTGCGCGGCACCGGTGATCATGTTCTTGATGTAGTCCGCGTGACCGGGGCAGTCGACGTGGGCGTAGTGACGCGTCTCGGTCTGGTACTCGACGTGCGCGATCGAGATCGTGATACCGCGCTGGCGCTCCTCGGGAGCCTTGTCGATCTGGTCGAAGGCCGAGGCCTCGTTCAGGTCCGGGTACGCGTCGTGCAGCACCTTGGTAATGGCGGCCGTGAGGGTCGTCTTACCGTGGTCGATGTGACCGATGGTGCCGATGTTGACGTGCGGCTTAGTCCGCTCGAACTTCGCCTTCGCCACTGGGTCCTCCTGTGGAGTGGTTCTGGTACGCCTTACTCATCGGCGCCAGGTGATCTTTGCTGGGATGCCGCCCGCCGGGATCCTTCCGAGTGGTCCGACCCCGGCGGTCGGTGTCAAGCCTAAAGCGTGTAAACGGGGTGCGTTACTCGCCCTTGGCCTTCGCGATGATCTCCTCGGCGACGTTCCGGGGAACCTCGGCGTAGGAGTCGAACTGCATCGAGTAGCTTGCGCGACCCGAGGTCTTGCTGCGGAGGTCTCCGACGTAGCCGAACATCTCCGAGAGGGGCACGAGGCCCTTCACGACGCGGGCACCGGCCCGCTCCTCCATGGCCTGGATCTGGCCACGGCGGGAGTTGATGTCGCCGATGACCTCACCCATGTAGTCCTCGGGCGTGGTGACCTCGACGGCCATCATCGGCTCGAGGAGCACGGGAGAAGCCTTGCGCGCGGCCTCCTTGAAGGCCTGCGAACCGGCGATCTTGAAGGCGAGCTCGGAGGAGTCGACCTCGTGGTAGCCACCGTCGAGAAGAATGACGCGGACGCCCGTCATCTCGTAGCCGGCCAGGATGCCGAACTGCATGGCCTCCTGCGCACCGGCGTCCACCGAAGGGATGTACTCCTTCGGGATGCGGCCACCGGTGACCTTGTTCACGAACTCGTACGAGGTGTCGCCACCCTCGATCGGCTCGATCGCGATCTGCACCTTGGCGAACTGACCGGTACCACCGGTCTGCTTCTTGTGGGTGTAGTCGAGCCGCTCGACGGCCTTGCGGATCGTCTCGCGGTAAGCCACCTGCGGCTTGCCGACGTTCGCCTCGACCTTGAACTCACGGCGCATGCGGTCGACCAGCACCTCGAGGTGCAGCTCGCCCATACCGCCGATGATGGTCTGGCCGGTCTCCTCGTCCGAGTGGACCTGGAAGGAGGGGTCCTCCTCCGCGAGACGCTGGATGGCGACACCCAGCTTCTCCTGGTCACCCTTGGACTTGGGCTCGATGGCGACCTGAATGACCGGCGCCGGGAAGTCCATGGACTCCAGGATCACCGGGTTCTTGTCGTCGGACAGCGTCTCACCGGTGGTGGTCTGCTTCAGGCCCATGACGGCGACGATGTCGCCGGCGCCCACCGACTCGATCTCCTCACGCTTGTTCGCGTGCATGCGGTAGATCTTGCCGATGCGCTCCTTCTTGCCCTTGACGGAGTTCAGCACCGAGGTGCCGGACTCCAGGCGGCCCGAGTAGACCCGGACGAAGGTGAGCTTGCCCAGGTGCGGGTCGCTCATGATCTTGAACGCGAGCGCGGACAGCGGCTCGTCGTCGGACGGCTTGCGCTTGACGACGACCTCGGCGTCCTTGACGTCGTGACCCTCGATGGCCTCGACGTCGAGCGGGGTCGGCAGGTAGCGCACGACCGCGTCGAGCAGGGGCTGGACGCCCTTGTTCTTGAACGCGGTGCCACAGAACACCGGGGTGACCGTGACGCCCTCGGACTTGCCGGACGCGATGGTGATGCGGCGGATCGCGGCGTAGAGCTGCTCCTCGGTGGGCTCCTGGCCCTCCAGGAAGAGCTCCATGATCTCGTCGTCGTGCTCGGCGACGGTCTCGACCAGCTTGCCGCGGTACTCCTCGGCAGCCTCGACGTGCGTGGCCGGGATGTCGACGACGTCGTACATCTCGCCCTTGGCCGCCTCGGCGGACCACACGAGCGCCTTCATGCGGACGAGGTCCACAACGCCCTGGAAGTCCATCTCGGCACCGATCGGGAGCTGCATGACGATCGGGACCGCGCCGAGGCGGTCCTTGATCATGTCCACGCAGCGGTGGAACTCGGCGCCGGTACGGTCCAGCTTGTTGACGAAGCAGATGCGCGGCACGCCGTAACGGTCGGCCTGACGCCACACCGTCTCGGACTGCGGCTCGACACCGGCCACACCGTCGAACACCGTCACGGCGCCGTCGAGGACGCGGAGCGAACGCTCCACCTCGACGGTGAAGTCGACGTGACCCGGGGTGTCGATGATGTTGATGGTGTAGTCACTGCCCTCGAGGGGCCAGTGGCAGGTGGTCGCAGCGGACGTGATCGTGATGCCACGCTCCTGCTCCTGCTCCATCCAGTCCATCGTGGCGGCGCCGTCGTGGACCTCACCGATCTTGTACGACACACCGGTGTAGAACAGGATCCGCTCGGTGGTGGTCGTCTTGCCCGCGTCGATGTGGGCCATGATCCCGATGTTGCGGACCTTGGCCAGGTCAAGTGAAGTGGTAGCCATAAGGCTTCGGTCTTCTCTCGGTCTCGATGTGGGTAGCGACTACCAGCGGTAGTGCGCGAAGGCCTTGTTGGACTCGGCCATCTTGTGCGTGTCCTCGCGCTTCTTGACGGCCGCACCGAGGCCGTTCGAAGCGTCGAGAAGCTCGTTGAGCAGACGCTCGGTCATCGTCTTCTCGCGACGGGCGCGGGAGTAACCGACGAGCCAGCGCAGCGCGAGCGTGTTGGCGCGACCGGGCTTGACCTCGATCGGCACCTGGTACGTCGCACCGCCGACGCGGCGGGACTTGACCTCGAGGGTCGGCTTGATGTTCTCCAGCGCGCGCTTCAGCGTGATGATCGGGTCGTTGCCCGTCTTCTCACGCAGACCCTCCATGGCGCCGTAGACGATGCGCTCGGCGGTGGAGCGCTTGCCGTTCAGCAGCACCTTGTTGATGAGGGAGGTCACCAGAGGAGAACCGTAGACCGGGTCGATGATGACCGGGCGCTTCGGGGCGGGGCCCTTACGAGGCATTCTTACTTCTCCTTCTTGGCGCCGTAGCGGCTGCGGGCCTGCTTGCGGTTCTTGACACCCTGGGTGTCGAGCGAGCCGCGGATGATCTTGTAGCGAACACCCGGCAGGTCCTTCACACGGCCGCCGCGCACGAGCACGATGGAGTGCTCCTGCAGGTTGTGTCCCTCACCCGGAATGTAGGCCGTGACCTCGATGCCGCTGGTCAGACGCACACGCGCGACCTTACGCAGGGCCGAGTTCGGCTTCTTCGGGGTGGTCGTGAACACACGCGTGCAGACGCCACGACGCTGGGGCGAACCCTCGAGTGCGGGCGTCTTGTTCTTCTCGACCTTGTCCTGCCGGCCCTTACGGACCAGCTGCTGGATCGTAGGCACTACTTCTCCGGTTTCTGTGTGCCGAATGGTGAAGCTAACCTGGAACGACTTCCGACCCACGCGGTCGGGTGTGTCGAACCCGCGGACTCCCGCCGCAAAGGGAAGAGCGCGGATTTCGGTGGCCACTGACGGCTCGCCGTGCGGTGAGTGGCACACACGGGAGCCAGGGCACACCCCAGGCACAAGGTCTGAGCGTACCTATCGCACGGACTTCGGTCAAAACAAATGCGAGGCGGCCCCCCGTGACGGACAGGGCATGTCAAGTCCCAACGCCGTCGACGATCTTCGATTTCACGTAGCGCACACACCGCGCCACGCCGCTGTCACCGGCCCGGCCGTCAGTCCAGCACGTCCACCGCGATCAGCAGCAGCCAGAACAGCGCCCACCCGCCGACGGACAGCCAGCCCAGAACGAGGCCGGTCAGGGCCAGTCCGTCACCGTCCTCGCCGGTGCGCCGGATCTCCGCGCGGGCGGTGTGCCCGAGCACCACGGCCGGGATTCCGGTGAGCCCCGCGGTCAGCAGGCACAGCAGCCCGCACACCGCGGACCCGACCGCCCTGCCGTTCTGCGCCGGCCGCGGTGTGGCCAGGAACACCTGCGGTACGGCCGCCACGGGCCCCGCATACGGCGCCGGGCCCTGCGGCAGGTCGGCCACCACCAGGGCCAGCTCCCCCACCGTACGGGCCGCGTGGACCCGGCTCACCCGGCGGTCGAACTCGTCCTTCTCCAGCCGCCCTTCGGCGAACCCGGCGCGCAGTACGTCCACCGCCCGGTCCCGGTCGGCGTACGAGGCGAGCATGAACGCCGCTCCCCCGCCGGGCCCCTGGGGGGGCGCCGGCCAGGGCACAGGGGGCCAGTTCTGCGGGCGCGGCGGCTGCCACGACGGCTGTGACGACGGATGCGACACGGAGCACCTCCCGAACCCCCGACCGGGGTTCTTCCATGATGCGCCCAAATGTCCGCCGGGCGGGCGGAAAACGCCGAAGGGCGGCACCCCCAGGGGGATGCCGCCCTTCAGTTCAAGCGTGCCTCACGGCTGCCCGCCTACTGGTTGTACGGACCGTAGTCGTAGTCCTCCAGCGGAACGGCCTGGCCGGAGCCGGCGCCGAACGGCGAGTAGTCGATGTCGTCGTAGCCGACGGCCGAGTACATCGCGGCCTTGGCCTCCTCGGTCGGCTCGACCCGGATGTTGCGGTAGCGGGACAGACCCGTACCGGCCGGGATGAGCTTACCGATGATGACGTTCTCCTTGAGGCCGATCAGGGAGTCGGACTTGGCGTTGATCGCCGCGTCCGTCAGAACCCTGGTCGTCTCCTGGAAGGAGGCCGCGGACAGCCACGACTCGGTCGCCAGCGACGCCTTGGTGATACCCATGAGCTGCGGACGGCCGGAGGCCGGGTGTCCGTTCTCCTGGACCACACGACGGTTCTCGGTCTCGAACTTCGAGCGCTCGACCAGCTCGCCGGGCAGCAGCTCGGCGTCGCCGGACTCGATGATCGTCACGCGGCGGAGCATCTGCCGGATGATGATCTCGATGTGCTTGTCGTGGATCGACACACCCTGCGAGTTGTAGACCTTCTGGACCTCGCCGACCAGGTGGACCTGGACGGCACGCTGACCCAGGATGCGCAGCACGTCGTGCGGGTTGGTGGCACCCACGGTGAGCTGCTGGCCCACCTCGACGTGCTCACCGTCACGGACCAGGACCTTGGCGCGCTTGGAGATCGGGAACGCCGTCTCGTCGCTGCCGTCGTCCGGGGTCACGACGAGCTTCTTGGTCTTCTCGGTCTCCTCGATCCGCACGCGGCCGGAAGCCTCGGAGATCGGGGCGACACCCTTCGGGGTACGGGCCTCGAAGAGCTCGACCACACGGGGCAGACCCTGGGTGATGTCGTCACCGGCCACACCACCGGTGTGGAAGGTACGCATCGTGAGCTGGGTACCGGGCTCACCGATGGACTGGGCGGCGATGATGCCGACCGCCTCACCGATGTCGACCAGCTTGCCGGTGGCCAGCGAACGGCCGTAGCACATCGCGCAGGTGCCGACGGCGGACTCGCAGGTCAGGACCGAGCGGGTCTTGACCTCCTCGACGCCGGCCGCGACGAGCTGGTCGATGAGGACGTCACCGAGGTCGACGCCCGCCGGGGCGAGCACCTTGCCGTCGACGACGATGTCCTCGGCGAGGCAGCGCGCGTACACGGACGTCTCGACGTTGTCCGCCTTGCGCAGCACACCGTCGGCGCCGCGCTCGGCGATCGACAGCTTGAGGCCGCGCTCGGTGCCGCAGTCCTCCTCGCGGATGATGACGTCCTGCGAGACGTCCACCAGACGACGGGTGAGGTAACCCGAGTCGGCGGTACGCAGGGCGGTGTCCGCCAGACCCTTACGGGCACCGTGGGTGGAGATGAAGTACTCCAGCACGGACAGGCCCTCACGGAAGGACGCCTTGATCGGACGCGGGATGGTCTCGTTCTTGGCGTTCGACACCAGACCACGCATACCGGCGATCTGCCGCATCTGCATCATGTTTCCTCGGGCACCCGAGTCAACCATCATGAAGATGGGGTTCGTCTTGGGGAAGTTCTCGTTCATCGCCTCGGCGACCTCGTTGGTCGCCTTGGTCCAGATGTTGATGAGCTCCTGAGTGCGCTCTTCCTTGGTGATCAGACCGCGCTCGTACTGCTTCTGGACCTTCTCGTCCTGCGCCTCGTAGCCCTTGACGATCTCCTTCTTCGCCTCGGGAACGACGACGTCGGAGATGGCCACGGTGACACCGGAACGGGTCGCCCAGTAGAAGCCCGCCGCCTTCAGGTTGTCGAGCGTCGCCGCCACGATGACCTTGGGGTAGCGCTCGGCCAGGTCGTTGACGATCTCGGAGAGCTGCTTCTTGCCCACCGAGTAGTCGACGAACGGGTAGTCCTCGGGCAGCAGCTCGTTGAAGAGCGCGCGGCCCAGCGTGGTGCGCAGGCGGAACGAGTCCCCCTGCTGCCACTCGGGCTCGCCCTCCTCGCGCGCCGGCGGCGTCCAGCCACGCGGCGGGATGGTGCCCACCGGGAAGCGGATGTCGATCGGCGACTGCAGGGCCAGCTCGCCGGCGTCGAACGCCATGGTCGCCTCGGCCGTGGAGCCGAACGCGCGGCCCTCGCCCTTGGTGTCACGGAGTTCGCCGTCGGTGGTGAGGAAGAACAGACCGAGGACCATGTCCTGGGTCGGCATCGTCACCGGACGGCCGTCGGCGGGCTTGAGGATGTTGTTCGAGGACAGCATCAGGATGCGGGCCTCGGCCTGCGCCTCCGCGGAGAGCGGCAGGTGCACGGCCATCTGGTCACCGTCGAAGTCCGCGTTGAACGCGGTGCAGACGAGCGGGTGGATCTGGATGGCCTTGCCCTCGACGAGCTGCGGCTCGAAGGCCTGGATGCCGAGGCGGTGCAGGGTGGGAGCACGGTTCAGCAGAACCGGGTGCTCGGCGATGACCTCTTCGAGGACGTCGTACACGACCGTGCGGCCGCGCTCCACCATGCGCTTGGCGCTCTTGATGTTCTGCGCGTGGTTCAGGTCGACCAGGCGCTTCATCACGAACGGCTTGAACAGCTCCAGCGCCATCGCCTTGGGCAGACCGCACTGGTGCAGCTTGAGCTGCGGGCCGACGACGATGACGGAACGCGCCGAGTAGTCGACTCGCTTGCCGAGCAGGTTCTGACGGAAACGACCCTGCTTGCCCTTGAGCATGTCGCTCAGGGACTTCAGCGGGCGGTTGCCGGGACCGGTGACCGGGCGACCACGACGACCGTTGTCGAAGAGGGCGTCCACGGCCTCCTGGAGCATGCGCTTCTCGTTGTTCACGATGATCTCGGGCGCGCCGAGGTCGAGAAGCCGCTTCAGGCGGTTGTTGCGGTTGATGACACGGCGGTACAGGTCGTTCAGGTCGGAGGTCGCGAAGCGGCCACCGTCGAGCTGCACCATCGGACGCAGGTCCGGCGGGATGACCGGGACGCAGTCCAGGACCATGCCCTTGGGGCTGTTGGAGGTCTGCAGGAACGCGGAGACGACCTTGAGGCGCTTGAGCGCACGGGTCTTCTTCTGGCCCTTGCCGGTACGGATGATCTCGCGGAGGCGCTCGGCCTCCTCCTCCAGGTCGAAGGACTCCAGGCGCTTCTGCAGCGCCGCGGCACCCATCGAACCGTCGAAGTACGTGCCGAAGCGGTCACGCAGCTCGCGGTAGAGCAGCTCGTCGCCCTCCAGGTCCTGGACCTTGAGGTTCTTGAAGCGGTTCCACACCTCGTCGAGGCGGTCGATCTCGCGCTGCGCGCGGTCGCGGAGCTGCTTCATCTCGCGCTCGGCGCCCTCGCGCACCTTGCGGCGCACGTCCGCCTTGGCGCCCTCGGCCTCCAGCTCGGCCAGGTCGGTCTCGAGCTTCTTGGCGCGGGCCTCCAGGTCGGAGTCGCGGCGGTTCTCGATCTGCTGACGCTCGACGGAGACGTGGGCCTCCAGCGACGGCAGGTCGCGCTGACGGCGCTCCTCGTCCACGTACGTGATCATGTACGCGGCGAAGTAGATGACCTTCTCGAGGTCCTTCGGGGCGAGGTCGAGCAGGTAGCCCAGCCGCGACGGAACGCCCTTGAAGTACCAGATGTGGGTGACGGGAGCGGCGAGCTCGATGTGGCCCATCCGCTCACGGCGCACCTTGGCGCGCGTGACCTCGACGCCACAGCGCTCACAGATGATGCCCTTGAAGCGGACACGCTTGTACTTGCCGCAGTAGCACTCCCAGTCCCGGGTCGGACCGAAGATCTTCTCGCAGAAGAGTCCGT
The DNA here is from genome assembly GCF_055562575.1 of Streptomyces sp. NPDC018263. Classification (NCBI taxonomy): domain Bacteria; kingdom Bacillati; phylum Actinomycetota; class Actinomycetes; order Kitasatosporales; family Streptomycetaceae; genus Streptomyces; species Streptomyces sp. NPDC018263. The sequence continues at coordinate 923,507 of NZ_JBVHFA010000001.1, forward strand.
CCTTCTCGGGCTTGAGGGTGCGGTAGTTGATCGTCTCGGGCTTCTTGACCTCGCCGTGGCTCCACTGGCGGATGTCATCCGCGGTGGCCAGGCCGATCCGGAGCTCGTCGAAGAAGTTGACGTCGAGCACTATGCGTCAATCCCTCTCAGTGTCGTAAGTCTGTGGTCTGAAACGGGGGCCTGGGGGTCGGCGGGGTCCTCGGGGAGAGGACCCCGCCGGACTCCCGTCAGACCTCTTCGACGCTGCTCGGCTCGCGCCGGGACAGGTCGATGCCGAGCTCCTCCGCAGCGCGGAAGACGTCCTCGTCGGTGTCGCGCATCTCGATGGACATGCCGTCGCTGGACAGCACCTCCACGTTGAGGCAGAGCGACTGCATCTCCTTGATGAGCACCTTGAAGGACTCGGGGATGCCGGGCTCGGGGATGTTCTCGCCCTTGACGATGGCCTCGTAGACCTTCACGCGGCCGGTCACGTCGTCGGACTTGATGGTCAGCAGCTCCTGGAGGGCGTAGGCGGCGCCGTAAGCCTCCAGCGCCCACACCTCCATCTCACCGAAGCGCTGGCCACCGAACTGGGCCTTACCACCCAGCGGCTGCTGGGTGATCATCGAGTACGGACCGGTCGAGCGGGCGTGCAGCTTGTCGTCGACCAGGTGGTGCAGCTTGAGGATGTACATGTACCCGATGGAGATCGGGTCCGGGAACGGCTCACCGGAGCGGCCGTCGAACAGCCGGGCCTTGCCGGTCGGCTGCACCATGCGCTCACCGTCCCGGTTGGGGATGGTGTGCTGGAGCAGGCCGGCCAGCTCGTCCTCGCGCGCGCCGTCGAACACCGGGGTGGCGACGTTGGTGCCGGGGTCGACCTGGTCGGCGCCGATCGCCTGGAGGCGCTCGGCCCAGTCCTCCGCGAGGCCGGAGACGTCCCAGCCGCGGCTGGCGAGCCAGCCGAGGTGGATCTCCAGGACCTGTCCCGGGTTCATTCGGGACGGGACACCCAGCGGGTTGAGGATGATGTCGACCGGGGTGCCGTCCTCCAGGAACGGCATGTCCTCGATCGGCAGGATCTTGGAGATGACGCCCTTGTTGCCGTGACGGCCGGCGAGCTTGTCACCATCGGTGATCTTGCGCTTCTGCGCGACGTAGACGCGGACGAGCTGGTTGACGCCCGGGGGCAGCTCGTCGCCCTCCTCGCGGTCGAAGACGCGGACACCGATGATCTTGCCGGTCTCGCCGTGCGGCACCTTCAGGGAGGTGTCGCGGACCTCGCGGGCCTTCTCACCGAAGATGGCGCGCAGCAGGCGCTCCTCCGGCGTCAGCTCGGTCTCACCCTTGGGCGTGACCTTGCCGACGAGGATGTCGCCCGCGGTGACCTCGGCGCCGATGCGGATGATGCCGCGCTCGTCGAGGTCGGCCAGGACCTCCTCGGAGACGTTCGGGATGTCCCGGGTGATCTCCTCGGGGCCGAGCTTGGTGTCACGGGCGTCGACCTCGTGCTCCTCGATGTGGATCGAGGAGAGGACGTCGTCCTGCACGAGGCGCTGCGACAGGATGATCGCGTCCTCGTAGTTGTGACCCTCCCACGGCATGAACGCCACGAGCAGGTTCTTGCCCAGGGCCATCTCGCCGTTCTCGGTGGCCGGACCGTCGGCCAGGACCTGGCCTTCGATGATCCGGTCGCCCTCGTTGACGATGACCTTCTGGTTGACCGACGTGCCCTGGTTGGAGCGCGAGAACTTGTGCAGGCGGTACGTGATGTACGTGCCGTCGTCGTTGGCGGTGGTGACGTAGTCCGCGGAGACCTCCTGGACCACACCCGCCTTCTCGGCCTTGACCACGTCGCCGGCGTCGACGGCGGAGCGGTACTCCATGCCGGTGCCGACGAGCGGGGCCTCGCTCTTGATGAGCGGCACGGCCTGGCGCATCATGTTCGCGCCCATGAGGGCACGGTTGGCGTCGTCGTGCTCGAGGAACGGGATCATCGCGGTGGCGACGGACACCATCTGGCGCGGCGACACGTCCATGTAGTCGACGTCGTCACCGGGGACGTAGTCGACCTCTCCGCCACGACGGCGGACCAGGACGCGGGCCTCCTCGAACCGCATGTCGTCGTTGAGCGTGGCGTTGGCCTGCGCGATGACGAAGCGGTCCTCCTCGTCGGCGGTCAGGTAGTCCACCTCGTCGGTGACCTGGCCGTCGACGACCTTGCGGTACGGGGTCTCGACGAAACCGAACGCGTTGACCCGGCCGTAGGAGGCGAGCGAGCCGATCAGACCGATGTTCGGGCCTTCGGGCGTCTCGATCGGGCACATGCGGCCGTAGTGCGAGGGGTGCACGTCGCGGACCTCGAAGCCGGCCCGCTCACGGGAGAGACCACCCGGACCAAGAGCCGACAGACGGCGCTTGTGGGTGAGACCCGACAGCGGGTTGTTCTGGTCCATGAACTGCGACAACTGGCTGGTGCCGAAGAACTCCTTGATGGAGGCGACGACCGGCCGGATGTTGATCAGGGTCTGCGGCGTGATCGCCTCGACGTCCTGGGTGGTCATGCGCTCGCGCACGACCCGCTCCATACGGGCGAGACCCGTACGGACCTGGTTCTGGATCAGCTCACCGACGCTGCGCAGACGGCGGTTGCCGAAGTGGTCGATGTCGTCGGTCTCGACGACGATCGACTGACCGCTGTCGCCGACCGTCTCGGTCTCGCCGGCGTGCAGCTTGACCAGGTACTTGATCGTCGAGATGACGTCCTCGGTGGTCAGCACACCCTCGCTGAGCGGGGCGTCGGCACCGAGCTTCTTGTTGACCTTGTAGCGGCCGACCTTGGCGAGGTCGTAGCGCTTGGGGTTGAAGTAGAGGTTCTCGAGCAGCGTCTGCGCGGCCTCACGGGTCGGCGGCTCGCCCGGACGCAGCTTGCGGTAGATGTCGAGCAGCGCGTCGTCCTGGCCCTGGGTGTGGTCCTTCTCCAGGGTGGCGCGCATGGACTCGTACTCGCCGAACTCCTCGAGGATCTGCTCGGTCGTCCAGCCGAGCGCCTTGAGCAGAACGGTGACCGACTGCTTGCGCTTGCGGTCGATGCGGACACCGACCATGTCGCGCTTGTCGATCTCCATCTCCAGCCAGGCACCCCGGGACGGGATGATCTTGGCGGAGAAGATGTCCTTGTCGGACGTCTTGTCGATGGAGGAGTCGAAGTAGACACCCGGCGAGCGGACGAGCTGCGACACCACGACACGCTCGGTGCCGTTGATGACGAAGGTGCCCTTGTTCGTCATGAGCGGGAAGTCGCCCATGAAGACGGTCTGGGACTTGATCTCGCCGGTCTCGTTGTTGGTGAACTCGGCGGTGACGAAGAGCGGCGCGGCGTACGTGAAGTCGCGGTCCTTGCACTCGTCGATGGAGTTCTTCGGCGGCTCGAAGCGGTGGTCGCGGAACGTCAGCGACATCGACCCGGAGAAGTCCTCGATCGGGGAGATCTCCTCGAAGATCTCCTCCAGACCGGACTTGGTGGGAACGTCCTGACCGTTCTCGAGAGCCTTCTCGACGCGAGCCTTCCAGGCGTCGTTGCCGAGCAGCCAGTCGAAGCTCTCGGTCTGGAGCGCAAGAAGGTTCGGAACCTCGAGGGGCTCCTTGATCTTTGCAAAGGAGATGCGCAGCGGGGCGGTGCTGGCGCCGTTGTTCGTATTCGCGGTCGAGGCAGTGCGCGAGGCGGCCAAGAGGGGGTCCTTCCGAGGGCTCGGACTCACTACGCGCGTACCGGTCCCTCTCTCAGGCTCACGACGGGAAACCCCAGCTCAGGGAAGTTCGGCGTCGGTGCTCGAGTGAGGGCAGACCCCTGGTGACGGGCAGGGGACAGCTAACAGGCAGCGCAAAGGGTCAGTGTAGCCACTTGGCACACTGATGTCCAGTCCCGGTTTCGGAGACCCTCGTTTTTCTCAACGCCCTCGTCTTCGACGCCCTCGGCCCGTTGCCCTCGACGCAGGATGATCCTGCCCGCTTCGCCGCCGATCCATGCCTCGGATTCGGATCGTTGTGACGACGCGTCCTGAGAATTGCGCGCTGCGTGCGGTTCGTCAAGGCCCCCCAGCCGGAACGGCGCCTTCCGGAGACACAACGAAGATCACCATACCCCTCGCCACGACGAGTGCAAGGCAACCGTGGTCCCCCCTCGGATACGCCGAAGAGCGACCACCCGGATGGATGATCGCTCTTCGGTGCGTTCGCGTTACAGCCTCTTCAGGCCGCGGTCACGCGTGCGAGGTTCGCGGAACCCCGTGAGGTGTTACTTGACCTCGACGGAGGCGCCGGCGGCCTTGAGGGACTCGGCAGCCTTCTCCGCGGCCTCCTTGGTGACCTTCTCGAGGACCGGCTTCGGGGTGCCGTCGACGAGGTCCTTGGCCTCCTTCAGACCCAGGGAGGTCAGCTCGCGCACGACCTTGATGACCTGGATCTTCTTCTCGCCGGCGCCGGTGAGGACGACGTCGAACTCGTCCTGCTCCTCGGCAGCCTCGGCCGGGGCGCCGGGGGCGGCCGGGCCGGCAACGGCGACCGCAGCGGCGGCGGTGACGTCGAACTTCTCCTCGAAGGCCTTCACGAACTCGGAGAGCTCGATGAGGGTCATCTCCTCGAACTGGGCAAGCAGCTCGTCCTGGGTGAGCTTCGCCATGATGGCGGTCCTTCCACTCGATCGGCGGGTGCCGTATGTACTGGATGTGGCGGGCGTACGTCGGCCCGCTGCGACCCCGGCCGCCTCATGCGGCAAGGGTCAGAAAGCGAGCCGAATTACTCGGCACCGCCCTGCTCGGCCTGCTTGGCACGGAGCGCGTCCACGGTGCGGACGAGCTTCGAGGGCAGCGCCTGGAAGAGCTGAGCAGCCTGGGACTGCTTGCCCTTGAAGGCACCGGCCAGCTTGCTGAGCAGAACCTCACGGGACTCGAGGTCCGCAAGCTTCTTGATCTCGTCGGCGGACAGCGCCTTGCCGTCAAGGACACCGCCCTTGATGACGAGATTCGGGTTGTCCTTGGCGAAGTCACGGAGACCCTTCGCCGACTCCACCGGGTCACCGGTGACGAAGGCGACAGCCGTCGGACCGTTGAACAGGTCGTCCAGCGTGGTGATCCCGGCCTCGTTGGCCGCAATCTTGGTCAGCGTGTTCTTCACCACGGCGTACTTGGCGTTCTCACCGAGCGACCGGCGCAGGGTCTTGATCTGCGCCACGGTGAGACCGCGGTACTCGGTAAGCACAGCAGCGGTGGAGTTGCGGAACGCTTCCGTCAACTCGGACACTGCGGCAGCCTTGTCGGGCCTCGCCATAGAGCCTCGGCCTCCTTCCGGGTGATTCTGACCGCGCGGACCCGAAGGAGGAGACTGGGAAAAACAAACGCCCCGGCGCAGGCGCTCGGGGCGGACTCGACCGGGCGCTTACGCGTGAGCGCGTATGCTCCGGGAGTTCTTCCACTGACACCTGCGCGGGTCGCCCACTTTGCAGTAGGTCCTTCGGCCACCACACCCTCAGGTGAGCGTGCGGCAACGACCAGCGGTCTTTGGCTTCTCGATGAGAGTACGGGACTCGGGCGCCGACGGGCAAATCCGGTGTTCAGCGGCCTTTGGCGACGCCCTGGGAGCGGGCCAGCTCCGTGAAGTCGCGGGTGTCGGAGGCGGGGGGTGCCTCCGCGGTGATACGGACGCCGTAGTCGCGATAGTAGGCGGTGCTGACCAGGCTGCCCTGGGCGGTGTCGGCCCGCTCCACCTTCTTGACCAGCAGGTTCCGGTGGTCGATCCACAGGTCGACCGTCTCCGTGCTCACCCCGGCCTGGTCGAGCTGCCGCTTCAGCCCGGCCAGCTCGCGCGCGCTCAGCCCGCTGTCCCGGCCCGCCAGGTCGGCGACCCGGACCCGCCCCCGGTAGTGCGTGGCGGTGACGCCCTCGACCCGCTCGGCGCCGACCCGGCGCACGTCCCCCGAGGCCAGCAGCATCTTCACCGACTGGTTGGGGGTGGTGTTGCGCATCTGGTCCTTCAGGTACATCCCGAAGCCGTCGCCGCCGCGCGCCAGGTCGGCGTACGCGTACTTGATCCAGTGCTTGCCGCCGGCCCGCTTCGCGAAGGTGTCGCTCATCCGCGCGTAGTAGGCGTCCGGGAGATAGCGGGCTTCGAGGGACGGGGTGCCGGCCTTGCGCATCGCGGCCGCGAGGGCGCCGCCGGTGTAGCGGATGGTGAGATGGCCGGTGACCCCGTCCTGCCAGCGCAGGGCGCCGTCGGAGGACAGCGAGAGGGCCTTGCCGTAGCCGAGCGTGGAGCGCACCCGGACCGACTCGGCGCGGTCGGTGGACCGCTCGGCGGAGCGCAGGGCGGCCAGCGAGCGGGCCCTGCCGTCCTCGTGGGCGTCGCCGCACGCGGCCGGGGTGGAGAGCGCGAGCGCCATCGCCGCGAACCCCGCCCGGCGGACGGTCGTGCTCCTCATCCGCTCCCCCACCCCTGTACGCGCCTGTCCGCACCGTAACCCAGGGAGAGGCGCGGCCGGGAGGGGACGGGAAACGGAGAAAAGGGGAAAAGGGGAAAAGGGGAAAAGGGGAGGACCCCGCACCCGTGAGGGGTGCGGGGTCCTCGACCTGCGTGCGCGTCGCGGACGCGGCTAGCCGGTGAGCCAAGGCTCAGACGGCGGCCGGGTCCTCCTCGACGAGGAGGTTGCGGGTGCGGTTCTGGTCCACCAGGATGCCGGGGCCCATCGTGGTGCTGATGGCGGCCTTCTTGATGTAGCGACCCTTGGCGGCGGACGGCTTCAGGCGGAGGATCTCCTCCAGCGCGGCGCCGTAGTTCTCCACCAGCTTGTCGTCGTCGAACGACGTCTTGCCGATGATGAAGTGCAGGTTCGAGTGCTTGTCGACGCGGAACTCGATCTTGCCGCCCTTGATCTCGGTCACGGCCTTGGCCACGTCCGGGGTCACGGTGCCGGTCTTCGGGTTCGGCATCAGACCACGCGGGCCGAGGACGCGGCCGAGGCGGCCGACCTTGCCCATGAGGTCCGGGGTGGCGACGACGGCGTCGAAGTCCAGACGGCCCTTCGCCACCTCGTCGATCAGCTCGTCGGCACCGACGATGTCGGCGCCGGCGGCACGCGCGGCCTCGGCACGGTCACCGGTCGCGAAGACCAGGACCCGAGCGGTCTTACCAGTGCCGTGCGGGAGGTTCACGGTGCCGCGGACCATCTGGTCGGCCTTGCGCGGGTCGACACCCAGGCGGAAGGCGACCTCGACGGTGCCGTCGAACTTGGTCGTGGAGGTCTCCTTGGCGAGACGGACGGCCTCGAGCGGGGCGTACAGCTTCTCCCGGTCGACCTTGGCGTCCGCAGCGCGGAGAGCCTTGCTGCGCTTGCTCACAACTTGCTCCTGTGTGTTCTGAAAAAGGAGTCGTGGTGTACGGGCCGAGCAGGCCCTACCACGTGCGACCGCCCGTTCGGCAGCCGCGGGGTTCTACGAAGGTGGGGCTCAGCCCTCGACCGTGATGCCCATGGAGCGCGCGGTACCGGCGATGATCTTCGCCGCGGCGTCCAGGTCATTGGCGTTGAGGTCGGGCATCTTCGTGGTGGCGATCTCGCGGACCTGCGCGTCGGTGATCTTCGCGACCTTGGTCTTGTGCGGCTCGCCGGAGCCCTTCTCGACACCAGCGGCCTTGAGGATCATCTTCGCGGCCGGCGGGGTCTTGGTCACGAAGGTGAAGGAACGGTCCTCGTAGACCGTGATCTCCACCGGGATGACCCAGCCACGCTGCGACTCGGTCGCGGCGTTGTAGGCCTTGCAGAACTCCATGATGTTGACGCCGTGCTGACCGAGCGCGGGGCCGACCGGCGGGGCCGGGTTCGCCGCACCGGCGTTGATCTGGAGCTTGATGAGCCCCGTGACCTTCTTCTTCTTGGGAGGCATAGCTCTCCGGGTCCTTTCGATTCGGGTCCTGCCCGCGTAAGGGGACCAACCCGGACGCAGGCATACCGCACAACGATAGCGGGTATAGATGTGCGGCTAAAAACCGTGCAGGTCAGAACGGCTGCGAGAGCCGGTCTGACCTGCACGGAAGCATGTGCCCAGAAAAACTAGTTCTTCTGGATCTGGTCGAAGCTCAGCTCGACCGGGGTCTCGCGGCCGAAGATCTCGACGAGGCCCTTGACCTTCTTCGAGTCGGCGTTGATCTCGTTGATCGTGGCCTGGAGGGTGGCGAAGGGGCCGTCGGTGACGGTGACCGAGTCGCCGACCTCGAAGTCCAGGACCTGGACCTCGACCTTGCGCTGCGGGGCGGGCTTGCCCTCGGCCTCGGCGGCCTCGCGGGCGGCCTTCTCCTCGGCCTCCGGGGCGAGCATCTTGACGATCTCGTCCAGGGTCAGCGGGTACGGGTCGTAGGCGTTGCCCACGAAGCCGGTGACGCCGGGGGTGTTGCGGACGACGCCCCAGGACTCGTTCGTCAGGTCCATGCGGACCAGGACGTAACCCGGCAGCTTGTTCTGCTTGATCGTCTTGCGGTCGCCGTTCTTGATCTGGACGACCTCTTCCTGCGGCACCTCGGCCTGGAAGATGTAGTCCTCGACGTTCAGCGAGACGGCGCGCTGCTCCAGGTTCGTCTTCACGCGGTTCTCGTAACCCGCGTAGGTGTGGATGACGTACCACTCGCCGGGCAGCGTGCGCAGCTCCTCGCGGAGCGCGGCGATGGGGTCGACCGGCTCGGCGGGCTCTTCCTCGACGGCCTCGACGGTCTCCTCGGCCTCGACGACGGTCTCGCCGTCGTCCTCGGAGTCCTCGGCGGAGTCGTCGGTCTCGACGACATCCTCTTCGGCCTCGGCGGCAGCCTCGAACTCGTCCTGCTCGTCCGCGCCCTCGACGATGTCGAGCTCGGCGTCCACCGCCTCGGCGGTTTCACGGCGAGGCTCGGTGGCGTCGTTCAGGTTCGGGTCAGACACGATGGCTGCTTCTTCCTGGATACATAGGGGTGGAACATGCGAAAAAAGGCGCCGGTACCACGGCGCCCTTCGCTCTTGGCTCAGCCGAAGACGTACTTGGCCGCGTGGTCGAGGCCATAGTCAATCACGGTGACCAAGCCAATCATGATGACGACGAAGACGATCACAACGGTCGTGTACGACGTCAGCTGATTGCGGGTCGGCCAGACGACCTTGCGGAGTTCCGCGATGATCTGGCGGTAGAAGGTGGCAAGACGCTTCAGCGGGCCCTTCTTGGCACGCTTACCGCCCTTGCGGGGCTTCTTGGCATCCGACAGCTCGTCCTGGGCGTCAGGCGTGTCGATGGAGCCCACGGCGTCCGTCATGCGTCCTCACCTGATCCCGGAATCGTGGCCGTGCCGCGCCCGGTGAATTCAGAGCCGCACGGCGGTGCATTGCTGTACGTACATGCGCACACATCCTGGCGGTGTGTGTAGCAGGGCCGGAGGGACTTGAACCCCCAACCGCCGGTTTTGGAGACCGGTGCTCTACCAATTGAGCTACGACCCTTTGGTGTCCCCCAACCTACCGCATCCGCCCGACCGCCCGGTCAAGAGCGCTCGCACGGTGGCTGCTGGAGGCCAACGAGGCATGAGTGTACGTGCTCCACGGCCCGGCGTCGAACAGAAAGTGCCCGGCCGGACGCCCGGAGTGGAAGATCGTCCAGGCCGCGGCCCGGATTCGGACCCTTGTTCCGCCGGCCGCCCGTTGCTGTTCAGTCCGTGAAACCCGTGTGCCCGCCGTGTTTCCGGTCTGGAACGATGGGCGTATGAGCGCTGCAACCCCTCCCACCGAGCGCCGGGTCTCCGCCCGAGTCGGCGCGATCTCCGAGTCCGCCACCCTCGCCGTGGACGCCAAGGCCAAGGCCCTCAAGGCCGCCGGGCGTCCGGTGATCGGCTTCGGCGCCGGTGAACCCGACTTCCCGACCCCGGACTACATCGTCGAGGCGGCCGTAGAGGCTTGCCGGAACCCGAAGTTCCACCGCTACACCCCGGCCGGCGGCCTGCCGGAGCTGAAGGCGGCCATCGCCGCGAAGACCCTGCGGGACTCCGGCTACGAGGTCGACGCCTCCCAGATCCTGGTGACCAACGGCGGCAAGCAGGCCATCTACGAGGCGTTCGCCGCGATCCTCGACCCGGGCGACGAGGTCATCGTCCCGGCCCCGTACTGGACCACGTACCCGGAGTCGATCCGGCTCGCGGGCGGTGTCCCGGTGGAGGTCGTGGCCGACGAGACGACCGGCTACCGCGTCACCGTCGAGCAGTTGGAGGCGGCCCGCACGGAGAAGACGAAGGTCGTCCTCTTCGTCTCGCCGTCCAACCCGACCGGCGCGGTCTACAGCGAGTCCGAGGCCGAGGCCATCGGCCGCTGGGCCGTCGAGCACGGCCTGTGGGTGCTGACCGACGAGATCTACGAGCATCTGGTCTACGGCGACGCCACCTTCACCTCGCTCCCGGCGATCCTGCCGGAGCTGCGGGACAAGTGCATCGTGGTCAACGGTGTCGCCAAGACGTACGCCATGACCGGCTGGCGGGTGGGCTGGGTCATCGGCCCGAAGGACGTGGTCAAGGCCGCGACCAACCTCCAGTCGCACGCCACCTCCAACGTCTCCAACGTGGCGCAGGCCGCCGCGCTGGCCGCCGTCTCCGGCGACCTGAAGGCCGTGGCGGAGATGCGCGAGGCGTTCGACCGGCGCCGCCGGACGATCGTGCGGATGCTGAACGAGATCGACGGCGTGCTGTGCCCGGAGCCCGAGGGCGCCTTCTACGTCTACCCGTCGGTGAAGGACCTGCTGGGCAAGGAGATCCGGGGCAAGCGGCCCGAGACCACGGTCGAGCTGGCCGCGCTGATCCTGGAGGAGGCCGAGGTCGCGGTCGTCCCCGGCGAGGCGTTCGGCACGCCGGGCTACCTGCGGCTGTCCTACGCGCTGGGTGACGAGGACCTGATCGAGGGTGTCAGCCGGATGCAGAAGCTGCTGGCGGAGGCCCGCGACTGAGGTCGCTGTGCGGCGGGGTCCGGTCTGCTCTTGAGAGTGGGCTGGACCCCGTTTCTGTGTACGAGCATGACCACTGAAGGGGAACCGGCTACCGGTGCGGCCCCCCGGTGCGGCAGGATCTCTGGATGGAGCGTGTACGTGATCTCTCGGAGCTTCCCAAGGCCCATCTGCATCTGCACTTCACCGGCTCGATGCGCCCCGGCACCGTCCTGGAGCTGGCCGACAAGTACGGCGTACGGCTGCCCGAGACCCTGACCGAGGCCCTGACCAGCGGCGAACCGCCCAAGCTGCGGGCCACCGACGAGCGCGGCTGGTTCCGCTTCCAGCGGCTGTACGACGCCGCGCGCTCGTGTCTGAGAGAACCCGAGGACATCCAGCGGCTGGTGCGGGAGGCCGCCGAGGAGGACGTCCGGGACGGCTCGGGCTGGCTGGAGATCCAGGTCGACCCGACCTCGTACGCCCCCCGGCTGGGCGGGCTGATCCCGGCGCTGGAGATCATCCTGGACGCGGTGGACACCGCCTCCCGCGAGACCGGGCTCGGGATGCGGGTGCTGGTGGCCGCGAACCGGATGAAGCACCCGCTGGACGCCCGCACCCTGGCCCGGCTGGCGGTGCGGTACGCGGACCGGGGCGTCGTCGGCTTCGGCCTCTCCAACGACGAGCGGCGGGGCATGGCCCGCGACTTCGACCGGGCCTTCCACATCGCCCGCGAGGGCGGCCTGCTGTCGGCGCCGCACGGCGGTGAGCTGACCGGCCCGGCGTCGGTGCGGGACTGCCTGGACGACCTGCACGCCACCCGAATCGGGCACGGGGTGCGCGCGGCGGAGGACCCGCGCCTGCTGAAGCGGCTGGCGGACCGGGGCGTCACCTGCGAGGTCTGCCCGGCCTCCAACGTGGCGCTCGGCGTCTACGAGAAGCCCGAGGACGTCCCCCTGCGCACTCTGTTCGAGAGCGGTGTCCCGCTGGCCCTCGGCGCCGACGACCCCCTCCTCTTCGGCTCCCGGCTGGCCGCCCAGTACGAGATCGCCCGCCACCACCACGGCTTCACCGACGCGGAACTCGCCGAACTGGCCCGGCAGTCGGTGCGCGGCTCGGCGGCGCCCACCGAGACGAAGGAACGTCTGCTGGCGGGCGTCGACGCGTGGCTGACCGAGCCGGTGAGCGCATGAGGCTGACCGTTTTCGGCGCCACCGGCGGTGTGGGGGGCGAGATCGTCCGGCAGGCCCTGGACACGGGGCACGAGGTGACGGCCGTCGTCCGGGACCCCGCCCGGCTCACCGTCACCGGGGACCGGCTGCACGTGGTCCGGGCCGACATGTCCGGCCCGGAGGCGCTGCGCGCGGCGGTCGCGGGGCGGGACGCGGTCCTGTCGGGGCTGGGGGCGCGCTCCCGCAAGGCCGCGGGCGTCACGGCCCGGCTGACCCGCGCGGTGCTGGCCGCGATGGCGGCGGAGGACGTGCGCCGGCTGGTGATCGTCAGCGCCGCCCCGGTGGGCCCGGCCCCCGAGGACGACGGCGCCCTGGACCGCGCGGTGCGGTCCGTGGTGTCGGCCGTCTTCAAGGACGTCTACGCCGACCTGCGCGAGACGGAGGCGGAGCTGGCCCGCAGCACCGCCGAGTGGACCTCGGTACGCCCGCCGCGCCTGCTGGACCGGCCCCTGACCGGCCGCTACCGCACGGTGGTCGGCGGCTTTCCGCGGGGCGGCCGGACCATCGGCCGCGCGGACGTGGCGCACGCGATGCTGGCGGCGACCGATGACCCGGCGACGGTCCGGCAGGGCGTCGGGGTGGCGTACTAGCCGGCGTATCAGTCGGGGTATCGGCCGGGCTATCGGTCGGCGTACTAGATGCTGACGCCCACGGTCACCGGCTCGTTGACCAGCGTCACGCCGAACACGTCCCGGACCCCGGCGACGACCTCGCGGGCCAGCGCCAGCAGATCCTCGGTGGTGGCCTCGCCCCGGTTGGTGAGGGCCAGGGTGTGCTTGGTGGAGATACGGGCGGGCCCGGTGCCGTACCCCTTGGTGAAGCCGGCCTTGTCGATCAGCCAGGCCGCCGAGGTCTTCGTGAGCCCCTCCCCCGCCGGGTAGGCGGGCGGTACGGCGTCCGCGCCGAGGTGTTCGCGCACCCGGTCCCGGAAGGCGGCGAACCGCTCCTCGTCCAGGATCGGGTTGGTGAAGAAGGACCCGGCGGACCAGGTGTCATGGTCCTCGGGGTCGAGGACCATGCCCTTGCCCGCGCGCAGCCTCAGCACGGTCTCGCGGGCGTCGGCCAGCGACACCCGGTCGCCGGGCTCGACGCCGAGGACGCGCGCGGTCTCCGCGTACCGGACCGGCGCCGACAGGCCGGCCGCGTCCTCCAACTCGAAGCGGACGCGGAGCACGACATAGCGCTCGGGGTCGGCCTTGAAGCGGCTGTGGCGGTAGGAGAAGGCGCACTCCTCGCCGGTGAGCGTGACGGTCTCGCCCGCGCGGCGGTCGTAGGCGGTCACCTCGGTGATGGTGGAGGAGACCTCCTGGCCGTACGCGCCGACGTTCTGGATCGGGGTGGCGCCCGCCGAGCCGGGGATGCCGGCCAGGCACTCGATGCCGGCGAGCCCCGCCTCGACGGTGCGGGCGACGGCGTCGGTCCAGACCTCGCCGGCGGCCAGTTCCAGGGTGGTGCCGCGCAGTACGACGCCACGGGTGGCGATGCGCAGGGCGGTGCCGTCGAAGCCCTTGTCGCCGATGACCAGGTTGGAGCCGCCGCCGATGACCAGCAGCGGGGTGCCGTCGGCGTCGGCCTCGCGGACGGCTTCGATCACCTCGGCGTCGGTGGTGGCGGTGACCAGCCGGGTCGCGGGACCGCCCAGCCGGAAGGTGGTCAGCGGGGCCAGGGGGGCGTCGTGGAGTACGTGCACGGGGGCAAGACTACGAGACGCGGGAAACGGTAAGGGGCGCCCGCCATTGCGGACGCCCCTTACTTCCGCCGCGGTGAGGCGGCGCCGTGCGTCAGGCCAGCCGGACGACCGCCCGGGACATGCCGAGCACCTTCTGGCCGGCGCTGGTCGCGGTGAGGTCGACGCGGACGGTGTTGTCGTCCAGCTTGGCCGCGACCTTCGCCGAGACCTCGATCAGCGCGCCCTTGTCGTCGTCGGGCACGACGACCGGCTTGGTGAAGCGGACGCCGTACTCCACGACGGCGGCCGGGTCACCGGTCCAGTCGGTGACGACGCGGATGGCCTCGGCCATGGTGAACATGCCGTGCGCGATGACGTCCGGCAGGCCCACCTCCTTGGCGAACCGCTCGTTCCAGTGGATGGGGTTGAAGTCCCCGGAGGCGCCCGCGTAGCGCACCAGGGTGGCGCGGGTCACGGGGAAGGTCTGCGCCGGGAGTTCGGTGCCGACCTCGACGTCGTCGTACGCGATCTTCGCGGTCATCGCTGCTCAGACCTCCTCGGCCGCGCGGGCCACCAGCTTGGTCCAGGCGGTCACCACGTGTTCGCCGGACGCGTCGTGCACCTCGCCCCGGATGTCCAGGATGTCGTTGCCCGCCATGGACTTGATGGCCTCGATGGTGGAGGTCACGGTGAGCCGGTCACCGGCGCGTACCGGGCGCGTGTAGGCGAACTTCTGGTCGCCGTGCACCACGCGGCTGTAGTCCAGGCCGAGCTGGGGGTCCTCGACGACCTGTCCGGCGGCGCGGAAGGTGATGGAGAACACGAAGGTCGGCGGGGCGATCACATCGGCGTGCCCGTACGCCTCGGCGGCCTCCGGGTCGCGGTACGCCGGGTTGGTGTCGCCGACGGCCTCGGCGAACTCGCGGATCTTCTCCCGGCCCACCTCGTAGGGCTCGGTGGGCGGGTAGGTACGCCCCACGAAGGACTGGTCGAGCGCCATGGGCCCGGTACCTCCTGGTCTAGCGGAGTGACGCGTGGGAAACGCGTGGGGAAAACGACTTGAGGCCGCCCCCCATACTGCTGGGGGCGGCCTCAAGTACGAGCCTGATTTATCGCGTTTCGCGGTGCGCGGTGTGCGCATTGCAACGCGGGCAGTGCTTCTTCATCTCAAGACGGTCCGGGTTGTTACGCCGGTTCTTCTTGGTGATGTAGTTCCGCTCCTTGCACTCCACGCAGGCCAGCGTGATCTTCGGGCGGACGTCGGTGGCAGCCACGTGAGTGCTCCTAGGACGAACGGATGGGCTAGTTCAACGCATGTAAGAGTAGCCGATCGAAGGACCGACCCCGCAATCGGCTACTGTCAGTAGCGGTGACCGGACTTGAACCGGTGACACAGCGATTATGAGCCGCTTGCTCTACCGACTGAGCTACACCGCTTTGATGAGATCGGAACCCGCCTTGCGACGGGTACCTCTCACACCAGAGCCCCAAAACGGAATCGAACCGTTGACCTTCTCCTTACCATGGAGACGCTCTGCCGACTGAGCTATTGGGGCGAGCGAGGAAGACATTACACGGTCCGCCGCCGATCGCCCAAATCCGTATCCGGGCGCCCATCGCGGGCCGTCCCACCAGCCCCTGACGCCCCTCCGGGACCGTGCCACGCCGGTACGACTATTGCCCTCCTGCGCGGTCCGCGCGGCCGCCGACCCTACCCTCGGACACTCTGCGTGATCTTGCTCCGCGTCCCCCGCCCTCAGGAGTCCGATGACCGACAGCCGGCCGCCCAGTCCCGCCCCCGAGCAGGGCGCCCTCGTGCTGTGCGGGGCGCGGCTGACCGACGGGCGGACGGTGGACGTACGGCTGGGCGGCGGCCGTATCGAGGCGGTCGGCACGGCGGGCACCCTGGCCCGCGGCCCGGCCCGTGCCGGCGCCCCGCGGGTCGACCTGCGCGGCTATCTGCTGCTCCCGGCCCCCGCCGAGCCGCACGCCCACGGCGACACCTGCCTCACCGCCGAAGCCCCCGGCCCGCCTCCGGCCGCCCCCGAGGACGTGGCACGCAGAGTGACCGAGGCGACCCTGCTCCAGCTCGGCCACGGCGCGACGGCGGTACGGGCCCAGGTGCGGATCGGCGATGTGCAGGGGCTCGGCGCGCTGGGGGCGGTGCTCCAGGCCCGCCGTTCGCTGCGCGGGCTCGCGGAGCTGACCACGGTGGCGATGCCGAGGCTGCTGACCGGGGTCGCCGGTGCGGACGGTCTGGCGATGCTGCGGGACGCGGTGAAGATGGGCGCCGACGTGGTGGGCGGCTGCCCCGACCTGGACCCCGACCCCATCGGCTACGTGGAGGCGGTGCTGGAGGTGGCCGCCGAGCAGGGCTGCCCGGTGGATCTGCACACCGACGCGGCGGACTCGGCCCGGCTGTCGCGGTTCGCGGCGATGGCGGGGGGCCTGCGGCCCGGTGTGGCGCTCGGCCCGTGCGCGGCCCTCGCCCGGCTGCCCGCCGAGACCGCGCACCGGGTCGCGGACCGGCTGGCGGCCGCCGGGATCGCGGTGGTCTGCCTCCCCCAGGGCGGCTGCGCCGGCACCGACCGCCGGGGCACCGCGCCGGTACGGCTGCTGCGCGCGGCCGGGGTGCGGGTCGCTGCGGGCGGCGGCGCCCTGCGGGACCTGGCCAACCCGGTGGGCCGGGGCGACCCCCTGGAGGCGGCTTACCTCCTCGCGTCGGTCCACGGGATGCGTCCGGCCGACGCCTACGACACGGTGAGCGCGTCGGCGCGGGCGGTGCTGGGGCTGCCGGAGGTGCGGGTGGAGGCGGGGTTCCCGGCGGAGCTGCTGGCGGTGCGCGGGGAGGAGTTGGCAGGGGCGCTGTCGCTGGCGTACAGCAGGATCGTCGTGCACCGGGGGCGGGTGGTGGCCCGGACCAGCGCGGTGCGGGAGTACTGCAACTCGGCGGCCGAGGCGGAGCTGGGGCTGCCCCGGCAGGGGCGCAAGAAGTTGTCGTAACAGCGTTTTTTCCACGGGGAGTTGGCCCGTCTGTGGCACGGGTGGGTGTCGTGTGCGCCCCCGGTTGCCGTCGTGCGCCGTGGTCCCTCGGGGGGACGTTCTCCGGGCGGGGCCGGCTCGTGGGGCGGATGGGTCCCGGCGGGCGTACGGTCGTAGCCATGCGCATTGTCATCGCTGGAGGTCATGGTCAGATCGCACTGCGGCTGGAGCGGCTGCTCTCGGCGCGCGGGGACGAGGTCGCGGGCATCATCCGCAAGCCGGAACAGGCGGCGGAGCTGCGGGCGGCCGGTGCCGACCCGGTCCTGCTGGACCTGGAGTCCGCGTCGGTGGAGGAGGTCGCGGAGGCGCTGCGGGGTGCCGACGCCGCCGTGTTCGCGGCCGGTGCCGGGCCGGGCAGCGGTACGGAGCGCAAGGAGACGGTGGACAAGGGCGCGGCGGTGCTGTTCGCCGACGCGGCGGTGCGGGCCGGGGTCCGGCGGTTCGTGGTGGTGTCCTCGATGGGCGCGGACCCCCAGAAGACCGGCACCGAGGTCTTCGACGTGTACCTGCGGGCCAAGGGCGAGGCGGACGCGTACGTCACCGCGCAGGACGCCCTCGACTGGACGATCCTGCGCCCCGGTTCGCTGACGGACGAGCCGGGCACGGGGCTGGTCAGGCTGGCGGCGCACACCGGGCGGGGCTCGGTCGCGCGGGACGACGTGGCGGCCGTGCTGGCGGAGCTGGTGGAGTCCTCGTCGACGGCGGGGCTGACGCTGGAGCTGATCGAGGGGTCGGTGCCGGTGGCGGTGGCAGTGAAGGCGGTCGCGGGGAACTGAGGGAGCCTCAGCAGGGCTGTGGCGCCGGCGGGAACGCGGTGTGCCTGTGCCGGTGAGGCGGCTTCAGCGGGGCTGCGGCCGTGTCAGAACAGCGGGAGCTGGCCGGGGAAGTCGGGGACGACGTAGCCGTCCAGCGTGGGCTGGGCCGCGCCGATCTGGGCGTGCTGCCGGGAGCCCGCGCAGGACACCATCTCCTGGCTCTCCCGTGCGCCGGGCGGGTCGTGGCGCGCGAAGCGGCCGGCGACGACGGCGATCTCGCGGTGGCACACGGGGCAGGTTCTGCGGCGCGACGACATGGGACCAGTGTGCCCTGCGGGTCCGACAGCGCTGTTACTCACTTTCGGGTGACGGGTCCGGGGTGGCCGGGGTGGCGTGAGCCGGCCGACCGGGGACTCAGCCCAGTGATCACAAGGGTTCCGCCCCGTTCGGGACGTCAACTTGGTGCATTCTTCCTATGAATGGACGTTACAGCCAAGAGTCACGGAAACATGGTTGATCAGTAACGGGGTTCACGTTTCCACCACATCTCCTCCGCATCCCGCCAAAGTGGTGTCTGCGCGGCCAGCAGGTCGCCATCCGCACATCGCACGCTTTCCGCCCGCGGTTCGCCCCGTGGGCGGGTGCCCGCACCTTGCAGGAGACCCTGTGACTTCGTCTTCCGTGACCGCCCGTCGCCTGGCCGCCGCCGCTCTCGCTGCCGGGGCGCTGGTCGGAGCGGCGGCCCTGCCGGCCACCGCCGCGGACCGCTCTCACCGCGAGAACGTCGAGATCAGCCGCGTGCAGTACGACTCCCCCGGCTGGGACAACGGCTCCAACCGCTCCCTCAACAAGGAGTGGGTGGAGGTCACCAACAACTCCCGCCACCGCGTGAACCTCGACGGCTGGAGGCTGACGGAGGACCGGCGCGGGGTCACCTACACCTTCCGCCACTTCAGCCTCGGCGGCCACCAGACCGTCCGCGTCCACACGGGCGTCGGCCGCGACACCGCCCGCGACCTCTTCCTGGACCGCCGCAACTACGTCTGGGACAACCGCCGCGACACCGCCACCCTCCGCAACGACTTCCGCCGCGTGGTGGACAGCGTCTCGTGGGGCGAGCGCAACCACCGCTGGGACGACAACCGCAACCACAACGGCCGGGGCCACGACCACCGCTGATCCGGCGCCCTGACGGGCGTACCCGGACTCACCGCGACCGGCGCGGGCCCTTCTGGGGGGTCCGCGCCGGTTGTCGTGGTCCGTCCCGGAGACAGCGGGCCCGGCGTGGGAGAGCATGGTGCGGACGTCGGGCCACTGCGAGGGGGGTTGCCGGTGACGGGGCGGGGGATTTCCCGGCAGGAGCTGATTCGGAGGCGCCGCCGGAGCAGCCTGGTGGGGCGCCGGCAGGAGCAGGCCGCCTTCGAGGAGGCCCTGCGCCGGCCGCCCGACGAGGCGGCCAACTTCCTGTTCCACATCCATGGCCCGGCCGGGGTGGGGAAGTCCACGCTGGTCCGGCAGTTGGAATCGGCGGCCCGCGAGGCGTCGGCCGTCACCGCCTACGTCGACGAGTCGGTGGCCGACGCCATCGAGGCCATGGAGTCGATCAGCGCCCAGCTCGCGCAGCAGGGCGGCGAACTCAAGGCTTTCGACAAGCTGTTGTCCACCTACCGCCAGCGCCGGCACGAGGCGAGCACCAGCGCGGGCGAGATGCTCGCCGGCACGGCCGAGCCCGGCCAGGGCAACGAGCAGCCGGCGCCGTCCCCGTCCAGCATGATCGGCTCGCAACTGGCGCTGGTCGGTCTGGGCATGATCCCCGGCGTGGGCGCCTTCACCGGCGCCGTCGACCCGAACCAGGTCGCCGCGGGGGCCGACCGGTTCAAGGCGCTGCTGAGCAACCGGCTCCGCAGCCCCGAGGACGTCCAACTGGTCCTCTCGCCCCTTCAGGTGCTCACCCCGGTCTTCCTGAAGGGCCTGACGGAGACCGCCGCGCGACGGCCGTGGCTCGCGCTCTTCTTCGACACCTACGAACGCACCGGGCCGCTGCTGGACGCGTGGTTGCGCGACATCCTGGTGACCGAGCGGTACGGGCAGATGCCCGCCAACGTGCTGGTCGTGCTGGCCGGGCAGCCCCAACTCGACGCCCAGTGCTGGGGCGACTGGCTCGATCTGGTCACCGATCTGCCGCTGGAGGTGTTCACCGACACGGAGGCCCGGCAGCTCCTGGCGGCCAAGGAGGTCACCGACGACAAGGTCGTCGAGGCGATCCTGGAGCTCTCGGGGAGGCTGCCCGTGCTGGTCTCGACCCTGGCGGACGCCCATCCCTCCAGCGTCACGGAGGTGGGCGACCCCAGCGACACGGCCGTGGAGCGGTTCCTCAAGTGGGAGACGAACCCGGCCCGTCGTGCGGCCGCCCTGGCGTGTGCGCTGCCGCAGGAGGTGGACGAGGACGTCTACCGCACGGTGGTGGAGGACGAGCAGGCGCGGGAGGAGTTCAGTTGGCTCCGTACCCGCCCCTTCTTCATCCACCGCGCCGGCCGCGGGCACTACCACGACGTGGTGCGCTCGGCGATGCTCCGCCTCCAGCGTCAGCAGTCCCCGCAGCGCTGGAAGGAGCAGCACAGCGCCCTGGCGGCGGCGTTCGGCCGGCGGTGCCGCGACCTGGAGGGGGATCTGTCGTCCACCGACGACCCGTGGGAGGACGAGCGCTGGCGCGGCCACAAGCTCCAGGAGACCTACCACCGGCTGTGCGCCGACCATCACGCCGCCCTGCCCGCCGCCCTCCGTGAGCTGGTCGACGCCTACGACCACGACGTCACCACGCTCCGCCGCTGGGCCCAGACCCTGTCCCGGGCCGGCCAGGACGCGGACGCGCCGGCCGTGCGGAAGTGGGGCCGGGACATCGCCGCCGCCCTGGAAGAGCCGCGTCCCGGTGCGGCGGTCCTGGCGTTGCTCCTCTCCCGGGGCAACCTGGACGCCGCCGGCCAGAGCCTCGTGCACACCATCCGGGGCTGGGAGAGCCGCCGCGACGGGGACTACGAGCAATCGGCCACCGAGTACACCCGGGCGATCGAGCTCGATCCGACGCCCCGCGCCATCCGGGGCCGCGGCGAGGCTTTCCGCCGGGCGCGGCGGTACGAGGAGGCGCTCGCGGACTTCGACCGGGCCATCGGACTCGATCCCACGATGCCCTGGGCCGTCCGCAGCCGCGGCCAGACCTATCTGGCCATGGGCCGCTACGAGGCGGCGCTCGGTGAATTCGACCGCGCCATCGAACTCGAGCCCGGCAACAAGTGGAGCATCAAGTACCGCGGCGAGACCTTGCGGATGGCCAAGCGGTACGAGGAAGCGCTCGCCGAGTTCGGCCGGGCCATAGAACTCGACCCCGGTGACGCGTGGTCCCTGGCGAGCCGCGGCCAGACGCATGACCAGATGGGGATGAGCCAGGAGGCACTGGCCGACTACACGCGGGCCATCGAGATCGACCCCACGTACACATGGGCTCTGACGAACCGCGGAATCATTCACCGGAACCTGAAGAGGTACGAGGAGGCCCTGGCCGACCACCACCGTGCCGTCGAGCTCGACCCGGACTACAAGTGGGCGTACGTCAACCGCGGCCAGACGCACCAGGCGACGGGCCGGCACCAGGAAGCGCTGGCCGACTACACGCGCGCCCTGGAGATCGACCCGGCGTACGCATGGGCCCTGACCAACCGGGGGAACCTGCACCGGGATCTCAAGGAGTACGAGAAGGCGCTGGCGGATTACGGTCACGCCGTCGAACTCAGCCCGGAGGACACCTGGCCCCTCGTCAACCGGGCTCAGACCTGGCATGCGATGGGGCGCTACGAGGACGCCGTGGCCGATTACACCGGCGTCATCGAGATCAGCCCCAAGGCGTGGTATTTCCTCTCCCGCAGCCGCTCGCACCGCGCGCTGGCGCGCTGGGACGAGGCCATCGCCGACCTGGCCCACGCGATCGACCTGGACTCGACCGGCGCGCTGCTCCACGCGGAACGTGGCTGCGCCCTGCGCCTGTCGGGACGGCACCACGAGGCACTCGCCCACCTCGACCGAGCCGTCGAACTCGCCCCGGAGAGTCCCTACTCCCTCACCAACCGCGGTGTCACCCACCGGCTGCTGGGGCGCGTCGAAGAGGCGCTGGCCGATCTCGACCGCGCGATCGAGATCCGCCCGGAGGACGGGTGGGCGCACTACGAGAGGGCGGTCGTGCTCTTCCTGTCCGGTGACCAGGAGTACGAGGACGAGTGCCGTCGCTCGGTGGACCTCTGCTCCTCCGACGCGGGCGAGGGTGACCGTCACCGGGTCGCGGCCCTGGGCAACCTGGTCCTCGTCCACTGCCTGCTGTCCGCCTGGCCCGACGCCCAGGCCCACCTCACCGCCTTCCTGCACGCCCACCCGAACCCCGGAGAGCGCCACGAACTCCACACGGTCCTACTGACCCTCCGAGCCGTGGTCCCGGCCTCGGAGCAACCGGTGACCGCCCTGGCGGAACGCCTGCGGCCGGCCCCGGAACACGACCAAGGGCCCGTGACCTGCTGAGTTAGCAGGTCACGGGCCCTTGATTCCCGTGTGGCGGCGCCAGGATTCGAACCTGGGAAGGCTGAGCCGGCAGATTTACAGTCTGCTCCCTTTGGCCGCTCGGGCACACCGCCGGGGGTTGTTGGAAGGAGGCCCGCCTTGGCGGTGCTCCCTGGCAACGACGTAAACAATACCTGATACGCGGGGGTGCTCCGCCACCCGGTTGATCGCCGTCCTCGGGGGCCGGGGGTGGCTAGGCTGGGGCGGATGCGGTCCGGCTGGATGCCGGGCTCGGCGGCCGGCGCCCCGGCGCACGGTCCGCACCCCGTTCCGCCCCCGATGCAAGGAGCCACAGGACATGGCCGACTCCAGTTTCGACATCGTCTCGAAGGTCGAGCGGCAGGAGGTCGACAACGCCCTCAACCAGACCGCCAAGGAGATCTCCCAGCGCTACGACTTCAAGGGCGTGGGCGCCTCGATCTCGTGGTCCGGCGAGAAGATCCTCATGGAGGCCAACTCCGAGGACCGGGTGAAGGCCGTGCTCGACGTCTTCGAGTCCAAGCTGATCAAGCGTGGCATCTCGCTGAAGGCGCTGGACGCGGGCGAGCCCCAGTTGTCCGGCAAGGAGTACAAGATCTTCGCGTCCATCGAGGAGGGCATCTCCCAGGACAACGCCAAGAAGGTGGCGAAGATCATCCGCGATGAGGGCCCCAAGGGCGTCAAGGCGCAGGTCCAGGGCGAGGAGCTGCGCGTCAGCTCCAAGAGCCGCGACGACCTCCAGACCGTCATCGCCCTGCTCAAGGGCAAGGACTTCGACTTCGCGCTCCAGTTCGTGAACTACCGGTAGTTCCGGCCGCGCACCCGGCCCCGCCCCGGCTTCCCCGGCGGCGGGGCCCCGTATGTGCGATCGTTCCGGCATGAGCAGTGACTACGACCGCGTGCGTACCGGTATCGAGTTCATGACTGCCTACGTCTCCGGGGACGAGCTCCTGACGGAGTATCTGGAGGAGCGGCGGCAGGAGGACCCCGGGGCGACGGACACGCTGCTGGACGGGACGGCGGCGCTGTGTGCGGCGCTGCTGCACACGCTGGCCCGTACGACGCGGCGGTCCGAGCACGAGATCCTCCAGGAGCTGGCCCGCGGCACGCACCGCAGTGAGCGGCGGTCCGAGGACTGAGGCTCAGTCCCGCGAGTTGCCGAAGATCACCCGGTACAGGATCAGCAGGACCAGCGAGCCGCCGATCGCGGCGGCCCACGTCGCGCCGTCGTAGAAGTGCCTGGAGACCGGGTGGTCCAGCCAGCGGGACGAGATCCAGCCGCCGAGGAACGCGCCCGCGATGCCGATCAGGGTCGTGCCGAGGAAGCCGCCCGGGTCACGGCCCGGCAGCAGCAGCTTGGCGATGGCTCCGGCCAGCAGGCCCAGGATGATCCAACCGAGAATGCTCATGCCAGGAACCTGCCCTTCCGCGCCGCGTGCGCACACCCGCGCTCCGTAAGAAGCCGGTGTGCCCCGTCCCCTGCCAGGACGCCGCGCGGGCCGGTTCCGGTTGCCTCAGGCGACGCGCGCCCCGAACGGCTCGTCGGTACGGACGATCTCGCGGCCCAGCGGGAGCAGCGAGACCGGGATCAGCTTGAAGTTGGCGACGCCGAACGGGATGCCGATGATCGTCAGGCACAGCGCGATGCCCGTGGTGATGTGGGCCAGGGCCAGCCACCACCCCGCCAGCACCAGCCAGAGCACGTTGCCGACGCACGACGGCGCGCCCGCGTCCCGGCGCTCGACGGTGGTGTACCCGAAGGGCCACAGGGCGTAGACGGCGATGCGGAAGGCGGCGATCCCGAAGGGGATGCCGATGACCGTGACGCAGAGCAGCACGCCGGCGAGTACATAGCCGAGGAACAGCCAGAAGCCGCTCAGGACGAGCCAGATGATGTTCAGAAGGGTCTTCACCGGTTTCGACCTGCCATCTTCTCCAGTCGGGCGATCCGCTCGGCCATGGGCGGGTGGGTGGAGAACATCCGGGACAGTCCCTGGCCGGGCCGGAACGGGTTGGCGATCATCATGTGGCTCGCGGTCTCGATACGCGGCTCCGGGGGCAGCGGGAGCTGCCGCGTGCCGCCCTCCAGCTTGCGCAGCGCCGACGCGAGGGCCAGCGGGTCGCCGGTGAGCTGGGCGCCGGACGCGTCCGCCTCGTACTCGCGGGAGCGGCTCACGGCCATCTGGATCAGGGTGGCCGCGAGCGGGCCGAGCAGCATGGTCAGGAGCATGCCGAAGAGGCCGGGGCCCTCGTCGTCGTCCGAGCGGCCGACCGGGATCAGCCACGCGAAGTTGACCAGGAACATGATCACCGAGGCGAGGGCGCCGGCCACGGACGAGATGAGGATGTCGCGGTTGTAGACGTGGCTCAGCTCATGGCCGAGGACACCGCGCAGCTCGCGCGGGTCGAGCAGGCGGAGGATGCCCTCGGTGCAGCAGACGGCCGCGTGGCGCGGGTTGCGGCCGGTGGCGAAGGCGTTGGGCGCCTCCGTGGGCGAGATGTACAGCCGGGGCATGGGCTGGCGGGCCTGCGTGGACAGCTCGCGCACGATCCGGTACAGCTCGGGCGCCTCGAACTCGCTCACCGGGCGCGCCCGCATCGCGCGCAGGGCCAGCTTGTCGCTGTTCCAGTACGCGTACGCGTTCGTGCCGAGCGCGACCAGGACCGCGACGATCAGCCCCGTACGCCCGAAGAAGCTGCCGATGACGATGATGATCGCCGACAGTGCCCCGAGGAGTACTGCCGTCCTGAGCCCGTTGTGCCGGCGGTGCACCCTGACCCTCCCGATCGTGCGGCGTGGGAACCCTTCGGTCCAGTGGACCCTCCCGATCTGGTCAACGCCAGGCGAAGGCCGCGAGTTCCCAGGTGGGCGCGGTGGCGCCGAGACCCGTACGAGTGAGCGAGGTCCGCCGCGCCCGTCAGAAGAGGGTCGTGGCGGCGAAGCGCAGCACCAACTGGGGTGCGCCCGAGAGGGCCACGCCGACGGCCGCGGTGAGGGCGAGCGCGACGGTGAGCGGGGCGGGGACGCGGTGACGTACGGGCTCGCCCTCGGGGGCGCGGAAGAGCAGGGCCGTCCACCGGAGGTAGTAGTAGAGCGCGATCACGACGTTGACGGCCATGACCACGGCGAGCCAGCCGAGCCCGGCGTCCACGGCCGCCGAGAACACCGTGACCTTGGCGAACAGGCCGATCACGCCCGGCGGGAGCCCGGCCAGGCACAGCAGGAAGAAGGCCAGGAGGACGGCGGTGACGGGGTTGGTGGCGTACAGGCCCCGGTAGTCGGCGAGCCGGTTGAGCGGCTTCGTACGGCCCACCAGGGCGGCCACCGCGAAGGCGCCGAGGTTCACGGCGGCGTACATCAGGGCGTAGGCGACGGTCGAGCCGATCGCCCGCTGGCCGTCGCGCGTGTATCCGGCGGCGGCGATCGGCACCAGGAGGTAGCCGGCCTGGCCGATGGAGGACCACGCGAGGAGGCGTACCGCGCTGTACGCGCGCGTGGCCCGCTGCCGGAGGGCACCGGCGTTGCCCGCGGTCATGGTGAGCGCGGCCAGGACGGCGAGGGCGGGGCCCCAGACGTCGGCGTACGACGGGAAGGCGATCACGGTGACGAGGATCAGGCCGGAGAAGCCGACCGCCTTGCCGACGACCGAGAGGTAGGCGGCGACCGGCAGCGGCGCGCCCACATAGGTCTCGGGCACCCAGAAGTGGAAGGGCACGGCGGCGGTCTTGAAGGCGAAGCCGACCAGGGTGAGGACGACGCCGGTCTGGACGAGGGTGTGGAGCTGGCCGTCGACGCCGGGCAGGCGGCGGGCGATCTCGGTGAGGTGCAGGGTGCCGGTGGCGGCGTAGACGAAGCTGACGCCCATCAGGCTGACGGCGGTGGCGGTGACCGAGGAGAGGAAGAACTTCAGGGCCGCCTCGGCCGAGCGGGCCTCGCCGTGCCGGATGCCGACCAGGGCGAAGGCGGGCAGGGAGGCGACTTCCAGGGCGACGATCAGGGTGGCGAGGTCGCGGGAGGCGGGCAGCAGGGCCGCGCCGGCCGCCGAGGAGAGCAGCAGGAACCAGAACTCCCCGGCCGCGACGCGCCGCCGGTCGTCCTGGACGCCGGTCACGGACAGCAGGGCCGCGAGGAGGGCGCCGCCGAGGACGAGGAACTGGATGACGACCGTGAAGTGGTCGGCGGTGTAGCTGCACGCGCGCGTGGAGCCGGTCAGGCAGAAGGTGGCGCGGTTGCCGTCCAGCAGCGGCAGCAGCATGAGCCCGGCGGCGGCCAGGCCGGCGACGGAGAGCCACCCGAGGAGCGGCTTGCGGGCCTCGGGCAGGAACAGGTCGGTGACGAGCACGGCGAGGGCCGTGACGGCGACGATGACGGGCGGGGCGATGGCCGGCCAGTCGACGGACTGGATCAGGGCGTTCACCGCCGGTGCGGCCAGGGCGCTCATCGGGTCCCTCCTGCGAGGAGCTGCTGCACGGCCGGGTCGCTGAGGCCGAGCAGGGCCCTGGGCCAGAGTCCGGCGAGGACGGTGAGGACGACGAGCGGGGTCCAGGCGGCGAACTCGTAGCCGCGTACGTCGGCGAGTTCGGGCAGGTCCTGGCGCGGGTCGCCCATGCAGACGCGGCGGACCACGACCAGCAGGTACGCGGCGGTCAGCAGGGTGCCGAAGGCGCCGATCGCCAAGAAGACCAGGTAGGCGGCCCGGCTGAGCCCGGCGGCGGGCTGGAACGCGCCGAACAGGGCGAGCATCTCGCCCCAGAACCCGGCGAGTCCGGGCAGCCCGAGCGAGGCGACGGCGCCGAAGGCGAGCAGCCCCCCGAGCCGCGGGGCCCTCCCGTACAGGGCGCCCCCGCTGTGCGCGGCCAGGGTGTCGAGGTCGGTGCTGCCCGTGCGGTCCTTCAGGGCGCCGACCAGGAAGAAGAGGAGGCCGGTGATGAGGCCGTGGGCGATGTTGGCGAACAGGGCGCCGTTGACGCCGGTCGGGGTCATGGTGGAGATGCCGAGGAGCACGAAGCCCATGTGGCCGACGGACGAGTACGCGATGAGCCGCTTCAGGTCGCCCTTCGCGCCCCGCTTGGCGAGCGAGAGGCAGGCCAGAGACCCGTAGATGATCCCGACCACGGCGAACGCGGCGAGGTACGGCGCGAACACCCGGAAACCGTCGGGCGCGACCGGGAGCAGGATGCGGACGAACCCGTACGTGCCCATCTTCAGCAGGACCCCGGCGAGCAGCACCGAGCCGACGGTCGGGGCGGCGGTGTGGGCGTCCGGGAGCCAACTGTGCAGGGGCCACATCGGCGCCTTCACCGCGAGGCCGATCCCGATCGCCAGAACGGCGATGACCTGCACGGATGTGGTCAGCGACCGGCCGTTGTCAGTGGCGAGTGCCACCATGTCGAATGTGCCCGCTTTGATCCCGATCAGCAGCAGGCCGAGCAGCATGATCACGGAGCCGAGCAGCGTGTACAGGATGAACTTCCACGCGGCCCGGGCCCGGCCCTCGCCGCCCCAGCGGGCGATGAGGAAGTACATCGGGATCAGCACGGTCTCGAAGGCCAGGAAGAACAGGACGAGGTCGAGCACGGCGAAGGAGGCGAGGGTGCCCCCTTCGAGCAGCAGGACCAGGGCGGTGAACGCTTTCGGGGAGGGCCCCGCGGGCGGCTTGAAGTAGGAGTGGAGCGCGCAGAGGAAGGTCAGCAGCGCGGTCAGGAGGAGAAGGGGGAGGGAGATGCCGTCGATGCCGAGGTGGATGCGCACGTGGAGTGCGGGAATCCAACTGATGTCGGTCGTGGCCTGCATCTTCGAGGGGTGGTCGTGGTCGAAGCCGAGCGCGAGGACGATCGCGGCGACGAGGACCACGCCGGTCACGGTCACGCCGTGCCGGAGCACGGCCTGGCCGGGGGACTTGCCCCTGAGTCCGGGCGGGGCGGGCAGAAGGGCGGCGGCCGCGCCGAGGAACGGCACGGCGACGACGAACGCCAGAAGGAACTGCATCACTGATTCGCTGATACCGATCACGCCCGCTCACGCTCCCGAGGCGACGAGGAGGACGGCGACCGTCAGGACGACGGTGCCGGCGAGCAGCGCGCTCACATAGGTCTGCACATTGCCGGTCTGCGCCCGCCGTACGGCCGCGCCGAGCAGCCGGGGCAGGGCGGCGGCGCCGCGTACGTAGGTGTCGACGACCTCGCGGTCCAGGAAGCGGACCAGACTCGCCGCGCCCAGCACCGGGCGGACGAACAGCGCCGAGTACACGGCGTCCAGGTGGAAGCCCGAGGCGGCGGGCCCGTACAGCGGGCCGAGCAGCAGGCGGCCGGGGTCGGCCGGGTCGGGGGCCTCCGCGATGTCGCCGTACGCCGGTTCGTGGGCGGCGATGGCCTCGGCCTCGACCAGGCCCGCGTCGCCCTCCGGATGGGCGGCGACGGCGCCCAGCGGGACGCGGGGCGCCCGGGCGGCGACGCGCTGCCAGGCGCCGTAGGCCAGCAGACCGCCGACCACCGCGAGGCCGGTGCCGAGGACGGAGGTGAGCAGGGTGGGCGCGAGGCTGCCGCCGTCGAACCAGCCGGGCAGCGGGCGGTAGGCGAGCGCGCCGAAGGCCAGCGAGGGCACGGCCAGCACCCAGAGCACCACGGTCATGGTCAGCGGCTGCCGCCCGTGGTCCGGGGCCTCGGCGCCCCGGCCCCGGAAGGCCAGCAGCCAGAGCCGGGTGGCGTAGGCGGCGGTGAGCAGGGCCGTGGCGAGCGCGGCGACGAGCACGATCCAGCCGGCGGCGCCCGGTGCCGGGCCGGGGTGGCCGGTGGCGAGGCGTTCGGCGGCGCCGAGGACGGACTCCTTGGAGAAGAACCCGCTGAACGGCGGGATCGCGGCCAGCGCGAGCAGGGCCACGGTCATCGTCCAGAAGGCGTCCGGGACGCGGTCGCGCAGGTGGCTCATCCGGGACATGGCGGCCAGCGAGTTGGTGCCGGCGGCGTGGATGACGGCTCCGGCGGCGAGGAACAGCAGCGCCTTGAAGGCGCCGTGGGAGAGGAGGTGGAAGACGGCGGCACCGCGGTCGCCGACGGCGAGGGCACCGGTCATGTAGCCGAGCTGGCCGATCGTCGAGTAGGCGAGGACGCGCTTGATGTCGTCCTGGGCCAGCGCGGCGAGGCCGGAGCCCAGCATGGTGACGGCGGCCATCACCGCGAGGACCGTCATCGCGGCGGCGGACGCCTCGAACACGGGGAGGAGACGGGCGACGAAGTAGACACCGGCGGCGACCATGGTGGCCGCGTGGATCAGCGCGGAGACGGGCGTGGGGCCCGCCATCGCGTCGGGGAGCCAGGTGTGCAGCGGGAACTGCGCCGACTTGCCCGCCACGCCCGCGAGGAGCAGCAGCGCGATCAGGGTGGGGTGGTCGAGTCCGCCGCTCGCCACGGCGCCGAGGACGCGGGTGATGCGGAAGGACCCGGCGTCGGTGCCGAGCGCGAACAGGCCGATCAGGAACGGCACGTCACCGAGCTTGGTGACCAGGAACGCCTTGAGGGAGGCGGCACGGGCCTCGGGGGTGCCCCAGTAGTGGCCGACCAGGAAGTAGGAGCAGATGCCCATGACTTCCCAGCCGACCAGCAGCACGATCAGGTCGCCGGAGTAGACGACGAGGAGCATCGCGGAGGTGAAGAGGGAGACGAGGGCCGCGTAGGAGGGGTAGCGGGGGTCGTCGCGCAGGTAGCCGGTGGAGTAGACCTGCACGCAGGTCGCCACGAAGGCCACCAGGATCGCGACGAGCGCGGCGAAGCCGTCGATGTGCAGCGCCAGGTCCACGGGGACCGAGCCGGTGGGCGTCAGCAGGGTGTACGCGTCGACGGCCCGGCCGCCGCCCTGGCGGGCCGCGACCAGCGCGGCCAGCACGAGCGAGGCCAGCGGCGGCAGTACGGCGAGCGGGCGGACGAAGCCGGGCGCGGTGCGGCCCAGCAGGAGTCCGGCGACGGCACCGAGGAAGGGCAGGAGGGGGACGAGGGCGGCGAGGGTGGTGGTGGTCACGCGATGGCCTCAGCCTTCTCGGTCCCGGAGGCGTCGGGGTGGTCGGGGTCGTCGCCGGGGGTCTCGGCGGTGTCGCGGAGCCTGTCGATGTCGGCGGTGCCCCGGTCGCGGTAGACGGCCAGCACGATCGCCAGGCCGATGCCGATCTCGGCGGCCGCGACGGCGATGGTGAACAGGGTCAACGCCTGGCCGGAGTGCAGGGTGTCCTTCGCGGCGCGGCTGAGCCAGACGTCGAAGGCGACGAGGTTGAGGTTGACGGCGTTGAGCATCAGCTCGACGGACATCAGGACCAGGATCGCGTTGCGGCGGGCGAGGACGCCGTAGAGGCCGGTGCAGAAGAGGAGGGCGGCGAGTACGGCGGGGTAGGCGAGGTGCATCAGCGGGCGCCTTCCTTCTCGCCGGGGGTCTTGGTGAGGCTCGGGGCCGTCTGGTCCGCCTTGACCTTGCGGGACAGGACGATCGCGCCGACCAGGGCCGCGAGGAGCAGGACGGACAGCGCCTCGAAGGGCAGGACCCAGTGCCGGAAGAGGCTCTCGCCGGTGACGCGGGTGGTGCCGGCGGCCGGGCCGTCCAGGTCGATCCAGGTGGCGCGGAACGCGTCCGTCACCACCCAGACCAGGGCGCCCGCCGAGCCCGCCGCGACGACGAGCGCGGGCAGCCGGTTGCCCGAATCGGCGTCCGGGGAGCGGCCGATGGGGGCCCGCGTGAGCATCAGCCCGAAGAGGAGGAGGACGACGACGGAGCCGACGTAGATGAGGACCTGTACCCAGGCGATGAACTCGGCGGTGAGCAGGAGGTATTCGACGGCCAGCCCGCCGAGGGTGACCACCAGCCAGAGGGCGGCGTGCACCAACTGGCGGGTGGTGACGGTGATCAGCGCGGCGCCGAGGGTGACCAG
The DNA here is from genome assembly GCF_055562575.1 of Streptomyces sp. NPDC018263. Taxonomy (NCBI): domain Bacteria; kingdom Bacillati; phylum Actinomycetota; class Actinomycetes; order Kitasatosporales; family Streptomycetaceae; genus Streptomyces; species Streptomyces sp. NPDC018263. Next base: position 954,650 of record NZ_JBVHFA010000001.1, read on the forward strand.
GCCGACGAGGAGGAACGCGATCTCGACGCCGGTCGGGGACAGGAAGCCGTGCGGGGCGGTGGCGGCGAGGCTCACTGTTCTCCCTCCTGGTCGGGGTTCTGGTCTGTGGCCTGTTCGTCCTGCTCGGCGGCCTGGGCTTCCTCGGCGGCCTGGGCGGCCTGGGCGGCCTGGGCGGCCTGGGCGGCGGCCAGTTTGTCGGCGGTCTTGCGGGCGGCGGCGATCTCCTTCGGCTCCTCCGCGTGCGGGTCCAGCGCGGGCGGGGCCGGTACGGTCCACATCCACTCGCGGAGCTTGTCGCGCTCGTGGGTCAGTTCGCGGATGTCGGTCTCGGCGTACTCGAACTCCGGGGACCAGAACAGCGCGTCGAAGGGGCAGACCTCGATGCAGATGCCGCAGTACATGCAGAGTGAGAAGTCGATGGCGAACCGGTCGAGGACGTTCCGGCTGCGCTCGCGGCCACCGGGGGTGGCGGCCGGGACGGTCTCCTTGTGGGAGTCGATGTAGATGCACCAGTCGGGGCACTCACGGGCGCAGAGCATGCAGACCGTGCAGTTCTCCTCGAACAGGCCGATCACTCCGCGCGTGCGGGGCGGGAGATCGGGCTGGACGTCCGGGTACTGCTCGGTGACCGTCTTCTTCGTCATCGTGCGCAGGGTGACGGCGAGGCCCTTGGCCAGGCCGGAGAACGGGACTCTGGGCCGGGTGGGCGGGAGCTGCTCAGCCATCAGGCGGTCACCACCTTGACTACGCCGGTCAGGGCGATCTGGGCGAGGGCGAGCGGGACGAGGACGGTCCAGGACAGCTTCTGGAGCTGGTCCTCGCGCAGCCGGGGGTAGGTGACCCGGAGCCAGATCACCAGGAAGGCGAGGATCGCGGTCTTCACCAGGGTCCACACCCAGCCGAGCCCGTCGGCGCCCCAGGGACCGTGCCAGCCGCCGAGGAAGAGCACGGTGGTCAGGCCGCACAGGACGACGATCCCCGCGTACTCCGCGAGCAGGAACAGGGCGAAGCGCAGGCCGGTGTACTCGGTGTACGCGCCGAAGATGATCTCCGAGTCGGCCACCGGCATGTCGAACGGCGGGCGTTGCAGCTCGGCGAGGCCGGCGACGAAGAACACCACCGCGCCGGTGAGCTGCCAGGGCAGCCACCACCAGTGGAAGGCGCCCACGATGCCGGGCAGCGAGACCGTGCCGGCCGCCATCGCCACGGAGGCGGCGGCGAGCAGCATCGGGAGTTCGTAGGCGAGCAACTGGGCGGCGGTGCGCAGGCCGCCCAGCAGGGAGAACTTGTTCGCGCTGGCCCAGCCCGCCATCAGCGAGCCGAGGACGCCGACGCCCATCACCGCGAGCACGAAGAAGACGCCCGCGTCCAGCACTTGGCCGACGGCGCCCGCGCTCGGGCCGATCGGGATGGCCAGCAGTACGAGGAGGTACGGCAACAGGGCGACGGCCGGGGCGAGTTGGAAGACGCGACGGTCGGCGCCCGTCGGCACCACGTCCTCCTTCTGTGCGAACTTCACTCCGTCCGCGACGAGTTGGGCCCAGCCGTGGAAGCCACCCGCGTACATCGGGCCCAGCCGGCCCTGCATGTGCGCCATCACCTTGTGCTCGGTCTGGCCGATGACCAGCGGGAACGTGAGGAACACGACGAACACGACGACGAGTCGCAGGGCGACGTCCAGCACGTCGTTCACTGTGCGCCTCCTGCGGGGTCGTCGGGGGTGTCGGTGGGTTCTCGCTCGGGAGCGGGGGGTGCCTTCGGTGGTTCGTCGGCCTCCTCGAAGGCGGGACGGGCGTGATGCCAGGGCGCGTCCGCGCTGCGACGCTGCGCCGGCTGGGCCGACTTCTTCGGCTCGGCCGGCCCGGTCGGCCCGCTCGCTCCGCTCGGTTCCGAAGGCTCGGTCGGCTCTGCCGGTGCTGAGGGCTCGGCAGGCTCGGGTGTCCCGGTCCGCTGCGAGGCCGACCCCTGCGAGGCACTCCGCATCCGCCGCGGCGGAGCCCCGACACCCGGCTCTGCCGAACCCTGGCTGGCCGAACCCTCGCTCGCGCTCCGCATATGCCGGGGCGCGGCCGTACCCGGCTCGGGGGCACCCTGGCCGGCCGACCCCTCGCTGGCGCTCAGTGCCCGGCCCCGCGCGGCAGTCCCCGCACCGGCCTCCGGCGGAGCCGCCTGGCTCGCAGAGCCCTCGCTCGCGCTCCGCATCCGCCGAGCCGGACCTCCGGCACCCGGCTCGCTCGCACCCTGACTGGCCGAACCCTCGCTGGCACTCCGCATCCGCCGGGGCGCAGCCGCACCCGACTCCGGGGCAGCCTGACTCGACTCCGGGGCAGCCTGACTCGCAGAGCCCTCGCTCGCGCTCCGCATCCGCCGGGGCGCAGCCGCACCCGACTCCGGGGCGGCCTGGCTCGCCGAGCCGTCGCCCGCACTCCGCATCCGCCGAGGCGCAGCCGCACCCGACTCCGGGGCGCCCTGACTCGCAGACCCCTCGCCCGCACTCCGCATCCGACGAGGCGCAGCCCCGGCACCCGGCTCGCTCGCACCCTGACTGGCCGAACCCTCGCCCGCACTCCGCATCCGCCGAGGCGCAGCAGCCGTACCCGGCTCCGGGGCGGCCTGGCTCGCAGAGCCCTCGCTCGCGCTCCGAGCCCGCCGAGGGCGCGCGTTCTCCTCCGCCCCGGCCGCCCGTCGAGCCGGACGCTCCCCCGCGGCCGCGCCCCGCGCGGGACGCGACGGCGCGGGCGGCAACTGGCCCTTCAGTGGGCCCCACTCGTTCGGGTCGGGCACCCCCGGTGGCAGCATCTGGCGGCGCTTCGGGCCGCCGTGCTCCGACTCGCCCGGCTCCTTCGCGCCCGGCCACGCCTTGGCGACGCGGGCGGCGAGGACGAAGTCCTTGCGGAGGGGGTGGCCCTCGAAGTTCTCCGGCAGGAGCAGGTGGTCCAGCGCGGGGTGGCCCGTGAAGTCGACCCCGAACATCTCGTGGGTCTCCCGCTCGTGCCAGGCGGCGCCCGCGTACACACCGACGGCGCTCGGCAGCACCGGCGCCTCGTGCGGGACGGTCGTACGCACCAGCAGCCGGCGCACCGGGTGCAGGGCGACGACGTGCGCGGAGACCCGGAAGCCCGTGCCGGGTTCGTCGACCGCGCTCAGCCAGTCGAAATAGGTGCAGGTCAGCGTCGTACGGGCCGTCTCCAGCGCGGTGAGCCACGCGGCCGGGGGCACGTCGACGGTGAGGACGTCGTACGACTCCTCGGCGGTGGCGTCGGGGCCGAAGAGTTCGTCCACGGGGGCGGGGAGCCAGCCGGGTGTGGTCATCGCGCGTCCCCCTCCGCGGAAGGAGCGGCGGGCGGACGCACCAGGTCGCTCTGGAGCGCGGCGGCGGACGGCCGGGCGGCGCCGCCCTTGCCGTACCGCTCCGCCAGGGACTCGCGGGCGATCTTCTCCTGGAGCTTGAGAATGCCCTGGAGCAGCGCCTCGGGGCGCGGCGGGCAGCCCGGCACGTACACGTCGACCGGGATGATCTGGTCGACGCCCTTGGTGACGGAGTAGGAGTCCCAGTACGGTCCGCCGCAGTTGGAGCAGGCGCCGAAGGAGATGACGTACTTCGGCTCGGGCATCTGCTCGTACAGCCGCTTCACGGCGGGCGCCATCTTGTCGGTGACCGTGCCGGAGACGACCATCAGGTCGGCCTGGCGGGGGCCCGGTGCGAAGGGGATGACACCGAGCCGGATGAAGTCGTGGCGGGCCATCGACGCGGCGATGAACTCGATCGCGCAGCAGGCGAGGCCGAAGTTGAAGACCCAGAGCGAGTAGCGGCGGCCCCAGTTCAGGACGACCTTCATCGGCTCGGGAGCAAGGCGGGCCAGCGCGCCCAGCCGCTTCGGCTCGGGCAGCAGCACCGGCTCGGGGGCGGCCGGGTTCACGTCCATGTCAGGACGCCCTTCTTGTAGGCGTACAGCAGGCCGACGGCGAGGAAGCCCAGGAAGATGAACATCTCCACCAGGGTGGCCGCGCCGTAGCCGGGGGCAGCGAAGACCGTCGCCCAGGGGAACAGGAAGATCGAGTCGACGGCGAAGATGACGTAGAGGAAGGCGTAGACGTAGTAGCGGACCTGGGTGTGGGCCCAGCCCTCCCCGACGGGGTCGACGCCGCACTCGTAGGTCATGAGCTTCTCGGGGGTCGGCACCACGGGCCGCAGCAGGCGGCCGGCGCCGAAGGCGGCCGCGACGAAGAGCACGCCGACGACGGCGAGCAGGCCCACGACCGAGTAGGACCCGAAGTAGTCCGACGTGGTGCCGCCCGCGGCGACCGCCGTCACCCCCAACGTCTCCCGCACCGTCCGTCCCTCGCTCCCTGACCGGATGTCCTCCGTGACCTCCGCGCATCGTGTGACGGATGCGCCCGGAGGTTTGCGTACGCACGGGAGTCTAGGCCCTGATAAAGCGCCCGTAAGCAGGCCGTGACGCCCAGCGAGGCCGGGGGTGGGGTTTTCCCCAGGGCCCGGAAGGCGGTCCGCCGCATGGCGTACGGGCCTTGGGGCACGGCAGGCTGGCCGCCATGACCGCTCCCGTTCCCGCCGCCGGACCGGCCGGCGACCCCGGCCGTCCGCCGTCCGCCCGGCTCGCCTTCGACGCGCCCACCTGGAAGGAGATCGCGCATCTCCTGCTGAACCTGCCGCTGGCGGTGGCCGGGTTCGTGTACGCGGTCACCGTGCTGTCCGTGAGCGGGGGCCTCACCGTCACGGTACTCGGGCTGCCGCTGCTGGCGGGCTCCCTGCTCGGCGCCCGGCTGCTGGGGAAACTGGAGCGGGCGCGGGTGTGGGTGCTGCTCGGGGTGCGAGTGCCGGAGCCGTCACCGCTGCCGTGGGCGCGGGGCGGCGGGGTGGTGCGGCGGCTGTGGCAGGCGCTGCGGGACCCGGTGGGGTGGCGGTCGCTGCTCTACTGCCTGATCCGGCTGCCCTGGGGCGTGCTGACCTTCACCACCGTGCTGGTCTCGTTCTTCGTGCTGTGGCCGGTGCTGGGCTATCTGGCGCGGGGTCTGGCGAACGTGGACCGGGCACTGGCCCGCGCGCTGCTGGCGCCCTCGGACGAGCTGGAGCGCCGGATAGCCGAGCTGGAGTCGGACCGGGGTGTCGTGGTCGACACCGCCGCTGCCGACCTGCGTCGCATCGAGCGGGACCTCCACGACGGAGCACAAGCACGACTGGTCAACCTCGCCATGGGACTCGGACTCGCCAAGGAAAAACTCCACCACGACCCCGAAACAGCCGCCCGCATGGTCGAAGAAGCCCACGGCGAAGTCAAAACCGCCCTCAAAGAACTCCGCGACCTCGCCCGAGGCATCCACCCCGCCATCCTCACCGACCGAGGACTCGACGCAGCCCTCTCCCACCTCGCCGCCCGCTGCACCGTCCCCGTCACCCTCACCGTCGACCTCCCCACCCGACCCACACCCGCCATCGAAGGCATCACCTACTACACCGCCAGCGAACTCCTCCAGAACATCAGCAAACACAGCCACGCCCACACCGCCACCCTCGACCTCTGGCACACCCCCCACCACCTCATGCTCCAAATCCGCGACGACGGCGTAGGCGGAGCCGACCCCGCCCACGGATCAGGACTCGCCGGACTCACCGAACGCCTCGGCGCGGTCGACGGGGTGTTCGTCGTGGATTCCCCGCCCGGCGGGCCCACCGTCATCACCGCCGAGCTGCCCTGGCGGGACCGGGACGACGAGCGCGGCACCGGACGGTAGGGAAAACCCCCTGTTCAAGACGGGGACGCACGCCATGGCCCGCACCCGGCCGCAAGCAGCAGTCTGAGCGGGCAAGCCCACACGAGGAGAACGGGGACCACGCCGATGGCCACGCACTACACGCCGTACCGGGAAGAGCCGGCCCGCCACCGCCTCCCCGCCGCGCTGCGGGCGCCGCTGGAGACGCGGACCTGGCGGGAGCTGGGATACGCGCTGACCGGACTTCCCGTGGCGATCGCCCTGTTCGTCTGGGCGGTCACGATGATCTCGCTCGGCGCCGGCCTGCTGGTGACCTTCGTCGGAGTGCCCGTCCTCGCGCTGGCCCTGGTCGGCTGCCGGGGCTTCGGGGCGCTGGAGCGGGCGCGGGCCGGGGCGCTGCTCAAGGTACGGGTGGCCCCGCCGGAGCCCCTGCGGCCCAGCGGACCGGGGCTGCTGCCCTGGCTCGGCGCGGTGCTCAGGAGCGGCTCGTCCTGGCGGCACCTGGTGTACGCGCTGGTCCACTTCCCGTGGGCGGTGTTCTCCTTCTCGGTGGCCGTCAGCTTCTGGACGTACGGCTGGGCGCTGCTGACGTACCCGCTGTGGTTCTGGGTGTTCCCGATGTGGGCCGGGCAGGGCGGCATCCAGCTCTACGGGGACGACCACCACAGCGTCTACCTGGACAACCCCTTCGAGATCACCGCGACCGCGCTGGTCGGGCTGGTGTTCTGGCTGCTCACGCCGTGGCTGCTGCGGGGCCTGACCACGGTGGACGGACTGCTGGTGCGCGGGCTGCTCGGCCCCTCACGGCTGACGGCCCGCGTGGAGGAGCTGGAGTCGGACCGGGGTGTCGTGGTCGACACCGCCGCCGCCGACCTGCGTCGCATCGAGCGGGACCTCCACGACGGAGCACAAGCACGACTGGTCAACCTCGCCATGGGACTCGGACTCGCCAAGGAAAAACTCCACCACGACCCCGAAACAGCCGCCCGCATGGTCGAAGAAGCCCACGGCGAAGTCAAAACCGCCCTCAAAGAACTCCGCGACCTCGCCCGAGGCATCCACCCCGCCATCCTCACCGACCGAGGACTCGACGCAGCCCTCTCCCACCTCGCCGCCCGCTGCACCGTCCCCGTCACCCTCACCGTCGACCTCCCCACCCGACCCACACCCGCCATCGAAGGCATCACCTACTACACCGCCAGCGAACTCCTCCAGAACATCAGCAAACACAGCCACGCCCACACCGCCACCCTCGACCTCTGGCACACCCCCCACCACCTCATGCTCCAAATCCGCGACGACGGCGTAGGCGGAGCCGACCCCGCCCACGGATCAGGACTCGCCGGACTCACAGAACGCCTCGGCGCGGTCGACGGGGTCCTGGTGGTGGACTCGCCGCCCGGCGGCCCGACCGTCGTGACCGCGGAACTGCCCTGGCGCGCCTGACGGAGCTGAAATGCTGGGCCTCCTTGTCGACAGGCGTGTGGGGGCTCGGGGAATCGTGGAGAACAAGGTGCGTGTGGTCATCGCCGAGGACTCGGTACTGCTCAGGGAGGGGCTGACCCGGCTGCTGACCGACCTCGGCCACGAGGTGGTGGCCGGGGTCGCGGACGCGGAGGCGCTGCTCGCCACCATCGCGGAGCTGGCCGGCCGAGGCGAACTGCCGGACGTGGTGGTGGCGGACGTACGGATGCCGCCGACGCACACCGACGAAGGGGTGCGGGCCGCCGTGGAGCTGCGCGGCCGCCACCCCGACCTCGGGGTGCTGGTGCTGTCGCAGTACGTGGAGGAGCGCTACGCCACCGAACTGCTGGCCGGTTCCAGCCGGGGCGTCGGCTATCTGCTCAAGGACCGGGTCGCGGACGTGCGGGAGTTCGTCGCCGCGGTGGAGCGGGTCGCGCAGGGCGGTACGGCGCTGGACCCGGAGGTGGTGGCGCAGTTGCTGGGCCGCAGCCGTAAGCAGGACGTGCTGGCGGCGCTGACCCCGCGCGAGCGGGAGGTGCTGGGGCTGATGGCGGAGGGGCGGACCAACTCGGCCGTGGCCCGGCAGCTCGTGGTGAGCGACGGCGCGGTGGAGAAGCACGTCAGCAACATCTTCATGAAGCTGGGCCTGACCCCGAGCGACGGAGACCACCGGCGTGTTCTGGCGGTGCTGACCTATCTGAACTCCTGACGGCACCCAGACTGGGCGGCGTGGCGAGTCCACATAACGGGAGATACCCAACCGATCCTCGGAAGCCGACCCTGAGCGACGTAGGGTTGACCCTGGGATTGGTCCGGGGGAAGACCGCCCCCGGACGGCCGCCTCGAAGGAGGTCCAGTTCAGTGACCAGTCAGGTCAGCAGCCCAGCGGAGCAGGCCGACGAGAACCCCGCGGGTGAGCAGCGCAGACCGGGCGGAGCGAAGGACGTACGGCGCCTGAACCGGGTGATCATCCGGTTCGCGGGGGACTCCGGTGACGGTATGCAGCTCACCGGGGACCGGTTCACCTCGGAGACCGCGTCCTTCGGCAACGACCTCTCCACCCTTCCCAACTTCCCCGCCGAGATCCGCGCGCCCGCCGGCACCCTGCCCGGCGTCTCCTCTTTCCAGCTCCACTTCGCCGACCACGACATCCTCACCCCGGGCGACGCGCCGAACGTGCTGGTCGCCATGAACCCCGCCGCGCTGAAGGCCAACGTCGGCGACCTGCCGCGCGGCGCCGAGATCATCGTCAACACGGACGAGTTCACCAAGCGGGCGCTGGCGAAGGTGGGGTACGCCGACTCCCCGCTGGACGACGGCTCGCTCGATGGTTATCACCTGCATCCGGTGCCGCTGACCACACTGACGGTGGAGGCGCTGAAGGAGTTCGACCTCTCCCGCAAGGAGGCCGAGCGCAGCAAGAACATGTTCGCGCTGGGGCTGCTGAGCTGGATGTACCACCGGCCGACCGAGGCCACCGAGAAGTTCCTGACCACCAAGTTCGCCAAGAAGCCGGACATCGCGAAGGCCAACGTGGCCGCGTTCCGGGCGGGCTGGAACTTCGGCGAGACGACCGAGGACTTCGCCGTCTCCTACGAGGTGGCGCCGGCCGCGCGGGCCTTCCCGCCCGGTCTCTACCGCAACATCTCCGGCAACCTGGCCCTGGCCTACGGGCTGATCGCCGCCTCCCGGCAGGCCGATCTCCCGCTGTTCCTGGGCTCGTACCCGATCACCCCGGCCTCCGACATCCTGCACGAGCTGTCGAAGCACAAGAACTTCGGTGTGCGGACCTTCCAGGCGGAAGACGAGATCGCGGGCATCGGCGCGGCGCTGGGCGCGGCGTTCGGCGGTTCGCTCGCGGTGACGACGACGTCGGGGCCCGGTGTGGCGCTCAAGAGCGAGACGATCGGGCTGGCGGTCTCGCTGGAGCTGCCGCTGCTGGTGATCGACATCCAGCGCGGCGGTCCGTCGACGGGTCTGCCGACCAAGACCGAGCAGGCCGACCTGCTCCAGGCGATGTACGGGCGCAACGGCGAGGCGCCGGTCCCGGTGGTGGCCCCGCGCACCCCGGCCGACTGCTTCGACGCGGCGCTGGAGGCGGCCCGGATCGCGGTCACCTACCGCACCCCGGTGTTCCTGCTCTCGGACGGCTACCTGGCCAACGGCTCCGAGCCGTGGCGCGTCCCGGACCTGGACGAACTCCCGGATCTCCAGGTGCAGTTCGCGCAGGGCCCGAACCACATGCTGGAGGACGGCACCGAGGTCTTCTGGCCGTACAAACGGGACCCGCGCACGCTGGCCCGCCCCTGGGCGGTGCCGGGCACGCCGGGTCTGGAGCACCGCATCGGCGGCATCGAGAAGCAGGACGGCACGGGCAACATCTCCTACGACCCGGCCAACCACGACCTGATGGTCCGCACCCGCCAGGCCAAGATCGACGGCATCGACGTCCCCGACATCGAGGTGGACGACCCGGACGGCGCGGCGACGCTGGTGCTCGGCTGGGGTTCGACGTACGGCCCGATCACGGCGGCGGTACGGCGGCTGCGCACGGCCGGCGAGTCCATCGCGCAGGCGCATCTGCGGCACCTCAACCCCTTCCCCGCCAACCTCGGCGAGGTGCTCGGGGGGTACGACAAGGTGGTGATCCCCGAGATGAACCTCGGTCAGCTCGCCACCCTGATCCGGGCGAAGTACCTGGTCGACGCCCGCTCGTTCAACCAGGTCAACGGCATGCCGTTCAAGGCGGAACAGCTCGCCACCGCGCTCAAGGAGGCCATCGATGACTGACTCCGCACGCGAGCTGCTCCAGCTTGTCCCCAAGGCCGAGGGCAAGCAGTCGATGAAGGACTTCAAGTCCGACCAGGAGGTCCGCTGGTGCCCCGGCTGCGGTGACTACGCGATCCTCGCGGCCGTGCAGGGGTTCATGCCGGAGCTGGGGCTGGCGCGGGAGAACATCGTCTTCGTCTCGGGCATCGGCTGCTCGTCCCGCTTCCCGTACTACATGAACACCTACGGGATGCACTCCATCCACGGCCGCGCCCCGGCCATCGCGACCGGGCTCGCCTCCTCGCGGCGGGACCTGTCGGTGTGGGTGGTCACCGGGGACGGGGACGCCCTCTCCATCGGCGGCAACCATCTGATCCACGCGCTGCGCCGCAATGTGAACCTGAAGATCCTGCTGTTCAACAACCGGATCTACGGGCTCACCAAGGGCCAGTACTCCCCGACCTCGGAACTCGGCAAGATCACCAAGTCGACGCCGATGGGGTCGCTGGACGCGCCGTTCAACCCGGTGTCGCTGGCGCTGGGCGCGGAGGCGTCGTTCGTCGCCCGGACCATCGACTCCGACCGCAAGCATCTGACCGAGGTGCTGCGGGCGGCGGCCGACCATCCGGGCACCGCGCTGATCGAGATCTACCAGAACTGCAACATCTTCAACGACGGCGCCTTCGACGCCCTCAAGGACAAGCAGCAGGCCGAGGAGGCGCTGATCCGGCTGGAGCACGGGCAGCCGGTGCGGTTCGGCGCGGACGGCTCGCGGGGTGTCGTACGGGACCGGACCGGTGAGCTGACGGTGGTCACCGTGACCCCGGACAACGAGGCGGACCTGCTGGTCCACGACGCGCACGCGGCCTCCCCCACCACTGCCTTCGCACTGTCCCGGCTGGCCGACCCGGACACCCTGCACCACACCCCGATCGGGGTGTTCCGCGCGGTGGACCGGCCGGTCTACGACAGCCTGATGTCCGAGCAGTTGGACACCGCGATCGAGCAGCAGGGCAAGGGCGATCTGGCGACGCTGCTGGCGGGCGGGGACACCTGGACGGTCGTCGGCTGAGGTCGGTTTTACGAAGTCCGGGATTCAGAGGGCCGGGATTTACGAGGTCCGGGAGCGTGTCTCCCGGACCTCGTCGTATGCGCGGCGGGCCTTCTCCACCTGCTCCAGGCGGTCCTCGGTCCACACGGCCAGCGCCCTGACCTGCTCGGCGGCCTCCCGGCCGAGGTCGGTGAGGGAGTAGTCGACGCGGGGCGGGATGACCGGCTTGGCGTCCCGGTGGACCAGGCCGTCGCGCTCCAGGGTCTGGAGGGTCTGGGTGAGCATCTTCTCGCTGACCTCGCGCCCGCCCCAGCGGCCGACCGCCCGCCGCAGCTCCCCGAACCGGTAGGAGCGGTCCAGCAGCTCGATGAGGACGAGCGTGCCCCAGCGGCTCGTCACATGCTCCAGCACCAGTCGCTGGGGGCACAGGGCGTCGCTGACCTCATTGCTTACCATCATGGCAGTACCTTACTTGAAAGTGGGTACTGTCGTTTGGTTAGCGCCTCTCCTAGGGTTAGCGACATAACCCCGACGCTCCCCCCAGGAGAAACCCCATGAGCATCGTCGTCACCGGAGCCACCGGACATCTCGGCCGTCATGTGATCGCCCAGTTGCTGGAGCGGGTCCCGGCCGGGGAGATCACCGCCGTCGTACGGGACAAGGCCAAGGGCGCCGAGTTCGCCGAGCGCGGTGTGCGGCTCGCCGTCGCCGACTACAACGCCCCCGAGACCTTCGACGGCCTCTTCTCGGCCGGCGACAAGGTGCTGCTGATATCGGGCAACGAGTTCGACAAGGGCCGGGTGGCGCAGCACCAGGTCGTCATCGACGCGGCGAAGGCGGCGGGGGTGGCGCTGCTCGCGTACACCAGCGCGCCGGGCACCCTGACCGCGACGCTGGCCGACGACCACCGGGCCACGGAGGAGGCGGTGCTCGCCTCCGGGCTGCCGTACTCGCTGCTGCGCAACGGCTGGTACCACGAGAACTACACCGAGAACCTGGCCCCCGTGCTGGCCCACGACGCGGTGGTCACGGCGGCGGGCGACGGCCGTGTCTCCTCGGCCGCGCGTGCCGACTACGCCGCCGCCGCGGTCGCCGTGCTGACCGGCGAGGGGCACGAGAACACCACGTACGAGCTGGGCGGCGACGTGGCCTGGGGCTTCGAGGAGTACGCGGCCGAGCTGAGCGCGCGGACCGGGCGGACGATCAGCTACCGGCCGGTGTCCGGGGAGACCCTCAAGGGCATCCTGGCCGACGCGGGTCTGCCGGACGCGCTCGCGGAGATGCTGGCCGGGGTGGACGCGTCGATCGAGCGGGGCGAGCTGGTGGTGACGGGCGGGGAGCTGGCGCGGCTGATCGGGCGTCCGACGACGCCGCTGGCGGTGGCGGTGGAGGAGGGGCTGAAGGCGGCGCAGGCGAACTGAGGCCGCGCCCGGGGGTACTCCACCCCACCTCTTTTCCGGTCATGACCGTATGGCGATACGGGCATGACAGGCGGGGTGGGGCGGCGTTACCTTCGTTCTCGCGTGGCGGATCGCGAGAAGGAGGAGCCCGTGGCCGGGACGTCCAAGGGTGAGCACCGAATAGGGCTGTTGAACGGCATCGCGGCGTACGGGATGTGGGGGCTGGTCCCCCTCTTCTGGCCGCTGCTGAAGCCGGCCGGGGCGATGGAGATCCTGGCCCACCGGATGGTGTGGTCCCTGGTGTTCGTCGCCGTGGCGCTGGTGTTCACACGGCGGTGGGCGTGGGCGGGCGAGCTGTTGCGTCAGCCGCGTCGGCTCGCGCTGATCGCGGTGGCGGCGGCTGTCATCACTGTGAACTGGGGCGTCTACATCTGGGCTGTGAACTCAGGTCACGTGGTCGAGGCGTCGCTCGGGTATTTCATCAACCCGCTGATGACGATCGCGCTCGGCGTCCTTCTGCTGAAGGAACGGCTCCGGCCCGTGCAGTGGGCGGCGGTCGCCGTCGGCTTCGCCGCGGTCGTCGTCCTGACCGTCGGCTACGGCCGGCCCCCGTGGATCTCCCTCTGCCTCGCCGTCTCCTTCGCCACGTACGGCCTGGTGAAGAAGAAGGTCGGCCTGGGCGGCGTGGAATCCCTGGCCGCCGAAACGGCCATCCAGTTCCTCCCCGCCCTGGCCTACCTGATCTGGCTGAGCACCCGGGGCGACCTGACCTTCGCCACGCAGGGCCCCGGCCACGCGGTCCTCCTGGCCTCCACCGGCATCGTCACGGCCCTCCCCCTGGTCTGCTTCGGCGCCGCCGCCATCCGGGTCCCCCTCTCCACCCTCGGCCTCCTCCAGTACCTGGCCCCCGTCTTCCAGTTCCTCCTGGGCATCCTCTACTTCCACGAGGCCATGCCCCCGGAACGCTGGGCCGGCTTCGCCCTGGTCTGGCTGGCACTGGTCCTGCTGACCTGGGACGCGATGCGCTCCGCGCACCGGGCCCGGGTGGTGGCGATGTCGCGTCGGACTGACCCGGCTGCGGCGGCGGTGGATGCGGTGGATGTCTGAGGGGTTGATCGGACGGGGGGAGTTCGATGCGGTGGTGTTCCGCACCGACTACACCGACGAGCGGGCACGGCGAGCCCTGATGGCGACACTCCCCCACCACGTCCACTTCGTCGACGCCCCCGACATCCCGGCCAACGTGACCCTCGGCAACCTCGGCTTCGAGGAGTACGCGGCGCGGTCAGGGGAGAACCCTGACGGGGTGTACCGGTCGGCTTGAGAAGGGGCACGGGTGAGGGCATGCGAGCTGGAGGCCATGCGGCGGGCGATCGTTGTTTCGGCTCAGGGGTTGGGGTCCGCCAGTCCTAATCCGCCCGTGGGGTGCGTGGTGCTGGATCGGGGTGGGCGGGTGGTCGGGGAGGGGTTCCACCTGCGCTCGGTGAATCGGGTGCGCGGGCCGTGCTGGTCGTGGGGGACGCCGTTGTGCCGGGGCTTGAGCAGCGCGCTGACCGGCTGATTCGGTATCTGCCGTTCACGGCGACCTCGCAGGCTCCGTTGCCTCCGGGGTTCCGGCTCAGTGAGGTGACGCGGGGTGTGGGGTACGTACGTGTGGTCGGGCAACGTATCTAGGCGCACGGAAGTGGCGTAACTCGCCATGTGGGGCGGCGCTGCGGCCTATAAAGGCTGCATGGTGACTTCTTCTTCGCGGGTTGAGCCGTTGCACTGGAAGGTTGTGGTGGATGCGGTTGATCCGCATGCGCAGGCGGACTTCTGGGGGGCCGCGCTGCATTACGAGCCCGAGGACAACAGTGCGTTGATCGAGCGGCTGTTGGGATTCGGGGCGTTGGGCGGGGAGGCGACCGTCGAGTATCACGGGCGGCCGGCGTTCCGGGATCTGGTGGCGGTGCGGCATCCCGATGATCCGTACGACCCCGAGACGGGGACCGGACTCGGGCGGCGGGTGCTTTTTCAGCGGGTGCCGGAGGCGAAGAGCGGGAAGAACCGGCTGCATCTCGACCTGCACGCCGGGCCGGAGCGGCGGGCCGAGGAGGTGGCTCGGCTCACCGCGCTGGGGGCCACCGTGCTGCGCGAGGTGAGTGAGCCCGCGGGGGCGTGGACCGTACTGGCGGACCCGGAGGGGAATGAGTTCTGCGTCCAGTAGTAGACAGGGGCATGACCAAAAGACAGTTCGTGGGTCCCCTCGTCGCCGTCGCTCTGCTGGCCCCGGTCAGCGCGTGTGCGGGAGCGGGGCGTCCTGCCCCCGCCGCTACGGCCACTGCTCCTACGTCCCCGAGCACGCGCCCCCAGCCCGTCTCCGCCGTCATGCCGGACATCGTCGGCGGCAACGCCGGCCGGGCGGCCGAGCAGATGGGCCCCGACACCGAAGTGACCTTCAACGACGTGAGCGGGAAGGGGCGTTCGGTGGACGATCCGGCCGAGTGGAAGATCTGCGAGACCCGGCCGGGGCCGAACCAGCAGATCACCGACTACCCCGTCGTGCTCGGGGTCGTACGGGTGGCGGAGAGCTGCGGCTGAGCCGGCCTCACGCCCCGGCCGCCGCCCGCGCCGTCAGGCGGGTCATGCGGGTGTGGGCCGACTCCAGGGGGCGGGGGTCGGACGCGGCGGGGCCCGGCTTCGCGGCCAACGTCGTCCATACGTCGATGAGTTCGCGGCCCATCCGGAGGGCCTGCTCCGCGTCGCCCACCGCGCGCCACGCGGTCGCCGCGCTGCGGACGTTGCTGTAGGCCGCCGCCGGGTCGCCCGACTCGGCGCGCTTGCGGGCCAGGTCCAGCGAGAGGTCGAAGGCGCGGGCCGGATCGCCGGTCAAGTACGCGATGTACGCGCAGAGTTCACGCAGGTGCAGTACCTCGGGGTGCCGGGGTCCCAGCGCACCGGACGCCTTGGCCACCGACCGGCTCGCCAGCTCCGCCGCCCGCTCGACCTCTCCGTCCCGTACGGCATCCCCGACGCGCCCCAGCGCCGCCGTCCACACCTCGGCCCCGTCCGCCGTCTCCCCCACCGGCACCTCCGCGAGCATCTCCTCCGCGATGGCGTCGAACCGGCTCGGCGGAATGGGCTCCGGGTCGGCTTCGGGGGTGGGCTTGGGGCCGAGGACCAGTTCGGGGCTCGGGGTGGTGACGGGCTCAGCGCCGAGGGCCAGTTCGGGAGCCGATCCAGGGACCGGCTTGGCACCGAGGACTGACTCGGGACCCGATCCAGGGACGGACTCAGCGCCGAAGGCCAGTTCGGGAGCCGAGCCAGGGCCAGCCTTAGCACCGAGGACGGGCTCGGCGCCGACGACCAATTCGGGAGTCGCTTCGGAGGCAGCCTTGGCACCGAAGGCGGACTCGGGAGCCGATCCAGGGGCGGGCTCAGCACCGAGGGCCAGTTCGGAAGCCGAGCCAGGGGCAGCCTTGACGCCAAGGGCCAGCTCAGGACCCGGCCCAGAAGCGGCCTTGGCGCCCAGAGCAAGTTCGGGACCCGCCCCAGAGCCCGCCCCGTACCCCGAAGCAAGCCTCGGCTTCCTGAAGTTGACCGTGCCGGAGCCACCCCGAGGCCTCCGCTCCGGTATCGGCTCCCCCACCGCACCCCCCATCACCGGCGGCGGCCCGAACACCCCCCGAGGCGGCTGCACGGTCCCCGGTGCCGGGGGCAGCCGCGTCGGCTCGCCCGTCATCCGGGACGTCCCGTCCGGGGAGACCTCCAGCGGAACCACGCACCCCGCCGCGTCGTCGTGGATGGTGGCCCGTATCGGGGTGCCGTGGGACGTGGCCAGGTCGTGGAGGTGGTTGAGGACCGCGTCGTGGATGTCCTCGTCGGGAGCCCGGTGGACCGGCGTGCCGGCGACCGACGCCGCGCCGCCGGCCGAGACGCGGACCTCGACCGGCCGGTCCCCGCGCCGCTTCTCGAAGCTGAGTCGAGACATCCCTGTTCCCTCATTCCCCCCGGCGCCGCGCCCGGTCGTACGCCTCCTGCGTCCAGTCTCGCCGCCCATGCCGCCCCCGCGCGTCACCGCGACGTCACAGCCTCGCACCAGCCGCCTTGCGGGAAACTGATTGCGTGTGCATAAGATGCATGCGAATTAAACTTCTCTCCTTCCAGGGGTCCCCATGAGCCGCAGATTCCTCTTCGTCCTGGGCAGCGCCCGCACCCACGGCAACACCGAGTTCCTCGCCCGTACCGCCGCCGAGCAGTTGCCGGAGGGGCCGGAGGGCTCAGAGCAGGAGTGGATCAGGCTGGCCGGGCTGCCGCTGCCCGAGGCGGAGGACCTGCGGCACGACAGCGACCACGTACGCCCCGCCCCCGACACCCCTGCCGGGATGCTGCTGGACGCCACCCTCGCCGCCACGGACATCGTGATCGCCTCGCCGCTGTACTGGTACTCGCTGTCCAGCCTCACCAAGCGGTACCTGGACCACTGGTCGGGCTGGCTGCGCATCCCCGAGGTCGGCTTCAGGGACGCGATGGCCGGCCGGACCCTGTGGGGCGTGACGGCGCTCGCGGACCGGGACCCCTCGGTCGCGGAGCCCCTGATCGGCAGCCTGAACAACTCCGCCGCGTACCTGGGGATGCGCTTCGGCGGGGTGCTGCTCGGCAACGGCAGCGGCCCCGGCGACGTACGGAACGACACCGAGGCGCTGGCCCGCGCCAAGACCTTCTTCGCGGGCGAGGCCCCGCCGGCCCGCTTCCCCGGCGCCTGAGCCGGCCCTAGGCCGTGATGTCCTTCGCCGTGAACCGCGCCCACGCCAGCGTGCCGAACACCGCCGCGTAGATCCCCTGGAGGACCAGGTTGCGGCGGAGGTCGTCCCAGAGGAGCGGATCGCGCAGGAGGTCGGCGAAGGACAGCCAGTAGTGGGAGAACAGGTACGGCTGGATCGCGTGGAGCTGCGGGATCTGGTCGAGGATCTGGACGGTGATCAGCAGCCCCACCGTGGTCGCCATCGCCGCGATCCCGCTGTTGGTCAGGGTCGACACGAACAGTCCGAGCGCCGCCACCCCGATCAGCGAGGCCGCCACCGCCAGGGCGATCAGCAGCGCCCGGAGCAGCCCCTCGCCGAAGCCGATCCGGGTACCGGAGATCGTGGTGACCTCTCCCAGCGGGAACAGCAGCGCGCCCACCGCCAGCGCGGACACCGCGACGACCAGCGTGGCCAGCAGGCAGAAGGCCAGGACGGTCGCGTACTTGGTCAGCAGCAGCCTGGTGCGGCCCGCCGGGGCGACCAGCAGATAGCGCAGCGTGCCCGCGCCCGCCTCCCCCGCCACCGCGTCCCCGGCGATCACCCCGACCGCCATCGGCAGGAAGAACGGCAGCGTCACCGCGAGCGCGGTGAAGACCAGGAACAGCCCGTTGTTGGTGACCTGCGCGATGAACGCGGGCCCCTCGCCGCCCCGGTCCGGGTCCCCGCCGCCTCCCGTCTCGACCCGTACCGCGATCCCGATCAGCACCGGCACCGCGGCCAGCACCCCGAGCAGCACCAGGGTGCGCCAGCGGCGCAGGGTGGTGACCAGCTCGCTGCGCAGCAGCCCGAACGTCCACAGGGGCCGGGGCGCGGTGGGGTACGTGGTCTCAGCCCGCGACATCGAAGCCCTCTCCGGTCAAAGCCACGAACGCGTCCTCCAGCGAGGCCCGTTCCAGGGTGAACCCCCGTACCCGCACGCCCGCCGCGACCAGGGCGGCGTTCACCTCGGCGAGGTCGCGGTCGGGCGGTTCCCCGGTGACCGCCTGGCCGGTCACGGTGAGGTCGGTGACGCCCTGTTCCTTGAGCACGCGGGCCGCGTCGGCCGGGTCCGGCGTGGTCACGGCGAGCCGGCCGCGCGCCCCGGCGGACAGGTCGGCCACCGCGCCCTGGATGACGAGCCGGCCGCGGGTCATCACCGCCGCGTGGGTGCAGACCTGCTCGATCTCGTCGAGGAGGTGGGAGGAGAGGAAGACGGTGGTGCCGTCGGCGGCCAGTTCCCGGATCAGGCCGCGGATCTCGCGCATGCCCTGCGGATCGAGCCCGTTGGTGGGCTCGTCCAGCACGAGCAGGCGGCGCGGCCGGAGCAGGGCGGCGGCCAGGCCGAGGCGCTGCTTCATGCCGAGCGAGTACGCCCTTGCCTTCTTGCCCCCGGCCGCGGCGAGCCCCACCCGCTCCAGCGCGGCGGCGGTGCGGGCGCGCCGGGTGCGGGGGTCGGCGGCCGGGTCGGCGGCGTCGTAGCGCAGCAGGTTGTCGCGGCCGGAGAGGAAGCCGTAGAGCGCGGGGCCCTCGATGAGGGCGCCGACCTCGGGCAGTACGGCGCGGGTGGCGCCCGGCATGGAGCGGCCCAGGACGTGCGCGGTGCCCGAGGTCGGGTCGATCAGGCCCATCAGCATGCGGATGGTGGTGGTCTTGCCGGAGCCGTTGGGGCCGAGGAAGCCGAAGACGCTGCCCGCCGGGACGGTCAGGTCCAGACCGTCCACGGCGAGCTGTCCGCCCCGGTACCGCTTGGTGAGGCCGCGCGTGGCGATGACCGGCGCGGGCTCTTCCCCCGTGGCGGACGGTGGCTCCATTCGGGTCCCTTCGCGTGTCGGGCGGGCTACTTGTCCGCGTCGGCCGCCTTGACCAGGGCGTCCTTGGTGACCGCGCCCGCGTAGACCTTGCCGTCGTCGGTGATCAGGGCGTTGACCAGGCGGGTGGAGAAGACGGTGCCCTTGCCGAAGTCGCCGGAGACCTGGTCGCCGAGCGAGCCGAGGAAGCCGTCCATCGCGCCGCCACCCTGCTGGGAGGTCTTGTCCCCCTTGGCGCCGGTGTCGAACGTGGCGATGGTGGTCCAGCCCTCGCCGATGGTGTCGGCGCCGCTCAGGTCGCCCGGCGCGAACTGCCCGCCGAAGTCGGGGGCGTGCTCCCGCCTGCCGTCCTTGCCCGGCTTCTCCTCGGTCACCTTCGCGCCCTTGGGCGGGCGGAAGTCGAAGGTGGAGGCGGGCGGGGCGGCGAAGGAGACCTTGGTGAAGCCCGCGTCGAGGACGGGGGCGCCGCCGCTCTTCGGGGTGAGGGTGAACTTCAGCGGCAGGCCGGTCTTGGCGTCGACGCCGATGGTGACGTCACGGACGGTGGAGCCGGACTGCTTGGGCTTGATCACGAGCTGGTAGGCGTCGCGGCCGGCGATACGGGCGGTGCCGTCGACGGTGACCGAGGTGGTGGAGTCGACCGACTTCAGCGCCTCCTCGGCGAAGTCGTCGGGCGTGGCGCTCGGCCGGTGCTCGCGCTTGTCGCCGGTGTGCTGGGCCGTGGTGTGGAAGACCTCGTTGCTCGCGCTGTCGTAGCCCCACACGTCCTTGTCGTTGTGGATGAGGCTGTACTCGGCGTCCCGCTCCAGCAGCGAGACCTTCTGCTTCTCGGGGCCGTCGGCGGCCACGCGCAGGGTGTGGGTGCCGGAGGCCAGCTCGGTGAGCTTGGTGCGCGGGTCGGCGGAGGAGTCGCCCTGGCCGGAGCCCATGGTGCCCTGGAGGCTGCCGAGGTCGGGCAGGCCGAGGTCGGTGCTGACCTTGACGGTGCCGGACATCCGCTGGACGTCCGACTTGGCGATCTTCTCGACGAGCTGCTGCGCGGTGATCTTCGGCAGGTCCGGGTCGCCGGAGGCGGCGAGCGCCGGGACCAGCCCGATGGTGGCGGCCGCGACACTCACCACCGCGACGGGCACGACGTACCGGGCGGCCTTGCGGCGTCCGGTACGCGGGTCCGCGTCGGGGCCGGTGCCGGTCGCGTGGTCGGATTCGTACGGTGCCATGTCTGCCTTACCTCCGTCGTCGGCGGCGGCTGCGCTCTATGGGGTCCACCTGAGCCGCCATTCTCACCCGGATCGGTGAGGAGTGGTGGTTTCCCTGGTTCCCATCACACCAATTCCGCAGTCCTCAGGCGTCAGCCCACGGAGCCAACTCGGCGTACACCTGCGGTATGACGTACGGACCGGGCGCCCGCACCGACCCGTAGGGGTCGTACGAGCGCCCGTGCGCGCTAGCCCGCCCGGTGCACCACGGCGTCGCACAGTTCGATCAGGGCGGACTTGGCGGTGCAGTCCTTCAGCGGGGCGAGGGCCGCGCGGGCCTCCTCCGCGTACCGGACCGCGTCGCGGCGGGCCTGCTCCAGCGCGGGGTGGGCGCGCAGCGCGGTGAGCGCCTCGTCGAGCCGGGCGTCGTCACTGAGGTCGGAGTCCAGCAGCTCGCACAGCGCGAGGTCGGCGGGCTCGCCGAGCCGGGCGGCACGCTCGCGCAGCCGGAGCACGGGCAGCGTGGGCACGCCCTCGCGCAGGTCGGTGCCGGGGGTCTTGCCGGACTCGTCGGAGTCGGAGGCGATGTCCAGCACGTCGTCGGCGAGCTGGAAGGCGACGCCGAGCCGCTCGCCGTACTGGGTGAGCACGTCGACCACGCTCTCCTCGGCGCCGGACATCATGGCACCGAACCGGCAGGACACGGCGACCAGCGAGCCCGTCTTGCCGGAGAGCACGTCGAGGTAGTGCTCGACCGGGTCGCGGCCGTCCTGGGGACCCGCGGTCTCCATTATCTGGCCGGTGACGAGACGCTCGAAGGCGAGGGCCTGCACCCGGACGGCCTCGGGGCCGAGATCGGCGAGTATCTGCGTGGCGCGGGCGAAGAGGAAATCGCCGGTGAGCACCGCGACCGAGTTGCCCCAGCGGGTGTTGGCGCTGTCCACGCCGCGCCGCACGGCCGCCTCGTCCATGACGTCGTCGTGGTAGAGCGTGGCCAGGTGGGTCAGCTCCACGACGACGGCCGAGGGCACGATGCGCGGGGCGTGCCGGTCGCCGAACTGGGCGGCCAGCAGCACGAGCAGCGGACGGAACCGCTTGCCGCCGGCCCGCACCAGGTGCTGGGCGGACCCGGTGATGAAGGGGACGTCGCTCTTGGTGGCCTCTAGCAGGCCCGCCTCGACAGCCGCCAGTCCGGCCTGGACATCGGCTTCCAGTGCCTGGTCCCGCACGCTCAGCCCGAACGGCCCGACGACGGTCACGAGGTTCTCCTGTCTGCTGGTGTCTGCTGGCGACTTCACGGCTTGTCGATAGGTCGCTGCCATCAGTCAAGGCAGCGTATCCGGTCCTCTTTCGATCACCGATCGCACCCACCGGTCCAGCTCGTGAGGTATCGGATTTCGTCCGTCATGTACCGAATGGGTGGACAACGGCCGGTGCAGGGGGATTCGGTCGGGCGATCCGACACCACGGGGGTCACACCGGGCCAACGAGCGGGAGGGTCCGAGAGGTTCCGTCTGCGGGGGACCGACACTCCCTAATACCCACAGACGGCTCAAATGCACATAATCCCCCATGTCTGATTTTGCGTATTTTGCGATTCCGTGAGTTGGCTCACGCGGACCGCCCTGACGCGCCTACCCCCCAAAGCCCCCCTCTCACCCCCTTCTTACCGTGCGCGGTACGGAAGTTGAGGATTGGCGGACGCAAAGGATCAAGTAGGCCATTTGGGACAGACCAAGGTCAACTAGCGCTTTGGGTGAATCCACTACTTGTTCCGGACATGTGCGGTCGCATACGTTCCCGCCCTGTCAGGCGAACGCCGAATCCTGCCGCGCCTGGCACACCCACTCACGAACTCATTCGTACGGCAGGAGCGGGGGACCCAGGTAAGCCGCCGGACCGGTGCGACCCATGTCGCGCCGGGACGGCTCGGGGTGAAGCCGAAATCGTCCCCGGTGTCCGACGGGCACCGGGGACGACGCGGCCGGGCACCTCCCCGCCCGAACCCGACAGCTCACCTCGCAGGCGACGGAGAGGAAACACCGACATGTCTGCTGCTGCTCAGCCGCGCCGTGCCCGCACCAAGCGCCTCGTCCGCACGCTCGCCGTCGCCGGTACCGGTGCCGCGATGTTCGCGCTCCCCCTCATCGGCGCCACCAGCGCCTCCGCCGCCCCGGCCGCCAAGCCCGCCGCCGCCTCCGCCGTGTACCCGAACAACCTCGACGGCTGGATCCGCCAGTCCCTGGCGATCATGGCCGAGAAGGGCATCCCGGGCACCTACAACGGCATCCACCGCAACGTGATGCGCGAGTCCTCGGGCAACCCGCTGGCCATCAACAACTGGGACATCAACGCCATCAACGGCACCCCGTCCAAGGGCCTGCTCCAGGTGATCGACCCGACCTTCCGCACGTACCACGTCGCCGGCACGTCCTTCGACCCGTACAACCCGGTCGCCAACATCACCGCCGCCTGCAACTACGCGTACCACCGCTACGGCTCGATCGACAACGTCAACGGCCCGTACTAAGCCGGTACAGCCGCCGAACCACGCCCCCGTCGCACGCCTCGCGCGTGCGGCGGGGGCCGTCGGCGTCAGCGGGGGAACAGGCGCTCCAGGACGACGGCCACCCCGTCGTCCTCGTTGGAGAGGGTCACCTCGTCGGCCACCGCCCTCAGTTCCGGGTGGGCGCCGGCCATGGCGACGCCGTGGGCCGCCCACTGGAACATCGGGATGTCGTTCGGCATGTCCCCGAAGGCCACCGTGTCCGCGCGGCCGAGGCCCAGGTGCTCGGCGGCCAGCGCCAGCCCGGTCGCCTTGGTGATGCCGCAGGGCTGGAGTTCCACCGTGCCGGGTCCCGACATGGTGACCGTGGCCAGCGAGCCGACGACCGAGCGGGCGGTGGCCGCCAGTTCGTCGTCGGACAGCCGGTCGTGGCGCAGCAGCACCTTGCTGATCGGCGCCCGCCAGAGCTGCTCGCGCCGCTCCACCCGTACGGCCGGCAGGGTCGGGTGCGGCATGCGGTAGCCGGCCTCGATCAGGGTGAGCCCGTCCACACCGTCCTGGTCGGCGGCCGCATGCACCTGGCCGACCTCGGCCTCGATCTTGCCGAGCGCGGTCTCGGCCAGCTCCCGGTCCAGCCGGACCGACCACAGCAGGGTGCCGGTGGCGGCGTCGTACACCTGGGCGCCCTGCGCGCACACCGCGAGCCCCGTGCCGCCGAGCGCGGCCAGCAGGGGGCGTACGCGGGGCGCCGGGCGGCCCGTCACCACCAGGTGCCGGGCACCGGCGCGTGCCGCCGCCGCGAGCGCGGCGAGCGACCTGGCGGAGACCGTGTCGTCGCCGCGCAGCAGCGTCCCGTCCAGGTCGGTGGCGATGAGCGAGGGACGGGAGCGAGGGGAGGGTGCGGCCATGACCAGAGAATACGGATCACCGGTCCTCCCGACTCACCACCCCGGTACCGGAGTTGACGCGTCGCTCAGCTCCGCGCGCCATGGGCCGCCGCCAGGTGTTTCGCCAGCCTCGGGGAGGCGAATTCCGTACCGCACACGAAGCGCATCACCGGGCCGTACGAAGCTGCCGCGGGCAGGCCGGTGAAGTAGAGGCCGGGCAGCGAGGAGACGTAGCCGGGGCCCAGGCGCGGGGCGCCGCGGGTGACCGCGAGGTCCGTGCGCAGGCCGGGGCCGAGGAAGTCCAGGGCGGCCAGGTCGACCCGGTAGCCGGTGGCCGCGATGACGTGGTCGGCGGTGAGCCGGTCGGTGCGGCCGCCGTGGGTGCGCACGGTGAGCACCGGTGCGCCGTCCACCGTCTCGGCGGACACCACCCGCGCCACCTCCTTCACCTGCACCCGCCCCTCGAAGCGGTCCCGCAGCCACCAGGCGCCGAGCGGCCCGAGCACCCGGCGGACCAGATGGTGCCGGGCGCCCTCGGGCAGGAAGCGGTAGGGCTGGGCGTAGTAGCTGAGCGCCCACAGCGACCAGGCGCGGCCGAACGGCGACTCGGGCCGGAACCTCGGCTGCTTCCAGGGCGGCGCGCCGAAGGCGACCTTCCCCCTCCCGCGCGAGACGACCCGTACCGCCGCGCCCGCCTCGGCGGCGAGGGCGGCGGTCTCCAGCGCGGACTGGCCGGCGCCGACGACGATCAGCTCCTTGCCCGCGAACCGGCCGAGGTCGTGGTGGAGCGAGCTGTGCGTGACCGGCGCCGGCCCGTCGAAGGCCGCTCCGGCCAGCTCCGGCGGCAGGTGGGCGAAGCCGGAGAGCCCGGTGGCGACCACCACCGCACGCGCGGCGAACTGCTCCCCCGAGTCCAGCTTCAGCTCGAACCCGCCGGGGCGCCCCCGCTCGACCGACACCACCCGGACCCGCTCCAGATCCGGCACCAGCCGCCGCTGGAACCACTCCCCGTACGCGATGAAGGTCTCCGCCGGGATGATGTCCTCGTCGGTGACCAGGCGCCGCACGCCGGCCGCGTCGCAGTAGTCGGCGAGCGTGTGGCCGGGCTGCGGGCAGTCGAGGCTCGATGCGGCCGGCGTGGATTTCAGCAGCATCCCCTCCGGCATGTGCGCGCGCCAGCTCACCATGGGGTCGCCGAAGACCCGTACGGGGAGGCCGCGCGCCCGCAGATGGGCGGCGGTGGACAGGCCGTACGGCCCGGCCCCGATGACTGCAACCGGTCGGATCACGAAGTCCCTCCCCAGGACGCTGTGCGCCACGTGCGTGGCCTTGCCTACTTCGTGGAGTGCGAGGTGCCGCCGCCCCGGCGGCTGGTCCGCCAGAGCTGGTAGAGATGCTTCGCGCCGGGGCGGCCGAAGCGGGCGAGCATCGTGAGGAACGGCATCGGGTCGTCGCCCGCGAGCCACGCCAGCTCCGTGCCCTCGGCCCGCGCGGGGGCGGACGGCGTGGTGTAGCCGCTGCGCCGGTAGGCGAGCAGGGCGGGCAGGTCGATGTTCTCCACGACGAACCGCCGCCCGGCCCGCTGCTCCCCCTCGGGCACGGCCCGGCCGGTGAGGTTCAGATGCAAAGCCCGTACGACGTCCACGCCCGACTCGCTCTCGAAGAGCCGGAACTGGGCGCCCATCCGGGGGTTGAAGTCCAGCAGCTTGTACTGGCCGTCGCGGCGGTCGAAGCGCAGGTCGAGGTCGGCCACCCCGGCGAAGCCGAGCCGCTTCACGAACCTCGTCGCCAGGTCCGCGAGTTCGGGGTTGTCGACCACGTAGGCGTGGGCCGTCATGCCCGCGTGCGGGGGCCAGGAGCGGACCTTGACGCCGGTGAAGACGGCGAGCGGGTTGGCGTCCGCGTCGAAGCAGGCGTGCACGATCCAGTCCTCGGCCGCCTCCCTCGGCAGGTACTCCTGGAGGATCACCCCGGGGTCGTCGCCCCAGTCGCGGGCCAGGGCCAGCAGTCCGGCGCGGCTGCCGATCCGGGTGGTGCCGCCGACCGCCGGGCGGCTGCGCCGGACGAACGCCTCCCGGTTCTTGGCCACCACCGGGAAGAGCGCCTCGTCCGCGAAGGCCACGACCTGGTCGTACGAGGTCGGGAAGACGGTCGTGGGGCTGGCGACACCGTGCTCCTCGCACAGCTCGTGCAGCCCCTGCTTGCTGGCCAGCCGTCTCGGCAGGGCCGGGTCGACGGGCGGGAAGAGGAAGGTGCCGGACAGCTCGTCCTGGTGCTCGGCGATGAGAACGGCCGCTTCCTCGTCGGTCGGGATCAGCACGGCCGGGCGGCCGATGCGGCGCCCGATCCGGCGCAGCCCCTCCACCAGGTGCTCCGGCTCCTCCGCGCCGGTCGTCGGCCAGACGAACGCCCGCCGCAGATAGCGGGAGGCGGCGGCCGGGGTGTACGGGTCCTCGGTGATGGCATACATCGGCACGCCCAGCCGGCCGAGGCTGCGGATCGCGCCGACGCCGCCGTGGTGCAGCGGATATCCGCCGAACTTGACTATCAGGCCAGGCACTTCGCGGTCCGCCTCGATGGGCGCGCCAAAGCGTCTTCCGGCCACGGGTCCCCCCACGTGTCCCCCTTTTGGACCGGACCCACCCCGTCCGTGTCCCCCGAAGGACGCTAAGCCGGAACACTTCCCTCCGACAAGCACTACTCGGACGTTGCGAACTCTTTAGACATGCCCCCCACCGGCCGTCGCACCCTGCCCAACACACCGGTTCCGGCCGTAACGTGTGGCCCGACGCTATGGATCATCAACCCAGGCCGACGCGGATGAGAGTGAGGCAGCACCCCATGCCCCCCGTGCCACCGTTCGACGTTCCCGAGGGCGACCCCTTCGGTCCGCACAACCTGCCCTATGGCGTGTTCTCGCCGTCCGGCAGCACTGATCGCCGGATCGGCGTCCGGCTCGGCGACCATGTGCTGGACGCGGGCGCCGCCGCCCGTGCGCTGGACTTCCCGCACGCGGACATGCTCTGCGCGCCAAACCTCAACCCGCTGCTGGCCTCCGGTCCCGCCGTCTGGGCCGAGGTGCGCGCGGCGCTCACCGACTGGGTCACCCGGCCCGCGCACCGGGCCGCCGCCGAGCCCCACTTCCACGAGCTGTCGCAGATCACGCTGCACCTGCCGTTCGAGGTGGCCGACTACGTCGACTTCTACGCCTCCGAGCACCACGCCCGGAACGTCGGGCAGATCTTCCGTCCCGACTCCCCCGACCCGCTCACCCCCAACTGGAAGCATCTGCCCATCGGGTACCACGGCCGCGCGGGCACGGTCGTGGTCTCCGGCACCGATGTGGTCCGCCCCTCCGGCCAGCGCAAGGCCCCCGCCGACCCGGCCCCGGTCTTCGGGCCGTCGATCCGGCTCGACATCGAGGCGGAGGTCGGCTTCGTGGTGGGCGTGCCCTCCGCGCAGGGCACCCCGGTCCCGCTGACCGCGTTCCGCGACCACGTCTTCGGCCTCTGCCTGCTCAACGACTGGTCCGCGCGCGACATCCAGGCGTGGGAGTACGTGCCCCTCGGCCCCTTCCTCGGCAAATCCTTCGCCACCTCGGTCTCGGCGTGGATCACCCCGCTGGCCGCGCTGGACGACGCGCGGGTGGCCCCGCCCGAGCGCACCCACCCGCTGCTGCCCTACCTGGACGACTCCGCCCCCGGCGTCGAGCCCGGCGGCTACGACCTGCGGATCTCCGTCGCGATCAATGGCCAGGTGGTGGCCGAGCCGCCCTTCTCCACCATGTACTGGACCGCCGCCCAGCAGCTCGCCCACCTCACGGTGAACGGCGCCTCGCTGCGCACCGGTGACCTCTACGCCTCCGGCACGGTCAGCGGGCCGGCCGAGGGGCAGCGGGGGTCGCTGCTGGAGCTGACCTGGAACGGGCGCGATCCGCTCGAACTCCCCGATGGGAAGCGGGCGTTCCTGGAGGACGGGGACGTGGTGACCTTCACGGCCTGGGCACCGGGGAAGGACGGCGGGCGGATCGGGCTCGGGGAGGTCGAGGGGCGGATCGTCAGCGGCTGAGGCGGGCGCGGGCCGGGGGCGGCCGGGGGCCGGAGCCGACGGGGGGCGGCTGTGCCGTACGCCTGTCTTCGGCGGGCGCGGGCCGTCATACTGACGGCGTACACAACAGGCGGCGCGCACCCTGCTCCCCAGCGGGCCGTCCCCCTTCCGACCAGGCACGTCCGACAGGAACCGGAGCCCCGGCATGACCGTCTGCCTGCTCCTGCTGACCGTCCTCGCCCTGACGGCCGCCGTACCGGCGCCCCGGGCGCTGACCCGTGCCGACTGGCCGGAGCGGGAGCCGGTGGTGGCGCTGTGGGTGTGGCAGTGCCTGGTCGCCACGGTGCTGCTGTGCTGCCTGACCGCGCTGGTCCTGGGCGCGGCGGCGGTCTTCCACACCGTGCGCGACCATGTCTTCGCCCCGGCTCCGCCCGCCGTCACCGCCGCCTACGATCTGTCGGCCGCGCCCTTCTGGGCCGCCGCCCTCACCCTGCTGCTGGCGGCCGGTGCGGCCTGGACCACGGCGATGCTGGGCCGCGAGCTGACCGAGGCGCGGCGGCGGCGCGGGGCGGCCCGCGCCCGGCTGCGGGAGCGGGCGCCGGACCTGCCGGGCGGGCTGCCCCCGGCGCGCGGTCCGCTGCTGGTGCTGGAGGACGAGTACCCGGACGCCTGGTGGATGCCCGGCCATCCGGCCCAACTGGTGGTGACCACGGGCGCGTTGCACCGGCTCACCGGGCATCAGGTCGACGCGGTCCTCACCCATGAGCGGGGGCACGCCCGCGCCCACCACGACTGGCTGCTGCATCTGTCCAGCGCGCTCGCCACGGGCTTTCCGCGCATCCCGCTCTTCGCGCACTTCTGCGACCAGACGCACCGGCTGGTGGAGCTGGCCGCCGACGACACCGCCTCCCGGCGCTGCGGGCATGTCACCACCGCGCTGGCCCTGATCGAGCTGAACCAGCACCGGGGCGTGCTGTCCTGCGCCTCCAGCCGCCGCCTGCTCGGGGAGCGGGTCGACCGGCTGCTGGAGCCGCCGCCCCGGCTGCCGCGCGGACACCGGGCGCTGACCACGGCCCTGGCCGCGCTGGTGCCGTTGCTGCCGCTGCTGATCACCTTCGCGCCGGGGCTGACGGCACTGGCGTGAGCCTGCTGGTCAGGACCAGTCGGGCTCCTCCTCGCCCTCGGGCCAGTGCAGGTCGGGGGAATCGGCGGCGGGGACCGGGGCGGGAGCGGCGGCCGGGGTCTTCGGTGCGGCTTCCGGGGCGCCGGCCGGGGCGGACTGGGCCTCCAGCACCGCGAGCACCCCCTCCCCGTAGGTGGCGAGCTTCTTCTCGCCGACCCCGTTCAGCGTGCCCAGCTCGGCCACCGAGCGGGGCCGGCTGGTGGCGATCTCGCGGAGCGTGGCGTCGTGGAAGATGACGTACGCCGGGACGCCCTGCTCCTTCGCCTGTTCCGCGCGCCAGGCGCGCAGCGCCTCGAAGACGGGGACCAGCTCGGCCGGCAGCTCGGCCGCGGCGGTCCTGCCCTTGCGGTCGCCCCGGCCGGCGGCCCGGGCGGTGGTCGGGCGCTTGGGCTCCTTGCGCAGCGGCACCTCGCGCTCGCGGCGCAGCACCTCGCCGCTGGCCTCGGTGAGCACCAGCGTGCCGTACTCCCCCTCGACGGCCAGCAGCCCCTGCGCGAGCAACTGCCGCACCACGCCGCGCCATTCGCCTTCGGCGAGGTCGTCGCCGATGCCGAAGACGGAGAGCTGGTCGTGGTCGAACTGGATGACCTTGGCGGTGCGCTTGCCGAGCAGGATGTCCACGATCTGCACGGTGCCGAACTTCTGGCCGCGCTCGCGCTGGAGCCGGACCACGGTGGAGAGCACCTTCTGCGCCGCCACCGTGCCGTCCCAGGTCTCCGGGGCGGTGAGGCAGGTGTCGCAGTTGCCGCAGCCCTCCTCGGTGGGGTCCTGGCCGAAGTAGGCGAGGAGCTGGCCCCGGCGGCAGCGGACGGTCTCGCACAGGGCGAGCATCGCGTCCAGGTGGGAGGCGGCGCGGCGGCGGAACGCCTCGTCCCCCTCGCCGGACTGGATCAGCTTGCGCTGCTGCACGACGTCGTTGAGCCCGTACGCCATCCAGGCCGTGGACGGCAGCCCGTCGCGGCCCGCGCGGCCGGTCTCCTGGTAGTAGCCCTCGATGGACTTGGGCAGGTCGAGGTGGGCGACGAAGCGGACGTCGGGCTTGTCGATGCCCATGCCGAAGGCGATGGTGGCGACGACCACCAGGCCGTCCTCGCGCAGGAACCGGGACTGGTGGCGGGCGCGCGTGGCCGCGTCCAGGCCCGCGTGGTACGGGACGGCCGCGATGCCGTTGGCGGTGAGGAACTCGGCGGTGCGCTCGACGGAGTTGCGGGAGAGGCAGTAGACGATGCCGGCGTCGCCCGCGTGCTCCTCGCGGAGGAAGGCGAGGAGCTGCTTCTTGGGGTCGGCCTTGGAGACGATCCGGTACTGGATGTTCGGGCGGTCGAAGCTGGCGACGAAGTGGCGGGCGTCGGGGAGGCCCAGCCGCTGGGTGATCTCCTGGTGGGTGGCGCGGGTGGCGGTGGCGGTCAGGGCGATCCGGGGCACGTCCGGCCAGCGCTCGCCGAGCAGCGAGAGGTTCAGGTAGTCCGGGCGGAAGTCGTGGCCCCACTGGGAGACACAGTGCGCCTCGTCGATCGCGAAGACGGAGATCTTGCCGCGGGAGAGCAGGTCGAGCGTGGCGTCCACGCGCAGCCGCTCCGGGGCCAGGTAGAGCAGGTCCAGCTCACCGGCGAGGAACTCGGCCTCCACCGTGCGGCGCTCGTCGAAGTCCTGCGTGGAGTTGATGAACCCCGCCCGCACGCCGAGCGCGCGCAGCGCGTCCACCTGGTCCTGCATGAGCGCGATCAGCGGCGAGACCACGACACCGGTGCCCGGCCTGACCAGCGCCGGGATCTGGTAGCACAGCGACTTGCCGCCACCGGTCGGCATGAGCACCAGCGCGTCCCCGCCGGCCACCACATGCTCGATGATCGCTTCCTGCTCCCCCCGGAACGCGTCGTACCCGAACACCCGGTGCAGCGTGGCCAGCGCCTCACTCTCGACCGCGCCCGGCCCCTCGGTCACCACTGCCATCTCGCCGATCCCACCTGTCCCACTCATCGCCACACCCGGTACGCCGCACCTCGACCACCGCCTCCACCATAGGCGCCCCCGCCGACAGCCTCCGGAGTTATCCACAGGTTCGTGAATGTGCATGCCTGAGGCATATGCCACGTCGCCCTGTCCGGAACACGGCCATAGTTCACACGTTCGCGGGAGACCTGCCCGTTTCCCGTCGATAGTCTGGATGCTCCGGCGAGACTCCGTCCCATGGGAGCACTGATGAGCGTCGCACCGAAGGCGTCCACACCCGCCTGGCCGACCCCGCCCCAGGGCGGGT
This sequence comes from Streptomyces sp. NPDC018263, assembly GCF_055562575.1. Taxonomy (NCBI): domain Bacteria; kingdom Bacillati; phylum Actinomycetota; class Actinomycetes; order Kitasatosporales; family Streptomycetaceae; genus Streptomyces; species Streptomyces sp. NPDC018263. The sequence goes on from NZ_JBVHFA010000001.1 coordinate 985,720, forward strand.
GGACCGCCGACGACCTGGACCAGCTTCCGAATCTTCCTCCGCACACGGAGTTGATCGACGGGAGTCTGGTCTTCGTGAGTCCGCAAACCTTCTTCCACAGTCGTGTGGTCAGTTTTCTGGAGTGGCAGCTCCAGTCGGTGGCGCCGGCGGAACTGGAGGTCGTCCGGGAATTCACCATTGACATCGACCACCAGAACCGGCCGGAACCGGACGTGGTCGTGGCTCGCGCGGATGTCGTGGCTCCCGAGCAGACGAGGTTTCCCGCAGAGGCCGTGGTCCTTGCCGTCGAGGTCGTCTCCGAGGAATCCACTTCCCGCGACCGCGAGACCAAGCCGATGAAGTACGCCCGCGCCAAGATCCCGCACTTCTGGCGGGTCGAGAACGAGCGGGGTCGCGCCGTGATCCACGCCTTCGAGCTGGAGCCGACCACGGGTACGTACACCAGCGTGGGCATCTTCCGGGACCGGATGAAGGCCGAGGCACCGTTCCCCGTCGACCTGGACCTCAGCAGGATCAAGACCCGCCGGGACACCGCCGAGTAGCCACCGCTCGCACACACGACGGCCCGGCCCCCGAAATCGCGGGGTGCCGGGCCGTCGTGTCGGATCAGCGGACGAACACCCCCGCGCTCCCCGCCAGATCGAGGAAGTACTGCGGCGCCACGCCCAGCACCACCGTCACCGCCACGCCCACCGCGATGGCGGTCGTGGTGAGGGGGGAGGGGACGGCGACCGTGGGTCCGTCGGGCTTGGGGTCGCTGAAGAACATCAGGACGATGACGCGGATGTAGAAGAAGGCGGCGATGGCCGAGGAGATGACGCCGACCACGACCAGCGGAGCCGCGCCGCCCTCCGCAGCCGCCCGGAAGACCGCGAACTTTCCGGCGAAGCCGCTGGTCAGCGGGATGCCGGCGAAGGCGAGCAGGAAGACGGCGAAGACCGCGGCGACCAGGGGTGAGCGACGGCCGAGGCCCGCCCACTGGGAGAGGTGGGTCGCCTCGCCGCCCGCGTCGCGGACCAGGGTGACCACGGCGAAGGCGCCGATCGTCACGAAGGAGTACCCGGCGAGGTAGAAGAGGACCGCCGAGACGCCGTCCTCGGTCGTCGCGATCACACCGGCGAGGATGAAGCCCGCGTGCGCGATGGACGAGTACGCCAGCAGCCGCTTGATGTCGGTCTGGGTGATCGCGACGATCGCGCCGGCCAGCATGGTGACGATCGCCACGCCCCACATCACCGGCCGCCAGTCCCAGCGCAGCCCCGGCAGCACCACGTACAGCAGCCGCAGCAGCGCGCCGAAGGCGGCCACCTTGGTCGCGGCCGCCATGAAGCCGGTCACCGGGGTCGGGGCACCCTGGTACACGTCCGGGGTCCACATGTGGAACGGCACCGCGCCCACCTTGAACAGCAGGCCCATCACCAGCAGCGCCATGCCGATCAGCAGCAGCGCGTCGTTGCCCATGGTGTCCGCGAGCGCCGGATCGATGCCGCTGACCGTGCCGTCCACGACGGCCGCGACGCGCGCGTACGACACCGAGCCCGCGTAGCCGTACAGCAGGGCGATGCCGAACAGGGTGAACGCCGAGGCGAACGCGCCCAGCAGGAAGTACTTGACCGCGGCCTCCTGCGACATCAGCCGCTTGCGGCGGGCCAGCGCGCACAGCAGGTAGAGCGGGAGGGAGAGCACCTCCAGGGCGACGAACAGCGTCAGCAGGTCGTTCGCCGCGGGGAAGACCAGCATGCCCGCGACCGCGAAGAGCAGCAGTGGGAACACCTCGGTGGTGGTGAACCCGGCCTTCACGGCCGCCTGTTCACCCTCACCGCCCGGTACGGAGGCGGCCTGCGCCGCGAAGGAGTCGACCCGGTTGCCGTGCGCCGCCGGGTCCAGGCGCCGCTCCGCGAAGGTGAAGAGCGCGACCAGCGCGGCCAGCAGGATCGTGCCCTCAAGGAAGAGCGCTGGTCCGTCCACCGCGACCGCGCCCATGGCCGCGATGTGCGCCTTGGTGGTGCCGTACCCGCCCGCCGCGAGCGCGACGACCGCGGCGAAGGCGGCGCACAGCGCGACGGCGGAGACGAACACCTGGGCGTAGTAGCGGGAGCGGCGCGGTACGAACGCCTCGACGAGCACGCCGATGAGGGCGGCGCCGAAGACGATCAGCGTCGGCGACAATTGTCCGTATTCGATCTTCGGCGTGTCGATCTTCGAGATCGGATCGGCCGCCGTTGTCCACAGGCTGTGGACGGCTGTTGCGCTCACTTGGCCGCCTCCACCGCGGGCTTGGGGTCCTTCTGCTGGACGTCGGACATGGTCTGCTTGACCGCCGGGTCGACGATGCTGGTCAGCGGCTTCGGATAGACGCCGAGGAGGACCAGCAGCACGATCAGCGGCGCGACGACCAGCACCTCACGCACCTTCAGGTCGGGCATCGCCGAGACCTCCGGCTTCACCGGCCCGGTCATCGTGCGCTGGTACAGCACCAGCGTGTACAGCGCGGCCAGCACGATGCCGACGGTGGCGATGATCCCGATCACCGGATACCGGCTGAACGTGCCGACCAGCACCAGGAACTCGCTGACGAACGGCGCCAGTCCGGGCAGCGACAGGGTCGCCAGGCCGCCGATCAGGAAGGTGCCGGCGAGCACCGGGGCGACCTTCTGCACCCCGCCGTAGTCCGCGATGAGCCGGGAGCCGCGCCGGGAGATCAGGAACCCGGCGACCAGCATCAGCGCGGCCGTCGAGATGCCGTGGTTGACCATGTAGAGGGTCGCGCCGGACTGGCCCTGGGTCGTCATCGCGAAGATGCCCATCACGATGAAGCCGAAGTGCGAGATCGACGCGTACGCCACCAGCCGCTTGATGTCCCGCTGGCCGACCGCGAGCAGCGCCCCGTAGATGATGCTGATCAGGGCCAGGACGAGGATCACCGGCGTCGCCCACTTCGACGCCTCCGGGAAGAGCTGGAGGCAGAAGCGGAGCATGGCGAAGGTGCCGACCTTGTCGACCACCGCCGTGATGAGCACCGCGACCGGCGCGGTGGACTCCTGCATGGCGTTGGGCAGCCAGGTGTGCAGCGGCCACAGCGGCGCCTTCACCGCGAAGGCGAAGAAGAAGCCGAGGAACAGCCAGCGTTCGGTGCTGGTCGCCATGGTCAGCGAGCCGTCGGCACGGGCCTGGACGATCTCCTGGAGGCTGAAGCTCCCGGCGACCACGTACAGCCCGATCACCGCGGCCAGCATGATCAGACCGCCGGCCAGGTTGTAGAGGAGGAACTTCACCGCCGCGTACGACCGCTGGGTGGACGCGGCCTCCTCGCCCTGGCTGTGCGCCCGGTCCCCGAAGCCGCCGATGAGGAAGTACATCGGGATCAGCATGGCTTCGAAGAAGATGTAGAAGACGAAGACGTCGGTCGCCTCGAAGGAGATGATCACCATCGCCTCGACGGCCAGGATCAGCGCGAAGAAGCCCTGCGTGGGCCGCCACCGCTTGCTCCCCGTCTCCAGGGGGTCGGCGTCGTGCCAGCCCGCCAGCACGATGAACGGCATCAGCAGCGCGGTCAGCCCGATCAGGGCCACCGCGATGCCGTCCACGCCCAGTTCGTAGCGCACCCCGAAGTCCCTGATCCAGGAGTGGGACTCGGTGAGCTGGTAGCGGGCGCCGTCCGGGTCGAAGCGGACCAGGACGACGATCGCCAGCGCGAGCGTGGCCAGCGAGACCAGCAGGGCCAGCCACTTGGCGGCGGTGCGCTGCCGGGCCGGCACGGCGGCCGTGGCCACCGCGCCGAGCGCCGGGAGCGCGGCTGTCGCGGTCAGCAGGGGAAATGACATCGACATCGGTATCAGACCGCCCTCATCAGCAGCGTCGCGGCGACCAGGAGGGCCGCGCCGCCGAACATCGAGACCGCGTAGGAGCGGGCGAAGCCGTTCTGGACACGGCGCAGCCGCCCGGACAGGCCGCCGAAACCGGCCGCCGAGCCGTTGACGACACCGTCGACCAGGGTGTGGTCGACATAGACCAGCGAGCGCGTCAGGTGCTCGCCGCCGCGCACCAGCACGACATGGTTGAAGTCGTCCTGGTAGAGATCGCGCCGGGCGGCGCGGGTGAGCACGGAGCCGCGCGGGGCCACGGCGGGTACGGGCTTGCGGCCGTACTGCGCCCAGGCCAGGCCCACGCCGATCACCAGGCAGACCATGGTGGCGCCGGTGACGGTGAGGGCGTTCAGCGGCGAGTGGCCCTCGCTGTGTCCGGTGACCGGCTCCAGCCAGTGCAGGAAGCGGTCGCCCACGTCGAAGAAGGCACCGCCCGCGACCGAGCCGACGGCCAGCACGATCATCGGGATCGTCATGGTCTTCGGGGACTCGTGCGGGTGCGGCTCGCTGTGCGCGCCCTGGTGCTCGGCGGCGGGCTCGGCGCTCGGGGCCTCCGGCGAACGCGTCGGCTGGTTCTTCCAGCGGGGTTCGCCGAAGAACGTCATCAGCATCACGCGGGTCATGTAGAACGCGGTGATCGCCGCGCCCAGCAGGGCCACCCCGCCCAGAATCCAGCCCTCGGCGCCGCCCTTGGCGAACGCCGCCTCGATGATCTTGTCCTTGGAGAAGAAGCCGGACAGACCCGGGAAGCCGATGATCGCGAGGTAGCCGAGGCCGAAGGTGACGAAGGTGATCGGCATGTACTTCCGCAGGCCGCCGTACTTGCGCATGTCGACCTCGTCGTTCATGCCGTGCATCACCGAACCGGCGCCGAGGAACAGCCCGGCCTTGAAGAAGCCGTGGGTGACCAGGTGCATGATCGCGAAGACGTACCCGATCGGGCCGAGGCCGGCCGCGAGGACCATGTAGCCGATCTGCGACATGGTCGAGCCGGCCAGCGCCTTCTTGATGTCGTCCTTGGCGCAACCGACGATCGCACCGAACAGCAGCGTGACCCCGCCGACGACGGTGACGACGAGCTGCGCGTCCGGGGCGCCGTTGAAGATCGCGGCGGAGCGGACGATGAGGTAGACGCCCGCCGTGACCATGGTGGCCGCGTGGATGAGGGCCGAGACCGGGGTCGGGCCCTCCATCGCGTCCCCGAGCCAGGACTGGAGCGGCACCTGGGCGGACTTGCCGCACGCGGCGAGCAGCAGCATCAGGCCGATCGCGGTGAGCCGGCCCTCGGACGCGTCGCCCGCGTGCTCCAGCACCGGGCCGAAGGCGAAGGTGCCGAAGGTGGTGAACATCAGCATGATGGCGATGGACAGGCCCACGTCGCCGACCCGGTTGACCAGGAACGCCTTCTTCGCGGCGGTCGCGGCGCTGGGCTTGTGCTGCCAGAAGCCGATCAGCAGGTACGAGGCGAGGCCCACGCCCTCCCAGCCGACGTACAGCAGCAGGTAGTTGTCGGCGAGGACCAGCAGGAGCATCGCCGCGAGGAACAGGTTGAGGTAGCCGAAGAAGCGGCGGCGGCGCTCGTCGTGCTCCATGTACCCGATGGAGTACAGGTGGATCAGCGAGCCGACGCCGGTGATCAGCAGCACGAACGTCATCGACAACTGGTCGAGCCGCAGGGTGACGTCGGCCTGGAAATCGCCGACCGAGATCCAGCTATACAGGTGCTGGGTCCAGGTGCGGTGTTCGGCGTCCTCGCCGAGCAGCCCGGCGAAGAGGACCAGGCCGATGGCGAAGGAGGCGGTCGACAGCAGGGTGCCGACCCAGTGGCCGACGGCGTCCAGGCGCCGGCCGCCGAGCAGGAGCACGACGGCTCCGAGCAGGGGCGCCGCGATGAGCAGCGCGATCAGGTTCTCCACGATTCTTCCGACCCCTTACAGCTTCATCAGGCTGGCGTCGTCGACCGAGGCCGAGTGGCGGGTGCGGAACAGCGACACGATGATCGCCAGGCCCACCACGACCTCCGCGGCGGCGACGACCATCGTGAAGAAGGCGATGATCTGGCCGTCGAGGTTGCCGTGCATCCGGGAGAAGGTGACGAAGGCGAGGTTGCAGGCGTTGAGCATCAGCTCCACGCACATGAACACCACGATCGCGTTCCGCCGGATCAGCACGCCGGTGGCGCCGATGGTGAACAGCAGGGCCGCGAGATAGAGGTAGTTGACGGGGTTCACTGCGCCGCGTCCTCCGTCCGCTTGAAGGTGGCCGGGGTGCTCTCCGTGCGCTCCAGGCGTTCCTCCGCGCGCTGTTCCAGCGCCTTGAGGTCGCCGAGGGCCTGGGCGGAGACGTCCCGGATCTGGCCGCGTTCGCGCAGCGTCCGGCTGACGCTCAGCTCGGCGGGGGTGCCGTCGGGCAGCAGGCCCGCGATGTCCACCGCGTTGTGCCGGGCGTAGACGCCGGGGGCGGGCAGCGGGGGGACGTTCTTGTTCTCGCGGACCCGCTGGGCGGCCAGCTCGCGCTGGGTCCTGGCCCGTTCGGTGCGCTCGCGGTGGGTGAGCACCATGGCGCCGATCGCCGCGGTGATCAGCAGGGCGCCGGTCAGCTCGAAGGCGAAGACGTACTTGGTGAAGATGAGGGCCGCCAGGCCCTCCACGTTGCCGCCCGCGTTGGCCTGGCCGGTGCCGTTGAACTGGGTCAGGGAGGCGTTGCCGATGCCGCCCAGCAGCAGGATGCCGAAGCCGAGCCCCGAGAGCAGGGCCAGCCAGCGCTGGCCCCTGATGGTCTCCTTCAGCGAGTCCGCGGCGGTCACGCCGACGAGCATCACCACGAAGAGGAAGAGCATCATGATCGCGCCGGTATAGACGACGATCTGCACGACTCCCAGGAAATAGGCGCCGTTGGCGAGGTAGAACACCGCCAGGACGATCATGGTCCCGGCGAGACAGAGCGCGCTGTGCACCGCGCGCCGCATCAGCACGGTGCACAGGGCGCCGATCACCGCGACGCTGCCGAGAATCCAGAACTGGACCGCTTCTCCGGTGGAGGTGGAGTAGGCGGCGAGCTGCGTCGTCATGCCTCCACCCCCTCGTCCTCGGGCTTCTCGCCCTTCGACGTGGCGACCTGGCGGACCGTGCCGGGGGCGGCCTCGGTCACCAGGCCCCGGTAGTAGTCCTGTTCGTCGGTGCCGGGGAAGATCGCGTGCGGGGTGTCGACCATGCCCTCGTCCAGACCGGCGAGCAACTGCTCCTTGGTGTAGATGAGGTTGGCCCGGCTGGAGTCGGCCAGCTCGAACTCGTTGGTCATCGTCAGCGCGCGGGTGGGGCACGCCTCGATGCACAGCCCGCACAGGATGCAGCGGGCGTAGTTGATCTGGTAGACGCGGCCGTACCGCTCGCCCGGCGAGTAGCGCTCCTCGTCGGTGTTGTCGGCGCCCTCGACATAGATGGCGTCGGCGGGGCAGGCCCAGGCGCACAGCTCGCAGCCGACGCACTTCTCCAGGCCGTCCGGATGGCGGTTGAGCTGGTGCCGTCCGTGGAAGCGGGGAGCGGTGGTCTTCTTCTGCTCCGGGTACTGCTCGGTCAGCCGCTTCTTGAACATGGCCTTGAAGGTCACGGCGAAGCCGGCCACGGGATTCTGGAAACCGGGTGCGGTCTCCTTGGGCTCCTCAGCCTCAGCCATCGGACGCCTCCTTTCCATCCGAAGTTCCGTCACTGACAGTGTCCACTCCGCCACTGACAATCAGCTCCCGCTCCTGGCGCGGACGGCGCCTGGGCACCGCGGGCAACTGCTGTCCGGGCAGCGGCGGTACGGGGAATCCGCCCGCCAGCGGATCGAATGCGGGCTGCGGGGCGGGCTGTTCGTCCCGCTTGGCCTTGTCGCGGAACATGTCGGCGACGAAGGAGATCAGCAGCAGGGCGAGCACCCCGCCGCCGACGTAGAGCGCGATGTCGGCGAAGTCGTAGTTCTCGTTGCGCAGCACCCGCACGGTCGCCACCAGCATCAGCCAGACCACCGAGACCGGGATCAGGACCTTCCAGCCGAGCTTCATGAGCTGGTCGTAGCGGACACGGGGGAGCGTGCCGCGCAGCCAGATGAAGAAGAACAGCAGGAGCTGGACCTTGATGACGAACCAGAGCATCGGCCACCAGCCGTGGTTGGCGCCCTCCCAGAAGGTGCTGATGGGCCAGGGGGCCCGCCAGCCGCCGAGGAAGAGGGTGGCCGTCACCGCCGACACCGTCACCATGTTCATGTACTCGGCGAGCATGAACAGCGCGAACTTGATCGACGAGTACTCGGTGTTGAAGCCGCCGACCAGGTCGCCCTCGGACTCCGGCATGTCGAAGGGGGCGCGGTTGGTCTCGCCCACCATCGTGATCACGTAGAGGACGAAGGAGACCGGCAGCAGCAGGATGTACCAGCGGTCGTGCTGCTGTTCCACGATGGTGGAGGTCGACATCGACCCCGAGTAGAGGAACACCGAGGCGAACGCGGCGCCCATGGCGATCTCGTACGAGATCATCTGGGCGCAACTGCGCAGGCCGCCCAGGAGCGGGTAGGTCGAGCCTGAGCTCCAGCCGGCCAGCACGATGCCGTAGATGCCGATCGAGGCGACGGCCAGGATGTACAGCATCGCGATCGGCAGGTCGGTGAGCTGCATCGTGGTGCGGTGGCCGAAGATCGAGACCTCGTTGCCGGCCGGGCCGAAGGGGATCACCGCGATCGCCATGCAGGCCGGGACGACCGCGACGATCGGCGCGAGGACGTAGATCACCTTGTCCGCGCGTTTGACGACGACGTCCTCCTTGAGCATCAGCTTCACGCCGTCGGCGAGCGACTGGAGCATGCCCCAGGGGCCGTGCCGGTTGGGGCCGATGCGCAACTGCATCCAGGCGACGACCTTGCGCTCCCAGACGATGGACAGCAGCACCGTCAGCATCAGGAACGCGAAGCAGAACACCGCCTTGACGACGACCAGCCACCACGGGTCGCTGCCGAACAGCGAGAGGTTTTCAGCGGCGAGGAAGGGGCTCATCCTCGAACCTCCTTGGGGGCCTCGTCGGCGTGCACCGCCGGGCCGATACGGACGAGGGAGCCGGGCCGGGCCCCGGTGTCGGAGGCGACACCCCGGCCGGCCGAGTCCAGCGGGAGCCAGACCACCCGGTCGGGCATCTCGGTGATCTCCAGCGGGAATTCGGTGGTCCCGGCGGGGCCGGTGACGGCGAGCGCGTCGCCGTCCTTGACGCCCGCCTCGGCCGCCGTGGCCGCGGACACGCGCGCGTGGGCGGCGTGCCGGGTGCCGGCCAGTGCCTCGTCGCCCTGCTGGAGGACGCCGAGGTCGAGCAGGAGCCGGTGCCCGGCGAGCACGGCCTCCCCGGCGGCCGGGCGGGGCAGTACGGCCCCGCCGTGCGCCGGGTCGGCGGCGGTGCCCCCGGTCCAGCCGCCGAGCCGGTCGATCTCCGCGCGGGTCGTGCGCAGGTCCGGCAGCCCCAGGTGGACGTCCATGGCGTCGGCCAGCATCTGCAGGACGCGGGCGTCGGCCGGGGCGAGCCGGCGGGTCATCTGATCGGGCTTCAGCGCGGCCTCGAAGAAGCGGACCCGGCCCTCCCAGTTGAGGAAGGTGCCCGTCTTCTCGACCACCGCCGCGACCGGCAGCACCACGTCGGCGCGCTCGGTGACCTCGCTGGGCCGCAGCTCCAGCGAGACCAGGAAGCCGACACTGTCGAGCGCCTCACGCGCGCGTGCCGGGTCGGGCAGGTCGGCGACCTCCACCCCGGCGACGACCAGCGCGGACAGCTCGCCGGTGGCGGCGGCCTCCACGATCTGCTGGGTGTCGCGGCCGTAACGGGCGGGGAGTTCGGCCAGCCCCCAGACGGCGGCGACCTCCTCCCGCGCGCGCGGGTCCGTGGCCGGTCGGCCGCCCGGCAGCAGCGAGGGCAGCGCGCCCGCCTCCACGGCGCCGCGCTCCCCCGCCCGCCGGGGAATCCACACCAGCCGGGCGCCGGTCGCGGCCGCCGTGCGCGCGGCGGCCGTCAGGCCGCCCGCGACGCCCGCGAGCCGCTCGCCGACCACGATCACGGCGCCCTCGGCGCGCAGCGCCTGGGCCGCCTCGGTGCCGGCCTCCTCCAGGCCGGCCCCGCCGGCCAGCGCGTCCAGCCACTCGGGCTCGGTGCCGGGCGCGGCCGGCAGCAGCGTGCCGCCCGCCTTGGTCAGGCCCCGGGTGGCGTGCGTGGCCAGGGAGTACACCTTCTGGCCGCGCTTGCGCCACGCCTTGCGCAGCCGCAGGAAGACGCTGGGCGCCTCCTCCTCGGCCTCGAACCCGACCAGCAGCACGGCGGGCGCCTGCTCCAGCGCGGTGTACGTGACCCCGGTGCCGTCGAGGTCGCGGCCCCGGCCGGCCACCCGGGCGGCCAGGAAGTCGGCCTCCTCGCCGCTGTGCACCCGGGCGCGGAAGTCGATGTCGTTGGTGTCGAGCGCCACCCGCGCGAACTTGCTGTAGGCGTAGGCGTCCTCGACGGTCAGCCGGCCCCCGGTGAGCACCCCGGCGCGGGAGCGGGCGGCGCCCAGGCCCCGCGCGGCGGCGTCCAGCGCCTCCGGCCAGGAGGCCGGCTCCAGCACGCCCTCGGCGTTGCGGACCAGCGGGGTGTCGAGCCGGTCGCGCAACTGGGCGTAGCGGAAGGCGAACCGGCCCTTGTCGCAGACCCAGTCCTCGTTGACCTCCGGGTCGTTGGCGGCGAGCCGCCGCATGACCTTGCCGCGCCGGTGGTCGGTACGGGTGGCGCAGCCGCCCGAGCAGTGCTCGCACACCGACGGCGAGGAGATCAGGTCGAAGGGACGCGACCGGAACCGGTAGGCGGCCGAGGTGAGCGCGCCGACCGGGCAGATCTGGATGGTGTTGCCGGAGAAGTACGACTCGAACGGGTCGCCCTCGCCGGTACCGACCTGCTGGAGCGCGCCCCGCTCGATCAGCTCGATCATCGGGTCGCCCGCGACCTGGTTGGAGAACCGGGTGCAGCGGGCGCACAGCACGCACCGCTCGCGGTCGAGCAGCACCTGGGTGGAGATCGGCACCGGCTTGGCGTAGGTGCGCTTGCGGCCCTCGAAGCGGGACTCGGCGTTGCCGTGCGACATGGCCTGGTTCTGCAGCGGGCACTCGCCGCCCTTGTCGCAGACCGGGCAGTCCAGCGGGTGGTTGATGAGCAGCAGCTCCATCACCCCGACCTGCGCCTTCTCGGCGACGGGCGAGGTGAGCTGGGTCTTCACCACCATGCCGTCGGTGCAGGTGATGGTGCAGGACGCCATCGGCTTGCGCTGGCCCTCCACCTCCACGATGCACTGGCGGCAGGCGCCGGCCGGGTCCAGCAGGGGGTGGTCGCAGAAGCGCGGGATCTCGATGCCGAGCTGCTCGGCGGCCCGGATGACCAGGGTGCCCTTGGGCACGCTGATCTCGATGCCGTCGATCGTCAGCGAGACGAGGTCCTCCGGCGGGACCGCCGCCTGCCCCCCGCCTGAGGGGGCACTGGTGGTCACGGTCATGCGTTCACCTCCGGGCGGTCCGCCCAGGCCGTCGACTTGGCCGGGTCGAAGGGGCAGCCCCGGCCCGTGATGTGCTGCTCGTACTCCTCGCGGAAGTACTTCAGCGAGGAGAAGATCGGCGAGGCCGCGCCGTCGCCCAGGGCGCAGAAGGACTTGCCGTTGATGTTGTCGGCGATGTCGTTCAGCTTGTCGAGATCGCTCATCGAGCCCTTGCCCGCCTCGATGTCCCGCAGCAACTGCACCAGCCAGTACGTCCCTTCGCGGCAGGGCGTGCACTTGCCGCAGGACTCGTGGGCGTAGAACTCGGTCCAGCGGGTGACCGCCCGCACCACGCAGGTGGTCTCGTCGAAGCACTGGAGCGCCTTGGTGCCGAGCATGGAGCCGGCGGCGCCGACGCCCTCGTAGTCCAGGGGCACGTCGAGGTGTTCGTCGGTGAACATCGGGGTGGAGGAGCCGCCCGGCGTCCAGAACTTCAGCCGGTGGCCGGGGCGCATGCCGCCGCTCATGTCGAGCAGTTGGCGCAGGGTGATGCCGAGCGGCGCCTCGTACTGGCCGGGGCTCGCCACGTGCCCGCTGAGCGAGTAGAGCGTGAAGCCGGGCGACTTCTCGCTGCCCATCGAACGGAACCAGTCCTTGCCCTGGTGCAGGATCGCGGGCACCGAGGCGATCGACTCCACGTTGTTCACCACGGTCGGGCAGGCGTAGAGGCCCTCGACGGCCGGGAAGGGCGGCCGCAGCCGCGGCTGGCCCCGGCGGCCTTCGAGCGAGTCGAGCAGCGCGGTCTCCTCGCCGCAGATGTACGCGCCCGCGCCCGCGTGCACGGTGAGTTCGAGGTCGAGTCCGCTGCCGAGGACGTTCTCGCCGAGGAACCCGGCCGCGTACGCCTCCCGTACCGCCTCGTGCAGCCTGCGCAGTACGGGGACGACCTCGCCGCGCAGGTAGATGAAGGCGTGCGAGGAGCGGATCGCGTAGCAGGCGATCACGATGCCCTCGATGAGGCTGTGCGGGTTGGCGTAGAGGAGCGGGATGTCCTTGCAGGTGCCGGGCTCGGACTCGTCGGCGTTGACGACGAGGTAGTGCGGCTTGCCGTCGCCCTGCGGGATGAACTGCCACTTCATGCCGGTCGGGAAGCCGGCGCCGCCCCGGCCGCGCAGGCCGGATTCCTTGACGTAGGCGATCAGGTCGTCCGGGGACATGGCGAGCGCCTTGCGCAGGCCCTCGTAGCCGTCGTGCCGCCGGTAGACGTCCAGGGTCCAGGAGCGGTCCTCGTCCCAGAACGCCGAGAGCACGGGGGCGAGCAGCTTCTCGGGGCTGGTGTCGTCCTTGACGTCGGTCACCACGGTCATCACTCCCCCTCCTCTGCGGTCGGGCCGGACGGGTGGGCCGGGTCGGAGGCCGAGGTGTCGACCGGGTCGTGGGCGCTGAGCCGCTCGGTGGGCGAGGGGTCGTGCACCGGCTCCTCGGGCGGGGCGGCGTCGCGCGGGTGGACCACGCGCGCGGGCTGGGCCTCGCCCTTGGCCAGGCGCAGGCCGACCAGGGAGGCGTGGCCCGCGCTGCCGCCCTCCTCGACGGCGCCGGGGCGCTCGTCGGGGAAGCCGGCCAGGATGCGGGCGGTCTCCTTGAAGGTGCACAGCCGGGCGCCGCGCGTGGGCTCCACCGGCTGCCCGGCGCGCAGGTCGTCGACGAGGCGGGTGGCGCTGGCCGGGGTCTGGTTGTCGAAGAACTCCCAGTTGACCATCACCACCGGCGCGTAGTCGCAGGCCGCGTTGCACTCGATGTGCTCCAGGGTGACCTTGCCGTCGCCGGTGGTCTCGCCGTTGCCGACGCCCAGGTGCTCCTGGAGGGTCTCGAAGATGGCGTCGCCGCCCATGACCGCGCACAGGGTGTTGGTGCAGACGCCCACCTGGTACTCGCCGGAGGGGCGGCGGCGGTACATGGAGTAGAAGGTGGCGACCGCGGTGACCTCGGCGGTGGTCAGCTCCAGCACGTCGGCGCAGAACTTCATGCCGGTCCGGGTGACGTAGCCGTCCTCGGACTGCACGAGGTGCAGCAGCGGCAGCAGGGCGGAGCGGGAGTCGGGGTAGCGCGCGATCACCTCGCGCGCATCCGCCTCCAGCCGGGCCCGGACGTCGTCCGGGTAGGCGGGCGGGGGCAGTTCCGGCATGCCCAGGCCGACGCCCCGCTCGGAAGAAGAGGTGGTCACCGGTCGACGCCTCCCATCACGGGGTCGATGGACGCCACGGCCACGATGACGTCGGCGACCTGGCCGCCCTCGCACATCGCCGCCATGGCCTGGAGATTGGTGAAGGACGGGTCGCGGAAGTGGACCCGGAAGGGGCGGGTGCCGCCGTCGGAGACGGCGTGCACGCCGAGTTCGCCCTTGGGCGACTCCACGGCCGCGTACGCCTGGCCCGGCGGGACCCGGAAGCCCTCGGTGACGAGCTTGAAGTGGTGGATCAGGGCCTCCATGGAGGTGCCCATGATCTTCTTGATGTGGTCCAGCGAGTTGCCGAGCCCGTCCGGGCCGAGCGCCAACTGCGCGGGCCAGGCGATCTTCTTGTCGGCGACCATGACCGGGCCCGGCTGGAGCCGGTCCAGGCACTGCTCGATGATCCTGAGCGACTGGCGCATCTCCTCCAGCCGGATCAGGAAGCGGCCGTAGGAGTCGCAGGTCTCGGCGGTGGGCACGTCGAAGTCGTAGGTCTCGTAACCGCAGTACGGCTGGGCCTTGCGCAGGTCGTGCGGCAGGCCGGTGGAGCGCAGGATCGGGCCGGTGGCGCCGAGCGCCATGCAGCCGGCCAGGTCGAGGTGGCCGACGTCCTGCATGCGGGCCTTGAAGATGGGGTTCCCGGTGGCGAGCTTGTCGTACTCCGGGAGGTTCTTCCGCATCTTCTTGACGAACTCGCGGATCTGGTCGACCGCGCCGGGCGGCAGGTCCTGGGCGAGTCCGCCGGGCCGGATGTACGCGTGGTTCATCCGGAGACCGGTGATCAGCTCGTAGATGTCGAGGATCATCTCGCGGTCGCGGAAGCCGTAGATCATGATCGTGGTGGAGCCCAGCTCCATGCCGCCGGTCGCGATGCACACCAGGTGCGACGACAGCCGGTTCAGCTCCATCAGGAGCACCCGGATGATGTCGGTCCGCTCGGTGATCTGGTCCTCGATGCCGAGCAGCTTCTCGACGGCGAGACAGTAGGCGGTCTCGTTGAAGAAGGACGTCAGGTAGTCCATGCGCGTGACGAAGGTGGTGCCCTGCGTCCACGTGCGGTACTCGAGGTTCTTCTCGATGCCGGTGTGCAGATAGCCGATGCCGCAGCGGGCCTCGGTGACCGTCTCGCCCTCGATCTCCAGGATGAGCCGGAGCACGCCGTGGGTGGACGGGTGCTGCGGACCCATGTTGACGACGATGCGCTCGTCGTCCGCCTTGGCCGCGGACTGGACGACCTCGTCCCAGTCGCCACCGGTGACCGTGTAGACGGTCCCCTCGGTGGTCTCGCGCGCTGACGCGTGGGAAGTGCTCACGAGTACGACCTCCGCTGGTCCGGAGCCGGGATCTGGGCGCCCTTGTACTCGACGGCGATGCCGCCGAGGGGGTAGTCCTTGCGCTGCGGGTGGCCCTGCCAGTCGTCCGGCATCATGATCCGGGTGAGGGCCGGGTGGCCGTCGAAGACGATCCCGAAGAAGTCGTACGTCTCGCGCTCGTGCCAGTCGTTGGTCGGGTAGACCTCCACCAGGGACGGGATGCGCGGGTCGGCGTCGGGGGCGCTGACCTCCAGCCGGATCAGCCGGTTGTGGGTGATCGAGCGCAGGTGGTAGACGGCGTGCAGCTCGCGGCCCTTGTCGCTCGGGTAGTGCACCCCGCTGACGCCGGTGCACAGCTCGAAGCGGAGCGCCGGGTCGTCGCGCAGGGTGCGGGCGACGCGGAGCAGGTGCTCGCGCTCGATGTGGAAGGTCAGCTCGCCTCGGTCGACGACGGTGCGCTCGATGGCGTTCTCCGGGAGCAGGCCCTGCTCCTCCAGCGCGCCCTCCAGCTCGTCGGCGACCTCGTCGAACCAGCCGCCGTAGGGGCGGCTCGCGGCGCCGGGGAGCCGGATCGAGCGGACCAGGCCGCCGTAGCCGGAGGTGTCGCCGCCGTTGTTGGCGCCGAACATGCCGCGCTGGACGCGGATCTCCTCGCCGCCCTGGCCGCGCTGGCCGGGGAGGTTGGAGGCCGAGAGGTCCTTCTCGGGGTTCACCCCGTTGGTGCCGTTGTCGTCGCTCACCGCAGCAGCCCCTTCATCTCGATCGTGGGCAGTGCCTGGAGCGCGGCTTCCTCGGCCTCCCGGGCGGCCGCCTCGGCGTTGACGCCGAGCTTTCCGCCCTGGATCTTCTGGTGGAGCTTGAGGATCGCGTCCATCAGCATCTCGGGGCGCGGCGGGCAGCCGGGGAGATAGATGTCGACCGGCACGATGTGGTCGACGCCCTGGACGATCGCGTAGTTGTTGAACATGCCGCCCGAGGACGCGCAGACGCCCATGGAGATGACCCACTTCGGGTTGGGCATCTGGTCGTAGACCTGCCGCAGCACCGGCGCCATCTTCTGGCTGACCCGGCCCGCGACGATCATCAGGTCGGCCTGGCGCGGTGAGCCGCGGAAGACCTCCATGCCGAAGCGGGCGAGGTCGTAGCGTCCGGCGCCGGTGGTCATCATCTCGATGGCGCAGCAGGCGAGTCCGAAGGTGGCCGGGAAGACGGACGCCTTGCGCACCCAGCCCGCGGCCTGTTCGACGGTGGTCAGCAGGAAGCCGCTCGGCAGCTTTTCTTCGAGTCCCATGACTTAAAGGCCCCTCAGTCCCATTCCAGGCCGCCGCGCCGCCATACGTACGCGTACGCGACGAAGACGGTGAGCACGAAGAGCAGCATCTCCACGAGCCCGAAGACCCCGAGCGCGTCGAAGGTGACGGCCCAGGGGTAGAGGAAGACGATCTCGATGTCGAAGACGATGAAGAGCATCGCCGTCAGGTAGTACTTGATGGGGAAGCGCCCGCCGCCGGCCGGCGTGGGGGTGGGCTCGATGCCGCATTCGTAGGCTTCGAGCTTGGCGCGGTTGTAGCGCTTCGGACCGATCAGCGCGGCCATGACCACGGAGAAGATCGCAAAGCCTGCCCCGAGGGCTCCCAGTACGAGGATGGGCGCGTACGCGTTCACCGCTCCTCGCTCCCTTCAGTCGGCATTGACTGGTGGCGGATCACGGGCTCACATCTGCCTCGTCCGTCCCACCGACCCCACCCGTCCCGGCGAAGATCGAGAACATGTGAAGCAGGTCACAAGCCCAACTGCTCCGCATCTTATGCCCGCCGCTCTGTGATCTGCGACACGGGGTATTGCACAAGCTTTGTGATCTCCACCACCTGACGAAGGATCATGAAGCCGGAGGATGGGTGATCTTCGCACGCGAAGCGTTCAGTTGATCACCAGAAGTGACAATCCCGCTCGTCGACGCAGGCCAGAGGGGGTGCGGAGGCGGTACCTCAATATCAAGAGGGTTCCGTTGCATGCAAATTGGTGTCGGACGCATGCGACTGCTAGTGCAGGGCGTTCACACCTCGGAGGGAGATCCGGGGCACGATGTGGACGCGTCCGGGGCGTGTGCGTGCGTTCACGAAGTCCGGACGCGTGGCCGGTCGTCGCGGACGCGACTCTTCCGGTGACCGTTCCGTGACCTCCGCCACACCGGTGGCGGGCGTTCCGGAGCCGGGCTTGGCCATCGACCCCAACCGATGGTAGGCGCGGGGCAATTCGGACGTAATGATCAAAGACCGTGATCAACGGCCCAATGATCTCCGTCCGCTATGTCCGTTACGGCGTCAATAAAGAGTGACGCGACCAGGTTTCGGAGATCCGATTGAACAATTGTGGCGCAGCACACGTTTGTTGAAGATATGAAGGAGCCCCTGGTACCGGTTGTTCCCATGTCCCACACCGCTCACATACGCAGCCACCGGAAGCCCCGCCGCAGCGCGTCGTCCATCGTCGTGCGGTCCGGTGTCGCCGGCGGCGTCCTCAGCACCCTGGCGGTCGCAGGAGCGGCCGGCTACGCGAACGCGGCAGAGGCCGAGCCCGTGACGCAGACGCTCGAACTCCCCACCCTCACCGCCGACGTGGCCACCCAGGTCGCGCAGTCCGCGGACGCCACCCAGCAGGCGGCCGCGAACTACGAGCTGCAGGCCGAGCGTGACGCGGCCGCCGCCAGCGCCGCGAAGCAGGCCAAGGCCGACCTCGCCGAGGCGCGGCAGAAGGCCGAGGCGAAGAAGAAGGCGCAGGAGGAGGCCCGTAAGGAGGCCGCCGCCCGTGCCACCCGCAACGCCGAGCGCACCGTGCTGTCCGCCTCCGCGAGCACCGACGCGGGCAGCTCCACCGTCACCGGCTCGTCCAGCGCGACCGGTTCGGCCGCGTCCATCGTGTCGTTCGTGAAGTCCCAGGTCGGCAAGGCGTACGTCTCCGGCGCCACCGGTCCCTCCGCCTACGACTGCTCGGGCCTGGTCCAGACGGCGTTCAAGCAGGTCGGCATCAGCCTCCCGCGCGTCTCCCAGGACCAGTCCACGGCCGGCACCCAGGTCTCCCTGAGCAACCTCCAGCCCGGCGACATCCTCTACTGGGGCAGCGCGGGCAGCGCGTACCACGTGGGCGTCTACGTCGGCGACGGCATGTTCGTCGGCGCCCAGAACCCCTCCACCGGCGTCGTGGAGCGCCCCCTCTCCTACGACCAGCCCACCGGCGCGGTCCGGGTCCTCTGACCCTCCACCCCACCCGCACGACAAAGGCCGCTGCCCTCGGGGGGCAGCGGCCTTCGTGCGTCTCCTGCCATGCTCGGGCCCGGGCCGCCGCCCGGCGGCCCTCCACGAAGCAGAGGGAGACAGCGCGATGCCACGCGTGTTCGTCCAGGGAAGTCCCGCCGACCACTACCCCCGGTACGCCCCGGAGGCCGGACGGGGTGCGGTGCGCCGCATCACCGAGACGGGCGAGGAGGTCCTGCACAAGCCGTGCCGGGACGTCACGGAGTTCGGGCCCGACCTCGCGGCCCTCATCGACGACATGTTCCGCACGATGTACGTCGCCGAGGGCGCCGGGCTCGCGGCGAACCAGATCGGCGTCGGCCTGCGCCTCTTCGTCTACGACTGCCCCGACGACAACGGCGTCCGCCACGTCGGCCACATCGTCAACCCGGTACTGGAACCCGCCCCGGCCGGACGCCCGTTGCTGGACGATGTCGAGGGCTGCCTCTCGGTCCCCGGCGCGACCATGTCCGTCCCCCGTCCCGAACGGGCCGTCGTCCGAGGCCAGGACAAGACCGGCAGCCCTCTCCTCCTCGACGGCACCGGCTACTTCGCCCGCTGCCTCGCCCACGAAACCGACCACACCCACGGCGTCGTCTACCTGGACCGCCTCTCCCAGCGCGAGAGGCGAGACGCCCTGCGCCAGACGGCGGCCCACCGGGACGAGGTCCTCGTCCGCCGGACCGCCAGGGCGACTCGGTTGAACTGACGCCCCGCCTCGGCGGAGGCGGGTTCGTCCCCTCACCTCCGCCGAGCCGCTCCCTCCGGCCAGACCACGTCGACGGGCAGCCCCGCGTTCCTGGCCTCGATCACGACATCGGCCGAACCGCCGCCCTTGCCGGACGGCGGTTCGCCGTTCCACACGGCGACGAGCCGCTCGGCGCGTGCGAGAAGCGTCCGGTTCGCGCTTTCGTACGCCTGCCGGTTCGCCGTCTCGTGCGGCATGACGAGCACCTCGTCGGCCGCCGCCACGAGCCGGTCGAAGGTCTCGGCGTGGTCCGGTTTGACCTTGGCCGTCCGGTAGTCCCTCGAAGGCACCACCACGACAAGCCGTCCGCCCGCACGGAGCACCGCCTCGGCGAAGAGGGAGTCGGCACCGGCCGCGATGCACGAGACCCCGACCAGGGCCCCCGGCTCGTACGCCCTCAGCAGATCCCCGAGCGCGGCCCGCACCAACGGCACGGACTCGTCCGTCAGGTCCATGTGTCCGGTCACGCCGATGGTGGTCACGCCTTCGGCGCGACCTTGGTCAGGCCGTTGATGACGCGGTCCATGGTGTCGCCGCCGGTGGGGTCTGTGAGGTTGGCGAGGAGTTTGAGGACGAACTTCATCAGGAGGGGGTGGGTGAGGCCGCGCTGGGCGCCGATCTGCATGACCTTGGGGTTGCCGATGAGTTTCACGAAGGCGCGGCCGAGGGTGTAGTAGCCGCCGTAGGTGTCCTTCAGGACGCGGGGGTAGCGCTGGAGGGCGATCTCGCGGGTGGCCGGGGTCGGGCGGGCGTGGGCCTGGACGATGACGTCGGCGGCGAGCTGGCCGGACTCCATGGCGTAGGCGATGCCCTCGCCGTTGAAGGGGTTCACCATGCCGCCGGCGTCGCCGACCAGCAGCAGGCCCTTGGTGTAGTGCGGCTGGCGGTTGAAGGCCATCGGCAGGGCCGCGCCCCGGATCGGGCCCGTCATGTGCTCCGGGGTGTAGCCCCACTCCTCCGGCATCGAGGCGCACCACGCCTTGAGCACCTCGCGCCAGTCCAGCTCCTTGAAGGAGTCCGAGGTGTTCAGCACGCCGAGGCCCACGTTCGACGTGCCGTCACCCATGCCGAAGATCCAGCCGTAGCCGGGCAGCAGGCGGTCCTGGGCGCCCCGGCGGTCCCACAGCTCCAGCCAGGACTCCAGGTAGTCGTCCTCGTGCCGAGGGGACTCGAAGTACGTGCGTACGGCCACGCCCATCGGGCGGTCCTCGCGGCGGTGCAGGCCCATCGCCAGGGAGAGGCGGGTGGAGTTGCCGTCCGCCGCGACCACGAGGGGTGCGTGGAAGGTCACCGGGCGCTTCTCGTCGCCCAGCTTCGCCGTCACGCCCGTGATCCGGCCCGTACGGTCGTCGATGACCGGCCCGCTCACGTTGCACAGCTCGAACAGCCGGGCGCCCGCCTTCTGCGCCTGCCGGGCCAACTGCTCGTCGAAGTCGTCCCGCTTCCGCACCAGGCCGAAGTTCGGGTACGAGGCGAGATCGGGCCAGTCCAACTGGAGCCGGGAGCCGCCGCCGATGATGCGCAGGCCCTTGTTGCGCAGCCAGCCCGCCTCCTCGGAGATGTCGATGCCCATGGCCACGAGCTGCTTGACCGCACGCGGGGTCAGGCCGTCACCGCAGACCTTCTCCCTCGGGAACTCGGTCTTCTCCAGCAGCAGGACGTCGAGTCCGGCCTTGGCGAGGTGGTAGGCGGTGGTGGAGCCGGCCGGCCCCGCGCCCACGACGATCACGTCTGCGGTGTTGTCGGAGAGGGGCTCAGTCACGGCGGGTTCTCCCCAAGTTGTGAATCTTCGTGCCGACGGGCACTGGACATGGGCAGTCTATTCAGCAGAATTGATCAACCGGCTGAAGGGCTGCTCCGTGAACCGAACTCACCCCGTAGTACGGCTGCGTGTGCCCACCGACGAGGACGCCTTCGCCTGGCACCAAGTCTTCGCCGATCCCGAGGTCATGCGGTTCCACGGGGGGCGGGCGGCGGAGCTCTCCGTGTACGAGGAACTCACCGCCCGGCAGCGGCGGCACGACGCCGAGCTGGGATTCTGTCTGTGGTCCGTGCTCGACGGCTCCGGGGACGTGGTCGGGTTCACCGGGGCTCAGCCCTGGCCCCACGCGTGGGGGCCCGCCGGGGAGATCGAGATCGGGTGGCGGCTGGGGCGGGCGCACTGGGGGCTCGGGTACGCGTCTGTCGCCGCTCAGGACTGTCTTGAGCGGGTTCGCTCCGCTGGGGTCCGGCGGGTTGTCGCCATGGTCGACGCCGAGAACGAGCGGTCCATCGCTGTCACTCAGCGGCTGGGGATGCGGCTTTCCGAGCGGTTCGTCACTCCCTCGTCCGAGCGGCAAGGGCTTTGCTACTCCCTTGAGTTGTGACTCTCCGTAGTTGATTGTCACAGAAAGAGAGATGTCATTTCCGGGTGCTCTTCCCCGGAGTTACCCTGCCAGTACCGCTGGGGGTGACATCAGTGCACATACCACCCAAAACGTCCGAGGTGCGAGTGCCTCGGTTTGTCGGGCTCATGGCCGTGGACGCCCGTGCGGCCGCCTCGGCCCGCGGGCTCTTCCTCAACGCTCCCGACCGGCCCGAGTTCGCCGGGGTCGTCGTGGACTACGTCGTACGGCAGTTTCCCGCGCCCGGTGCCGAGGTTCCGCCCGACTCCGTCGTCTATGTGTGGTTCGACTTCGGGGAGGGCGAAGGGGGTGGGGGTGTGCGGGAGCCCCGGTTGCCCGCGCCGCCCTCCGGAGGGCTTCAGCGGGAACTCGGGGAGCCCGGGGACGCGTTCGAGATGATCGCTCGGTGAGGTGTGCCTCGGGGTGGGGTGGGGTTACTGCTTGAAGCCCCTGTGCAGGGCCACCACTCCGCCCGTCAGGTTGCGCCATGCCACCCTTTGCCAGCCTGCCTTCTGCAGCTTCTCCGCCAGCGCCGGCTGGTTCGGCCAGGCTCGGATGGATTCCGCCAGGTACACGTACGCGTCCGGGTTCGACGACACCGACCGCGCCACCGGGGGGAGCGCCCGCATCAGGTACTCCGTGTACACCGTGCGGAACGGGGTCCACGTGGGGTGCGAGAACTCGCAGATCACCACCCTGCCGCCCGGCTTCGTCACCCGGTACAGCTCCCTCAGCGCGGCATCCGTGTCCTGGACGTTGCGCAGGCCGAAGCTGATCGTCACCGCGTCGAAGGTGTCGTCCTTGAACGGGAGCCTCGTCGCGTCCCCCGCCGTGATCGGCAGCCACGGGTGCTTCTTCTTGCCTACCTGGAGCATGCCCAGGGAGAAGTCGCAGGGGACGACGTAGGCGCCGGTGCGGGCGAAGGGGAGCGACGACGTCGCCGTGCCCGCCGCCAGGTCCAGGACCTTCTGCGCGGGGCGGGCGTCCACCGCCTTCGCCACCTCCTTGCGCCAGCGGCGGTCCTGGCCCAGTGACAGCACGTCGTTCGTGAGGTCGTACCGTTCCGCCACGTCGTCGAACATCTCGGCGACTTCGTGGGGCTGCTTGTTCAAGGAAGCGCGGGTCACCCTGTCATTGTGGCAGGCCGGTTGACTTCGGGCGGGGACGGGGGCGGTGGGTCGTGGGGCGGGGCCGCGGCGGGGGGGGGGGGGGGGGGGGGGGGGGGGGGGGGGGGGGTGGGGGGGGGGGGGGGGGGGGGGGGGGGGGGGGGGCCGCGTTTGCGGCCCCGGGGGCGGGGGGGGGCCCCCCCCCCCGGGCCACCCCCCCCCCCCCCCGCCGCCGCTCG
>NZ_JBVHFA010000002.1:0-247506 GCF_055562575.1 Streptomyces sp. NPDC018263
ATCGGCGACACCATCCGCGTCTCCCTGTCGGCGCCCCCGGCGGAGGAGGTCAAGGTGGGTCTGCAGATCCTGGAGTCGCTGAACCTCAAGCAGCGTGGCCTGGAGATCGTGTCCTGCCCCTCCTGCGGGCGGGCCCAGGTGGATGTCTACAAGCTGGCCGAGGAGGTCACGGCGGGCCTGACCGGCATGGAGGTCCCGCTCCGCGTCGCGGTCATGGGCTGTGTGGTGAACGGTCCCGGCGAGGCCCGCGAGGCCGACCTCGGGGTGGCCTCCGGCAACGGCAAGGGGCAGATCTTCGTGAAGGGCGAGGTCATCAAGACCGTCCCGGAATCGAAGATCGTGGAGACCCTCATCGAGGAGGCCATGCGGCTGGCCGAGAAGACCGGCGCCGCGGATCAGGTGAGTTGAGGCAGAGCACGGCACGGACCGAGAGGGGGCCGGCGTGACGATTCTGGAGAGCATCCGGGGACCACGCGACCTGAAGGCGCTGTCACAGGACGACTTGGGCGAACTGTCCGGTGAGGTGCGGGAGTTCCTGGTGGAGGCGGTGTCGAGGACCGGGGGGCACCTCGGCCCCAACCTGGGCGTGGTGGAACTGACCATCGCCCTGCACCGGGTCTTCGAGTCACCGGCCGACCGCATCGTGTGGGACACCGGGCACCAGAGCTATGTGCACAAGCTGCTGACGGGCCGTCAGGACTTCTCCAAGCTGCGCGGCAAGGGCGGCCTGTCCGGCTATCCCTCGCGCGAGGAGTCCGAGCACGACATCGTGGAGAACAGCCACGCCTCCACCTCCCTCGGCTGGGCCGACGGCCTCGCCAAGGCGCACCAGGTGCTCGGGGAGCGGGGGCATGTCGTCGCGGTCATCGGGGACGGCGCGCTGACCGGCGGCATGGCCTGGGAGGCGCTGAACAACATCGCGGCCGCCAGGGACCGCCCGCTGATCATCGTCGTCAACGACAACGAGCGCTCCTACGCGCCCACGATCGGCGGCCTCGCCAACCACCTCGCCACGCTGCGCACCACCGACGGCTACGAGCGGGTCCTCGCCTGGGGCAAGGAGGCGCTCCAGCGCACCCCGCTCGTCGGCGGCCTGCTGTACGAGGCCGCGCACGGCGCCAAGAAGGGGTTCAAGGACGCCTTCGCCCCGCAGGGCATGTTCGAAGACCTGGGGCTGAAGTACGTGGGCCCCATCGACGGCCACGACATCGGCGCCGTCGAGTCCGCGCTGCGCCGGGCCAAGCGGTTCCACGGACCGGTGCTGGTGCACTGCCTCACCGAGAAGGGGCGCGGATACGCGCCGGCCCTGGCGCACGAGGAGGACCACTTCCACACCGTCGGCGTGATGGACCCGCTGACCTGCGCCCCGCTCAGCCCGTCCGGCGGCCCGTCGTGGACCTCGGTGTTCGGCGAGGAGATCGTCCGGATCGGGGAGGAGCGCGAGGACGTCGTCGCCATCACGGCGGCCATGCTGCACCCGGTGGGCCTCGGTCCCTTCGCCGCGCGGTTCCCCGACCGGGTCTGGGACGTCGGGATCGCCGAACAGCACGCGGCCGTCTCCGCGGCGGGCCTGGCCACCGGGGGAGTGCACCCGGTCGTCGCCGTCTACGCGACCTTCCTCAACCGCGCCTTCGACCAACTGCTGATGGACGTGGCCCTGCACCGCTGCGGGGTGACCTTCGTGCTGGACCGCGCCGGGGTCACCGGCGTCGACGGCGCCTCGCACAACGGCATGTGGGACATGTCGATCCTCCAGGTCGTGCCCGGCCTGAGGATCGCCGCCCCGCGCGACGCGGCCCAGCTCCGCGCCCAGTTGCGCGAGGCGGTCGCCGTGGACGACGCGCCCACCCTGGTCCGCTTCCCCAAGGAGTCCGTCGGCCCCGAGATCCCGGCCCTCGGGCACATCGGCGGCATGGACGTCCTCCACCGGGACGACGAGCCGGACGTACTCCTGGTCTCCGCCGGTGTGATGGCGCCGGTCTGCCTCCAGGTCGCCTCGCTGCTCGGGGCGCGGGGAATCAACTGCACGGTGGTGGACCCGCGTTGGGTCAAGCCCGTCGACCCGGCGCTGCCCGGACTGGCCGCCGTCCACCGGCTGGTGGCCGTGGTCGAGGACAACAGCCGTGCGGCGGGCGTGGGTTCGGCCGTGGCGCTGGCCCTAGGGGACGCCGACGTGGACGTGCCCGTACGGCGGTTCGGCATCCCGGACCAGTTCCTCGCGCACGCCAAACGGAGCGAGGTGCTGGCCGACATCGGTCTCACGCCGGTGGAGATCGCCGGACGGATCAGCGCGAGCCTCGCCGTCAAGGACGTCGGCGCACGGCAGAACCAGGAGAGCTGAATGAGCACGGAGTTCGACCTCGAAGCCCTCCTCGCCGCGCGCGGAGCCGAGCGCTACGACCTGCACACGCGCCATCTCAACCCCCAGCTCCCGCGCATGCTGCACACCATCGGCTTCGACAAGGTCTACGAGCGCGCCGAGGGCGCCCACTTCTGGGACGCCGAGGGCAACGACTACCTCGACATGCTCGCCGGGTTCGGCGTGATGGGCCTCGGCCGCCACCACCCGGTCGTCCGCAAGGCCCTGCACGACGTGCTCGACCTGAACCTCGCCGACCTCACCCGCTTCGACTGCCAGCCGCTGCCCGGCCTGCTCGCCGAACGCCTGCTGGCCCACAGCCCGCACCTGGACCGGGTGTTCTTCGGCAACAGCGGCACCGAGGCCGTGGAGACCGCGCTGAAGTTCGCCCGCTTCGCCACCGGCCGCCCCCGCGTCCTCTACTGCGACCACGCCTTCCACGGCCTCACCACCGGCTCCCTGTCGGTCAACGGTGAGAACGGCTTCCGGGACGGATTCGCGCCCCTGCTCCCCGACACCGCCGTACCTCTCGGTGATCTCGACGCCCTGGCGAGGGAGTTGAAGAAGGGCGATGTCGCGGCCCTCATCGTGGAGCCCATCCAGGGCAAGGGTGTGCACGAGGCCCCGCCCGGTTGTCTCCGCGCCGCACAGGAGCTGTTGCACCGGCACAAGGCACTGCTCATCGCCGACGAGGTGCAGACCGGGCTCGGCCGTACCGGTGACTTCTACGCCTACCAGCACGAGGACGGCGTCGAGCCCGACCTGGTGTGCGTCGCCAAGTCGCTCTCCGGCGGCTATGTGCCGGTCAGTGCCACGCTCGGCAAGGACTGGATCTTCAAGAAGGTCTACTCGTCCATGGACCGGGTCCTGGTGCACTCCGCGAGCTTCGGCGCCAACGCCCAGGCCATGGCCGCCGGGCTCGCGGTGCTCTCCGTCATGGAGGACGAGCAGATCGTTGCCCGCGCCCGGACCATGGGCGAGCTGCTGAAGTCCCGGCTGGCCGCGCTCATCGGCACGTACGAGCTGCTGGCCGACGTGCGCGGGCGGGGGCTGATGATCGGCATCGAGTTCGGCCGCCCCGACTCGCTGAAGCTGCGCGGCCGCTGGACCATGCTCCAGGCCGCCCGCAAGGGGCTGTTCGCGCAGATGGTCGTCGTCCCGCTGCTCCAGCGGCACCGGATTCTCACCCAGGTCTCCGGCGACCACCTTGAGGTGATCAAGCTGATCCCGCCGCTGGTGATCGACGAGGCGGACGTGGAGCGGTTCGTGGACGCCTTCACCGCCGTCATGGACGACGCGCACAGCGGCGGCGGCCTGATGTGGGACTTCGGGCGGACGTTGATCAAGCAGGCGGTCGCCGGACGCTGAGGCTCCTCAGCCGCGGATTTTTGCCTCTGAGGCAAGGAAATTGCCCGACAGGCAAAAGTCGGGCTCAATGGAGGCATGAACGCCTCCGAAGCGGCCTCCCCGGCGGGCCAGGGCGACGACCTGCCCGCCGTGGCGCCGCAACTGCGCGCCCTGCGCCGCCGGGCCGGCCTCACCCTGGAGGCCGCGGCCGGGGCCGCCGGGCTCTCCCCGGCGCACCTCTCCCGGCTGGAGACCGGACACCGCCAGCCCTCGCTGCCGATGCTCCTGGCCCTCGCCCGTATCTACGGTACGACGGTCTCCGACCTGCTCGGTGAGACGGCCGCCGACCGGGACGCCATCGTGCGCGCCGCCGACATGGAACCCACCCGCGCCGCCGGCTGGACCTACTTCCAGGCCGGCGCCCCCGGCCGCGGCATGCAGGCCCTGCGGGTACGGGTGCCGTACCGCGCCCAGGGCGACATCGTGCGCGTCCACCCCGGCGAGGAGTGGCTGTACGTCCTCACCGGCCGGCTGCGGCTGCGCCTCGGGGACAGCGCGCATCTGCTCACGCCCGGCGACAGCGCCCACTTCGACTCGCTGACCCCGCACCGCCTCAACGCCGACGACCCCGACGGCGTGGAGCTGCTGTTCGTCCACACCCTGCTGCAGAGCCCCACGGCCACCCTGTGCCTGGGCCATCCGACCGGAGAGCCGTCATGAGTGACATGGAAGAGAAGCTGCCCCGCTCCCTGTGGGTCCGGCTCGTCGTGTACGTCGCCCTCGGCCATGTCCTGGCCGCCTTCCTCTACCTGCTGTTCTCCCTGGGCGCCAAGGGCTGAGGCGCTGCCCTCGGGTCAGTCCACCAGGCGCTCGCGCAGCCGCTCCCGCGCGGCGTCCGACAGCCGCAGCCCCCGCTCCAGGTACGCGTCCACGCCGCCCCAGGTGTCGTCGATGCTGTCGAAGGCCGCCGCCAGGTACTCCGCGCGGGCGTCGAAGAGCGGGCTGAGCAGCTCCATCACCTCGGGCGTGTACGCGCTGGCCTGGTCGCCGCTGCGGCGGACCTTGTAGCGGCGGTGCTTGGCGTTGGACTCCAGGTAGTCGGCGGTGATCGCGTCCCGCTCCACGCCCACCGCCAGCAGCGTCACCGCCACCGAGATGCCCGCCCGGTCCTTGCCGGCCGCGCAGTGCATCAGCGCGGGCACGCTGTCCTCGGCCAGCGCGTGCAGCACGCGGGAGTGCTCGGCGGTGCGCTCGGTGACGATCTTCCGGTACGAGGCGATCATGCGGCCCGCGCCCTTGCCGTCGGACAGGATGTGCCGCAACTGGTCCAGGTCGCCGTCGCGGACCATCCGCCAGAACTCGGCGCCGTCGGCCGGGTCGCTCAGCGGGACGTTCACGTTCCGCACGCCGGGCAGCTCGACGTCGGGGCCCTCCAGGCGCTGGTCGGCCGAGTTGCGGAAGTCGAAGACCGTGTGCAGGCCGAGGGAGGCGAGGTAGGCCGCGTCCTCCTCGGTCGCGTGCGCCAGGTGCCCGCTGCGGAACAGCACCCCGTGCCGTACCTTGCGCCCGTCCACCGTCGGCAGGCCGCCCACGTCACGGAAATTGCGGACGGCGGACAGCTCGGGTTCGGTCGAGGGGACCTGCTGCGTCACGGGTGCTCCTGGAGGCTCCGCCCCGCCACGCGGCTCGTCGACGGGCGCACCGCCGACGATACGACATCGGATTTCCGCCGCTCCGACCCCGTGATCGCCCGTCCAACAGGACTGCGCACAGCGCTATTCCGGGATTGGCAAATTCTTTAAGCGTGGCTTATCTCACCGTTCGTCAACCCCTGCTTACGGTCGCGTAGGTCACATCCCAAGGTGAATCATGGTCCGATGTGGCAGACGATATGGAGAATGACAACAGGACAGTGATCGGGTCGTACGTCGCGGTGGGGGACAGCTTCACCGAAGGCGTCGGCGACCCCGGCCCCGACGGGGCGTTCGTCGGCTGGGCCGACCGGCTCGCGGTACTCCTCGCCGACCGGCGGCCCGAAGGCGACTTCAGATACACCAACCTCGCCGTGCGGGGGAAGCTGCTCGACCAGATCGCGGCGGACCAGGTGCCCAGGGCGGCGGCGCTCGCCCCGGACCTCGTCTCCATCTGCGCCGGAGGCAACGACATCATCCGCCCCGGCACCGACCCCGACGAGACGGCCGAGCGCTTCGAGCGCGCCGTGGCCCAGCTCGCGGCGGGCGCCGGCACCGTGCTGGTGGCGACCGGCTTCGACACCCGCGGCGTCCCGCTGCTCAAGCATCTGCGCGGCAAGATCGCCACGTACAACGGTCATGTACGGGCCATCGCTGACCGGTACAACTGCCCCGTGCTGGACCTGTGGTCCCTGAAGTCCGTGCAGGACCGCCGGGCGTGGGACGGCGACCGGCTGCATCTCTCGCCCGAGGGCCACACCCGGGTCGCGCTGCGCGCGGGCCAGGCGCTGGGGCTGGAGATACCGGCCGACCCCGAGCAGGAGTGGCCGGTACTGCCGCCGCGCGGCACGCTGGAGATCCGGCGCGACGACGTGCACTGGGCGCGTACGCATCTGGTGCCGTGGATCGGGCGCCGGCTGCGCGGCGAGTCCTCCGGGGACCACGTGGTGGCCAAGGGCGCGCTGTCGCCGAGCGACATCCGGATGCGGATCGCCTCGGTGGCGTGAGGTCTGTCGTCGGTGAGGTCTGCCGCCGCCCCCGCACTGTGGGGGCGGCGGTTTCGTCGCCTGGACGTCGTACAGGCGCAACGGGACCGACCCCTCGTGGTGGGGCGGGGCCGGAACACTGTCCGGGAACAGTGAGGGCCGCGTGGGCGTTGGGACTTGTGGCCGGGCAGCCCGGCCCGCGGCGGCTTCGGGCCGCCGCAGTCGCCGTCGACCATGGAGCCCTGAGCGACTCCACCTGGAGGTACCGTGTCCGGTCCGCTTTCCCTGAGCTCCGGGCTCCGCGCGCTACAGCCCGAAGCCTTCGGCGCGGAACCGAGCGGTGAGCGCCTCGCCCGCATCCGGCGCTCCCCGCACTTCAAGGACGGCGTCTTCCAGAACCCCGGCGGCACGGCCCGTACCCGGCCCTCCGGCTCCACGCTGGATCTCGCCAAGGCGTTCTTCGACAAGGACACGCGTCCCGTCCGCGCGCCGCGGGGCACGATCCCGGTGCATCCGACCACGGTGGCCGATCTGGCCAAACCGCCGGTGAGCGGCCTGCGGGTGACATGGCTCGGACATTCCAGTGTGCTGGTGGAGATCGACGGGCGCCGGGTGCTGTTCGACCCGGTCTGGGGTGAGCGGTGCTCACCGTTCCCCTTCGCCGGGCCCAAGCGGCTGCACCCCGCCCCGCTGCCGCTGGCCGCGCTCGGCCCGGTCGACGTGGTGGTCATCTCCCACGACCACTACGACCACCTGGACCTGCCCACCATCAAGGCGCTGGCCGGCACCGACACCCTGTTCGCCGTCCCGCTGGGCGTGGGCGCGCACCTCGAACACTGGGGGGTGTCCCCGGACCGGCTGCGCGAGCTGGACTGGCACGAGTCCACCGAGGTCGGCGGGGTGCGGCTCACCGCGACCCCGGCCCGCCACTTCTGCGGCCGCGGCCTGCGCAACACCCAGCACACCCTGTGGGCCTCCTGGGTCGTCGCGGGCGAGCGGCACCGCGTCTACCACAGCGGCGACACCGGCTACTTCGACGGCTTCAAGGACATCGGCGCGGCCCACGGCCCGTTCGACGTCACCATGATCCAGATCGGCGCGTACAGCCCCTACTGGCCCGACATCCACATGACCCCCGAGGAAGGCGTCCGCGCCCACCTCGACCTCCAGTCCGACACCCCCCACGGCGTCCTCCTCCCCATCCACTGGGGCACCTTCAACCTGGCGATGCACGCGTGGGCGGAACCGGGTGAGTGGACGAAGGACGCGGGCGAGGCGGTCGGCCAGGTCGTCGCCTCCCCCCGCCCGGGCGAGCCCTTCGAGCCGGGCGACCGGGTGCCGTCCGACGCGTGGTGGCGGTCGGTGTCGGGGCCGATCGCCCACCCGTGGCGCGGCCCACGAGCGGTCGTGCCGGCCGGCGCACCGGAGCGGAGCGACGATCTCGACCGCGTGGGCGACGTGTGACGTCGCATGTGAGCTGACACAGAGTCTGCCGCTCCCCGGAGCGCCCCTCTCGGGTTGTTCGCCGTTCGCATGCGCATCCGCGCCGCGCTGAGCCGGCGAGAGAGGGTCGGCCGGGCAGCGGCGGCTGCGCTGCCCGGAGTTGCCCAGTACGACTGCTGACCGTGGAAGGGCTCAGTCAGCCGCGCAACCGGGTCGAGGCTGATCCGTCCGAGGTGGAACTTCACCATCCACCTCAACTCGGCGGCACCGCCGACTCGATGGCCTTAGGCATGGTGTGGGTGATCTTGTCGCCGAGGCGTTCGAACTCGTTGCGGAGGAAGGGGTCGGCGAGGCGGGCCAGGCCGTGGAACCGGATGGTGGCGTCGTAGGTGATCTCGGTGCCCTCGGGGGTGGGGCGGAGGGTGATGTCGTCGGTGGAGGTGGCCGTCTTGTTGGTGCCGATGAAGGTGAGGCGGTCCTCGGAGCGATGGTCGAGGCGGTACTCGAGTTCGGTGCTCCGGCCTCGGAACTCGGAGACGTTGTGCCAGGTGGCGCCCTCGGTGGGGGTGCCGGTGCCGTTCGTGCGGTCGCACTCCTGGGTGCCGGGATCCCAGTCCACGGCGTGGGCGAAGTCCGCCAGGTAGGCGTTCACCGCGGGCAGGGGGCGGGGGACGGTGAAGGAACGTCGGACGTGGACCATGGTCGATCTCCCGGGGTCGGGCAGCGGGTCGCCGCTACGGCCGGGTACCCCCGGACGGCCCGGAACCGACCTCCGGCAGCCTCTCGCCCGAGGTCAGGCGGGCCCGGACCCTCGCGGAGGCGTCCTTGGGTGCCCGGACCGCCAGGGTGTGCCCGCTCCGGGTGGCCGACACCTCGCCGGTGAGGGTGAGCGAGGTGACGGCGCGGCTGCCCGCCGCCAGCACGTACCAGTGGCCGCGCGGGGACCTCCAGTGCGTGGCGGCGACGACATGTCGGCCGAACCTGCTGCACGCGGCCGTCGACCGCACCCGCGTCACCACCTGCGCCTTCTCGCCCGGCCGGCGCAGCGAGACGGTGATGTTGCCCGGACCCTGCCAGGTGTCCGCCCGCGCGCACGTCCACACCGCGTGGCCCCCGCCGTCCGGGAGGTTCTGCTCGGCGAAGTCCCAGGCGTTGACCGCCCGTACCCCCGAGCCGCCCGCCGAGTCCAGGTCGCAGCCGGTCTGCCCCCAGGCCCGCAGCGCGGCGGGACCGGTCGCCTCGCGCGGCTGGCGGGCGGGCGGTGAGCCGTGGCCCGGCAGGGGGGTGTACGTCAGGTGCGCGAGCGTGAGTCCGCCGAGGTCGGCCAGGAGGAACGCGTGGTGCTCGGCGATCGCCGGGGACGACCGCAATTGCAGCGCCGGGCGCCGTCCGCAGCCGCCGCCCGTCCACCGGGGCACCGGTGCGGTGACCCCGTCCCACGCCACGGAGAGCGGCCGCGCGGGAGAGTCCGGCCGGGTCAGATCGCGCACCGAGGACTCCGTCACCCACGGCGCCAGCAGATACCGCACCGCGCCGCCCCGCTCCTCCAGCACCACGGCCGCGGCCGTCGTCACGTCGGCGTCGTCCACGCGGGCCAGCGCGAGCCGCTCACCGGTGCCCGACTCGCCGTACCGCACGAGGCGTTGGCCGTCGTGGAAGACCACCACCGCGTGCCCGCTCACCGACCCGGCGTACAGCAGGCGCGGGGCGCGCGGCGGGGGATCGGCCGGGGTGCCCGGGGCGCGGTCGACCCGCGTACCGGACGGCGGGTCGGCCCAGACGGCCAGCGCCCGGTCCAGCAGCGCGCGGTCGCGCACCCGGTCCCCGCGCGCGGGCCAGGCGGTGAAGTCCACCCGCGAGGTGTCCGCCCACTCGGCCGGCCCGACCCGGACGAGATCGGCGGACCGGGGCTTGAGCGCGTACGACCCCGGCGTGTCCGGCGCCGAGTGCCGGACGGCGGCCAGTCCGCCCACCGCGAGGGCGCCCGCCAGGACGGCGAGCGCGGCCAGGCGCGCCCGGCGCCGGCGGCGGACCAGGTCGGTGGGGTGGGCGCGCAGGGTGCAGGCGTCGAACTCGTCCGAGGTGAGCACCGCCGCCGCGGTCGCCCCCAGCGAGGTGTCGAGCCGGGCCGCGTCCCGTACCGCCACCTGCGCCCCGTCCACCCCGGCCGCCTCCAGGACACCGCGCGCGTGGTCGGCCGTGAGGCCCTCCACGCGGAGCAGGACGAAAGCGGCGCGGGCCGGGGCGGAGAGGTCGGAGAGGGCCTGGCCGAGCGCCATCTCCTCGGCCCCACCCGAACGCGGCGCCAGCCGCAGCCCCAGCACCACGGGCAGCCGGGGCACCAGCAGCCTGGGCGGCCGGGCCCCCTCGGGCCACAGCCGGGGCCGCCGGCACTGGGCCAGCGCCCCGCGCACCACCGCCACCCGCAGCGACCGGTCCCGGTCGGCCTTTGGCGCGCGGGGCGCCGGTACGGCGGGCGTGGCGTCGGGCAGGCTGCGCTGCACCAGCGAGTGCGCGGCGAGCACCCGGCGGTGCCGGCCGAGGGAGGCCGGAAGGACGAGGTAGGCGAGGCGGACCAGCTCCGCGTACCGCTCGCCGAGTCTGCGCTCGGCGTGCAGCAGGCGGCTGCGCGAACCGTGCGGGGAACGGCTGAGCGAGGACAGGACCATCGGGCGACTGCCTTCCACGACCGGGGGCGGGCGGAGCTGGTGCTACGGCAAACGAGTGAAAGCCGCTCGGGTCACCGGGCGGTTCGGCGCCCTGTCCAGTCAGAACGTTTCTCCCGGCGCCCTCTCGCGCCACCCGTCCCGCCCTGTGGTCCACTTCGTGGACACCTCTTGGTGGTGAGCCCCGGCTGGGGTAGAAAAGGGCCCCATGAATCCCATGCCGCTGGTGCGACGCCTGGTCATCGACCTGTGCCGACGCCCGGCCGCGTGTTGTCGCTGACCGCCGCTGTCCGCGCGTTTTACGACGGTCCGCTCCGCCCGGTGAGGTAACCCGGCGCGGTTTCCAGCGAGTTGTGGCTCGCAGGACCGGTCTCTCCCGCTGTGCAGGCGGCACTTCGCTGTCCCCGCTTACTCGCACCGCCGCTGTTACGAGGCCCCCTGGAGGCCGCCCGTGTCCCTTTCCCTGCGCCCGGAGAAGGCCGACCCGCTCCCGGCCGCCGCCGCGCCCCGACCCCGCCGCGCCTCAACAGCCTTGCGGCGTACGGCACTTCCCCTCGGCTCTCTCGTCCTGTTCCTGCTCCTGTGGCAACTCCTCGCGGTGAGCGGCACCTGGAGCGAGACACTGGTGCCGCCGCCGGCCAGGGTGTGGCGGGCCTTCATCGACGTGTCGACCACGCACGACGGCGTCCGGGGCTACAACGGCACCTATCTCATCGAGCACTTGGGCATCAGCCTGCGCCGCATCGCGTTCGGCGCCGGTATCGGCATCGCCGCCGGAGTGGTGTTCGGGCTGATGATGGGCACCGTCGGATGGGTGCGCTCGCTGTTCGAGCCCTGGATCACCTTCCTGCGGACGCTGCCCCCGCTGGCGTACTTCTCCCTGCTGATCATCTGGCTCGGCATCAACGAGGAGCCGAAGATCACCCTGTTGGCCGTGGCCGCGTTCCCGCCGGTCGCCGTCTCCACCACCACGGCCGTGGCCGCCGTGCCCAAGGCACTCACCGAGGCCGCCCGCGCGCTCGGCGCCTCCCGCTGGGACGTCGTACGGGACGTGGTGATCCCCTCCGCCCTCCCCGAGACGCTGACCGGCGTCCGGCTGGCCGTCGGGGTCGCCTACTCCTCCCTGGTGGCGGCCGAGTTGGTCAACGGCCTGCCCGGCATCGGCGGCATGGTCAAGGACGCCGCCAACTACAACAACACCCCGGTCGTACTCGTCGGCATCATCGCCATCGGCATCTCCGGCCTGATCATCGACGGCCTGCTGCTGCGCCTGGAGCGGGCCGTCGTGCCCTGGCGCGGCCGCACCTGAGACGTTCCTCCAACTCCCGCTACAGAAACGGCACTTCCATGTCCCACGCCCCGCACCGCCCGTCCCGCCGCCAGATGCTCGCGGGTGCGCTCGCCGTCGCCGCCACCGCCGCGGTCACCGGCTGCTCCACGGACAGCTCCGCCTCGGCTTCCGGCTCCGGGAAACGGCTGCGCATCGGCTACTTCGCCTTTCCCAGCGGCGACTTGATCGTCAAGAACAGAAAGCTGCTGGAGAAGGCGCTGCCGGACCACACCATCACCTGGATCAAGTTCGACTCCGGTGCCGGCGTCAACCAGGCGTTCCTCGGCAAGTCCCTCGACATCGCCGCGCTCGGGTCGAGCCCGTTCGCGCGCGGGATATCCGGACCGTCGCCGATCCCGTACAAGGTCGCCTGGATTCTCGACGTGGCGGGGGAGAACGAGGCGCTGGTGGCGCGGAAGAGCACCGGGGTCTCCGATGTGGCCGGGCTGAAGGGGCGCACGATCGCCACGCCGTTCGCGTCGACCTCGCACTACAGCCTGCTGGCCGCGCTGGACAGGGCCGGGCTGAAGCCGTCCGACGTCAAGCTGATCGACCTCCAGCCGCAGGCGATCCTCGCGGCCTGGCAGCGGGGGGACATCGACGCCGCGTACGTCTGGCTGCCCACGCTGGACGAGCTGCGCAAGACGGGGAAGCAGCTCACCAGCAGCAAGCAGGTGGCCGGTGCGGGCAAGCCGACGCTGGACCTCGCCGTCGTCTCGGACGAGCTGATCGCCCGCGACCCCAAGGCGATCGACGCCTGGCGCAAGGCCGAGGCCGAGGCGCTGCGGCTGCTGAAGTCCGACCACGAGGGCTCGGTGAAGGCGGTCGCGGCCGAGCTGAACATCAGCGCCGCCGACGCCCGGGCCCAGCTCGCGCAGGGCGTGTTCCTCACCCCCGAGCAGGTGACCTCGGCCGAGTGGCTGGGCACCGACGGCAGGCCCGGCAAGCTGCTGACCTACGTCGGCGACACCGGTCGCTTCCTGGCCGGCCAGAAGCAGATCGACGCGGCGCCCTCCGCGACCTCCGTCGAGAAGGCGTTCTACCTCAAGGGGCTGCCCGATGTCCTCAAGTGAGCTGGTGAAAACAGAAGTCGCCGCACGCGAGGTCGAGAACGGCGCCGTCCGGCTCGACCACGTCACCCATCGGTACGGTGCCGTGACCGCCGTCGGTCCGGTCGATCTCACCGTGCCCACCGGGGAGTTCCTCGTCCTGGTCGGCGCCTCCGGATGCGGCAAGAGCACCCTGCTGCGGCTGATCGCCGGGTTCGAGCGGCCCACCGAGGGCACCGTGCGGGTCTTGGGCACCGATCCCCGCCCCGGCGACACGGCGGGCGTGGTGTTCCAGACGCCGAGGCTCTTCCCATGGCGCACCGTACGCGGGAACCTCGATCTGGCCCTGCGGTACGCGGGTGTCGACCGTGCCCAATGGCCCGAGCGGCGGGCCGAGTTGCTGGCGCGGGTCAGCCTGGAGGGCACCGAGGCGCGCCGGGTCTGGGAGATCTCCGGCGGCCAGCAGCAGCGCGTCGCCATCGCCCGCGCGCTCGCCGCCGAGAACCCGCTGCTGCTGCTCGACGAGCCGTTCGCGGCGCTGGACGCGCTCACCCGCGAACGGCTCCAGGAGGACGTGCGCCGGATGGCCGCCCAGGCAGGGCGCACCACGGTGTTCGTCACGCACTCGGCCGAGGAGGCCGTGTTCCTCGGCTCCCGCATCGTGGTGCTGACCAGGAGCCCGGGGACCGTCGCCCTCGACCTGCCGATCACCCTGCCGCGCGGCGACGTGGACGCCGAAGGGCTGCGCGGCTCACCGGAGTTCGGGGAACTGCGCGCCGAGGTCGCGCACGCCGTGAAGAGCGCCGCCGCGGCCTGACCGCTGCACTGAGAGAAGACCCAGGTCCCGGACGGGACCGTACCGGAAAGGACACCCGTATGAGCATCCTCAGCGACCGGCCCGTGGCGACGCGGCTGCCGCTCACCGAACTGGGCCCGAACATCGGCGCCGAGATCGACGGCATCGAGCTGGCCCGCCTGGACGACGACGGCGTGCTCGCGCTGCGCGAGGCCCTGGTGCGCCACAAGGTCCTCTTCGTGCGGGGACAGCACCGGCTGGACGACGCCGGGCAGATCGAGCTGGGCCGCCGGCTCGGCGAGGTCACGGTCGGGCACCCGGTGCACGACTCCGGCGACGTGGCGCCCGAGGTGTACTCGCTCGACAGCCAGGACAACGGCTTCGCCGACGTGTGGCACACGGACGTCACCTTCGTGCCGCGCCCGCCCGCCATCTCGGTGCTGCGCGCGGTGGTGCTGCCGCCCACGGGGGGCGACACCAACTGGGCCGACAGCCAGGCCGCGTACGAGTCGCTGTCGCCGGGGCTGCGGGCGCACATCGACACCCTCACCGCCGTGCACGACGGGTCCCGAGAGTTCGGGTACTACCTCGCCCAGCGCCGGCAGGGGAAGGGCAACCTGTGGGAAGGCGAGGTGTTCACGCAGCTCACGCCGGTCGAGCACCCGGTGGTGCGGGTGCACCCGGAGAGCGGGCGCAAGGGGCTGTTCGTGAACCCCGGCTTCACCTCGCACATCACCGGCGTCTCCGAGCACGAGAGCCGGGGGCTGCTGGACATTCTCTACGCACACCTCACCAAGCCGGAACATGTGGTCCGGCACCGCTGGCAGCCGGGCGATGTGGCCCTGTGGGACAACCGCAGCACCTCGCACTACGCCAACCGCGACTACGGCGACCAGCACCGGGTGATGCACCGGATCACCCTGCGCGGCGACATTCCGGTGGGGCCGCAGGTGTAGGCAGCTATGGAGGGGCTGTCCGGTCACCGTCCGGGCAGCCCCCTCGTACGTCAGCCCCCGACCCGCGCGCGGTCGGCCGGGCCCGGCACATGTGGCTCCGGCACGTGTGCCCCTCGCACATGTGGCTCCGGCCCATGTGGCCCTCGCACATGTGGCTCCGGCACATGTGGCTCCGGTTCGGCGTCCAGCGCCCGCAGCACCGCCCGGGCCACCGTGTCGTTCTGCCGGAAGGCCGGCGCGTCGGTGCGGGGGCGGGCGAAGGCGGCGATGGCCCGGCTGTCGGTGGGGGCGCCCAGGGCGATACGGCGCGGGTGCGGGCGGCCCAGACCGGGGTCGATCAGGTGGCCGTCTGCGGGGGAGACGGTGATTCGCCCGGACCGGTGCCGGTATGTGCCGTCGGCCACCACCTCCTCCGCCAGCGCGCCGGTGTGGTGCAGGTGCCGCAGCAGCGGGTCCTCGGTGCGGTCCAGGTTCGGACCCGGCAGATACGCCTCGATCAGGGCGGTCGCGTGCACGGTGTGTCCCGGCACCGTGGGACTCGTCGCCGTGAAGGTGCCCGTGGCCTCGTCCGTACCGACCCTGATGTCGGCGCCGAGGAAGCGCACCACACCGGCGCGGGACAGCGCGTCCAGCTCGCGCAGCCGGAAGCCGGGCGGCCCGGAGGCGAGGAAGCTGAAGAACCCGTGCCACCAGCCGTCCAGCCCGTCCGCCAGCGAGCGTGCCGTCAGCCGTCCGGAGGCGACCAGGCCGGGCAGTTGGCCGTATATCGAGAGCAGCGCGAGGAACGCGCCGAGGTCGGCGCTGTGCTCCGGGTCCTCGCGGCGGGCCAGGTCCTTGCGGGCGTAGGCGCGCAGGTGCTCCTGGAAGGCGTCCGGGGTGTCGAAGACGAGTCCGTCCAGCGGCCGGTCCAGGGCCTCGAAGTCCAGCCGGTCGGCCGGGTCGGGCACGGCGGTGGCGACCAGCCCGGCCAACTGGGCCGAGTACCAGTCGAATCGGTCGTAGGCGGCCAGGAACTCCGGCCAGGGCATCGCGGTGCGCTCGGGGTGGGCGTGGAACAGCTCGTGGTAGTGGCCGAATCCGATCTCCTTGGCCATCAGCGGCCACACATCGCGCCGCAGGTCCAGCGGGCCGCCCCCGGCGGCCAGCGCGTCGACCGCCTCCGGGCCGAAGTGGCGGGGGAGCGGCGGCCGGGGTCCCCGGAGCCGGTAGCCGGTCTTGGCGTGGTAGGGCACCCCGCGCCGCGAGCCGACGTGCAGCAGGGGTTCGCGGCCCGAGGGCAGGTAGGTCAGCGTGCCGTCCGGTTCGGTGCGGTAGGCGCCGCCCCGGCCCTCGGTGAACAGCACCATCAGGTCGATGAACGCCAGCCCGAAGCCGCGCAGCACGACCTCCTCACCGGGCCGCAGGCCGGACAGGTCGGCGTCGGCGGAGAAGGCGGGCGGCAGATGGAAGCGCCCGTGCCGGCGGGCGAAATCGGCGTGAACCCGGTGCGCCGGGGCGGGAGTCGAGCCCAGATGGCCCTGGGTCAGTATCACCAGGTCGGCGCGGAGCGGGTCGCTCCGCCCGGCCAGGCGGACCTCCTGGGGGCCGTCCGCAGGACCGGTGACCGAGGTCGCGGTGGTGCGGTGCCACTCGACGGTCACCGAGGGCGGCAGATCGGCCAGCGCGCGCCGGAACACCCAGTGCAGATAGGCGCTTTGGGCGCGCCGGGTCGGGAAGTCGGCCGGGCCCAGGGCGCGGAGCTCGGCGAGCACCTCCGGGTCGGCAGGTTCCGCGTACGGGGTGAAGCGCGGGGCGTCCGGCGCGGCGAACTGGGCCGCCCACTCGGCCAGCGACGGGCCGGGGCGCACCGGGCCGTCCACGGTGGAGGTCTCGTCGGTGAACATGGTGACGTCCTCGGCCATGGAGTTCATCCGCAACAGCGGCGACTGCTCCTCCCGCCAGACCCGGCCCGGACCGGGCGGATGGGGGTCCACCAGATGGACGCGCAACTCGTGTGCACCGGACCAGAGTTCGGGCGCGTTGGCGCCGATGCGCTCCAGCAGCCCGGTGGCGCGCGGTCCCGCGCCGACGACGACCAGGGTGCGCGCGCTCACCGGTCACCCCCGGTGGAGGGGCGGCGGGTGCGGGCGCGCAGCACGGTGAGCCAGGGTCCGAGCCGGGCGAGCGGAGTGGGCGCCAGGGCGCGGGCGGCGCCCCGGCCGTAGTACCGCTCGACGTGGTACTGGCCCACGCTGAGCACCGACGTCACCGCGATGTACCAGACGGTGGCGACCAGCAGCAGAGGGATGACCTGGTAGGTCCGGTTGTAGATCAACTGGACGGAGAACAACAGGTCGTGCACGGCCAGCACGCTGACGATGCTGGTGCCCTTCAGGGTGCCGATCAGCATGTTCCCGGCCGTCGGCACGATGGAGCGCATCGCCTGGGGTACGACGATCCGGCGCAGGGTGCGCCATCTGCCGAGACCCAGCGCCTGCGCCGCCTCGGTCTGTCCGGCGTCCACGGAGAGGATGCCGCCCCGGACCACCTCGGCCGCGTACGCCGTCTCGTGCAGGGTGAGGCCGATCAGCGCGGTCAGGGTCGGGCCGAGCAGGTTCACCGTCTTGACGGTGACGAACTCGGGGCCGAACGGGATGCCGACGCCGAGCGTCGGGTACAGCGCGCCGATGTTGAACCAGAACAGCAACTGCACCAGCAGCGGCGTCGAGCGGAAGATCCACACATAGCCCCAGCTCAGCGTGCGCAGCACCGGGTTGGCGGAGAGGCGGAGCACCGCGATACCGGTGCCGAGCAGGAACGCCAGCACCATCACGGCGGCCGTCAGCCACAGGGTGAGCAGCAGCCCGTCCAGCACGGCGGCGGTGGTGAAGTACTGCCCCACCACCTGCCACTGGAAGGCGTCGTTGCGCACCACGGAGTTGAGCACCATGGCCAGGACCAGCAGCGCGACCGCCGCGGCGATCCAGCGGCCGAGGTGCCGGCGCGGCACGATCCGGGGCAGCTCGGTGTCGTCGGAGGGCGGCGCGTCAGCCGGGGGCTTCAGCAGAGAAGGGGAGGTGACGTCGGAAGGCGTGGCCATCGGTAGACGCTCCGGGGAGGGAGGTGCGGACGTGGGCGACCGTCCGGTGGCACTCGTACTGGCGTACGGTGCGGCCGGTGGCCTGCGTCGTCACGTGCCGCGTCCCTCAACGCGACCGAAGGAGCCCGCCGCGTGGCAGGCCCGTCCGCCGTCGATCGTATGGGTGTACCGCACATGTCTGTCAACCACACCTGAGGCAACGACACCGGGCACTCGGTCGGTTGTGGTCCGACATGCGGTCATGGGTTGACGAAAAGCGAGATGCGCTGCTCAATTGACCGCATGGATGCCCAGCAGCGCTTGGTCACGCGCGATCACATCGACTTCGGTCGAGTGTGGTCGTCCTCGTGTTGCGCCTGACTCGGCAGCGGGCCGTCTGACCGGCCCTTTCCCTCCGCCGGCGCAACCCCCGGCGCGGGCCGATGCCCACCCCCTCCGCGCGCTGCCGCCGCACCGTTCCACCCGACGCCCGTCGTCGTCACGCCGCGTTTCCCACGTCACCCCATTTCTGCCGGAAATGTTCTGACGCTTCATCAATTTGCTTAGCGCGCATGACCGTTCAGTCCTGCACGCCTGCGTTTCCGTTTCCTCCGCCGGAAAGGCTCACTCATGCCCGTGGAGTTCCTCGGCATAGCCGCGACCAACGACGGCTCCGAAACCACCCCGCGCTCGGGCGCGGCCTTCGACAAGGACTACACCCTCCGCCTCGCCCGGGCCCACGAGGACCACGGCTGGGACCGGGTGCTGTTCGCCTACGGCTCCGGCTCCCCGGACCCCGCGCCCGCCGCCGCGTACATCGCCGCCCGCACCGAGCGGCTCCAGCTCCTGCTGGCCCACCGGCCCAACGTCTCGTACCCCACCTTCGCCGCCAAGACCTTCGCCACTCTCGACCAGATCAGCGACGGCAGGCTCACCGTCCACTTCATCACCGGCGGCAACGACCACGAGCAGGGCCGTGAGGGCGACACCCTCACCAAGGACGAGCGCTACTCCCGCACCCGCGAGTACATCGGCATCGTCAAGAAGATCTGGACCACCCACGAGGCGTTCGACCACGAGGGCGAGCACTATCGCTTCCACGACTTCGTCAGCGATGTCTTCCCCGTCCAACAGCCGCGCCCCGGCGTCTCGTTCGGCGGGTCCTCGGCCGCCGCGTACGCCGCCGGAGGCGCCGAGGCCGACATCTACTGCCTGTGGGGCGAGCCGCTGGCCGAGACCGCCGCGCAGATCGAGAAGGTCAAGGCCGCCGCCCGCGACGCCGGCCGCACCGACCTCCCCCGCATCCAGGTCGCCTTCCGCCCGATCATCGCCCCCACCGAGGAGCTGGCCTGGGAGAAGGCGCACCGCACGGTCGGCGCGATCAAGCAGCGCCGCGAGGCGGGCCTCGTCCGCCACCACCGCAGCGGAGCGCCCGAGAACGCCGGCTCGCAGCGCCTGATCGCCATCGCCGAGGCGGGCGAGCGCTACGACCGCGCCCTGTGGACCCCGACCGCCGCCGCCACCGGCGGCGCGGGCAACTCCAACGCCCTGGTCGGCACCCCCGAGACGGTCGCGGCGGCCCTGCTCGACTACTACGACCTCGGCGTCGACATCCTCTCCGCGCGCGGCTACGACCTGCTCGGCGACGCCATCGACTTCGGCCGCCACGTCATCCCGATCGTCCGCGAGGAGGTCGCCAAGCGGGACGCCGCCCGCGCGGCCGGCACCGGCCCGCTCACGGCGGTGGGCGAGTGACCCTGCCCGCCCTCTCCGCACGGTCCGTCGTCCACGTACCCGTCTCCGACCCGCGCGTACGGCCCCTGCTGCGCGAACTCGGCGAGGAATACTCCGCCCGCTACGGCAAGGACGCGCACGCCGAACTCGCCCGCTACCCCGACGAGGAGTTCACCGCGCCGCACGGCGGTGTCCTCCTGCTGATCCTGGAGGGCGGCGAACCCGTCGCGGGCGGCGCCTTCCGCCGGTACGACGAGGCCACAGCCGAGCTGAAGCGGATCTGGACCCACTCCGGCCACCGCCGCCGGGGCCTGGCCCGCGAGGTCGTCGCCGAACTGGAACGCGAGGCGCGCGCCCGCGGCTACCGGCGGATCTACCTCACCACCGGACCCCGCCAGCCCGAGGCCCGCGCGCTGTACCTCAACACCGGTTACCGCCCGCTGTTCGACACCGAGGCCGACCCGGAGTCCATCGGCCCGCTGCCCTTCGAGAAGCACCTGCCGAGACCCTCCGGCCTCGGGACAGACCTCCGCACCGGAAAGGCCACCGCCCAGTGAAGCTCCCCGGCATCCCCGGCCGCACGCGCCCCCTCCTGGCCGCAGCCGCGCTCCTGCCCCTGCTGGCCCTGACCGGGTGCGGCTCCGGCGACCCCGCCGAGGCCACCGCCGCGGGCGGCTCGCCCGCGCCGACCGCCGACCCCGTGGCCGCCGTCCACAAGGTCGACTCCGCCGCCGCCCTGCTGCCCGCCGACGTACGCGCCGCGGGCACCCTGCGCATCGGCAGCTCGGTCGACGCGCCACCCTCCGCGTACTACCCGAACGGCTCCCGCACCCCCCAGGGCCAGGACATCGACATCGCCTCGGCGGTCGCCAAGGTGCTCGGGATCAGGCTGCAACGCCAGGACGCCTCCTTCGAGACCATCCTCCCCGCCCTCGGCAGCGGCAAATACGACGTGGGCACCGGCAACTTCGGCGTCACCACCGAGCGGCTGAAGACCATCGACTTCGTCACCTACATCGACGACGGCCAGGGCTTCGCCGTGAAACAGGGCGACACCTCCTTCGGAAAAAAGATCACCGATCTGACCCAGCTCTGCGGCCGCACCGTCGGCATCAACGCCGGCACCACCTTCGAGGCCACCCTCGCCGCACAGAAGGGCGTGTGCGCCGAGGCCGGCAAGAAGCCGTACGAGGTGAAGGTGTACGCGGAGAACGGGGCGACGATCACCGCGCTCCAGCAGGGCCGTATCGACGTGGTCATGTCGACCATCAACGGACTGCGCTACCAGGCCGCCCAGCCCGCCGCGCACACCGCGTTCCTCGGCGAGTACCACCGCCTCGACGTCGGCTTCGCCTTCAAGAAGGGCTCCAAGCTGACCAAGGCGTTCCAGGCGGCCGTCAACGAGCTGATCGAGAACGGTACTTACGACCGCATCCTCAAGAAGTGGGGCACCACCGGCTCCGCCATCGACAGCTCGCGGATCAGCCCGCCCGAGCACGCCTGAGAAGCGACGGAACCCACCATGACCACCGCCGCCCCCGACACCGCCCCGGCCGCGCCCCGCGTGCCGCCCGCCGCCGTGGACCCGGCCGCCCTCAAGATCGTCCCCGCCCGGCACCCCGCCCGCTGGGCCGGCGCCGCCGCCGTGATCGTGCTGGTCGCCCAGTTCACGCACGGAC
This sequence comes from Streptomyces sp. NPDC018263, assembly GCF_055562575.1. Classification (NCBI taxonomy): domain Bacteria; kingdom Bacillati; phylum Actinomycetota; class Actinomycetes; order Kitasatosporales; family Streptomycetaceae; genus Streptomyces; species Streptomyces sp. NPDC018263. The sequence continues at coordinate 21,095 of NZ_JBVHFA010000002.1, forward strand.
TCGCCACCAACCCGGTATGGGAATGGCGGGTCTTCGGCGACTACGTGCTGTCCGAGACGATCGTCCAGGCCGTCTGGGTCACCCTCCAACTCACCGCCTACGCGACCGTCTTGGGCTTCCTCCTCGGCACCGTGCTCGCCTTCATGCGGCTCTCGCACAGCCCGGTGCTCCAGACCGTCGCCTGGACCTACATCTGGGTGTTCCGGTCCATCCCGATGATCGTGCAGCTCGTGTTCTGGTTCAACCTGAGCGCCCTGTACGAACGCCTCGGCGTCGGCGTCCCCTTCGGGCCCGTCTTCTGGTCCGTCGACAGCGACAGCCTGATCGGCACCATCGGCGCCGCCGTCATCGGCCTCACCCTCCACCAGGCCGCCTACGCCGCCGAGATCGTCCGGGGCGGAGTCCTCTCCGTCGACTCCGGGCAGCGCGAGGCCGCCGCCGCGCTCGGCATACCCCGGCTCCGGCAGATCCGCCGGATCGTGCTGCCCCAGGCGATGCGCGCCATCCTGCCCACCGCCGGCAACGAGATCATCGGCCTGCTCAAGGGCACCTCGGTGGTCTACGTGATGGCCATCGGCGAGCTGTTCTACCAGGTCCAGGTCGTCTACGGCCGCAACGGCCGGGTCATCCCGCTGCTGCTCGTCGCCACCGCCTGGTACGTCCTGCTGACCTCGCTGCTGTCGGTCGCCCAGTACTACGTGGAGCGCCGCTACGCCCGCGGCGCCGACCGCACCCCGCCGCCCACCCCGCTCCAGCGGGCCCGCCGCTTCCTGCGCGACCTGCGCGCGGCCGCCGCCCGGCGCGAGGCACCCGTCACCGCACTTCACCTCCGGGGAGAGAGCCGATGAACGACGTCATGGTGGACGTACGGAGCGTCCACAAGAGCTTCGGCCCGCTGGAAGTCCTGCGCGGCGTCGACCTGACCGTACGGGCGGGCGAGGTCACCGTGATCCTCGGCCCCTCCGGCTCCGGCAAGTCCACCCTGCTGCGCACCATCAACCACCTGGAGAAGGTCGACAGCGGCTGGATCAGTATCGACGGCGAACTCATCGGCTACCGCCGCGCCGGGAACAAGCTGCACGAACTGAAGGAACGGGACGTCCTCAAACAGCGCACCCACATCGGGTTCGTCTTCCAGAACTTCAACCTGTTCCCGCACCTCACCGTGCTGGACAACCTCCTCGAAGCCCCCGTCTCCGCGCTGCGCCGCCCCAGGAAGGAGGCCGAGGCGACCGCGCGCCGCCTGCTGGACCGGGTGGGCCTCGCCGACAAGGCCGACGCCTACCCGCGCCAGCTCTCCGGCGGCCAGCAGCAGCGCGTCGCCATCGCCCGTGCGCTCGCCCTGGAGCCGAAGGTGCTCCTCTTCGACGAACCCACCTCCGCGCTCGACCCCGAGCTGGTGGGCGAGGTCCTGGACGTCATCAAGGACCTGGCCCGCACCGGTACCACCATGATCGTCGTCACCCACGAGATCGGCTTCGCCCGCGAGGTCGCCGACACCGTGGTCTTCATGGACGAGGGCACGGTGGTCGAACAGGGCCCGCCGTCCGCCGTGCTGGACGACCCCCAGCGCGAACGCACCCGCGCCTTCCTCGCCAAGGTCCTCTGACCTCCCCAACTCGCCCGCACAACAAGGAGACTTCCGCGTGTCCACCACCGCCCGCCGTATCGCCGTCCCCGCACTCGGCCTCGCCTCCGCCCTCGTCCTGGCCGCCTGCGCCAACCCCACCGACGGCGGCACGGCCGAGGTAGCGGCCGGCAAGGGCACCACCACGAAGATCAACCTCAGCCCCGACCAGCACCGGATCACCACGGACCGGGTCGCCTCCATCGCCGCCGAGGTCCCGGAGAAGGTCCGGAAGAGAGGCACGCTGGAGATCGTCGACTCCTCCAACTCGGCCGCGCCACTGGGCTTCCACGCCACGGACAACAAGACCGTCATCGGCGTCGAGCCCGACCTCGCGTACCTCGTCGCCGGGGTGCTCGGCCTCAAGCCGCACCTCAACACCGTCTCCTGGGAGAACATCTTCGTCGGCCTCGACAGCGCCAAGTACGACGTGGGCTTCAGCAACATCACGGTCACCGAGGAGCGCAAGGAGAAGTACGACTTCGCCACCTACCGCGAGGACAACCTCGGGTTCGCGGCGAAGAAGGGCAGCGGCCTGAAGGTCACCGGCCCCGCCGACCTCGCCGGGCGCAACGTCGCCGTCTCCAGCGGCACCAACCAGGAGAAACTCCTGGTCGAGTGGAGCAAGGAGAACGAGAAGGCGGGCCGCGAGCCCATCCACATCAAGTACTACCTGGACGAGAGCGACACCTACCTCGCCCTCCGCTCCGGCCGCATCGACGTCTACGTCGGCCCCAACCCGACCGCCGCCTACCACGCGGCGACCACCGGCCAGACCGAGGTCGTCGGCACCTACTCCGGCGCCGGCGCCACCCTTCAGGGCCTGATCGCGGCCACCACAAAGAAGGACAGCGGCCTCGCCAAGCCGCTCGCCGACGCCCTCAACCACGTGATCGAGAACGGCACTTACGCCAAGGTGCTCAAGCGCTGGGGGCTGTCCGACGAGGCCGTGACCAAGTCCGAGATCAACCCGCCCGGCCTGCCCAAGGCCGGGAAGTAGGCGAGGAGGACAGCATGACCCGCGAACTCCATCTCTCCGTCGCCCTCGGCAGCGCCGGGCCCCGCCCCGCCGCCCACTGGACCGGCCTGGCCCAGCTCGCCGAACTCGGCGCCCTCGACTTCGTCACCCTCGACGACTCCCTGGACCCCGCCGACGGGGACGGCCGCCTCGACGCCGTCGCCGTGCTGGCCCACGCCGCCGCCCGCACCAGCCGCATCGGCCTGGTCCCCACGGTCACCACCACCCACACCGAGCCCTTCCACACCTCCAGCGCCCTCGCCACCCTGGACTTCGTCAGCGAGGGCCGGGCGGGCTGGCTGGCCGACGTCTCCACCACCGAGGAAGCGGCCCGCGCCGTCGGCCGCCGTGATCCCGCACCCGACGCCGAGCTGTGGGCGGAGGCCGCCGACGCCGCCGAGGTCGCCGCCCGGCTCTGGGACAGTTGGGAGGACGACGCCGAGATACGGGACGCCGGCACCGGCCGCTTCATCGACCGCGACAAGCTGCACTACGCCGACTTCGACGGGCCCCACTTCTCGGTACGGGGACCGTCCATCGTGCCCCGGCCACCACAGGGGCGGCCACCGATCGCCGTCGCGCTCGACGCTCAAGTCCGTAACGCGCGCTGGGAGTTGGCCGTTCGTCACGCCGAGATCGTGCTGCTGGACGCGGCCAGTCCGGCCGCCGCCCGCGAGGCCCACGCAGAGCTGCTGAGCCGGGCCGGCCGCGACGACCTGCGGGTGCTGATACGCGTCACCGAAGGCCCGGACCGGCTCGCCGATCTGCTTGCCGACTGGCACACCGAAGCCGGTACGGACGGCTTCCACCTCGCTCTCACCCACCCCACGGAGGAACTGCCCGCCGTGATCCACGACGTCGTACCCGCGCTGCGCGCCCGCGGCCTCTTCCGCGGCACCCACACCGGCCGCACCCTGCGCGACCACCTCGGCCTGGCCCGCCCCGCGAGCCGCTACGCCGTACCTGCGGAGGCCGCCCTGTGAGTGCCTCAACTCCCGCCGGACGCAAGCAGATCCACCTGGCCGCGCACTTCCCCGGCGTCAACAGCACCACCGTGTGGCGCGACCCCGAGTCCCGCAGCCAGATCGACTTCTCCTCCTTCCAGCACCTGGCCCGAACCGCCGAGCGCGGCCGGTTCGACTTCTTCTTCCTCGCCGAGGGGCTGCGGCTGCGCGAACGCAAGGGCCGCATCCACGACCTGGACGTGGTGGGCCGCCCCGAATCGCTGACCGTGCTGAACGCGCTCGCCGCCGTCACCGAGCACCTCGGACTCGCCGCCACCGTCAACGCCACCTTCAACGAACCGTACGAACTCGCCCGCAGATTCGCCTCGTTGGACCACCTCTCCGGGGGCCGGGCCGCCTGGAACATCGTCACCTCCTCCGACGCGTTCACCGGCGAGAACTTCCGGCGCGGCGGCTACCTCGACCGCGCCGACCGCTACACCCGCGCCGAAGAGTTCGTGGAGGTGGCCCGCGCCCTGTGGGACTCCTGGCCCACCGGTGGCACCCCGCGCACCGTCCGGCACAGCGGCCCCCAGTTCGACATCACCGCCCGTGCCACACTGCCCGCCTCGCCCCAGGGGCACCCCGTCCTCATCCAGGCCGGGGACTCCGACGAGGGGCGGGAGTTCGCCGCGCGCACCGCCGACATCGTCTTCAGCAGGCACGGCACCCTGGAGGCCGGCCGCGCCTTCCACGCCGACGTCAAGGGCCGCCTGGCCCGCTACGGACGCACCCCGGACCAGCTCAAGATCCTGCCCGCCGCGACCGTCGTCCTCGGTGACAGCGAGGCCGACGCGCAGGAACGCGCCGCGCACATCCGGCGGCAGCAGGTCAGCCCGCAGACCGCCATCGCCACGCTGGAGAACGTCTGGGGCCGCGACCTCACCGGCTACGACCCCGACGGCCCGCTCCCGGACGTCGAACCGGTGCCCGACGGCGAACTCGCCCAGGGCTGGGCACACATGGCCGACCGCTTCGGCATCGCCGCCCGCTGGCGGGCCCTCGCCGAGGAGAAGCACCTCTCCATCCGCGAGCTGGCCATCGAACTCACCGCCCGCCAGTCCTTCATCGGCACCCCCGGCTCGGTCGCCTCCGCCATGGACGAACACGTCCAGACCGACGCGGCCGACGGCTTCATCCTCGTGCCCCACCTCACCCCCGGCGGTCTGGACGAGTTCGTCGACCGGGTCGTCCCGCTGCTCCAGGAACGCGGCGTCCTGCGCACCGAGTACCAGGGGCGCACCCTGCGCGGCCACCTCGGCCTCGGCCGCCCCGCACCGCGCCAGGAGGAGTCCGCATGAGGTTCCAGGTCCTCACCATCGGCGGCCACGCCCCGCACCCCCTCACCGGCGAACAGGTGGCCGCCGCCGACCGGTTGACCGAGATCGTGGAGACCGGGGTCGCCGCCGAGGAGCTGGGCTTCGACGCGTACGCGATCGGGGAGCGGCACGCCGGGCCCTTCCTCTCCTCCAGCCCCACCGTGCTGCTCGGCGCGCTCGCCGCCCGCACCTCCCGCATCCGGCTGCTCACCGGCGTCACCGTCCTCGCCATCCTCGACCCCGTACGCGTCGCCGAGGACTACGCCACCCTCCACCAGCTCTCCCGAGGCCGCCTCGAACTCGTCATCGGCAAGGGCGCCGAGGCCGGCCACTTCGACCTGTTCGGCCTGGACGAGGGCCTCCAGTGGGACTACCAGGCCGAGAAGTACGAGCTGCTGCGCAGGCTCTGGCGCGAGGAGGACGTCACCTGGCAGGGCAAGTTCCGCCCGCCCCTGACCGGGGTCACCACCCTGCCCCGCCCCTACGAGGGCCGCCCGCCCCGCGTCTGGCACGGCTCGGCCACCAGCCTCAACTCACCCGAACTGGCCGCCCGGCACGGCGACCCGCTGTTCAGCGCCAACGCCATCCAGCCCCGCGAGGCGTACACCCGGCTCATCGACCACTACCGGGAACGCTTCGCCGCCCACGGCCACGACCCGGCCGGCGCCTACGTCGGCGCGGGCTCCGGCGGCCTGTTCATCGCCCGCACCAGCCAGCAGGCCGTCGCCGAGTTCAAGGACTTCTACGAGGCCCGCGTCCGCCAGTCGTACAAGCCGCACCTGGCCGGCAAGCCGGGCTACAACACGCCGTTCCGCACCGTGGAGGAGGCCATCGCGGACGGGCCGCACCTCATCGGCAGCCCGCAGCAGGTCATCGACAAGATCCTCGGCTTCCACGCGGCCTACCGGCACGACCTCCAGTCCGTCACCGTCGACGGCTCCGGCCTCTTGCTGCCCCGGCAGATCGACCAACTCCGCTGGTTCGCCGAGGAGATCGCACCCGTGGTGCGGACGGAGGCGCCCACCCCCCTGTGGCAGCAGGCGTAGGGGGAGTCCCGTCCCCGCCCACCGAACCCCGCTCGAAAGGTCCCCCCATGGCAACCGTCCTGTCCATCTCCGGCAGCCCCTCCGCCACCTCCCGCACCGGCCGTCTGCTGCGCCACCTGGACGAGCGGCTCAGCCGCCAGGGGCACCAGGTGGTCCCGCTGGACGTGCGCGGGCTGCCCGCCGAGGCGCTGCTCGGCGCCGATGTCAGGCACCCGGCGATCGCGGCCGCCGCCGAACTGGTCGACCGGGCCGACGGCGTCGTGATCGGCACCCCCGTCTACAAGGCCGCGTACTCCGGGCTGCTCAAGTCCTTCCTCGACCTGCTCCCGCAGTACGCGCTCACCGGCAAGACCGTGCTGCCGCTCGCCACCGGCGGCACCACCGCCCATGTCCTCGCCATTGACTACGCCCTGCGCCCGGTGCTCAGCTCCATGGGCGCGGCCCATATAGTCCAGGGCTGGTTCACCCTCGACAAGGACATAGTGGTGCGCGAGGACGGCACCCTGACCGTCGCCCCCGGCACCGCCGAGGCGCTGGCCCAGATCACCGACCAGTTCTCCGTCGCCCTCGGCGGCCGCACCCTGCTGGCCGCGACCGGGTGACGGGCCCCACGGGTCCCCACGGGGCCGGGTGGGCCCGGGTGGGTCCGTGTGGGTCCGTGTGGGCTCAGCCCTTGCCCGCCAGCTCGCCGGACAGCGTGCCGTGCAGGCGGGCGCTGCGCTCGTTCAGGCCGGTGATCTCCACCGACGTGCCGCGCTCGGCGTACCGCGCCTCCACGGCGTCCAGCGCGGCGACGGACGAGGCGTCCCACACATGGGCGACGGACAGGTCGATCACCACCCGGCCGGGGTCGGTGGCGTAGGCGAAACGGTGCGCCAGGCCGTCCGCCGAGGCGAAGAACAGGTTGCCGGTCACCCGGTACACCACCGTCGAGCCGTCCGGGTCCAGCACCGAGGTGACCTCGGCGGACCGGGCGACCCGGCGGGCGAACACCGTAAGGGCGACCAGCGAGCCGACCACCACACCGATCGCCAGGTTCTGGGTAGCCACCACGACCACCACCGTGAGCACCATGACCGCGATCTCCCCGGCCGGCATCCGCCGCAGCGTGCGCGGGGCGATCGAGTGCCAGTCGAAGGTGGCCACCGACACCATCACCATCACGGCCACCAGCGCGGCCATCGGGATCTTCGACACCGCGGGACCGAAGACGACGCACAGCACCATCAGGAACACCCCGGCGAGGAACGTCGACAGCCGGGTACGGGCGCCCGACACCCGTACGTTGATCATGGTCTGGCCGATCATCGCGCAGCCGCCCATGCCGCCGAGAAATCCGGTCACGATGTTGGCGACGCCCTGCCCGACCGACTCGCGGGTCTTGGAGGAGCGGGTGTCGGTGATGTCGTCCACCAGCCGCGCCGTCATCAGCGACTCCATCAGCCCGACCAGCGCCATGGCCAGCGCGTACGGCGCGATCGTGGTCAGCGTGTCCAAGGTGAACGGCACATCCGGCAGCCCTGGCACCGGCAGCGCCGAGGGCAGCGCGCCCCGGTCGCCGACGGTCGGCACCGCGATGCCCGCCGCCACGGTCACCGCGGTCAGCGCCACGATCGACACCAGCGGCGCCGGTACCGCCCGCGTGATCCTCGGGAAGAGCGCCAGCAGCGCCACCCCGGCCGCGAACAGCGGATACACCGGCCACGGCCCCCCGGTCAGCTCCTTGAGCTGGGTGAGGAAGATCAGTACCGCCAGCGCGTTCACGAAGCCGACCATCACACTGCGCGGCACGAACCGCAGCAGCCGCGCCACTCCCAGCGCACCCAGCACGATCTGGAAGACGCCCGCCAGGATCACCGTGGCGATCAGATACCCGAAGCCGTGCTCCCGGTTCATCGGGGCGATCACCAGGGCCACCGCGCCGGTCGCGGCGGAGATCATCGCCGGACGCCCGCCCACGAACGCGATGGTCACCGCCATGGTGAAGGACGCGAAGAGCCCGATGGCCGGGTCCACCCCCGCGATCACCGAGAACGAGATCGCCTCCGGGATCAGCGCCAGGGCGACCACCAGCCCGCCCAGCACCTCGGTACGCAGCACCCTCGGATCGGACAGCCAGGACGGACGGCGGAAACGGAGTGCGGGTGCGGACGTGGTCAAGACGCGGGGTACCTGTCGGGCTCGGGCGCGCCCGGTACGGCTCCGGGACACAAAGGGGAAATTCTACCGTGGCGGCCGTCCAGGCCCCGCCGGGCAGAACTGCGGACCCGCACCGGCCGGGGCATGATGGGTGGACCGACGCAGTCCCCGGACCCCGAAGGCGGTGCCGACATGCCCGCAGCCACCCTCGCCGAGGTCGTCCAGAAGGCCGGCTGGAAGGTCATCCCGCTCGACCTCGCCGGCGTCACCGACCAGGCCGGATTCATGGACCGTGCCACCAAGGCCCTCGACCTGCCCGAGTTCGCCGGACGCAACTGGCAGGCGTTCCAGGACGCCTGCGGCGACATCGGCTGGGGCCCCGAGGTGCCGGGCCGCCTCCTGGTCGTCGTCGGCTGGCGCGACTACGCCAAGGCGCAGCCCGAGCAGTGGGAGAGCGCCCAGCAGGTCCTCGAATCGGTCGCGGGACGCCAGCAGAAGTACGACTCGACGCTCGCGGTGGTCCTGACCCTCCTCTGAGTCTCGGTCCTGCGAGTTTCGGTCCTCCGAGTTTCGAGTCCTCCCAGTCTCTAGTTCTCGACGGGTGCGGGGCCGGTCGTCAGCCGCAGCGTCACGGCGGCGACCGCGCCCGCGATCAGCCCCCAGACCAGCGCGGCGGAGAGGCCCGCGCCCAGGTTGCCGACGATGTACCGCAGGCCCCACTTCATGCCGCCCCCGACCGTCGCCACCCGCAGCAGTTGCCCGGCCACCAGCCCGAGGACGGTGGCGCACACCGCGCCGAGCGCCATCGCCGGGACCGTGGCCCGGGTGAGCAGCCCGGGCAGCAGCCGGAGCGCCCACCACACCACCACCAGCACCAGCACGTCGGACAGCCGGGCGAGCAACCAGTCGCCGACCGGCGTGCCCGCCGGGCCCGACCAGGCGCCGAGCAGGAGCAGCTCGCGCAGCAGATCACCCGGCTCGGAGAAGAACCCACCGCCATAGGGGGCCGTCTGGATCGCGGCGGCGACCCGCTGGTACGACAGCACCAGCAGCGACAGCGCGATCACCGCCGTACCGGCCGTGGCCGCCAGCCGCGCCGCCCGCGCCGGAACCTCCCGCCGGGGCAGCGGGCCCGCGCCCTTGGCGGTGGCCCTCCCCACCAGCACCGTCGCGGCCGCCGTGACCAGTCCGACCAGCACCGCGAGTTGGCGTCCCCCGGCCATCGCGCCCGCCAGATTGGGCAGGAAGCGATAACTGCCGTGCCCGTACGCGGCGATCTGCCACGGTGCCGACACCGTCACCGCGAGCATGGCGGACACCTGCGCCCAGGCCCACAACGTGAGCAGCGCGGCGGCCGCCCGTCCCGCCACCGGCGGCAGCCACCGCATCAGGAACAGCGCGCCGACGGTGAAGAACGCGAAGAGCGCCCCGAACCGGATCTGCCGCGCGGTGTGGAACAGATCGAGGTAGCGCGTGCCGTCGCCGTCCGGCGCGAACTGCCCGGGCTGCGGCGGGTCGTACGCCCACGGGGCGAGCCACTGCTGCAGATCGGACACCGCCTCGCCGCCCAGCAGATCGGTGCTCCCCTGGAGACGCAGCGCGTCCGCGCTCGCCCCCGCCCACCACAGCAACGCCGTGAGCAGCAGCCCGCCGACCAGCGCCGGTATCGCCGCACGTCCCCAAGTCATGTTCCGTCCCCCGCGGTTGTGGCGCGCGCTCGTGCACACCGACCAGGCGGGAGCGTACGGGGTGTTGATCACGTATGGATCACGGAGAATGTTTTCTTCTGATCAAGGCGGATCGTTTTCTTTTCTCTCTGACGCGGAAATTCACCGGCTTTATCGATCGAACGTACGACGCCTCATACCAGAGCGGGACGCGGGCCGGGAGACTTTGTCAACTGCCCGCCGCACCTACCGCACAGGCAACTACCGTGAATTCCCGTCGGACAACTCAGGGCCCTTTCCCTTTCCCCTTTTTCTTTCCGACGCCAGGCCCGACGGACCAGTACGAGGACGCAGATGTCTCACCTCCGCGCACCGGCCGCCCGTGCCGACCGCCGAGAGGGCGGCCGACACGGGAGACCGGTCGCCCGACCCGCTCCCGCACTGCCCGAGACCCTCATTCGGCCCCAGCTCATGCGGCTCGCCGTGCTCCCGCCCGTCGCGGTCGCCCTCGCCGCCGCCGCGGCCGTCGTGTTCACCGTCCGCTCCAGCGGCGCGCACACCGGCCTCGCCCTCTGGGCGGTGCTCGCCCTCACCGTCGTGGTCGCCGGGGCCGCCGTCGCCATCGCCGCCGTGGCCGCCGACCGCGCCGCCCGCTCCGTAGGCGACCGCGTCGGGGCGCTCCGCCGCAACGCCGCCCGCGGCGAGGCCGACCTGCGCGCCCTGGTCGACGCGCTGCGCCGGGGCGAACCGCCGCCCCGCGGCAAACCCCGCCGCCGGCCGCCCGAGGACGCCGACGACTTCGAACTCCTCGCCGCCGACCTGGCCCGCGCGCACGACGGCGCCGTCACCGCCGTCGTCCGCGCGGCCCAGCTCTCCAGCCAGGCCGCCAGCGAGCAGAAACTCGAGGTCTTCGTCAACCTCGCCCGGCGCCTCCAGTCACTGGTGCACCGGGAGATCTCCATCCTGGACGAGCTGGAGAACGAGATCGAGGACCCCGACCTGCTCAAGGGGCTCTTCCACGTCGACCACCTCGCCACCCGCATCCGCCGCCACGCCGAGAACCTCGCCGTGCTCGGCGGCGCCGTCTCCCGGCGGCAGTGGAGCAACCCCGTCGACATGACCGAGGTGCTGCGTTCCGCCATCGCCGAGGTCGAACAGTACTCACGGGTCAAGCTCGTTCCGCCGGTCGAGGGCGAACTGCGCGGGCACGCCGTCGCCGACGTCATCCATCTCCTCGCCGAACTGGTCGAGAACGCCACGGTGTTCTCCGCCCCGCAGACCCAAGTCCTGCTCCGCGCCAACCTGGTGACCTCCGGGCTCGCCATCGAGGTCGAGGACCGGGGGCTCGGGATGCCGGTCGAGGAACAGCACCGGATGAACGCCCTCCTCGCCGACCCCGACCAGGTCAACGTCGCCAGCCTGCTGGCCGACGGCCGCATCGGTCTGTACGTGGTCTCTCAACTGGCCCGGCGGCACGGGATCTCGGTACGTCTCCAGACCAACATCTATGGGGGCGTGCAGGCGGTACTGGTGGTGCCGCAGGGGTTGTTGGGGGCTTCGGCGGGGGTTGTGCCGGGGCTTGAGGGGGCGGGGGCCGGGCCGGCTCAGGAGGTTGCCGGGCCGGGGACCGAGGTGGGTGGGGCGGTGGAAGTCGGCGCTTCGAGTACGCCAGGCGCTCCTGCTCCTGCTCCCGCTGTCGCTCCCGTCGCTCCGGCCACCGGGCGGCATCGGCAGGTCGCTCGGCGGGGGAGCGGGGACGCGGGTGCCGATACGGGGGCTGCCGCGCCGCCTCCGTTGCCGAGGCGCGGGGCGCAGGAGCAGCGGGCCAACCCCGCCGAGGCGGTGCCCGGTATCAGCGTCGGGGAGCGGGCCGTGGTGGAGGCCAACGCGGGCGTGCTGCCGACGCCGCGAGCCGGTACGGCGCCCTCGGGTACGGAGAGGCCCTCCCTGCCCCGTCGTCGCGCCCAGGAGCACATCGTTCCGCAGCTCCGGGGCGGGCCCGCACCGCGTCAGGACAACGATGTTGTCGTGGGCCACGACCCCAATCTGATGGCCGCCTTCCAGCGCGGCATCGGGCTCGCGGAGTCCCAGCAGAGCCTGGAGGCCGCGGGGGAGGGGTTCGGGGAGCCGGCGCCTACGGGTGAGGGGGCGCTCGCGGAGACGGCGTACGGGGAGCGCACCCGGGCGGAGGGCCCGCACATGGGCGTCGACGACATGGCTTCGGCGCACATGGGGGCTGAGCCTATGGAGGGGGCACTTATGTATGGCGCACCTATGGAGGCTGGCCCCACGGAGGTTGGCCACATGGGGCCCGGACGCGTGGGCGTTGGGCACATGGAGCCGGAGCACACGGCCCCCACCCCCAGGGAGTCCGACCATCCCGTAGCGCCCCCTCTGGAGCCGAACCACAGGCAGCCGGACCCCATGGTGTCGGTCCACATGGACTCGAACCACATGGAGTCAGACCCCATGGCGTCGCCCCACATGGAGCCGAACCACGGGGAACAGGACCCCATGGTGTCGCCCCGCGTGGAGCCGAACCACAGGGAGCCAAACCCCATGGCGTCGCCCCACATGGTGTCGCCCCACATGGCATCGCCCCACATGGCGTCGCCCCACACGGAGCCCGACCACAGGGAGCCAAACCCCACGGCGTCGCCCGACATGGCGTCGCCCCACATGGCGGCGGACCACCCAACGCCTCCCCCCACAGCGCCCCACCCCACGGCGGCGGACCCCATGGAGCCGGACCACATGCCCCCCGCCCCCCTCGACAGGAGCGCGCCCCCCGCATGACGCACACCCCCACCGTCCCCACAACCCACGCCGCCCCCAATACCCCCACCGCTCCCGCAGCCCCCCGTACCCCAAGGAGTCGATCCACCATGGCGAGCGATGCGCCGACCGCCCACGCATCCGACCTCGACTGGCTGCTGAGCGGCCTCGTGCAGCGCGTCCCGCACACCGGCAGCGCGGTGCTGCTGTCCTGCGACGGGCTGGTGAAGTCCGTGCACGGGCTGGACCCGGACAGCGCCGACCACATGGCCGCGCTCGCCTCCGGCCTGTACTCGCTCGGCCGCAGCGCGGGTGTCCGGTTCGGGGACGGCGGGGAGGTGCGCCAGGTCGTGGTCGAACTCGACTCCACGCTGCTGTTCGTCACCACCGCCGGTTCCGGCACCTGCCTCGCCGTGCTCGCCGGGCGGGAAGCCGACGCCGCCGTGCTCGGCTACGAGATGGCGATGCTGGTCAAGAGCGTCCGCCCGTACCTCGTCACCGCGCCCCGGCAGCCCGCCGCCGACCCCACGGCGATGAGGACGTGAGCGTGGCCGCCGTGGGCGACGGGCCCTGGCTCGACGACGCGGCAGGGCGGCTGGTGCGGCCGTTCACGGTCAGCAACGGCCGTACCGAACCCAGCGTCGCGCTGGACCTGATCTCCCAGGTGATGGCCACCGGCGTCCCCCCGCTCGGCCATCTCGGCCCCGAGCACGCGCAGGCGCTCGACCTTTCCCGCGCGCCCGTCTCGGTGGCCGAGGTGGCCGCGTACCTCAGGCTGCCCGCCGTGGTCACCAAAGTGCTGCTCTCGGACCTCGTCGACTGCGGGGCGCTGACCACCAAGCCCCCCGTGTTCCGCCACAACCCCACTGACCGGTCTCTGCTGGAGGCAGTGCTCGATGGACTACGACGACAGCTCTGACCCGTACAGCTCCGACCCGTTCCCCACCGCGCTCAAGATCCTGGTGGCGGGCGGGTTCGGGGTGGGCAAGACGACCTTCGTGGGCGCGGTCAGCGAGATCGCGCCGCTCAGCACGGAGGAGCTGCTCACCACGGTCGGCGCGGCCACCGACAACCTGGACGGCGTCGAGAACAAGGTCGAGACGACCGTCGCCATGGACTTCGGCCGGATCACGCTCGACCCCCGGCACGTCCTCTACCTGTTCGGCACGCCCGGCCAGGAACGGTTCTGGTTCATGTGGGACGAGCTGTCCGAGGGCGCCCTCGGCGCGGTCATCCTGGCCGACACCCGCCGCCTGGAGGAGTGCTTCGCCGCCGTCGACTTCTTCGAGGAACGCGGCGTCGCCTTCATCGTGGCCGTCAACGAGTTCGACGGCGCCTTCCGCTACGACCCCGACGAGGTGCGCGCCGCCCTCGACCTGAGCCCCGCCGTGCCGGTCGTCCCCTGCGACGCCCGTATCTCCAGCTCCGGCGTGCAGACCCTGCTCACCCTCGTCCGCCATCTCCTCGCCCACGTCCCGGCGCCCGCCCCCGTGCAGGGAGCCCCCGTCCACGGAGCCCCCGTCCAGGGAGCGCGGTCATGATGTACGAGCCGGTCCGCCGCGTCCGGGGGCTGCTGCTCACCCCGGAGGACAAGGAGGCCCCGGCCCGCGCCTCCCGGCTGCGCCGCCTCGGCCTGGGGGAGCGCGCCGAACCCGCGCTCGACGCCTTCGCCGACCACCTCGCCCAGGTCACCGGCGCGCCGTACGCCATGGTCAATTTCGTCGGTGAGCAGCACCAGTTCTTCGCGGGCCTGAGTGCCCCGCCCGCCGGCCCGCTCACGCGCGAGGACGGGGCCGGCCGGGTGCTGCCCCGCGAACATGGGTTCTGCCCACATGTGGTGGTCCGCCACAAGGCACTGGTGCTGGAGGACGTCCGCGACTACCCCCGCTTCGCGGGCAACCCCATCGTCGACGACCTCGGCATTCGTTCCTATATGGGCGCACCACTCATCGACAGCTCCGGCATGGTGCTCGGCACCGTGTGCGCCGCCGACACAGAGCCGCGCACCTGGGGCAGGGCCGGGCTTGAGGCCATCAAGGGGATGGCCGCCGAACTCGCCGTACGCATCGAACGGGCCGCCGACGACGGTCTGCCCATCTGAACGAACGGAAATACGACCGGAGTTGAGCCGGCGCCCCCGAGGTGTGAAGGAAACCTGTGGCGCCGGTTAAGAAAAGCTCGATGGATTCCGGTCGGCGCATACGGCAGATTGCGGGGTGATTCCACCCCTCGGACCCGGTGCGGACGCCTCGGCGAGCCCGTACGACCGGGCCTCACCCACAGGAGCCGTAGCGTTGAAGGCGCTGGTCAAGGAGAAGGCGGAGCCCGGTCTCCGGCTCATGGACGTGCCCGAGCCCGAAGTGGGTCCCGGTGACGTGCTCATCAAGGTCATGCGGACCGGCATCTGCGGCACCGACCTCCACATCCGAGCCTGGGACGGCTGGGCGCAGCAGGCCATCCGCACCCCGCTGATCGTCGGCCACGAGTTCGTCGGCCAGGTCGTGTCCACCGGCCGCGACGTCACCGACATCCGGGTGGGCGACCGGGTCAGCGGCGAGGGCCACCTGGTGTGCGGCAAGTGCCGCAACTGCCTCGCCGGCCGCCGCCACCTGTGCCGCTCCACCATCGGCCTGGGCGTGGGCCGCGACGGCGCGTTCGCCGAGTACGTAGCGCTGCCCGCGTCCAACGTCTGGGTGCACCGGGTTCCCGTGGACCTCGACATCGCCGCCGTGTTCGACCCGTTCGGCAACGCCGTGCACACCGCGCTGTCCTTCCCGCTGGTCGGCGAGGACGTGCTGATCACCGGCGCGGGCCCGATCGGCCTGATGGCCGCGGCCGTCGCCCGGCACGCGGGCGCCCGCAACGTCGTCGTCACCGACGTCAGCGAGGAGCGCCTGGAGCTGGCCCGCAAGATAGGAGTGAGCCTGGCACTGAACGTCTCGCGCTCCACCATCGCGGACGGTCAGCGGGAGCTGGGCCTGCGTGAGGGCTTCGACATCGGCCTGGAGATGTCCGGCCGCCCCGAGGCCATGCGCGACATGATCGCCAACATGACGCACGGCGGCCGTATCGCCATGCTGGGCCTGCCGTCGCAGGAGTTCCCGGTGGACTGGTCCCGGATCGTCACCTCGATGATCACCATCAAGGGCATCTACGGCCGGGAGATGTTCGAGACCTGGTACGCCATGTCGGTCCTCCTGGAGGGCGGCCTCGACCTCGCCCCCGTGATCACCGGCCGGTACGACTACCGCGACTACGAGGCGGCCTTCGAGGACGCGGCCAGCGGCAAGGGCGGAAAAGTGATCCTCGACTGGACCGCGTAACCCCCGTCAGCACCTTTGAAGGAGCCCCCATGTTCGACACCGTCCGCGACGACCTCCGCGCCACCCTCGACGAGATCCGCGCCGCCGGCCTGCACAAGCCGGAGCGCGTCATCGGCACCCCGCAGTCCGCGACCGTCGAGGTCACCGAGGGTGGGCGCCCCGGTGAGGTCCTCAACTTCTGCGCCAACAACTACCTTGGCCTGGCCGACCACCCCGAGGTGATCGCCGCCGCCCACGAGGCGCTCGACCGCTGGGGCTACGGCATGGCCTCCGTGCGCTTCATCTGCGGCACCCAGGAGGTCCACAAGGAGCTGGAGGCCCGCCTCTCGGCGTTCCTCGGCCAGGAGGACACGATCCTCTACTCCTCCTGCTTCGACGCCAACGGCGGTGTCTTCGAGACCCTGCTCGGCGCCGAGGACGCGGTGATCTCCGACGCCCTCAACCACGCCTCCATCATCGACGGCATCCGCCTGTCCAAGGCCCGCCGCTTCCGCTACGCCAACCGCGACCTCGCGGACCTGGAGACCCAGCTCAAGGAGGCGACCGCCGGCGGCGCCCGGCGCAAGCTGATCGTCACCGACGGCGTCTTCTCCATGGACGGCTACGTCGCCCCGCTCACCGAGATCTGCGACCTGGCCGACCGCTACGACGCGATGGTCATGGTCGACGACTCGCACGCAGTCGGCTTCGTCGGCGCGGGCGGCCGCGGCACGCCCGAGCTGCACGGCGTCATGGACCGCGTCGACATCATCACCGGCACCCTCGGCAAGGCCCTCGGCGGCGCCTCCGGCGGCTACGTCGCGGCCCGCGCCGAGATCGTCGCCCTGCTGCGCCAGCGCTCGCGCCCGTACCTGTTCTCCAACACCCTCGCCCCGGTGATCGCCGCCGCCTCCCTGAAGGTCCTCGACCTGCTGGAGTCCGCCGACGACCTGCGGGTGCGGCTCGCCGAGAACACCGCGCTGTTCCGCTCCCGCATGACCGAGGCCGGGTTCGACATCCTCCCCGGCGACCACGCCATCGCCCCGGTGATGATCGGCGACGCGGCCGAGGCGGCCCGCATGGCGGAGCTGCTGCTGGAGCACGGTGTGTACGTGATCGCCTTCTCCTACCCGGTGGTCCCGCAGGGCAAGGCGCGCATCCGCGTCCAGCTCTCCGCCGCGCACTCCACCGAGGACGTGAACCGGGCCGTGGACGCCTTCATCGCCGCCCGCGCCGAGCTGGCGGGCTGAGCGGCGCCTGAGCGGGGCGGCCGCCTTGCGATAATGGCGGCATGATCGAGGCGCGGCGGCTCCACATCCTGCGTGCGGTGGCCGACCACCGTACGGTCACGGCGGCGGCCGCCGCGCTCTACCTCACCCCGTCCGCCGTCTCCCAGCAGCTCACCTCGCTGGAGCAGGAGACCGGCCACCGCCTGGTCGAGCGGGGCGCGAAGGGCGTACGGCTCACCCCGGCCGGTGAGATCCTGCTCAGCCACACCAACGCGGTCCTCGCCCAGTTGGAGCGGGCCGAGGCGGAGCTGGCGGCCTACGGCAAGGGGGAGGCCGGGACGGTCACCGTCGCCGCCTTCGCCACCGGGATCGCCCAGGTCGTGGCGCCCGCGCTGGCCCGGCTCGGCCGGTCGGCGCCCGGCATAGGAATCCGGGTCCGGGACGCCGAGGGCGACGCGAGCCTGCGCATGCTGCTGGACCGGCAGGTCGATGTGGCGGTGGCCGTCGAGTACCGGGGGGCGCCGCCCGCCGACGACCCCCGGCTGACCCATCTCCCGCTGTACGCCGAGCCGTTCGACGCAGTCGTCCCGCTCGGGCACCGGCTCGCCGACGATGCCGAGGTGCCGCTCGCGGAGCTGTCGAAGGACCCGTGGATCGGCCCGTACCCCGGCAACCCCTGCCACGACGTGGTCGTGCTGGCCTGCGAGAGCGCCGGGTTCCAGCCGCGCCTGGAGCACTCCTCCGACGACTTCCGCGCGGTGGTCGCGCTGGCCTCGGCCGACGCGGGCGTCGCCCTGGTACCCCGCTCCGCGCTGCGCGGCATGGACCTGACCGGAGTGGTCGTACGGCCGGTGGACGGGGTGGCCCCGACCCGGCGCGTGTTCGCGGCCGTGCGCCGGGGCGCGGAGGCGCATCCGCTGATCCGCCCGGTGCTGGAAGCGCTGGGGCAGGCCGCCGCCGGGGGCTGAGCCGGAGCCGTTGTCAGTGCCGGGGGTTACGGTGCGTTGCATGCCGGACGCAGAAGACGTACGCCGTATCGCCCTGTCCCTGCCGGACACGACCGAGAAGACGGCCTGGAGCATGCCCACCTTCCGGGTGGCCGGGAAGATGTTCGCCACGCTCCCGGAGGAGGAGACCTCCCTCGCGGTGCGCTGCCCGAAGGAGGAGCGGGACGAACTCGTGCTGGCCGAGCCGGAGAAGTTCTGGATCGCGGACCACGAGGCGAACTTCGCCTGGGTACGGGCGCGGCTCGCCGCGTTGGACGGCGAGGACGAACTCCGGGACATCCTCGCCGACTCCTGGCGTCAGGCGGCTCCCACACGGCTGCTGGAGGAGCATCCGGGGCTGGGGGTGCCGCAGGAGCGCTAGGGGGTGTCTCGTCGGTCAGGCCGGGCTCGCGGCGTCCGGCACCGCACCTCGCCGCGTTGTCGTCGGTCCCCGATGCTCCGCATCGACTCCCTCCTCCGCCTTGCGATGCACGGCACCGGACGCCGCTCCCTGATCCGGCCTGACCGACAAGACACCCCCTAGGCGCTGACCGCGCCCGCCCCGACGAACGCGCCGATCCGTTCCCGCAGGCCACGGGCGTCCAGGCCGTGCGCGGCGAGGTGCTCGTCCAGCGTGCCGTACCGGCGCAGCTCCCGGCGGCCGACGCCGAGTCCGAGCACCCGGTGCGGCACGTCGGACAGGGCCTCGGTGGCGGCGCGGGCCGAGGTCCCGGCGAGGTAGGGCTCCACAAGGACCACGTCGGTGCCGGCCGCCTCGGTGGCCCGGCGCAGGGCGGCCGCGTCGAAGGGGCGGACGGTCGTCGCGTAGAGCACCGTCACGTCCAGGCCCTCGGTCGCGGCGAGGACGGCGTCCAGCATCGGGCCGACCGCGACGACGACCCCGGCGCGTCCCTCGCGCACGGTGTGGAAGCGGGCGCCGTCGACCGGGAGGGGGAGCCGGTTGCGCTGGAGGGAGAGGCGTACGTACACCTTGTCGTCCCCCGCCGCGACGGCGTGCCGCAGCAGGGTCTCGGCCTCGTCCGGGTGGCCGGGTACGTGCACGGTCCAGTCGTCCAGGGTGTCGAGGAGGGCGACGTCGCCGGGCGACATGTGGGTCTGGCCGCCGGCCGGCCAGTCGAAGGAGGCGCCCGCGCTGACCAGCACCGCGCCGGCGTCCTGGTGGCCGAGGTCCAGCTTGACCTGCTCGAAGGGGCGCTCCACGAGGAACGCGGCGAACGTGTGCACGATGGGCCGCATCCCGGTGAGCGACAGCCCGGCGGCGGCGCCGACCAGGAGCTGCTCGCGGATGCCGACGTTGATCAGCCGGTCGGGGTGGCGGCGGGCGGCGTCCGTGAACGCGTCCCGGCCGATCTCGGCGAGGACGACGGCGACGCGGGGGTCCTCGTCCAGCAGCCGGGAGGCGACGGTGCCGAACCGGTCACGCATGCTTTCGATGGTTTCCACGAGGGTGACCTCTCCTGTCCGGTCAGCGGGCGTTCTTGGGCTCCACCCGGGCGACGACCGCGTGCGGCCGGCCGGGGTGCGGGACGGTGAAGGCTTCGTACAGGGCGGCGTGGTCGCGGCCGTCGACGGTGGCGGTGGACCAGTTCGCGGCCTCGAACCGGGCGGCGATGCCGCCGGGCAGGGCGTGGCTGGCGGAGGCGTTGTCCACGACGACGGTGTGCAGGCGCTCCAGTCCCGCCGCTCCGGCGTAGGCGATGGCCTCGTGGTTGCTGCCCTCGTCCAGCTCGGCGTCCCCGATCAGCACCCACACGGCCGGGCCCGCGAGCCCCTGCGCCCGCAGCCCGAGCGCGCTGCCGACGGCGAGCGGCAGCCCGTGCCCGAGCGACCCGCTGCCGATCTCGGCCCCCGGCACGAGCACCCGGTCCGGGTGATGCCCGAGCGGCGAGTCGTACGAGCCGAAGCCGGGCAGCCACTCCTCGGGCACGAACCCCTTCGCCGCGAGCACGGCGTAGTACGCCATCGGCCCGTGCCCCTTGCTCAGCAGGAACCGGTCCCGGTCGGGGGCCTCGGTCCTCTCGGGGGTGACATCGAGTACCCGGTCGTAGAGCACCCACAGCACGTCGAGCGTGGAGGTCGCGGCGAAGTCGTGCTTCTCGTCGCCGGTCATCAGGCTCATCAGCCGGGGCAGATCGTCGTAGCCGTGGTCCGCTGTGATCGTCATGCCGACGATCCTGCAACCTCAAGCCCACTTGAGGTCAACAACCGACCGGTGCGCGAGCACCGACCCGAGTGCGGTAGAGTTTCCCTGCGCGTTTCGGCCAGGGAAATCCCAGGTCAAACAGCATCGGGACGTGGCGCAGCTTGGTAGCGCACTTGACTGGGGGTCAAGGGGTCGCAGGTTCAAATCCTGTCGTCCCGACTGGAGACAGTCGCAGATCAGGGCCGGTTTCGGAGCAATCCGAAACCGGCCCTCGGTCGTTCCCAGGGGGCCTGTCGGCCGTCCGCGCGGCCTATTGAAACGGGCGATCCAAAACGGCTAGGCTCGCGTCATGGCCCGACCGCGCATGTTCGATGAGGAGCGGGCCCTGGACGCGGCGATGCGCAGGTTCTGGGAGAAGGGCTATGAAGCCACCTCCACCCAGGATCTGTGCGAGGTCACCGGGCTGGGGCGCAGCAGTATCTACAACACGTTCAAGAGCAAGCATGACCTCTTTGAGCGTGCGCTGGCCCACTACATCCACACCATGAACAGCGCGCAGACGGCCGTCCTGGAGGACGCGCGGCGCAGTGCCGCCGACCGTATCCGCGCCCTGTTCGTCATGGTCATTGACGGTGAGGCCGAACACCGGGCCGGCGGTCGCGCTCTGGGCTGTCTGACGGTGAACACCACGGTCGAGCTTGCCGCCCGCGACAGCCGGGCGGCGGAGATGCTGGAGCGGGACACGGCCCGCAGGCTCGCGGTGCTGCGCGCGGTGATCGAGGAGGGCCGCCGGGACGGCAGCATCACCTCTCATCGGGACGCCGGAGCGCTGGCCCGCTTCATCAACGCGGCGATCGGCGGCATGCGTGTCTCGAGTCAGGGAGGCGCCGACCGGGCCGCCCTGGAGTCGATCGCCGAAGTCACCCTCGACGCACTTACGCGCTGATCTTCTGATCCCCGCCCCGTATGCCGTCTGCCGTGCCCATGTTTTGAACTGATCCATCCATAACTTCGACTTCAAGGAGAGCGAATCGTGCCTCGTGCCGTATACGTCCTGGCTCTCGGCATCTTTGCCCTGGTGACCAGCGAGTTCGTGGTTGCCGGGCTGATGCCGCAGATGGCCGTCGGCCTGAACGCCACCATCCCGCAGATCGGATATCTCATCACCGCGTTCGCGGTGGCCATGGCGGTCGGCGGACCGTTCCTCACCGTGGCGCTCCTGAGGGTCGCACCCAGGACCGCGCTGATGGTGCTGTTCGCGGTCTTCCTGGCAGGCAACGTGCTGGCCGCCACCGCTACCGGCTACTCCACGATGCTGGTCGCGCGCATCGTCACCGGCATCGCCGCCCAGGCATTCTTCGGCGTGGGCATCTCGATGTGCGCCCAGATCACCCGCCCCGAGGTCCGCGGCCGGGCGATCGCGGTCGCCATGAACGGCCTGATGCTCGGCACCCTGCTCGGACTGCCCCTCTCCACCCTGATCGGTGAACACTTCGGCTGGCGCGCGGCGTTCTGGGCCATCACCGGAATCACCCTGATCGCCGCTGTGGCCACCTGGCTGGGAGTGCCCCGCCTCGCGCGCGCCGGCGCCGGAAGCGGCTTCCGGCAGGAGCTCGGCGTCTTCAAGAGGCCCAAGCTGTGGCTGGTGCTGTCCACCAGCACGCTCATCATCGGCGCCACCTTCTCCGCCTTCAGCTACTTCAACCCCGTCCTCACCGGCCTCACCGGCTTCTCCACCGGTACTGTCCCCGTCCTTCTGATCGCCTACGGCGCCGCCACGGTCATCGGCAACAACGTCGTCGGCCGCTTCGCCGACCGCCACACCGTCCCTGTCCTTGCCGTCGGCCTCGGCCTCAACGTGCTGTTCCTGACCGGCTTCGCCCTGCTCGCCGACCTGCGTGCCCCGGCCGTCGTCTGCATGCTGGGCATCGGCCTCGTCGGCGTCACCATGAACCCGGCCATGGTCACCCGCGTCCAGCGCACCGGAAACGCCGGCCCGCTGGTCAACACCGTCCACTCCTCCTTCATCACCCTCGGCATCATCGTCGGCTCCTCCGTCGGCGCCGTCGTGATCGAGGCATGGGGCCTACGCGCGCCGCTCTGGCTCGGTGCGATCATGGCCCTGGCGGGCATCGCCACCGTGCTGCCCGACCTCATGCGGCGCTCCGGGCCCGCAACCGGCGCTGTCTCCCGCCGCCGCGCCGAACAGAAAGAGCGGGTCTGAGCGAGTGCGGCTTCAGGGGGTTCCCGTCACGCGCCGCTGCTGCCGCTCCGTCGATTCCTCGTGGCCAGGAAACGGAGCGGGACGTCGTCGCGGTGGTTGGCGTCCTGGTAGTGGATGATGTCGCCGCCCGGTTCCCAGAAGGCTTCGCCCGCTCGGAGGCGGTGGGGCGGGGTGCCGGGGTCGCCGGGTGGGTATTCGACCCGGGCGGTGACGACGTGGGCGCCCTTCGGGAAGGCCGGGGGAGTGGCGTCGTCCAGCTCGGTGACGGCGGTCTTCCACGCCTCGGACGTGGACTCAGGCATGGTGAGTCTCCTGGAGCCACTCCTCGTACGACCTCGTGCCCAGGTGGGCGCCCGGGGGCGCGATGATCGCGTCCTGGGGGACCTGGCCGAAGAGGCCGGCGTTCTCGTCGACGGTGATCTCTCGGCCGTCGGGGTGGGCCCGGAGGGTGAGGCGGCCGAGGTCGGCCAGGGGGAAGACGTCGGGGCCCGCGACGTTGACGATGCCGTTGCGGGGCGGGGTGGTGGCGGCCTCGGCGAGGGTGTCGACCACGTCCTCGACGGCCACCGGCTGGAGCTTGGTCGTGGGCAGACGGACCGTGTCGCCCGATGTCGTCCAGGACATGATCGGCTCGACGAAGTCCATGAACTGGGTCGCCCGCACGATCGTGTACGGGACGGGGCCGGCCTCCACCAGGCGCTCCTGCTCCAGCTTCGCCCGGTAGTACTCCACGTCCGGCACCTGGTCGATCCCGACGATGGACAGGAGGACCACGTTCCCGACCCCGGCCGCGTCCGCCGCGCGCAGCAGCGTCTCCGTCGTGGTGCGGAAGAACGGGACGGCGGACTCGTCGAAGCTGGGGGCGTCGATGGTGTTGACGGCGGCTTCGGCGCCCGCCAGCGCCTCCGGTACGCCCTCGCCCGTCAGCAGGTCGACCCCGGTGGAACGGTCGTGCGCGGTGACCTCGTGGCCCTCCGACCGCAACTTCTTCACCAGGCGTGATCCGACGAATCCGCCCGCTCCGACAACGGCGATCTTCATACGAGGGGTCCTCTCCGGTCGGCGACAGGCGGCTCAGCGGCAGGCGCTCAGCGGCTCAGCGCCAGCGCGGCGGCCGCCGCCGAGGTGAGACCGGCTGCCGCGCCCAGCGTGTATCCCACACAGCGCAGCCGCAACACGCGATAGCGCTCCTCGTACTCGCTCCGCAGCGACCGGCAGCGGGCCGCGACGCGCTCCAGGTCCTGGCGGGCACGGCGCAGGCTGTCGGAGACGTAGAGCTGCTCGATCTCCTCGCGCTGCGCCGTGGTCAGCCAGTCCATGCGCCCGGTGAACTCCCGCGCCCGCTGCTCGGCCACCGAGATGGTGGCCTGCCACAGCAGATACCCCTCGACCTGGTTGCCGAGTCCGGCGCCCTCGGCTTCCTGCTTCGGCAGCTCGGTCATGGTGCTCTCCGGACTCAGTGCCCGATGGCGTACGCCTCGCGCTCCGCCCGCGCGATGTCCGGGTGGTGCAGGTCGAACGCCGGGGATTCGCTGCGGATGCGGGGCAGGGTGACGAAGTTGTGGCGCGGCGGCGGGCAGGAGGTCGCCCACTCCAGCGAGCGGCCGTAGCCCCACGGGTCGTCCACCTCGACCGGCTTGCCGTACTTCGACGTCTTCCAGACGTTGTAGAAGAACGGGAGCATCGACAGACCGAGCAGGAACGAGAAGATCGACGACACGGTGTTCAGGGCCGTGAAGCCGTCGGCCGCCAGGTAGTCGGCGTACCGGCGCGGCATGCCCTCGGCGCCCAGCCAGTGCTGGACCAGGAAGGTGCCGTGGAAGCCGATGAACAGCGTCCAGAAGGTGATCTTGCCGAGGCGCTCGTCCAGCATCTTGCCGGTGAACTTGGGCCACCAGAAGTGGAAGCCGGCGAACATCGCGAAGACGACGGTGCCGAACACCACGTAGTGGAAGTGCGCCACCACGAAGTACGAGTCCGAGACGTGGAAGTCCATCGGCGGCGAGGCCAGGATCACGCCGGTCAGACCACCGAAGAGGAACGTCACGAGGAACCCGGTCGTCCACAGCATCGGTGTCTCGAAGGACACTGATCCCTTCCACATGGTGCCGATCCAGTTGAAGAATTTCACACCGGTCGGGACCGCGATGAGGAACGTCATGAAGGAGAAGAACGGCAGCAGCACACCGCCGGTGACATACATGTGGTGCGCCCACACCGTCACCGAGAGACCGGCGATCGCGATGGTGGCCGCGATCAGGCCCATGTAGCCGAAGATCGGCTTGCGGGCGAACACCGGGATGATCTCGGTGACGATGCCGAAGAACGGGATCGCGATGATGTACACCTCGGGATGGCCGAAGAACCAGAAGAGGTGCTGCCACAGCAGTGGCCCGCCATTGGCAGCCTCGAAGATGTGCGCGCCGAACTTGCGGTCCGCCTCCAGCGCCAGCAGCGCCGCCGCGAGCACGGGGAAGGCGAACAGGACCAGGACGCTGGTCAGCATCACGTTCCACACGAAGATCGGCATGCGGAACATCGTCATGCCGGGGGCACGCATGCAGATGATCGTGGTGATGAAGTTGACCGAGCCGAGGATCGTGCCGAAACCGGAGAAGGCCAGGCCCATGATCCACAGGTCGCCGCCCACGCCGGGGGAGCGGATCGCGTCCGTCAGCGGGGAGTAGGCGAACCAGCCGAAGTCGGCGGCACCCTGCGGGGTGATGAAGCCGCTGACCGCGATGAGCGAGCCGAACAGGTAGAGCCAGTAGGCCAGCATGTTCAGTCGCGGGAACGCCACATCGGGCGCGCCGATCTGGAGCGGCATGATCCAGTTCGTGAAGCCCGCGAACAGCGGCGTGGCGAACATCAGCAGCATCACGGTGCCGTGCATCGTGAACGCCTGGTTGAACTGCTCGTTGGAGACGATCTGCATGCCGGGCCGCGCCAGCTCCGCCCGCATGAGCAGCGCCATCACGCCGCCGAACAGGAAGAACCCGAACGACGTCGCCAGATACAGCGTGCCGATGGTCTTGTGGTCGGTGGTCGTGAGCCACTTCACTACGACGTTGCCGGGCTGCCTGCGGTGGATGAGAAGCTCGTTCTCGCTCGAGTCCTCAGCCGCCGGCTCGGGCTGATTGATGATTGTCACAGGTCGCGCTTCTCCTGATGCTCGAGTTCCACCCGCGCCGTGGCGTCAGTGACGGCCATCCTTGCGGCTCGGGCCGAACCCGGGCTTCCTGAGCGGCCGACACGCCGCCGATCGGGGGGTTTTGACACCCGCATGGAGTAAGAGACCCGCCCGGTGCCGCCGACACGGGGGCGCATCCGGCCCTCGGCGATCCGGCCCGGCCCCGAAGGCGATCCGGCCCGGCCCCGGAGGGGGGACTGTCCGCCCCGTACTTCGTTGACTACCGTACGATCCGCCCCGCCCGCACCGGCCGGGGCGGGACGGAGGACATCGTGCCGAGCCTGACGCTGGGCCCCCTGCTGCGCTACGTCGACGGCTCGTCCGCGACCGTCTGGGTCGAGACGAGCGGTCCGTGCACCGCGGAGGTGCGCTGCTCCGACGGCGCCAAGGGCACCGCGCACACCTTCCGGATCGAGGGCCACCACTACGCCCTGATACCGGTGAGCGGTCTCACGCCCGGCACCGAGGCCGCGTACGAGGTGCTGCTGGAGGGCGAGTCCGTGTGGCCGCTCCCCGACTCGCCCTTCCCGCCGTCCCGCATCCGCGTGCCCGGCCCCGAGGACGGCCTGAAGGTCGCCTTCGGCTCCTGCCGCTGGGCCGCGCCGCCCGCCG
Organism: Streptomyces sp. NPDC018263; assembly: GCF_055562575.1. Taxonomy (NCBI): domain Bacteria; kingdom Bacillati; phylum Actinomycetota; class Actinomycetes; order Kitasatosporales; family Streptomycetaceae; genus Streptomyces; species Streptomyces sp. NPDC018263. The sequence goes on from NZ_JBVHFA010000002.1 coordinate 47,397, forward strand.
ACGGCGGCCACGACCCGGCCGGTCCCGACGCCCTCGACACCCTCGCCACCCGGCTCGCCGCGGGCGGCGAACGCCCCGACGTCCTGCTGCTGCTCGGCGACCAGGTCTACGCCGACGAGACCTCCGAGGAGACCCGGAAGCGGATCGCCGCCCGCCGCGACCCGGAGGAACCGCCCGGCTCCCAGGTGGCGGACTACGAGGAGTACAGCGGGCTGTACCGCGAGTCCTGGCTCGACCCGGAGGTGCGCTGGCTGCTGTCCACCGTGCCGAGCTGCATGATCTTCGACGACCACGACGTCATCGACGACTGGAACACCTCCGCCTCCTGGCTGGCCGACATGCGGGCCACCCCCTGGTGGCGCGAGCGGCTGCTGAGCGGGCTGATGTCGTACTGGGTCTACCAGCACATCGGCAACCTCGCCCCGGACGACCTGGCCGCCGACCCGCTGTACACCGCCGTCACCTCCGCCGCCGACGGCACCGACGCCCTGCGCGCCTTCGCCGCCGAGGCCGACGCCGACCCCGCCTCGACCCGCTGGAGCTACCGCCGCGACCTCGGCCGGGTGCGTCTGCTGATGGTGGACTCGCGGGCGGCGCGGGTGCTGGCCGAGGACGAGCGGGCGATGCTCGACCCGGAGGAGGAGCGCTGGCTGCGGGACCAGGCGCTGGCGGACCGGGGGAGTGTCGACCACCTGCTGATCGGGACCTCGCTGCCCTGGCTGATGCCCCACCTCGTGCACGACGCCGAGGCGTGGGACGCGGCCCTGTGCCGGGGTGAACGCGGCCCGCGCTGGGCGAGGTTCGGGGAGTGGCTGCGCCGGGCGGCCGACCTGGAGCACTGGTCCGCCTTCCCGGCGTCGTTCGCCGCGCTGGCGGACCTGATCGCCGAGGCCGGCTCGGGACCCGAGGCGCCGGCGACGATCAGTGTGCTGTCCGGCGACGTCCATCACGCCTACGTCGCCGAGCCGGCCTGGCGGTCCGCGACGGTCGACTCCCGCGTCACCCAGCTCACCTGCTCGCCCGTGCACAACTCGGTACCCCGGTCGATGCGGTTCGGCTTCCGCTTCGGCTGGAGCCGGACCGCGCGGGCGCTGGGGCGGCTGCTCGCCCGGCACGGCCGGTGCGCTCGACTTCCCATCGTCTGGCGGCACACGGGCGGCCCCTGGTTCGGCAACCAGCTCATGACCCTGAACCTGCACGGCCGTTCGGCCCGGCTGCTGCTGGAGCAGGCGCGGTCGGTCAACGGCGAGCGGGCACGGCTGGAGAAAGTGACGGAGCGTCAACTGTCATAGCGCGGGCTCCGATCCGCTCCAGCGGAGGGTGACATCGAGGTGGGCGCTCGTGCCCGCGCTCGTCAGGACCGCGCCGAGCTTGGCGTCCAGGGTGACACCGAAGGTGACCTCCACCTCGTCGGGGCGCTGGGCGACCTCGCGGAACTGGCCGATCACCTCGGAGGCGGCCGCGGTGACCGGCCTGAGCGCCTCCCGGAGGCTTTCGCCCGCACTCTCCAGCCGGGTGCCCAGGCCCACGGCCCCGGTTCCGGTGCGGGTGGGCGGGGCGACGAGGACACAGGTCCCGTCGTCGAGGGTGAACTGGATGGCGTCCGCCATGGGATCTCCAGAAGGGGTCAGCGGGGTTTCGGGGTGCTGCACAGCGGAGTGGGCGCGTACTCCCGTGAGGGGTAACCGAGTTGCCGCTGCACCTTGTCGAGTGCCGTCAGCAGCGGCCCCGGCTCCTTGCCGTTCGCGTAGTCGAGTACCGCCCGGTAGAAGGCGGCGGACACATCGGGGTCCATCGCGTCGGCGGCGCTGAAGCAGAGCGCGAAGTCGGGGGAACGGAGTATCCCGGCGATGCGGCCCTGGACCGCGTTGTCGTACCGCGTCACCTTCCGGTTGGCGGAGACCGCGAAGCCGGGCTGGTTCACCCAGGTCCGCTGGGCCTGGGTGCTCGCCAGGTAGGTGATGAACGCGTCGGCGCCGGTGTTCCCGGTGAACTTGCCGACGAAGTCCGCCGAGACCTCCAGGGCGTCGCGCGAGGACGGTACGTAGGTGTAGTGGTCGTCGCTCACCTGGGCCGGCCCGAAGGGCATCGCGGAGAGGGAACCGTGGCTCAGTGAACACCCCCGCGCGTCCTCGCTGTCGGCGGCCTGGCGGAAGTCGCGCGAGGTCGCGCCCTCGAGGCCGGCGCCCACGAGGTCCCCCCACGCGGTCCACGCGTCCCTGACCGGCCCCTCGGCCCACTTCGCGTCGCCCGACGCCCAGTCGGTGTAGGTGTCGACGCCCGCGTCGGAGAGCACGAGGTCCGCGATCCAGTCGGCCCCCGGCCAGCCGGAGGTCGGACCGGACTCCAGCCCCAGGCACCAGCGATCCCGGCCGGACCGGCCCGGTGAGGGCGGCTCGGTGTTCCGGGCGTCGTACCAGACCAGGCTCTTGAGGTCGGCCTTCACGGGGACCGCGTAGACCTCGCCGCGGTGCGTGCCGAGGGCGCGAAAAGGCTGGACGTAGGCGCTCGTGTCGACGTCCAGTTTCCGGAGCGCGCCCTCCTCGCGGTACTTGGTGATCGCTCCCACGCTGGGCAGTACGGCCAGGTCGGGCTTGGCACCGGCGCCCACCGCCGCGTCGAGCTGCTGGGTGAGGGCGCGGGTGACCTGGGGCTCGACGTCGATGCCGGGGTGGCCGCGCTCGAAGTCCTTGACGACCGTGTAGAAGGCCCGGAACTCGGTGCCGGACCAGGGAACCATGATCGTCACCTTGCTCCGCTCGGGGCCGCCGCACGCCACGGACGCCAGGAGCAGCCCCAGGATCAGGGCGCAGCGCGGGAGAGGTGCCGTGGGCCGTCTCATGGGCGCGGAAATCTGTACTCGGCGAGGCGGGGACGGTATGCCAGGTACCCGAGAGCACCGGCGAGGGCGAGCACGGGCAGTGCGATCGCCACGTTCGGCGGGTTCATCGTGCACATGGGGACGCTGATCGACGCGGTGGCCGGCGGGGCCAGGAGGAGGGCCGGGCCGGGGTAGCGGCGGAAGCGGCGGACGACGAGGTGGCCGGTGACGCCGGTCAGGACCAGCATGACCGCCAGGGGGCCGAGGAACAGGGGCCGCAGGAGGCCGGGGTCGCGCCAGCCCGAGGTGCGCTGGTGATCGCGGGCCGCGGCCTCCAGTGCCTTGAGGTCCATGAGTGACTGCTTGAGGCCGCCCGTGAAGGGGACGGGGTGCGTGCCGTCGTACTCCGGCTCGTCGTCCAGGGCGTCGCGCGCTCGGTCCAGGCCCGGTCCGCCGTCCAGGACCGCCGTGTTGGCCGACTGGACGCAGGTGGTCAACTGGCCCTGGACGAACTGGATATGGCTGAGACCCTGCTCCCCGGCCGCGTTGCCCTCGGTGGCCGAGGTGAGGTGGGAGCTGACGCGGGCGGTGGCGTTGGCGAAGTCGCCGCTGGTGCCGATCAGGTCGATCGCGCCGGTCCGGGAGACCGCCTCCAGGGCGGTGTCGGCCGCGTCGGCCTGGTCGTACGCGGCGCCGATGTGCCGGATGGCCGTCGTCGTACGGTCGGCGGCGGCGATCTGCTCCTCGGCCCCGTTCGCCACCACCAGGTACAGCAGCGCCGTCACCGCCACCATGCCCAGCACGCCCGCCCGCAGCCACCGCAGCAGCACGACCGTGTGCGGCACCCGTAACCGCCGGCCGGTCACCACGCGTCCACCGGGCCCGCGTCCCCGAGCGGGTGGCCGCACTCCTCGCAGAACCTGGCCGTGGGGGAGGTCGCCGTCGTGTCGCACCGGGGGCACACGCGGGGCAACCCGGTGTCCCGGACGGGGAGTTCGCCGGGGTCGGCCGGTCGGCTCACGGTCTTGGTGGAGTCGACGCCGATCCGGAGCATCTGCCCACGGGGGGCGTCCCGCCGCAGCCGGGGCCGGCCGTCCGGGCCGGTGGTCGTCACCGCGCGCAGCAGCCGCAGCCGTGCCGTGTCCCCGAGGGACTCCGCGAGGCCGGTCGCCAGGCGCAGTTCACGGTCCGCGCGGTCCAGGTCGCCGCGCAACCGGGCGTCCGCGCAGGCGCGCATGGCCATGCCGAGTTCGCGCTCGTTCTCGACGCGGGTGAGGTCGGGGGAGCGGGCGACGCCGAAGCCGGGGGTCGCCCGGCGGCGCACGACCATGGCCGCACTCTCGGAGCAGGGGCGGCGGGTGCCGTCGGGGAACTCGGCGTGCAGGGTGACGCGGGCGGCGCGCAGCAGCTCGTCGACGGTCAGGCTGCCGGGGTCGAAACGGAGGGAGATCTGGTACTGGCGTGACTCGGCCGGCCAGGACCCCAGGGGGACATGCGTCTCGTCGTCCCTGAGCTGACGTCCTGTCAGGTCTGCCTCGACCGGGCGGGTCTGCCGTACGAAGGCGAGCTGGAAACGGCTGTTGAGGCGCAGGCCCAGATACAGCCGGGGGACCACGATGCGCTGTGCCTCGCGCATCAGGCGGGTGAAGTCCTCGGTGAGGTCGGCGATGGTGACCACGGCCTCTGCGGTGCCGTGCAACGACTGCGTGATGCGCAGGAGTTCGGCGTGGTGCCAGTCGTCGCCCAGGCCCCGTGCGTGGCAGATGAACCGGTCCGCGCACAACTCCAGGATCTCCCCGAGCTGTTCGGGTGTCTCGTGCTCGTCCTTGCCGTCCGTGTAGAGCACCGCGTGGCGCACCGTGCCGGGGGAGTCGACCGAGGCGAAGAGGTCGCGCGCACGGTCGAGCCACTGCCCGATCGCTGTTCCGCCCTCGGGAAGCTGGCCGACGATCCGGAGCTTGGCGTCCTCGCGGGACCGGGCGTCAACGACCGCCAGACCGCCCGCCGGCGGGAAGATCACCTCGGCCCGGTGGTTGCCCGCGACGATCCCCAGCAGGGTGCCGTCGCGCAGGGTGTCGACGGCCGCGCACATCGCGCGCTTCGCCTCGTCCAGCTTGTGCCGGGACATCGACAGCGAACGGTCCATGATGAGGACTTGAGCGCTCTGGACCTGCGGTTCCGGGCCGGCGGCGGAGCGTGCCGTGACGGTGATCAGGGCGTCCGCCCGCCGCTCGTCGTAGGGCAGGTCCGAGGGCGAGTCCACTTCCAGGGCAAAGCTGAGCCCCAAGGGTGTCCTGTCCCCCACCGGCACCACCCGATCTGTCGCTGCGCCTCGTTGCGGAGCGTGCTCCCGTCATCGACGGAACGTCTTACGAGCTTAACCTTCCCGGTGCGGGGCCGGAACGGTTGTGACCCGATCTGTCGCGCTTTCCCCACCATCCCCAACTCGGCGCGGGCCTCAGCTTGTTCGCCAGGTCCACCAGGGCGACGTACTCACGCTCGATGGGCGCGTGCGGGCCGAGGGCGCGGACGGCGTCGGACAGCTTCAGCCGGTCGCGGGTGCGCAGGAACTCCGCGTACTGGATCTCGGCACGGAGTGCGGCGGCCGCCGCGTCGGTCACGTCGAGGCCGGGCAGGGCCACCCTGGCGCGGTCCACGTCGTCCTCGGTGGGAGGCTCCAGGTCCGGGCCGGCCATGACGCGCAGGCGCACCGCCGCCACGCGCGCCTCGCGCTCGTACCGGAACTCCTTGGCCAGTTTGTCGGCGACCTCCACCGCCTTGGCGCGCTCCCCGGCGAGCAGCAGGACGCGGGCCAGCCCGAAACCGGCCGCGCCGAGCGCGGGGGAGGTGTCGAAGACGGTGCCGTAGTGCGAGCGGGCCGCGGTGCGGTCGCCGCGGAGTTCGGCGCACAGGCCGAGGGCGAGGCTCGGGATCAGCTCGCCGGGCAACGCCCCGCGCACCTCGGTGAACGCGACGGCCGCCCGCCGGGGGTGCCCGGCGGCCAGGGCGGTCAGGCCGCAGTACCAGCCGGTGAGCCAGTGCCAGTCGGGCAGGCCCGCCGCCGCGAGCCGTTCCGCCGCCGCTGCGGCGTCCCGTCGGCGCAGGGCGAGCCGGGCCTCGGTGAGCGCGGCGCCGACACCCGCTCCGGGGTCGTCGGGGTCGGACAGCGGGGCCGGGAGGGCGGCCGCCACATCGCCGGGGTCCGGTGAGCGGAACGGCGGGGGCATCTCCAGCAGGTCGTCCCCGTCCGGCCGCGCGTCGGCCCAGTGGGCGAGGGGGCGGGCGGCGCCCAGCCCGCCGTGCAGCGGTTCGGGTGCCGGCCCGAACAGGGCCGAGAGACGGGTGACTTGGCGGCACGTGGGCGGGGCCGCCACCACCTGCCGTACGACACCGCTGAGCTGCTCCGCGAACTGCCGGGCCGAGCCGAACCGGCGCCACCGCTCGGGGTGCGTGGCCCGCTCCAGCAGCAGATGGAGCGAGTCGACGCCGGGGGCGGAGCGGTCGGTCCCGTAGGAGCGGCAGACCTCGCGCAGGGTCATGCCGAGCCCGTACAGGTCGAAGCCGGGGCCGGGGCGCAGATGCTCCGGGTCGGACTCGGGGGGAGCGTACGCGCGGGTGAACGCCACCACCGGGCCGGTGTCCTCGCTCTGGCTGCGCACCGCGCCGAAGTCGATGAGCCGGACCCGGTCGAGCGCGCCCGCCGGGTTCTCCTCCCGGAAGCGGATGATGTTCAGCGGCTTGACGTCACAGTGCAACAGGCCGCGCGCGTGCAGGTAGTCGAGCGCCTGGAGGACCCGCACACCGTGCGCGAGCAGGGTTTCCAGACGGTCGCCTGGGCGGGCCGCGAGCGGTTCACCGGGGACGTACTCGAGGACCAGATGCGGCCCCTCCTCCTCGTAGCCGAGGATGCGGACGATGCTGTCGTGCCGCAGCTCGACCAGGATGTCCCGCTCGTGCAGCGCGGTCTTGGCCACCGACTTGTGCAGCGCCTTCAGGACGACGTCGGTCGCCAGGTTGCGGTCGTGGGCGAGGTAGGCGGCGCCGTACGCCCCCGAGCCGAGGGTGCGCCGGACCTCGTAGCGGTCGGCGATGGTGAAGCCGCCCGGCTGGGTGAAGTCGAAGGGGGTGCCGCACCGGGGGCAGAAGCCGGAGGTCCGGCCCGGCCGGCCGTCGTGGTCGCGGCCGACCGGCTGCCCGCACACCGGGTTGGGGCAGAAACGGTGCTGCTCGGCGACCGGCTCCAGGGCTCCGTCCTGGGCCACGGGCGCGTCCGGGGCCTGGACGGGGTCGACCAGGCCGAGGCCGTACCAGGGGTCCGGGCGCACCTGGGCCACACCGGCGCCGGCCCGCACCGGGCTCGGGGTTGCCGCTTCGCGGCGCGGCAGCGGCGGGCGGTCGCACCGGTCGCAGAAGCCCTGGTCGTCGATGGTGCCGCGCCCGCAGTCGGGGCGGTCGCACAGCGGACGGCTCGTCGTCACCCGTCACCTCTCCTCGAACCGGCGGTTCACCTCGTCGATGTAGCGCCGGACCAGCTCGCGGGCGGACCCGAGGTCGATCGGCTCGGTCTGGAGGGCGCGGGCCGCCGGGGCATGGCGTTCGGCGAGCGGGCGGTCCTCGTCGCCGAAGTACCGGGCGGCCCGGACGCGGTGCAGCTCCAGGGAGGTGGTGAGGTCCTCGTGGGCCGTGACCATGCGGCGCAGGCCGCGCTCGAAGCGGGTCAGGGCGGCGCGGGCTTCGGCGGCCCGGTCCTGGATCGCGCCGAGTTCGGGGTTGGGCTCGGTCGCGCGGGCCACGGCCAGCCGGACCCGCAGGCGGGGCGCGGTCAGGGGTGGCAGCCGGGGTGCGGCGAAGAACCGTACACCCCAAGCCAGTTGGAGCGCGGCGGCGGCCTCCTCCTGGGCGGCGAGCTGTCCGACGGCCGCCTGGGCCTCGGCGGCGCCCGCACTCCGGGCGGCGTCCCCGCGCAGCGGCTCGGGGTCCAGCCAGACGTCGTGGGCCACGCCGGGCGGAGGTGTGCCCTCGAAGCCGAGGACGAGACGGAGACCGCGCGAGCGGGCGCGGGCGGCCAGTTGGCCCAGCAACTCCCGTACGAGCGCGTCGGGTTCCTCGGCCCGGTCGACGCCGGCGACCACCAGGCAGGCGGGCGGTCTGCGGCGCAGCAGTTGCCGCCGCACCTCGTGGGGGTCGCCGCCGGGGAGCCCGAACCGGCGGGCGAGGTAGCCGGCGAAGTCGCCGACCGATCTGCCGCGCGCGTCGTAGGCCGCGTCGATGGTGCCGAGCCCGAGGACCGTGTCGCCCGGGGAACCGGTCAGCTCTGCGTCCGTGACGCCGACGCGGGCGGCCGGGTCGGCCGTGCGCACCAGCCGGACGAGCCAGGAGTCGCCCACGGCGGTCGTGCCTCCGGTGCCGACCACGGCGGTGCCGGACCAGCCGCTGTCGAGCAGGCGGGTGAGTTCCTGGGTCAGCGCGAGCCGGAGCGGGTCGCTCAGCACGTCCGCGGGCAACTCCCCGTGTGACGGGCTCAGTTCGTCGTTGCGGTCGCCGCCGGTGAACTCCTCGATCGCGGGGAGGTATCTGAGGATCGTCTCGGTCGGCAGCATCCAGGCCGCCTTCTCGTCGCCGTTGACGTAGTCCGCCACCACGATGCCGATCACGTGGCCGTCGAACTCCCCGCCCACCGCCATCGCACCCGCGCCCGAGTAGCCCGGCTCGATCCACGGGACGCCGTCACGCATCCGGTGCAACAGGCCCCACTCGCCCTGCCGGTGCCCGGACCCCGCCAGCCGGGCGTCGGCGCCCATGCCGAACGGCGCGTGCCGCGGGAAGCCGTACACCTGGACCGTGCCCCCGGAGATGGGCGCCTTCCACAGCGTGGTCCGGACGGCGCACCCGGCCGGCTCGTCGAGTTCGAGCAGCGCCACATCGCCGCGCTGCGTGCCGTACTCATGCACCCAGGTGCCCGGCGCCACACGCGCGGTACGGCTCCACTCCGGGCGGCACGCCACGCTGCTGATCCGCACACGGGACGTGGTGCCTTCCGGGGCCGCCCCGGCGTAGCGCACCACATGCGCGCAGGTCAGCACGTGCCGGTCGTCCAGCAGCACTCCGGCGCCACAGGGCGTGCCCTCCTCGTCGTCCACTCGCACGCGCCACGGCCGGTCACTGTGGTGATGCAGCGCCATGCGCCAACGGTAGGGCAAACAAGGGGAGTTAGACCCCGGCCGTAGAGACGAGGAGGCGCGCTACCGGCGCGCGCGGCGGATACGGATCGGGCCGCGCGCCTCAGACTCCTCGACCGGGCGCCCGGACCGGGTCACCTCGACCGCACCGGCCGCCACCAGCCGCCAGGCCGCCCGGCGTGCCGGCTCCATCAGGTCCCGCCAGCCGTCGTCGTCACCCTCGTAGGCCGCGCGGGCGGCGTCGGACGGGCAGATGGAGGACGTGTCGGCACGCTGTCCCAGCAGGCCCATGATGGTCTGCTCAAGCCGCTGATCCAGGTCCGTCACACGACCAGTCTGGCACCGTCAGAGCCGGGTCGCCGTACGGATCAGACCGGCCAGGGCGACCGAGCGGCTGTGCGCCGGCCAGGCGATGTGGGTGACGACCGGGGGCGCGTCGGTCAGCGGCACGGCGGCGTGCTCGGACCACAGCCACGCGCGCGCGGACTCCGGGAAGACGGCCATGGTCCGTCCCAGCGCGATCAGTTGGGCCAACTGGGTCTGGTCGTGGATCTCGGGACCCGGCCCCGGCGGATACGCGCCGTCGCGGGGCCAGCGGGCGTGCGGCAGGCCGGGTACGTCGGTGATGTCGGCCAGGGTGAGGGACCCGCGCGCGGCGAGCGGATGCCCGGCGGGCAGGACGGCGATCTGCCCCTCGCTCATCAGCTCCTCGTGGTCGAACCCGGCGAGGGAGTTGAACGGGGCGTGCATCAGGGCCACGTCGGCGCGGCCGTCGCGCAGCATCTCCTCCTGCTCGCACATTCCGCTGGGCAGCACCTCGATCTCGGCGGCGCCGGGCTCGGCCGCGTAGGCGCCGAGCAGCTTCTGCAGCAGGTCGTGGGAGGCGGCGGCCTTCACCGCCAGCACCAGGCGGTCACGGGTGCCGCCCGCAGCGTCGGCGTCACCCGCCCGGCGGGTACGGCGGGCGGCGGCGGTGGCCGCGTCCAGCGCCACCCGGCCCTCGTGCAGCAGCACCTCACCGGCGCCGGTCAGCGAGACGCCCCGGCGGTCGCGGGCCAGCAGGGAGACCCCGAGGCGCCGCTCCAGCCGCTGGATCGCCCGCGACAGCGGCGGCTGGGCCATGCCGAGGCGCTCGGCGGCGCGCCCGAAGTGCAGCTCCTCCGCGACGGCCATGAAATACCGCAGCTCACGGGTCTCCAGTGCCTCCATGCCTCCAGCGTAGTCCCGGTGATACCCGCCGGGTATCACAGCCCACCGCATCGGTGTTGGCACCACCCCCGGTGCGCGAGCGAGCATCGGAACATGAGCGAAGCGAGGACCGCGCTGGTGACCGGCGCGAACAAGGGAATCGGGTACGAGATCGCGGCCGGGCTCGGCGCCCTCGGCTTCCGGGTGGGCGTCGGCGCCCGCGACGGGGCGCGGCGCGAGGCCGCCGTCGAGAAGCTCCGGGCCGCCGGGGTGGACGCGTTCGGGGTGCCGCTGGACGTGACCGACGACCGGAGCGTGGCCGAGGCGGCGGCGCTGATCGAGAAGCGAGCCGGAGGGTTGGACGTCCTGGTCAACAATGCCGGGATCTCAGGGGACTTGGGGCCGGACTGGGTGCAGGACCCCACCACGATCGACCTCGGCCTGGTCCGCACCGTCGTGGACACCAACGTCCTCGGCGTCATCCGGGTCACCAACGCGATGCTGCCCCTGCTGCGCCGCTCGGCCGCGCCGCGCATCGTCAACGTCTCCAGCTCCGTCGGCTCCCTGACCCGGCAGGCGGACCCGGACATCGAGGTCGGACCGGTCATGGCGGCGTACGCCCCGTCGAAGACGTTCCTCAACGCCTTCACCGTGCAGTACGCCCGGCAGCTCGCCGGTACCGGCGTCCTGGTCAACGCCATGTGTCCCGGCCTGGTGGCCACCGACTTCAACGGGCACGCGGGTTCGCGCACCCCCGAGCAGGGCGCGGCCACGGCGATCCGGCTCGCCACCCTGCCCGACGACGGGCCGAGCGGGGCGTTCTTCGAGGACGCGGGCGTCGTCCCCTGGTAGCCGCGTCAAGGCCGCCGCCGGTGAACCGCGTCAGGCCGCCGCGCCCCCGTCCACGACCAGGTCGGTCCCGACCACGGAAGCGGCGTCGGGCGAGGCCAGGTACAGCACCGCCGCCGCGATCTCGGCGGTGGAGGACACCCGCCCCAGCGGCGCCACGTCCTTCATCCGTGCCGCCCGGTCGGCGTCCGATTCGCCCGGCCGCAGCGACATCGCGGTGTCGGACGGGCCGGGGCTCACCGCGTTGACGCGCACCCCGTCGGCGATGTGGTCCAGCGCGGCCGCACGGGTCAGCGCGGAGACGGCCGCCTTGGTGGCGATGTACGCGGCAAGGCCCGGCGCACGCCGGTGCGCGCCGAGGTTGGAGGCGATGTTGACGATCGCCCCGCCTTCGGGCTGGGTGCGCATCTGGGCGACCTCGGCCTGAAGGCTGAACAGGACCCCGCTGACATTGGTGTCGAGCAGCGCCCGCCAGTCCTGCTCCGGCAGGTCGGCCACGGGTTTGCCGCCCCGGAAGACGCCCGCGTTGTTGACCGCGACATCGAGGCGGCCGAACCGCTCGACGGTACGGCGGACCAGCTCCCGGACCTCTGCGGAGCGGCTCACATCGGCGGTGATCGCGGCCGCCTTGCCGCCGGCAGCCTCGATCAGGGCGACCGTCTCTTCGAGCGGGGCGGCGGTGCGGCCCGCCGCGACCACCGAGGCCCCCTCAGCCGCGAAGGCGAGCGCGACGGCCCGGCCGATGCCGGAACCCGCGCCGGTGACGAGGACGGTCCTGCCGGTGAAGCGTGCGGTCACGGTGACGACTCCCCATAGTTGACTGATCGTTCCATATGCGAGGCCCGCTCAATCCAGGAGCCTCAGTGCCTGCTCGGCCGCGTCCCGTACCCGCCCCGGATCGCTCGACGCCTTGCCGGCCACCCGCAGGCCCTGCATCAGCACCAGCAGCATCCGGGCGAGGGCCTGCGGATCGCTGTCCGGGGCCAGCTCGCCCTGGGCGCGGGCCCGGACCAGTGCCGAGTGCAGCAGGGTCTCGATGTGGTCCCAGCTCGCCCTGACCCGGCCGGCCGCGGCAGGGTCGTCCGTGCCCAGCTCGACTGCCGTGTTGGTGACGAAACACCCCTTGTCGCGCAGGAGTTCACTGCTCGCCTCGGCCGCGAAGCGCCGCACCACCGCCCGGACGACCGGCAGGGCGGGTCCCGGCTGGGACAGTTCGTGCAGGAGGGTCAGGTCGCGGTGCTCGTTGTAGCGGTCCAGCGCCTTCAGGTACAGGTCGTGCTTGTTGCCGAAGGTCGCGTAGACGCTGGCCCGGCCGATGCCGAGATGCTCCACGAGGTCCGCCATCGAGGTCGCCTCGTAGCCGCGTCGCCAGAACAGTTCGAGGGCTGACTGGAGTGCCGCGTCCGGGTCGAATTCCTTGGTCCTGGCCACGGGGGAACCGTATCCATTCTTGACCGAACGGTCCAGTGAATGCGAGCTTTACCAACCGGTTGGTAAAGTCGAGGCATGGCCAAGAACGCGAAGCAGCGCATCCTCGACGGCGCGCTGAACCTGCTCCGGGCCGAGGGCGGCGGGGCGATCACGCTGGAGGCGGCGGCCAAGGAGGTCGGGCTGTCGAAGCCGGGGCTGATGTACCACTTCCCGACCAAGGAAGCCCTGATGCTGGGGGTCGTCGGCCATGTCGCCGACCGGTGGGAGAGGCTGCTGCTCGAACAGCTCGGCCGGCCCCTGGAGACCGCCACCCCGGCCCAGCGCATCCGGGCCCACGTCGAGGTCGCGCTGAACGCCCCCTTCGACCGCGCGGACTTCGCCGTCTACACCGACGCCCACTACCGCACCGCGCTGACCGACACCTGGGTGCGCCGTATGGAGCCCTGGCTCACCCTGCCGGACGGCCTGCCGGGCGCCACGCGGGCCCGGCTCACGGCGGCCCGGCTGCTGGCCGACGGGTACTGGACGGCCGCCGCCACCGGCGTCTTCCCCGTCCCCGGACGCGACCGCGCCGAGCTGCTGAACGTCGTGGAGAGCCTGCTGGAGGGGGGCCGCGCGTCATGAGGAAGTGGCTGCTGCTCACCACGGCGATCCTGCTCGAAGTGGGCGCCACCCTCTCCCTGCGCGGCGCCCTCGACCGTCCGGCGCTCTACGTCCTCGTTGTCGTCGGCTACGTCGGGTCCTTCGTCGCCCTGGCCCTCGTGCTGCGCGCCGGACTGGCCCTCGGTGTCGCCTACGGCATCTGGGGCGCCTGCGGTGTCGCCCTCACCGCGATCCTGGCCGCCCTCTTCTTCGGCGACCCGCTCACCGGCGTCATGGGCATCGGCATCGCCCTGGTGATCGCGGGCGTGCTCTGCGTCGAACTCGGCGCGCAGTCCGCCCGCGCCCGCCGTTCCCGTGAGGAAGGAGCACCCTCGTGACCTGGGCCTTCCTCGCCGCGGCCATCCTCATCGAAGTCGCCGGCACGCTGTGCCTGGGCATGGCCTCCCGAGGTCGCGGCACGAGGTGGCTCACCGGCACAGTGACCGGCTACCTGGCCGCTTTCACCTTCCTCACCCTGGCGCTGGACGGAGGCATGGCCCTCGGCGTCGCCTACGGCATCTGGGCCGCCGCCGGTGTCGCCCTCACCGCCGTGGCCTCCCGCGCCCTCTTCGGCGAACCCCTCACGAAGGTCATGGGCGCGGGCATCTGCCTCATCGCCGTCGGGGTCCTGTGCATCGAACTCGGCGCCGGGCACTGACCGGCTGCCCGGGATCGCGGCACGGGGTGGCGTCCGGGATCGCGGCGCCATCGCCCGCCCGGCGGGTCCGGGCGGCGTACCTCACCGGGCCCTCGGTCCACGTCGCCCGCCTGACCCGCAAGGGGACGCCGGAGATGCAGGCCGGGGCCCCCTTCGCGACACTGAGACGCATGGACGTGACCTTCACCACGTCGGCGTACCCGCCGCTGGCCCTCGGCTTCTTCGGACTCGGTACCGGCTACCTCATCTGGGGTCTCCAGGAGGCGTTCGGGTGGCCGCCCCGCGGCGAGGCCGTGGACCGGGCGCTCGGCACCTGGGCCATCTGGATGCCGGGCTTCTGCCAGTTCGTCACCGGCATCATCCTCGCCATCGGCCTGACCTGGTTCGAGGTGTTCCGGGAGCCGCCGCTGTACATGGCCTCGCTTGCCTTCTCCGCGTACGGCATCCACTGGTTCGCCCTCGGCTGGGACCGCTACCGGGGCAACGACCCACGGGTGAACGTCGGCTTCTCGATCTCGTTCATGGTGCTCGGCGCGCTCGGCATCCTGGTCTTCTTCGCGGCGCACTCCTGGCCGGTCGGGGTGCTCTTCATCGGGCTGTTCCTGGTCTACGCGACGAAGTTCGTGACCTTCGTCGGCGTCCCCGCCCTGGAACGGCTCATGGGCGTGTTCCGCCTCCTGACCGCCGTGTGGTGCATGTACCTGACCTTCGCCGTGGTGGTCGACTTCTCCCTCGGGTACACCTGGCCGGCCTGACCGCCCTCGGATTCGGCCCCTCCGCATCGGCCCCCGCCTCGCACGACGGCATCACGCGGACAGCCGCCGCATCCGGGGGCGGGCGGTCGCCGGAAGCACAGGTGACGGCTCCCGGCAGGAGGTGCTCGCCGTGAAGGACGTCCGGCTGTCCCCGTACGAGAAGCGCGTACTGGCCGACATGGAGCGGTCGCTCGGCCGTGACCCGGCGCTCGCCCGCCGGCTCCAGGAGATGCGGGCCCCGCTCGCCGCCCCGGGCGGCCGGCGGTGGCGTGCCCTGACCGCCGCCGTGATCGTCTTCGCGGTCGTCTCGCTCACCCTGCTGGCCGTCGCGGTCGCCTACGCGCACCCCGTCCTGCTCTGGGTCTTCGCGGCCACCTGGCTGCTGACCCTGGCCGGGCTGATCCGGCTGACGCTGCGCTGGAGCCGGGGCATGCGGTCGACGCCGCCGGTCGTCGAGTGAGGGGGCCCACACGGATCACGCTCGTGTGCCGGTCCGGCCGACGGGAAGGAGAATGGTCGACTCAGGGAGGCGCATGTGAAGCGGGACAGGATCGGACTGGCCGAAGTGCTGGAGGCGGCGGGTGCCGCGGCACCGGTGTCCTCCCTCGACGTGGTCGCGCGCATCCTGCGCGAGAGGTTCGGCGCCCGGTACGTCTCGTTCCTGTTCGTCGACGTCGTCGGGCGCCGCGTGGTGCGGGTCACCGAGGAGACGTCCATCCAGCAGGGGCGCCGCGCCGACCAGATCCCGCTGGCCGGCAGCGTCTACGACGAGGTCCTGCGCACCCAGAAACTGGTGCGGGTCGCGGACGGCGGCGAGGGACAGCGGGTCCTCGCGCCCGTCACCAACCGCGGCGACACCATCGGGGTGCTCGAACTGTGGCTGCCGGAGGTCACCGAGGAGGTACTGGAGCAGGTCGAGGAGGCCGCGCACGCGCTGGCGTACATCGTGGTGACCGACCGCCGCTTCACCGACCTCTACCACTGGGGCCAGCGCACCACCCCGGTGAGCCTCGCGGCCGAGATCCAGCGCCAGCTCCTGCCCTCCGCCCCCTCCTGCGAGGCCGCCGAGTTCGCGCTCGCAGGTGCCCTGGTCCTGGCGGACAGCAGCGCCGGTGACACGTACGACTACGCCCTCGACCACGACACCCTGCACCTGTCCATCACGGACGCGATGGGCCACGACGTCGACGCCGCCCTCATGGCCACCCTGCTGGTCAACGCCTCGCGCGGCGCCCGCCGGGCCGGGACCGGCCTCGGTGAGCAGGCCCAGCGCGTCCACCAGGCCCTGCTGGACCACGGCCGGCGCACCTTCGCCACCGGCCAACTGCTGCGCATCGCCCTCGACGGGAGCCGCGCCCAGATCGTCAACGCCGGGCACCTGCTGCCGCTGCGACTGCGCGACGGCGTGGTCGAGCAGATCCCGCTGGACGTCAACCTCCCCTTCGGCGTGGCCGGACAGCGCGGACCGTACGAGGTGCAGGACCTCGATCTGCGGCCCGGCGACCGCCTGCTGCTCTACACCGACGGCATGCAGGAACGCCGGGCGCAGTCCGTGGACCTCGCCGCGCTGCTGCGCGCCACCGCCGCGGAGCACCCGCGCGAGGTCGTACGCATCATGGTCGCCGCGGTCGTCACGGCCTGCGGCGACCGCGTCGACGACGACGCCACCGTGCTCTGCCTGGACTGGTACGGCCCCACCACCGAGGACCGGCACGCCGGCGCGGGCGTCTGACCCCTCGGCGGTCAGGCCGGGGGAGCGGGCACGGGGTGCGCGGCGAGCGCCCGCGCCGTGTGGAACAGGCTGGACGCCATGGCCCGCCCGGTGGAGGCCGCCCAGTCGTGGCCGCGCTCCTCGTCCAGGTAGTCCGGGCCCGGGCCGGGACCCAGGTGCCAGTAGGTCCACGCCTGGCCGGGGATCGTGTACCCGATGTCACCGAGGGCGCCGTCGATCTCGCTGATCACGTGGTGGGCGCCGTCCTCGTTGCCGGTGACCACCACACCCGCCACCCGGTTGTACGCGACCGGCCGCCCCTCGTCGTCCGTCTCGCTGATCATGGCGTCCATCCGCTCCAGCACCCGCTGCGCCACCGACGAGGGCGTGTCGGCGCCCGGACGGACCGGGCACGGGCCAGGCCGGAGGCCGGGCGTGATGGCGTCCAACGTCCACTGGAGGCTGCGGTGCGATGTGCTCTGGCCCGCGCGGGGGACGTGTTGAGACATCCATAACAACTCCGTCAAGGAGTTGTGTAGATGGAGTGAGGGTCGGCTAGTGTGCGCTGAAGTTACTTGAAATAGGCATCAGTTCGGCGGTGCGTAGGGGTGCGCCGCAGGCAGGGGAGTCCCACCGGTGTGGGGTGGGCTCGTGTCATGAGACGCGGGTCGAGACACCGGAGGGAGCGGGCAAGGGGGCCCGTCGTTCCCAGTGGTGCCTTACAAGCACGCCTGCCCAGGGGGGCCTTCTGTGAGATCTCTGTCCATCATCATTCCCGCGCTCAACGAAGCCGAGAATCTGCCGACGGTGATGGCGTCCATTCCGCGCCGGGAACTGGCCGAGGCCGGCTGGACCGTCGAAGTCATCGTCGTGGACAACGCCTCGACCGACGCCACCGCCGAGGTGGCCGCGTCGCTCGGCGCCACCGTCGTCCCGCAGCCCAAGCGCGGGTACGGCCACGCCTACCAGGCCGGGTTCGACGCGGCCGGCGGCGACGTCATCGCCACGGGCGACGCGGACTGCACGTACCCGTTCGACGCGCTGCCGCATCTGCTGGTCATGATGGACGCCCGCCAGGTCGAGTTCATGACCACCAACCGGCTCGGGGTCGAGAACCGGAGCGCGATGAAGCCGTCCCACACGGTGGCGAACCACGCGCTCAGCGCGCTGAGCCGGGTCCTGTTCCGCAACGGGCTGCGCGACTCCCAGTCCGGCATGTGGATCTTCCAGCGCCATGTCTGGCAGACCATCGACGTCCGCTCGCCCGGCATGGCGTTCTCCCAGGAGATCAAGAACGCGGCCACCCGGGCCGGCTTCCGCTGCCTGGAGGTGCCCATCGAGTACCGGGTCCGCGGCGGCGAGGTCAAGCTGAACGCACTGCCCGACGGGGTCGCCAATCTCCGTCAGCTCTTCCTGCACAAGCTCCGCGACAACCGGCTCCGTGCCACGTCCGTGCGCATGGTCCCGCTGGCCGAGGTGGCGCGCGCCAAGGCCGCCGCCGCGAGGGCCGCCCAGGCGGCCGAGCGTGCCACCGCCGCGATCCAGGAACTCAACGCCCGGACCCGGCTTGTCTCCGAGCGCACCGTCGAGAAGGCCGAGCAGCTCAACACGGTCGTGACGCTGCCCAGCATGCCGAGCCAGCGCGCCTCCGACGAGGCACCTCTGGAACTGGCGTGAGCGGACCGCCCTCCGAAGGCGGGCCGAAGCGGTGGGCTGCCGGGAAGCAGGATGCCCGGCAGCCCACCGCCGTCGGCCGCGGCGGGCCGCTGCGGCGGGTTCTCGCACCGGTCGCGGCCGTGCTGGCCGTGCTCGGGCTGTGCGGAGCCGTCTGGTCGGTCCCCGAAGCGCGGTCCGTGCTCCGCGACTCCTTCACCGAGCGCCAACAGGCTTACATCGAGCTGTACTTCGCCAAGGAACCGTATGCGCAGGGCCACGAGCTGGTCGTGCCGCTGAGGCTCGTGGAGCACGGGGAGACAGGCGGCCGGCACGCCGTGCGCGTCTGGGCCCAGGACGCCGAGGGGCACCGCCTGGCCTCCCGCACGGAGACGGTCACCACCAAGCCGGGCGCACTGATCGGTGTCGACGTCCGGCTGCGCATCAAGGGGAGCGCGGAACTGGTCGAAGTGACGCTGCCAGGACACCCGCAAAGACTCCGTACCCATCTGCGCTGAGCGCCCCACCCTCGGCCATCAGCCCACGGACCACCCGCCCGCTCACCGGAGCCGCACCCAGCCCACGGGGAAGCCTCATGCGCACCATCGTCCAGATCACTCCCTACTACCCCCCACACCTGGGCGGGCTCGAACGCGTCGTCTCCCATCTGGCGCGTGAGCAGGCCAAGCGGCACGACGTACGCGTCCTCACCACCGGTCTCGGCTCGGCAGGCGCACCGCGTGCCGCGCGGGAGCACGGGGTCATGGTGCATCGGCACCGCGCGGTGGAGGTGGCTCACACCGCCATCGCCCCCGGCCTGCCCGCGCACCTGACCCGGCTGCCCAAGGACGCCGTCCTCCACCTGCACTGCGCGCACGCCCTGCTGCCGGAAACCGTCGCCCTCGCCGCCCGGCTGCGCGGCACCCGCTTCGTGCTCCACTTCCACCTCGACGTGGACGCCTCCGGACCACTGGGCGCCCTCCTGCCGTACTACAAGAAGCACGTCTTCGGCCGCGTCCTGCGCGCGGCCGCCGGTGTCATCGCGCTGACGGACGCGCAGGCTGCCTTCCTCACCGAGACCTACCGGGTGCCCGCCGAGCGCGTGCACGTGGTGCCCAACGGTGTGGCCGAGACCTACTTCATGCCGCCGCGCGTACCGGGGCCGGGGCCCTTGAACCTGCTGTACGTCGGCCGGCTCGACGCCCAGAAGAACGTGGCCCGGCTGATCGACGCACTGAGCCTCGTACGGCGGGACGTACGGCTCCGGATCGTCGGTGACGGGGAACTGCGCGGCCGGCTGGAGGCGCACGCGGACCGGCTCGGGCTGCGGAACACGGAGTTCAGCGGCGGGCTCCACGGGGAGGACCTCGTCAAGGCGTACGCCGGCGCGGACGCCTTCGTGCTGCCGTCGGACCGGGAGGGCATGCCCCTGGTCGTGCTGGAGGCGATGGCGGCCGGGCTGCCGGTCATCGCCACCGACGTGCCGGGCACCCGTGAACTGGTCGGCGGCACCGGCGTATTGGCCGCGCCCGAGCCGGCCGCCCTCGCCGAGGCCATCGACTCCGTCGCGGCCGACCTGCCGCTGAGGGCCCGGCTGTCCGTCGCCAGCACCGAGCGCGCACGCGTCCACTCCTGGGAGACCGTCGCCCGGCTGGTGGAGGACGTATACGCCGAGGCGGGTCTGTGACGACGAGGGAGACCCTGACGCTGCGCATCCCCGAGCCCGCTCCGCGCCCGTCGGCCGGCGAGGAGGGGCAGTCCAGGCCGGACCGCGGCATCCGGCGTCCGCTGTTCCATCGCCGGTTCGCCGTCCTGCTCAGCCTGGCGCCTGCTTGCGTCGTCGAACTGGTGCCCCACTCGCCCGCCGCGCTGCACACCCTGGCCGGGCTGTGGCTGCTGTTCGGCGCGCCGGTACTGCTCTGGCGTGACGTGGCCGGTCGCATCGTGACCACCGGCACCGCCGCGCTGCTGACCGCGGTGGGGTTCACGGTGATGACGGACATGGCCGTCGCGCTGGCCGTGAACACCGCCCTGCCGCCGCTCGGCGTCGAACGCCCGCTGACCCGGCTCATCCTGACGATCGCCACCGCCGCGGCCCTGATCGTGCTCGGAGTGCTCGCCCCCGAACCGAAACGGGCCGAACGCCCGCCAGGACAAGGGATCTTCACCACGCGCGGGGTGAAACCGGTGCTCCTCCTCGGCGGGGCCGCCCTCGTCCTCTCCGTGGCCGGACCCATCCGGCTCAACAACGGCCTGGGCGGTGCCGTCAGCACGGTGGCCATCGTTGTCGTCGCCGCGCTGTTCACGCTGCTCCTGCTGCGCAGGGGCCGCTACCCCGTGCCCGCCCTGGAAGTCGGCCTCTACTGCGCGTCGGCCGCGCTGCTGCTGCTCACCTCGCTGCGTGGGCAGTACATCACGGGCCACGACATCCAGAAGGAGTTTCTGTACTTCCGGCTCACTCTCGGTGGCGAGTATTGGGACATCGGCGCCTACACGGACCCGTACAACGCCTGTCTGAGCATCACCATGCTGCCGGTGAGCGTCTTCCAGCTCACCGCGCTGCCGGAGACCGCGATCTTCAAGGTCGTGCTGCCGCTGCTGTTCGCGTTCACTCCGGTGCTGGTGCACCGGGCGGTACGCAACGTCGCTCCCCGCGTGGTCGCGCTGATGTCGGCGGTGTACTTCGTCGTCTTCCCGACGTTCTTCACCGACATGCCGTACCTCGGCCGCCAGGAGATCGCCTTCCTGCTGCTGGGATGCGCGATGGTCGTGCTCACCGACTCACGCGGCCCACTGCGCTCGCGCCGCGTCGTCTTCGTGGTGCTGCTGGGCGGCATCGTGCTGTCGCACTACTCGACCACCTATGTCGTGGTCGGCACGCTCGCCGTCTCCTTCCTCATCGACAAGGCATGGCGGCTGGCCTCCCGGCGGGGCCGGAACCGCTCACGGCGCAGGCGGCGCGAGGACCGGATGCGCTCCTTCCTCACCTGGTGGGTCGTGGCCGTCCCCGCGGTGCTCGCCCTGCTGTGGGCGGGACCGCTCACCCACACCGGCGGCCAGGCCCAGCGCACCCTGCACGCCGTGGCGTCGGCGGTGCTCGGCGGCAAGTCGGAGGCCGGTTCGTCCGACACCGCCTACAGCATCTTCGGCGGCGGCAAGGTGCCCGCCACCGAGCGCATGAAGGAGTACCAGGCCGATCTGCTGAAACAGACGGCCGCGGAGCGGGCAAGCGGGGACCACCTGCCGCAGAAGGAGATCGAGGCGGTCACCACGCCCGTCGTCCCGGTACCGGCCATGAAGCTCACCGCCGCCGGACGGGTACTCGACGGCGCCGGCATCAGTGTGCCCGGCCTCAACGGCGGACTTCGTCAGGCGGCCGCGCTGTTCTTCCAGGTGATGGCGATGGCCGGGTTCGTGGTGGCGGTGTGGGCACGCCGGTCCGCCTTCCGCCCCGTGCGGGACCAGGTCACCATCGCGGTCGGCGCCTGGTGCATGGTCGCCCTCTTCACGCTGGTGCCGCAGCTCTCCGTCGACTACAGCCTGCTGCGCGCCTTCCAGCAGGGGCTGTTCTTCTTCGCGCCGTTCCTCGCCACCGCCACGCTGTGGGCGCTGCGCTGGGCCGGACGCCGCACCGTGCCGCTCGCCTGCGCCCTGCTGGCCGGGCTGCTCCTCGACCTGTCCGGGGTGGTGCCGAAGGCACTCGGCGGCTATCCGGCGCAGCTCCAGCTCTCCAACACCGGCCAGTACTACGCCATCTACTACCCCCACGCCGGGGAGCGCCGGGCCGCGCTGTGGCTGGACGCGCGGCTGACCGAGGAGGGCACCGGGGTGACGCAGACCGACCGGTTCACCTACAGCAGGCTCCAGGCCCTTCTCACGCATCCGACCCTCGCCGACGTCCACCCGGCCGCGCTGCGCACCGATTCGTACGTGCTGCTCGGCACCACGCCCACGCGCACGGGCGAGGTCACCGTGTTCTACGGCGGTGACCTGATCACGTACCGGTACCCGATGGCCGTCCTGGACTCCCGGGACCTGATCTACAGCAACGGGGGAGCGGTGATCTACCGATGAGCGCACGACCACTGAAGGTCCTGCTGGTCAGCCACTACTACCCGCCACACGTCGGCGGCATCGAGAACGTCGTCCACCGCGAGGCCAGGGGTTTGACCGCGCAGGGCGCCGACGTCACCGTCCTCACCAGCGCCGACCGCTCCTCCACCACGGTCGAGGAGGGGGTACGCGTGGTGCGCGTGGCCGCCTGGAACGGTGCGGAACGCCGGGCCGGGGTGCCCTTCCCGCTGTTCTCGCCCGCCCTGGTCACGACCGCACTGCACCTGGCGCGCCGGGCGGACGTCGTACACATCCACGACTGCCTCTACCTCAGTTCGTGGGCGGCCGGCCTCGCCGCCCGGCTCACCCGCACCCCGTACGTCCTGACCCAGCACGTGGCCCTCGTCGACCACCCCTCCGGCCTGGTGCGGTCCGTCCAGCGCGCGGTGTACGGGGGGCCGGGGCGGGTACTGCTGCGGGGCGCCCGCGCGGTGTTCACCCTCAACGCCTCGGTCGCCCGCTTCGTACGCCGGCACGGCGCGCGGGAGCACCGCGCCCACCACCTGGCCAACGGCGTGGACACGGCGCACTTCCGGCCCCCGGCCTCCGCCGCCGAACAGGCCCTGGCCCGCGAGCGGTTCGGCCTGCCCGCCGACCGCGTCCTCGTCCTGTTCGTGGGCCGTCTCGTCCCCAAGAAGGGATACGACCTGCTCCTCGCCGCGCACACCCCCGACGCGGGGTACGACCTCGTCCTCTGCGGCGACGGCGACACCAGGGCCGTCACCGGCCGGCAGAGCGTCCATCACCTGGGCGCCCAGTCCCCGGAGGCCGTAGCCGACGCCTACCGCGCCTGCGATGTGTTCGCGCTGCCCTCCACCGCCGAGGGCTTCCCCCTCACCGTCCAGGAGGCGATGGCCTCCGGGCTGCCGGTCGTCACCACCGACGACCCCGGCTACGCCCCCTACCTCCTGGACCGCGACCGGGTGTCCCTGCTTCCACGCGATCACACCGAACTCGGTCGCACGCTGGCCGAGTTGGCGGTCGACGCGGAGCGCCGGACCCTCATGGGCGAGTACTCCCGCACGTACGCGGAGAAGGCGTTCGCCTGGGACGACCACGTCCGGACGCTCCTGGCGCACTATCGGGGCGGTGCACGCCGATGAGCGAGGCCACCGACGCCACGACGGCACCGGAGCGCGGCCGTCACCGCCGCTCGGGCGACCGTATCTACCGCAACTCCTTCTTCCTGCTCGTCTCCACCGTCGTCACAGCGGGCCTGGGCTTCGTGTTCTGGGTGGTCGTCGCCCGCTTCTACACCGCCGCCCAGGTCGGCCTCGCCACCTCGCTGATCTCCGCGACCTCCCTGCTGGCCACGTTCAGCCTGCTCGGCCTGAACAACACCCTGATCCGCTTCCCGGCCGAGCGGGAGGCGCGCAACGCGCAGATCACCCGAGCCCTGCTCATGGTCGCCGTCGTCGGCTGCGCGGCGGGCGGGCTCTACCTGCTGGGGCTGCCCTGGTACGGAGCCAAACTGCAGTTCGTCCGGGACGACTGGGTCTCCGCCGCGGCCTTCGCCGTCTTCTGCGGCTTCGCGGCCACGAGCATGCTGGTGCGGTCGGTGTTCAACGCCGCCCGCATCCCCGAGTACAACGTCCTGATCGACGGGCTGACCCAGGGCGCGGCCAAGGTCGCCGTGCCGGCGGTCCTCACCGGGCTCGGCGTCTTCGGCATCGTCGCCTCCGCCGGTGTGGGCTATGTGGTGACGGCGGTCGTCGCGCTGGTGGTGATCAGGCGCCGCCTCGGCTTCCGGGCCGACCTGCGCACCCGGGGCACCCGGCTGCGGGAGAAGTTCCGCTTCTCGGCGGCCAGTCACGCCTCCAACTTGATCAACCTGGCTCCGGTGCTGGCCATGCCGCTGATCGTGCTGCACCATCTGGGCGCCGCCGAGGCGGGCTACTACTTCGTGGCCTTCCAGATGGCGGCCATGCTGAACGCCGTCTCGACCGCCGTGGGCGAGGCGGTCTTCTCCGAGGTGTCGCACGAAGAGTCCCGGTTCCGGGAGCTGATCCTCCGTTCGGCCCGGATCATCGCCGCCGTACAGGTGCCCGCCGCCGTCCTGGTGGTCGTCGGCGGGGGGCTGCTGCTGCGGGTGTTCGGCGCGGAGTACGCCACGCACGCCCGGACCCTGCTGACCGTCCTGGCGATCGCCGCCCTGCCCGTCGCCCTCAACACCTGGGCCTGCTTCGCGCTGAAGCTGGCCCAGCGGATGCGCAGCCTGATCGTCGCCAACACCCTCATGGCCGTCCTGTCCATCGGCCTGAGCGCGGCCGTCGCCGACCGGGGACTTGTCTGGGTCGGCTGCTCCTGGGCCGTGGGCAACACCGTCGCCGGCGTCTTCGCCACGGCCGGCCTGGCACGCGGCCGGACGAAGACAGCCCCGCTCCCGGTGGTCGCCGAGGGCGTGGAGCCCCCGCACCTGTCCGAGGACCCGCACCTCGCGGTCCCCGCCCGCTCGACCGGCCCCGCCTGGGCCCATCCCAGCCCCGAGAGGCTCGCCCCGTGAACATCGTGGTGATCAACGCGTACGTCCGCGAGAACGCGGGCGACGCCGCGCTGCTCTCCGTGTGCCTGCGGCACGTCCAAGACGCTTTCCCCGGCGCCGATGTGGTGATCGCGGGCATGGAAGACACCTCCGTGCACCCGGAGTTCGAGGGAACACCCAACATCGGCTCCATCCGCCGGTACGCCGCCGACGGCACGGTCACACTGCCGCGCCGCCTCCTGCGCAAGGCACTGACGGGTCTCGTCGGCACCGCCGCCGTGGCACTCCCCGGCCCGCTCGCCCGCGCGGCCCTACGGATGCTGCCCGCCGGGGCCCGGCGCGAGGCCGACGCCGTCTCCAGCGCCGACCTGGTCGTCTCCATGGGCGGCGGCTATGTCCTGGCCCGACCCGGCCTCGACGGCTATCAGAACGTCTTCTTCGTCCTGCTCCCGGCGCTGCTGGCCCAGCGGGCGGACGTACCGGTGGTCTGGGCGCCGCAGTCCTTCGGCCCGTTCCCGGCCGCCGCCCAGCGCCGTCTGGTCGGCCGGGTCATGCGCCGTTCGGCCGCGGTGCTCGCCCGTGAGGACGTCAGCGTGGGCGAGCTGCTGGCGTGCGGGATCCCCGCCGACCGGGTCGAACGGGCGGTGGACGCGGGCTTCGCCTTCCAGCCGGAGCGGCGGACCGACTGGCGGGCCCGGCTGGGTGTCGGCCCGGACGAGCGGCTGGTCGGCATCACCGCCCGCCGCTGGCTGGCCCCCGCCGCCCAGGAACGCTACGAACGCGAACTCGCCCGCACCATCGACGCCGTCCAGGCCACAGGTGCCCGCGCGCTCCTGATCCCCCAGGTCAGCACCGACTACCTGGGCGACGACGACCGAGTCTGCGAGCGGAGGATCGCCGGGTACTGCGCCGGTGACCCGCTGATGGTCGACGAGGTCGTGGACCACCGCGACCTCAAGGGCCTCTACGACGAGTGCGCCCTGCTGCTCGGCACCCGCTTCCACTCGGTGATCTTCTCGCTCACCAGCGGTGTCCCGTGCGTGGCCATCGAGTACGAGCACAAGACACGCGGCATCATGGCCGACCTGGGTCTCGGCGAGTGGGTGCTGCCCATCGCCGACGTCACCCACGACCGGTTGTGGGCGCTGACGGAACCGCTCCTGAAGGACTCCGCGCCCTACCTCGACA
Organism: Streptomyces sp. NPDC018263; assembly: GCF_055562575.1. Classification (NCBI taxonomy): domain Bacteria; kingdom Bacillati; phylum Actinomycetota; class Actinomycetes; order Kitasatosporales; family Streptomycetaceae; genus Streptomyces; species Streptomyces sp. NPDC018263. The sequence goes on from NZ_JBVHFA010000002.1 coordinate 73,067, forward strand.
TCCTGGCCGCCCGTCTGCCCGGTTACGTCGCCCGTGCCCAGTCGTTCCCCGCCCGGCTCCGGGAGGCGGTGTGACCCGCCGCCGTACCGTCGCCGTCGTCATGCCCTACTACCCGCCGAAGATCGGGGGAGTGGAGCAGTACACCGCGCGCCTGGCGGCCGCCGTCGCCGCCGACGCCGGGATGCGGGCCGTGGTGATCACCACGCGTCTCGACGGCGGACTGCGCACCCGCGTCAGCACTGAGGACGGCGTGCTGGTCGTCCGGCTGGGCGCCTGGCTGAAGCTGTCCAACACCCCGCTCAGCCCGCTGTGGCCGCTCCAACTGCGGCGGTGGTTCGCGCGGACCGGCACCGACGTGGTCAACGCCCACGCCCCGGTTCCGGGACTCGGTGACCTGGCGATCGCCGTGGCCGGCCGTCGGCCCACCGTGCTGACCTATCACGCGGGCTCCATGCACAAGGGCGAACGGGATAGCGGCCTCGCGGACCGGCTGATCGGCCTGTACGAGCGCGCCCTCCTGCCCCGGGTCTTCGCCCGTGCCCGCCGCCTGGTCGCGGTGTCCCCTGTCTCCCTGGCCGAGGGACAGCCGCACGCCCTGCGCATCACCCCCGGCGTCGACACCGACCGCTTCACACCGGGCGTCCCGGCCTCCCGGCGCCCTGGAACCGTCGCCTATGTGGGGCGCATGGACCGCTCCTCGGCGTGGAAGGGCGTCGACGTGCTCGTCCGTGCCTTCGCCCGGCTCGCGGCCGACGTGCCCGAGGCACGGCTGCGGCTGGTCGGCGACGGGGACGCGCTGCCCGGCCTGCGTGCGCTCGCGGCCGAACTCGGTGTCGCCGAGCGGCTGGAGACGCCGGGGGCGCTGAGCGGGGCCGCCTTGGCGGACGCGGTGCGCACGGCGGCCGTACTCGTGCTGCCCTCGCTCACGGAGGCGGAGTCCTTCGGGATGGCCCTGGTGGAGGGCATGGCGTGCGCGACACCGGTCGTCGGCTCGGCCGTGGGCGGTATCCCGCATGTGGTCGACGACGGCGAGACCGGACTGCTGGTCCCGCCCGGAGACCCCGGAGCCCTGGCGGTGGCCTGCGCCGAACTGCTCACGGACGGCGAGCTGGCCGACCGGCTGGGAGCGGCGGGCCGACGCACCGCCGAGGAGCGCTACGCCTGGCCGCACCTGACGGACCGGTACCTGGAACTCTTCCGGACCCTCTAGTTCCCCTGGTCGTGCTTGGCACGATAGGCACGGACAGCCCTCTCGAAAGCGTCGAAGGCGGGCTTGCGCCGACCGTCGTAGTACGTCAGCCCGTAGTGCTGCGACTTGCGGCTGGCCGGAGTCTCGGGGCCCCCGTCCCGGTACGAGAACCAGAACACGGCCCTCACCGAGGGGGTCGCCGCCGCAGCGGTCACCGTGTCCGTGGCGATCTCGGCCTGGAGCCGAGGCGTCACGTGACCGGTGTTCCGCGCCGTCTGACTGTCCGCCGCGCTGCCTTGGGACCAGGTGGGCGCACCGGTCTCGGTGAGCCAGATCGGCATGTGGGGTTCGCCGTACCGCGCCAGGATGTCGACGAGGCTGTCCTTGGTGCGGTCGATGTCCTCGAAGCGGGTACCGGTCGCGGTCTTCGCGCTGGGCAGCAGGGGATAGGTGTAGGGGTGGTACGAGACGGCGTCGACCTGCTTCAGCGCGCCGAGACGGCCCAGCTCGGCGAGGAACGTCTTGTGGGACACGTACTGCTTGGAGGGGATGGTGTCCACGGCGGCGAGACCGCCCAGCAGCAGGTACGCGTCGGAGTCGGCGGAGCGGACGGCGGAAGCGGTCGCGCGCAGGAGCGCGGTGTAGCGGGTTGCGTCCGGACCGGTCTGCCAGAAGGGCTTGATGTTGGGCTCGTTCCAGATCTCCCAGGTGTGCACGCCCTTGGGCGCGTACCGTTCGGCGGCCTGACGGGCGAACTCGGCGAACCGGTCGCTGTCCGCGGGCGGGCATGCCTGGCCGGCACTCGCGCAGCCGGGATCGGCAGCCCAGCGCGGGGTGTAGGAGAGGGTGGGCAGCACCTCGAGCCCATGAGCGCGGGCCGCGCTCACGACCGGGTCGAAGCGTTCCCACAGGTACTGGTCCGGGGAGTCGGGTTGGATGTTCCGCCACGACAGGTCCACCCGCAGCCAGTGCACGCCCAGTTCCCCGGCGTCCGCCATGGCACGGGCTCGCTCGTCGTCCGTCATCCAGGTCAGTGAGTCACCGAAGGAGAGCCCGAAGCCCAACTCCCGTCCCGCGGTACGCGCCGACGCCGAGGGCGCGTCGGACTCGGGCGTCCGCGCACCGACACCGGACTCGGGCCTGCGTGTCGAGGGCTCCGAACCGGTCAGGGCAACCGCGATGGTCGCGGACCCGGCGAGCACGGCGACGGCCACAAGAGCACCGAGAAGCCGTCGTCTGATTCCCGCCCGCTCCGGGGCGCCGGAACTCAGGAGCGCGGACGTGGGTGGGATGGGCTGGTGAGGCACGCGCGCAGCTTAAACCGAGGCGGGGGTGGCGGGATGAGGTCGTGCTGCGCATCTGCGTGTCAATAGTGACTGTCGAGTACGCATATGCGGTCAGGGGAGCCCGAGCATCTGGTATATGCATAGACGCGGCCCATCCCGCGCACTCTGTTGCGCGCATGTCAATCCGCGCTACGGTCTACCCGCGTCACCCCACACCTCCCCCACGAGGAGTCGATGCGCCGTGCCCCTGATCGGACGAGCCCTCGCTCTCGCCGCACCCGTGCTGGCCACCGCCGCGCTGCTTCAGATCCCCGCCCCGGCCCAGGCGGCCGTCGTCCCGGATCACGCGATCATCATCTGTCAGAGCGCCAGCTTCTACGCCAACTACAACAGTTCCTCCGGCCCCACCGGCCTGGTCCGGACGCTGTACTACGGCGACAAGGTCGGCCATACCCGAGGCGCGCACCCCGTGTACAACGGCTGGGCCGCCACCTTCGACTTCGGCCCCAACGACTGGGGCTATGTGCGCGACGAATGCATCGGCGGCTACGGCTCATGGTGAGCCGGGATCTGGGAGGCAAGGGCATGTCCGCACCCCGTACCGTCCGCTTCGCGGCGCTCGCGGCCGCCGTCGGCGCCGTTCTGATGCTGGGTTCCGGCCCGGCGCAGGCCGCCAACGGCACCGTCGGCACCCGCGAGACCGTCTGCGCGCAGGACCTCTTCGTGCGGACCGAGCCGCTGGGCGCCTGGATGGGCACGCTCTACAAGGGGCAGACGTTCCTGGTGGAGAGCAAGCAGTCCGGCTGGGCGTACGGCTTCGCCTACGGCGACATCAACCGCCGGGGCTGGGTGCAGGACGGCTGGTTCTGCTAGAGCCGTCGTATCCGTGACCGCCCTCAGGGCGACATCCGCGCCGCCACCTCCTCCGCGCACTCTCGCAACGCGGGCGCGTGTGCGCGGAGTTGGTCGGCGTCCGTCAGGATGACGGTCGCGGCGACGGACAGCGCGAGCGGCGGTGAGCCCTCCGGGGTGTCGGGCAGCGCCACCGCGATCGAGCGGACGCCGATCTCGTTCTCCTCGTCGACCTCCGCCCAGCCCCGCTCCCGTACGAGGGCCAACTCCGCGCGCAGCAGGGCGGGATCGGTGATCGTGCGCGGGGTCACCGCCGGGAGCGGGCCGGCGAGCAGGCGTTCGCGGTCCGCCTCCGGCAGCCAGGCGGCCAGCGCCTTGCCGAGCGAGGTGGCGTGCCAGGGGTTGCGCGTGCCCTCGGCGTTGCGCAGTTGGAGATGCTGGGTGCCCTGCACGGAGAGGACGAGCAGCACCTCGCTGTCGTTCAGGATGCCCGCGATGACCGGCAGTCCGGTGCGCGCGCCGAGTCTGCGCATCGGCGCGGCCGCCGCCGAGTAGCCCGCGGGGGAGCGCTGGAAGCCGCGGGACAGCTCCAGTACGCGCGAGCCCAGCGCGTACCGCCGGGCCTCCTCGTCGTAGGTGGCGAACCGTTCCTCGACCAGGCGGCCCAGGATGCGGTGGGCGCTGCTCACGGGCAGCTTGGCGGCGCGGGCGGCGGCGCTGACGCCGAGGCCGGCGGGGTGCTCGGCCAGCACGGTGAGCAGCCGCAGCCCCCGGCCCAGCATGTCGTCGCCGGATGGTGTGGTCACCGTGCGCGCCTCTCGTCGTTCACTGCCGCCGTCGTGGCCGGGGTGGGGATGGGGTGCGGCGGCCGTCCGTGCGCTTGCCGGGGCGGCCGCCGCTTCGACGGTCACCGTACCGGGACCGGGCCGGCGCTCCTCGCGGGTTCGGGTGCCGCGAGGGTCAGCGCGGCGGCGATCAGGGTGCACGCCGCCATCAGGCCGAAGGCGCCCGCGTCGCCCAGTCCGGTGCCGCGCATCCAGCCGACCAGGTAGGTCCCGGCGAACGAGCCCAGCGCGCCGAAGGAGTTGACCAGCGCGACGGCCGCGCCCGCGATCCCGGGCGGGGCGAGGGTGGTGACGAGCGCGAAGTACGGGCCGTACGGGGCGTACAGGCAGACGCCGGCCACCACGAGCAGGGTGAGGGCGAGCGGGAAGTCGCCGCCGGCCGCGTACGAGCCGAGCAGGGCGAGACCGCCGCAGGCCAGCCAGGGCCAGACGGCCACCCGGCGACGGCCGCTGCGGTCGGACAGGCGGGAGTTGACCAGCATCGCCACGGCCGCGCAGGCGTACGGGATCGCGGTGAGCAGGCCGGTGGCGCCGATGCCCTCGCCGGAGCCCTTCTTGATGATGGCCGGGAGCCAGAAGACGAAGCCGTACATGCCGAAGGACCAGAAGAAGTACTGCGCGGCCATGGTGAGCACGGCGGGGGAGCGCAGCACCCGGCCGTACCGCTCGCGCAGGGTGCCGGTCACCGGCGGTGCCGCCGCCTTCTCCGCCGCCAAGTCCGCGCGCAGCGAGGCGAGTTCGGGCTCGGGAAGGTTACGGGCCTGCTCCGGGCGGTCCTTGATGAGCCAGAGGCAGCACACGCCCCACAGCACCGACGGCACGCCCTCGGCGATGAACATCACCCGCCAGTCGGAGACCGACACCAGCCAGCCGGAGACCGCCGACAGCCACATCACCGTGACCGGGTTGCCCAGGATGAGGAAGGTGTTGGCCCGGCCGCGCTCGCCGCGCGTGAACCAGCGGCCGAGCAGCATCACCATCGACGGCAGCACCGCGCCCTCCACCACACCGAGCGCGAAACGCGCCGCTATGAGCTGGGCCGGGCTGCTGAGCATGCCCTGGAGTACGGCGAGCAGTCCCCAGGCCACCGTGGACCAGGCCACCAGGCGGCGGGCGCTGCGCTGTTCGGCGTAGATCGTGCCGGGGATCTGGAAGAAGAAGTAGCCGAGGAAGAACGAGGCGGCGATCAGGGAGTCCGCCCCCGCCGACAGTCTCAGGTCCTCAGCCATGCCGCCCGCGGAGGCGATCGCGTAGTTGGACTTGTCGAGGTAGGCGAGCGAGTAGGTGACGAACGCGACCGGCATCAGATACCGGGCGCGGGAGGACCGCCAGAAGCCTGTCTGCGTGGGTGCCGCCGCCGCTGCGGTGTCGGTGGCGGGTGACGTCGCTGTCATCCCAGACCCCCTGTTTTCCGTGTGGTGGAAAGTGTTTCACTGGACGGAAAGCACGGTACGAGACGGAGGGTCCGATGACCAGAGATCTGCACCACACCGCCACCGGCGTCCTGCTGCCCTGGCCGGACCTGGACCGCCACCACGGCCCCTGGCCCGAAGGTGTGGATGTCCACATGTGGGACGGCACCACCCCCGGCACCGAACCCGCCGACGACGTGCTCGCGAGCGTCGGCCTGTGGGTGATGCCCTACGCCGTGCCGGACGCCGTCGACCTGCTGCCGAAGCTGCCGAACCTGCGCGCGGTGCAGTCACTCAGCGCCGGGGTCGAGAAGCTGCTCCCGCTCATGCCCGCCGGGGTCGCCCTGCACAACGGGCGCGGTCTGCACGACGCCTCCACCGCCGAGCACGCCCTCGGGCTGATCCTCGCCGCCCAGCGGGACCTTCCCCAGTGGGTCGCCGACCAGGGCGCCGGACGCTGGGAACCGCACTTCACCCGCTCCCTCGCCGACGCCCGCGTCACCATCGTCGGCTACGGCTCCATCGGCGCGGCGCTGGAACGGCGGCTGCTCGCCTGCGAGGCGGACGTGGTCCGGGTGGCCCGGCGCGCCCGGCCCGAGGAGGGCGTCCACGCGGTGGCCGACCTGCCCGCGCTGCTGCCGGGGACGGACATCGTGGTGCTCGTGCTGCCCGAGAACCCGCACACCGTCGGCATGTTCGGCGCCGAGGAGCTGGCCGCGCTGCCCGACGGCGCGCTGGTCGTCAACGTCGGGCGCGGCCGCACGCTGGACACCGGCGCCCTGCTCGCCGAGACCCGGTCGGGCAGGCTGCGGGCGGCCCTGGACGTCACCGACCCCGAACCGCTGCCCGCCGGCCACGCCCTGCGGCACGCCCCCGGCGTCCTCCTCACCCCGCATGTCGCGGGTGGCTCGGCCGCGTTCCGGCCGCGCGCGGAACGCCTGATCGTCGAGCAGGTACGCCGGTTCGCCGCCGGGGAGCCGCTGCACCACCTCTTCCCGCGCGACTGAGGCTCTTTCCGCGCGACTGAGGTCACGCGACTGAGGTCACGCGACTGGGGTCAAGGGCCCTTGCCGGAAGGGCCCTTGATCAGATCCCGCCCCGCTCGCGCGGGATCTTCAGCCCCGCCTCGATCGCCACCGGCAGCCGGTTCTCCGCCGGGGGCAGCGGGCAGGTGGCGAGGTCGGTGTAGGCGCAGGGCAGGTTCGCCGCCCGGTTGAAGTCCAGCACCACCGTGCCGTCGGCGGCGGGCGGCGCCAGGGAGAGGACCCGGTTCGCGGCGTACGTGGTGCGGCCGGAGGTCTCGTCGGTGAACAGCACCATCAGCCCGCCGGGGCCCTGGCCGGGGAACGCCGTCAGGGCCAGCGGGCGGCCGTCCAGCTCGAACGTGATCCGGCCCGGCGCGTCGTACACATGCCGCAGGTCCTCCACGGCCGCGCCCACGGTGGTCGGGCGGGGCTCGGGGAAGGGCTCGTAGCGGCCCGTCACCACCCAGCGCGGGTCCGGCGCGTAGGACGGCGTGCCGGCGAAGGCGGTGCGCAGCGGTGCGTCCGGGTGCCGGGGGCGGACGATGTCGTGGCCGCCGCGCTTGGCCACCTCGATCACCGCGTCCCCCCATACCGCCTCGACGCCGCCGCGCTCGGGGAGCACGCCGAAGCGGTGCTCGCCGCGCACCGGTTCCCCGGCCACGGTGAGTTCCTCGCCCTCGTCCAGGGTGACGGTGACGCCCTCGGGGCCGGTGCGCCAGGTGCCGGGGGCGTCGGGGAAGCGCTGCGGGTGCTCGTCCAGCCAGTTCAGGCTGGTCACCGCGAGGAAGCCGTGCGGGTCGGCGAGGTTCTCCTCGTGCGCCCGGCACCAGTCCAGCCAGGACTCGGTGAAGGCGTGGAGGTCCGTCGCGGGGGCGTGGGCGGTCATCGGTGCTCCTTCGTCGTCTGCCTCAAAGCGTCTGTCTCAAGTGGATTCAGGCCGCCAGCTCGCCGAGCAGGGCGTACGTGCGCAGCCGGGACGCGTCGCCGGCGATCTCGGTGCCCGTCAGGACCACCTCCGTGGCGCCCGCGTCCCGGTAGCGGCGCACCTCGGCCGCGACCGTCTTCTCGTCGCCGATCACCGCCAGGTCGGCGGCCCGGCGGGCGCCCGAGAGCTCCAGGACCCTGGCGTAGGACGGGATCTGCTCGTAGAACGCGAGCTGTTCGGTGGCGGTCTCCCGCACGGCGTCCGCCTCGTCGGTGACCACGCCGGGGACCAGGGCCACGATCCGGGGCGCGGGCCGCCCGGCCGCCTCGGCGGCCGCGTTGACCGCCGGGACGATGTCCCGCTCCAGCGCCCGGGGCCCGGCGAGGTACGGCAGGATGCCGTCGGCCAGCTCGCCGCTGACCTGCAGCGCCTGCGGGCCCATCGCGGCGACCAGTACGGGTACGCCGTCCTCGGCGCCCGGCACGCGGGCCGGGACCGGGGTGGCGGCGGTGAGCAGTTCGCCGTGGAAGTCGGCCTCGCCGTGCTCGGTGAGCTGTCGCAGCGAGGTGAGGAACTCGCGCAGCCGGGCGATGGGACGCTGGAAGGGCAGGCCGAAGCCGCCCTCGGTCAGCAGCCTGGTGCCGAGCGCCAGGCCGAGGTGGTAGCGGCCGTGGGTGGCCGCCTGGGCGGTCTGCGCCTGGCTGGAGACGACCAGGGGGTGGCGGCCGAAGACCGGGATCGCGGAGGTGCCCACCTGGAGTCCGGGTACCTCGCGGCCGACGAGCGCGGCGAGCTGGGGCGAGTCCGCGCCGAAGGTCTGCCCGAACCAGACGGACCGTACTCCCGCCGCGGCGGCCTCGCGGGCCTGGATGACGGAGGCGTCGACCTGGTTCGCGGCGCCGGGCGTGTTGAGCGCTACTCCAACAGTCATGACAGGAAGAACGGCCGCCGTCCGGGGCCGCATTCCGGTCCTTGTGTGACAGGTTCTTTGCGGGTCTGTGGAGGCCCGTCACCCGTACGGCACGGTTCGCGGACGGGGTTCAGGGAACCCGGGGGCGCATGATTCACAGCATCCTGCGTGGCGGCGCGGCAGGCGCCGCCGGGACCACCGCCCTCAACGCCGCCACCTACGGTGACATGGCCCTGCGGGGCAGGTCCGCCAGCAACGTGCCCGCAGAGGCCGCCGACAAGCTCGCCGGGGACGTGGGTCTCCATGTCGGCGGGACCGGGGAGCAGCGGGAGAACCGGCTGTCCGCCCTCGGCGCGCTCAGCGGCATCGGCGTCGGCGTCGCCACCGGCGTGGTCGTCTCCCTGGCGCACCGCGCCGGTGCCCGGGTGCCGTGGTGGCTGGGGAGCCTGGCGACCGGCGTCCTCGCCATGGCGGCCACGGACGCGTCCATGACCCGGCTGGGCGTCACCGACCCCCGGACGTGGTCGCCGACGGACTGGGTGTCGGACCTGTTGCCCCACCTGGTCTTCGGCGCCGTCACCTACGGGGTGGTCGCCGGCGACGGCCGTCCCTGACCCCTTGTCGCAGCCGTGCCCGGTCGTTCGTACACGTGCGGAACGGCCGGGCACGACTGGGCGGCGCGCGCTCACGGCATCGGGATGGCCACCTCGTGCCGGTCCGCGCCCAGCACCACCTTCAGCGCGCCGGTCTCGGCGGCGTGGGCGAACACCTCGTACGCCTCCTCCATGTGGTTCAGCGGGAAGGTGTGCGTGACCAGCTCCGCGGTCGGCAGCCGGCCGGCTGCCGCCATCCGCAGCAGGGTCGGGGTGGAGTAGGTGTCCACCAGGCCCGTCGTGATGGTGACGTCCCTGATCCACAGGTTCTCCAGGTGCAGCATCGCCGGGGAACCGTGCACGCCGACGTTGGCCACGTGCCCGCAGGGCCGCACCACCTGCGTGCACAGCTCGAAGCTCTCCGGCACGCCGACCGCCTCCACGGCTACGTCCGCGCCTAGCCCGCCCGTGAGGTCGTCCACCAGGGTCCGGGGGTCCTCCCCGGCGAAGGCGACGACATCGGCGCCGAGCCGCCGGGCCGCCTGCAGCCGGGCCCGGGCCAGGTCCACCACGACGATCCGTTCCGGGGCGTACAGCCGGGCCGCGACCACGGCCGCGAGACCGATCGGCCCGGCGCCGACGATCACCACCGTGTCGCCCGCCCTGACCTGGCCGTTGAGCACACCCACCTCGTACGCGGTCGGGAAGATGTCCGCCAGCAGCACCGCGACCTCGCTCGGCACGGCGGCCGGCAGCGGATGCACGGAGAGGTCGGCGAACGGGACCCGCACATACTCGGCCTGGGTGCCGTCCACGAGATGGCCGAGTATCCAGCCGCCACCGCCCAGGCACTGGCCGTACCGGCCCTCCCGGCAGAAGCGGCAGCGGCCGCACGACGCGATGCAGGACACCAGCACCCGGTCGCCCGGCCGGACCGTGCGCACGTCGCTGCCCACGTCGACGATCTCGCCGACCGCCTCGTGGCCCAGTACCGTGCCGGGCGGCACCCCGGGCACGTCGCCCTTGAGGATGTGCAGGTCGGTCCCGCAGATGGACACCATGCCGACCTTCACGATCGCGTCGGTCGGCTCCCTGATGCCGGGGTCCGGGACGTCCTCCCAGGACGCCTGGCCCGGACCGTGAAAGACGAAGCCCTTCATGACGCTCCTCACCTCGTCGGCCGGCCGGCCGCTGACCCCGCGTCTGCCCGTCACGCCCAGGAACCGGCCCCTGCTTCCAGCTTCGCCGCCCCGGCCCTCACGCGCACGCGCCTGCTGCGCGCCGCCGGCGGCCGGCTGAGCCGTGCCTACGCCGGTTCCGGGACCACCGCGACCGGACAGGGCGCGCGGTGGAGCACGCCGTGGGCGACCCGGCCGAGCTGGAGGCCGAAGCCGCCGTGCCGGGGATGGCCGCCGACCACGAGGAGGGTGGCGCCCCGCGCGGCCTCGACCAGGGCGTCCCGGGTGTGGCCCTCCGGGGTGCGGACGACCGTAGCCACCTCCTCCGGCACGTCCCGCAGCGCGTCGGCCACCACCTCCCGCGCGGCCTCCTCCGGATCACCCTCGCCCGCGTCGTGGCCGGTGAAGGGGCCCGAGGGCCGCCGCCAGGCGCGTACCGCCTCCAGCGGGAGCCCGCGCAGCCGGGCCTCCTCGGCCGCGAACCGGACGGCGGCCGTGTCCCGCGGCTTGTCGCCCACCGCCACCACGATCCGCGGCGAGCCGCCGGGCTCCTCGTCCTCCGGGCCGTCGCGCAGCACGAACACCGGGCAGTGCGCGTGTCCGGCGACCGTCAGGCTCACCGAGCCGAGCAGCGCCTCGGTGAACCCACTGCGGCCCCGGCTGCCCAGCACCACCGCGCGGGCCGTACCGCTCTCCCTGACCAGCGCGTTCTCCGGCTCGCCGGCCAGCACATCGGTGGTGACCTGCACATCGGGGCGGCGCGACCGGGCTCGCGCCTCGGCGGTACCGACCACGTCCCGCGCCATGACCTCCTCGACGGGCCGGTTCAGCTCCTGGGCGATCAGCTCGCCCTCGTAGCGCTCCCAGAGCGAGGCGTACACCAGGCGCAGCGGCGCCCCGCGCAGGGCCGCCTCCTCGGCGCCCCAGTCCACGGCCCGCAGGCTGGGCGCGGAACCGTCCACACCGACCACGATCGGCTCGTCCATCGGGTTCTCCACTTCGGTCAGGCGTGCGGGACGACGGCGACGGGGGCGGGGGAGTGGTGCAGCACGGCGTGCGCGACATGCCCGAGGTGGGCGCCGAGCCGGCCCGCGCGCACCCGGCGGCCCACCACGACCAGGCAGGCGTCGCGGGAGGCGTCCACCAGCACCGACCCCGCGCTGCCCTCGACGGCGGCCTCCGCCACGTCGACGTCGGGGAACGACTCCCGCCAGGGCTCCACCGCCCGGCCGAGCATGAACGCGTTGCGCGGTTCGAGCGCCTCCTCGGCGACCGGGGTGGCCTCCGCCTCGTAGGCGTAGCCGGGGCTGTTGTACGCGGGCGGGGGCTGCGGCGCCCAGGCATACACCACCCGCAGCGGGGCGCCGCGCAGCGCGGCCGTGCCGAAGGCGAACTCCAGCAGGGCCGCGTCGGGGGCGGTGATGTCCAGGCCCAGCACCACCGGCCGGAACGGCGTCGCCGCCGACGGGATGCCCGTGGGGTCGGCCCGGTGCTCGTCGGCGGCCTGCTCACCGGCCCTGACCAGTACCACCGGGCAGTCGGCGCGGCCGGTGACGGCCATGCCGACGGAGCCCACGACGAACCCGTGCAGCGCGCCCAGGCCGCGCGAGCCCAGCGCCAGCAACTCGGAGGTCCCGGCGGTCTCGCACAGCACGTCCACCGGATCGCCGGTGCGCCGCTCGGTGATCACCTCAAGGCCGGGGTGACGCAGCCGGAGCCCCTCGGCGCTCTCGTCCGGGGCCCGCTCGGTCCAGTCCTGCTCGGCCTCGGCACCCAGCAGCGGGGCCTGTGCCAGCGGGTCCGGCAGCGGCTCCCACACCTGGACGAGCCGCAGCGGCAGCCCGCGCAGCACCGCCTCGCGCGCCGCCCACTCGACGGCGGCCCGGCTCTCGGCGGAGCCGTCCAGTCCCGCGGTCACGGTTCGGGTCATCGCCCGCACCTCCCTGGCTCTTCCGGCGTGGCTTCCGAGGGCTGTTCGGAGACCCCACCCACCAGCCTGACCGCAACCGGCCCTCCGGGCCACGGCGCCCGGTCCCTCCGGGGGACCGGGCGCCACTTCCGGCCCCGGCCGGACCGGCGCCGGAAAGGAGGTGAGCGCTAGAAGACGATGCCCACGTGGGCCAGCGCCTGCTTCAGCAGGGCGCCGTGGCCGCCCGGCATCTCGCCGTGCAGGGCGGCCGAGGCGGCCTCCTGCGGGGTGAACCAGACCAGGTCCAGCGCGTCCTGCCGGGGCCGGCAGTCACCGGTCACCGGCACGATGTAGGCCAGCGACACCGCGTGCTGACGCGGGTCGTGGTACGGGGTGACACCGGCCGTCGGGAAGTACTCCGCGACCGTGAACGGCTGCGTGGAGGCGGGGACCCGGGGCAGCGCGACCGGGCCGAGGTCCTTCTCCAGGTGCCGCAGCAGCGCGTCGCGCACCCGCTCGTGGTGCAGGACGCGGCCGGAGACCAGATTGCGGCTGACGGTGCCGTCCGGGCCGATCCGCAACAGCAGCCCGATGCTGGTGACTTCACCGCTGTCGTCCACCCGCACGGGCACGGCCTCGACGTACAGGATCGGCATCCGGGCCCTGGCCATCTCCAGCTCGTCCGTGGTCAGCCAGCCGGGCGTGGTCTCGGTCATGTCAGACATTGCTTGATCATACTTTCCGGGTGGGGACCCGCCGCGGGCGCGGGCGGGCTCGGACAGGGGCTCTCTCCGTGTGACCCGCGGCGCTCACGGTTTCACGGCGACGGCCCCGAACTGCGGTACGGGAGCCGCGTCCGCCGCCTCCGGACGCCACTGCGAGCAGGGCACGAGGCCCGGCTCGACCGGCTCCAGACCTTCGAGGAAGGACGCGATCCCGGCGCGGCTGCGGCCGGTGATCGGCGGGGTGGCGTGGGCGTTCCAGAACTCCATGGCGGTCACGTTCCCCGCGCCGCCCACTTCAGCGTCGAAGGTCGGGTGGGTGAGCACCAGCACACTGCCGGACGGGACGGCGGCCATGATCCGGCGCACGATCTCCCGCGCCTCGGTGCCGTCCAGGACGAAGTTGAGGATGCCGAGCATCAGCACCCCGACCGGCCGGCCCAGGTCCAGCGTCTTCGCGGCGCGCTCCATGACGCCGTCGGGATCGCGGACATCGGCGTCGACGTAGTCCGTGACGCCCTCCGGGGAGCCGGCGAGCAGCGAGCGGGCGTGCGCCAGCACGACCGGGTCGTTGTCGACGTAGACGACCCGGGACCCGGGGTCCACGCGCCGGGCGACCTCATGGGTGTTGTCCGCCGTCGGCAGCCCGGTGCCCAGGTCGAGGAACTGCCGGATGCCGCGCTCGGCCGCCAGGTACCGCACGGCGCGCACCAGGAAGTCCCGGTCCGCGCGGGCCACCTCCCGGATCACCGGGAACATCCCGGCGACCTGCTCACCGACGCGCCGGTCGACCTCGTAGTGGGCCTCGCCGCCGGCCCAGAAGTTCCAGACCCGCGCGTTGTGCGCCACGGAGGTGTCCGGTCGCGCCGCCCCGGCCGTGGCGGAGCCCTCGTCGCTCAACGTGCCGTCCTCCCGCCGCCCCTTGATCACGCCGTCCCGTCATTGTGCCGTCCGGCGATCCCGGTGTCCCGAAAATCGCGCACGGTACGCGAACGGGCACCGAACGGGCATCCCCGGGCCGGCCTCTTCGACCCGGGGAAAGCCCGCCCGGGCCATGAGGAACACTGGGGGAGTCCCGCGAACCGACCGGAAGCAGCACATGTCAGCGACGCCCGCGCCCCTCCTCGACGTCCCCGGCGAGCCCTCGGGGCCCGCCGACATCCGCCTGGTGGTGACCGACATGGACGGCACCCTGCTGGACGACGACAAGCGGCCGCCCGTCACCCTGCGGCCCCTGCTCGCCGAACTCCGGCGCCGGGGCGTGCTGTTCAGCCCGGCGAGCGGGCGCCAGTACGCCACCCTGGCCGAGGAGTTCGCCGACGTGGCCGAGGGCATGGTGTTCATCGCGGAGAACGGCACCTACGTCGTCCGCGACGGCGTCGAACTCAGCTCCGACCCGCTGGACCACCAGGCCGCCGCCGAGATCGCCCGCACGGTACGGGGGCTGGCCGCGCGGGGCGTGGACGCGGGCGCGGTGGTCTGCGGCAAGCGGGCCGCGTACGTGGAGCGGACCGACGAGGCGTTCCTCGCGGAGGTGCGCAAGTACTACGTCTCGCACCGCGTGGTCGAGGACGTGACCGCGGTGGACGACGAGATCATCAAGGTCGCGGTGTACGACTTCGGCTCCGCCGAGCGGGGCGCCGCCCCCGCCCTCGCGCCCTTCGCCGAAACCCACCAGGTCGTGGTGTCCGGCGAGCACTGGGTCGACGTGATGAACCGCACCGCCAACAAGGGCGCCGCCCTGCGCGGCCTCCAGCGCGAGCTGGGCATCACCCCGGCCCAGACCATGGTCTTCGGCGACTACCTCAACGACCTGGAGATGCTGGACGCGGCCGACTGGTCCTTCGCCATGGCCAACGCCCACCCGGACGTCATCAGCCGCGCCCGCCACCTGGCCCCGTCCAACAACGACCACGGGGTGATCCGGACGGTCGCGCGGATACTGGGCATAACCCTCTAGCCGAGCACCGAGTCCAGGAAGCCCGTCAGCTCCGCGAAGACCTTCGCGCGGTCGGTCTCGTGGAAGACCTCGTGGCGGGCACCGGGGAAGACGCGCTCGACGGCGCGGCCGGCGCCGAGGCGCTCCACGCCGATGCGGCTGCCCTCGACCGGGACCAGCCGGTCGTCGTCGCCGTGCAGCCACAGCAGGGGCAGCTCACCGATGCCGCCGCCCGCCGCCACGGCCGCGAGCCCCCGCTCGAAGGCCATGAGAGTCGGCCGTTTCATGGGGCCGTGCCACACCAGCGGGTCGGCGGCGTAGGACGCGCCCACCGCCGGGTCGCGGGAGAGCGCGGCCGGGCTGACCGGCACGTCCGGGATCTCGTCCAGCGCGAGCAGCCGCCCCGGCAGTGCCCATGTGCCGATCACCGGCCCCGACAGCACCAGCGCGCTCAGCTCGGACCCGTACCGCTGGGCGTACCGCGCCGCGATCAGACCGCCCATGGAGTGGCCCACCATGACCAGCGGCAGACCTGTGTGTTCGGCGCGGGCCAGGTCGGCCGCCGCGTGGAGGTCGGTCACCACGTCCTCGAAGTCCTCGATCAGCGCCCGCTCCCCGGCCGACCTGCCGTGCCCGAGGTGGTCGGGCGCGTACACCGCCGCGCCGTGCCCGGTGAGCACCCCGGCGACCTCGTCGTACCGGCCCGCGTGCTCGCCGTACCCGTGCACCAGCAGGGCGAGGTAGCGGGGCCCGGGGTGCGGCCAGGCGCGGACGTGCAGCGCGCCGTGGACGCCCTGGCGGGTGTGGGCGCGTACGTCGGTCATGGCGGGCTCCTCCGGGGTCGCGCGGGTCACTCCGGGGGGATCTTCCCAGGGGGCCGGTGTGCGGTCTATAGTCCGGTAGAGCCCAAAACTAGCAGTGCTAATTAAGTCGCTGCCGGTCAAGCCGTCCCGCCCCGGCGGGGCGTAGGTTCATGCTGATCCACAACGTCGTCGGTCAGGAGTCCCGAGTTGCGTCCCGTCCACTTCGCGGCCGCCCGCCGCACGCCCATCGGCAAGCTGCGCGGCGCCCTGTCCTCCGTGCGGCCCGACGACCTCGCGGCGGCCGTCGTCCGCGACCTGGTGAGCGGCGTGCCCGCCCTCGACCCGGCCCGGATCGACGACGTGTACTGGGGCGCCGCCAACCAGGCGGGCGAGGACAACCGCAACATCGCCCGCATGGCCGTCCTGCTCGCCGGGCTCCCCGACTCCGTGCCCGGTGCCACCGTCAACCGGCTCTGCGCCTCCGGCCTGGAAGCCGTCACCGCCGCCGCCCGCACCATCGCGGCCGGTGAGGCGGACCTCGTGATCGCGGGCGGCTCGGAGTCCATGAGCCGCGCCCCCTTCGTGCTGCCCCGCCCCGACGAGGCGCTCCCGCACCGCATGGAGACCTACGACACCCGCCTCGGCTGGCGCCTCACCAACCCGGCGATGAAGGACCTGCACGGCGTCCTGGCCATGGGCGAGACCGCCGAGGAGGTCGCCCGGCGGTACGGCATCTCCCGTGAGCGGCAGGACGAGTTCGCCCTGCGCAGCCACCAACTCGCCGCCACCGCACGGAAGAACGGCCACTTCGACGCCGAACTCCTGCCCGTGGAGCGCCCGGACGGCATCACCGTCGACCGTGACGAATGCGTACGCGAGGACACCTCCCTGGAGAAACTCGCCCGCCTGAAGCCGGTGTTCCGGGGCGACGGCACGGTCACCGCGGGCAACGCCTCGCCCATGAACGACGGCGCCGCCGGACTCCTCCTGGTCAGCGAGGAGATGCTGGAGGAACTGGGTCTCGAATCCCTCGGCCGGTACGTCGCCGGCGCCTCGGCGGGCGTCCACCCCGACGTGATGGGCATCGGCCCGGTCCCCGCCACCCGCAAGGCGCTCGCCCGCGTCGGCTGGAGCGTCGAGGACCTTCAAGAGGCCGAGTTCAACGAGGCGTTCGCCGCCCAGGCCCTCGCCTCCGTCGACCAACTGGGCATCGACCCCGGCCTGGTGAACCCCACCGGCGGCGCCATCGCGCTGGGCCACCCCCTCGGCTGCTCCGGCGCCCGCATCCTCACCACCCTGCTGCACCGCATGCGCCGCACCGGTGCCGGACGCGGCCTCGCCACCATGTGCGTCGGCGTCGGGCAGGGCAGCGCGGTCCTGGTGGAGCGCCCCTGAACCACCCCGACGGACCTTCCCCGCACGAAGGTTCCGCAAGCCGAGTCGCACCGCAGGAAACGGAGCCGCACCTCATGGCAACCCTGTCCGTCGCCGCCATCCTGGCCGAGAACGCCCGCCGCCGCCCCGACCGGACGGCCCTGGTCGAGGGCGACCTGCGCCTCACCTTCGCCGAAGCCTGGCGGCGCTCCCTCGCCCAGGCCGGCGCGCTGGCCGCGCTCGGCGTACGGCCGGGCGACCGGGTCGCCCTGATGGCCCCCAACACCGCCGAGTTCCCGCTCGCCTACTACGCGGCCATGGCGGTCGGCGGTGTCGTCGTCCCGGTCCACCTGCTGCTCTCGGCGGCCGAGGTCGAGCACGTCCTCAAGGACAGCGGCGCCACCCTGCTGCTCGTCCACCCCGCCCAGGAGGCCACCGCCCGCGCGGCCGCCGAGCCCCTCGGCATCCGCGTGGTCGTCCTCGGCGAGGAGCTGGAGAAGCTCGCCGTCGACGCCGAGCCGCCGCACTCGTACGTCACGCGGTCCGCCGACGACCCGGCCGTCGTCTTCTACACCAGCGGCACCACCGGCGTCCCGAAGGGCGCCGTGCTCAGCCACTTCAACATCGTGATGAACGCGACCGTCAACGCCTTCGACGCCAACGACATCCGACCCGACGACATCGTCCTCGGCGCGCTCCCGCTCTTCCACGCCTTCGGGCAGACGGTGTCGCTCAACTCCACCTGGCGGGCGGGCGCGACGCTCGTCCTGATGCCCCGCTTCGACGCCGCCCGCGCGATCGAGATCATGGTCTCCGAGCGCGTCAACACCTTCCACGGCGTCCCCACCATGTTCGTCTCGCTCGCCGCCGTCGCGGCCGACGCCGCCGCCCTGCCCGACCTGCGGTTGTGCATCTCCGGCGGCGCCTCGCTGCCGGTGGCCGTGCTGGAACGCTTCGAGTCGGCGTTCGGCGCGCAGATCTACGAGGGGTACGGCCTCTCGGAGACCTCCCCGGCCGCCACCGTCAACCAGCCCGTCTTCGGCACCCGCGCCGGCACCATCGGCCACCCGCTCTGGGGCGTGGACGCCGAGATCGCCCGGGCGGACGTCGAGGACCGGATCGAACTCCTCGCGCCCGGCGAGCTGGGCGAGGTCGTCATCCGGGGCCACAACGTCTTCTCCGGCTACCTCGGCCGCCCGGAGGCCACCGCCGAGGCGCTGGTCGACGGCTGGTTCCGCACCGGCGACCTCGGCACCAAGGACGAGGACGGGTTCCTGCGGATCGTCGACCGCAAGAAGGACGTCATCATCCGCGGCGGCTACAACGTCTACCCCCGCGAGGTCGAGGAGGTCCTCGCCCGGCACCCGGAGATCGCCCAGGTCGCCGTGATCGGCCTCCCCGACGAGCTGCACGGCGAGGAGGTCTGCGCGGTCGTCGTGCCCGCGCCGGGCGTCACCCCCGACGCCGCCGCCGTCACCGAGTGGTCCAAGGAGCACCTCGGCAAGCACAAGTACCCCCGCCGCGTGGAGTTCACGGACGCACTCCCGCTCGGCCCCAGCATGAAGGTGCTCAAGCGGGAACTGCGCACCCGGTACGCCGCCCGCTGAGCCCCCGGCACCCGGCCGGACGTGTGCACATAGCATCAGTCTCCGCATGAACATGATGACGCTCTGGCACATATCCGGCTGGGAGTTCGCCGCCCTCGCCCTCGCCGCCCTCCTGGTCGGCTTCTCCAAGACCGCCGTCAGCGGGGCCAACACGGTCAGCCTCGCCGTCTTCGCGGCCGTCCTGCCCGCCCGCGCCTCCACCGGCGTACTCCTCCCGCTCCTCATCGCGGGCGACACCCTCGCCGTCCTCACCTACCGGCGGCACGCCCACTGGCCCACCCTGTGGCGGCTCTTCCCCGCCGTCGCGGCCGGGGTGGTGGCGGGCACGCTGTTCCTGGCCCGGGCCGGCGACGGGATCGTACGGATCTCCATCGGCGTGATCCTGCTGATGATGACCGGCATCACCCTGTGGCGACGGCGCCAGGAGACGACCGAGGACGTCAGTACCCGGACCGGACGGGCGACGGCGGGGGCGTACGGCGTGACGGGCGGCTTCACCACCATGGTCGCCAACGCGGGCGGGCCGGTGATGTCGATGTATCTCCTTTCCGCGGGCTTCCGGAAAATGGGCTTCCTCGGCACCTCCGCCTTCTTCTTCCTCATCGTCAACGTCGCCAAGATCCCCTTCAGCGCCGCCCTCGGGCTGATCGACGGCGACTCGCTGCTGCTGGACGCGGCCCTGCTGGTCTTCGTCGTCCCCGGCGCGTTCCTCGGCCGATGGGCCGTCCACAAGATCAACCAGCGGCTCTTCGACCGCATCGTCATCGTGGCGACCGTCGTCGGGGCGGTCGAACTCCTGCTGACCTGACCGGCTGCGTACGCTCACCCCATGCCCGCGCACGTCCTGATCCTCGGCGGCACCACCGAGTCCCGCCGCCTCGCCGCCGCCCTCGCCCCGCGGCCCGGCCTGCGGGTCACCACCTCGCTCGCGGGGCGCGTGAGCCGGCCGGGGGCGGTCGACGGCGAGGTACGGGTCGGCGGGTTCGGGGGCGCGGCGGGGCTGGCCGGCTGGCTGCGCGCCCACCGGGTGACCGCGCTGGTGGACGCCACGCATCCCTTCGCCGAGCGGATCACGGCGAACGCGGCGGAGGCGGCACGGTCGGCCGGAGTCCCGCACGCCGTCCTGCGCCGCCCCGGCTGGGACCTCGACGACGACTGGTACCCGGTGACCTCCCTGGAGGAGGCGGCGCGGCTCGTACCCCGCCTGGGACAACGGGTGTTCCTCAGCACGGGTCGGCTCGGGCTGGCCGCCTTCGCCTACCTGACGGACACTCAGGTAGTGGTCCGCTCGGTGGAATCACCGCAGCCGCCGCTGCCTCCGCAGTGCGAACTTCTCCTCGCGAAAGGCCCGTTCAGCCTCGCCGACGAGCTGGACCTGCTTCGCGCGCACCGCATCGACGTACTGGTCACGAAGGACAGCGGGGGAGCGGCGACCGCACCCAAGCTGGCCGCCGCCCGCTCGCTCGCGTTGCCCGTGGTCGTCGTACGCCGCCCCGAACTCCCCTGCGGTGTACGGGTGTTGCCGGACGTGGACGGCGTACTGGACTGGCTGGCCGGGGTCATTCCCCCCGAGGGTGCCTGCGCAGCAGATACGTGTCCATGATCCAGCCCTTGCGCTCCCGCGCCTCCGCCCGCACCCGCTCGATCTCCGGACCGGCCTCCGCGAGCGGGCCGGAGACCAGGATCTCGTCCGGGGTGCCGATGTACGCGCCCCAGTAGATGTCGATGTCGTCCCCGGCGTACTCCCGGAACGCCTGGTGCGCGTCGAGCATCACCACCACGTCGTCCACCCCCTCCGGGAACCCCTCGGCGAGCCGCCGCCCGGTGGTGATCTGCACCGGCCGCGCCACCCGGTTCAGTCCGGTCCGGTGCCGGGCGACCAGCGCGGAGACGCTGCTGATGCCGGGCACCACGTCATAGGTGAACTCCACCGCCCCCCTGGCCAGCACTTCCTGAAGGATGCCGAGCGTGCTGTCGTACAGCGAGGGGTCGCCCCACACCAGGAACGCGCCCGTGCCGTCCTCCGCGACCTCCTCCGCGATGAGCCGCTCGTAGATCCCCGCGCGGGCGGTCCGCCAGTCCTCGACGGCCGGCGAGTAGGCCGCCCCGCCCGCCCTCCGGTCCCGCTCCGGGTCCCGGGCCGCCACCACCCGGTACGACCCCTCCGGCAGATGCGCGTCCAGGATCTCCCGCCGCAGCCGCGTCAGATCACTCTTCACCTCGCCCTTGTCGAGCAGGAAGAACACGTCCGTGCCCCGCAGCGCCTTGACCGCCTGCAACGTGAGCTGGTCCGGGTCGCCCGCACCGATGCCGATGACATGAATCTTTCGCACCCGCCGAGTCTGCCGCACGGGGTGCGGGGGGCCGGGCACGGGGGCGGCGCTTGATGTCCCGCACCTGGGTACTCGGCCCTTTCGGTGCGCCCGGACGGGCCGGGTGCCGGGGATGGAGGCAGGCCGCCATGTATGACAGCCCCCTCGCAGGCCGTACCGTCGTCGTGACCGGGGCCGCACGCGGCCTGGGCGCGGCCCTGGCCCATGCCTTCGCCGAGCGCGGCGCGCGGCTCGCGTTGCTCGGTCTGGAGCGGGAGCGGCTGGAGGAGGTGGCCGCCTCGCTGCCGCCGCCGGTGATCGCGCTCGAGGTCGACATCACCGACTTCCGTGCCCTGGAGCGCGCGGCCGTGGAGGTGCGGGACCGGCTCGGGCGGCCGTCCGTCGTCGTGGCCAACGCGGGGATCGCCGAGGGCGGCCCCTTCGCCGGGTCCGTCCCCGAGTCGTGGCGGCGGGTGATCGACGTCAACCTGGTCGGCAGCGCCCTGACCGCGCGGGCGTTCCTCGCCGACCTGCTGGTCACGTCCGGGTACTTCCTCCAGGTGGCCTCACTGGCGTCGTTCGGCGCCTCGCCGATGATGAGCGCCTACTGCGCGTCCAAGGCGGGCGTCGAGTCGTTCGCCCGCTCCCTGCAGGCCGAGGTCGCCCACGAGTCCGTCGGCGTGGGCATCGCCTACATCAACTGGACCGACACCGACATGACCCGCGACGCCGACCACTACCCCGTACTCCGCGAACTCCGCGCCCACATGCCGGGGCCGGCCCGCAAGGTGTACCCGGCGGCGGTGGTCGCCGAACGCCTGGTGCGGGCGGTGGAACACCGGCGCACGTCGGTGTACGTACCGGCCTGGCTGCGGCTCGCCCAGTGGGGGCGCGCGGTGCTGCCGCCGGTCGTACGGCACGTCTCCGGCCGGGCGCTGCCGCGCCTGCAGGCAAAGCGGACGCTGCCGCCCACGGGGTTGCTGGGGGCGGGGGGAGTGGCGGACGAGGAGTGGCGGGAAGGGCGGGCCTGAGGAGGCGGGCCGCGGCCGGGAAGGCGGTCGTGTCCTCAGCCCGCCGCGGCCCGTGAGACGGACCGCCGGCCGGCAGGCGGCCGGCGGTCCGCGGGTCCCTCAGCCCCTGTGGCCGTTCCCCCGGCCGTCCGGATGCAGGACGACCTTGGTCCAGCCGTCGTCACGGGCGTCGAAGTGCTCGTAGCCCGTGGGGGCCTGGTCCAGGCCGAGTTCGTGGCTGACGACGAAGCTCGGCTTCGCCTTGCCTCCGGCGATCAGGTCGCGCAGCGCCCGGTTGTACCTCTTGACCGGCGCCTGCCCGGTGCCGATGTGCTGGCCCTTGAACCACATCAGGCCGAAGTCGATCGGCACCTTGCCGTGCGCCTCCAGATCGTTCTGGGCCTGCTCGCCGCCGGGGTCCTCGGGCAGGAACACGCCCACCACGCCGATGTCGCCCGTGAACCTGACCGAGTCGATCAGCCCGTTGAGCGTGAGGCTGGCGTCCTCGTGTCCCTGGGCGTCATGGGCCTGATAGCCGACGCACTCACAGCCGTTGTCGGCGCCCAGGCCCAGGGTGGCGTCCTTGACGACCTCCGCCGGGTCCTGCTCGGCGGTGTTGACCGGGATGGCCCCGATCTCCTCCGCCTTCTGCAGCCGGTCGGGCTGGTGGTCGACCACCCAGACGCGCCCGGCGCCCTTGAGGAGGGCGGAGTAGGCCGCCATCAGCCCGACGGGACCGGCCCCGAAGATGACGGTCTGGTCGCCGGGTTTGACGTGGGCCATCTCGGTGGCGTGATAGCCGGTGGGGAAGATGTCCGCGAGCATCACGTAGTCGGTCTGCCGCTCGGCCGCGTCCTCGCCGAGGCGCAGGGCGTTGAAGTCGCCGTAGGGCACGCGCAGCAGCTCCGCCTGGCCGCCCTGATAGGGGCCCATGTCGGCGAATCCGTAGGCGGCTCCGGCGAGAGCCGGTTCCGGCTGCATGGTCAGGCAGTAGTTGGTGAGCCCGCGCTCGCACTGCTTGCAGAAGCCGCAGGCGATGTTGAAGGGCAGCACCACGTACTCGCCGACCTGGACCTTGCGCACCGCCGGGCCGACCTCCACGACCTGGCCCATGTTCTCGTGGCCGAAGGCGCGGCCGGGCTCGAACGAGGTGCGGCCCTCGTACATGTGGAGGTCCGACCCGCAGATGTTGGTGGTGGTGATCTTGACGATGATGTCGCAGGGGTGTTCGATCTTCGCGTCCGGTACGTCCTTCACCGCTACCGTTCGCGGTCCTTCATATACCGCTGCTTTCATGATGACTTCTCTCGGCCGCGGCTCCGCCGCGGCACGTCGATATAGGCCGTCCACCCGGATCGGGGGGAGCGGCGGTGCCGCCGTGGGCCGCCGGAGGGGGCTCCGGCATCCCGGGCGGCGTGCTGTGTCCGGGTCCCCGTCGGCCTCCGGCGCGAAACAGATACTCACCGCCCGATCAGCCGAATTTCCGGGCCCTTTCGAGCCGCCGGCCGCCGGCGGATCTCCGCCTCAGGTCTCCGACCGGTCCCCGTCGTCGTCGTCCTCCTGAAGCATGTCCCGGCGTTCCTGCTCGCGCTTGGAGAAGGCGGCCGCCCGGATCGCCTCGTCGCTCTCCAGACCCGACCCCAGCGCGCCGCCCACCGTGGCGACCGAAGCGACGAACCAGGCCAACGTCCAGTAGTCGGTGGCGTGCAGCGGGGTCTGTGTCGTGGTGGCGAAGACCCGGTCGTTGAGGATGAACAGCGCCCAGACCAAGTTGACGGCCAGCAGGCCCACGTAGCAGGCGATGACCCCGATGGCCACGGTCAGGATGGTCGAGGCGTTGTAGAGGCCGGCCCTCTTCCTCTCCTCCGGCGAGGTGTCCGTCGACCGGTACCACAGGTGCGCGTCCACCGTCAGCCACCCGATCATGAGCGCGATGGACCCGACCGTGGCGATCACGAGACGCGGGGTGCTCAGGGCCTCCGACAGGCTCCAGACGGTGGAGTTCACCGTGGCCACCGCCCCGGTGGCGAGTGCGGCCGCCAGAGCCTTGGACAGCCCCGGCACCAGGCGCCACGGCCGGTTGGCGCGGACCATGCCGACGAGCACTCTCAGGAAACCGCGCGGCCCGGCGACGACGTACCGGAGGTCGGCGGCCTCCTCCTCGTCGACCGGGCCCCGGTGGATGGGAGCGAGACGGCTGACGAAGCGGCCCAGCGGCCGGCTCCGCGGATGTCCTTGGGCGCCGGTGGTCTGCGGGGCGGCCAGGGTGAGGACGGCCTCCTCGACGGCCCGTCGTGCCCTGGTCACCAGGCGCAGGCCGCCCAGCGTGGGCAGCGAGAGCAGTGCCAGGCCGTGCTCGTGACTGAGGTCCACGACGAGTTTGTGGCCGTGCGAGTGCAGCGGAAGGTCGGTGAGGGCCACGACGATGTCCCAGTCCTCCGTCCTGGCGCGCTCGGTGATCCGGCGCATCAGGGTGGGCGGGTCCTCTGTTCCCGCGGTGAAGGGCTCGCTGACCACGCGGACCTCGAACCGCCGTCCCCGGCCCGCCCTTTCGGCGAGACGGTCGGGGAGGGTCCGGGCCAGGCGCCGCGCGATCTCGGTCGGCGTGTCCGGGTCCGCCAGGAGAGCCACGACCGTAACGTCCTGGGACGACACCAGCGTGACTCCTTCTCAGTCGGCTGCCCCCGCTGTGGCGAGTGCCCCACAGCATGCCCCCGGGGTGACCTCGGCACCACGTGACACGCTGGCCCCCGCCCGCCGCGCCCCGGGCGGCCGGGCCGGGCGGGCCGGGTGCTTCCCGCCGGGGCGGCCGCGCGCGTCAGCCCCGCCGCAGACGGGGTCCCTCGGCGCCGGCGTCGACGGGGGCGGAGGTCACCTCCACCCGCCCGGCGAGGTCCACGGCCCAGGTCGCGAGGCCGGGCAGGTCGAGGTCGTAGGGGTGGGGCTGGTTCCGGCCGGACCAGGACGTCACCGCCGCCGCGCCCCGGCGGAGCAGGCGGGGGCCGCCGGTGATGTTGCCGCGGGCGGAGTGGGTGAGGCCCACGGCGAGCTGGGCGAGGCCGCGCCACAGCTCGCGCTCGGCGTCGGGGCCGGACTTCCAGGCGTCCTCGAACACCTCGTGCGCGTGGAACGGCTTCCCGGCGTCCAGCAGCGCCTGCGCCTCCGCGACGGTCTCCTCCGGGCTCCGCACGACCCCCTCCGGCTGCCGTTCGACCCCGTCGGCCCCGTACGGCAGGGGCCGCCCCAGCCCGTCGCGGGGCCGCGCGTTCCGCGCCCGCCCCTCGGTGTCCCGGTCGCGCCCGCCGATCTCTCCGCCCGCCTCTGCGTCTGCCATGGGGCCGATTCTCCCCCTCCCCGCCCACAACCCGCTTCGGAGGAGTCCCGTACGTGGGGTAAAGTGCTGTTCGCGCGATCACGCGGGTCACCGCGAGTGAGCGCATCGGGACGTGGCGCAGCTTGGTAGCGCACTTGACTGGGGGTCAAGGGGTCGCAGGTTCAAATCCTGTCGTCCCGACTTTACGAAGTCGCAGGTAAGGGCCGGTTACGGAGAAATTCGCAACCGGCCCTCAACCGTTCGGCGAACCGTGCCCCATGCCCGGCAGGCCCAGCCCGGGGAACGGGCCGTGGTCGTATCCCTTGATCAGCCCCCTGGGACCCTGTTATCAGCCCCTGACACGCCCCGATCGGGGACAGGTGTGAAGATGCCCTCGTCACGGGACGGCTTGTAGGGGAGACCTGCCGCACCCGACCGGCTCACGAGGGGGAGGAACATGCCTGGAAGAAGGCGCGCCTCTTGTTCGACCCGAGGCTGCTGATACTCGCCGCCGGGGCGGCAGTTGGTGGTCCATGCAGTGCGGTCCTCCAGCAGACCGATGCCGCGGAGCGACGCCTGTGGGCCGCGACAGGCGTGCTGGGCTGGTGGTACCTGTTTCGGTGCGTGAAGGAGATGCGGGCACGTCGAACCGTGGAGTCCGACGACACAGACGCTCCGGCAGCCCCTCGGGCACGCGACGGCGGGCGCCGGGACCCGGACGCCGGAGGCGGGCACGCCTGAGCTCGGACCTGACCGTCAATTCCGCATGCGGCAGGGCGCGGTCGCGTGGTGGGATGCACCGCATGAGCGACTCGCTGCGTGCTCGTATCGAGCAGTACTACGCCACTGTGCCGTTGCTGTTCTCCGACGCCGAAGTGTTCGGCCCCTTGCGGTTGTTCGTGCGCGGCGAGCCAGGCGCTCCGTATTACGGCGGTCCCAGCCACGCCCAGCCCACCGCTGAGGGGGCGTCGTCGGTGACCGCCGCCGACATCGCCCGGGTGCGGGCCCGGCAGTGTGAACTCGGTGTGCCGGAGGCTTTCGAGTGGCTGGCCGAGGTGGCCCCGACCCTGCGTGCCCGCATCGAGGCCGTCGGCCTGCCGGTCGAGGAACGCCCGTTGATGTCGCTGGACCCGCATCGACAGCTCGAACCCCGGCCGTTGCCGGACGGCGTGACGCTCCGCGTGCTGACGGCCGACGATCCCGCCCTGCCCGCGGCTCTCGCCCTCCCTCGCCTGGCCTTCGCCCAGGAGGGTACCGCCGTGGGCCTCGCGGGCAGCAAGGAGTTGTCGGCAGTGGCCGGGGAACTGACCGAGGACGGCACCGTGGCGGTGATCGGCTCCTCGATCCGCGCAGGGCACAAGACGCTCATCGCGGCCCTCGGCCCGGACGGCACCCCGCTGGCAGTCGGCCATTACCACCCGGCAGGCGGTACCACCGAGATCGGCGGCATCGGAACCCTTCCCGGCGCCCGCCGCCAGGGGCTGGGCGCAGCCGTCACGGCGGCCCTGGCGGGCCATGCCCGCGACCACGGGGTGAGTACCGTCTTCCTCGCCTACGCGCAGGACGCCGTCGCGCGCATCTACGCACGCCTGGGCTTTCGTCCCGCCGGCAGCACCCTTCTCATCGCCAACCAGCCCGCACGGTCGTAAGTCCCCTGTTCCCGGAGAAGGGGTACTCGGTGCCGGAGGCGCCGGACGACTGCGCCCGTCCGGACGGGAGACACCATGGCCGGCATGAACCCGATCGAGCCCGACGACGGGCGAAGGCGGTCGTCGGCCACGGCTGACCCCGGCGCGCGACGCGTCCTCGTCACCGGATGGTTCAGCTTCCTGCACGGGGAGGCGACCGCCGGTGACCTGCTCGCGCTGGACCGGGTACGGGACCTGCTGCGCGGCGCGGCCGTACCGCACGACGTCGCCTGGAGCCCAGGCTTCCGGCCGGAGGGGCCCTCCCTGGACGACAGCCACCCCGAGGACTACTCCCACCTGCTCTTCGTCTGCGGCCCCGCCCACGGCCCCCAGGTCGAGGATCTCCACCGGCGGTACGCCGACTGCGTACGCATCGCCGTTGGCACCTCCGTGCTCGACACCGGGGACCCCGCCGTACGGGGCTTCCACCACGTCCTCGCGCGCGACGCCCCGGACACCGTCCCCACGCTCGACCTGGCCGCCCGCGCGCCGCTGCCGCCGGCGCACCCCGTGGTGGGCGTCGTCCTCACGCACGGCCAGCACGAGTACGGCCCCCGCAGACGGCACGAGCGGGTGGCCCGGCTGGTCACGCGGTGGCTGTCCGATCAGGACTGCGCCTGCCTGGAACTGGAGACCCGGCTCGACCCCCACGACTGGCGGCTGTGCGCGACTTCCGGACAACTGGAGAGCGTGCTCGCGCGCTGCGACATGATCGTCACCGACCGGCTGCACGGCCTGGTGCTCGCACTGCGCGCCGGGGTGCCCGCCCTCGCCGTCGACCCCGTGGCGGGCGGAGCCAAGGTCACCGCGCAGGCGCACGCCTGCGGCTGGCCCGCGCTGCTGCCCGCCGAACGGCTCGACACCGCCGCGCTGGACCGGTGGTGGGACTGGTGCCTCACCTCCGGCCGTGCCCACGCCGGGCGCCGTGCCGACGGCTTCCGCCGGGACCGGGTGGCGGACAGCGCGGACGGCTTGCTGCGGCTGCTGCGCGACCCGTGCTGAGGGCCGGCCGCCTACGGATGGAACCGCCACCGGCCCTCCGAGACGACGTCCACCTTGTCGTCGCGGACGCGCAGCGCCGTGTCGTCGTCGATGAAGTGGATCGGGAAGTCCGCCCGCGCGGCGATGCGATCGGCCCAGGCGTCGTCGCGTTCCGGGAAGTCCGGCGAGTACAGATGGGGCTTCAGGTACGAGTCGAGGAGGCCGAAGGGCGGGGTCACGGTGGTCGCGCCGAGGAGGTGGAGGTCCGCCGTGTCCCCGAGGACCTCGGCGGAGTGGGTGGTGAGATACCGGCTGAGGATCATCGATCCGGCGCTCAGCCCCACGTAGACCCGGTCGGCCAGCGCTTCCAGGAAGCCGTCGGCCAGGCCGTTGCCGGTGATGCTGCGGGCGAGGTGGTAGTGGTTGCCGCCGCCGACGTAGATGACGTCGGCGCGCAGCAGCCGGTCGAGCACCAGCCGCCGCGGCAGGCCGTTCAGCTCCAGGACGTCGAACTCCCGCCAGCCCAGCCCGTGGACGCGGGCCAGGTCGGCGAGGAGCCACCCGTGGTCCCCGGACTCGGCCGTGGACGCCGTCGGGACGTACACGATGTTCGCCGACCCGAACGGCTTGCCCAGCATGTCCCGCAGGGCATCCTTCAGGGTCTCGTTGCGCAGACCGGCCGACGTCAGCAGAAGTTCCATCGGCCGAGCCAATCACGCACGCCGGACTCGGGCAACGCCCTCCGTCTGTCCCAGCGCGGTGCGCAGGGCCAAGGGTGTTGCCGCTGCCCACGCCTGCGGGGAGCAGGAGTGGGGGTACGGGACCGGGGTGGAGGTCGATCCGCGGGCGTAGCCGGCCAGGACTTCCGGGAGGCGGTGGCCGTGGTGGGCCGCAGCCGTCGCCAACCCCTCGGCCAGGGTGCGGAGTTCGTCGTTCAGGCCGTGCCGGGCCAGGCCGAGGGCGATGACGGCGTTGTCGTGGGGCCAGGCGCTGCCCCGGTGGTAGGAGAGGGGGTGGTAGGGGCGCTGGCCGGCGGCCAGGGTGCGGATGGCCCAGCCGGAGAAGAAGTCGGGCTCCAGCAGACGTCGGCCCACCCGCCGGGCGCGGTCGTCGTCGAGGATGCCGGACCAGAGGAGATGCCCGGCGTCCGAGGCCAGCGCGTCGACCTGGCGGCCGTCGCCGTCCAGGGCCAGCGCCGGGAAGTCCGCCCCCGGCATCCAGAAGCCGTCGGCGAAGCGCTGCCTCAAGTCCGCAGCCACCGCACGGAGTCGACTCGCATACTCCGGGTCCCCCCAGACCTTCTCCGCCAGTTCCGCCGTACGGACCAGCGCGTCGTACGCGTACCCTTGCGCCTCGCACACCGCGATCGGGCCCTTGGCCTGGGTGCCGTCGGTGAAGCAGATCGCGCCGGCCGAGTCCTTCCAGTTCTGGTTGACCAGACCGTTCGGGTCGGGGGTGTAGACGAGGTAGCCGTGCCTGCCCAGGCCGCCGTCGGTCAGCATCCAGTCGACGGCGCGCCGGGCGTGCCGCTCCAGGCGTGACGCGAGTGCCGGGTCGCCGGTGATCTCGTGGTGGGCGTGCAGCAGGACCAGGAACAGCGGGGTGGCGTCCACGGCGCCGTAGTAGCGGCCGTAGGGGACTTGGCGGAAGTGGGCCAGCTCGCCCTGTCGGGTCTCGTGCACGATCCGGCCGGGCTGCTCGCCGCTGAAGTCGTCGTACCGGGTGCCCTGGGTCGCCGCGAGGGCGCTGAGGGTGGCGGCGGCCGTGCCGGGGCGGTGGGGGAGCAGGAAGTACGACGTCAGCAGTGAGTCGCGCCCGAAGAGGGTGAGGAACCACGGGATGCCGGCGGCCGGGACGCACACCTGCTCGCCGTCCACGCCCTCGACCGCGATGGTCAGCAGGTCGATGTCGGCCAGGCCGCGCTCGCAGGCACGCGCCAGGTCGTCGGTGGCCTCCTGCGCGGTTCGCCCGGATGCCGGGGAGCCGGATGCCGGGGCGGGGGAAGGCGGGGACGGGTCGGTGCGGACCGTCAGACGCAGTTCCGCCTCTCCGTGCTCGGCCAGGTCCAGCTCCCAGGTGAGGGTACGGGCCGTGGTGCCGGCGTCCGGAGCGGCGGCGATGCCGTCCGGCGCCGGGTGGCAGGTGAGCGTCGTCCCCGCATGCCAGTCGGCGCGGCGGTACTCGTAGACAAGGCCCCCGGGCACCGTCCGTACCTCCCGCCCCCCGTCCGGCTTGGGGTAGACCCGGTCGTCGGCCCGCAGCTCGAACAGGTCGGCGAAGTCGCAGTCCACGGTGAGCGCGAGGCGGGCCGTCGCCGCGTCCGGGCGGTTGTTGACCAGCCGCAGACGCTCGGTGAACTCGCCTGCCGCCACGCTCTGTCGGCGGAAGACCGTGTAGGCGGGCGGGGCATCCCGCGTGCCCTTCGGGGTGAGGACGCACTCCGTCGCGTGGTCGTCTTCGCGCGAGGCCGGCACGAGCACGGCCGGGTGGCTGCCGTCGACGGTGAGCTGCCAGCGGCTCAGGTGGCGGCCGTCGCGCGCGAACACCCCGTCGGGGGCGGTGCCGCGTACGCCGGTGATGCCGCCGGTGGCGTCGAGGCGGGCGAAGGTGGCGTCCCGGACCAGTTGGACGTGAGGGTCGGCCGGGGTCATGGCAGGGGCTCCTCTTCGTGAGCGAGCAGGTCGAGGGTGAGGGCGGCGGTCCAGGAGAAGTTCCGGGCGCCCCGGCCGGCGCCGGTGGTGGGGTCGACGTACTCCGCGAAGCCGGACCGTCCCGCCTCGGCCAGGAAGCTTTGGCGCAGCTCATCGGCCCGTTCGAGGTGACCGTGGGTGCGCAGACCCCGGTGGACCAGCCAGGCGGTGTTGAACCACGCCGGTCCGCGCCAGTAGCGCTGCGGGTCGAAGGCGTGCCCGGTGAGGTCGTAGCTGGGGACCAGCCCGGTGGCAGCAGCCTGGAAACGGGGCCCGGCAGCGGTGTCGGCGAGCCGGCGGGCGATCCTGGCCGGCAGCCCCGGCACGAGAAGCGGAACGAGACCCGTGACGCCGCGCTCCTCGATCGACCCGCCCGCCACCAGATCGCGGGCGCGGAACAGCCCGGCCTCCTCGTCCCACAGCCGCTCCACCAGCCGCTCGGTGAGAACCCGCGCGCGCTTGACGTGCTCGGCGCCGCTCCCGCCGAGATGCTGGGCCATCGCGGCGAGGGCCCGCTCGCTGGCGATGAGCAGCGCGTTGAAGCAGGGGTCCTCGACGGCGAAGGCGTGGCCGGTCGCGCGGTCGTCGTAACCGGTGGCCCGGTAGTCGGTGGCCAGGCGGACGTAGCGGCCGTAGTCGAGGTCGGTGGGGCGGTCGGCGGCCTGGCCGTGGTCGAGATCGGCGCGCCGGTAGCTGCCGGGGTCGGCCGGGTCGACCGACCCCAACGGGCCGTCCCAGCAAGGGCTGTTGTCCATGCCCGGCTCCCACGGGTGGACCACGGCCGCCAGGCCGCCGCCCCCGAGGTCGCGCCGGGTGAGCAGGTAGTCGTGCCAGGCGGCCAGCCGGGGGTGGACGCGGGCGAGGAAGCCGCGCCGGTCGGACTCGGCCGGGTCCGCCTGATGCACGAGCCAGGCGGCGAGCGCGTGGACGGGCGGCTGGACGATGCCCGAGGTCTCCGGGGCGGCGGGCGCGCCGGAGGGCCGTCCGGCGGTGGACGACTGCCAGAAGTCGGGGCTCGGGAAGTAAGCGCCGTACGGCTGGGCCGGGTTGAAGACGATGTGCGGGATGCGCCCGTCGGCCCACTGCCCGGCGAGCAGGGACTCCAGCTCGCGCTGGGCGCGCCGGGCCGAGAGGTGGCGCAGCCCGATGGCGATGAAGGCGGAGTCCCAGCTCCACTGGTGCGGGTAGAGCGTGCGGGAGGGGACGGTGGCGGTGCCGGTCCAGTTGTCCAGCAGGACCCGCGCCGCGCCCCGCCTCAGGGCCCGGGCGGGGGAGGGGCGTTCGAGTACGGCCGTCATGCGCCCGACCTCCGCAGGAAGGCCGGGACCGAGCGGACGGCCTCGACGGGGTCGCCGCCGAGACGGCATTCGGCCGCGAGCACGCCGTCGTAGCCGATGGTGTGCAGGGCGCCGAGCCAGGCGGGCCAGTCGAGGTGGCCGGCGCCGGGCTGGAGGCGGTTGGAGTCGGAGACCTGGGCGTGGCCGATGTACTCGGCGTGGGCCAGGATCGCGGCCGACGGGTCGCTCTCCTCGATGTTCATGTGGTAGCTGTCGATGCCGATCCGGACGGAGTCCAGACCGGTCGCGCGGATCAGGTCGGCGGCCTGCTCCAGCCGGTTGACCATGTGGTCCTCGTACCGGTTGAGCGGCTCCAGGTACAGCGTGACGCCCTCCCGGCGGGCGTGTTCGCCCAGTTCGGTGAGGCCGGCGAGGAGGATCTCGCGGTCCTGCTCCTCGCTGCGCGGGGGCTCGAAGGGCGGCAGGCGGCGGGAGAACATGCCGTAGGACGCGGGGGTCTGGGCGCCCCGGCCGCCGATCTCCGCGATCACGGTGAGCTGGGACTTGAGCTGGGCTACGGCGTCGCGGCGCAGCTCCTCGTCGAAGGCGCCGAGGAAGTGGAGCATGTCGACGCAGACGGTGGGCATGACCACCCCGTCCTTGGCGGCCTGCTTGAGTTCGTCGAGGCGGCCGGCGAAGTGGAGGTCGCCCTTGGCGCGCAGCTCGATGGCGCCGTATCCGGCGTCCTGCGCGAACTCCCACTTGGCCTGGAGGGTGTCACCGGGCAGCAGTTGCTCCTGGGCGGCGATCGTGAGCATGAAGAAGACCTCTCAGAATTCCAGGACGACCTGGAGCGCGTCGGCGGGGCGCTCGTCGAGCAGTACGTAGGCGTCGGCGGCGTCGGCGGCCGGGACGACATGGCTGACCAGGGAGTTCACATCGACCTGGCCCTCGGCGACCAGGCGCAGGAAGGCGTGCTGGAGGCGTTCCTGACTCCAGCGGTGGGACAGCGCCGGGGGTACGCCGCCGATCTGGGAGCAGACGAGCTGGACGCGGTTGTGGTGGAACTCGTCGCCGAGCCGGAGCCCGATGCCGTCGCCCTGGTAGAAGCCGGAGGCGACCACGCGGCCGCCGACCGCGACCGAGCGCAGGGCCTCCTGGAGGGCGGGGTGGGCGCCGCTGATCTCGATGGCGAGGTCGGCGCCGAGCCCGGCGGTGATCTCGCGGACGCGTTCGGCGACGGCGTCGGTACGGGCGTTGAGGGTGTGCCGGGCGCCGTAGCGCTTCGCGGCCTCCAGGCGGTCGTCCAGGGCGTCGACGGCGATGACGCGGGCGCCGTTGAGCTGGGCGAGCCGGGTGGTGAGCAGGCCGATCACGCCCTGGCCGAACACGGCGACGTCCTCGCCGAGGTGGATGTCCCCGGCCAGGATCGCGTTGTACGCGATGGCCCCGACCCGCGCGAACGCGCCGGAGAGGTCGTCCAGGCCGGCGGGCAGGGTGTGCCCGATCATGCGCTCCACGGGGACGATGCCCTCGCTGCGGTGCCCCCAGATGCCCCACACCGTGTCGCCGGTGCGCGGTACGCCCGGCGTACCGGTCAACTCCGGTGAGACTTCCGTGACTTCGCCGACCTCGGAGTAACCCCAGCCGGCCACCGGGTACTCGATGCCGGCCGCGCCGTCGCGGAAGAGGCGGGCTTCGGGGTCCCAGGTGCGGGTGAGATAGGGGTTGGTGCCCCGGTAGGCGGTCAGCTCGGTGCCGGCGGATATGCCGGAGTAGCGGGTGCGGACCCTGAGATGGCCGGGCGGGAGGTCGGCGCGAGCGTGCTCGGCCACCTCCACCTGACGCGGACCGGTGAATTGAACGACGCGTTCCACGGATGGCTCCGGAAGGTTGCGGCTGCGGGTTGCGTCGACAATAACCACAACTTATGTCTTGTCAACAAGCAAAAGTGATGCTGAGATGCGTGATCGGCAGACGTAAGTCGACACGAGGACAGACGCAATGCGCACCAAGAGCCGACGGTCGCTGACGACCACGGTGGGCCTCACCTCAGCCCTGGGACTGGCGCTGGTCACGGGCTGCTCCGGCAGTACCGGCCCCGGCAGACCCGACCACGAGATCACCGTGTGGTCGCTGGAGAACCTGCCCGACCGCGTCGGGGCGACGCGGAAGATCATCGACGGCTTCGAGCAGAAGTCGGGCGTCGAAGTGCACCTCGTCGGGGTGGACGAGGGCCAGCTACCGCAGTTGATCATGTCGGCGGCCGCCTCGGGCGACCTCCCCGACGTGATCGGCGCAGCCCCGATGGGCCAGGTCTGGCAGATGTACGGAAACGGCCTGCTCAACACCGAGATACCTGGGCGGATCGTCAAGGAACTCGGGCCCGGTACGTTCAACGCCAACGCGCTCGGGCTCACCTCCGACGGCCGCACCCACCTCGGCGTCCCCTCCGACGCCTGGCTCCAACTCCTCGTGTACCGCAAGGACGACTTCGCCCGGAAACACCTCGCCGCCCCCGACACCTACGACCGCGCGCTCACCGCGGCACGGGCACTGGACGGCGGCGGCCACGACGGCATGTCGGCGGCCACCGACCCCTCCGACGTGTTCACCGCGCAGAGCTTCGAGAGCGTGGCCCTCGCCAACGGCTGCCAGCTCGTCGACGACGACCACCAAGTGGACCTGCGCAGCCCGCAGTGCGTAAGGGCCTTCCGCACCTACGACCAGCTCGCCCGCGAGCACGGCGCCCCCGGCACCCAGAGCGTGGACTCCACCCGCGCGACCTACTTCGCCGGCCGCTCCTCGATGGTCATCTGGTCCTCGTTCCTGCTGGACGAACTGGCGGGCCTGCGCAAGGACGCCCTGCCGAGCTGCCCCGAGTGCGAGAAGGACCCCGGTCAACTGGCCCGCGACAGCGGCATCGTGACCGCGCTGAAGGGCCCCGACGCCCGCGAGGGCGCCCAGTTCGGCGAGATCACCTCCTGGGTGACCACCAAGACCGCGGAGACGGCGGCCTCGCAGCAGTTCATCGAGTACATGATGAACTCCGGCTACGAGTCCTGGTTCGGGATGTCGCCCGAGGGCAAGATCCCGGTCCGCCACGGCACCGCCGCCGAGCCCCACCGCTATCTCGACGCCTGGCGGCACAGCGACATCGGGGTCGACACCAAGAAGCCGTTCGACCAGGTCTATCCGCCGGGCCTGCTCGACGAACTCGCCGCCGGAGTCGGCAACATGCGCCGCTGGGGCATCGAGCAGGGCGAGGGCGCCCTGGTCGGGGCCACCAACGGCGAGCTGCCCGTACCGAAGGCGATCGGCGCGATGACCAGCGGTCAGCTCTCCCCCGAGGAGGCGGCCCGCGAAGCCGACGACGAAGTCGCCGCCCTGCAGAAGTCCCTCCAGTAGCCGCACATCACTAAGGCATCCCCATGACCCGAGCCCCTTCCGGCGCAGCGCCGCGCCCGGACACCGAGCCCCGGCCGCCGGCCGTGCGGCCGCAGCAGCCCGCGAAACCGATGACCGCCGAGCGGCGGGCCAACCGCGCCGGTATCGCCTTCGTCTCTCCCACCCTGATCGTCGTCCTCGTCGTGGTCGTCCTGCCGATCCTGTGGACGCTGCTGCTGGCCTTCCAGCACGCCCGGCTCGTGGACATCCAGGGCATGGGCCTGTTCGGCCGCTGGACGCCGGACAACTTCGCGGCGGTCTTCCAGTCGGCCGGCTTCTGGTCCAGCCTGTCGACCACCCTGCTCTACACGGCGGGCAGCACCCTCGGCTCCGTCCTCCTCGGCCTGGTGGCCGCGCTCGCCCTGCGGCGCCCGTTCCGCGGCCGGGCCCTGCTGCGCGCGGCCATGCTCCTGCCGTACGTGGCCCCCGTGGTCGCCGTGGCCTTCGTGTGGGAGGTGGCGCTCAGCCCGCAGTACGGCATCGTGAACGACTGGGGGCGCCGCCTGTTCGGCTGGGACGATCCCGTGGCCTTCCTCTCCACCCGCTCTTACGAAGTCGGCCTGTTCGGCGCGCACTTCCACATACCGCTGGCGCTGCTGACCGTCATCGCCTTCGAGTGCTGGCGCTACTTCCCGTTCGCCTTCCTCTTCCTGCTCGCCCGGCTCCAGGCGGTCCCGGACGGGCTGGAGGAGGCCGCCGAGGTCGACGGGGCCACGGTCTCGCAGCGCTTCCGGCACATCCTGCTCCCGCAGCTCATGCCGGTCATCGCCCTGCTGTGCGTCCTGCGCTTCATCATGACGTTCAACAAGTTCGACGACGTCTATCTGCTCACCGGCGGCGGCGCGGGCACCGACGTCGCGGCCGTGCGGGTCTACGACTTCCTGACCGCCCGCTACGACGTGGGCGCCGCGGCCGCCCAGGCGCTGGTCCTCGCGGTCTCGCTGATGATCCTGCTGGGCTGCTACTTCAAGTTCTTCGGCAACAAGGTCCAGGAGGAAGCGTGACCCGCAAGGCCGTCCTGTCCCGGGCCCGGCTCGAGGAGCGGTTCTTCGGCGTGGCGCGCTGGTGCGTCATCGCCTTCCTCGCCGTGATCACCGTGCTCCCCTTCTATTACATGGTGCTGCTGTCGCTGAAGCCCATCGACGCGCTGCTGCTCGACCCCGGCTCGCTGTGGGTCTCCGCCCGCGATGTCACCCTCGACACCTACCGGAACGTGCTGAAGTCGTCCGACGACGGCGGGCAGGGCTTCCTCGGCTTCCTCGCCAACTCCGCGCTGGTGTCGCTCGGCACGGTCGCGCTCACCCTGGTGGCCGCCGTGCCGGGCGCCTACGCGGTGAGCCGGCTGAAGTTCTTCGGGCACCGCCAGGTCAGCGCCCTCTTCCTCGCGGTCTACCTCTTCCCCGCGACACTGCTCGCCGTCCCGCTGTTCGTCATCTTCGCCCGGCTCGGCCTCTCCTCCAGCCTGGTGGGCCTCGCCGTCGTGTACGTCGCGCAGACCGTGCCGGTGTCGATCTACATGCTGAAGAACTACCTGGTCACCATCCCGTACTCGGTCGAGGAGGCCGCCGCGCTGGACGGCTGCTCGCGCCTGCAGACCCTCCGCAAGGTGATCCTCCCGCTGGCCCTGCCCTCGCTCATGGCGACCGGCCTGTACGTGTTCATGATCGCCTGGAACGAGTTCCTGTTCGCGCTGCTCTTCCTGGCGGCCTCCCCCGGCAAGTGGACCGTCTCGCTGGGCCTGGCCCAGCTCTCCAACGGCATCGAGGTGCCCAAGACGGTGCTGATGGCCGGTTCCGTGGTGCTGACGGTGCCCGTGGTACTTCTGTTCTTCGCCGCCGAACGCCTGCTCACCGAGGGCCTGACCAGCGGTGCCGACAAGAGCTGAAGCACCGAGGTGCGAGGAGTCCAGGGGGACATCATGATGACACCCAGTCAGGTCAGCGCGGGAGGGCTGCTCCAGCTCATCCGCGACGGACGCGCCAACACCCGCGCCGACCTCCAGCGTGTCACCGGCCTGTCCCGCTCCACCGTGGGCCAGCGGCTGGACCTGCTGAACCGGGCGGGCTGGGTGCGGCACACCACCGGCGCCTCGACCGGGGGCCGCCCCTCCGACCGGATCGTCTTCGACCCGGCGCACGCGGCCGTCCTCGCCGTGGACCTGGAGACCCGGCACGCGCGGGCCGCCGTCCTGGACCTCGCAGGCACCATCCTCGCCGAGCACACCGGGCCGATGGAGATCGCGGACGGCCCCGACCAGGTGCTCGACCGGCTCGTCGGCTGGTTCCCGGACCTGCTGGCCGCGGCGGGCGTCTCCCCGGCCCGGATCTGCGGGATCGGGGTGTCCGTCCCCGGCCCGGTGGACTTCGCCACGGGCCGGGTCGTGGAGCCGCCCATCATGCCGGGCTGGGACCAGTACCCGATCCGGGAACGCCTCCAGAAGACCTACGCCCGGCGTATCGGCGGCTCCCTGGAGGACGGTCCGGTGCCGGTGTTCGTCGACAACGACGCCAACCTGATGGCGCTGGCCGAGCAGCGTGCCAACCACGCCGACTGCGACTCCTTCGTCCTGGTGAAGGCGTCGACCGGGATCGGCGCGGGCGTCGTCATCGGTGACTCCGTGTACCGGGGCATCGACGGCGGCGCGGGCGACATCGGGCACATCCGGCTGCACGACCGCCCCGACGCGCTGTGCATGTGCGGGTCGCACGGCTGCCTCGCCGCCGTGGCCAGTGGCGGCGCGCTCGCCCGCGAACTGGGCGCCCTCGGCCTCGACACCGCCTCCGGCCGTGACGTCCGGCGCCTGCTCGCGGAGGGCCACCCCGAGGCCGTACGGCTCGCGCGGGAGGCCGGACGGCGTACGGGCGAGGTCCTGGTCACCGTCGTCACCCTGCTCAACCCCGGTGTGCTGATGCTCGCGGGCGAGCTGTCCGGGGTCCCGTACCTCACCGGGGTGCGGGAGCTGATCTACCAGCGCGCCATGCCGCGCACCACCGCCCACCTCCAGATCGTCACCTCCCGGCTCGGCGACCACGCCGGGCTCATCGGCGCCGCCGCCATGGTCGTGCAGTTCCTCTACGCAGCCGACCGCGCGGACGCCCGGCTGGAGCGGCTCGCCGGCTGAACCCGCCTTCCCCTCAACCTCGTTCGGATTGGCAAGTCATGACCACACCCGCTCCCTGGCCGCACCGTCCCGTCGAGGTCGGCCTGGTCGGCGCCGGTCCGTGGGCCCGTGCCATGCACGCCCGTGTGCTGGCCGCCGGCCCCGAGACCAGGCTGTCCGCCGTCTGGGCCCGCCGCCCCGAGGCGGCCGAGCAGACCGCCGCGCCCTACGGCGCCCATGTCGCCGCCGGCTTCGAGGAGTTGCTCGACCACTGCGAGGCGGTCGCCTTCGCGGTACCGCCCGCCGTACAGGCCGAACTGGCCCCGCTCGCCGCGAAGCGGGGGAAGGCGCTGCTGCTGGAGAAGCCGCTCGGCCCGGATCTGGCCGCCGCCCGGCGGGTGGCCGACGCGGTCGCCGAGGCCGGTGTCGTCTCCCAGCTCGTCCTGACCAAGCGCTACCACCCCGCCACCCGCGCCTTCCTGCGGGCGGCGAGCACCCTGGACGTCGTCGGCGGCCGCTCCTGCTACCTCCACGGAGCCTTCCTGGGCGGCGAGTTCGCCACGGGCTGGCGGCTGGAACACGGTGCCCTGCTCGACCTGGGCCCGCACCTGCTCGACCTCCTCGACACGGCGATAGCCCCGATCACCGCCATCCGCCGCACCGGCGACCCCCGCCGCTGGACCGAGCTGACCTGCGAGCACGCGAACGGTGCCGTCAGCCAGGCCACCCTCTCCGGCAGCGTGGCCGTGCCCCGCGCGCTCACCACGGTCGAACTCTTCGGCCCCGCCGAGCCGTTGCGGTACGACACCGCCGGGATCGATCACGAGGAGTGCTGGCCCCCGCTGCGCCGGGAGTTCGCCACCGCCGTACGCACCGGCACCCCGGCCGAGCTGGACGCCGGCCGGGGGCTGAGGCTGCAGAGCTTGCTGGAGCTGGCGGCACACGGCTGAGCCGCGTCGCTCAGGCGCCGGGGAGGAAGAGGCAGAACAGGTGGCCGTGGGGGTCGCGCATGACGCGGACGTCGGCCTGCGGCTGGTGTTCCTCCACCGTCGCGCCCAGGGCGCGGGCGCGCTCGGTCTCCGCTGCGAGGTCGTCCACCTGGATGTCGAGGTGGGCCTGCATCTGCTGCTCGCCGGGGGCGGACGGCCAGGCGGGCGGGCGGTGGTCCTTCTCCAACTGGAAACTCAGGCCCGGGCGTTCCCGCTCCGGGGCTTTGATGCGGACCCAGTCGGGCTCCCGGTCGACCTCTTCCCAGCCCAGGAGCGCGCGATAGAAAT
The DNA here is from genome assembly GCF_055562575.1 of Streptomyces sp. NPDC018263. Classification (NCBI taxonomy): domain Bacteria; kingdom Bacillati; phylum Actinomycetota; class Actinomycetes; order Kitasatosporales; family Streptomycetaceae; genus Streptomyces; species Streptomyces sp. NPDC018263. The sequence continues at coordinate 112,731 of NZ_JBVHFA010000002.1, forward strand.
CGGCCAGCGCGGGTGGGTCGGGGGTGCCGAGTACGAAGGCTGCGAGCAGTGTCGTCATGGCCCATTCCTGCCCGCGGTCCAGTTCCGTACGCGTCCGGAATTCACTTACCGCGTCAGCTTCCGACGTACCAGTGGAATCCGCCGTTGTTCGCGGCCGCGATCATGAGAATGGCGAAGACCACCAGGTCGACGATGCCGAGAATGACGGCGGCCTTCGCCAGTCCGTGCCCGCCCCTGACCCCGGACTGCCGGTTGGCGACCATGCCGAACATGATCGCGAGGGGGCCGAGAATGACGTTGAGGAAGAAGAAGCCGACAATACCGCACACCAGGCCCGCGATGGCGAGACCATGGGCCCGCGAACCGGATCGAGCGGCCGGCCGGCCACCGTAACTCGTCATGAGAACTCCCGTTCCATGAAAGAAGGAATGCCGGTACGTCGAATGAACGCCCAGTCGCTTTTCGTGCCTGGAGTTCGGGTGCCCGGGGGGCGTTGCGGCATTCCGCGGGAAAGCGGGAATTAAACGGAACCTCGAATTCACTTTCGTGCCGGTACGGGGACCTCGATCGCCGCGACCGGCTCCGCCGCTGCCCGCCGCCGAGGGGCGAAGGACGCCAGCGCCACCCCTCCGATCAGCAGTGCCGCCGCGCACCAGCGCAGGCCGCTCACCGGCTCGCCGAGGAAGAGCGCGGCGGAGGACATGCCGAAGAACGGTACGAGCAGGGAGAACGGTGCCACCGTGGACGCAGGGTGGCGGCGCAGCAGCCAGCCCCAGGCGCCGAAGCCGAAGACGGTCGTGATCCAGGCGACGTAGAGGATCGTGCCCGCGCCCGCCCGGTCGAGGGCGGCGAGCGCGTCGAGGTCGCGGGACGGGCCCTCGGTGAGCAGGGAGAGGATGAGCAGCGGCAGGACCGGGACCGTGCTGACCCAGACCATGAAGTTCAGCGGGTCCGGCGGGGACGCCTTGCGGGTCAGTACGTTGGACGCGCCCCAGCAGGCGGCGGCCAGGACGCACAGCGCGAACGCCCCGAGCGGGCCCGACGCCCCCTCGTCCACGGCGGCCACGCCGATCCCCGCCAGCGCGACGGCCATGCCGAGGACCCCCAGCCGGGAGGGGCGCTCCCCGAGGAAGGCGAAGGCGAACACGGCCGTGAACACCGCCTGGATCTGGAGGACCAGAGAGGACAGCCCGGCCGGTATGCCCCGGTCCATCGAGATGAACAGCAGCCCGAACTTGGCCACGCCCAGCACCAGTCCCACGGCCATGATCCACTTCCACGCCACCTTGGGACGGCCGACCAGGAACACCGCCGGGAGCGCGGCCGCCAGGAAGCGCAGGGCGGAGAAGAGCAACGGCGGGAAGTGCGCGAGGCCGATCTCGATGACGGTGAAGTTGACGCCCCAGACGGCGGCGACGAGGACGGCGAGAGCGAGGTGGGACGGACGCATGGCCCGAGGATCACATCCCGGCTCGATGAAGCACCAGCGACGAGTTCTGCATGGTTGGATTAAGCAGCGCTAATGAGTCGGTCCTTCGATGGGTGGTCCCGCATGCTCGATCTCCAGCGGCTTCGCGCGCTGCACGCGGTGTCCGTGCACGGCAGTGTGGGCGCCGCCGCCTCCGCCCTGGGCTACACCCCGTCCGCGGTGTCCCAGCAGATCACCAAGCTGGAGCGCGAGACCAGGTCCCTCCTGCTGGAGCGGGACGGCCGGGGCGTCCGCCTCACCGCCGAGGCACGGCAACTCGCCCGCGCCGCACAGGAGATGCTCGCCGTCATGGAGCGGGCCGAGACCGAGCTGGAGCAGCGGCGCGGGGTGCCCGCCGGGCTGTTCACCGTCGCCGCCTTCGCCTCGGCGGCCCGTGGCCTGCTGCCCGGCGTGCTGGCCGAACTGGCCGTACGGCACCCCGCGTTGGACGTCCGGCTCAGCGAGGTCGACCCGCATCTGTCCGTCGGCATGGTGGCCAAGGGGGCCGTCGACCTGGCGGTCGTGCACGACTGGGACATCGCGCCGCTGCCGCTCCCGGTGGGCGTGGAACAGGCGGTGATCGGGGACGATCCGTGCACGCTGCTGGTGCCCCGGACGCATCCGTTCGCGGAGCGCTCCTCGGTGCGGCGCGCGGAACTCGGGGGTCAGCGGTGGGTGTGCCAGCCGCCGGGGCGGGTGTGCCACGACTGGCTCGTACGCACGCTCCGCGAGGCCGGGCACACGCCGGAGATCGTCCATCAGGCGGACGAGAACCCGACGTTGGTCGCCCTCATCGCGGCGGGGCTCGGCATCGGGCTCGTCCCTCGCCTGGGCCGTGGGCCGCTGCCGCCCGGCGCGGTGGAGGTGCCGCTCGATCCGGCACCGGTGCGCCGGCTGTACGCCCTGTGGCGCACGGGGGCGAGCGGGCGGCCGGCGGTCGTGGAGACGGTGCGGGTGCTGAAGGAGGGGTGGACGGAGTTGCCCGAGGGGCCGGTGGGTTAGGCGGGGGGAGGTGCTCCGGGGGAGGGCCGCGCCGTGTTCGAGGGCCGGGCACCCCTAGCGCGCGGTCACCGGGGAGGTGGCCGAGGTGATGCGCGCCCTCGGGCGTGACCGGTTCGCACTCGCGGGGCACGGCCGGGGAGGCGCCGGCGCGCTGCGTCTGACCCTCGATCACCCCGAGGCGGTATCGCGGGTGGCGCTGCTCGACTGCCTGCCGGTCACCTGGCATCTGCCGCGCATCGGCACCGAGTTCGCGGCCCAGGAGTGGCGCTGGTTCCTCTTCGCCCAAGCGGGTCATCAACGCGGACCCCGCCGCCTGTGCCCGGCGCCGGTCCGCTGGGCGGCGCGCTTCCTGAGGCCCGATTCCCGAGCCGCCAGGGCGCTACTCCGGCCTCCGCGGGGTAACCGGGTGCTCACCCAGGCGCCGATTCCGGTGATCTGAGCAAGGCCCGGAACGCAGGGAGAGCATGATGAGTAGCGCGTCGGCGAAGCGGCTGCGGAAGAGCGCGTGGGACGTGTTCGGGTGGGAGGAGCTGCGGCCGGAGCAACTGGTGGCGATGGAAGCGGTGATGGAGCGGCGGGACACGCTCGTCGTGATGCCCACCGGTGCCGGGAAGTCGGCCGTCTACCAGGTGCCGGGGCTGCTGCTGCCGGGGCCGACCGTCGTGGTGTCCCCGCTCGTCGCTCTCCAACGGGACCAGGTGCGGGGGCTGTTGAGCCGGGAGGGTACGGAGGCCGCAGCCGTGAACTCGTCCCAGAGCGGCAGCGAGAACGCGGCGGTGTGGGACCGGATCAGCGAGGGGGACGTCGACTTCCTCTTCCTGGCGCCCGAGCAGCTCGCCAAGGACGAGGTGGTCGAGCAGCTCGCCGCCGCCGGTCCCGCGCTGTTCGTCGTGGACGAGGCGCAGTGCGTGTCGTCGTGGGGGCACGACTTCCGCCCCGACTACCTGCGGCTCGGCCAGGTCATCGACCGGCTCGGCCGGCCCCCCGTACTGGCCCTGACCGCGAGCGCCGCCGCACCCGTACGGGCCGACATCGTCGGCCGGCTCGGCATGCGGGACGTGCACGAGGTGGTCACCGGCTTCGACCGGCCCAACATCCACCTGGAGGTCGTTCCCTTCCAGGACGCCGCCGTCAAGAAGCGTGCGGTCGTGGAGCGCGCGGCCGCTGAGGCCAAGCCCGGCCTGGTGTACGCGGGTACGCGCCGGGAGGCGGAGGAGTACGCCGAGGAGCTGAGCCTGCTCGGGCTCGACGCGGCCGCCTACCACGCGGGGCTGCCCGCGCGGGAGCGGGGCGATGTGCACGACCGGTTCATGGCGGGCGAGCTGGACGTGGTCGTGGCGACCTCCGCCTTCGGGATGGGCATCGACAAGCCGGACGTCCGCTTCGTGCTGCACGCCTCCGTGCCCGGTTCCCTGGACGCCTACTACCAGGAGATCGGCCGCGCCGGACGCGACGGCGAGGAGGCCCGCGCGATACTCGCCTACCGGCCCCAGGACCTCGGCATGCAGCGCTTCTTCGCGGCGGGGCGCCCGGACCTGGACACCGTCACCCAGGTGGTGAGCACGCTGGAGGAGCACGACGGGCCCGTACCGCCGACCGAGCTGCGCGACGAGACCCACCTGACGGCGAGCCGTCTGACGGCCGTCGTCAACCTCCTGGAGCAGGTCGACGCCGTCCACACCACCGAGGACGGCGACCTGGAGGCCACCGGCACGGTCGGCCCGGCCGCCGCCGCCCGGCAGGCGATCGAACTGGGCGACGCCCACCAGCAGTTGGAGCGCTCCCGCCTCGACATGATGCGGGGCTACGCGGAGGCCACCGGCTGCCGGCGCCGGTTCCTCCTCGGCTACTTCGGCCAGGGCGGCGACCAGGACGAGTCCTGCGGTACCTGCGATCGCTGCGAGGCGGCCGAACTGGCCGAGGACGGCGGCGCGGAGGGCGGCCCCGCCGTCCTGGCCGGCACGGGCGGCCCGATACCCGAGCCGGCCCCTCCGGGACCCGCCGGGGACCGGCACCCCTTCCCGCCCGGCACCCTCGTCCGGCACGAGCAGTGGGGGCAGGGCTCGGTCATGAGCGAGGAGAACGAACGGTTGACGGTGCTGTTCGAGACGGTGGGGTATCGCACGCTGTCGCTGGAGGTGATCAACAGGAACCAGTTGCTGACTGTGTGCTGAGGGTGTGGGGGCGCATATGTGGGCCCCGGACATGTGGGTTTCGACATGTGGGCCTCGCACATGTGGGCTTCGGACACGTGCCGCCACCACACGTGGCCCCCGTACACGTGGCCCCCGTACACGTGGCCCCCGTACACGTGGGCCGCCCCCGCCCCTCAGCCCAGCTTCCGCACCACGGCCAGTGACACCGCCGCCGCCGCGAATCCCAGTACCGCGCCCGCCGCCACATCGCCCGGATAGTGCACGCCGGTGTGGACGCGGGAGTAGCCGACGGCGACCGCCAGGGAGCCGAGGGGGACGGCGGCCGGGGGCAGGAGGATGCCCACGGCGGTGGCGAAGGCGGTGGCCGAGGCCGTGTGGCCGGAGGGGAAGGATGCCGACTCGGGCATGGGCACGTGCCGGGCCACCGCCACCTGGGCCTCCTCCCGGTCGGGCCGGTGGCGGCGCACCATCCGCTTGCCGAGCAGGTTCGCCGCCGCCGACGCCAGCGTGACCGAGGCGAGCCCGGCCAGGGCGGCGCGGCGCGGGCGGCCCGGCAGCAGGGCGAGGGCCGCCGCGACGCCGAGCGAGATCTTCGAGTGGTCGGCCGCGTGCGACAGCAGCCGCAGTGCACGGTCCAGCGCGGGCGTCGGCGTGGCGGCCACGGCGGCGTACAGCGCGCCGTCGACCGCGCGCAGGTCGCCGAGGACGGCGGGGACGGTGTCGCGGTCAGCCACGGTTCTCTCCCGGTGCGGTGCGCCCGGCGGGACCGAACGCGAGGTCCAGCAGTTTCCGCCAGTCGATCGGCGGCGCGGGCGGCGGCACGCCGGGTCGGTCGCGCGGCAGCAGCACCCGCAGCGCGCCCGGCCGTACCGAGCAGGTGACCGGTGCGCGCAGCCACAGCGCCTCGCCGTCCACCGCCACCGGGATCTCCTCCTCCCCGGCCGCCACCTCGACCCGGTGCGCGGCCGTCACGGTGAGCCCCGGCGCCTGCGACCCCCGTACGGCAAGCTCCGCCGCCTGGGCCGCGTTCTCCACTCTGATCCCGATCACGCCCAGCTCACCGGTGTCGAGCCGGGGCCGGCGTCCGCCGCCGCTCAGCTCGTCGGGGGAGACGTACGGGTTGTTGCTGACCAGGAGGGCCTGCTGGTCGGCGAGCCGGTTGCCGTCCACCTTCGCGTCGAGCCGTCGTACGCCCTCTCTGGCCAGCAGGTCCGGCATCAGGTTGAGGGCGGTGCCGGTCTTGTTGTCGCGGTACTCGGGGCTCTGCACGATGTCCGCGTACACCCCGAAGGACACCGTGTTGACGAAGGGCCGGCCGGAGACGTCGCCGAGGTCGACGCGGGCCTCCTCGCCGTCGGTCAGGGCGTCGAGGCAGCGGGCGGGGTCGGTGCGGTCGAGGCCGAGGTCCATGGCGAAGTGGTTGCGGGTGCCCGCGGAGATCACCAGGAAGGGCAGGTGATGCTCGGCGGCGACCGCCGCCACCAGCGCCTGGGTGCCGTCACCCCCCGCGACACCTAGACAGTCGGCACCCTCGGCCACGGCTTCCCGGGCCAGTTCGGTCACATCGGCGGGCTGTGAGGGGTCGAGCAGGATCACCCGCGCGCCCAGGTCCTCCGCCCTTTTCACCAGGTCGAAGCGGTCGACCTTGCCGCCGCCGGACTTCGGGTTCATGATCAGCACCGCTCGTTTCGGCCGATGAGCGCGGGTGGACCGTTGCGCCCGGTGCGGACGCGCCTTGCGCAGCGCCTCGCGGCCGGTGAAGCCCGCGACCGACCAGCACACGGCGGAGATGAGCGCGACCAGCCACAGACCGCTCCGCGTGATGAACACCAGAAAGCCCACCGGCGCGGCGACGGCCACGAGCGCGCCGAGGAACCGCACCACGCCCCGCCGGGCCACGAACCACCAGATGCCGACGGCGAAGAGCACCAGCCCGATCAGCGCCGCCAGGGCCACCAGCAGCCCGCCCCCGCCGACCGCGAGCAGCAGCACCACCGCGGCGCCGATCGCCGCCACCACGGCACATCGCGCGAGCAGCCGGGCGGCCAGCCCCGCCCGGAACCGCGCCGTCCGTGCGCCGCCCATCACGTCCTCCCGGTGCCTCTCGTCCCGCCCGCCCACACCACCAGCTTGGCGCAGGCCCTCCGGCGGCGGGCGGCCGGGAGGGCTATCTGGACCTACCGGCGTGGGGCCTCGGCGCGACAAGGGTTGGGCCTTGACGTGCTCGGAGCCCCCAATGCATCATTCCATTAGTTCATTGGTTGAAAGCGGGGTTTCGCCGTGGCGTTCGCCTTCCGGATCGATCGGTCCAGTGGGGTACCCAGCTACGTCCAGATCGTCCAGCAGGTCCAACAGGCCCTGAGGCTCGGCCAGTTGGAACCCGGCGACCGGCTGCCGACCGCCCGTGCGGTGGTGGAGGCGACCGCGCTCAACCCCAACACCGTGCTCAAGGCGTACCGCGAGCTGGAGTCCCAGGGCCTGGTCGAGACCCGGCGCAGGCACGGGACGTTCATCACCGGCACGCTCGGCGCCGCCTCCGGCGACTCGCCCTGGCGGGCGGAACTGGCGGACGTGGCCGCGCGGGCCCGCGCGGCGGGGCTGGAGCGCGAAGACCTCGCCGCGCTGTTCACCGCCGTCGTCGAAGACCTCTACTCGTCGAATTACTCGTCGAAGTACCCGTCGAATCACTCATCGAAGGAACCCGATGTCGTTCCCCACCAGCAGTCCTGAAGCGGCGCTCGCCGCGGACGGCGTCACCAGGAGATACCGGCGCGGCGGTCCGGACGCGCTCGGCGGCTGCACCTTCGCCGTCCCCGCCGGGGTCGTCTGCGCGCTCGTCGGACCGAACGGCGCGGGCAAGTCGACCCTGCTGGAACTGGCGGCCGGGCTCCAGCGGCCCACCTCCGGCGCCGTCGAGGTCTTCGGCGGCCCGGCGCGCATAGGCCATGCGCGGGTCGCCTACCTGGCGCAGGACCGGCCCCTGTTCCCCCGGTTCACCGTCGCCGAGACGCTGCGCCTGGGCGCGCGGCTCAACGAGGGCAACTGGGACGCGGAGCTGGCGGAACGCTTCGCCGACCCCTCCCGCTTCGGCAAGGGCGACCGTGTCGGCAACCTGTCCGGCGGCGAACGCACCCGGATCGCCCTGGCCCTCGCCCTCGGCAAGCGGGCCGACCTGCTGCTGCTCGACGAGCCGATGGCGGACCTGGACGTCCTCGCGCGCCAGGAACTGATGGGCCTGCTCATGGCGCACGTCGCCGACACGGGCGCCACGGTGGTCATGTCCTCGCACATCCTGTCCGAGCTGACCGACGTCTGCGACCACCTGCTGCTGCTCGACGCGGGTACGACCCGGCTCTGCGGCGACATGGACGAACTGACCGGCGCCCACGCCGTGGTGGCCTTCGCCGGGGGCGCCGAGCAGCTCGACGGTCACGCCGTCGTCGAGTCCCGTCCCGCCGGGCGCGGCACCACCGCCCTGATCCGCCGCGCGGGTGCCCTCCCCGCCGACTGGGAGGTGCGGCCGCCCTCGGTGGAGGAGCTGGTGCTCGCGCACCTCACCGGCTCGTCCCTTCCCGCCCCGACATCGCCTCGCAAGGACACCGCCGCATGAGCGCCGCCATCGCCGCCGTTCCGACCTCCCCCCGCCCCGGCCGCCTCCGGCCCCTCGCCGGGATCGCCCTGCGTCAGTACTGGGTCCCCGGCGTGATCCTGCTGCTGATGGCCCTGAGCATCGGCGTCCGGATCGTCCACCACTACTACGGCTGGGCCGACGCCGTCGCGCTGCGGAACCACGTCGGCAGCGAGGCGTACCACTTCGGACGCTACACGGATGACGCCCACACCATGACGGCGAAACTCATGGATGACGGCGCCATGCTCGCCTTCCAGCCGGCCCTGTTCGCCGCGCTCCTCACCGGTGTGCTGACCGCACGTGAATGGGAGACGCGGCGTGTGGTCCTCGCCCTCACCCAGACGGTCACCCCCCGGCGCTGGTTCGGCGTCCGCTGGGCGACGCTCGCGGCGATCCTGGTGGTGCCGACCGTTCCACTGGTGGCGCTGTACCGGATGAGCGTCGTGCACGCCTACGGCCTCGACCTGCTCACCTACGGTGCCGAGCGGCAGAACGCGTACTACACGATCGGCCCCGTCACCGTCGCCTACGTCCTCCTCGGCGTCGCGGCCGGCGCCCTGACCGGCACGTATCTGCGCCGCCTGTGGCCCACCCTGCTCGCCGCCCCGCTCCTGACCTGGCTCGTGGCCGCCGTGCTCGTCCGGTCCCGCGCGATGCTGCTGCTCGACCTCCCGGTCCTCTCCAAGGTCCACGGCTTCCACCCCGGCGGCGTATTCGGCCTGATGTTCTACGACACGCTGCCCCAGGACGCCTACCTCACCAACGCCCTCACTCCCGGCGACTACTGGCCGTACCAGCTCGCCTCCAGCGCCCTGGTCCTCGTGGCGGCAGCCCTGCTGACCCTGACCGCCTTCCGCGTCATCCGGCGCCGCACGGCCTGACCCGGACACGGTCCCGCCCCGGCGAAGGTGATCGCCGGGGCGGAGCCATGCCCCCGGAATGCGCCCCGCCAGCGTGTTGCGCATGCTGGTTGGGGAGGTGCCATGGAAGGCGACGCCCGACGCGAGCGGACCCTTGAGACCTGTCCCGAGGCCATGCGCGTGGCCTGTGAGGCGCTGACGGCCTCGCCGCTGGCGATCCTCGTCCTCGACGACGAGCTGCGCGTCACCGAGTGCAACGAGGCCGCGCACCACCTGCTGGCCGGCGCCGATCCGACCGGCAAGGTGATCACCGACGTACTGCCGCTGCGCGACCCCGAGACCGAGACGGCCGGCGCACGCGACGTACGGACCAGCGGCGTGGCCTCGCTGAACCGGCTGGTCCGCACCCGCCGGACCCCCCGGCAGGCCCCCCGCACCCTCTGCCTCTCGCTCTTCCCGCTGCCGCCGGACCGCGAGGGTTCCGGGCTCATCTGCACGATCGCGGACATCGCGCCTAAGGAGACGGACTCCGGTACCGACCCGCTGCGGCGGCTGGCGGCCATCCAGGGCGAGGTCGGGGAGACCCTCGACCACGACACCACCTGCGCGGAACTCGCCGACGCGCTCGTCCCGGGCGCCGCCGACACCGTCGTCATCGCCCTCGCCGAGCACATGACCCAGGGCGAACCCCCGCCGCTGACCCGGCACCACGCCGAGCCGCTGTGCCCGATCGCGTGCAGCGGAGCCCCCGAGGGCAGCCACGTCTGGCCCCTCGACCAGCGCCTCTTCGCGCCGCTCCTGGCCGCCCGGGCCCCGCGCGCCACCGACATCGAGGCCGACACCCGCTGGCTGGACGCCGAACCCGCGCTGAAACGCCTGCTGCGCGCGGCCGGGGCGCACGCGCTGCTCGCGGCGCCGGTCATGCGCGAGGGGACCGTACTCGGCCTGCTGCTGCTCTACCGGGGTGAGACGCCGGCCCCGTTCTCCCACGAGGACATCGCCCTCGTGGAGAAGGTCTGCGCGCACACCGCGCGGTGCCTGGACCACGCCAGCCGCTTCCACCGCGAGCACACCATCGCGCTCGCCATCCAGCACTCCCTGCTGCCCCGGCAGCCACCCACCGGAGCCGCGCTCGACATCGCCGACCTGCGGCTGCCCGGCGAGGAGAGCGGGGGCGGCTGGTTCGACGTGATGCCGCTGTCGGGGGCCCGTACCGGCCTCGCCGTCGGACAGGTCACCGGGTTCGGCGTACGGACGGCCACCACGATGGGCGAGCTGCGGACGGCCGGCCGCTCCCTCGCCACGCTCGACCTCCAGCCGGGGGAGCTGCTGGCACGGCTGAGCCGTACGACCGCGACGCTGGCGCGCGACCGGAATGCCGCCCAGCGGGAGTCCGGGCGGTTGCGCGCCGGGTGCACCTACGCGGAGTGGGACCCGCTGTCGTGCGAGGTCACGGTGGCGCGGGCGGGTGGGCCCGAGGTGCTGCTCGTGCGTCCGGACGGCACGATCGACACCGTCAGCACGCCCGAAGGACCCTCCCTCGGCGGTCCGGCCGAACCGATCCCGTCCGTCACCGCCGCCGTCCCGCCGGAGTCGCTGCTGATCCTGCACACCCCCGGCCTCACCGACGACCCCGCCGAGGTGCCCGGCCTGCTGCGCCGGGCGCTGGACCGGCTCCCCGACTCCGACGGCGTGGACCCGCGGGCCCTCTGCGACGAACTGGCCGGCCTCCTCACCTCCCACCCGCGCGCGATCGAGGCGCAGGTACTCGTCTGCCGGGTCATGGCCTTCCCGCGCGATCGCGTCGCCACCCTCGCCCTCCCCGACGGCCCGCAGGCCGCGGAGGCCGCCCGCGCCTGCTGCGAGCAACACCTGCGCGCATGGGGGCTGGACGAGGACATCCGCTTCAACGGGCAGCTCATCGTCAGTGAGTTCGCCGGCAACGCCGTCCGCCACGGCACGCCACCGGCCCGCCTCCGCCTCATCTTCGACCAGGCCCTCACGATCGAGGTCTCCGACACCGGCGGCAACGCCCCGCTGCTGCGGCATGCGCAGGAGGGGGACGAGGGCGGGCGCGGGCTGTTCATCGTCTCCCAGCTCGCGGACCGTTGGGGGACTCGGTACGAGAGCGGGGGCGGGAAGACGATCTGGGCGGAGGTGGATACGCCGGGGGAGCGGGATGAGGAGGAGTGAGGGGGCTGAATGTGCAACTCCCCGACGTGTGTGCGGACTTGATTGGCTCAGCCCAGCGGGAGGGCGTCCGTGTAGCCGTTCGTGGGGCGGTGGATCTTCTTCAAGGTGTGGGCGTCCAGGGCTACTTCGGCCGACGCGGTGCCGAGGGTGCCGTGGGGGTGCCAGGCGCCGGTCACCGTGACCCAGGTGTCGGACTTCGGGGCAGGGATGCCGTAGACGCGGACCTTCACCGACTGGGCGTCCGCGGCACAGCAGTTGATGATCAGGCGGCTCAGGTACCAGCCACCGCCCCGGCCTGCGGGCGTCGCGAAGCCCGTCATCTGTACGGTCCGGGTGCGGATCGCCTTCGTGTGGTCCTCGCGTACGCGGTCCGTGAAGTCGCCCAGGGTGAGGGGGAGTGGGGAGGCCGGGGGGAGGGGGTCGAAGTCCTGGGGCTGGGCGGGGGCGGACTTCGGGGCTTCCCGGGATGCCGTGTAGGCGCCGAGTGCCGGCGGGGCCCAGAGGGCGAGGCTCAGCACCGGGAGGAACAGGAGCCAGGCGGTGCGGGGCGGTAGGTGGTCGTCGTCGTGGCGCGTACGCCGGTACCAGGACCAGGCTTCCGCGAGGCCGAGCGTCAGCAGTACGGCGCCGGAGGCGATCAGCAGGGGGCGCATGCCCGCCTTGACGTAGCGCAGATACAGGTCGGTGAAGAGCGAACCCCGCAGCAGCGCGAGGCCGCTGAGGACGAGCAACGCCGCCTGTACGGGACGTCTCACAGCAGCACCCCTCCGATCACCGCACTGCACACGATGGCCACGAGGGCCGTCGCGGCGGAGAACCGTACGGCGAAGGCCCGTCCGAAGGTCCCCGCCTGCAAGGCGATCAGCTTCAGGTCGACCATCGGGCCCACCACCATGAACGTCAGCCGCGCCACCGGCGAGAACCCGGTCAGCGAGGCCGCCACGAACGCGTCCGCCTCCGAGCAGACCGCGAGCACGACGGCCAGCCCCGCCAGGAACGGCACCGACAGCCAGGCCGAACCGGTGAACGCGTCGAGCAGGGACGGCGGTACGGCCACGTTGAAGGTGGCCGCCGCCAGCGCGCCCACCACCAGGAACCCGCCCGCGTGCAGGAAGTCGTGCTGGAATCCGCCCCGGAACTCCGCCCAGCGGCTGTGCCCGTGCCGGTGCCCGGTGTGCCGTACGGTCGGCCGTAGCCACTCCGCCTTGCCCCGCCAGAGCCACAGCCAGCCCATCAGGGCCGCGACGACGACCGAGGTCAGCAGCCGGGCCAGCACCATCATGGGCTGACCGGGAAAGGCCACGGCGGTCGCGGTGAGCACGATCGGGTTCACGGCCGGGGCGGACAGCAGGAACGCGAACGCCGCCGCCGGCTCCACCCCGCGCCCGATCAGACTGCCGGCCACCGGCACCGACGCACACTCACACCCCGGCAGCACCACCCCGGCAACCCCCGCCACCGGCACGGCCAACGCGGCCCGCCTCGGCAGCAGCCGCGTGAACACGGACGCCGGTACGAACGCGTTGATCGCCCCCGACAGCGCCGTACCGAGCAGCATGAACGGCACGGCCTGCAGGAACACGGCGAGCGCGACGGTCCGCCACGCCTGTACGGCCGGGGCGTCGCCCCACTCGCCCACGACGAACACGATCACACCGGGCAGCAGGGCCGCACCCAGTAGAACCCACGGCCAGTACCGCATCCATCCCGCAGGGGCGGGCGTCACCACTTCCGCGCCCCGCTCCTGCGTCTGCCGCATCGCCGCCGACCTCTGTCACCTGTTGCTCATTCGATCGGATCAACATAGCGGGCGGTGTGAAGGGACGGGTTCCCGGGCTCCGTCGACCGATCCGCGCGACTGCCGCCTTGAGTGAACGACGTTCACCACGCGAGGTCCGGTGCGAGACTTCCGGAATGGATATGGGGCGGGAGTCGCGGTGGGAGAAGGATGCGATGACGGTGGAGATCGGCTTCGCCCTGGTTACCGCTGTCGCTCTTGCCGCGGTGGTGTTTGCTGTCCCTCTGGCCGTCACTCGCCTCTTCGGCTTCTCCGGTTCGGTGTCCAGAGCCGTGCTGATGGGAGGAGCCTTGGCCGGAACGGCGGCCGGGCTGTGGCGGCTGTGGCGGGTGCTGTACCGCTTTGACGTGGAGCGCCGTAAGGGCCGGTGACGTCGAGGTGCTCCCCATGAGGGACCTCGGGTTTGTTCACCCCCAGGCAGGACACCCGCCCGTTGAGCCCCTGGTGGGAGACGGGTGTGGACCGCATCCACCTCCTGGGGCTGGAGTATGGAGGTGTCGTATATGACCGCCGAGAACATCTGGAGCTATGGGCCGACCGCTGGGCACACGCCGGACGCTGATCTGAGCGGGTACAAGGTGGAGGCGCTCGACGGGCACATCGGCAAGGTGGACAAGCACTCGAACGACGTGGGGGAGCAGTACATCGTCGTGGACACCGGGGTGTGGATCTTCGGTAAGGAGGTGCTGCTGCCGGCCGGGACGATCACGGGGATCAACCACGAGGAGCGGACGGTGCATGTGGCCCGCACCAAGGACCAGATCAAGGACGCGCCGGAGTTCGACAAGGACAAGCATCTGGGCGACCCGGCGTACCGGGACCAGATCAGCGGTCACTACGGCGGGCACGGCTCGGGGCACTGAGCGGCGCTTCGGCGGGACCCGTCTCGGCCAGACCTCGTCCGGGGGGAGACTTCTACAGCAATGTAGATAATGATGGTGGGCGGGGCCGGCCGGTCTCGCCCACCACCCCGCTGGGAGGAACCGCATCCGATGTTCGGCCTGAGTGAAATCGCCCTGCTCCTCATCGTGTTGATCGTCCTCCTCGGTGCCAGGAAGCTGCCCGGTCTCGTCCGTTCCGCCGGCCAGGCCACCCGCATCTTCAAGAGCGAGGCCCGCGCCCTGCGCACCCAGGACGCCCCGGCCGCCGCCGGACCCGTTGTCGAGGGCACCGTCCTGCCCCGCGACGAGCGGAGCTGAGCCCACCCGCCGGCGGCCTACGATCTACCCACGGCGAAGAGGAAAGGGGTGGGCGTGAACGACCAGCGGCGTACCCGGCGACGGGGCCAGGGCGAGTTGGAGGGGCTGGTGCTCTCCGCCCTGCGCGAGACCCGCACGCCCGCGTCGGCCGGCCGGGTGCAGGAACACCTCGGCGGCGACCTCGCCTACACCACCGTCATCACCATCCTCACCCGCCTGCTCGCCAAGGGCGCCGTCACCCGCGAACGCGCCGGCCGCTCCTTCGTGTGGACCCCGGTCTCCGACCAGGCCGGCCTCGCCGCGCACCGGATGCGCAAGGTGCTCGACGGCGAGAGCGACCGCGAGGCCGTGCTGTCCCGCTTCGTCACCTCCCTCGCACCGGACGACGAACGTCTCCTGCGGCACCTGCTGGGCGAGTCGGGCCCGGACGGAGAAGGCTGAGAGATCCATGGGCGTGTTCGTCCTGCTGCCGCTGGTGCTCCCCCTGACGGCATGGCCGGTCGCCCGGCTCGCCGAACAACGGCTGCACCCCCGCGCCGCGACCTGGCTGCTCACCGTCACCGCCTGCGCGCTGGCCCTGTGCAGCACGCTCTGCCTGACCCTGCTCATGGTGGTCGGCACCGCCCAACTCCCCGGCAATCCCCTGCCGGACGCCTGGTCGGACGACGAGGTGCGCGAGGCCGTCCCGTACGACGAGGTCGCGGGCCAGGCCGCCATCCCCGCCTTGCTCGCCGTACTCGCGGGCTGCTCACGTGTGGTGTGGCGCCATGTGCGGGTACGGCGGCGCGCCGAGCGGAGCCTCGCGGGCCTGCCCCGGCGTACGGTCGCCGTGCTGCCCGACCCGGAGCCCTACGCCTACGCCCTGCCGGACCGGAGCCGGGGGCGGGTGGTGGTGTCGACCGGCATGCTGACCCGGCTGGCCGCACGGGAACGCCGGGCGCTGTTCGCGCACGAGCGGGCGCACCTCGCGGGCGGCCACCACCGGTTCCTGCTGCTGGTCCAACTGGCCGCGCATGCCAACCCGTTCCTGCGCCCGCTGCGTACCGCCGTGTCGTACACGGTGGAGCGGTGGGCCGACGAGGAGGCGGCCGGGGCGGTGCGCAGCCGGCAGACGGTGGCCCGCGCCATCGGCAAGGCGGCGCTGATCTCGCGGCCGCACCCCGTGCTGGCCGGGTTCGCGGCGCCGGGACCCGTGCCGCGCCGGGTGGCCGCGCTGCTGGGGCCCGCGCCCGCCGTGCACGTCTGGCCGTCGCTGTTCACGGCCGTGGGAGTGGCGGCCTGGACGGCGGCGGCCGGGACGATGATCTCGGCACTGTCCTCGGCCAATTCGGCGGTGACGCTGTTCCTCGTACTGAAGGCGGCCACCCCGCTATAAGAGTGGCCGCCACCGTGGAACTCGGTGTCTCAGAGGTCGAACTCGTGCGGCGGCAGATCGAGGGCGAAGCACGCCTCGCGGACCACCGCCTGCTCGTCCTTGTCGAAGTCGCCGTCCGCACCGCCGATCACGATGCCGATCTGGACGACGGCACGCGCCTCGGCCGGCTTCTTCTTCGCCTTGGCGATCTCCTGGAGCACGCTGACCTTGCCGAAGTCGTAGTCGGCGGTCAGCTTGCCGAGGTTGTCCTCGAACCGGCGCTGGAGATCCATCGCGTCGAAGTTCTGCAACACCTCGTTGCCCGCGATGAGTTGCGCGACGCGGCGCCGCTCGGACGGGTCCACCGTGCCGTCGGCGGCCGCCACCAGCGCGCACATCGCCATCGAGGCGTCGCGGAAGGCGCCGCTCTTCAGGTCGTTCTTCCGTGCCACCAACTGCGTCTGCATGGTGGCGGCGGATTCCTTGACTCGGTCCCACAGGGCCATGAGTGCTCCAGATCTCGAACGGAAGGAGCCGTGCCGCTGCCCGGCCCCCAAGTGCCCCCGCAGTACGGGGATTTCTCAGTCCTCTTCGTCGCCCTCGAAGGAGTCGCCCACCTCGTCCACGACTTCGGCCGCGACCATGCCACCGACCACCCCGACGGCCAGCCCGGCCGCGCCCGCCGCGACGGCGGTGCCCACACCCATGCCGGGACGTGAACCGTGGTGCGGCTCGGCGTACACCGCGCCCCGGTTCTCCAGCAGTTGCCGGAACCAGCCGTCGACCACCGTGTTCCAGTCCACCCCGGTCACGTCGTGCGAGACGGTGAACCGGCCGAGCGCGTCATGCCCGCCGCCCAGGAATCCGCCCCGCTTGTCGGCCTCCACCACGACCTCCATACCGCCGGGATGGGCGAGGAAGGTCAGCTCGAACTCACCGGCCCCGTACGCGTACTGCGGAGCCGAGGTCAACTCGATCTCCTGGTAGAAGGGGAGTTGCTGGCCCGTACCGCCGACACGGCCGTACTCCAGGTCGGCCGACCGGAAGCCGAAGCCCAGTTGGCCCAGCGCCTCCAGGACGGCCTCCTGTACCGGCAACGGCCGTACGGCCAGCGGGTCCAGGTCGCCCCTGTCGCGCGCCCCGGTCACCGCCAGCTCGATCCGCACACCCAGCACGATGCCGAGCGGCTGTCCGTACAGCTCGGTGACCGGGGTCTCCCACGGCAGCGGCACGTCGAACCGCACCGCGCGCGGCTCACCCTCTCCGAGCCGGAACCCGCCGTCGACGGTGAACCGTTCGAAGACGACGGTGCCTTCACCCTCCCCGTGCTCGTGTTCCGCCTCGACCCGGGCGGCCAGTTCGAGCGTGATGTGATCGATGTCGGAGGCCGTGGAGCCGCCCGTCAGGCGGACCTCTCCCGACAGCGTGCCGCCGGGCAGCACGGCACCGGGGTCCAGGACGGTGTCCACCGTGGGCCCTCCCACACCGAGCGAACCGAGCAGCCTCTTGAACACCATGCGGCGTCCACTCCCTCTCTTGTTTCTACAAGTGTGTAGAAGCATAGGTCGGGTCGGGGGCTCGGTCCACCAACGAACCGGGGTGGTACTGACGTTCCATCGGCCCGGATGAAACGATCACGGCATGCCCGAGATGAAGCCCGCCCCCTGCCGGATCGTGGTGTGCCGGGACTGCTGCTGCGGAAGTCCCAAGGTGACCGGGGTCGACCACGCCGCGCAGACCGCCCGGCTCGCCGAGGGCGCGCCCGTGCGGATATCCGACTGTCTCGACGTGTGCGACCAGGCCAATGTGATCGTCGTCCAGCCCTCCGCCGCCGGACGCGCGGCCGGGGGTCGCCCGGTCTGGCTCGGTCTCGTCAACGACGCGGACGCCACCGAGGACATCCTCGGCTGGGTGCGGGACGGCGGACCGGGTGTCGCCCCGCTGCCGGACATCCTCGATCTGTACGCCTTCACCCCGCCCGGCAGGCCGTAACTCGCTTACGCCGCAACAGAGTTGACGCACGACACTGGTCGCCCCGCACCCCCTGGGCTACCGTCGGTAACACCTGCCGACGGCGATCGTCAGCACGTCCTTCCTGCCTCGGCAGCCTTCGTTCGTCACCCCGCACCGCCGGTATCCGGTGGACGAAATCCTGACGAAAGGCAGCCATGGACAACCCCATCGCTCCCACAGGCATCACCCGTCGCCGCGCCCTCACCGTCACCGGTGGGATGCTCGCCGGGGCCGCGCTGTCCGCCCACGCCTTCCCGGCCTTCGCCGGGGAGTCGCAGGACGCGGACGCGATCGTCGTCGGGCACGGCCTCGCGGGACTGGTCGCCACGGCCGAACTCGCCGCCGCCGGACGCAAGGTGCTGCTGCTGGACCAGGAGCCGGAGGCCAGTCTCGGCGGGCAGGCGTTCTGGTCGTTCGGCGGCCTGTTCTTCGTCAACTCCGAGGAGCAGCGGCTGATGGGCGTCAAGGACACCCACGACCTCGCCTGGCAGGACTGGCTGGGCAGCGCCGGGTTCGACCGGGGCGTGGCCGACCCGGCGGGCCAGGACCACTGGGCGTACAAGTGGGCCGAGGCGTATGTGGACTTCGCGTCCGGGGAGAAGCGGTCCTGGCTCGCCGGGCTGGGTGTGCAGTGGTTCCCCATCGTCGGCTGGGCCGAGCGCGGCGGGGGACTCGCGGACGGACACGGCAACTCGGTGCCGCGCTTCCATGTCACCTGGGGCACCGGTCCGGCCGTGGTCGAGCCGTTCGAGAAGAAGGTGCGGGCGGCGGTGGCGGCCGGGAAGGTCGGCTTCAGATTCCGGCACCGGGTCGACGGCATCGTCACCACGGGCGGCGCCGTCACCGGCGTACGCGGAGCCGTCCTCGAACCCAGCGGCGCGGCGCGCGGCAAGCCCAGCTCCCGTACCGTGACCGGCGAGTTCGAGCTGCGCGCGCCGGTCGTGGTGGTCACCTCCGGCGGCATCGGCGCCAACCACGACCTCGTACGCCAGAACTGGCCCGCCCGGCTCGGGACGCCGCCGAAGACCATGGTCACCGGGGTGCCCGCGCACGTCGACGGGCGGATGCTCGCCATCACCGAGCGGGCGGGCGGCCGCATCGTCAACCCGGACCGGATGTGGCACTACACCGAGGGGCTGCGCAACTACGACCCCATCTGGCCCGGCCACGGCATCCGCATCCTGCCCGGACCGTCCTCCATGTGGTTCGACGCCACAGGAAAGCGCTTCGGCACCCCTGACATCCCCGGCTACGACACCCTGCACACCCTCGGCTCGATCACCGCCTCCGGCTACGACTACTCATGGTTCGTGACCACACAGAAGATCATCGCCAAGGAGTTCGCGCTCTCCGGCTCGGAGCAGAACCCGGACCTCACCGACAAGAACGTCTGGCAGTTGCTCTCCCGGATCTGGCAGACGCCCGAGCCGATCGAGAAGTTCAAGAAGAACGGCGCCGACTTCGTGGTCGCCACCACCCTGTCCGAGCTGGTCGCCGGGATGAACAGGCTGACCGGCGACAACCTGATCGACCTGGCCCGGCTGAAGGGGCAGATCGAGGCCCGCGACCGCGAGATGGACAACCCGTACACCAAGGACGTGCAGGTCATGGGTGTCCGCAACGCTCTCGCCTACATCGGGGACTCGCTCAGCCGGACCGCGCCCGCGCACAAGATCCTCGATCCGTCGGCCGGCCCGCTGATCGCCGTCCGGCTCAACGTGCTCACCCGCAAGACCCTCGGCGGGCTCCAGACCGACCTCTCCGGACGTGTGCTGAGTGCCTCCGGTGAACCGGTGCCGGGGCTGTACGCGGCCGGGGAGGTCGCCGGTTTCGGCGGCGGGGGAGTGCACGGTTACCGCTCGCTGGAGGGCACCTTCCTCGGCGGCTGCCTCTTCTCCGGACGGCAGGCGGGCCGGGCGGCGGCCGCGGCGACAGCGACCTGAGGGGGATTACGGGGTCGGCGGAATGGGTGAACATCTGTCGGTGTCAAGCCCCCGTAAGCGCGGTTTTTGCGTGATCGCATGGACGGGACGGGACAAGAAGCGGTGATTTGGCGGCGAGTCGGGGCATCACCGACCATTGGGCTGGCCCGGTGCTCCGGGACCCCCGTTCACCTGGCCTTTTCCGTGAGCCAGGTCACCCCCGTCCCCCCACCCGTGCCGGTCACGGCACGTTCCGCGAGAGGTAACCCCCACCCATGCAGGTCACCGGGACCGCTCCGGCGACGAGCCCCCTCGGCACCCCGGCCGAGGCACCGGGCGGCGACGCGACCAGGCACGCCCGCCGCTTCGGGCTGCCCGTCGCCACCGCCCTGGTCATGGGCAACATCATCGGCGGAGGCATCTTCCTGCTCCCCGCCTCCGTCGCCCCCTACGGCACGGTCAGCCTGGTCGCCCTCGGCGTCCTCACGGTCGGCGCCATCGCGCTCGCCCTGGTCTTCGGCCGGCTCGCCCAGCGCGACCCGCGCACCGGCGGGCCGTACGTCTACGCCCGCGAGGCGTTCGGCGACTTCGCCGGATTCCTCGCGGCCTGGGCGTACTGGATCACCACCTGGGTGTCCAACGCCGCGCTCGCCGTCGCCGCCGTGGGCTATCTCGACGTACTGATCCCGGTCAGCCACCACCGCTGGACCGCGTGCCTCGCGGCCCTGGTCATCCAGTGGCTCCCGGCCCTCGCCAACTTCGCCGGCACCCGCTGGGTGGGCGCCGTGCAGCTCGTCTCCACGGTGCTGAAGTTCGTACCGCTGCTGCTCGTGGCGGTCGGCGGGCTGTTCTTCTTCGACCCGGACAAGCTGGGCCCGTTCAACGCGGGCGGCGGCAGCCCGATCGGCGCGATCTCCGCGTCCGCCGCACTGCTGCTGTACTCCTACCTCGGCGTGGAGTCCGCAGCCGTCAGCGCGGGCGAGGTCAGCGACGCCCGCCGCAACGTCGGCCGGGCCACCGTGATCGGCACCGCGGGCGCCGCGCTCGTCTACCTGCTCGGCACGGTCGCGGTCTTCGGGACCGTCGCCCACACCAGCCTGGTCAAGTCGACCGCGCCCTTCTCCGACGCCGTGAACGCCATGTTCGGCGGCACCTGGGGCGGCTGGGCCGTGGCGCTGGCGGCGCTGGTCTCGATGACCGGCTGCCTCAACGGCTGGACCCTGCTCAGCGCGCAGACCCCGTACGCCGCCGCGCGCGACGGGCTCTTCCCGGCCGCCTTCACCCGGCGCCGGCGCGGGGTGCCGACCGTGGGCGTCGGCGTGACGGTCGTCCTGTCCTCGCTGCTGACCGTCTACAACTTCATGGCCGGTTCGGCGCACGTCTTCGAGGTCCTGGTGCTGGTCACCACCTTCACCGCGACCGTGCCGTACCTGCTGGCCACGGCCGCGCAGCTTCACCACCTCGCCTCCGGCCGCCGCGACGAGGTCGACGGACGGCGGCTGGTGCGCGACGCGGTGATCGCCGCCGTCGCCGCGGGCTTCTCCATCTGGCTGGTCGCGGGCGCGGGCTACGCGGCGGTCTACCAGGGCGTGCTGTTCCTGTTCGTCGGCATCCTGGTCTACGCCGTGATGGCCGGACGACGGCGCCGCGCCGACGCCTGAGCCCCCGAGCCCGGCGGCCTCCTAGGAGACCGCCGGGCTTCGGCGTACCCGCCACCCGCACAAGCGGAGCGCCTCCTACCGCTGGTGCCGGTGATCTTCGGCCGCTTACGGTGGCCCACCGACGACGGGTCCCGCGGGCAGGAGTGATCAGACGGTGCAGCCGACCTTCGTACTGGTGCATGGAGCCTTCGCCAACTCCTTCTCCTTCGCGCCGCTCCAGGCCGAGCTGGGCCTGCTCGGGCACCGTTCGGTCGCCGTCGACCTGCCCGGCCACGGCTTCGCGGCGACCTACCCGCACGCCTACCAGGCCCCGCAGGACCCCGAGGCCCTCGCCGCCGCGCCCGGTGCGATCAAGGGCGTCACGCTCGCCGACAACGCGGCCCACCTGATCGGGGTGCTGGAGCGGGCCAAGGCCAACGGTCCCGTCATCCTCGTCTCGCACAGCCGGGGCGGCGCCACGGCCACCGCCGCCGCCAACGCGCGCCCTGACCTGATCGACCGGCTGGTCTACGTCTCCGCGTGGTGCCCGGTCACCCTGGACGTGGGCGACTACTACGCCGAGCCCGAGATGGCCGCGGTGGACGCCGCCTCGCTCACCCTGGCCCTCGCCGGAAACCCCGCCGAACTGGGCCTGCTCCGCGTCAACTTCCGCACCGCCGACCCCGGGGCCCTCGGCGCGCTCAAGGCCGCCTTCCTCGCGGACGGCACCGACGACGAGTTCCTCGCCTTCCTGAACACCTTCCAGCCGGACGAGAACCTCGACGCGGGCACCTCCGCGGACCGGGCCCGCGCCGACACCTGGGGCCGAATCCCGAAGACCTACGTCCGCCTCGCCGACGACGCCAGCATGCCGCTCGCCCTCCAGGACCGGCTGATCCGCGAGGGCGACGAGCTGACCCCGGACAACCCCTACGACGTACGGACCCTCGCCGGCAGCCATCTGAAGTGGCTGGTCGACCCGGCACCGGCGGCCCGCGTCCTCGGGGAGCTCGCCGCACTCACCGGCTGACCGGTCGGCATGTCTGGACAAACCATTGACAGCGGACGGCACAGGGACTTGTATCCCGTCCCGACGCAACAGCGCTCACCCTTCCCAGCACAGTGAGGTGCAGGACAGATGGACCGCTCTTCTCGCTCGCGCTCGCGCCGACCGGCCTTCGTCGTCGCGGTGGCCGCCGCCGCGGCCCTCACCCTCGCCGGCTGCTCCAGCGGTTCCGGCGGGAAGAAGGCGGCGGAGGGAGGGTCGGGGGCACCGGCCGGCAAGGCCGACACCCCCCGGATGACGGTCGCCCTGGTCACCCACCAGGCGCCCGGTGACACCTTCTGGGACATCGTCCGCAAGGGCGCCGAGGCGGCCGCCGCCAAGGACAACATCAAGCTCGTCTACTCCGCGGACCCGAGCGCGGGCACCCAGGCCAACCTGGTGCAGAACGCCGTCGACCAGAAGGTGGACGGCATCGCGCTCACCCTGGCCAAGCCCGGCGCCATGAAGGACGTCATCGCCAAGGCGAACGCGGCGAAGATACCCGTGGTCGGCCTCAACTCCGGTCTCAGCGACTGGAGGAAGCTCGGACTGCTCCAGTTCTTCGGGCAGGACGAGAGCGTGGCGGGCGAGGCGCTCGGCAAGAAGCTGAACGAGGTCGGCGCCAAGAACGTCGTGTGTGTGATCCACGAGCAGGGCAACGTCGGCCTCACCCAGCGCTGCGACGGCGTGAAGAAGACCTTCTCCGGCAAGACCGAGACGCTGTACGTCAACGGCACCGACCGGCCCTCCGTGCAGTCCACCATCACCGCCAAGCTGAAGCAGGACAGCTCCCTCGACCATGTCGTCACCCTCGGCGCCCCCTTCGCGCTGACCGCCGTGCAGTCCGTCGCCGAGGCGGGCGGCAAGGCCGAGGTCGCCACCTTCGACCTCAACAAGGACCTGACCGGCGCCATCAAGAAGGGCACCATCGAGTTCGCCGTCGACCAGCAGCCCTACCTCCAGGGCTACTTGGCCGTCGACTCGCTGTGGCTGTACAAGAACAACGGCAACTACAGCGGGGGCGGCGAGCAGCCGGTGCTCACCGGTCCGGCGTTCGTGGACAAGTCCAACGTGGACCGGGTCGCCGAGTTCGCGGCGAAGGGCACCCGCTGATGAGCACCGCCCAGCGGACCGAACCGGCCTCCGGCCCGGTGGCCCGTCCGGCGCCGGGCGCCGGGCGGCCGCTCGCGCTGCGGCTGGTGGCCCGGCCCGAAGTGGGCGTCTTCCTGGGCGCGTCGGCCGTCATGGTGTTCTTCCTGATCGCCGCGCCCTCGCTGCGCCAGGGCGACTCGATGGCCACCGTGCTCTACCAGTGCTCCACCATCGGGCTGATGGCGCTGCCGGTCGCGCTGCTGATGATCGGCGGGGAGTTCGACCTGTCCTCGGGCGTCGCCGTCATCACCTCGGCGCTCACCGCGAGCATGCTCAGCTACCAACTCACGGTGAACGTCTGGACCGGCGTCCTCGTCTCCCTCGTCCTCTCCCTGGCCATCGGCGCCTTCAACGGCTGGATGGTGGTGCGCACCAAGCTGCCCAGCTTCCTGGTCACGCTCGGCACCTTCCTGATCCTCCAGGGCGTCAACCTCGCCGTGACCAAGCTGGTCACCGGCAACGTCGCCACCGACGACATCAGCGACATGGACGGGTTCGGCCAGGCCAAGGCGGTCTTCGCCTCCTCGGTCGACATCGGGGGCGTCCAGGTGAAGATCACCGTCTTCTACTGGCTGGTCTTCGCCGTGCTCGCCACCTGGGTGCTGCTGCGCACCAAGTACGGCAACTGGATCTTCGCCGTCGGCGGCAGCAAGGAGAGCGCCCGCGCGGTGGGCGTCCGGGTCGACTTCACCAAGATCACGCTGTTCATGCTGGTCAGCTTCGGCGCCTGGTTCGTCGGCATGCACAACCTGTTCGCCTTCAACACCGTGCAGTCCGGCGAGGGCGTGGGCCAGGAGCTGATCTACATCGCGGCCGCGGTGATCGGTGGCTGTCTGCTCACCGGCGGCTCGGGCTCCGCGATCGGGCCGGTCTTCGGCGCCTTCATGTTCGGCATGGTCAACCAGGGCATCGTCTTCGCGGGCTGGAACCCCGACTGGTTCAAGGCGTTCCTCGGCGTGATGCTGCTCGGCGCCGTCCTGATCAATCTGTGGGTCCAGCGTACGGCGACCCGGAGGTGAGTGAGATGACCGACCAAAACACCGCCCCGCTGGTGGAGTTGCGCGACGCGGGCAAGTCGTACGGCAATGTGCGCGCCCTGCACGGCGTCGACCTGGCCGTGCACGCGGGCCGGGTCGCCTGTGTGCTCGGGGACAACGGCGCGGGCAAGTCCACCCTGATCAAAATCATCTCGGCGCTGCACCGGCACACCGAGGGCGAATTCCTCGTGGACGGCGAGCCGGTGAGCTTCGGCAGCCCGCGCGACGCCCTCGCCAAGGGCATCGCCGCCGTCTACCAGGACCTCGCCACCATCCCGCTCATGCCGGTCTGGCGGAACTTCTTCCTCGGCTCCGAACTCACCAAGGGGCCCTGGCCGTTGCGCCGGCTGGACATCGCCCGGATGAAGGAGACCGCCGACCGCGAGCTGCGGGAGATGGGCATCGCGCTGGACGACCTGGAGCAGCCGATCGGCACCCTCTCCGGAGGTCAGCGCCAGTGCGTGGCCATCGCCCGCGCCGTCCACTTCGGCGCCCGCGTACTGATCCTGGACGAGCCGACCGCCGCGCTCGGCGTCAAGCAGTCCGGGGTGGTCCTCAAGTACATCGCCGCCGCCCGCGAGCGGGGTCTCGGCGTCATCTTCATCACCCACAACCCCCACCACGCCTACATGGTCGGCGACCACTTCAGCGTCCTGCGCCTCGGCACGCTCGAACTCGGCGCGGCACGGGGGGACATCACACTGGAGGACCTGACCGACCACATGGCGGGCGGTGCGGAACTCGCCTCACTCAAGCACGAGTTGGCGCAGGTGCGGGGCGTGGACGTGGCGGAGCTGCCGTGACGTCGGCCTACGGGCGGATGAGTGCCTTGAGGACCCGGCGTCCGGCCATGGCCCGGTAGGCTTCCGGCGCCTGGTCCAGGGGGAATTGACGGTCGAAGACGCGGCCGGGGTCGATCGTGCCGTCCAGGACGTCGGGCAGCAGGTGCTCGATGTGGGCGCGGGCCGGGCTCGCGCCGCCGGTCAGGGTGACGTTGCGCCGGAACTCCGTTCGGCCGAGCGGCCCTTGCTCGTACTGGGGGACACCGAGGCGGCTGATCGTGCCGCCGTCCAGGACCGTACCGAGGGCGGTGTCGAGGGCCTCGCGGGTGCCGACGGCCTCGATCACCTTGCCGACCCCGCCGGTGAGGTCACGGACGCGGGCTACGCCCTCCGCGCCTCGCTCGGGGACGACGTCGGTGGCACCGAACTCCCGGCCGAGGTCCGTGCGTTGCCCGTGGCGGCCGGCCAGGACGATCCGCTCGGCGCCCAGGCGCCGGGCGGCGATCACCGCGCAGAGGCCGACCGCGCCGTCCCCGATGACCAGCACCGTGTCACCGCGTCGGACGCCCGCGGTGACCGCGCCGTGGTGACCGGTGGTCATCACGTCCGACAGGGCCAGCAGCGAGGGCACCAGGGCGGAGTCGGCGGCCACGGGCAGCTTGACCAGGGTGCCGTCCGCGTGGGGCACGCGGACCGCTTCGCCCTGGCCGCCGTCGACACCGTCGAAGCCGTACCGGCCTCCCTCGCGGCACGAGATGTGCAGGCCGCCGGCGCAGTAGTCGCAGGTGTTGTCGCAGTAGGTGAAGGGCGACACGACCAGGTCGCCCGGCTTCAGCCCCCGCACCTGAGCGCCCGTCTCCTCCACGACACCGAGGAACTCGTGCCCCATGGGGCGCCCGGTGTCGGTGGCGGGCATCGAACCGTACGGCCACAGGTCGCTGCCGCACACGCACGCGGCGACCGTGCGGACCACGGCGTCGGTCGGCTGGACGATCTTCGGGTCGGGCCGGTCCTCGACACGGACGTCTCCGGCTCCGTACATCACTGCTGCGCGCATGACTGCTCCTGTAAGAGGGGGCTCCACCTTCACCCAGCCGGTGCCCCGGGCGGCAGGGCGGGCTCTTCGGGGGTAATGACAGAACCCCTCTCGTACGCGCCCCGCCGGGGGAGACTGGGGGAATGGCATCAGACAGCGAGAGCGCCGAACTGGGCCGCTTCCTGCGCGCCCGCCGCACCGGGACGAGCCCCCGGCACGTCGGCCTCACCATCGGCCCCGGCATCCGCCGCACCCCCGGCCTGCGCCGCGAGGAGCTGGCCACGCTCGCCGGCATCAGCATCGACTACTACGTACGCCTGGAGCGCGGCAAGGAGACCCGGCCCAGCCCCGCCGTCTGCGACTCGCTCGCCCGCGCCCTGCGCATGGACGACCAGGAGCACCACCATCTGCGCCAACTCGCCGCCCGCGCCGCCCGTTACGTCCCCGAGCCGCCGCCCGCGCCCAGCCGCACGGTACGGCCGCACCTGAAGCTGCTGCTCGAATCGCTGCGCCCCTACCCGGCCTATGTCATCAGCCGAAGCATGGACCTGCTCGCCTGGAACCCCGGCGGCCTCGCACTCTACGCGGGCATCGCCGACTGGCCGGCCACCCAGCGCAACCTCGCCCGCTACTTCTTCCTGCACCCCGCGGCCCGCGACCTCTTCACCGACTGGGAGCAGCAGATCACCGGCTGCGTCTCCCGCCTCCGCGCCGTCGCCGGCACCGCCCCGGACGCCCCCGACCTCACCCACCTCGTCGGCGAACTCCTGCTCAAGAGCCCGGAGTTCGCCGGACTGTGGGAGCGGTACGAAGTGACCCGGCGCAAACCCGCCACCAAGACCTTCCACCACCCCGAGGTCGGCACGGTCACCCTCACCTCCCAGGTCCTGCACGTCGAAGCCACCCCCGGCCAGCGCATCGGCCTCTACACCGCCGAACCCGGCACCCCCGAACACGACGCGCTCCTCCTGCTCGACATGACCGCGCCGCACCCCGCGCCCGCCCCCTCATGACGACCGGCACCGACGAGACCCGGCTGATCGTCATCCGGGGCAACAGCGCCTCGGGCAAGTCCTCGATCGCGGCCGGGCTCCGCCAACGGTTCGGCCGCAACCTCGCCCTCGTCGGCCAGGACAACCTCCGCCGCGACGTACTCCGCGAGCGAGACCGCCCCGGCGCGGCCAACATCGGCCTGATCGGCCTGACGGCCCGCTACGCGCTGGACGCCGGGTTCCACACGGTCGTCGAGGGCATCCTCCACGCCGACCGCTACGCCGCGATGCTGACGGACCTCGTACGCGAGCACCGGGGCGTCTCCCGCTGCTACTACCTGGACGTGCCGCTCACCGAGACCTTCGCCCGGCACGCGACGAAGGCCGACGCGGCCTGTCTGTCCCAGGTCACCGACGACCACCTGCGCGACTGGTACCGGGAACGGGACCTGCTTCCCGGCGGACTCGAGACCGTCATCGACGCGAGCAGTGCCCTGGCGGAGTCCGTGACGCGGATCATGCGCGAATCGGGGCTGGACCGGATACCGCCGGTCGACCGCTGAGGCCTCGACTCCGCCGTCGTACACCGCGCCCGAGCCCTCAGCCGGCGCGGACCTCCGTCAGGGGCACCGGCCGGTGCTCGCGCAGCGAGCGCGTGCACGCCTCCGCGATCCAGGCCGCCTCCAACGCCTCCTCGACCGTGCAGGGTGAGGGGCGGGTACCGGCCACCACCTCGGTGAACGCGGTGAGTTCGGCGCGGTAGGCGTCGGTGAAGCGGTCCAGGAAGAAGTCGTGCGGGACGCCCGAGGGGAAGGTGACGCCGGGCTCGGCCGAGCGGATCGGCAGCCGGTCGTCCAGGCCGACCGCGAGGGAGTCCGCGAAGCCGAGCAGTTCCATGCGCACGTCGTGACCCCGCGCGTTGTGGCGGGAGTTGGAGACCACCGCGATCGTTCCGTCGTCCAGCGTGAGGACCGCGCTCGTGGTGTCGGCGTCGCCCGCCTCCCCGATGTACGCGGCACCCCGGTTGCCGCCGACCGCGTACACCTCGGTCACCTCGCGGCCGGTCACCCAGCGGATCATGTCGAAGTCGTGCACGGAGCAGTCCCGGAAGATGCCACCGGAGGCGGCGACGTACGCGGCGGGCGGCGGGGCCGGGTCCAGGGTGGTGGAGCGCACCGTGTGCAGCTTGCCCAGCTCGCCGGAGCGGACGGCGGCGCGCGCGGCCATGAAACCGGCGTCGAAACGGCGGTTGAACCCGATCTGGATCGGCACCCCGCTCTCCCGCACGGAGTCCAGCACCGCCACGCCCTCCGCGATCGTGCCGGCCACCGGCTTCTCGCAGAACACCGGCACCCCCGCCGCGACCCCGGCCCGGATCAGCGCCGGGTGGGCGTCGGTGGCGGCCGCGATCACCAGGCCGTCGACCCCGGCCGCGAGCAGCGCCTCCGGGGAGTCCGCGACCTGGGCCCCGTACCGTTCGGCGGCCGCCTTCGCCGCGTCCGCGACCGGGTCGGCGACGACGAGGGAGGTGACGGCGTCCAGCGCGGACAGGGTCCCGGCGTGGAAGGCGCCGATGCGGCCGAGGCCGAGAATTCCGATACGCATGTGCTCAACTGCTCCTCGCGTGTGCTGTGACAGGGGCCGCGCTTCAGCTCATCGGCAGGTCGACCCACCCCCGGCTCTCGGCCGACACCGCCATCGCGTCCAGCACACCGGCCGCGCGCACCGCGTCCGCGAGCGTGGCGCCGTACGGCTTGCCCTCCGCGACCGAGCGGAGGAAGCGGTACGCCTCGATGACCTTCAGGTCGTCGTAGCCCATCGCGTTGGCCGCGCCGGGCTGGAAGGCGGCGAACTCGCCGTCGCCCGGGCCGACGTACACCGTGCTCACCGGCTGGTCCTGGTACAACCCGCCCCGGCTGACGCGGAGTTCGTTCATCCGGCGGAAGTCCCAGAACACCGCGCCCTCGGTGCCGTGCACCTCGAAGCCGTAGTTGTTCTGCTCACCGACCGACACCCGGCACGCCTCCAGCACGCCACGGGCGCCCGAGGCGAAGCGCAGCAGGCAGCTCACGTAGTCCTCGTTCTCCACCGGACCGCGCTCGCCGCCCGCCGCGCGGGTGTGTCCGGCGGTGGCGCCGGTGGGGCGGGAGCGCTCGGGCACGAACACCGCCGTGTCGGCGGCCAGCGACGCGATGTCCCCGAGCAGGAAGTACGCGAGGTCGGCGCCGTGCGAGGCCAGGTCGCCCAGCACCCCGCTGCCGCCCCGGCTGCGCTCGTACCGCCAGGTCAGGGCACCGTCCGGGTGCGCGGCGTAGTCACTGAGCAGCCGGACGCGGGCGTGGGTGATCCGGCCGATCCCGCCGGAGGCGATCAGCTCGCGGGCGGCCTCCACGGCGGGCGCGTTGCGGTAGTTGAAGCCGACCGCCGCCTGGACACCCGCCGCGGCCACCGCGTCCGCGACCGCGCGGGCGTCCGCTCCGCTCAGCCCGACCGGCTTCTCGATCCAGAGGTGCTTGCCCGCCTGCGCCATCGTGACGCCGATCTCGCGGTGCAGGAAGTTCGGCGCGGTGACGCTGACGGCGCCCACGCGGGGGTCGGCGGCGACCTCGCGCCAGTCACGGGTGGCGGTGGCGAATCCGTACTGCGCGGCCGCCTCCTCCGCCAGCCCCGGCACCTCCTCGGCGACCGTCACCAGCTCAGGGCGCAGGGGGAGCCGGGGGTAGTGGTGCGGCAGACGGGCGTACGCCCGGGTGTGCACCCGGCCCATCCAGCCGAAACCGACGACGGCGACACCCAGCGCATCCACGATGACAGCCCTTCTCCGGACCAGATCCACATCTGCCGGGCCCACCTTTGTGCGGACAAATGCCGGGTGTCAACCCTGGTGCGCGGCCCTGACCGGTGCACACCGGCGTGCGGGGGCGCGAGGGCCGGGTGATCGTGGGAGGCATGGCTGCTGACCCGACGGCGGAGACCGGCGCACCCCGGCCGCGGCGCGACACCCGCGAGTCCGTCCTGTTCGGCGGGGTGTACGGCGCCGTCCTGGCCAGCTCCCTGGTCGCCGCGCTCACCCAGCACGGGCACGGCACGGCGGCCAGCCGCCGCTACGACGCGCTGTGGGTGCTGGTCACCGCGTTCGCCTCCGCCTTCGCCCACGGCTACGCCCACCACATCGCCGAACGCGGCCCCCGGCGCCGGGGCGAGGTGCTGCGCGCCCTGCGCGACGAGTGGCCGCTCGTCGCGGCCGTCCTGCCGACCGTGCTCCTGCTGGCCGGCGCGGGGTGGGGGTGGTGGCCGCCGGGCGACGTCGAGTACCCCGCGCTCTACCTCAACATCGCCATCCTCTTCACCCTCGGCGTGATCACCGCCCGCTGGGCCTCCCGCCGCTGGCCCGCCGCCCTCCTCATCGGCCTCGCCGACGCCCTCCTCGGCTTCGTCGTGGTCATCGCCAACGCCCTCATCAAGTGACCGGGCACCGCCGCGGGTGCGGTAGGGTTGACCTGCGTGATCACGCGGAACGCTCCGCCGGATCACCTCGGGACGTGGCGCAGCTTGGTAGCGCACTTGACTGGGGGTCAAGGGGTCGCAGGTTCAAATCCTGTCGTCCCGACTTGTGAGAGTCGCAGCTCAGGGCCGGTATCAGAGAAATCTGACACCGGCCCTCAGCCGTTCTCGGGGCCAGCGGGGGAACCGGCAGCTCATCGGATCAGGTCGGTGTGCGGATGCTCGGGGGAGGTCGGGCAGATGTAGATCTGCATGTTGTCGGTGCTGCCGACTTCGACCTTGGTCGGCCCCGCCGGGCTCTGGCCACAGCAATTCCCGGCGGCGCGGGCGGCGGCCTGTTCTTCGCACGGCGCCCAACTGTGCCCCTCACCGCCGTCCCATTCGCGGGAGGCGATGGTCAGCAGCGGGACCATCCGCGCGTCACAGACAGCGCAGTGGCGGGGGTTGGGATCGGTGCGGCCCCACGGAGGCCAGCCGCCGACCTTCCAGCCGGGCGCGTCAGCCAGATGGACGTTGTAGAAGTCCTGCGGACAGTCCGCGTGCTCGGAGCCGTCCAGATCGGCGCCGGCCGCCTGCCATCTGCTCAAGTCCTCCACCATCCGCTGCATCTGCGGGCTCAGATCGAGGCTGTTGGGGTACTCGGTGATCGCTTCCGGTGCGAGCACGCACGGCTCCGGCAGATAGCCGTCATCGTTCACCTCGTACGGTTCGGGCGGTGTGGCGAGGGTGTCGACGACCTCGGCGGCGGACCGCCAGAACAGTGCGGTCGACGGCTTGTGATGCGGCTCGTGGTCGTAGGGGCACCACAGGACCTGGAGCAGATCGGCCTGGCCGGGCGGCCGCAACAGGGGTATGTCGCGCAGATATAGCTGGGCCACGGGCAGCATGGGGACCGGGCAGTCCGCGGGGGGAGGGCCGGCGGTGAATCGCTCCGCGAGCATCGCGGCGTTCCGCTCCTTGGCCGCCGCCTCCTCGGGCGTTGTCCCACGGCCGTTGTGATCACTGTGCCACCGGGCCTGCATGCGTCTCTTGAGCCGCACATCGGCCGGCGACTGGCGGAACCCGCTGTCCACGTGCAGGTGCGAGGCTGCACAGTGCGGCCACGGCTCCTCAGCCGGCCACAGCAACGGGCCCCCGACCGAGCTCTCCCCGACCGAAGGCGATCCGGGGCGAGGGTGCAGCCGAATCGCGGGACGCGCCAACGGCGCCAGTTCGGGAAAAACCGCGGTCACGTCCACGGGCCGCGGCGGAGTAGTACGTACGAGAACCATGCCGGTGATACTTTCACCCGCCACTGACAACCCCTGACCGCCTCAACCAGCCTCGGTGAAAACGGCGTTCGCGGTGGCCAGGGTGGGGGGCGTCCAGCGCCGCCTGTTCGGTCGATGGTGGTGTGACGGGAGAGGACCCCGTCCGCAGTGCGGCGCGGGCCCATCTGTCGCAATTGATCGAGCTGTTCGGCACGGACGGGTGCCTACGGATCGGTACGGCCCCTGCTGAACCCGGGCCGCCCGTCGTCGGCGGAGAGCCCGAGGACGACGAACCGGGGCTTCGTCGTCTCACGGCCGCCTCACACCTTCGGCCACTGCCGCGCCGCGGGCTCCCTCGTACTTGCTGACCCGCCGCAGGGCTACTCCTGCCGCCTGCATGGGGGAGTTGCCGCTCGGCCTACGTCACGCCTGTCAGCGTCGCGTAGACCACGATGTTGCTCTGGTAGCCGGTGCCCTTGACGTAGCGGCCGCCGCAGGTGATCAACCGGAGTTCGGGCCGGCCGGTACTGCCGTAGACCTTCTCGCTGGGGAAGTTCTTCCGGTCGTGCAGCTCGACGGCGCGGACGGTGAACACCGCTGTCCGCCGGTCCGCTCGGCTGATCTCGATGGTCGCGCCCTCGGTGAGGTCGCCGAGGTCGTAGAAGACGCCGGGGCCGCCGGTGGGGGTGTCCACGTGCCCGGTGGCGACGGCAGTTCCCGCTGAGCCGGGAGGCGTGCCGTCGCCGTACCAGCCGGCGACGCCGGGAGTCGACGCGGCCGGGGCCCGCAGCGCCCCGGCCGCGTCGAGCCCCACTCGTGCCATCGGCGCGTTCACGCCGATGGCATCGATCCGCAGCCGGACCGGCTCCGCGGGAGCCAGCGCAGGGACCGCGAGGCGGGCCGGGTCCGCAGTGGCTCCTGGGGGGCGGCCGGAGTGCACAGCGGTCGAGCCCGCCTGCGGCGGCCGGCGCTGGGACGGGCCCTCTTCGCTCACGCCGGAGATCAGCAGCACCGTACCCGCCACCATGGCGCAGGCCAGGCCGAGCCGTGCGCACAGGTACGGATCACCGGAAGCGCTGATACGACGTCCGAGTCTCAGCCCGAGTCCAGGTGCCATCGCCAGGCTCGACGGTCAGGCTCGGATGTCGTCCGGGCGGCGCCGCATCAGCACCAGCCCGCCCGCGGCGGCCGTGGCCAGCAGTCCGCCGCCCAGGGCGAGCCCCGCGCCGGTGTCCTCGGCCGGCCCGAATCCGGCGTTGACCGAGCCCTTCGGAGAGTGACCGGTGACCTGGTACGTCTCCGTGACTTTGGTCAGTGGCGGACATTTCAGGGTGACGGTGTCACTGCCCGCCCTGGCTCCCTCCGGGATCTGGAACTCGCCGGTGAGCTCCCCCTCCTCGTCACTCTGGAAGAGGTGGAAATCCCCGCCAAGCTCCGACCGCCCCTTGCCGTAGTCCGCGTCGGGGTCGCAGGCGCTCGTACTGACCGTGACCGTGGAGCCCGGCGCGGCGTTCCACGGGTGGATACGGACATCCGAGTCCTCGGCCGCAGCGACCGGTATCTGCAGTCCGAGGGCGCCGAGAGTCAGGCCGATACCTGCACCTATGTGTCTGTAACGCATATGAATCCTCCAACGGAACGGTGTCCGGCCTACCCGGCGCGGCGCATCTTTCGCGCTCTGTCCACGAGGCAACCGACAGCCCGCGGGTTCCGCAACCTGGCGCATCGCCACATATGTCGCCCAGTCAGGTGCTGAGACGGTCCTCCTGGGCATCCCTGCGCAGGTCACCGACGCGGAGATCATCTACAGCGACCACCCGCGTCCGCGTCGCCATCATGGTGAACGGCCGCCAGGGCGATGGGCGCCGCACGTTCCCGTGGATTCCTGCATCTGCTCCGCATCACCTACCGAGGGCCGCGCGGGAGCAGCCCTGGCGTGCAGGCTGCCGATGCGGCGTGGACGCGGCGGTCGCTGTACGGGGTGAGCGAGCGGTCGGCCGTCCTTCGGAACTTCCGCTCCGAGTCGGGACCGGACTCCGCTCGCCCCCTCACCATCCGCGTCAGTGATCCGTCAAGGCCGCCCCCGCCGGTGTCAGTGTCGCGTCAGGGGCGGGACGGAGGGGGGAGGGGCGGGGCATACCGTCGAGTGCGAGCCCCGGTCCGCCTCCCCGCGGCCGGGGCCTCCCACCCGCTTCTTCCGTACGCCTTCGGGAGGCACCGCATGGCAGAACTCCTCTTCGGTGACGATCCTGAGCCCTCCGATCGGTTCCCGGCCGGGCCCCTGTACGTCCCGGTCCGGCCGGGTCCCTTCGGATGCGCCGCCCGGCTCTTCCGGACCGCGCTCGGCGAGCGCACCGCCGTCGGTTTCACGTCCATGGGCCGGTTGAAGGCCACCCTCGGGGACGATCAGGAGGCGATCCGTCTCGCCGAGCCCGCCCTGCGCGCGCTCACCGACCCGCTGGGCGTCACCTCGGTCGTCGTGGACCCGCAGTTCACCGCCCCGGCTCCAGCCCCGGTCACCCCCGTCACGCCCCTGGCCTCCGCCGGCGTGCTGCGTATCGCCTGAGAGGGGCAGACACCATGACCACCGTTCACGAACCCGCCACCCTCCGTGCCGACTTGTCGGTGTGGCCCTCATCCACCACCGACACCCCGCGTACCGGCCTCTCCGTGGGTGGCGTACCGCTCGCCGAGATCGCCGACCGCTTCGGTACGCCCGTCTACGTCATGGACGAGGCCGAGGTACGCGACCGCTGCCGCACCTACCGCGACGCCTTCCCTGACGCCGAAGTCCTGTACGCCGCCAAGGCGTTCCTGTGCCGCGCGATGGCCCACTGGATGGACGAGGAAGGTCTCGGGCTGGACGTGTGCTCCGCCGGAGAGCTGGAACTCGCCTTCATCACCGGCTTCCCGCCCGAGCGGATCGTGCTGCACGGCAACGCCAAGTCCCCCCGCGACCTGAAGACGGCCCTGCGCCTGCGGGTCGGCCGGATCGTCATCGACAGCCCCTCGGAGATCGCCCGGCTCGCCGCGGCCGTGGGACCGGACGGGCATCAGAAGGTCATGGTCCGGGTGGTGCCGGGCGTCAGCGCCGGCGGACACCAGAAGATCCGTACCGGCACCGACGACCAGAAGTTCGGCCTGTCGACCACGGACGGTTACGCCGAGCACGCGATCGCCCGCATCATCGACCAGCCGCAACTGGAACTGACGGGCCTGCACTGCCACTTGGGCTCACAGATCACCACCGCCGAGCCCTACCTGGCCGCCGTACGCCGCCTCGTCGCCCTCATGGCCCGCCTGTACGAGCGGCACGGACTGGCCCTGCCCGAACTGGACCTCGGCGGCGGTCACGGCATCGCCTACCGTCCCGGCGAGGAGGCGCTGGACCTCACCGCGCTGGCACGCGAGGTCCGTGCCGAACTCACCCGAGCCTGCGCGAGGGCCCGGCTCCCCGTCCCCCGCCTGATCATCGAGCCGGGGCGGGCGATCGCGGGCCCCGCCGGGATCGCCGTGTACCGCGTCCTGGCGGTGAAGCACACGGGCGACCGGCTCTTCGTGGCCGTCGACGGCGGCATGAGCGACAACCCCCGGCCCGCCCTCTACGGCGTCCGGTACGCACCCCGCCTGATCGGCCGCCACAGCACCGCCGCCCCGGCACGGGTCACCGTGGTGGGCCGGCACTGCGAGGCCGGCGACATCCTCGCCGCCGACGTAGAACTGCCCGCCGACGTACGCCCGGGCGACCTGCTCGCCGTACCCGTTGCCGGCGCATACCACCTCTCCATGGCCTCCGGCTACAACCTCGTCGGCCGCCCTCCGGTCGTCGCCGTGCGCGACGGCCTGGCCCGCCTCCTGGTCCGTCGCGAGTCGATGGAGGACATCCGCAGCCGGGACGTGGGCCTGTAGCACGGCGGATTTGACCCTGACACGGTGGCAACGTTTCCACTGGGGTGCTGGAGGTGGTTCCGATCGACATGACCGCTCAGCACACTCGTTTGGTCAAGGCTATGGGTGCCGAGGACACATCGGTTCGGCTCAAGGCGGCCCTCGCGGCCGGCTCGAACCCCGACCCGCTCTTCCTGGAAGCCCTCGTCGAGCGCTGCGCCATCGAGCCCGACTTCTTCGTACGGGACATGTTGTCCTGGGCGCTGACCCGCCTCGCGCCGGAGATCACGCTGCCCCGGCTCCGGCAGGAGTTGGACTCCGAGTGCGGTCAGGCCCGTAGTCAGGCGTTGCACACGCTCTCCAAGGTCGATGACAGGAGCACGTGGGGCTGGATCACCCGTGATCTCCTGCGCGATCCCGATGAGGAAGTGGCTCGGACCGCTTGGCGCGTGGCCGTCGTGCTCGTGCCCGAGGGGGAGGAGCGGGGGCTCGCCGAGGAGCTGGTTCGGCAGCTCGGGCGGGGTGGTCGGGACGTGCGGTTGAGCCTCAGCCGGGCACTGGTCGACCTTGGCGACGAGAGCCGGCCCGTACTGGAGTCGGCCACCGAGCACCCTGACCCGGACGTGGCGGCGCACGCCCGTGCCACCGAGTCGCTGCGACGGGACCCCGACCGAGGTTTCGACGCGGCCATCGAGGAGGCGAAGCGTACGGTCGTACTCGGCCCGGAGCGCGGGGCCGCAAAAGCCTAGGAGGCCGTACGTTGCTCATCGGTGAGGTGGCCCGTCGGTCCGGGGTGAGTGCGCGGATGCTGCGGCACTACGACGCCCTGGGGCTCGTGCGGCCGACCGGGCGGACCGTCGGCGGGTATCGCGAGTACTCGGCCGACGACGTACGCAGGATCTTCCACGTCGAGAGCCTGCGCTCCCTCGGCCTGTCGCTCAAGCAGATCGGGCGTGCGCTGGAGGACCCGGCCTTCACACCGTCCGCCCTGGTCGGCGACCTCATCCGGTGGACGGAGGACCGCCTGGCGCGCGAGCGGGAGCTGCTTGAACGACTCCGGGTCATCGACGCCTCGGCGCCCACCGGCTGGCAGGACGTCCTCCGCGTCGTCGCACTCATGCGGGAACTCGACTCGACCAGCCCCGCCCGCAGACAGCAGGCCGTCCTCACCCGGCCGGAGGGCACGCCGGTCCCGGCTGAGCTGCTGGCCGGGGCGGTACTGACCGAGTCCGATCCTCATGTCGCCGGCGCCCTGCGCTGGGCTCTCGCCCGGACAGGGGACGACGGTGTGGCGGCGCTGGCCGCCGCCGCACGCTCCGAGGACATCGACATCCGGCGGCGCGCGGTGCTGGCGATCACCGAGATGACCGAGGTGCCAGGTGCCATCGCGGTGCTCACGGACCGGCTGGCGGACCCGGACGCCCTCGTACGCAGACAAGCCGCGCTGGCGCTGGGCGGACAGGGGGTGGCGGCGGCGGTGCCGACGCTCGTGCGCATGGTGGTGGAGGGCACCAGCGACGTGGACGCGGCCGAAGCCCTGGGAGCCCTCTCCCGGGACCCCGACTCCGCGACCCGGATCACCACCCTCCTGGCCGACGAACTGGCCGCCCCCACCGCCGACTCCGCGACCCGTGTCCGTCTGATCCAGGCCCTGGTCGAACTGGAGGGAACCACTCCGCTGGAGATCCTGCGCCGACTCGCCCACGACGAGGACCGCACAGTCGCCCTCGTCGCGTCGGCACTGGCGGGAGTCCTGGAGGAGCGGGCCGGAGACGGCTTGTAGCGCGCCACCCTGGGCGGCCCCATGTGGCCGCCCAGCACATGTGCGTCAGCTATACACGAGCAGGTAGTCGCATGTGCTCGTGCCGTCGTGGAGCGATGTGTCGCTGTTGAGGATGTAGAAGGCGCCGGCGAACCCGGTGGCGGTCATCTTCGGGACCACGATCATCGTCTGGTCGGCCATGTTCAGCGAGTTGGGCCGGACGACGTTGGTGTAGAGCAGGCTGAAGAGGTTGTCCCGCAGGTTGGGCAGCCGGAGGATGCGGTACACGCGGTCGCCCGCCGAGCCGGTGACGGGGGCCTGGTTGGCCGGGTTGGCCCACTGCGAGGCGGACGTGGCCATACGGCCCTGCGACTCGAGTTCCTGGAGGCGCCGCTGGGTGCTCGCGCGGACGCCGGCCATATGGATGTGGAGCTGGTTGTAGCGCCGGGCGCCCTGTGAGTTGATGCCCAGGCCGATGTTCGCGTACTGCACGGGGACGTCTCCGCCGGCGCGGGCGTTCTCCCACGCCTCGTGCCAGTAGTTCGCCGGGCCGCTGGTCACGAGGAACGGGCATTCGATACCCGTGACGCGGCACGTCGGCAGCAGGAGATAGTTGTGCGTCGTCTCCGGCTTTCCGTGCAGCACGATGTAATTCGGGGTCATCTTCAGGCAGTCCGGCCGGGTCTGCGGCGGCGGGGGGACGATTCCGCTGGTGCAGTACTGGACGTCGTGCCACAGCGGGTCGTTGTCCGTGGGTCGGCCGCAGACGCCCTGGAGGCTGACGGGCGGGCATGGGTCGGCGCCGCCCGGCGGCGGGGGTGTGGTGGGGCACGGATCGGGGGCCGGACCGGCTCCGCCGCCGTTCGCCGCCACGGCCGTACCGCCGCTCAACGCGGCCGCGCCGGTCAGGAGCGCGCCGGCACCGAGGACGCCGGAGAGGGCGACGAATTGCCGCCGGGGAAGTTCCTTCGCATTCTGCTGCTCATTCATGGGCGATCTCCGATGGAGGGGCTTCGACGGGGTTTTCGCAGAGTAAATGCCGGAAATTCATTTACGGTGATCGAACCCATCGGCTGAATGAGTGAGCATCACGGAAGGCGGTACGCCTCCGGGTGGCGCGACCTCACCGAGTGGGTTCTCTCCGTTTGGCCCGGCAGGCGGGCCGCCGAACTGGGAGGACTCGTCGCCGTGAGCATGCACATGCACATGCGCGCCGTCGCGGAGGCCGAGATCCGGGACGACCACACCTGGCTCGCGGCGTTCATGCGGAAGGCTTGGGAGAACCACCCCGACGAGTACGCGGCAGGCATCGCCGAGTCGATCGACAAGGTCTGGGGCTCCGTCAATGACCTGTATTCCGCTGCCGATGTCCTCGATGCGGATGCCGACGACTCTCGGGAGCTGCCGATCTACGGCGGGCGGCCAGTGGCACACAGCGCCGATGCCGACCCCTCCGATCCGCCCCTGGGGATTCTGGAGCCGCCCGGGGTGTCACAGGCCGCGGGCTTCCTCGCACGTGTCTCGTTCGACGAGCTGTGGAACGTCGCCGGTGCCAAGTTCGTCTGGGCCGGCTCGGACGAAGCGCAGGTCAGGCAGGAGTTCTTCGACCATCACAAGGGCCTCCAAGGGTTCTACGGTCGGGCGGCTGCGGCGGGCCACGCCGTGGTCAGGGCGGTGTGGGCCTGAGGCATGTCGCGGGGGCGCCGGTCCTGGTCCGCCGCCTTATGCCATGTATCAACTGCCGCCGAGTTCCACACGGGTGGCCACCCACCCATCAGCCGCGTGAACAACGCTGCGGGTCAGTACACCTAGTTCAGACGCTCCGCCCGCAACGCCGAGCGCCTCAGCTTGCCCGCCGCGTTGCGCAGCGGTTCCGTCACCAGCTCGATCGAGCGGGGCCGCTTGTGGGGCGACAGGCGGGTGGCCAGGAAGTCGGTGATCTCCTGCGGGGTGGTCGTACGCCCCTCCTCGATCTGGACGATGGCGTGGACGCGGTTGCCCCGGTCCGGGTCCGGCAGGCCGATGACCGCGCTGGACAGGACGTGCGGATGCTCGGTGAGGGCGCCCTCGATCTCGGCGGGGTACACGTTCACCCCGCCGACCAGGAGCATGTCGGAGCGGCGGTCGTGCAGGTAGAGATAGCCGTCCGCGTCGAACTCGCCCATGTCGCCGAGGGTCGACCAGCCGTCGGTCTCCTGGACCTCGGCCCCCAGGTACCGGAAGGCGGGCGGCTTGCCAGCCGCGACCCGCATGAAGATCTCACCGGGAACTCCGGGCTCCGTGACCGGTGTGCCGTCGAGACCCACGATCTTGATCTCGCCCCAGGTGGGACGGCCCACCGAGCCCCGGTGCGCCAGCCACTCGGTACCGGAGATCGTGCAGCCGGCCTGGGCCTCGGTACCCGCGTACAGCTCCCAGACGCGGTCCGCGCCCAGCCAGTCGATCCACGCCTGCTTGGTGGCGGGCGGGCAGGGTTCCGCGCAGTGCCAGACCGACACGAGGGAGGAGAGGTCGTAGCGGTCGCGGACCCGTTCCGGGAGAGCCAGGATGCGGCGCATCATGGTCGGCACCAGGTACACCCAGGTGATCGCGTGCCGTTCGACCTCGGCCAGCACCCGTTCGGCGTCGAACCGCTCCAGGAGGGTGACCGTGCCGCCGTTGAACAACGTCGTCATGGCCGTCGAGAAGGGGGCGTTGTGGTGGACGGGAGCGGTGATGAGGGACTGCTCGCCGGGGCGCAGTCCCCACGCCTCCATGTCGAACGGGTTGAACGCCCCTTCCGCCCCCGACAGGATGATCTTCGGCCGGCCGGTCGAGCCGCCCGAGGTGGGCGCCTTCCACGAGGGACCGACCTCGGTCGTCAACTCGCCCGCGCCGACGCCCAGTCGACGCAGCTCGGCCACCGTCGTGGCCCGGTCGAGCGTGCCCTCCTGAAGGCCGACGACGACCGGCGGCTCGGACAGCGCCAGGATCGCCCGCTCCTCGGCCGGTGCCAGCCTGGTCGACAACGGCTGGGGCACCGCGCCGAGTCTGAGACAGGCGAAGGCCGCCACCACGACGTCCACGCCGTTCGGCAGCATGAGGGGGACGATGTGACCGCGCTCGACGCCGGACCGCTTCAGACCGCGCGCGACGGCATCGCTCGCCCGGTACAGCTCCTCCCAGGTCAGTTCCGCGCCGCCGGAGCGGACGGCGACGGCGTCGGGGCGTTCGGCCGCGTGGGCCGCGGGGATGTCACCGAGCGGGAACCCCGGTTCGGGGGTGAACATGGCTGTGGCTCCTCGTCGTTGGGGATTCCGGCCGGTCAGGAGTAGAGGTGCGCCCCGGGCAGCGCCTCGGGGTCGCGGCGCACCTCGGCCGGGTTCGTCTCGGGCAGGAACCAGGCGCAAACAAAGGTGATCAGGCCCATCAGGGCGATGTACGCGGCGACCAGCGTGGTCGTCCCGGTCTTCGCGACGACGGCGGTCATCAGGACCGGCGTACCGCCGCTGACCACGATGGCGGAGAGCTGGTAGGCCAAAGAGGCGCTGGAGTAGCGGACGTTGGGCGCGAACAGCTCACCCAGGAAGGCCGCCATCGGTCCGTAGGTGAGCCCCTGGAAGAGGAAGCCGACGGTGATCGCGACGAAGACCAGAGGCGCCGAGGCCGTGTCAACCAGCGCGAAGTACGGGAACGCCCAGGCTGCCACGCCGAGTCCGCCGACCAGGACCAGGTTGCGGCGGCCGAAGCGGTCGGAGAGGTGGCCGGCGCAGGGGAGTATCCCGGCCATCAGGGCCGAGCTGAGCAGGGTGACGGTGAGCAGGGAGTCCCGGTCCATGTGCAGGGTCGTCGTGCCGTAACTGAGCAGGCCGGTGATGCTCACGTAGAACAGGCTGTTGGTGGCGGAGAGGGTGCCGCAACCGAGCAGGACGGTACGCCAGTTGCGGCGTACGGCCTCGGTGAGCGGGGCGCGGACCACGCTCGCCTCCGGCCGCCGGGCCGCCGCTTCCTGGAGTTCGCGGAAGTCGGGGGTGTCCTCGACCTTGTTCTGGATGTGCAGAACGACCGGGAACATGACGGCGCTGAGCAGGAACGGGACGCGCCAGCCCCAGTCCAGGAACGCGTCGCTCGACATGACATAGCCGGTCGTGGTGAAGACGAGGTTCACGATGATGACCGCGACCGGGACGCTCGTCTGGCCGAACGTGCCCGCGAAACCACGGCGTTTGGGGTGCGCCGACTCCGTGAGCAGCAGCGCGATGCCGCCCCACTGGCCGCCCGCCGCCGCCCCCTGGACGAAGCGGAGCAGCACCAGCAGCACCGGTGCGAGCACGCCCACGCTCGCCGCGCTCGGCAGACAGCCGATGAGGAACGTCGCGGTGGCCATGCCGATCAGACACGCCACCACCGTGGGCTTACGGCCGTGCTTGTCACCGAAGTGCCCGGCGAGCAGCCCGCCCAGCGGCCGGGCCACGAACCCGGCCCAGAAGGTGCTGAAGGACAGCAGCGTGCCCATGAAGGCGGACGAGTGCGGAAAGAAGACGTGCGGGAAGACCAGCGCCGCCGCCGTGCCGTAGAGGAAGAAGTCGTACCACTCGATCGAGCTGCCGGTCAGCCCGGCCGCCAGCAGCTTCCAGTTGGTACGGCGTACGGGCGCGGTGGTGTGGTCGGAGTTGTCGCCCTGGACGTGTGCCTGCGCGGATGAGGCCATGGGAGGCATCCCTCCGGTTCTGGTCAGGGGTGTGTGCGGGGACGCCCGCCGGCCGGTCGGGACATGTGTCACAGCTCTGTGTGGGGCGAGAGTAGGGCTGAGCAAGCGCTTTGGGAGATGGGTATTCGCTACACTCCTCGCACCTCAGGGGTGGGTGAATCCACCACCTCCCTGCTCCTTGGAGGCGAGCGATGGCACACAGCGACTCCGAGCCTGTGAGTGAGGACGGCCGGGGCGAACTCGCCGCCTACCGATTGCGCCGCGAACGCGAGCTGAGCAGCCTGTACGCCACGGCCCGCTCGCTGACCGTGCTGGGCGAGGTCGACGAGGTGCTCCCGTCGATCGTCCGGGAGGCGCACGAGCTGATGGGCAGCGACTTCGTCTACCTCTCGCTCCGCGACGCGGACGGCGCCCTCGCTCTCAGAGCGTCGGCCGGCACCATCTCGTCGGAGTTCTCCTCCGCGCGCATGCCCGCCGGGGCCGGGCTCGGCGGCTGGGTGATCGAGACCAGGGCGCCCGTCTGGGTCAGCGACTACCGGAACGCCGACGGCTTCCACCGCGACCCCGTCTTCGACCGGCTGGTCCTTGACGAGGGGCTCGTCGCACTGCTCGGAGTGCCCCTCCTGGTGGGCGACCGCGTGATCGGCGTCCTCTTCGCCGCCGACCGCACCGAGCGTCCCTTCGAGAAGGACGAGGTCGCCCTGCTCAGCGCCTTCGCGGACCATGCCGCGATAGCGCTCAACAACGCCCGGCTGTACGACGAGAGCCGGGTGGCGCTCCAGCGGCTCCAGGACGCGTACCGCGTCATCGAGGACCAGGTCGCCACGATGGAACGGGCCGCCGCCGTGCACGAGGCACTGACCCAAGTGGTGCTGACCGGGGGCGGGCCGGGCGACATCGCGCAGTCGTTGGTCGACCACCTGGAGGGCGTGGTCACCATCCGGAACCGGGACGACGAGGTGGTGGCCACCCGTTCCTCGGGGGCGGAGACCGTGGGTGACGACCCGCGCCTGGAAGGGGAGTTGCTGGAGCAGGCCCGCCGGACCGGCCGGTGCGTCCACGGCGCGGGTGCCGACGGAACGGTCCTCAGCGTGGCCGCCATCCAGGCTGGGGGCAGCCACCTCGGCTCCCTCTCCCTGCGGCGGCGGGCGGTCACCGAGTCGGCGGACGTCCGGATGCTGGAGCGTTCGGCCCAGATCACGGGCCTGCTCGCACTCCTGCGGGACGCCCGAGTGGAGGCCGAGGAGCGGGTACGGGGCGAACTGCTCATGGAGCTGCTGTCCCATCCGCCGCTCCGGGAAGTCCATCCGGCACTGCGCGACCGAGCGCTCGCGCGGGGAGTCGACGTCGACCGGCTCGACGTCCTGGTCACCGTCGACTGCCCCGGCCGCTCCACCGCCGACGTCATCCGTGAACTTCACGTCCTCTCGACCGAGTTGTCCGGCCTGGCGGGCGAACACCTGGGCCGGGCGACGATGCTGCTGCGCGCCGACGACCCCGAGGCCGCGGTACGCACGCTGCACCAACGGCTGCGCCGCAGGCTCGGCACGCCGGTACTCGTGGTCGCCGACCGGATCACCG
The DNA here is from genome assembly GCF_055562575.1 of Streptomyces sp. NPDC018263. Taxonomy (NCBI): domain Bacteria; kingdom Bacillati; phylum Actinomycetota; class Actinomycetes; order Kitasatosporales; family Streptomycetaceae; genus Streptomyces; species Streptomyces sp. NPDC018263. The sequence goes on from NZ_JBVHFA010000002.1 coordinate 156,686, forward strand.
GGCACGACCGCGCCCACTCCTGCACGCTGGCCGTACGCTGCCTGGACGTCATGCGCAGCCTCGGTGAGACGGACCGGGGCGCCACCACACGGCGTTACGCGATGTACGGGCTCGTCTTCGACCCCCGGCGCGCACAGGAGTTGGAGGGGTTCGTCACCGACTCCCTCGGCCCCCTCCTCGACTACGACCGGCGCCGCTCGACCGACCTGGTGAGCACCGTCGCCGCCTACTTCGCCCACGCCGGAAACCTCAGCCGGGCCGCCCACGCCCTCCATGTGCACACCAACACCCTCCTGAAGCGCCTGGACCGCATCACGGCCCTCCTCGGCGACGACTGGCGCTCGGCGGACTCCGCGCTGCGCCTCCATCTGGCGGTGCGGCTGCACCAGTTGAGGGCGGTGCTGGACGGGCCGGGGTAGGTCAGGGCGTCGCCGGCCCGGCGCGGTCGCGCAGGGCCAGCAGGGTCCAGCCGTGGCCGGAGGGGTCGAGCGGCCTGGTCGCGGCGGTGAAGAGTTCCGCCGCCCGGCGGTAGGAGAGACGGCCACGGCCGGTCACCGGGCAGCGGTCCGCCGGGGGCGTGGCGGCGGGAGCCCTGCGCGCGGTGACGAACACCGGGCCCGCGGTGCGGCCGGCGAGGAGGAGGGGGAGGAGTCGGGCCGTGCCCTCGCCCCAGCTCAGGTGGACGGTCGGGTGGGCCCTGGTGCGGCGGGCAGGGAGGTCCAAGTGGTCGATGTCCAGGGCGAGTACGTGTTCCACGGGGGCGCGGGACTCGTGGAGGAGGTACCAGAGGGCCAGCTCCCTGAGGGGCGCTCGCAGGGCCAGCGCGGCTCGGGCGCGGCCGGGGGACTGGGGCTGGGCAGGGGCGGGTGGCTGGACCAGGTCGAGGGCCGGGTCCGTGGCGATCCAGCCCTGGGCCAGCCACCAGGCCGTGGCTGCGCGGAGGCAGGCCAACTCGCGGATGAGTGTGCTCGGTTGTGCGGTGGTGGAGCGGTCGGTCAATCCTCGGCGCAGGCGTTTCGGGGTCTGCGGGTCGTCCAGCAGGGCGAGCGGGACGGCCGGGGGGTGGGCGCCTCTGCGGTCGCGGCCGGTGGGGGTGCGCCGGTCGACCAGGGGCCACGCCCAGCCGAGCAGGGAGATGCGGTAGATGCGGCGGGACGCGGTGCCGAGACCCGCCGCGGCGAGATAGCGGTCGACGGCGGCGCCGTATTCGACTGGCGCCGCGTGATCCTTGCTCATGTTGCCCACCCGCAGTAAACGAGTTTTACGGAGGTCGTCTTTCGTCTCGGTAACTGACCTTACCACCAGGCATGTTGCAGTAAAAGACGCTCCATTTACTGCGCCATTTCGCGTCGACGGAGCTTTTTCATAAAGGGACGGTGTTTATTCGCGGAAACCCTTGCGGGGAATTGTTCGGCGGAGGCAGGGTGCGGATTCATGACACTCGGTGCTCACCGGCTACGCGTACTGCGGCATGCCCGGTTCCGGCGCTTCCTGCTCGGGCAGATCACGTCGCTGCTCGGCTCGGGGATGAACACGATCGCCACGACGTTCGCCGTGCTGCGGCTCCCCGGTGGCGGGGTCGATGCCGTCGGCGGGGTGATGGCGGCCCGGATTCTCGCGGTCCTGCTCGTGCTGCTGCTCGGAGGTGTGTTCACCGACCGGCTAGGGGCCCGCACGGTCATGCTCGCGGCGGATGCGCTCCGGTTCGGCTCACAGGCCGTGCTGGCGCTGCTGTTGCTCACCGGCAGCGCGCGGATCTGGGAGGTCGTCGTGCTGGCGGTGCTCCTCGGGGTGGGCGAGGGAGGGTTCATGCCGGGGCTGTCGGCGCTGGTTCCCGCCCTTGTCCCGGAAGGGGAACTCGCTGATGCCAACGCCCTGTTGGGGATGGCCCGGCCGCTGGGCTCGATCGTGGGGCCGGGGCTGGCGGGGCTGCTTGTCGCCGCCTTCGACGCCGGGACCGTGGTGGCGGTCGACGCGGTGAGTTACGGCGTGAGTGTTGTGGCGCTGGTTGGGTTGCCCGTGGCGCGGGTCCGGGCGCCCGCCCAGGGGTTGTTCAGCGAACTCGGTCGGGGCTGGCGGGAGTTCACCTCACGCACCTGGCTGTGGGTCACCACTCTCCACATCGGGCTCTTCAACTTCCTGCTCTGGGCGCCGTTCCTGGTGCTCGGACCGTCCATCGCCGAGCAGCGGCTCGGCGGCGCGCGGGCGTGGGGGTCGGTGCTGGCGCTGGAGGGCCTCGGGGCGATCGTCGGCGGGGTGCTGCTGCTCGGCCGGCATCCCAGGCGGGGGCTGACCTGGTCCGTCGTCGCGTCCCTCGGGTGGGCTCTTCCGGCGGCGGCTCTGGCCATGGGATTGCCGCTGACGTGGGTGGGGGGTGCCGCCTTCTTCGCCGGGATCGGTGCGGCCGTGTGCACGACCCTCGCGGCGACCGTCATCCAGCGCGACATCCCGGCGGAAGTGCGGGGACGCATCGGCGCGTTCGACAGTCTGGGCGCCTTCGCCCTGGGACCGCTCGGGCTGGCGCTCGCCGGGCCGGTGTCGGGGGTCGTGGGCGCGGAGCGGCTGCTGGGGTTCGGGGTGCTGTGGCAGGTGACGGCGGTAGGAGTGGTGCTGACGGTGCCGTCGGTGCGGAGGCACGAGACAACTTCCGCTGAAAAGCCGCAGGTTGACGCGGTCCGCTGAACCGCCACCGGCGGACGGCTCACAGGCCGTCCGTCGGCGGCGCGCCTGCTCGCGGGCCGGCGGTCGTAGGTCTTGGTGACGTCGGGGGCCTGGTTCCGGCCGGCTAGGCCAGCGGCTTGCTCAGTACCGCCTTGCGGTGGCTGAAGGTGTCGAGGGAGTAGCGGCCGTGGTAGCTGCCCATGCCGCTCTCGCCGACGCCGCCGAAGGGGAGGTCGGAGACGGTGAGGTGGGCGAGGGGGAGGCCGTGACCGAGGCCGCCGGAGGAGGTCTCGGCGGCGATGCGCTCGCGGGTGGTGTCGGAGTCGGTGAAGACGTACAGCGCGAGCGGCTTGTCGCGGTCGTTGATGAAGTCCACCGCCGCGTCCAGGTCCGGCACGGTGACGATCGGGAGGATGGGCCCGAAGATCTCCTCCCGCATCACCGGCGCGTCGGGCGTGACATCGGCAAGTACGGTCGGAGCGATGTACTTGTCCGCACGGTCACTGCCCCCGCCGACCGCCACCCGGCCGGAGTCGAGCAGGCCGGAAAGCCGGTCGAAATGGCGCTCGTTGATGATGCGGCCGTACTCCGGCGAGGCCGCCGGGTCGGTGCCGAAGATGCCCTCGACCGCGCGGACGAGCGCCGCCTCCAGGGCGGGGGCGGTCTCCGGGTCGGTCAGGACGTAGTCGGGGGCGACGCAGGTCTGCCCGGCGTTGAGGAACTTGCCGCGCGCCAGCCGGTCGGCGACCACGTCGAGATCGGTGTCCCGGTCGACGAACGCCGGTGACTTGCCGCCGAGTTCCAGGGTGACCGGGGTGAGGTGCTCGGCCGCCGCGCGCATGACGATGCGGCCCACCGTGCCGTTGCCGGTGTAGAAGATGTGGTCGAAGCGCTGGGCCAGCAGGGCCGTCGTCTCCGGGATGCCGCCCTCGACCACGGCGACCGCGTCGGTGTCCAGGTAGGCCGGGATCAGCTCGGCCAGCGCGGCCGAGGTCGCCGGGGCCAGTTCGCTCGGCTTCGCCACGACCGCGTTGCCCGACGCGAGCGCGCCGACCATGGGGGCGAGGAGAAGCTGGGCCGGGTAGTTCCACGGGGCGATGACGAGCACGACGCCCAGCGGGTCGTACTGCGTCCAGGCCGTGGCGTCGGCGCCGAGGTGCGCGGGGACCGGGGCCGGCTCGGGGCGCAGCCACTCGTCCAGGTGCTCCAGGGTGTGGTCGATCTCCCGGATCGTGAAGTCGATCTCCGTACGGTGGGCCTCGGTGGCGCTCTTGCCCAGGTCGGCGTGGAGGGCCGCGGCGAGGTCGTCCCCGTGCTCGGTCAGCATCGCCCGCAGCCGGCGCAACTGCTCCTTGCGCCACTCGACGGACTTGGTCCGCCCGGTACGGAACGTGCCGCGCAGCCGGGCCACGGTGTCGGCGGCCTGCTCGGTGGGGGAGTGGTTCACGGGTGCCTCGCATCCTCGACGATCAGATGTAAACGCCAACCTTTCAGAGGGTGGAACACATTCCGCGGATTGCCCGGAATGACATAGATCACGGCGCGCACGCCGGAGTGGCGTCAGGCGCCCGGTCCCGCCTCCAGCCCCACGTCCAGGCCGTCCGTCTCCGTCCAGAAGCGTTCGTCCGCGTCCTGGAGGCGGGCGGCGGCGTGGCGGAGGTGGAGGCGGGCGGCTTGCCGGGCGGCTTCGGGGTCGTGGGACTCGATGGCGGAGAGGATGGCGTGGTGTTCCTCGCGGACGGCTTCGAGGAAGTCGGTGCGGCGGGCCTCGTTGGCGCGGGTGACGCGGATTCCGCCGCGGGCGACCTCGCCGAGGTAGCGGACCGTCTGGACGAGGACCGGGTTGCCGGTGGACTCCGCGATGGTGCGGTGGAAGGCCAGGTCCTCGTCCACGCCGTCACCGTCGGCGGCGACCGCCGTGTCCAGCGCGGCCAGCGCCAGCCGCATCCGCGCGAGGTCGTCCGGTGTGGCACGGGTCGCGGCCAGGGCGGCCGCCTCGCCCTCCAGGGCCGCGCGGACCTCGACGATCTGGAGCACCTTGGACTTGGTGCTCGGGGACTCCGCCTCCAGGTCGAGCGGCCGGGCTCGCCGGGGGAGGACGAAGACGCCGAGACCCTGGCGCGGCTCGACCAGGCCCGCGTTGCGCAGCCGGGAAACCGCCTCGCGGACGACCGTACGGCTCACGCCGAGCTGTTTGACCAGCGCGACCTCGGTCGGCAGTCTGTCGCCCTCGGCGAGCCGCCCGGACTCGATCTCCTCCGCGAGTATCGCGGCGACCCGGTCCGCGAGCCGTATCGGACCGCTCACCTTGGAAAACATGCTTTTCAGTCTATCGACCGGCGCTCTGCGGCCCCGCCCCCAGCGCGGTGACGGCGGTCACCGCGTCGGGGTGGTCGGCCAGGTACTCGCGGACCACCGACTCGAAGTCCGGGTCGGCGGCCAGCCCGAGCGTGGCGGCGCGCGCGTTGTCGAAGCCGGCCGGCCAGGACCCCACGATGGCCTCCACGGCGGGGTCGGGCGCCACCGTCACCAGGTCGGCGACCGCGTCCCCGGCCACCCGGCGCAGCGTCCGGAGCATCTCCTCGACCGAGACCGTCAGCGCGGGCAGGTTGACCGGGAGCCGTCCGTCGAGCTGACCGGGGCCCTCGCCGCGCTCCAGCTCCGCGATGCGGAGGATGCCCGCGACCGTCCGCCGCGGCGACGCCAGGGCCACCCGCAGGCCGGGGTCGACCGGGCAGACGGCCGGCAGCCCGGCCAGCGGCTCCCGGATGACACCGGACAGGAAGCCCGAGGCAGCGGCATTGGGCCTGCCCGGCCGCACCGACACCGTCATCAGCCGGGCGACCCGCCCGTCCACGAACCCCTTCCGCGTGTACTCGGCGACGAGCTGCTCGCAGACGAACTTCTGCACCCCGTAGCTGGACCGAGGGGTCGGCAGCGTGGCCTCGCTGACCAGCTCCGGAAGCGGCAGCGCCGGGTCAGGGCCGTACACCGCGACACTGCTGGAGAACAGCAGCCGTACGAGCGGTCCCCCGGCGGCGGCCTGGGCGCGGGCGGCTTCCAGCAGGGCGCGGGTGGTGTCCACATTGGCCGCCATGCCGAGGTCGAAGTCGGCCTCGCACGCGGCCGACACGGCGGACGCCAGATGGATCACCGCGTCCACCGGCTCGGCGAACAACTCGCCCAGCCGCTCGGTGAGATCACCCCGGACGACCTCCACCAGCGGGTCGGCGGCGAGCGGCGACGCGTCCGGTGCGAACAGGTCGGCCAGCACCAGCCGTTCCACCGGCGCACCAGCGAACGTCCGTGTCTCCAGCAGCCGTTCGGCCACCTGGCGGCCCAGGAAGCCGAAGCCACCGGTGATGACGATCCTCATGCGTGTGCTCCTCGGTAGTCGCGCAGCCAGCCGAGCCCCTCGCTCGTCCCGGCCCGGGGGCGGTACTCGCAGCCGACCCACCCCTCGAAGGCCAACTCGTCGATCACGTCGAAGAGATGGCCGATGTTCAGTTCGCCCGCCCCGGGCTCCTGCCGGTCGGGCACGCCCGCGATCTGGAGATGCCCGACCCGGCCGGTCGGCAGGTCCCGGCGCAGGACCGTGGTGAGGTCACCCTCGGTGATCTGGCAGTGGTAGAGGTCCAGTTGGACCTTGACGTTGTCGGCGCGCAACTCCCGTACGACAGCGTGCGCGTCGGCCTGCCGGTTCAGGAAGTACCCCGGCATGTCACGGTGGTTGATCGGCTCGATCAGGAGGTCCACCCCGGCGGACCCGGCTCGCTCGGCGGCCCAGGCCAGATTGTCCAGATAGGTGTCGCGGGCCGCGCCGGACGGCAGGAGCCCGGCCATCACGTGCACGCGCGGGCAGTCCAGCGCGGCCGCGTACTCCAGCGCCCGCTCGATCCCGGCCCGCGTCTCCGCCTCCCGGCCGGGCAGCGCGGCCGTACCGCGCTCACCCGAATCCCAGTCGCCGGGCGGGGCGTTGAACAGCACCTGCCGCAGCCCGTGGTCGTCCAGCAGGCGGCGCAGTCCGGCGGGGTCGTACGCGTAAGGGAAGAGGTACTCGACGGCCTCGAAGCCGTCGGCGGCGGCCGCGGCGAAGCGGGCCGGGAAGGGATGCTCGGTGTACATCATGGACAGGTTCGCTGCGAACCTCGGCATGGTCACTCCCATGACGCCGGTGAGGCGCCGGTCAGCGGTTGACGACGTCCTTCTTGGTGGTGAGTACGGCGGCGGCGCCCACCACGAGGCTGAACGCCAGCACGTACATCGGTATGGACGCCGAGCCGGTGCTGTCCTTCAGCGCGCCGATCATGTACGGGCTGACGAAACCGGCCAGGTTGCCGACCGAGTTGATGAGCGCGAGCCCGGCCGCGGCCGCCGTACCGCCCAGGAAGGCGGTGGGCAGCGACCAGAACAGCGGGGCGCAGGTCAGCACGCCGGCCGCCGCGAAGGACAGCGCGAGCAGGGACAGCGCGGTCGAGCCCGACCAGGAGGCGGCCAGGGTGAAGCCGACGGCGCCCATGAGGCTCGGGACCACCAGATGCCAGCGGCGCTCCCGGCGCCGGTCCGCCGAGCGGCCGAACAGGTTCATCGCGACCAGCGCGGCCAGGAACGGCACCGAACTGAGCACCCCGATGGCCAGGTTGCCCTTGATGCCGGTCGACTCCACGAAGGTCGGCATCCAGAACGTCAGCGCGTACTGGCCCATCACGAAGCAGAAGTAGATCAGGCTCATCAGCCACACCTTGGGATCGCGGAAGCCGTCCCACACCTTGCCGTGGACCGTCCGGTGCGCGGCGTCCTCGGTGAGCGCCCGCTCCACGACGTCCTTCTCCTCGTCGCTGAGCCACTTCGCGTCCCGTACCCCGTTGTCCAGGTAGAACAGCGTGGCCACCCCGACCGCGAGGGCCGGCAGCGCCTCCAGCGCGAACATCCACTGCCATCCCTGCCAGCCGCCCGTGCCGTGGAAGGCGTCCAGAATCCAGCCGGAGAGCGGGTTGCCGAAGATGCCCGCCACCGGGATCGCCGACATGAACATCGCGATGACGCGGGCCCGGCGGTGGGAGGGGAACCAGTAGGTGCAGTACAGGATGACGCCGGGGTAGAACCCGGCCTCGGCCGCGCCCAGCAGGAAGCGGAGCACGTAGAACGTCGTCTCATTGGTGACGAACACGAAGGCCGCCGAGACCACGCCCCAACTGATCATGATCCGGGCGATCCAGGTGCGGGCGCCGACCCGTTGGAGCAGCAGGTTCGACGGCACTTCGAAGAGGAAGTACCCGATGAAGAACAGCCCGGCGCCCAGGCCGTACGACGCCTCGCTGAACCCCAGGTCGGCGGACATCTGGAGCTTGGCGAAGCCCACGTTGACGCGGTCGAGGTAGGAGACGACGTAAGCGAGGACGAGGAAGGGGACGATGCGCCGGACGACCTTGCGGAAGACGGCGTTCTCGCGGTTGAGGTCGACTTCGGTGGCGACCTTGGGGAGGGACATGGCGAATCCTTTGAGCGGCTCAGGGGGATTCTCGGGACGGGGGTTTCACCAGCGGGCGCCGAACACCGAGCGCAGCTCGACGAGTTCGGGTTCCGCGAGCGGTGCGGGCCTGCGCTCGGTGAGCAGCCACAGGCGTGCCGTCTCCTCGAGTTCTTCGAGGACGGTCAGGGCGGAGGCCGCATCGGGCCCCCAGACGACCGGGCCCAGCCGGTCGAGCAGCACCGCGCGGATCGGCGTACCGCGCTTGGCGCGTTCGGCGATACGGGCGGTCACCAGCTCGGCCACGCGCGGGTCGCCGGGCCGGTGATAGGGGACGAGCGGGACGTGCCCGACCTTCATCACGTAGTACGGCGTGATCGGCGGGAGCACGTCGTCCGCGCGCCACACCCCGGCCAGGGTCAGCCCGACCAGGTGGGTGGAGTGGGTGTGGACGATGAAGCGGGCGGTGGGGTCGGCGGCGTAGATACGGCGGTGCAGGGTGAGGGTCTTGCTGGCGCGGTCGCCCGCGAGTTGCTCGCCCTCGGCGTCGACCAGCGCCAGCCGGCCGGGCTCCAGGAAGCCCAGGGCCGCGTCGGTCGGGGTGATCAGGTAGGAGTCACCGATCCGGGCGCTGATGTTGCCCGCGCTGGCGTGGACATAGCCGCGCGCGAACAGGCTCGTGCCCACCCGGACGATCTCGCGCCGGGCCTCCTCCACCGGGCCGGTCATGCCGGGTCCAACAGGTCGAACGCGGCGGTGAAGAAGTCGGGGCCGCCGAAGTTGCCGGATTTCAGGGTGAGATGGAGTGTCTCCCCGTCGGGCAGCGCCGCCGCGCACCAGGGCACGCCGGGGTCGATCTGCGGGCCGATGCGGAGCCCGGTGATGCCGAGGGCCTGCACGACCGCGCCCGAGGTCTCACCTCCGGCGACGACGAGCTGCCGCACCCCGCGCGCCACGAGTCCTCGCGCCACCTCGGCCAGAGTCCGTTCCACCAGCTCACCGGCCTCGGCGGCACCGAGCCTGCTCTGCACCCCGCGAACCGTCTCGGGGGCCTCGGTGGAGTAGATCAGCACGGGCCCGCCGGCCAGATGGGCCTCGGCGAAGGCCAGCGCCGACCCCGCCACGTCCTCACCGGCCGCGATACGCAGGGGGTCCACGGCGAACGCGGGGCGCCCGGTGTCCAGGAAGGCGCGGACCTGGCCGTTCGTGGCCGTGGAGACCGAGCCGGAGACGACGGCCCGGTGTCCGGAGGCGGGCGGCAACTGGGCCGCCGCCGAGGAGGGTTCAAGTCCCCAGTTCGCCGGAAGACCGATGGCCAGCCCCGAACCGGCCGTCACCAGCGGCAGGTCCCGTACCGCCGCGCCCAGTCGCACCAGGTCGTCGTTGGAGACGGCGTCCACGACGGCGAACGCGACGCCCTGTGAACGGAGTTGCGCGATCCGGGACCGCACCGCCTCCGCGCCGCCCGCGAGGACCGTGTGGTCGATGAGCCCGACAGGACGGGTGGTCTGTGCGCCGAGCACACTGACCAGGTTGGAGTCGGTCATCGGCGTCAGCGGATGGTCCCGCATGCCGCTCTCGCTCAACAGCACGTCTCCCACGAAGAGATGACCCTTGAAGACAGTGCGCCCGTTGTCCGGGAAGGCAGGGGTGGCCACCGTGAAGTCCGTGCCGAGCGCGTCCATCAGGGCCTCGGTGACCGGCCCGATGTTCCCGGCCGGGGTGGAGTCGAAGGTCGAGCAGTACTTGAAGTAGACCTGCTCGGCCCCCGCCCCCCGCAGCCACGCCAGCGCACGCAGGGAGGCGTCCACGGCCTCCGCGACGGGCGCGGTACGGGACTTGAGCGCGATCACCACCGCGTCCGTGTCCGGAGCGAGGTCGTACCCGCCGTCCTCGGGGACGCCGATGAGCTGGACCACCCGCATGCCCGCGCGCACCAGGTTGTTCGCCAGGTCCGTGGCGCCGGTGAAGTCGTCGGCGATGGCGCCGAGCCGGATTCCCATGTCAGCCCTCCTCCGGCTTCGGCAGGTCGATCCCCGGGAAGATCTTGATCACCGCGCTGTCGTCCTCGCCGCCCAGCCCCGAGGCCGCCGCCTGGAGGAACATCTGGTGGGCGGTGGCGGCCAGCGGCAGCGGGAAACGCTCCGGGCGGGCGGAGTCGAGCACGATCCCGAGGTCCTTGACGAAGATGTCCACGGCGGACAGGGGCGTGTAGTCACCGGCCAGCACGTGCGCCATGCGGTTCTCGAACATCCAGGAGTTGCCCGCGCTGTGCGTGATGACCTCGTACAGCGTTCCGGCCGGCACGCCCGCCTTGATGCCCAGTGCCATCGCCTCGGCGGCCGCGGCGATGTGAACGCCCGCGAGCAACTGGTTGACCACCTTGACCTTGGAGCCGAGCCCGGCCTCGTCGCCCAGCCGGTGCACGGTCGCGCTCATCGCCTCCAGCACCGGCCCGGCGAGCGCGTACGCCTCCGGGGCGCCGGAGGTCATCATGGTCAGCTCACCGGCCGCCGCGCGCACGGCACCGCCGGAGACCGGGGCGTCCAGGTAGAGGACGCCCGACTCGGCCAGCCGCGAGCCCAGTTCGGCCGACCAGGCGGGGTCGACCGTGGAGCACATCATGAACACGGCGCCCGGGCGCAGCCGTTCGACGGCACCCTCCGTGCCGAACAACACCTCTTCGGTCTGGGCGGAGTTGACGACCACACCGACCAGGACGTCGACGGTGGCGGCGAGTTCACCGGGGGAGGGGAAGGCGGTGCCGCCTTCGCGGGCGAAGTCGGCGGCCACCTCGGGCCGCAGGTCGTGGACTCCGACGTCGTATCCCGCCGTTCGCAGGCTGCGGGCCATCCCGAGCCCCATGGCCCCGAGTCCCACCACGCCCACGCGGGGCTTCTGGTCCGTCACGCGCAACATCCTTGTCTCGCAGTGGCCGCCCGGACGCCTTCGGTGCCGTCGGCGGACAGGTCATATGATGACCTGACGACAGCCGTTGACGCACTGTGATGCCGGTCACAGGCGGGGTGGTTCACCGGCGCGGGATGATGGGGCGCGTGCCGGGCATGAGGGTCCTCGGGGGTCCACCGGCCGCCCCGATCCGATCCGCGCACTGGCACAACTGGAGAACTCGCTGTGACCCTCGACGGCATACCGGTAGCTCTCGCACCCGGCGGCGCCCTGGACGCCGACGCCCGCAAGCAGCGCCTGCGCCGCCGCCTGGAGCGGCTGATCGGGGTGGCCGCGACCGAGGGGAACGAGCTGATCCCGCTGCGCAACGGCAGCGCCATCTTCCCCGCCATGCTGAAGTCCATAGCCTCGGCCCGGCACACGATCGACATGATGACCTTCGTGTACTGGCGCGGCCAGATCGCCCGCGACTTCGCCGCCGCCCTCGCCGACCGGGCACGGGAGGGCGTGCGGGTACGGCTGCTGCTCGACGGGTTCGGCGCCAAGCAGATCGAGCCGGGGCTGCTGGACCTCATGGACGAGGCCGGGGTGCAGGTCGCCTGGTTCCGCAAGCCGGTCTGGCTCTCCCCCTTCAAGCAGAACCACCGCTGCCACCGCAAGGCCCTGATCGTGGACGAGGACACCGCCTTCACCGGCGGTGTCGGCATCGCGGAGGAGTGGTGCGGCGACGCCCGCAACCCCGGCGAGTGGCGCGACACCCACGTCCAGGTGCGCGGACCGGCGGTCGACGGGATCGCCGCCGCCTTCGCCCAGAACTGGGCCGAGTGCCACGACGAGCTGTTCGACGACCGCGACCGCTTCACCGGGCACGAGCAGATCGGCAGCTCGATCGTCCAGGTCGTGCGCGGCTCGGCCAGCATCGGCTGGCAGGACATGCAGACCCTGATCCGGGTCATGCTCACCTCGGCGGAGGAACGGTTCCGCCTGGCCACGGCCTACTTCGCCCCCGACGACTACTTCATCGACCTGCTGTGCCGCACCGCCCGCCGGGGCGTCGAGGTGGAGATCCTGCTGCCCGGCCCGTACACCGACCAGCGGGCCTGCCAGCTCGCCGGGCAGCACCACTACACCAAGCTGCTGCGCGCGGGCGTCGACATCCGCCAGTACCAGCCGACGATGATGCACGCCAAGATCATCACCGTGGACTCGGTGGCCGCCCTGATCGGCTCCACCAACTTCAACCGCCGCTCCATGGACCACGACGAGGAGGTCATGCTCGCCGTGCTGGACGAGGAGTTCACCGCGTCCCTCGACCGCGACTACGACGCCGACCTCGAACACAGCGTCGCCATCGACCTCGCCAGATGGCGGCGAAGAGCCGCTTTCCAGCGGCTGAAGGAAGCCGCGGTCACGCCCGTGAGACGCTTCCTGTGACGAAAGGCAGGCGGCGGTAGCCGAGTGGAAGGCAACTGAGGGTGTTCTCGGTGGACGTGAGGCAGCACGCGCTGGGCGTGCTGTTCGTGTTGTGCGGCGAACTGGACTTCGACAGCGTGGTGCAACTGTACGAGGCGGCCGACGACGAACTGGACGGATCGCCGGGGACGCTGCCGGTCGTGGTCGACTGCGCCGCACTGACCTTCTGCGACTCCTCCGGGATCAGCGCGCTCCTGCGCCTCTACCAGCGGCTGACCGCCGAGCAGCGGAGCCTGCGCCTCGCGGCCGTACCCGCGTCGGTGTCACGTCTGTTCACCCTGACAGGTTTGGACCAGCTCTTCTCTGTGCACAAGGACGCTGCTGAGGCGCTTGCCGCAGGCTCGGACGGACGTGGCGTCGTCTCGGCGGTCCAACAGAACGAGGAGCGGAGCGCATGACGCGCGTATCAGGGCTGGACCAGCCCGAGGCCGGCCGGCCGGGAGGCGGGCGGGACGACGATCTGCGCGCGCTCTTCGGGCAGTCGTCGGCCGTCTTCGCCTCACTCGCGGGACCGGCCCACATGCTGGAGTCCGCGAATCCGGCGTTCTTCGCCGCGATCGGCGGCGTCGAGCGCGCCCGCACCGGCCTGCCGCTCGCGGAACTGATGCCGGAACTCGTCGAACAGGGCTTCATCGGCCTGCTGGACCGGGTCTACCGCACCGGCCGGTCCGTCACCGGCCGGGACCGGCGGGTGCTGCTCGGCTCCGGCGCCGACGCTCGCGAGACCTTCTTCGACTTCACCTACGAGCCCCGGCTCGACGCCGGCGGCAACGTCACCGGCGTCCGCGTCATCGGCGTCGAGACCACGCAGGTCAGACAGGCCCAGCGGCTCACGGCCGAGCAGGCGGCGCTGCTGGAGCAGATCGCCCGCCAGGCCCCGCTGGCCGACGTGCTGCACGGCATGGCGCGGGTCATCGAGGACCTGGCGCCCGAGGAGGTGCTGGTGTCGGTGCTGCTCGCCGACGCCGACGGCCGCCACCTGCGCCACGGCGCCGCGCCCAGCCTGCCCGACTTCTACAACGAGGCCATCGACGGCATCGCCGCCGGTGAGGGCGTCGGCTCCTGCGGTACGGCCGCCCACCGCCGGCAGAGCGTGATCGTCTCCGACATCGCCACGCACGAGTACTGGGACGACTTCCGCGAGCTGGCCGAGAAGGCCGGGCTCGCCGCCTGCTGGTCCACTCCTGTGCTGGCCCGCGACGGATCGCTGCTCGGCACCTTCGCCATGTACCACCGCACGCCCCGCTCGCCGCAGGACTACGACCTCGCGCTCGCCCGGATCTTCGCGGGCACCGCCGCCCTGGCCATCGAGCGCCACCAGGCCGAGCAGGCCCGGCAGGCCGCCGAGGCCCGCGAGAAGGCCGCCCGCGCCGACCTCGCCTTCCTGTTGGACGCCAGCACCTCGCTCGCCCACGACCTGGACGCCACCCAGACCCTCCAGCGCCTCGCCGACGCGTGCGCCCCCACCCTGGCACCGCTGTGCGCGGTCGACGTCGTGGAGTCCGGCCGCGTACGCCGCGTCGCGACCGCCGCGCCGGAAGCCGAGCGCGCCGCGCTGCTGGCCTCCCACATCCCGGTGTACGACGCCGCCGACGACGCGGTGGCCCGCGTCCTGGCCTCCGGGGTCAGCGAGGTCGCCCGCCGCACGCCCACCGGGCCGGGCCCCTGGCACGACCTGGGCGTCACCGGCTACCTGTGCGTCCCGCTGCTCGACCGGGGCCACACCTTCGGCACGATGACCCTGCTGAGCGTCGGCGACCACACCTTCGACGGCCACACCGTCGCGCTGGCCGAGGAACTCGCCCGCCGGGCCTCCGCCGCCGCCCGCAACGCGCGGCAGTACACCCACCGGGTCACCCTCGCCCGCGACCTCCAGGCCGGTCTGCTGCTGCCCGGCGTCCCCGACGTGCCGGGCGCCGACGTGGGCACGTACTACCACCCCGCCGGCGAGGGACTCGACATCGGCGGCGACTTCTACGACGTCTTCCCGCTGCGGGACGGCCGGTGGGCGTTCATGCTCGGCGACGTGTGCGGGCGAGGCGCCACCGCCGCGACCACCACCGCCCTGGTACGGCACACCGCCCGCGCCGTCGCCCCGCTGCTGCCCGGCCCGCAGGCCGTGGTCGAGGCCGTCAACCGGGCGCTGTGCGACCGCCCCGGCAGCCACGGCACCGGCTTCGTCACGCTCGTCTACGGGCAGTTCACCCCGGCCCCGGACGGTCTGGACATCGAACTGATCCGGGCCGGACACACCGCGCCCCTCGTCATCGACGCCGGCCACACGGTGCGCACGGTGGACGCCTCCGGGCTTCTCCTGGGTGTGACGCCCGACCCGCACGTCAGCCCGCGTCGGCTGCGACTGCGCCCGAACGAGAGCCTGTTGCTCTACACCGACGGCCTCACCGAGGCCCGCGCCCCCGACGGCGAGCAGTTCGGCGAGGTGCGGGTGGCGCAGGCGCTGGCCGGGTCGCCGCGCCCGCCCGCCGCCGGGCGCCTGATCGACTCGCTGACCGACGCCGTACGCGCCTTCACCGGCGGCCACGACATCGACGACGACCAGGCGGTGCTCGTCCTCACGGCCACGGGCGAGTAGTCAGGACACGTGGGCGGCACGACACCGCCGGTGGCGAGGCCGGTGAGCATCGGACGGCCGCGGCGGAAGACGGCGTCAGAGCGACGCGAGGCGGCGCAGTTCCTTCTTGTCCGGCTTGCCGACGTCGGTGAGGGGGAGGGCGGACGGGAAGGTGATCCGGGCCGGCTCGTACATCGCGCCGCGCTCGGCGCGGACCAGCGCGCGCAGCTCGTCGGCGGTCGTGGTGGCGCCGGGGGCGAGGAGGACGGCGGCGTGGACGCGCTCCATGCGGTCCTCGTCCCGGACGCCGAAGACCGCGCTCTGCAGGACGTCCGGGTGGCTGTTGAGCAGGTCCTCCAGCTCGGTGGTGTACACATGGCCGCCGACCACGACGATCATGTCCTTGAGGCGGTCGACCACGGTGAGGTAGCCCGCGTCGTCGAGGAAGCCGACGTCGCCGGTGTGCAGCCAGCCGTCCCGGAGCACCTCGGCGGTGAGCCGCGGCTGCTTCCAGTAGCCCTGCATGACCATGGCGGAGCGGACGCAGATCTCGCCGTGCTCGCCGTTCGGGAGGACGTTGCCGTCCGCGTCCCGGATCTCCACGTCCACGCTCGGCAGGATCTTCCCGGCGGTGCGCAGCAGGGCGGGGTCGTCCGGGTCGTGGTCCGTCGCGGGCAGCACACTGATGAGGCCGCCCTCGTTCTGCCCGTACCCCTGCGTCAGCACCGGGCCGAGGCGGCGTACGGCGTCGGCGATGCGGGCGGGGGAGGACTGGCAGCCGCCGTAGAGGACCTGGCGCAGGCCGGAGGTGTCGGTGTGCGCCAGGTCGGGGTGGTCGAGCAACTGGTAGAGCAGCGGCGGCAGTAGCCACATGTGGGTGATGCGCTCCCGCTCGACGGTACGGAGCACCTCACCCGGCTCGAAGTCGTCCAGCAGGACCACCGTGCCGCCGGTCTCCAGCACCACGTCCGCGAGCATCCCGGCCGCGTGCGCGATGGTGGTGGCGACCAACTGCCGGTGCTCGCCGGTCCCTTCCCCGGTGACCGGGCGCGCGGAGCGGGTCTCCTGGACCTGGCGGAAGGTCGTGCAGATGCCCTTGGGGTGGCCGGTGGTGCCGCCGGTGTGGCGGATGCCGCAGATGTCGTCCGGTTCCGCCCGGCTGGGGAACGCGTCGGCCGGCTGCGCGGCGGCCAGCGCCAGGAGGTCGTCCGCGCTGTCACAAGGGCCCAGCGTCAGCACCGACTTGACCGGCACCGACGCGGTGATCTCCGCGGCCCGGCCGGTCAGCCGGGGGTCGACCACGAGGGCGCGCGTCTCCACGTCGGCGACGATCGCGGCCTGCACCTCGGCGGAGAGCTTGCTGTACAGGTGGTTGACCCGGGCGCCGATCAGGTTCGCGGCGTAGCGCACGGCTATCGCCTCGGGCAAATTGCCGCTGAGCAGGGTGACGGTCTGGCCGCGCTCGATCCCCTGGGCCCGCATGGCCCACGCCATCCGGTGCACCAGGTCGTGGAACTCCCCTGCAAAGACGCGGTGTTCACCGTGTACCAGGGCCTCGCGTCCGGGGTTCTCCCGCAGGGCGTCGAGGATGTCCTCCACGGGGTTGCGGAAGCGTGGGGCTGCGACGTCGGGCATGGGGGGTCCTCCTGGGCCGGGGCGTGCGGGGGCCCGGCCGGTTGTTGCGGTTCTGCTGTGGGGGGCGGGAAAGTTCCCGAATAAAGGTTGCCTAGACCAACCAAGTCGACTCTAGGACGCTCGCGGAAGCAGCGCCAACTTCGCGGCCGCGAACGTCGACAATCGGCCGATTCGGCTAGGTCAATCGGCCAATCTCGACTCCGTACGCCCCCGCTGACCAGCGACGACGCCGGTCCCGCGCAGGGGTGTTCAGCCCGCCGTCAGGGCGGAGACCAGGCCGGCCAGCGTCGCGGTGTTGCACACGAACGCGATGACCGAGTTTGCCGACACGGTGCGCCGCATCGGCCGTGAGGTCACGCTCACGGTCGTGCCGAAGGTCGTCATGACCGGCAGCGCGGAGTACGCGTAGTCACGCGGGGGATCGCGCGGAACGTCGTCCCGAGATGGCTGGGCAGCCCCACCGCCGCGGCCGCCGCGATGAACAGCGACACCCCCGGACCGGGCGCGGTGCCGCTGACGTACCGCTGGATCACCGTGCCCCGGCAACGGGTAGGCGAACAGCGACAGTTCGCCGATGTCCCCGGTCGACAACTCCACCACGTGGCCGGTGCGGACGAGCGGCGAAAGGGTCACCACCGTGCAGGCCGCGACGAGCACGCTCGCGGTGCTCGGGCCGTGGAGCCGCGACGGGGGGCCGCCGCGGCTCCTCCTCGTCACCAGGACGACTTGCGCACCCCCGGCAGGAACCCGGCGTGCGCCTGCTTCCGCAGGTTCACCCGCGAGAGGCCGAACTTGCGGAGGTGGCCGCGCGGGCGGCCGTCCACGCTGTCGCGATTGCGTACGCGGGTCGCGGCGGCGTCGCGGGGCTGGCGGCGCAACTCCCGCTCGGCCGCCGCTCGTTCGGGCTGCGTGGAGGCCGGCCTGCGAATGATCTCCTTCAGCTCCGCCCGGCGGGCCGCGTACCGCTCGACGGTGCGGCGGCGGCTCTCGTTCTTGGCGATCTTGCTCTTCTTGGCCATCAGACGTTCCCGCCACGGGCCCGGATGCGTGCCACGGCGGCCTCGACGCCGATGGCGTCCACGGTCTTGACCGCCCGCGCGCTGAGGGTCAGCCGGATGTGGCGGCCCTCGCTGGGGAGCCAGTACCGCTTGCGCTGGATGTTGGGGTCGAAGCGGCGCGGGGTGCGGCGGTGGGAGTGGGAGATGCGGTTGCCGAAGCTCGGTGCGGCGCCGGTGAGTTGGCAGTGGGCGGACATGGTGGGGCTGCTCCTTGCGAGGGTCGCCGTGAGCGACCCTTGTCGGTAATGAAAATCGTTGTCGTATGCTACCCCCATGGCTCGCAACGAGATCCGCCCGATCGTCAAACTCCGTTCGACCGCCGGCACCGGCTACACGTACGTGACCCGGAAGAACCGGCGGAACGACCCCGACCGCATGACGCTGCGCAAGTACGACCCGGCCGTGCGCCGGCACGTCGACTTCCGCGAAGAGCGCTGAACTCCCCGAACCAGCAGAGGAATCCGCCATGAAACCCGGTATCCACCCGCCGTACGCCCCCGTCGTCTTCCGTGACCGCGCTGCGGGGTTCGCCTTTCTCACCCGGTCCACCATGACCAGCGAGCGCAGCGTGGAGTGGGAGGACGGCAACGTCTATCCGGTGGTCGACGTCGAGGTCTCCTCGGCGAGCCACCCCTTCTACACCGGCACCGCCCGCGTGCTGGACACCGCCGGCCGCGTCGAGCGCTTCGAGCGCCGGTACGGAGGGGGCCGATGACCGGGGAACTCGCTGTCGTCATCGTGGCCGGGCTGCACGCCAAGGCCCGGCGCCGCACCGTCGACCGGCTGCTGTGCGACGTGCCCGGCAGCGCGGCCCTGCACCACGACCTGTCGACGGCCGCGACGGGCACGGTGCGCCGGAGTGTGCGGGACGCGTCGGGGCTCTGGTCCACCGGTGAGACCCCGCTGGTCAACGACTGCGCCTGCTGCGCGCTGCGCGAGGATCTGCTGCCCGAGCTGCGGCGGCTGGCCGAGGGCGGGACGACCCGGCTGGCGGTGGTCGAGCTGTGGGACTCCGTCGAGCCGCGCGCGATGGCCGAACTCGTCGCCGCGCACGGTGAGGGGTTCCTGCGGCTCACCAACGTCATGACGGCCGTCGAACCGGCCCTGCTGCTCGCCTGCCTCGGCAACGGGGACGACCTCGCGGAGGCGGGGCTCGCGGCGGCGGCGACCGATCAGCGCACCGTCGGGGACACGTTCGCCCGGCAGTTGGAGTACCCGGCGGTGCATGTCCTGGCCGAGCCCGGCGAGGCCGAAGCGGCCGACCTCGCGCTGCTGGAGCAGCTCCACCCGACGGCCCTTCGCGTCGCGCTGGACTCGCCGGAGCCGGCCCGGCTGGCCTTCGCCGGGTTCGACGTGGAGTCCGCGGCGGCGGCCCAGCATCCCGCGTGCGCGCTGCTTCCGCAGGACGCGGAGTCGGCCGGGGTCGCCACCCTGGTCTACCGCCACCGGCGGCCCTTCCATCCCGGTCGGCTCTACTCCGCGCTGGAGGAACTGTGCTGTGCGGCCGCCCGCAGCCGGGGGCGCTTCTGGCTCGCGGACCGCCCGGACACGCTGCTCTCCTGGGACGCGGCGGGGGGTGCGCTCTGCGTCGAGAGCGCGGGTCCCTGGCTCGCCGCCCTGCCCGACGCCGCCTGGGAGCTGGTGCCGCCGGTACGGCGTGCCGCCGCCGCGCTGGACTGGCACCCGGAGCACGGCGACCGCTGTCAGCACCTCGTCTTCACCTCGCCCGACCTCGACCGCGACGGCCTCGCCACGGTTCTGGACTCCTGCCTGCTCACGGACGCGGAGATGGCGGGCGGCGCGGAGTCCTGGAAACGCTTCCCGGCCGCCTTCGACCAGTTCCTCGACCCCGCCGTGTGACCCGCTGAAGGAGCCCGCACCATGCCACGCCACCCCACTCGCCCCCGGCCCAACCCCCTGGACGCCGCCGACATCACGTACATCGACTACAAGGACACGGACCTGCTGCGGAAGTTCATCTCCGACCGGGGCAAGATCCGCAGCCGCCGGGTCACCCGCGTGACCGCCCAGCAGCAGCGCCAGGTGGGCGCCGCCATCAAGAACGCCCGCGAAATGGCCCTGTTGCCGTACACCGGGCGCTGAATTTAGTCCCGGCCTACCGCCGGGGGCTGTTGCGCCCGGAGCCGTGAACAGCGGGGGCGCGGGATGGTGATCTCCCGCGCCCCTACACGCCGGTTCGTCCGTCGAGGAGCTCGCGTACGACATCCAAGTGGCCGTTGTGCCGGGAGGTTTCCTCGATGAGGTGGAGGAGGACCCATCGGAGGTCGACGTGGTCGCCGTTGCTGATGGGGCGTTTGGCGGGGGTGTTCAGGTCGTGGTCCGAGACCAGGCGGCGGTAGCGGCTGCTCTGGGACTCGTAGTCGGCGAGGAGTTGGGGGAGCGGGATGTCCACCGCTGTGCGCATTTCGGGGTCGGGGTCTTCGTCGGTGGCCTCGGTGAGGGGGCCTGCCGGGTCCTCGCCCAGGAACATCACCTCGAACCAGTAGTGCTCGACCCAGCGGAGGTGGCTGATCAGCCCGCACAGGGTCATCAAGGGGGAGCCCGGCAGCGGGGCCCGGCGGGCGTCTTCGGCGGAGACCCCCTCGCACTTGGCTCGTGCGGTGTCGCGGGCGTAGTCGAGGAACGTGGTCAGCTGCGTACGCTCGTCCCAGGTGGGAGGCGTGTCGGTCTGTCGAGTCATCGCCGGGAGTCTCCCGTAGCCGGGAAGCGGTGTCGACCGAATTGCCGGGGGCTACAGCGCGGCCACCTGCACCCTCCCCGTGAACCGGCCCCCCACCTGGCCCGCGAGCCAGTGGACGCGGTCGGTGTGGTCGCCGTCGCGGTCCCGGACGTGCACGTGCACCGTGTGGTCCCCGGAGGGTTCCTCCTGGTAGAGATCGCGGGAGTACAGGCTCAGGGTGAGGTAGGCGTACTTATGGCTGATCTCGT
The DNA here is from genome assembly GCF_055562575.1 of Streptomyces sp. NPDC018263. Taxonomy (NCBI): domain Bacteria; kingdom Bacillati; phylum Actinomycetota; class Actinomycetes; order Kitasatosporales; family Streptomycetaceae; genus Streptomyces; species Streptomyces sp. NPDC018263. The sequence continues at coordinate 177,414 of NZ_JBVHFA010000002.1, forward strand.
CCAGCCCCGCTTCCGGGACCGGGCGCCAGGCGTCCAGATCCCAGCGGACGGCAGCCGTCGAGTCCGGCCCCAGCGCCTCGATGAAGGGTTCGGCGCAGGCCGATGGGCGATTCCAGTCGAAGATCTGGACGGGCAGGCAGCCGGCGGGATCGTCACCGGCGCCCGACGAGCCGTGCTGCTCGCCGGCCTCGGCCCGCCACTTGAGGTCGGGGAGCACCTGGCGTACGCGCGTCAGGGTGTCCCGCGACCGGATCACCCCCTCGAAGTCGACCTCCGCCTGGTCAGCGTCCGCCCAGCTCAGCAGGGTGCGCACCGCGCGGATCGCTTCGGAGAGGTCGGCCGTCGTGAGGATGGCGGCAGCGGCGGAGTTGCTCATGGCGGAACAGTAGGGCAGACCCTTCCACTACGCACTGAGCACCCCGCGTTACGCGTTCCAGAACGACGTCAACGCCTCGATCACCGCTTCCGGTTCGTACACGTTCGGTGAGTGGCCGCCGCCCGTGATCTCCGTGTAGCGGGCGCCCAGTTCCCGTGCCATCGCCTCCGCTTCCCGCTCAGGCCAGGTCTCCTCGGGGGTGCCGAAGACGACCGACAGGGGAATGCCGCACCCGCGCAGCGCCTCGCTGCGGTCCGGCTCGGTGATCATCCGTTCGGCGGCCAGGCGCAGGGCCTCCGGGGCGTTGCGGGCCCAGCGGTCCGAGAGGAACGAGAGCACCTCCTCGGAGACCCCGCCGTCCTCCGGGCGGAGGAAGGGCCACAGGTCCGGGACCGGGGTCGTGCGCAGGGCGTCCAGCAGCAGCCGCAGACGCTCCCGCGTCGACTCCGCCACGGCCGCCGGGCCGAAGTTCAGCAGCGTCAGCGAGGCCCAGGTATCCGCGGGAGACGCAGAGTTCAGCACGGCCAACCGCGACACCAGCCCCCCGTAGGAGTGGCCCACCAGATGTACCGGGCCCAGCGTTGCCGCCAGTGCGATCACGTCCGACGCCAGATCCTCGGGCGCGTACGACGGGTCCTTCGACGCCGGGCCCGTCTCGTACTGGCCCCGCTGGTCGATGGCGACCACCCGGTAGCCCACCCCGGCCAGCCCCGGCAGCAGCGGGAGGAAGTCCTCCTTGCTGCCGTTGAAGCCCGGCACCAGCAGGGCCGTACCGCGCGGGACCGCCGGGGGAGCGGCCGTGAACGCGGCGAACGTCCCCCGGCCGGTGTCCAGGCGCACGCTCCGGACGCTGTCGGGGCGGGCGATGGAGAGGATCTGGCTCATGGGAGCGATGGTACGTAAGGCCGTGCCCCAGGGATGGACCCCCTCTTGACGCGGCGTCCGGCGCGGGCCGACACTCCAGGTCGGGGAAGTCCAGCGAACAGGTGGGGACCCATGAGGCGCCTGGAGACGGTGACCGGCCGCAGCGGCCGCACGCCGTCGCGCGCCCCCCTCCTCAAGGCCCCCCTTCTCACCTCCCGCCTGCACATCGACCTGCTCCGCGTGTGCAGCGCCATCGGACCGCGCCTCTGACCTGGGGCCCTCGCCCGTCCACGCGCCGTCCTCCGCACTCCTCTCTCACGTCAGCCGCCGCTGTTCCCGCAGGCGCGCCCGCGCGCGCCCTCGCCCCTGGGGAGACGTACGTATGCCCATCACCGCGCCGACCGCCCTTCCGACCGTCCGGCACAGCTCCGCCTTCCGGGGGCGGCTCGGCCAGGACCCCCACAGCGGCCACCACGCCGTGCCGCACCGCTACCGGCTCCACCTCTCCACCGCCGACCCCGACGGACTGCGCCTCGCCATCGGCCACAGCCTGCTCGGTCTCGACGCGAGCTGTCCGGTCACCCTGCTCCCCGCCGTCCCCGACGCCCCGGACGGCAGCCACTCCGCGCTCCGCCCGCTCTACGAGGCCAGCGCGCACCGCTACTCCGGCCCGGCACCCGCCCCCGTGCTCAGCGACGCCTGGTCCGGACGCATCGTCAGCACCCACGCGCCGGACATCCTGCGCGACCTGGACCTCTTCCCGGGCGCCGGCGACGCCCCGCTGCGGCCCCGCGGCTGGGAGTCCACCATCGACGCCGTGGAACGGCTCTGCGCCGAGGGCATCGAACAGGCCGCGCAGCGCGCGGGCCGCGCCGACGAGGACCCGGCCGGGCGGGCCGCCGCGCTGGAGGCGCTTCTCGACACCCTGTCCCGGCTGGAGCGCCGGCTGACCGGCGAGGAGTACCTGGCCGGGGGCCGGCTCACCGCGGCCGACATCCACCTCTGGGTCTCCCTGGTCCAGCTCGACACCGTGCACCGCTGCCACCTCGATGCCTCCGCCGTGCACCGGATCACCGGCCTCACCGCGCTGTGGTCCTACGCCCGGCGCCTCGCCGCCCACCCCGCCTTCGGCACCCACCTCGACCTCGACGGCATCGCCCTCCGCCACCACGGCCGCTGCCAGGGCCTCGAAGCCGCGGGCGCCGCCGTGCAGATCCTCGACTGGGCGGCCCACGCCGGCCCGAAGAACTAGCCGACGGAGTCCACCAGCACGGCCAGCGCGGCCGCCAGTCGGTCCAGGCCCGCTCCGGCCGGGCCGCCTGGCTCGGTCATGTACGTGTCCCGGCGGATCTCCACCATCAGCGCGCTCACCCGCCGCTCCCGGCCGTAGTGCGCGAGGGGCACGTACGTGCCGCCGAACGGGCTGTCCAGCCCGGTCTTCCCGTACGGCGAGAACGCCGACCGCGCCGCCGCCGTCAGCCCCGGCGGGGTGTGGAAGGGGTCCGTGCCCAGGCACACCGCCGGGCGCGGGCCCTCGCCGTGCAGCTCGTACGGCAGCGGGCGGGACGGGTAGGAGTGGACGTCGATCACCACCGCCCGCCCGGCCGCCGCCAGCCGCTCCGACACCGCCTCGGTGACCGCGCGGGCGTACGGCTCGAAGTACTGCCGGATCAAAGGCCCTTGGTCGATGTCCTCGGCCCGCAGGGGTTCCCGGTGCGTGGTGCGGGTGTACACCGCGCCCATGCCCACCGCGCGCATCTCCTCCCGCTCGTCCGGGAACCGCTCCGGGTCCACCACCAGCCGCGACAGCCGGTTCACCAGCCGCCACGGCCGCACCCCCGCCAACTCGGCCGCACGCTCCGCCAGTTCGGCGGTGTGCGCGTCCGTGATGTGGTCCAACTCCCGCTCCAGCGCGGCATCGTCCAGCAGCAGCCCCGCCCGCACCTCGGCCGGGACCGCCCGCGCGGAGTGCGGTACGTGCAGCAGCACCGGCGACGCCGGGTCACCCGGCAACAGCTCGAACGAGGGCTCGGACACATCGGCTCCCAGGGATCAGCGCAGCAACTCGGCCACCAGTCTGCCAACCTGCTCCGTCTCGATCAGGAACCCGTCGTGCCCGTACGGCGACTCCACCACCCGCAACCCGTCCGCCGACGGGATCAGCGCGGCCAACTCCCGCTGCTGGGACAGCGGATAGAGCCGGTCGGAGTCCACCCCGGCCACCAGCGCCGGCGCCCGCACCCCCGCCAGCGCCGAGCGCGTACCGCCCCTCCCGCGCCCCACGTCGTGCGCGTTCATCGCCTCGGTCAGCACCACGTAACTCCCCGCGTCGAAGCGCCGGACGAGCTTCTCGGCATGGTGGTCCAAGTACGAGCCCACCTGGTAACGGCCCCCGTGCCACGGGTCCTCCGCACCCTGCGCAGCCCGGCCGAACCGGGTCTGGAGTTCCGCCTCCGCACGGTAGGTCACGTGGGCCAGACGGCGGGCCAGACCGAGTCCGTCCACCGGCCCGCGTCCGGCATGGTGATAGTCGCCGCCGTACCAGTGCGGGTCGGCGCGGATGGCCCCCAACTGGATCTCGGCCCAGGCGATCTGTTCGGCGCTCGCCGCGGCTGCCGTGGCCAGCAGCAGGAGCGCGCCGACCCGGTCCGGGTACGACACCGCCCACTCCACCGCGCGCATCCCGCCCATCGAGCCGCCGACGACCAGCGCCCACCGCTCGATCCCGAGGGCGTCCGCGAGCCCCGCCTCCGCCGCCACCTGGTCCCGCTGGGTCAGGAACGGGAACGCCCCGCCCCAGACCCGGCCGGTGCCCGGCCGGGGAGAGGCCGGGCCGGTGCTGCCCTGACAGCCGCCGAGCACGTTCGGCGCGACCACGAACCAGCGGTCGGTGTCCAGCGCCCGGCCCGGCCCGACCAGCGCGTCCCACCAGCCCGGCGTGGGATGCCCCGGACCGGCCGGACCGGCCACATGGCTGTCGCCGGTCAGCGCGTGCAGTACCAGCACGGCGTTGGACCGGTCCGGCGCCGGCCGCCCCCAGGTCTCGAACGCCAGCCGCGCGCCCGGCAGTTCACCGCCCGCCTCCAGCCGAAGCGGCGTACCGGCGGTGTGCCACCGGCGGCGCCCGGCCGGGTCCCCGTCCCGCCAGGCGCCGGTGACCGGCGGGAGCGGGGCGGGGCGGGCGCGCGGCACGGTGCTCAGGAGGTGCCCTTGGCCGCGCGGAACCCGGCCTCCAGGTCCGCCTTCAGATCGGCCAGACTCTCGATGCCCACCGACAGCCGGACCAGCCCCGGCGAGGTACCGGTCGCCGTCAACTGCTCCTCGTCGAGCTGGCTGTGGGTGGTGGACGCGGGATGGATGATCAGGCTGCGCACGTCACCGATGTTGGCGAGGTGGCTGAACAGCTCCACCGCGTCCACGAACCGCTTGCCCGCCTCCACCCCGTCCCGCAGCTCGAAGGAGACGACGGCGCCGGCGCCGCGCGGGAGGTACTTCCGCCCGGCCTCGTACCACGGGCTCGACTCCAGGCCCGGATAGTGGACGGCGGCCACCTCGTCGCGGCCCTGAAGCCACTCGGCCAGGGCCAGCGCGTTGGCGGAGTGCCGCTCCAGGCGCAGGCTCAGCGTCTCCACCCCCTGGAGCAGCAGGAACGCCGAGTGCGGCGAGAGCGCCGGGCCCAGGTCGCGCAGCAACTGCACCCGCAGCTTGACCGCGAAGGCGCCCGGACCGAGCGCCGGCCAGTACCGCAGGCCGTGGTAGCTCGGGTCGGGCTCGGAGAAGTCCGGGAAGCGCTCGGGGTGGGCGCCGAAGTCGAAGGTGCCGCCGTCCACCACCACACCGGCGATGGCGGTGCCGTGCCCGCCGAGGAACTTGGTCGCGGAGTGCACCACGATGTCCGCGCCGTGCTCGATGGGCCGCAGCAGATAGGGGGTCGGCACCGTGTTGTCCACGATCAGCGGCACGCCCGCGTCGTGCGCCACGTCCGCGACCGCCCGTACGTCGAGCACGTTGCCGCGCGGGTTGCCCAGGGTCTCCGCGAACAGCGCCTTGGTGTTCGGCCGGAGCGCGGCCCGCCAGGCGTCCACGTCGTCCGGGTCGTCCACGAAGGACACCTCGATGCCCAGCCTCGGCAGGGTGTGCCGGAACAGGTTGTACGTGCCGCCGTACAGCGAGGCGCTGGAGACGATGTGGTCGCCCGCGCCCGCCAGGGTCAGCAGGGCGAGCGTCTCGGCGGCCTGCCCGGAGGCCAGCGCGACGGCGGCGACCCCGCCCTCCAGCGCCGCGATCCGCTGCTCGAACACGTCCTGTGTCGGGTTGTGGATGCGGGTGTAGATGTTGCCGGGCTCGGCGAGCGAGAACAGGTCCGCGGCGTGCTGGGTGTCCTGGAAGACGAAGGACGTGGTCTGGTAGATCGGCGTGGCGCGCGCCCCGGTCGCCGGGTCGGGCACCGCGCCGGCGTGGATCTGCCGGGTCTCGAAGGACCAGGCCGAGGTGTCGGGTCCGGCGGGCGGTTCGTCCGGGGTGTGGCCGGCGGTGACCGAGTCGATGGGCTGACTGCTCATGGTGCTCCTCGTGCGGTGCGGGCGCGGGTTCGGGCACGAGACAAGCACGGCAGGACAGCTCCGGACAGCCCGGCACGAACCCCGACACGAGGACTTCATGTGCGCCCACATCCCCGCAACACGGCCGCAGCACAGCGCGGTGACGACCGTGCCCCGGCCGGAGGAGTCCGGCCGGGGCACGCGCGTGCGGCTGCCGCTTGCGTCAGCTCAGCGAGCCGAGCGCCGCGTTCCAGGTGGCCGACGGGCGCATGACCGCGTCCGCCTTGGCCTTCTCCGGCTGGTAGTAGCCGCCGATGTCGGCCGGGGAGCCCTGCACCGCGAGCAGCTCCTCGACGATCTTCTGCTCGTCGGCCGCGAGGGCCTCGGCGAACGGGGCGAACGCCTTGGCCAGGTCGGCGTCGTCGGTCTGCCTGGCCAGCTCCTGCGCCCAGTACAGGGACAGGTAGAAGTGGCTGCCGCGGTTGTCGATGCCGCCGACGCGACGGGTCGGGGACTTGTCCTCGTTGAGGAAGGTCGCCGTGGCGCGGTCCAGGGTGTCGGCGAGGACCTTGGCGCGGGTGTTGCCCGTGGCCTCGGCGTACTGCTCGAAGGCGGGGACCAGGGCGAAGAACTCGCCGAGGGAGTCCCAGCGCAGGTAGTTCTCCTTGACGAGCTGCTGGACGTGCTTCGGGGCGGAGCCGCCGGCGCCGGTCTCGAACAGGCCGCCGCCCGCCATCAGCGGGACGACCGACAGCATCTTGGCGCTGGTGCCCAGCTCCAGGATCGGGAAGAGGTCGGTCAGGTAGTCGCGCAGCACGTTGCCGGTCACCGAGATGGTGTTCTCGCCGCGGCGGATGCGCTCCACCGACAGCTTGGCGGCCTCGACCGGGGGCAGGACGCGGATGTCCAGGCCCTCGGTGTCGTGCTCGGTCAGGTACTGGTTGACCTTGGCGATCAGGTTGGCGTCGTGCGCGCGGGTCTCGTCCAGCCAGAAGACGGCCGGGTCGCCGGTGGCGCGGGCGCGGGTGACGGCCAGCTTGACCCAGTCGCGGATCGGGTCGTCCTTGGTCTGGCAGGCGCGGAAGATGTCGCCCGCGGCGACCGGCTGCTCGATGAGCACGTTGCCGTCCGCGTCGACCACGCGGACGGTGCCCGCGGTCGCGACCTCGAAGGTCTTGTCGTGCGAGCCGTACTCCTCGGCCTTCTGCGCCATCAGGCCGACGTTCGGGACCGTGCCCATGGTGGACGGGTCGTAGGCGCCGTTGGCGCGGCAGTCGTCGATGACGGCCTGGTAGACACCGGCGTAGGAGGAGTCCGGGATCACCGCGAGGGTGTCGTGCTCCTCGCCGTCCGGGCCCCACATGTGGCCGGAGGTGCGGATCATCGCGGGCATGGAGGCGTCCACGATGACGTCCGAGGGGACGTGCAGGTTGGTGATGCCCTTGTCGGAGTCGACCATGGCGAGGGCGGGGCCCTCGGCCAGCTCGGCGTCGAAGGACGCCTTGATCTCGGCGCCCTCCGGCAGGCTCTCCAGGCCCTTGTAGATGCCGCCGAGGCCGTCGTTGGGGGACAGGCCGGCCGACTTCAGGGTCTGGCCGTACTTGGCGAACGTCTTCGGGAAGAAGGCGCGCACCACGTGGCCGAAGACGATCGGGTCGGAGACCTTCATCATCGTGGCCTTCAGGTGCACGGAGAACAGGACGCCCTCCTCCTTCGCGCGGGCGACCTGCGCGGCGAGGAACCGCTCCAGCTCGGCCACGTGCATCACGGAGGCGTCGACGACCTCGTCCTTGCGGACCGGTACCGACTCGCGCAGCACGGTGGTGGTGCCGTCCTCGGCGACCAGCTCGATACGGAGCGTGCCGTCCTCGGCGATCACCGTGGACTTCTCGGTGGAGCGGAAGTCGTTCTCGCCCATGGTGGCCACGTTGGTCCTGGACTCGGGGGTCCAGGCGCCCATGCGGTGCGGGTGGGTCTTGGCGTAGTTCTTCACCGAGGCGGGGGCGCGGCGGTCGGAGTTGCCCTCACGCAGGACCGGGTTCACCGCGGAACCCTTGATCTTGTCGTAGCGGGCGCGGACCTCGCGCTCCTCGTCGGTCTTCGGGTCCTCGGGGTAGTCCGGCAGGGCGTAGCCCTTGGCCTGAAGCTCGGCCACGGCGGCCTTGAGCTGCGGGATCGACGCCGAGATGTTCGGCAGCTTGACGATGTTCGCGGCCGGCGTCTTCGCCAGGTCGCCCAGCTCGGCCAGCGCGTCCGGGATGCGCTGGTCCTCGTCCAGGTACTCCGGGAAGACGGCGATGATGCGCCCGGCCAGCGAGATGTCGCGGGTCTCCACGGGGACCCCGGCCTGCGCGGCGTACGCCTGGATCACCGGCAGGAACGAATGGGTCGCCAGGGCCGGCGCTTCGTCCGTGTAGGTGTAGATGATGGTCGAGTCAGTCACCGGGTGCTCCGCTCCACGTCTGCAACATTGCTCGACATCAAGATATCTCGTGACCGGGTCCGCTTCGACAGGGGTCCGGGCCCGACCGGTCAGCGCGCGCCGCCGGTCATCTCCCGCTCGATCCAGCGGCAGATCACCTCCACGACGTACACATGCTCGGCGCGGGTCAGGTCCCGGCCCTTGGGGATGCCGTGGCAGCGCTGCAGGCAGGTCCGGCAGCAGGTGCCGGTGGCGTGCTGGGCGACGAAGACGGGATGGCCCCGGTACGGGGTCTGCTTGCCGTCCTTGTACGGCTGTGCCGGGGCGAGCCGCCCCGCGATCAGGTCGTACGCGTGCCAGCGGATGGTGGCCGGGCCCTTCAGCTCGGCGGTGACCCGGTCCCGGCCGCGCAGGTGGAACCTGGCCCGGAACGGCTGCCGGGTGATCGAGTCGAGCCGGGCGTCGAGGGCTGCGGGGGAGGGCGGCGTGAAGGGCTCCGGCTCGGGCGTCGGCTCGGGATCATGGGAGGAAGTCATACTATTTCGAGCTTAAGCCCGGTGGCGTGAGCCGCGGCCGCGCGTGCCACGATGAGCCGGTGAGTGACGAACCCCGGAACCTGCTCGTGGACAAGACGCCCCTGCCCGACGGCATCGAGGAGCGGCTGCGCGCCCAGCTCACCTTCCTGGTGGAGGTGGACCGGCTCAAGACCGTGCTCCGTCAGTCGCCGCTCGCCGCGGCCGACCGCCGGGAGAACGACGCCGAGCACTCCTGGCACCTGGCCATGATGGTCGCGGTCCTCGCCGAGCACTCCGACGAGCCCATCGACGTCGGCCACACCGTGGAGCTGGTGCTGTTGCACGACCTGGTGGAGATCTACGCCGGTGACACCCCGCTGTACGACAGCGCGGGCGGCGCCGGCCAGCAGGAGCGGGAGTCGGCCGCGGCCGACGAACTGTTCCGGCTGCTCCCGGACGACCAGGCCCGGCGGATGCGGGCGCTGTGGGACGAGTTCGAGGAGCGGGCCACCCCCGAGGCCCGGTTCGCCAAGGCGATGGACCGGCTCCAGCCGCTGCTGCTCAACTGGATGGCGCGTGGCGGGACCTGGCGCACCCCCGGTGTCACCGCCGACGACGTGCGGGCCCGCAAGGCGGTGATCGGGGACGCCTCCGCCTCCCTGTGGACGGCGGGCCGGCACCTCATCGACGAGGGCGAGCGGCGGGGCTGGTCGCGCGGCACGGGGGCCGAGGACCGGGGGGACTGAGGGGACTGAAAGAGGTGGCGGCGCCGGGAGGGCGCCGCCACCGTGCTCACTGCTCGGACGAGGACGGGGACGGTGCCGTCACGTCGTCGGCCGTGCGCTGGTGCGGTATCAGCGCCGAGCCCGGCTGGAGCGCGACCGTACGGGTCGGGGCCGGGATACGGATGCCCTCCTCGCGGTAGCGGCGGTGCAGCCGCTTGATGAACTCGTGCTTGATCCGGAACTGGTCGCTGAACTCCCCGACGCCCAGGATGATCGTGAACCCGATGCGCGAGTCCCCGAAGGTGTGGAAGCGGATCGCGGCCTCGTGCTCCGGGACGGCGCCGGTGATCTCGGTCATCACCTCGTCGACCACCTCGGCCGTCACCCGCTCCACGTGCTCCAGGTCCGAGTCGTAGCTCACCCCCGCCTGCACCAGCACCGTCAGTTCCTGCTCGGGGCGGGTGAAGTTGGTCATGTTGGACTTGGCGAGCTCGCCGTTGGGGATGACCACCAGGTTGTTGGAGAGCTGGCGCACGGTCGTCTGACGCCAGTTGATGTCGACGACGTACCCCTCCTCGCCGCTGCTCAGCCGGATGTAGTCGCCGGGCTGCACGGTCTTGGAGGCGAGGATGTGGATGCCGGCGAACAGGTTGGCCAGCGTGTCCTGGAGCGCCAGCGCGACCGCCAGACCGCCGACGCCGAGGGCGGTGAGCAGCGGGGCGATCGAGATGCCGAGGGTCTGGAGCACCACCAGGAAGCCGATGGCCAGCACCAGGACGCGGGTGATGTTGACGAAGATGGTCGCCGAGCCCGCCACGCCCGAGCGGGACTGGGTGACGCTCCGCACCAGGCCCGCGATCACCCGCGCCGCCGACAGGGTCACCACGAAGATGAGCCAGACCTGGAGGGACTGGTTGACGTGGTGCTGCACGGTACGGGTCAGCGGCAGCACGGCCGCGCCCACCGCGACGCCGCTCGCTATCGCGGCCCACGGCACGACCGAGCGCAGCGCGTCCACGATGACGTCGTCACCGCTCCACCGGGTCCGCTTGGCGTGCTTGGCCAGCCACCGCAGCACCGTCCGGGACAGAAAGGCCAGCACGAGGCCGGCCGCCAGCGCGATACCGGCGAGGACCAGGTCGTCCAGGGTCGGCGTGCGGTTCACCGGGCGCCCCCGGTGGCCGAAACGGCGGTGTGGAGCCTGCTGTGAAGTCTCGTCACGTTGTCACCTGCTCGAAGTCCGGGATGTGCGAACGTGCCCTCGGTACGAAGGTCCGGCGAAGGGCGCGTGCCGTCATCCTGCCGCATGCGCGAGGCCCTGAAATGCCGTGCGGACACTCGGTGTGGGAGTTGGCTTTTCTTGACATATCGTCATTTACACTGACGCTCGTCACTCAGCGTGAGGATGAATATGAGAAGCGTGACTCAAGCGCTGCGCAGCCCGCGGCGCCCCTTGATGCTCGGTGCCGCGCTGACCATCGCGCTCGTCGTGCAGTCGGCCGTCATCGTCGAACAGCACCTCCAGATCCAGGGGTTGCAGACGCAGTCCGTCGACTTCCAGGAGGGCCTGGAGCCCGGTCCTCCCGGTCCCTCCGGTCCGGCCGGCCCCACCGGCCCCGCCGGTCCCATCGGGCCACCCGGAAAGGACGGCACGGACGGCACGGACGGGAGGGACGGGCCGCCCGGCAAGGACGGCAAGGACGGAAAGGACGGCAAGGACGCCGTCGCCCCGCCGGCGAGCTAGCGTGAGGTTCGACGTGAGAAGCGTGAAAGAGGTATTGCGCGGTTCGCCGCGCCGCATGGCGGCCGGCGCGGCGGTGACCGTCGTGCTGGCCGCGCAGGCGGTCCTGCTCGTCGCCCACCAACAGCAGCTCGACGCGATGCGGATGGAGCGCGTCAGCCTCGAGGACGGCGGCACCGGCACCCACCAGGGTCCGCCCGGTCCGCCCGGCCCCTCGGGTCCGTCCGGCGATCCGGGTCCCATCGGGCCCACGGGCCGGCCGGGGGCGGATGGCGAGGACGGCGACGACGGCCGTCGGGGCCCCTGGGGGCGACGGGGGCACGACGGCAGGGACGGACGGGTCATCACCTACCACTGAGGTCCGTGCCGGCGCTGTCGGGCGTGGTCTCCCCGTGAGTTCACGCCTCGCCGAACGTCCCGTGCCGCCCCGCGCCCTCGGCGAACCGGCGGGCTCCGCGCAACGACTCGTCCAACACGGCCGCTCCGAGCCGGAGTTCAGTGCGCATCGCCTCCTCCTCGGGCAGCCCTTCCTGGCCGAGCACCGAGGCGCGGTCGGAGCGCAGGCAGTCCTGGGGGAAGCGGGCGATGGCCGCCGCCAGTTCCTCGGCCTCGGCGCGGGCGCGGCCGGGCGGGACGACGCGGTCCGCGAGGCCGATGGCGTGCGCCTCGGCGGCCGGGACCGGGCGGCCCGTGAGGATCATGTCCATGGCCCGGCCGGTGCCGATCAGGCGGGGGAGCCGTACCGTACCGCCGTCGATCAGGGGGACGCCCCAGCGGCGGCAGAAGACGCCGAACACCGCGTCCTCCTCCGCCACCCGGAGATCGCACCACAGAGCCAGCTCCAGACCGCCCGCCACGGCATGCCCGGCCACGGCCGCGATCACCGGCTTGGACAGCCGCATCCGGGTCGGGCCCATCGGGCCGTCGCCGTCCGGCGCGACCCGGTTGCCCCGCTCGGTGCCGATCGCCTTCAGGTCGGCGCCCGCGCAGAACGTGCCGCCCTCGCCCCACAGCACCGCCACGCGCGCGTCGTCGTCCGCGTCGAACGCCCGGAAGGCGGCGGCCAGTTCGGCCGCTGTGGGGCCGTCCACCGCATTGCGTGCCGCCGGGCGCGACAGGACGACCGTCGTCACCTGGCCCCGCTTCTCCACCCGAACCGTCACCGGGACTCCTCCTCGCCGCGCTGCTGGAGGGAACACTGTGCCGCACCCGGACCCCGGACGGTTGACCTCAAGCAAACTTGAGGTCCTAGGTTGGACGCATGAGCATGGAAACCACCGCCTGGACGCAACTGCACAGCGTGATGACCGCGCAGCAGCAGCGCCGGCCCCTCGCCCGCGCCACGCTGCGCCGCATCGCCGCCTTCGCCCGACCGCACCGCGCGGGCATCACCCGGTTCGTCCTGCTCGGCATCGTCACCGCCCTGCTCGCGGTCGCCACCCCGGTGCTCGCCGGACGCGTGGTCGACGCCATCGTGGCGGGCCACGACTCCGGCCGGGTGGTCCGGCTGTCGCTGCTCATCGCGGCGGTCGCGCTCGCCGAGGCCGGGCTCGGCATCCTGGTGCGGCGGCTGTCGGCGACTCTGGGGGAGGGGCTCATCCTCGACCTGCGCACCGCCGTCTTCGACCATGTGCAGCGGATGCCCGTCGCCTTCTTCACCCGTACCCGCACCGGAGCCCTGGTCAGCCGCCTCAACAACGACGTGATCGGCGCCCAGCGGGCCTTCGCCTCCACCCTGTCCGGCGTGGTCACCAACGTGGTCACCCTGCTGCTCACCCTCGCCGTCATGCTCACCCTGTCCTGGCAGATCACCCTGCTCGCCCTGGTCCTGCTGCCGGTGTTCGTGCTGCCCGCCCGCCGCATGGGCAGCCGGATGGCCCGCATGCAGCGCGAGGCGGCCGAGCTGAACGCGGCCATGGGCACCCGGATGACGGAACGCTTCTCCGCGCCCGGCGCCACCCTCGTCAAGCTGTTCGGCCGCCCCGAGGAGGAGTCCGCCCAGTTCGCCGCCCGGGCCCGTCAGGTCCGCGACATCGGCGTGCGCACCGCCACCGCCCAGTCGCTGTTCATCACCGCCCTCACCCTGGTCTCCGCCCTCGCGCTCGCCCTCGTCTACGGCCTCGGCGGCTGGTTCGCGCTGCGCGGCACCCTGGAGGCCGGCGCCGTCGTCTCCCTCGCCCTGCTGCTCACCCGGCTCTACGCCCCGCTCACCTCGCTCGCCGGGGCCAGAGTGGAGGTGATGAGCGCCCTGGTCAGCTTCGAGCGGGTCTTCGAGGTGCTGGACCTGAAGCCGCTCATCGCGGAGAAGCCCGACGCGGTCGCGGTGCCGGACGGCCCGGTCGCCATCGAGTTCGACGACGTGCGCTTCGCCTACCCGGCCGCCGACAAGGTCTCCCTCGCCTCGCTGGAGGAGGTCGCCGCGCTCGACGTACGCGGCGGCGCCGAGGTACTGCACGGCGTCTCCTTCCGCGCCGCGCCCGGCGAGACCGTCGCCCTGGTCGGCTCCTCCGGCGCGGGCAAGTCCACCATCGCCCAGCTCCTGCCGCGCCTGTACGACACCGACAGCGGGACCGTACGGGTCGGCGGGACGGACGTGCGCGACCTGAGCGCCACTTCGCTGCGGGCCACGGTCGGCATGGTCACCCAGGACGGCCACCTCTTCCACGACACCGTCCGCGCCAACCTGCTCCTCGCCCGCCCCGGCGCCGGCGACGACGAACTGTGGGACGCGCTCGGCCGGGCCCGGCTGGACGGGGTCGTACGGTCCCTGCCGGACGGGCTCGACACGGTCGTGGGCGAGCGCGGCTACCGGCTCTCCGGCGGCGAGCGCCAGCGCATGACCATCGCCCGGCTGCTGCTCGCCCGCCAGCGCGTCGTCATCCTCGACGAGGCCACCGCCCACCTCGACAACACCTCCGAGGCGGCCGTGCAGGAGGCCCTCACCGAGGCCCTCCAGGACCGCACCGCCGTCGTCATCGCCCACCGGCTCTCCACCGTCCGCGCCGCCGACCAGATCCTCGTCGTGGAGGCCGGCCGGATCGTGGAGCGCGGCACCCACGACCAGCTCCTCGCGGCCCAGGGCCGGTACGCCGAGCTGTACCGCACCCAGTTCGCCGGGAAGGACGACGAGACGGCGACGGTGGTCTGACCCCGGCCCCGGTGAACTGCCGCGTCACCGTGCTGGACGCCATCCGCGCGAGGGCCCACCATTCCTCCCACGGACACGGGAGAGAGGGATCGCCGGGGATGAGCGGGACGCGGCAGACCGGGACACAGGGCGGCAGCGGCGAGGGCCTGTTGCGGGTCCTCGCCGTGGACGACGAGGAACCCGCGCTCTCGGAGCTGCTGTACCTGCTCGACCAGGACCCCAGGGTCGGCAGCGTGCTGCCCGCGCTGGAGGCCACCGAGGCGCTGCGCACCCTCAGCCGGGCCGTGGAGGGCGGTGCGGACGCGGTCGACGTGGTCTTCCTCGACATCAACATGCCGGGCCTCAACGGCCTCGAACTGGCCCGTCTGCTGGGCGGGTTCGCCGCACCGCCGCTCATCGTCTTCGTCACCGCCCACGAGGACTTCGCCGTCCGTGCCTTCGACCTCAAGGCCGTCGACTACCTCCTCAAGCCGCTGCGCGAGGAGCGGTTCGCGGAGGCCGTGCGCAGGGTGGCCGAACTGACCCACGCCGGCCAGGGCCCCCGCGCCCAGCCGGCCGCACCGCCCTCCGGGGGGCAGGTCCCGGTGGAACTGGGCGGGGTGACCCGGTTCGTGCCCGTCGCCGACATCGCCTACGCCGAGGCGCACGGGGACTACGCCCGGCTGCACACCCGGCGCGGCAGCCACCTCGTGCGCGTACCGCTGTCCACGCTGGAGGAGCAGTGGCGCGCCCACGGGTTCGTGCGCATCCACCGCAGCCATCTGGTCGCGCTCGCCCGGATAGAGGAACTCCGGCTGGACGGCGGCAACCTGACCGTCCGGGTCGGCGACCGCGTCCTTCCCGTCAGCCGTCGCAACGCCCGTGAACTGCGCGACCTCCTGGCCCGCCGCGCCACCGGCACCGCGGCCCGCCTCCGCTGAGCCCGGTGCGCTGTGGCGACCCCGTGCCGAACCCGCCGGGGCCCTGTCTCACCGCGGACGCGCTGCGTACACTCGCCGCAACAAGGTGATCACCGGGGCCTCGGGGGGTGCGTCATGGGTGCGGAACCCACCCCGCGCCGGGAGGTGGTCACCGGGTCTCCCGCCGGGCGTACACGGAGCGCCTACCTGGACTCCTCCGTCCACGACGACGCCACCGTACGGAAGTTGATGCGTCGTCAGATACGCGTCGGCCTCGTCGCGTGCTCCCTCCTCGCGCTGCCCCTCGGGCTCCTCCCTCTGGTGTTCCGGCTGCTGCCGGCCGGTGGCACGAGCCAGGGCGCCGTCTGGCTGCTGCTGGGGGTGGCGCCGTACCCCGTGCTGCTCGCCACCGGCGCCTGGTACGTCCGCCGTGCCGAGCGCAACGAGGGTGATGTGAGCGGGCGTTGAACCAGACCTACGGAATCGCCGGGGTGTCCGCCGTGGTGCTCACCACGGCACTCGTCGGCGCGCTCGGGCTGCGGATCTCCCGGACCACCTCCGACTTCTACGTCGCCTCCCGTACCGTCGCGCCCCGGCTCAACGCGTTCGCGGTGAGCGGGGAGTACCTGTCCGCCGCCTCCTTCCTCGGCATCGCCGGGCTGCTGCTCGCCCAGGGCGTGGACATGCTCTGGTTCCCCATCGGCTACACCGCCGGGTTCCTCGTCCTGCTGGCCTTCGTCGCCGCCCCGCTGCGCCGGTCCGGCGCCTACACGCTGCCCGACTTCGCGGAGGCCCGGCTGGAGTCGCGGGCGGTGCGGCGGATCGCCGGGGTGCTCGTGGTGGGCGTCGGCTGGCTGTACCTGCTGCCTCAACTGCGGGGCGCGGGGCTGACCTTGCGGCTGCTCACCGGGGCGCCCGGCTGGCTCGGAGGGCTGGTCGTCGCCGTCGTGGTGACCGTCGCCGTCGCGGCCGGGGGCATGCGCAGCATCACCTTCGTCCAGGCGTTCCAGTACTGGCTCAAGCTCACCGCCCTGCTGGTGCCCGTGGTGTTCCTGCTCGCCGCCTGGCACGCCGACCGCGCCCCGCTGCCCGCCTGGGACGAGCGGCCCGTCTTCCACCGGTCCACCGAGGTGCGCGTCGACCGCCCGGTGAACGTCACCGTCCAGGAACCCGTACGGGTCACCGCCACCGGCAGCGTCGACGGCCACCCGCTGCGCGCGGCCGCGCTCACCCTCACCGAGGGGCGCCACCACATCGGCGCGCACACCGAACTCCGCTTTCCCCAGGGCGCCCAGGTGCCGCTGCCCGACCGGGCGGCGGGCTCCGCCTCGCTCGGCCCGAGTCGCGGGGAACACGGTCTGTACGCCACCTACGGGCTGATCCTCGCCACCTTCCTCGGCACCATGGGTCTCCCGCACGTCGTCGTCCGCTTCTACACCAACCCCGACGGCCGCGCCGCCCGCCGCACCACCGTCATCGTGCTCGGCCTGCTCGGCGCGTTCTACCTGCTGATGCCGCTGTACGGCTCGCTGGCCCGGCTGTACGCGCCCGACCTGCTGCTCACCGGCGACACCGACGCCGCGGTACTCGTGCTGCCCCAACGCCTGATCGGCGGGGTCGGCGGCGACCTCCTCGGCGCGCTGGTCGCGGGCGGGGCCTGCGCGGCCTTCCTCTCCACCGCCTCCGGGCTCACCATGTCCGTCGCCGGGGTGCTGGCGCAGGACGTGCTCCCGGCGCTGGGCCTGAGGCACTTCCGGCTCGCCGTCGTCCCCGCCGTCGCCGTACCCACCGCCGCCGGGACGGTGGTCGGCGGGCTGCCGGTGGCCGACGCGGTCCAACTGGCCTTCGCCGTCTCCGCGTCCTCCTTCTGCCCCCTGCTCATCCTCGGCATCTGGTGGCGCGGCCTCACCCCACCCGGCGCCGTCGCCGGCCTCCTGCTCGGCGGTGGCTCAGCCCTCGCCGCCGTCACCGTGACCATCACCGGCACCCCGCGCTCCGGCTGGACGCACACTCTCCTGGCCTGGCCCGCGGTGTGGTCGGTACCGGTCGGCTTCACCGCGATGATCCTCGTCTCCCTGGCCACCCGACACCGGGTGCCGGCCGGCACGGCGGCCACGATGGCACGGCTGCATCTGCCTGAGGGGCGGGTGTGAGGTGGCGGACTTGAGCGTGCTCGGGGTGTTGCTGCTGGCTGTCGCGGGGCTTGCCCTGTTCGTGCTCGGGGCCGCGTCGGGTCATGTCGCGCTCCGCCGTCAGCAGGCGAACCCGGCGGGCCCCGGTACCCCCGTCGAGCAGGCCACCTTTCACACCCTGCACACCGCCTCCCTGGCCGCGCCCCCGCTGCGGGCCGGGCTCACCGAGGACACCGCCCGGAAGGCGGCGCGGCGGTTGCGGCCGTTGCTCGGGGCCGGGGCGCTCGCCCTCGCCGACGAGGAGGCCGTGCTCGCGTGGGACGGGGCGGGGGAGCATCACCGTGCCGAGGTCACCGGGCGGCTGGCCGCCGCGGTGCGGGCGGGGCGTACTCAGCGGGTGGAGCTGGACTGCGCGCACGCCGACTGTCCCGTACGGCAGGGGGTGCTCACGCCGTTGACCGTGGACGGGCGGGTCGTGGGGGTGCTCGCCGCGTTCGGGGGCGGGGAGTCCGGGGGGCTGCGCCGGGCCGCCGAGGAGGTCGCCCGCTGGGTCTCCGTGCAGCTCGAACTCGTCGACCTGGACCGGGCCCGCTCCAGCGTGATCGAGGCCGAGATCCGTGCCCTGCGCGCCCAGATCTCCCCCCACTTCATCTACAACTCCCTGGCGAGCATCGCCTCGTTCGTGCGCACCGACCCCGAGCGGGCCCGTGAACTCCTGCTGGAGTTCGCGGACTTCACCCGCTACTCGTTCCGCAGGGGCGGCGACTTCACCACGCTCGCCGAGGAGTTGCGCTCCATCGAGCAGTACCTCGAACTCGCCCGCGCCCGCTTCGGCCGCCGCCTCGAAGTCACCCTGCGGATCGCCCCCGAGGTGCTGCCGGTGACCCTGCCGTTCCTGTGCCTGCAACCGCTCGTGGAGAACGCGCTCAAACACGGCCTGGAGGAGTCCGCCGAGCGCGGCCGCATCACGATCGTCGCGGAGGACGAGGGCACCGAGGCCCGCGTGGTCATCGAGGACAACGGCGTAGGCATGGAACCGGACCGCCTGCGCGCCCTGCTGCGCGGCACGGCGGGCCCGGACACCGGCATCGGCCTCAGCAACGTCGACCGCCGGCTGCGCCAGGTGTACGGAGACCCGTACGGTCTGGTCATCGAGACCGGCGTGGGTGCCGGCACGAAGATCACCGTACGGGTCCCGAAGTTCCGCCCCGGCTCGCGCCAGGGGTGACGGGGATGAACGCTCAGGTCCAGCGGCCGTTGGACTGCTTGCGCTCCTGCTGCTGGCGCGGGTAGTGCTGCTGGTCCTTCGCCTGCCGGGCGGCTGCCTCGGGGATCTGCGTGTGGTAGTAGAGCTGCTTGCCCTGCCCCCGCGCGCCCAGGCCGTGATGCCCCTTCACCGGGGAGTTCTTACGCATGACTCGACTCCTTGCTCGCACGGAGATCCGGTCACCGGCGCACAACGGCGCCCGTTTCGTTACGGTTCATGGTATTCCCGCTCCGCCATTCGGGCGACCGGGCCGGGCCCCGTTTCGAGGTGCGGGCGCGGGGGCGCGATGCGACGCTGACTTGGTGCATACCTCTGAGCTGACTCCTGAGATCCGTGCCGCTCTGAGCGAGCCGAGGCCGTACCCCGCCATCACCCTGGTGATGCCGACCGATCCGGACTTCCCCTTCAGCGAGAAGGACCGCATCCTGCTGCGCGACCTCGTCACCGAGGCCAAGCGCCGGCTGGCGGAGGACCCGGACGTCTCGCGGGAGACCCGGCTGGAGCTGCGGAACCACATGCTGGACACCACGGTGATCGAGCAGGTGGCCGACCCCTTCCATCCGGACGACGCCATGGTGGTCTACGTGGCCGCCGACGAGCCGGTCCAGGTCTGGCAGATGACGTCCCTCGCGCCGGTGCGCCCGCGCGTGGAGTTCGCCGACCAGTTCCTGACGCGGTATCTGGAAGCCGCCGAGCAGCGGTCCCGGCCGTTCCTCGTGCTCGTGCTCGACCAGGAGATGTGCCGCCTCTACCACGGCTCGGTGAAACGCCTGGACGAGGTCGAGCACCACGGCTTTCCGTGCGCCCCGGAGATCCCGTCGCCGGAGGACGCGCTGCCCGGCGCGATCCCGCACTCCGCGCCGTACGAGGGGCACAAGGCGCGGGTCGAGCAGTACCTCCGCATGGTCGACAAGCGGCTGGGCGACGCGGTCGAGGAGCACGACGGCGACCTGCCGCTGTTCGTCATCGGCGGCGACAAGATCCTCTCGGCGTTCAAGACCGTCACCACGCACGGCAACATGATCGCCGGCACGCTCCCGCTGGCCGGGATGGACAAGGACCGGGCCAAGGACCTGATGAAGCGACTGGAGCCGGTCCTCGCCGAGTTCCGCGAGAAGCAGGTCGCGGAAGCGGTCGACGCGCTGGGCGAGGCGCGCGGGCTCGGCAAGTACGCGGGCGGGCCGCTGGAGGTCTGGACGGCCGTCGCGGACAAGCGGGTGGCGCGGCTGATCGTGGAGGAGGGGCTCGACCTCGCGGGCCGGATCACCGGGGACGGCCGGGTGCTGGAGCTGGTCGAGGTGCCCGAGCCGGTCACCCTGCCCGACCCCAGGCCGGACATCGAACCGCCGCCGCACACCATGGGTGTGGCCACCGACATCATCGAGCAGTTGGTGGACCGCGCCATCGACGCCGACTCCCAGATCCTCTTCGTCCCCGACGGCACCCTCGCCGAGGCCGGGGGAGTGGCGGCCCTGCTCAGGTACTGACCTCGTCCGGGCCGCCGTCGAGCACGGTCGTACGGAACGAGGCGACCACCGGCCGCAGATCGACCGCATGCCAGGCCGCCCACAGCCGAACGGACATGTCCAGCCAGGGCAGTTCGCGTACCGTCACCCCCGTGACCGGACCGCGCAGCATGCTCCGCTGGATCAGCGCCACCCCGAGGCCGGAGGCGACCAGACCGAGCGCGGTCAGCGGCTCGGACGCCTCCAGCCGGATGTCGGGGGTGAAGCCGGCGGCCGCGCAGGCGGCGATGAACTCGTCCCGCCAGGCCGGGCGCCGGCTGTTCTCCACCGCGATCCACGGCTGCTGCTCCAGGTCGGCCGGGGCCACCTCGGGCGACTGCGCGAGGGGGTGTCCGGTGGGCACGGCGAGCAGCAGGGGGTCGTCCAGCAGCAGCGCGGCCCGCAGGTCCGGGTCGTCCTCGGCGGGCGGTTCCGGGACCAGGGCGATGTCCAGGCTGCGCCTGCGCAGGCCCTCGAACTGCTCGGCGGCGGGGACGTTGTAGAGGGCGACGTGGATGCCGGGCCGTTCGCCGTGGAGTTCCCGGAGCGCGCGCGGGAGCACCCCGGTGTGCATGGCGTCGACCGTGTACCCGATGCACAGTCCGCCCTCCTCGCCCCGGCCGAGGCGGCGGCCCAGGTTCTCCAGCCGGTCGGCGTGCCGGAGCAGTGCCTTCGCCTCGGAGAGGAAGACGCGCCCGTCGGCGGTGAGCCGGATACGCTGCTGGCCGCGCTCGAACAGGGTCAGGCCGAGGTTCTTCTCCAACTGGGCGATCTGGCGGCTGAGCGGCGACTGCGAGATGTGCAGGCGCTCGGCCGCGCGGCCCACGTGCTCCTCCTCGGCGACGACCACGAAATAGCGGAGCTGGCGCAGATCCAGCATGTGAGACCTCCAGGGACTCAAGTGTGTCCAAGCAAGTCTTGGACAGTCTCAAGCTTCGATCCTAGCCTCGACAGAGCAAGCAGCGCGGACCAGTGCAAAGCCCGCGAAACCCGCACAAGGCAAGGATCACGCTCACATGGGTATCAAGTCCCTCCTCCCGGGCCCCCTGGGCTTCGGCACCGCCCCGCTCGGCAACATGTTCCGGGCCATCCCCGAGGAAGAGGCCGCCGCGACCGTCGCCGCCGCCTGGGACCAGGGCGTCCGCTACTTCGACACCGCGCCCTTCTACGGCGCCGGCCTGTCCGAGATACGCCTCGGCGAGGCGCTCGCCGGGCGCCCGCGCGACGAGTACGTGCTCAGCACCAAGGTCGGCCGCGTCATCCACGACGACATCGAGGACCCGGCCGCCCGCGAGCTGGGCGAGAAGGGCGGGCTCTTCGAGCACGGCCGCCCCAACCGGATGACCGACGACTACACCGCCGACGCCACCCTGCGCTCCGTCGAGGACTCCCTGAAGCGGCTGGGCACCGACCGGCTGGACATCGTCTGGGTCCACGACATCGCCCAGGACTTCCACGGCGACCAGTGGCTCGCGCGCTACGAGACCGCCCGCACCGGCGCGTTCCGGGTGCTGCAGCGGCTGCGCGACGAGGGTGTCATCAAGGCGTGGGGCCTCGGCGTCAACAAGGTCGAGCCGATCGAGCTGACCCTGGACCTCGACGAGCCCCGTCCGGACGCCTTCCTGCTGGCCGGCCGCTACACCCTGCTCGACCACGACCGCGCGCTCCAGCGGCTGCTTCCGGCCGCCACCGAGCAGGGGGTCGACATGGTCGTCGGCGGTCCCTACAGCTCCGGTGTGCTCGCGGGCGGACGGCACTTCGAGTACCAGGAGGCACCGCGGGCCATCCTCGACAAGGTGGACCGGATCAAGGCGCTGGCCGAGCGGCACGGCGTCTCCATCAAGGCGGCGGCCCTCCAGTTCGCCCTGGCCCACCCCGCCACCGCCGCCGTCGTCCCCGGCGCGACCCGGCCCAGCCGCATCGCGGAGGACGTGGCCGCGCTGCACGAGAGCGTCCCGGCCGCCTTCTGGGCGGACCTGCGCGCGGAGGGCCTGATCTCCGCCGCCGCTCCCGTCCCCACCGTCTGACCCCTGACCGGAGAAACACCATGGCAAGCACCGGCACGTACATCGACGTCCCCCACACCCCCGAGCACGTCTGGCAGCTCATCGGCGGCTTCGGCTCCCTGCCCGACTGGCTCCCCTACATCCCGGGCAGCACGCTGAGCGAGGGCGGCCGCGTCCGCACCCTGGCCAACGCCGAGGGCGACACCATCGTGGAACGCCTCATGTCCTTCGACGAAGCCTCCCGCAGCTACACGTACACCATCCTCAAGGCCCCCTTCCCGGTCACGGCCTACCTCTCCACCCTCACCGTCCACCCCCTCCCGGACCAGGCCACCGCCCGCGTCGAGTGGTCGGGCACCTTCACCCCGGCAGGCGTCCCGGAAGAGCAAGCGGTCGCCCTGTTCCACGGCATCTACACCGAGGGCCTGGCGGCACTGAAGCGAACGCTGGGGTAGCTCCCGGCCGCGCCGGTCGCCAAGGCCGTGCGCACGTACTGCGCCGGTACTCGCTCACCTGGGGGAAACGGCTCACGTACTCGTAGGTGGTCCCGGTGTCCGTTGGTTGTAGCGGTGGGAGGCTCGGTCGTTCAGGGCTCGGCCGGCTTTGGTGAGGGCCCGGCGCCAGGGGGTTCGGGGGGACTGGAGGGAGTGGCCCTGGCGCAGGGGGTGGGGGTTGTCGTCGCCCGGGGGGCGGGGGAGGGCGCGGGCGGCGAGGCCGGTGGCCCGGGTGGTGGCGGTGGGGGCCACACCGTGGGCGACCGAGGCCAGGCGGGCGGCGGGGGTGAGGACCGCGCGGGTGCGGCGGCGCTCCACCGCCTGGACCACCTTCTGCGCCGCGCGCTCCGCGTCCATGGACAGCACCGGCGTGCCCGAGAGGGCGGAGAACCAGGCGTACTCCTCCTCCGCCCGCCCGCCGAACTCCGCCTGGAGATGCGAACCGGTGCGCATCAGGCCCGGATGGACCGTCGTCACGCTCACCGCGCTCCCGGCCGTCTCCGCCTGGAGCCCCTCGCCCAGCGCCCGTACCGCCGCCTTGGCGCAGGAGTAGGGGACCAGATGCGGCGGGGAGACCAGCGCGCCGACCGAGCCGATCAGACCGAGGCGGCCGCCGTGCGGGCTGCGGCGCAGATGGGGGAGTGCGGCCAGGCAGGTGTACAGGGTGCCGTCGAAGATCGTCGCCATGGCGTCGTGGAAGGCGCGGCTGCCCGCCGTCTCGGCCGGCGCGACCTGGATGACACCCGCGTTGGCGATCACCACGTCCAGCCCGCCGTACGCCGCGGCCGTCTCGTCGACCGCCGCCGTGACCGCGCCCTCGTCCCGTACGTCGCACACCACCGCGCGCACCGTACGGCCGGTGCGGCGGCGTATCCAGCCCATCGCCCGGCCCAATTCCTCGGAATCCCGCGCGAGTACCGTCACCTCGCATCCGCGATCCGCCAGTTCCCCGGCGATCAGCAGCCCAAGACCCCGCGAACCGCCGGTGACCAGGGCGGACATCCCCTGGGACAAGGTGTCGTCGCTACGCGTCATGTCCTCACCTCTCGCTGAAAAGCTCGCAGATGCGGTTCCGGACCCGCCGTTCCGCGCTGTGGCGACCGCTGCGCGGGCCGGTAAGACTGGGTTCATCCGTGCCGGGAAGCAGGTGGACCATGAGCAGCATCCAGGAGTCGGTCGAGGTCCGAGTACCCGTCCGCACCGCGTACGACCAGTGGACTCAGTTCAAGAGCTTTCCCCGGATCATGAACGCCGTGCAGCGAGTGGACCAGGTCGGCCCGGCGATGACCCGGTGGAAGGTCAAAGCGGGGCTCCTCAGCAAGGAGTTCATGGCCGAGATCGTGGAGCAGGAACCGGACTCGCTGATCGCCTGGCGAAGCGTGGGGCGCGACCCCTGGCTGTGGGGCGACGTGTCCTTCCGCGAGGCCGCGCCCGACCGCACCGTGATCACGGTGAAGATGCACATCGAGCCGCACGGGCTCAGCGGCCGGCTGCCGGGCTCCGCCGACCGGGCGCGCCGGGTCGTCCGCGAGTCGCTCGAGAACTTCAAGGAGTTCATCGAGGGGCTCGGGGACGCCAGCGGCGCCTGGCGTGGCTCCATCCACAACGGCCGGGTCTCGCCCTCCGAGCCCGACCCGCCCAGGAGCCGCGTCCCGAAGTGGCCCGTCGGCTGACCGCCTTCGGCTGATCCGGACGACGACACGCGACACCGGGGGGAGCGGACCCCCTGTCGTCCCGCGGGAAAGCGGGGCGACAGGACAACAGCGAGAGGCATTTCCCATGAAGAAGGCGCCGAAGCACGAGCCCGACGAGCCGCTGACCGTCTCCCCGCCCAAGAAGTGGGCGGCCGGTGTCCCCGCGGTGACGCACGCCCTGGAGTACTCCCTCGACCAGGCGTCGCTGAAGACCACGGCGACGACCCTGCTCACCATGAACCAGGTCGGCGGCATCGACTGCCCCGGCTGCGCATGGGCCGACCCGGCACCGGGCCACCGGCACATGAACGAGTACTGCGAGAACGGTGCCAAGCACATCAACGACGAGGCCACCGGGCGCCGGATCACCCGCGAGTTCTTCCGCGCCCACCCCGTCTCCTGGCTCAACGAGCAATCCGACCTCTGGCTGAACCAGCAGGGCCGCCTCACCGAGCCCATGATCAAGCGGGCCGACTCGGACTACTACGAGCCCATTAGCTGGGCCGACGCGCTGGACCTGCTCGCCAACGAGCTGAAGTCCCTGGACTCCCCGGACGAAGCCTGCTTCTACACCTCGGGCCGGGCCAGCAACGAGTCGGCGTTCGTGCTCCAGCTCTTCGCCCGTGCCTTCGGCACCAACAACCTGCCCGACTGCAGCAACCTGTGCCACGAGACCAGCGGCTTCGGCCTGCACGAGACGCTCGGCACCGGCAAGGGCACCGTCTCGCTGGACGACATCTACCAGTCCGACCTGATCTTCCTGGTCGGACAGAACCCGGCGACGAACCACCCGCGCCAACTGTCCGCGCTCGAGGAGTGCAAGGACAACGGCGGCAAGATCATCGCGGTGAACACGCTGCCCGAGGCCGGCCTGATGCGCTTCAAGAACCCGCAGCAGGTGCGGGGCGTGATCGGTGACGGCGTCAAGATCTCCGACCTCTTCCTGCACATCCGCAGCGGCGGCGACCTGGCCCTGTTCCAGGGCCTCAACAAGCTGCTGCTGGAGGCCGAGGACGCCGCGCCCGGCACCGTGCTCGACCACGACTTCATCGCCCGGCACACCTCCGGCTTCGAGGAGTTCGCCGAGCACGCCCGCAGCATCTCCTGGGACGACATCCTCACCGCCACCCAGCTCACCCGGGAGCAGATCGAGGAGGCCCACGACTACGTCATGCACGCCAAGAGCGTCATCGTCTGCTGGGCCATGGGTGTCACCCAGCAGCGGCACGGCGTGCCGACCGTCCGCGAGATCATCAACTTCCTGATGCTGCGCGGAAACCTGGGCCGGGTCGGGTGCGGCGCCAGCCCCGTGCGCGGACACAGCAACGTCCAGGGCGACCGCACCATGGGCGTGTGGGAGCAGATGCCCGACGAGTTCCTGGACGCGCTCAAGTCCGAGTTCCGCTTCGAGCCGCCCCGCCACCACGGCTACGACGCGGTGAAGGCCGTCAAGGCGATGGCCGAGGGCAAGGTCAAGGTGTTCCTGTCGCTGGCGGGCAACTTCGTACGCGCCGCCCCCGACACCAACGTCACCGACCAGGCCATGCGCCGCTGCAAGGTCACCGCGCAGATCTCCACCAAGCTCAGCAAGGCGCACACCGTCACCGGCGAGACCGCGCTGATCCTGCCCTGCCTCGGCCGCACCGAGATCGACATCCAGGCGGGCGGCGTCCAGTTCGTCACCGTGGAGAACACCTCCAGCGAGGTGCACACCTCCTTCGGCAAACTCCGCCCCGCCTCCCGGCTGCTGCTCAGCGAGGTCGCCATCCTGTGCCGGCTCGCCGAGCGCACCCTGGGCGACAAGGTCGACATCCCCTGGCTCGAGTTCGAGGCCGACTACGGCAACATCCGCGACCGGGTGGCCCAGATCATCCCCGGTTTCTACGACTTCAACCGGCGGGTGGCCCGGCCGGGCGGCATCAAGCTGCCGAACCCGGTCAACGAGGGCGTCTACGCCACCGCCACCGGCAAGGCCATGTTCACCGTCAACCAGTGGGACATGTCCGCCGCGCCCCCCGGCCACCTGATCCTGCAGAGCACCCGCTCGCACGACCAGTGGAACACCATCCCCTACACCGAGAACGACCGCTACCGCGGCATCCACGGACGCCGCAACATCATCATGATCAACCCCGAGGACATGGTCGATCTCGGGCTGGTCCGCGGGCAGTTCGTCGACATCATCGGCGTCTGGCACGACGACGTCGACCGCCGGGTGGAGGGCTTCGAGGTCATCCCGTATCCCACCAGCCGGGGGTGCGCGGCCTCGTACTACCCCGAGGTGCAGCCGCTGATCCCGCTCGACAGCGTCGCCGAGATCAGCAACCAGCCCACCTCCAAGGGCTTCGTGGTCCGGCTCGAACCGAGCAGCCCGCCTCCCGGCACCAAGCCCACCCACTGGCACGACTGACCCGCGCCGCCGCTGCCGCCCTCACTCCGGGGGCGGCAGCAGCGTGCCCAGCGGACCCAGGTCCAGGTTGAGGTCCTCCATCGTCAGGCCGTACCGCGCGCACAGCCCGGTCATCCGGTCGTGCAGCAGCATCAGCGTCGCCCCCAGCCGCTCTTCCTCCTCCTCGCTCAGGTCGCCCGCGTCGACCCGGTTGAGCGCCTGCCGCTCCATGAGCTGACGCAGCAGCTCGACCAGGGTGAGGACCAGCTTCATCAGGTCCCGCTCCACCGTGTCCGGATCGGCGGTGATCCGGCGCGCCGGTACGGTCGCCCGCTCGTCGGAGGCCGTGAGTTCGCCGGGTGCCGCGGGCAGCAGCCGGAACGCCCGCTCGGCGGCCGCCGCGACCTCCGCCCTGCGCCGCTCCGGCCCGCCCCGCTCCGCGTCAGCCGTCATGCTCGCCCCGCTCGATCGGTCTCGGCTCCGCGAACGGCGACGGCACCTCCGGGCTGATGGACACGATCAGCGCCCGCAGCGAGACCCGGACCAGGTCGATGCCGGCGATGGAGAGCACCACGTCGCCGGTGAGCACCACCCCGCCGCTCAGCAGGCGGTCCAGCAGGTCGATGAGCGCGACCTGCCGCTGCGCCAGCGGCTCGGTCGCGGCCTGCCGGTCCGGAGTGGTCACGGCCCGGCCCCCGCCGGATCGCCGGTCTGCTCGGGCCCCATGGCGAACGAGTACGGCGCCCACGGCCCGGTGATCTCGACCCGCACCCCCGCGAGTCCCTCCGCCGCCCGCCGCACCTCGGCCCGGAACGCGTCGCCCTGCTCCAGCGGCACCAGATACGCGTCGTTGACCACGTTCTCGCCCGCCGCCTCGGCCAGCGCCCCCTGCTGCACCCGGTGCCGGGCCCGCTCACTGGCGTACGCGCGTCCCGCCGCCTCGATGCCCTCGGCCGCCCGCTGGGCCGCCTGGTGGGCGGTGTCCCGGTGGCGCTGCTGCTGCCGGCGGCCGCGCAGATACGAGCGTCCGGGGCTCAACTCCGTGTCGGCGGGGGCGGGGACCGGCTCGGGCGCGGCCGAGGGGTCCACGTACACCTTCACGCCCCACTCGACGTGCCCGGACAGCAGGGCCAGCCGGTCGGTGAACAACTCCCCCGACTCGTCCAGAACTTCACGCGCCCGGGTGTCGTCCAGATACACGGTGGCCAGACGCAGCGGCAGCACGGTGGTGTGCGCGGCGACCGCCTCCACCACTCCGTGGTGGGCGCGGGCCACCGCGGTCAGCCAGTCCAGGTCCTCCAGCCGGCGGCGCAGCGCCTCCTCCCGGAAGTCCTCCGCCGGTACCGAACTCGCCACCAGCGCCAGCCCGTTGCCGCCGGGGACCACACGCACGGGGGCGCCGACCACGCCCTCCAGCGCGGACAGGCGCTCCGGCAGGGTGTCGTCGGCGCGGGTCACGCCGTAGACGTAGGTCATGAGGTCACTCATCGCGGCTCCGCTTCCGGCGGCGGGCGGGGCGCGGCTTCGGCGCGGGCTCCGGCTCGGGCTCCGGTTCCTCTTCCTCCACCTCGACGTCCTCGATCTCCGCCTCTTCCTCCCCCTCCTCTTCCTCGGGTTCCTCGGGTTCGTATTCCGTCTCCTCGTCGAGCAGCTCCGGTTCGGCCTCGAGAAGCTCCTCCGGCTGCCTGAGCGCGTTCAGTTCTTCCCGCAGGCGGCGGTTCTCCTCGGCGAGCGAGTGCTCGTTCCTGGCCCGCGAGGACAGCGAGGGGTCGTGCTCCCACCAGTCGATGCCCATCTCCTTCGCCTTGTCGACGGAGGCGACCAGCAGCCGGAGTTTGATGGTCAGCAGCTCGATGTCGAGCAGGTTGATCTGGATGTCGCCCGCGATCACGATGCCCTTGTCCAGCACGCGTTCGAGGATGTCGGCGAGGTTGGCGGACGAACCCTGCCCGTACGGCTGGGCCGCCCGCGAAGGGGACGAGCCGAGCCGGTTGCCCAGTGGTTCACTCACGATGGTGGCCTCGTGTTCCCTAGTGCCGGATCAGGACCCGTGCCCGATCAGGACTGCTCTCCGCGGAAGTTCCGTATCTCCTCCAGCCGGTCGAGCAGTTCGTCCTCGCGCCGGTCGAAGGTCTCCTCGTCGATCTCCCCGGCGAGCAACTGCTTCTCCAGCGCGGCGAGTTCGGCCTTGACGGGCGCCGGGTCGTAGTACTCGTCCTCGGCCGCCTCCAGGACGCGTTCCATCACCCAGCCGACACCGCGCACCGGTGCCAGCGGGAGGGTGAGGATCTGGGTGAACAGGCCCATGGAATTTCCGTTCCGGGTGCTCAGACGAAGCTGTAGGGCGGGAGCGGGCCGTTCAGCCGGAAGTCGAGACCCTCGCCGAGCTGATGGGCGACGCTCAACTCCGTGGTGAGGAAAGCCTCTTCCTGATCGCCGGCCACCAGGAACGACACACTGAGGAAGTCCGACCCGGTCGGCTGCGTGGAGTCCACGTCGCGCGCGAACGGACGCAGCGCCTCGACCACACCGGCGGCCAGCGCCTCCTGCCGGGCCTGCACCTCCTGGGCCACCAGCTCACCGAGCCGCATCGCGGCGGACGGGTCGGCCGTGCCGTCGCGGATCTCGTCGTTGAGCTGCCGTGCCTGGTCCGACTCGGCGAGGATCTGACGCAGCAGGGAGTCCTCGTCCTGCGCCACCTTCAGGTGATACTCGGTGCAGCCCGCCAGCTCCTGGAGCCGGTCGGTGTACTCCTCGGCCCGCTCCTCCAGCGCCGACCGCACCTCGTCGTCGCTCGCCGCCACCAGACCGAACCGCAGCGGCAGTACGGTGCCGTCGGCCATGAGCCGCTCCTGCACCTCCTGGTGCGCGCCGACGTCGCGCCGCTTGGGGCGCAGGTCCTCGGGCGCGTCGCTGACCACCGCGCACAGCGACCCGGCGGTCACCGCCCGCAAAGGGCCGGGGGACTCGCCGACGCCGCGCAGGCCGTCGAGGCGCAGGGGATGCTGTTTGTCGGTGACGGAGTAGACGTAGACGCCCATCGCTCATTCCCTCTCACGGGTCGAGGTCCGCTTGGAGGCGCGCTTGGCCGGCCGCCGCTTCCGCGCCGGTTCCCGCTCTTCCTCGTCGCCCTCGTCCTCCTCGCTGCCGCCGCCGGTGACCGATTTGAGGGAGTCGGTGACCGCCTCGGCGGCCCCGCTCAGGGCGCCCTTGGACTTGCCCTTGGCGCCGCTCTCCACGGTGTCGCCGACGATGTCGGTGAGCTGGGCCGGCGCCTTGCGCCCCGCCTCCAGGTCCAGCCGGTTGCACGCCTCCGCGAAGCGCAGATACGTGTCCACGCTGGCCACGACGACACGGGCGTCGATCTTCAGTATCTCGATGCCCACCAGGGACACGCGGACGAAGATGTCGATCACCAGGCCGCGGTCCAGGATGAGTTCCAGGACGTCGTAGAGGCTGCCGCTGCCACCGCCGCGGGTGACATTGCCTCCGCCTTGCGGCACCACGGTCATGGTGCCTCCCTTCACCGGCGGGTCTCAGCCGCGCCGGTCGATCTGCCCTCGGGTGTAGCGGCGCGTGCGCTCGTAGGCCACGAGGTCGCCCTCCTTGTCGAGGGAGACGCGGTAGGTCGCCATCACGCTGGTCGTGTCGGGCACTCGCTCCAGTTCGAGCACCTCTACGTCGGCCTCCCAACCGTCGTTCGTCGGTTTCAGCGCCGAGACGGAATCCGGGGCCCGGCCGATCAGCTCGGTGAGCTGCTCGGCCGCGGTCCGCATCGCCCAGGCGGGGCCCTTGGACGGGCGGTGGTGCGGCTCACCGGCCGGTCGCCGGCCGGTGGCCCGGCTGCTGCCGGTCCGCCGCTTGGCGGGCTCTTCGCTTGCGGCCATGGTCTCTCCGGTGGTCGAAGCGGCCTCTCCGGTACGGCCGGAGCGGGCGCCAGATTCCACGCATGAACATACAATTTCAGCATATAGGGTTATAAGTCGCAGCAGCGTCGGCCGGCTCTCCGCGGGCCCGCCGGGACCGCGGGCGCGGCTCCGCTGCGGGGCCTCGGCGCGGGACACCACGCGCGATCCCTTCTTCCTCGATCGCGGGCCGGGTCGGGGTGCCGGCCGGAACCCCGTTTCTTTCCTGACCCTTTCCGAAGGGAACCGGTTCATGGATGACACGACCAAGGTCGCTCTCGCCGCCGCAGTCGCGAGCGGCTATGTGCTCGGACGTACGAAGAAGGGCCGCCTCGCCTTCGCGCTGGCGACCTACCTCGCCGGTCGCCGTACCGGCCTCAACCCCCAGGCGCTCCTGAGCGGGGGCCTCGGCAAGCTCGGCGAGGTGCCGGGCGTCCAGGAACTCAACGAGCAGGTGCGCGGCGAACTGCTCAACGCGGGCCGCAAGGCGCTGACCTCCGCCGCCGACCGCCGCCTCGGCGACCTCGCCGAGTCCCTCCGCGAGCGCACCCAGCGCATCGGCCAGAAGAAGGACGAGGAGCCGGAGGAGCCCGAAGAGCCTGAGGAGCCCGACGAGGACGAGGAGACCGAAGAGGCCGAGGAGTACGAGGACGAGGCGGAGGAGCCCGAGGAGCCCGAGGAGGAAGAGGACTTCGAGGCCGAGGAAGAGGTCGAGGAGCCCGAAGGGGAGGAGGGGCCCGAGGACGAGGAGGACTTCGAGGAGGAAGAGGAGGAAGAGGAAGAGGAACCCGAGGAGGAGCCGGAGGAGGAGCCCGAGAAGCCGCGCCGTCGGCCCGCCGCGAAGAAGGAGCCCGCAAAGAAGGCCGCGCCCGCGAAGAAGCAGGCGGCGAAGAAGGCTCCCGCGAAGAGGCCCCCCGCGAAGAAGGCCCCGGCGAAGAAGTCCGCGCCCCCGGCCAAGAAGCAGGCCGCCAAGAAGGCCCCCGCCAAGAAGTCGGCCCCGGCCAGGAAACAGGCGGCGAAGAAGGCTCCCGCGAAGAAGGCCCCGGCGAAGAAGCAGGCCGCCAAGAAGACCACAGGGCGCCGGAGGTAGGCCATGGCAGACACCAAGACCGACACCGGCAAGGACGACGCCAGGGAGCAGGCCGGCTCCGGTCTCGACTCGCTGCGCGACGAACTCGTCGACTACCTGGGCGCCCAGGCGGAGCACCTGGTGGAGAAGACGGGGGAGCGGCTCACCGACCTGACCCAGCAGCTCCTCGACTCGGCCGAGAACGGCGGTGGCTTCCTCACCGGCGTCGGCAGCCGCATCCTCAAGGGCGAGTCACCGCTGAAGGCGCTCGTGTCCCAGAAGGCCGGGGACGTCAAGGACAAGGTGGTCGAAGGGGCCAAGAGCCTGTTCGGCAAGAGCAAGGGCAAATCCGGCCAGGCCAAGGTCACCAACATCGTCGAGGTGCTGGACATCGGCGTGCCGCTCCGCGACGCCTACAACCACTGGACCCAGTACGACGAGTTCAGCGGCTTCACCAAGGGTGTGCAGGGCGTCTCCCAGGGCGACGAGGTCACCAGCGACTGGAAGCTGAAGGTCGGCCCCTCCAAGCGCAGTTACAAGGCGACCACGCAGACCCAGATCCCGGACGACCGGATCGTCTGGACCTCCGAGGGCGCCAAGGGCACCACGAGCGGCTGCGTGACCTTCCACGAGATCACCCCCACCCTGACCCGCATCGTCCTCGTCGTCGTGTACTCCCCGGCCGGCTTCTTCGAGAAGACCGGCAACATCTGGCGCGCCCAGGGCCGCCGGCTGCGCCTGGACTTCAAGAACTTCCAGCGCTACGTCAGCTTCGCCGACCCGGACGTGGAGGGCTGGCGCGGCGAGATCCGCGACGGCGAGGTCGTCCGCACCCACGAGGAGGTCGTGGAGGAGGAGCAGCAACAGGAAGGCGAAGAGGGCGACGAGGGCGACGAGGGCGAAGAGGAGGAGTACGAGGACGAGTACGACGAGGAAGAGGGGGCCGAGGACGAGGAAGCGCCCGACGAGGACGAGTACGAGGACGAATACGAGGAGGACGGCGAGGACGCCGAGGACGACGAGGAGAGGTGACTCCCGTACCGCTCGCCGGGCGCGCCCGCCCCCGCCACGGCGGCGCGCCCGGCGGGCCTGCTCAGCGCCCGCCCAGCTCCCGGAAGAACGCCCGCA
This sequence comes from Streptomyces sp. NPDC018263, assembly GCF_055562575.1. Lineage (NCBI taxonomy): Bacteria > Bacillati > Actinomycetota > Actinomycetes > Kitasatosporales > Streptomycetaceae > Streptomyces > Streptomyces sp. NPDC018263. Next base: position 210,234 of record NZ_JBVHFA010000002.1, read on the forward strand.
CATCACCCACCAGCGCCTCCGGCTGCTCCATCGCCGCGAAGTGCCCGCCCCGCTCGAACTCCGTCCAGCGGACGATGTTGTCGTGCCGCTCCGCTAGGTGCCGCAGCACGATGAAGTTCTCGCGCGGGAACGCGGCGAACGCCGTCGGGGTACGGGACGGCTCGGGCGGCCGGCCCCCCTGCTCCGCGCGGGCCCGCTCGTAGTAGACGCGCGCGGACGAACCCGCCGTGCCGGTCAGCCAGTACAGCATCACGTCGGTGAGCAGGTGGTCGCGGTCGACGGCGTCCTCGGGGCGGTCCTCCGAGTCCGTCCACTCCTTGAACTTCTCCGCGATCCAGGCCAGTTGGCCCACGGGAGAGTCGGTGAGGGCGTAGGAGAGGGTCTGCGGGCGCGTGGACTGGATGTCGGCGTACCCCTGCTTCTCGCGGCTCCACTCCTTCATGCGCTCCCAGGAGGCGAGGGTGCGGGCGCGTTCGGCCGGGCTCAGCGCGGCGAGTTCCTCCCCGGTCGGCTCGGCGGTCGCGCCGGCGCCCGGGATCAGGTTCAGGTGGACGCCGATGACGTGGTCGGGTCGGATACGGCCCAGCTCGCGGGAGACGGCCGCGCCCCAGTCGCCGCCCTGCGCGCCGTACCGTTCGTAGCCCAGGCGGGCCATCAGCTCCGCGAAGGCCGCCGCGGTCCTGCGGTACTCCCAGCCGGGCTCGCGGGTCGGGCCGGAGAAACCGAAGCCGGGGATGCTCGGCAGCACCAGATGGAAGGCGTCGGCCGGGTCACCGCCATGCGCGCGGGGGTCGGTCAGCGGGCCCACGATCCGCTCGAACTCGGCGAAGGAGCCGGGCCAGCCGTGCGTGACGATCAGCGGGGTCGCGTCCGGCTCGGGGGAGCGGATGTGCGCGAAGTGGATGTCCGCGCCGTCGATCGTCGTCATGAACTGCGGCCACTCGTTCAGCCGGGCCTCCGCCGCCCGCCAGTCGTACCCGTGCCGCCAGTACTCCGCCAGCTCGCGCAGATAGTCGCGCGGCACCCCGTAGTCCCAGCCCACCCCCGGCAGTTCGTCCGGCCAGCGGGTGCGGTCGAGGCGGTGGCGCAGGTCCGCCAGCTCGCTCTCCGGGACGTCGATGCGGAACGGTCGGATACCGGGGTCCGGTGCGGTGGTCATGTCGGCGCAGCCTAGGCGCCCTGACCGACTCGTGACGGGTCATTTCCCGGCGGCCCTTTTCGCGGCGGGTCCTAGATCATCAGTGCCACCGCCATGGCGAGCAGGCCGACCGCCACCAGGGCCACCACCAGCATGATCAGGGTGAGCGGTACCGGCCCCCAGGCCCGGCGCGGCTCGGTGTGGGAGATGCCGGCCGAGGTGCTGCCCTCGGCGGGCGGGGTCTCGCTGGGCGGCACCCGGGGCCGCTCGGGTTCGGGGCTCGTCATGACGGCCACTCCTCTCCTCGGCCGGGCCGTGCCCTGTCGCTCGCCGAGTACCCCTGGGCCGAACGGCTCTCGCCGGGTCCGGCCCGTTGTTCCGGCCGGGCGGGCCGGGTACGTGCCCTGCATGGACGGCTTCGACATGGACCCGGCGCTGCGGGAAGCACTGGACCGGCTCACCGTGCTGGACCAGACCGCCGCCGTACTGGCGAGCACGCTCGACGCGGTGGAGGGGGTCAGCCGTGTGTGCCGGGTGCTGGTGCCCGCCCTGGCCGACTGGAGCGTGGGGGACCTCATGGACGAGGCCGGCCGGCTGGAGCGTGTCTGTGTGACCCGCCGGGAGCCGGGCGCCCCGATGGTCGGCATGACCGGGGTGCTGCCCGGCGTGGGGGAGGACTCCGACGACCCGTGGTCGCGGGTGCTGCGCGGGGCGGGCGCGCTGCCGCTGTCCGCCGAGCGGCTCGGGCCGGAACCGGAGACTCCCGACCCGCTGCACGCGCTGAACCGCGAGCTGTTCCGGCGGCTGGGCGGTGCCTCGGGCATCGTCGCGCCGCTGCGCGCCCGGCGCCGGGTGCTGGGCGCGCTGACCCTGGTCCGCGAGCCCGGCCGGGCCCCGTTCGAGGAGGGGGACCTGGCGCTGGTGGAGGGGCTGGCGCACCGGGTCGCCCTCGCGGTGGACAACGCCCGGCTGCACGCCGAGGTGCAGACCATCGCCGAGCGCATGCAGCGCTCGCTGCTGCCCCGGCTGCCCGTCATCGACGGCCTGCGCATCGCCGCCCGCTATGCCCCCGCCGCCTCGTCCGCGCAGGTGGGCGGCGACTGGTACGACAGCTTCGAACTGCCCCAGGGCGACATCTCACTGATCATCGGCGACGTCACCGGCCACGACCTCCAGGCGGCGGTCGCCATGAGCCAGATCCGCAACATGCTGCGCGGCATCGCCTGCGACCGCCAGGAGCCACCTGGCCGCATCCTGCGCCGGCTGGACCTGGCGATGGCCGTCCTCTACCCGCACCAGACCGCCACCTGCGTCTACGCCCTGCTCAAGGCCACGGAGGACGGCCGGTACCGACTGGACTGGGCATCCGCGGGCCATCTGCCGCCGTTGCTGGTCACCCCGGCCGGGGACACCACGTACCTGGACGCGGCCCGCGGCATGGTGCTCGGCGTCGACCCCGAGAGTCATCGCACCGGCGCCACCACAGCGCTGCCGTCCGGCGGCACCCTGCTGCTCTACACCGACGGTCTGGTCGAGCGCCGGGGCGAGTCCCTCGACCACGGCCTGATCCGGCTGCGCCAGCACGCGGCCACCCTGGTCGGCCAGGAGCTGGACGTCATGTGCGAGGAACTGCTCACCGGGCTCGCCCCGGACGCCGAGGACGACGTGGCGCTGATCGCCCTGCGCCTGCCCGCCGCTCCCCGCTGACCCTCCGGCCGGGCGGGGTGGGGCAGACATGATCGGGGGTCCGCGTGGCACCCGCCCTGTGTGCGAGGGATACACGCGGCATGGCAAGGACTGACGGCGGACGTCTCGGCGGCCGCCGCCGCCGCGCGACGGGCCTGGGCGGGGCCGAGTCGCGAGCGCGACCTCGTGGTGCAGGCGCTCAAGGCGGCACTGGCCGCCTGGGTGGCCTGGGCGGTGGCGGGGTGGTGGCTCCACGCGCCGGTGGCGTTCGTCGCGCCCTGGGTGGCGGTGGTACTGGTGGAGTCCACCGTCTACCGCTCTCTCACCCACGGCCTCCAGCAGCTCGCGGCGATCGCGGCGGGCACCGTCATCGCCACCGCCGTGGGACTGCTGCTCCCGCACACCGAGGCCGCGATGGCCGTCGTCCTGCCCGTGGTGCTGCTGCTCGGCCAGTGGAGCCGGCTCGGCAGCCAGGGCATCTACGCGGCCACCGGCGCCCTGTTCACCCTGACCGCCGGACCCGTCTCCGTCGTCACCTCCGCGGCCCGGCTCGGTGAGGCGCTGTTCGGCGCGGTGGTCGGCCTCGCCGTGAACGCCCTGATCCGGCCGCCCGTCCATCTGCGCGACGCCCGCGCGCTGCTCCAGGACGCCACCGACGAGGCCCACGACATCCTCCAGGAAGTGGCCGAGGGCCTCGCCGACGGGCGACTGGACGCCGACGCGGCATCCGGTTGGCACGACCGCGCCGTGCGGCTCCACCCCCTGGTCGAGCAGGCCAAGGCCGCCGTCGGCTGGAACCGGGAGAGCCTGCGCGTCAACCTGCGCCGCCGCCGCAAGGCCGTACCGCAGGCCGGCCGGGGCTACGAGGACGCGGTCACCGTGCTGGAGTACGCCGCCGTGCACACCGCGGGCGTCACCCGCACCGTGCTGGAGACCGTCACCGACGACGACGCCGCCCACCGTCTCGAACCCGGCCTCGCCCGGCACTACGCCCGCTACCTCGGCCTTACCGCACACGCCCTGCGCCTGTACGGCAACAGCCGCTTCGGCACCGCGTCCGCCGACGGACTGCACGACGCGGTCCACGACATGCGCGAGACGCTCCAGGCCCTGCGCCAGGACCTGGTCCGCACCACCACCGACGACCCCGGCGGCGTCGCCCTCTACGGCGCCCTGCTCACCCAGGCCCACCGCCTGACCGACCAACTGGTGTCGTCCGCCGAGTGACCCGGTTACGGACCGCCGCCCCTCGGGTACCCGGCCGGACACGAGGGCCGAGCCGGGCGAGGGAGGGCGACGCATGACCGCCGAGGACCAGACGGTGCGCGCCGGACGGCACACGGTCGAGGCGCACCGGCCGGACAGGGTGTGTGACAACACCGCCACCCTCCTCCACCTCGCCGACCAGGCATGCCTGACCGTGGCCGACCTGCTCGTCAGCCGGCGTCCCGACCGGCTGACCACGGCCGCCCGCAAACGGGACCGCGGCGACCGTCTCTACCTCGACGTGCAGCGCGACGGTTACGCCCGGACCGCCGTCGCCCCCTACGGCGTGCGCGCCCGCCCCGGCGCCCCCGTAGCCACCCCGTTCGCCTGGGACCAGCTCGACGACCCGGATCTCGGGCCCCGCCGCTGGACCATCGCCGACGCCCTGGACCAGGCCCGCAGCCATCCCTGGCCCACCCTGCGCGGTCACGCCCTGGACCCGGCCCGGCGCCGACTGGAGGAGCTCGTGTGATGCCGAAACCCCCGCTCTTGGGCGCCGATTCCCCCGTCTCCCCGGTGAACTCGCACAACGAGTGGGACCCGCTGGAGGAGATCGTCGTCGGGCGTGTCGAAGGCGCCACCATCCCGTCCCGGCACCCCGTGGTGTCCTGCAACGTGCCCCGCTGGGCCGCCAGGCTCCAGGGCCTCGCGGCCGGGCGAAGATACCCGCGCACCCTGATCCGACGGGCCCAGCGCGAGCTGGACGAGTTCGCCGACCTGCTGCGCTCCCTCGGCGTCACCGTGACCCGCCCGGACGCCGTCGAGCACCGGCGCCCCTTCGCCACCCCCGACTGGTCCGCCCGGGGCTTCTGCAACACCTGCCCCCGCGACAGTCTGCTCGTCGTCGGGGACGAGATCATCGAGACACCGATGGCCTGGCCCTGCCGGTACTTCGAGACCCACTCCTACCGCGGCCTCCTCAAGGACTACTTCCGGCGCGGCGCCCGCTGGACCGCGGCCCCGAAACCCCAGCTCACCGACGAGCTGTACGAGCGGGACTTCCGGGTGCCGGGGCCCGGCGAGCCCATGCGGTACGTCCTCACCGAGTTCGAGCCGGTCTTCGACGCGGCGGACTTCGTACGCGCCGGGTACGACCTCTTCGTGACCCGCAGCAACGTCACCAACGCCCTGGGGATCGAGTGGCTGCGCCGGCACCTCGGGCCCCGGTACCGGGTCCACGAGATCGAGAGCCGCTGCCGTACGCCCATGCACATCGACACCACCCTCGTGCTGCTGGCGCCGGGCAAGGTGATGGTGAACCCGGAGTACATCGACGTGGACCGGCTGCCCGACGTGCTGAAGTCCTGGGACGTGCTGGTCGCGCCGGAACCCGACCCGATCCACGACCCCCTGCTCAAGCTCACCTCGATGTGCGGGAAGTGGCTCAGCATGAACGTGCTGATGCTCGACGAGAAGCGGGTGATCGTCGAGCGCCACCACACCGGCATGGTGCGCGCCCTTCAGCAGTGGGGGTTCGAGACCATCCCCTGCGACCTGCTGCACTACGCGCCCTTCGGCGGCTCCTTCCACTGCGCCACCCTCGACATCCGGCGCCGGGGCGTGGCGCAGTCCTACTTCCCCTGAGGGCGGCGGCTCAGGTGTGCCGGGCGTGCACGGGGTCGTTGGCGACCTCGTCCGGGCACTTTCGGTGGGCGCGCCGGCCCGGCCGGTCGCGGCGCCAGTCGAAGGCGGCGAGGGCCAGCGAGGCGGCCATGCCGATCAGCGCGGCGGCCAGGGCCGTGACGAGGGCGGTGCGGTAGTCGCCGCGGGTGCTGCCGAGCACCACGTAGAACAGGCCGGGCAGTGCGGCCGTACCCACCGCCGCGCCGAGCCGCTGCCCGGTCTGGAGCGCGCCCCCGGCCGCGCCCGCCATGCGCACCGGGACGTCGCGCAGGGTCATGGTGATGTTGGGGGACACCACGAAGCCGGAGCCGACACCACCGATGAACAGCACCGGCGCGGCCACCCAGGGCGCGATGCCGAGCGGCGCCAGACGCAGCAGCAGCGCGGTGCCGCCGAGACCCACGATCACCCCCACCAGACCGCACACCGTCAGCACCCGGCCGAACCGCTCCACCAGCCGCCCGGCGAGCACGGCCGCGCTCGCCGAACCGAGCGCGAAAGCCGTCACGGCGAGCCCCGACCTGAGCGGGGAGTAGCCGAGCCCGTGCTGGTAGAACAGCGCGAACACCAGCCAGACCCCGCTGAAACCGACGAAGTACAGCGTGCCCACCCCCGCCCCGACCGCGTAGCCGCGCACCGTGCTGAACAGCCGCGGATCGAGCAGCGGCTGCTTCTCCCGGGCGACCAGGCGCCGCTGCCACAGCACGAAGGCGACGAGCAGCACCACCGCGGCCGGGAACAGCCACCACAGCCGCGCGAGGCCGCCGGAATCCGCCTGGACCAGTGGATACATCAGCGCCAGCACCCCGGTGCCGAGCAGCAGGATGCCGGGCACGTCCACGCTCCCGCGCCCCTCGCGCTCGACGCGGGGCAGCAGCCGGCGGCCCAGCAGGACCGCGAGCAGCCCGATGGGGACGTTGACGTAGAAGATCCACCGCCAGCCCTGCTCGCCGGAGGCCAGCGCGAGGATGGCACCGCCGGTGATCGGGCCGATCGCGGAGGAGATGCCCACGGTCGCGCCGAAGAAGCCGAAGGCCCTCCCACGCTCCTCGCCCCGGAACATCTGCTGGATCAGCGCCGAGTTCTGCGGGGCCATGAACCCCGCCGCCAGCCCCTGGCAGAGCCGGGCCAGCACCAGCGGCGTGATGCCGGGGGCCGCGCCGCACGCCGCGCTGAAGATCACGAACCCGCTGAGCGCCAGCAGGAAGATGCGGCGCCGGTCCAGCGCGTCGCCCAGCCGCCCGGCGGTGACCAGGGCGAGCGCGAAGGTCAGGGCGTACCCGGACACCACCCACTGCACCTCGGCAGGGGTGGCGTGCAGATCCCGCTGGATGGTGGGCAGCGCCACCGCGACGATCGTCACGTCCAGCAGACTCATGAATCCGGCGACCAGGGTCACCCACAGGGCCCGCCACCGGCGGGGGTCCGGCGTGTACCCGTCCTCGGGTGCGGACGGCCGCCCGCCGCCCGCCGTCGATGCCGACGCAGTCACCAGGGCTCCTCTCACCGGGGACGAACACCGGGCATCCGGGTTCCCCTCAAGACTCCCCGGCACGCACCGGCACTCGTACGGCCCCTTTCTCATCACGCTCGGTAGCGGTACGGACGCACAGTGAAGAGGATCGTTTGAGCGCGCGCTGACTGCGCAGGTGTTCTGCTTGAAAACGTGTACGGCGAAAGGAACACCCATGGCGGCCCTCGACAACGAAGACCCGGTCGACCCCGGCGCGGTCAGACGCCACCGGGTGCTGTTCCGGGCGATCGAGCGGCGGCGCAACCCCAAGCTGCGCCGCAGCGACATCACCGTGACGGACCAGGCCGCCGTGAAGCGCGCCACCAAGGCGGCCGCGCTCGGCAACGCCATGGAGTGGTACGACTTCGGCATCTACAGCTACCTCGCCGCCACCCTCGGCAAGGTGTTCTTCCCCTCGGGGAACGACACGGCGCAGTTGCTCAGCTCCTTCGCCACCTTCGCCGTCGCCTTCCTGGTGCGCCCGATCGGCGGCATGGTCTTCGGGCCGCTCGGTGACAAGATCGGCCGTAAGCGCGTGCTGTCGATGACCATGATCATGATGGCGGTGGGCACCTTCGCCATCGGTCTGATCCCCTCGCACGCCGCCATCGGCCTGTGGGCCCCGGCCCTGCTGATCCTCTTCCGTCTGATCCAGGGCTTCTCGACCGGCGGCGAGTACGGCGGCGCCTCCACCTTCATCGCGGAGTACGCCCCGGACAAGCGGCGCGGGTTCTTCGGCAGCTTCCTGGAGTTCGGCACGCTGGCCGGATACGTCGGCGCCTCCGGCCTGGTCGTCGTGCTGAGCACCGTGTTCAGCGAGGACCAGATGCTGCAGTGGGGCTGGCGCATCCCGTTCCTGGTCGCGGCGCCGCTCGGCTTCATCGGCCTCTATCTGCGGCTGAAGCTGGACGAGACCCCGGCCTTCCAGAAGCTGGAGGGCGGCCATGTCCACGCGACCGAGGCCGCCGACGCGGTCGAGACCTCCGCCACCGCCGACCTGGGCAAGATCTTCACCCGGTACTGGCGGCCACTGCTGCTGTGCCTCGCGCTCGTCGCGGCGTACAACATCACCGACTACATGCTGCTGTCGTACATGCCGACCTATCTCTCGGACGAGCTGGGCTACCCCACCAACCACGGGCTGCTGATCCTGCTGCTGGTGATGGTGCTCCAGATGTGCGTCATCAACCAGGTCGGCCGGCTCTCGGACCGCTTCGGGCGCAAGCCGCTGCTGATGGCCGGGATGCTCGGGTTCGTCCTGCTGTCCGTGCCGGCCTTCCTGCTGATCCGGCAGGGCAGCGTCGTCCTCATCGCGGTGGGCCTGCTCATGATGGGCCTCTCCCTGGTGGCGATGCTCGGCACGATGTCGGCGGCGCTCCCGGCGATCTTCCCGACCCAGGTGCGCTACGGCTCCCTCTCGGTGGCCTACAACCTCGCCACCTCCGTCTTCGGCGGCACGACCCCGCTGGTGATCACCTACCTGATCAGCGTCTTCCACACCAATCTCATGCCCGCCTACTACGCGACCGCGGCCGCGGTCGTCGGCGTCATCGCGGTGCTGTGCATGAAGGAGACGGCCAACAAGCCGCTCGCGGGCTCGCCCCCGGCCGTGGAGACGGAGAAGGAGGCCGCGGAGATCGTCCAGGCCCAGGCCCCGGCGCCGAAGTTCTGACCGCGCCGGACCCCCGTACGACGGAACGCCCCCGGCCTTCGCGGCACGGGGGCGTTCCGTCGTCTGCCGCCGGAGCGCCTACGGCTTGATGCCCACCGCGGTCCACAGGCTGACCTCCGCGTCCGTGGCGGTCGGCTCGGCGTCCGGGCGCCAGCGGTGGCCGACCTCGACGCCGGGCTCCAGCAGCTCCAGCCCGTCGAAGAAGCGCGCCACGTCCGCGCGGGAGCGGAACTGCACCGGGGTCCCGGCACCGTTGTAGATGTCGGTGACCTTCTGCCAGGTCGGCGCGTCGAAGTCGGGCGTGCAGTGGCTCAGCGCCAGCGCACTGCCCGAGGGGAGCACGTCCAGCAGCCGGCTGACGATGCCGTACGGGTCCCGGTCGTCCGGCACGAAGTGCATCAGGGCGTTCAGGGACAGCGCGACGGGCCGCTCCATGTCCAGCACGTCGGTCAGCTCGGGGGCGTCCAGCAGCGACTGCGGGTCGTTGACGTCCGCCTCTATGTACGCGGTGCGCCCCTCGGCGGTGCTGCGCATCAGGCGCTCGGCGTACTTGAGGACCAGCGGGTCGTTGTCGGCGTACACCACCCGAGCGTCGGCCACCACGGACTGGGCGACCTGGTGCAGGTTCGGCTCGGTGGGGATGCCGGTGCCGATGTCCAGCCACTGCCGGATGCCGTGCTCGCGGGCGAGGACACGGGTGGCGCGGTGCATGAAGGCGCGGTTCTCGCGGGCGCACACGAAGATGCCGGGATAGGCGGCGGCCACCGCCTCGGCGGCGTGCTTGTCCACGTCGAAGTGGTCCTTGCCGCCCAGGTAGTAGTCGTACATCCGGGCGGAGTGGGGCCTGCTGGTGTCGATGTCCCGCGCCGCTTGTGAGTTGGTCATCCTGTCCCTTTTCGGTGTGTGCGTGGGGGGAGAAGTCAGCCGTTGGTCAGATGGTCGGCCAGGCCCCGCTTGACCCCCGCGACGAACGCGGTGATCTCCTCCGGGGTGTAGATCAGCGCGGGTCCGGCGGGGTCGGTCGACTGGCGCAGCGCCACCCGGCCGTCGGCGAGCCGCTTGGTCTGCACGCACTGCCCGCCGTTGGGCCCGCTCCAGGGCGACTCCCAGCCCTGCTCGCCGAGGTCGGAGGCGGGCATGCCGTTGTAGGCGTGGCCGCGGCCGTCGATGGTGGTCATGAGTACTCCTTGCGCATGCGGTTCAGCAGCGCCCTGCTCTGCGCGTCGGAGGACAGCAGGGACATGCGGTTGTGCGCCTCCAGATGGGCGACGACGTCGGAGCGCTGGTCCAGGTACATCGCGCCGGAGAGGATCTCGCTGTAGACGATGTCCGGCAGCTCCGGCTCCTCGAACCGGAAGTACGTGAACGGCGCGCACGCCCCCACATGCGCGCCGGCGGCGAACGGCACCACGTCCACGCTCACGTGCGGCAGCTCGGAGAACTCCAGCAGCCGGTCGATCTGCTCCCGCATCACCTCGGGCCCGCCCACCACCCGGTGCAGCACGGCCTCCTCCATCACGACCCACAGCGTCGGCGAGTCGGCGCGCTCCAGCAGGGCGCTGCGGCGCAGCCGCAGGTCCACCCGGCGCGCCAGGTCCGCGTCGCTCTCGTTCGGGAAACCGCCGGCGAGGACGGCGCGCGCGTACGCGTGGGTCTGGAGCAGGCCCGTCACATAGTGCGGCTCGTAGGTGCGCAGGGTCTTCGCGCCCGTCTCCAGGCTCACGTACGCGCTGAACCAGCCCGGCACCACGTCGCGGTAGGCGTGCCACCAGCCGGGCTCGTTGGCCCGCTCGGCGAAGGCGACGAACTCGTCCCGCTCCTGCCGGTCGGCGCCGTACGTCTCCAGCAGCTTCTCCACATAGAGGGGCTTGAGCGCCACCTCCGCCTTCTCCAGCCGGCGGATGGTCAGGGCCGTGACCCTGAGTGCCCGCGCCGCGTCCTCCAGCGAGACGCCCGCCCCCTGGCGCCGCTCCTGCAGTCTGCGGCCGAGCACCATGCGCAGCACGGTGGGCGCACTCGCGGCGCTGCCCGCGCTCGAACGGCCTTCACTCACGCCCTACCTCCTGATGGGCTGTCACTCGTAAGAGTGTGACAGGGAGTTGGTGAATCAACCAGACGGATAGCGGCTCTCTGTAATTATCAGGGAGTCGGTTGCAGCCTGAACTCGGTTGCGAGCATAGTTACTTGAGTGACCGCCTCACGGAAGGCAATCATCGTGACCCCCACCACGACCTCGTCACCGGACCTGTTGGACGTCGCGGACCCGGACCAGACGCACTGGATCACTTTGCGCTCGCACCATTCCAGCGTCCGGATCGCCCGCCGCTCCACGCGGGACCGCCTGTCGAACTGGGGGCTGCCCGGGGAGCTGCGCGCGGACGCCGTGCTGCTCGTGTCCGAGCTGGCCACCAACGCCGTCCTGCACACCTCCAGCGTGCGCATCCTCTGCGGCATCGGATTCATCGCCCCCGGCCGCCTGCGCATCGAGGTGCACGACCACGACTACTCCGGCCAGGGCCTCACCCGGCGCGAACCCGGCCCCGACGACGAGGGCGGGCGCGGCCTGGTGCTCGTCGAGCAGCTCGCCGACTCCTGGGGCGTCGACCGCTCCCGGCTCACCAGCGGCAACGCGGTCTGGGCGGCCTTGAGCCTCTGATCAGCCCCCGGCGGGCGTGAGTTCGGCCAGCAGCAGGGTGCGGTCGTCCGTGCCGCCTGTGCCGCCTGCCCCGGAGGGCGCGCGCAGCAAGTGCTCGCACAGGGCGGGCAGATCGGCGCCAGGATCGGCGGCTGCCGCGTCCAGCGACTCGGCCAGCCGCGCTATCTGGTGGTCTATGTCGGCGTCGCGGGACTCCACCAGGCCGTCGCTGTAGAGCACCAGTAACGCGGGCTCCGGGACGCCGAACACGGTCGCCTCGTAGTGGCCGGTGCCGAGCCCCAGGGGCAGGCCGGGCGCGGTGAGGGGGACCGGGGCCGTCCTCCCGTCCGGGCCGCGCAGCAGTGGCGGCGGATGGCCCGCGCTCACCACCGTGCAGGTGTGCTCACCCGGCGACCACTCGGTGTAGACACAGGTGGCGAAGGAGGCGCCGGGTGTGTCACAGGCCAGCGCGTCCAGCCGTCGCACCAGTTCCACCGCCGGTATGTCGAACCCGGCGAACGCCCTTACCGCCGTGCGGAGTTGCAGCATGGCGACGGCGGACTCCGGGCCGTGGCCCATCGCGTCGCCCACGATCAGGCCGACCCGCCCGTCCGGCCGCCGCAGCACGTCGTACCAGTCGCCGCCTATCACCGTGTCCACCCCGGCGGGCAGCGAGCCGTGGCTCACCCGGCACCCCTCGAACCGCTGGAGCGCGTCCGAGGGCAGGCTGCCCCGGATGGCCAGCGTGGTGCGCCGCTCGTGCGCGTAGCGGCGGGCGTTGTCCAGGGCGACCGAGGTCCGCGCCGCCAGCGCCTCCACGGCCGCCACCTCGGTGGCCCCGAACGGCGCCCGGTCCGGCCCGCGCGTGCACGCGACGAACCCGATCGTGACCTCCCGCAGCCGCAGCGGTACGACCAGGAAGGACGCCGTCCGCAGCAACTCGTCCATCCGCGCGTCCCCGTTGCCCGAGGCACGCAGCCGCGCGGAGGTGTGCGGGTCCACCGAGTCCAGCAACTGCGCCTGTCCCAAGGACAGCGCGCGGGCGTACGGCGTCTCGCAGGGGAAGACGATCACCTCGCCGACCGGCAGCAGCTTCTCCCAGTCCTCCCGCGCGTCCGCCCTCACCCGCACCGCGAGCCGGTACGCCTCGATGCGCGTCGGGCCCGGCGCCACACCCGCGTTCTCCCCCCGGCGCCACCGCTCCAGCAGGTACACCGAGGCCGCGTCGGCGAAGGCGGGGGCCAGCGCGTGGGTGAACTGGCTGCCGGTCAGCGGCAGATCGAGCGCCGAGCCGATCGCGTCGGCGGCGGGGGAGAGGAGCGGCCGGCGCGGCGAGGTCCGGGCGGCGGGCGGTCCGTCGATGCGGCTGCGCGGGTCGTTCCGCAGAGTCGTGCCTTTCCGGGGAGAGGGCGACCGGCCGCGCGCCGGGCCGGGGGAGGCGGGGCGAGGCGTCGCTCGTCGTTCCGGGCAACTATATGATGCATCGTCAAATCATGTACCAGAGAAGGAAGTTGCGATGCCCGACAGTGCGGTGGCAGGTTCCGGGGCAGAGCCCGGCAAGGCGAGCGTGGCCCGGATGTACGACGCGATGCTGGGCGGACAGCACAACTTCGCCATCGACCGGGAGGCGGTGGCCGCCTTCACCGCCATCGACCCGCGGGTGCGGACTCTCGCACGGGCCAACCGGGACTTCCTCGGCCGGGCCGTGCGCTTCCTGATCGACTCCGGGGTGCGGCAGTTCATCGACCTCGGCTCCGGCATCCCCACTCAGGGCAACGTCCACGAGGTGGCCCAGGCGGCCGACCCGGACGCCCGTGTGGTGTACGTCGACAACGATCCCGTCGCCGTCGCGCACAGCGCGTCCCTCCTCGCGGACAACCCCTGCGCGGACATCGTCGACGGCGACATCCGCAGGCCCGCCGACATCCTTCGCTCGCCACAGCTCCGCAGGCTGATCGACTTCGGCGAGCCCGTCGCCGTGCTGATGATCACGATCCTGCACTTCATCACGCCGGAGGAGGACCCGCGCGCCCTCGTGGGCGCCTTCCGGGACGCGCTGCCCGAGGGGAGCTGGCTGGCCATGTCCCACGCGACCAACCAGGACCGCCCCGACACCGCCGCCGCCGTGGGACAGCTCTACCGGTCCCGCGCCACCTCCCCGGTGACCGCCCGCTCGTACGAGGAGATCCTCGGCCTCTTCGACGGCTTCGACCTCGCCGAGCCCGGCCTGGTCCACGTCCCGCTGTGGCGTCCCGACCCGGCCGGGGCCCTGCCGGACAACCCGACCGAGTACTGGGTGTACGCCGGAGTCGGCCGCACCACCCCCAGGTAGGGGATTGAGGGCGGGGCGCACGGGCACTTGGTGGCCAGAAGGACGGCGGGCGTTCCGCCGTCCCGGCTGGTGGCAGGGAGAGGCCGTGCTCATGGACAGAAGACCGACGCGGGAAGCGCACGATCCCGGCCGCGCCCCGACCCCGCCCCTGCTGCCCGGCGGCTACGACCCGGCCGACTACGCCGGCACCGTGGCCCGCGGCGCCGACGCGGCCGGGGTGTCGCCGGTGCTGCTGATGACGGTGCTGCACAACGAGGCGTACAAACCGCACCATCCGCTCCTCGAACGGCTCTGGCAGTGGTGGAAGCCCGGTGCCTCCTTCGGTGTGGCGAACATGCACAAGTCGGCCTTCGAGTCGGTCCGGCGCGCCCACGGCCTGTCGGGGCGCTGGGAGGACCTGCGGGACGATCCCGCGTTCGCCGTCCGGGTCGCCGCCCTGCATCTGAGGGACCTCGACCGGGCCCTCCCGCGCACCCATGCGCGCCGGTACACCCGCGACGAGCTGCTCGCCCTCGGCTACAACGCGGGCGAACGGAACATGCGGGCCTTCGCCCGGGGCGTCCCGCCGGGGCCCATGGCGCGGTCGTACCTGCGGCGCTACCGCGCCTACCGGGGCCGGGCCGCCGACGCGCTGGCCGAGGGCGGCAGGCCGCGCGACCCTGACCGCCGCCCGCCGTGGCCTCCCGGATGCAGACGGCCGGTTTCTGGGTGACGGTAGTCGGAGGGGCCCAGCCGGCACGTACGCGCCGCCGGAGGGTCCACCACGGCGACGGCGAGGAGGAACTGTGGCTACTTCCGATCACCAGCACGAGGGCCCCGCGGACGGCGGTGCGGCGGGCGAGCCCGGCGTCCACGACGGCGGTGCGGACGGCAGCGCCGAGGGTCCCGCGGACGGCGGTGCGGCGGGCGTTCCCGGCGTCCACGACGGTGGTGCGGACGGCAGCGCCGAGGGTCCCGCGGACGGTGGCGCGGCCGGCGTTCCCGGCGTCCATGACGGCGGAGCCGACGGTGGTGCCGAGGGTCCCGCCGACGGTGGCGCGGCCGGTGTCCCCGGCGTGCACGACGGCGGTGCGGACGGCGGCGCCGACGACGGTGCCGAAGGTCCGGCCGACGGTGGCGCCGCGGGCGTACCCGGTGTCCACGACGGCGGTGCCGACGGCGGCGCGGACGGCGGCGCTTGACCGGCCCGGCCGGCGACTCCCGTGATCCCGGCACCCCCACGGGTGCCGGGATTCTGGAGCGCCGTCTGACCGGCCTCGGCCGTGACGCCTTCGCGCGGGACGTCTGGTCGCGCACCGCGCTGCTCACCCGGCACGCGAGCGACTTCTCCGACGTGTTCGACGCGGGCGCGGTGGACGAACTCCTCGCGCGCCGGGGCCTGCGCACGCCCTTCCTCCGCGTCGCCAAGAACGGCACCGTGCTCCCCGAGTCGTCCTACACCTCGCCCGGCGGGGTCGGCGCCACCATCTCCGACCAGCTCGACGACACCGCGCTGTGGCGGCTGTTCGCCGACGGCGCCACCCTCGTCCTGCAGGCCCTCCAGCGCACCTGGGCCCCGGTAGGGGAGCTGTGCGCCGCGCTCGGCGCCGAGCTGGGGCACCCGGTGCAGGCCAACGCCTACATCACCCCGCCGCAGAGCCAGGGCTTCGACGACCACTACGACGTCCACGACGTGTTCGTGATCCAGATCCAGGGCAGCAAGCGCTGGCTCGTCCACGAACCCGTCCACCACGATCCCCTCCGGGACCAGCCCTGGACCGACCGCCGGGCCGCCGTCGCCGAGGCGGCGGAGGGGCCCGCGTACATCGACACCGTGCTGGAGCCCGGCGACGTCCTCTACCTTCCGCGCGGCTGGCTGCACGCCGCCCGCGCCAAGGGCGACGTCTCCATCCACCTGACCCTCGGCGTCCACGTCTGGACCCGCTACGCGCTGGCCGAACAGCTCGCCGAAGCCGCCCTCGCCGCGCTGCGCGACGACCCCTGGACCCGCGCCACGCTGCCGCTCGGCGCGGACGCCACGGCCGAGGTGCTGGACGGCGTCCGCGAGCGCCTCTCCGCGGCGGTGGCCGAGGCCGACCCCGCCCCGCTGTTCCACCGCACCCGGCGCGGCCAGGGCCGTCCGGCGCCGCTCGGCCCGCTGGCCCAGCTCGCCGCCGTCGACGCCCTCGCCCCCGAGTCGCCCGTACGCCTGCGCGACGCCCTGGAGGCCCGGCTCGAAGGGGCCCGCCTGATGACACGGGTCGGCTGGCTCGACTTCCCCGAGGCCGACCTGCCCGCCGTGGCCCGCCTGCTCGACGGCGAGGTCCGTACCGCCGGTGACCTCGGGCTGCCCCTCGCCGGACGGCTGCTGCGGGCGGGCGTGCTGCTGCCGGGCGGACAGTAGCGGCCCGGTGACCACCACCGACCGGTTCTTCTGCGCCGACGCCGCCCGGATACGCGGCGACTGGCTCGCGGGCACCGCGCCGCGCGGCACGGTCTGGGTGCTGATCGAGTACCGGGGTGCCTGGCCGACCAACGGCTACGACGGCATCGACCTCGACCCGGTGGTCAAGGCCCACGTCTGGGCCGCCGCCCACGAGGTCCGGGCCCGCATCTTCCTCATCAGGCGGCTCGCCCGTCCCAGACCCGAGGGGCCCGGCCGCTGGGCCGTACTGCACTACGAGCGGTCGGGCGCCTACCGCCAGCGCTGGGGCACCTGGAGCAGCGACCAGGACCTCGTGGAGATCGCCGGGGCCCTCCGCTCGCCGGGCCTGCTCGACCAGCCGCCGGTCGTCCTGGTCTGCGCGCACGGACAGCACGACATCTGCTGCGCGGTACGCGGCCGTCCCGTGGCGCGGGCGCTCAGCGAGCGGTGGCCCAACCTCGTCTGGGAGTGCACCCATGTGGGCGGGGACCGGTTCGCCGCCAACGTGGTCGTGGTGCCCGACGGGACGTACTACGGCCTCCTCGACCCCGCCTCGGCCGTGGAGGTGGTCGGGGAGCACCTCGCCGGGCGCATCCACCCCGACTTCCTGCGCGGGTACACCGACCTGGCCCCGCCCCAGCAGGTCGCCGTCGCCGCGCTGCTCGCCCGCTACGGTCCGGCCGGGCGGCACGACTACACGGTCACCGGCACCGCCCGCGACGGCGACGACTGGCGCATCCGCGTCGAACTGCACGCCCCCCGCCCGACCGCGTTCGACATCGAGGTGCACGCCCACCGCACGGCCCCCTACCGGCTCACCTGCCGGGGCCCCGTACCGAGCCCGGCGGTCTCCTACGAGGTGCGCTCCATCCGCCCGGCCTGACCGCTTGCCTTCGAGTGCACGTCAACTCCTAGTGTGGAAAGGCGACTTCACCGGAAGGAACACCATGAACAGCACCTGGTTCATCACGGGCACCTCGTCCGGTTTCGGCCGCCTCCTCACCGAGCGGCTGCTCGCGCGCGGCGACCGGGTGGCGGCCACCCTGCGCCGCCCCGAGGCCCTGGACGACCTGCGCGCCGAGTACGGCGACCGGCTGTGGACCGCCCGTCTCGACGTCACCGACCCGGAGCAGGCCGAGCGGGTCGTCGCCGATGCCTTCGCGGACCTGGGCGAGATCGACGTGGTCGTCAACAACGCGGGGTACGGCGTCTTCGGCTCCGTGGAGGAGGCCGGCGAGGAGCAGATCCGGCGGGTGATCGACACCAACCTGCTCGGCTCCATCCACGTCATCCGCGCCGCGCTGCCCCACCTGCGCGCGCAGGGCCGCGGCCGCATCCTCCAGGTCTCCACGGCGGGCGGCCAGACCACGTATCCCGGCTTCGGCTACTACCACGCCTCCAAGTGGGGCATCGAGGGCTTCTGCGAGACGGTCGCGCGGGAGATCGCCCCCTTCGGCATCGCCCTCACCATCGTGGAACCCGGCGCCACCCCGACCGGCTTCGGCGCCTCCCTGTACACCGCCCCGCCCATGCCGGAGTACGCCACCACCCCGGCCGGCGAGATCCGCCGGGCCCTCACCGACGGCACCTTCGTCCTGCCCAACTCCCCGGAGAGGATCGCCCAGGCCATGATCGACCTGGCCGACTCCGGCGCGGCCCCGCTGCGCCTGCCCCTCGGCTCGGACACGTACGACGACATCCACGCCTCCCTGACCGCCCGCCTGGCGGAGCACGAGGCGCACCGGGACACGGCGTACTCGGTGGTCAGCGGGGAAATCGACGCGACGTGAAAACAAAGGTGACGTGATCTGACACCTTTGGCGTGCACCGTGGAAGCATGACCACACAAGACCTCACCCCATCCCTCGCCGGCCGCATCGCCCTCGTCGCCGGGGCCACCCGGGGCGCCGGGCGGGCGATGGCCGTCGAGCTGGGCCGGGCCGGAGCCACCGTCTACGTCACCGGACGCACCACCCGCGAGCGGGCCAGCGAAGTCGGGCGGCACACCGAGACCATCGAGGAGACGGCGGAGCTGGTCACGGCCGCCGGAGGCACCGGGATCGCCGTACCCACCGACCACCTGGACCCCGAGCAGGTCCGGGCGCTCGTCGCGCGGATCGACCGCGAGCAGGGGCGGCTCGACATCCTCGTCAACGACCTCTGGGGCGGCGAACACCTGCTCGTCAACTCCGTCTTCGGCAAGAAGAGCTGGGAGACCCCGCTCGACGACGGCCTGCGCATCCTGGAACTCGGGGTGCGCTCGCACGTCATCACCGCCGCGCTCGCCCTCCCGCTCCTGATCCGCTCCGACGCCCCGCTGCACGTGGAGGTCACCGACGGCACGGCCGTCTACAACCGCCGGTACCGGGAGAACCTCTACTACGACCTCGCCAAGAACGCCCCCCTCCGCATCGCCTTCGGCCTCGGCGAGGAACTCGCGGAGTACGGCGGCACGGCCGTCGCCGTCACGCCCGGCTTCCTGCGCTCGGAGCAGATGCTCGCCCACTTCGGCGTGACCGAGGAGAACTGGCGCGACGCCATCGCCCAGGAACCCGACTTCGCCACCGCCGAGTCGCCCGCCTACCTCGCCCGCGGCATCGCGGCCCTCGCCGCCGATCCCGGCCGCGCCGCCCGCTGGAACGGCAGGTCCACCTCCAGCGCGGAACTCGCCCAGACCTACGACCTCACGGACGTCGACGGCAGCCGGCCGGACGCCTGGGCCTACTTCGAGGAGGTCAAGTTCGGCGGCAAGGAGGGCACCCCCGACGACTACCGCTGACCGGGGGTCACGCCGTACAGCGCGGCGAGGTCCCGCGCGTGTGCGCGGAAGCGTGCCCGCAGGCCCGTGGGGGCCAGCACCTCCACGTCCGCGCCCAACTCGCTGAGCTGGGCGAACGCGACCTCCTCCGACTCCACCGGCAGCTCGACCGTCACCCGGCCCTCGGCGTCCGGCCCGCTCGCGGACGCCAGCGCCTCCGCGACCCCGGCCGGGTCGGCGACGGCGGGCAGCCGGCCGAGCCCGCGCTCGGTGAGGCGCAGGGTGGCCGTCGTCCGCAGCAGCGTGCGGGCGAACGCCTCCGCGTTCGTCCGCCAGTACTCGGTCAGGTCGAAGCCGGGGTCGCGGACGAAGGGTTCGTCGTCCGTGGGGGAGAGGGCGGTGACCCGGTCGACACGGTACGTGCGCCAGGTGCCGTCCCGCCCGGCCGGCACCCTGCCCACCACGTACCAGACGCCCGCCTTCAGCACGAGCCCGTACGGCTGGAGCAGGCGGGTCACCGCGTCGTCCCGGCCCGGCCGCGCGTAGGTGATCTCGACGGTGCGGTCGGACCACACCGCGCGGGCCAGTTCCGGCAGCAGCTCGGGGGTCGACGGCTCGCGGAACCAGGCCGGGGCGTCCAGGTGGAAGCGGCGCACCGAGGACTCGGCCGCCGCACGGAGCGAGGGGAGCAGGGTGGCGGAGAGCTTCAGCCGGGCGGTGTCCGCCGCGTCCGAGAGGCCGAGGTCGCGCAGGGCGGTGGGCAGGCCGGAGAGGTAGAGGGTCTCGGCCTCGGTGGGGTGCAGGGTGGTCAGCCGGGTGCGGTGACCGGGCGCCAGGTGGTAGCCGCCCGCGCGGCCGCGTTCGGCGCGGATGGGGACGCCCGCCTCCTGGAGAGCCTGGGCGTCGCGGATCACCGTACGCCGGGAGACGTCCAGCTCACGGGCGAGGGCGTCGGCGGTCAGGCCGGGGCTGGACTGGACGAGAAGCGCCATGCGGATCAGACGGGCGGCACGCATGGGTCAAGCATCGTGCACCGGGGAGGCGGGGGCGTCCCGCGCCTCCCCGGCAGAGCAGGGACACGCACTGTTGTCATAGGTCAAGCAATACGGAATGCTCGTGCGCATGTACTCCCAGCAACAGCACGACGGCGGCGGAACAGGAGTGTCCGCCTCCGCACAGCGAGGCTCGGTGTGGGTGATGGAACTGCGCGGGGAACTCGACCTGGCCTTCATGGACCGGGTCGAGCGTGCCACCGCCGACGCCCTGCGCCTCTTCCCCGGCCCGCTCGTGTACGACCTCCGGCATCTGAGCTTCGCCGACTCCCTGCTCGTCAACCACCTTCTCGCCACCCGCCGGCAGCGCCCGGTCGGACTGTTGGGCACCAACCGGTACGTGGACCGCATGCTGGAAGTCACCGGCACCGCCGAGGTGTTGCCCACCTTCCCCAGCCCGGAGGCGGCCGAGGCCACGCTCACACGCGCACGGTAGGACCCTTGGTGCGGACCGGCGCGGTCTCCGGCAGCCGCCAGGTGCACAGCGCGCTGGCGAGCCCGGCCGCCGCCATGTACGCGGCCAGATACCAGGGCCGGTCCCCGCCCGCGCCCACCAGCAGGGTGGCGATGAAGGGCGAAGTCCCGGCGAAGATGACGCCGTTGATCTCACGCACGAAGACCAGCCCGCTGTACCGGACCTCGGTGGGCAGCGACTCGGCGTAGAAGGTGCCCGCGACCGCGAAGATCGAGTTCAGGAAGAGGGCGAAGGCGACGGTGATCGCCGTGTAGATCAGCCAGGGCTCCCGCGTGTCCACCATCAGGAAGAACGGGTAGGCGAACAGCGTGATCGCCACCGCCCCGCCGATCATCACCGGCTTGCGCCCCACCCAGTCGGACAGCGCGCCCGCCAGCGGGATCGTGAGGATCGAGACCGCCGAGGCGATGGTGATGCCGAGCACCGCCGTGCCGGACGACAGACCGAGCTGGTTGGTGAGGTAGCTCGGCAGATAGCCCTGGATCGCGTACGAGGCGATGGCGGTGGCGCAGCCGGAGCCGATGAGCAGCGCGATCGCCTTGGGCCGGGCCCTGATCGCGGCGAGCACGGGCAGCTTCTCCCGCCGGCCGCCGGCGCGGGCCGCCTCGAACTGCTCGGACTCCGGCGCCGCGTTGCGGATCAGCAGCGCGATCACCACCACCAGGGCGCTGGCCAGGAACGGAATGCGCCACCCCCAACTGAGGAAGTCGTCCTCGGGCAGCGTGGAGACGGCGGCGACCGCGCCGGAGGCGATGACGACGCCGATGAACTCGCCCGCGCCGGGCAGCGATCCGTAGAAGCCGCGCTTGTGTTCCTGGGCGGCCTCGGTCGACATGACGTACGCGCCGCCGAGTTCGGCGCCGACGCCGAAGCCCTGCATCATCCGGCACAGCACGAGCAGCACCGGCGCCCAGATGCCGATCTGGTGGTACGTGGGCAGCGCGCCGATGGCCAGTGTGCCCGCGCCCATCAGGACCACGGTCAGGATCAGCACCGGGCGGCGGCCGATGCGGTCACCGAGGTGGGCGAGGAGCAGCCCGCCGACGGGGCGTACCGCGAAGCCGAGTCCGAAGGTGGCGAAGGAGGCCAGGGTGGCCGCGAAGGGGGAGATCGACGGGAAGAAGATCTTGTTGAAGACGATCGCGGCACAGGCGCCGAAGAGAAAGAAGTCGTACCACTCCAGGATCGACCCGACGACACTCGCGGCGGCCGTTCTGCGCTGACGCGCCCGTGGGCTCAGCGGCGGACGCGGGGCGGATTCCTGGCGGGCGGATGCGCTCGTCGTCGGGCTCATCGCACTCCCTTTCACCATCGGTCGGGGACTCGTGCGCCCTGCTTGTTGCAACATGTGCACGCCTGTTGCGCGAGGGCTGCTAATGTTCTTCACGGCCACAGCCGCATGTCAATGGAGGGGATCGCGATGACCGGTACGACGGTCTGCCTCGGCGAGACGATGGCGCAGGTCACCCCGGCCGACGGCCAACGGCTGGAACACAGCCGGGAGTTGCGGCTCGCCGTCGCGGGGGCCGAGTCGACCGTGGCGCAGTACCTGGCCGACCTGGGGCACCGGGCCGCATGGGTGAGCCGGGTCGGTGACGACCCGCTCGGGCGGCGGATCGTCACGGCTGTCGGCGGGCGCGGGGTGGATGTCGGCGGGGTGCGGGTCGACCCGGACGCGCCAACCGGCCTGTATCTCAAAGACCCTGGGCCGGACGGCACCCGTGTGCACTACTACCGGCGCGGCTCGGCGGCCTCACGGATGGGGCCCGAGGACGCCGAGCGCGTCGACCTGGCCGGGGCGCGGCTGCTGCATCTGACGGGGATCACGCCCGCGTTGTCGGCGGGGTGCGCGGAGCTGGTGGAGCTGCTCATGGAACGGGCCGCGCAAGCCGGGGTGTTGGTGTCCTTCGATGTGAACCACCGGCCCGCGCTGTGGGGTTCACCGGACGAGGCGGGCTCGGTGCTGCGCGACCTGGCCCGCCGGGCCGACCTCGTGTTCGTCGGGCGGGACGAGGGCGAGCGGCTGTGGGGGACCGCCACGGCAGAGGAGATCCACGCCCACCTCGCGTCCCGCGGCACGCTGATCGTGAAGGACGGCGAGGTCGGCGCCACCGAATTCAGCGCTTCTGGACGGGAGTTCGCTCCCGCACCCGCCGTCGAGGTGATCGAGGCGGTCGGCGCCGGAGACGCCTTCGCCGCCGGATACCTGAGCGGACTCCTGCACGGCTCCGGGGCCGCCGGGCGGCTCGCCCTCGGACACCGCCTCGCCGGGCGCACCCTGCGCAGCATCGAGGACTATGTGCCCGCCGACACCTTGGAAGGGAACTGACGCCATGTCACAGACGGTGAGACGGGCCATCGACATCCTGGAGTTCATCGCCCGCGGCCCCCGCACCCAGACCGAGGTGGGCGACCACCTCGGCGTGCACCGCTCGACCGCGCTGCGCATCCTGGAGTCGCTGACCGAGGGCGGGCTGGCCCGACGGCTGCCGGACGGGCGGTACGCGGTGGGGCACCGGCTCGCCGGGCTCGCCCAACTCGCGCTGGAGCAGTTCGGACTCAAGGACATCGCGGCCGGCCACCTGCGGACGCTGGGCGAACACTGCGGCCACACCGTGCACCTGGCCGCGCTGGAGGGGGGCCGGATCGTCTACGTCGACAAGGTCGACCCGGTGGACGGAGTGCGCCTGTACTCCCAGATCGGCCGGCCCGTGACCCTGCACACCGCCGGTGTCGCCAAGGCGATCCTCGCCCATCTGCCGCGCCCCACGGCCGAAGCCCTGCTCGCCGGCTGCGACTTCGCCCCGCACACCGGCACCACGATCACCGACCCTGCCGCCTATCGGAAGGCGCTGGACGAGACCCGCGCGCGCGGCTTCGCCGTGGACGACGGTGAGTACGAGGACTACGTGAACTGCGTCGCCGTACCCGTACGGGACAGCGGCGGCGAGGTCATCGCGGCCGTCTCCGTGACCGCGCTCAGGGCGAAGGCGGACCTCGCCGCGCTGGAGCGGGACGTGCTGCCCGAGTTGGCCACCACCGCAGAGACGATCTCCAGGGAGCTGGGATGGCGACCGTGAACCCCCTGTCCTTCGACCAACTCTTCGCGCGGGCGCCGGTGATGGCGATCCTGCGCGGGATGCCGCTCGACAGGTCCGTCGAACTGGCTACCCGGGCCTGGGACCTGGGCATCGAGTGCGTCGAGGTGCCGGTGCAGAGCCGGGAGGCCGCCGAGGTCCTCGCCGCCGTGGTGGAGGCGGGCGCCGAGCGGGGGAAACCGGTCGGCGCGGGCACCGTCACCACGGCGGAGCGGCTGGCGTGGGCGGTGTCGGCCGGAGCGGCCTTCACCGTGGCGCCGGGGCTGGACACCGAGGTGGCGCGGGCCGGCCTTGATGCCGGGCTGCCGCATCTGCCCGGCGTGGCGACGGCCACCGACGTCCAGGCGGCGCGGGCGCTGGGCCTGGACTGGCTGAAGGCGTTCCCGGCGGGCGTGCTCGGCCCGGACTGGTTCCGCGCCATGCGCGGGCCCTTCCCGGAGGTGCCCTTCGTCGCCACCGGCGGCATCGACGCGTCGAACGCGGCCGCGTACCTGGCGGCGGGCGCCAAGGTCGTCGCCGTCGGTTCGGCGCTCGAGGACCCGGACCAGCTCCGCCGTCTGGCCGACCTCTTGAAGCACTGACTCACCCGCACGCAGACAGGAGCCGCCGCACCCATGAAGATCACCGCACTCACGACCTACCTCGTCGCCCCCCGCTGGCTCTTCCTCAAGATCGAGACCGACGAGGGGATAACCGGCTGGGGCGAGCCCGTGGTCGAGGGCCGCGCCCACACCGTCGCCGCCGCCGTGGACGAACTCGCCGACTACCTCACCGGCCAGGACCCGCTGCGTATCGAGGACCACTGGCAGGTCATGACCAAGGGCGGGTTCTACCGGGGCGGCCCGGTCCTGTCGTCCGCCGTGTCCGGCATCGACCAGGCGCTGTGGGACATCAAGGGCAAGTACCACGGCGTCCCCGTGCACGACCTGCTCGGCGGCGCCGTCCGGGACCGGATGCGGATGTACTCCTGGATCGGCGGCGACGACCCGAGCGAGGCCGCCGAACACGCGGCCCGGCGCCTCGAACAGGGCTACCGGGCCGTCAAGATGAACGTCGGCGGCCGGCTCAGGCACCTGGAGACCTCCCGCGAGATCGACGCCGTCCTCGCCCGCGTCGCCTCCGTGCGCGAGGTGATGGGCGAGGACGGGG
Source organism: Streptomyces sp. NPDC018263 (assembly GCF_055562575.1). Lineage (NCBI taxonomy): Bacteria > Bacillati > Actinomycetota > Actinomycetes > Kitasatosporales > Streptomycetaceae > Streptomyces > Streptomyces sp. NPDC018263. The sequence goes on from NZ_JBVHFA010000002.1 coordinate 235,035, forward strand.
ACGTCGCCATCGACTTCCACGGCCGCACCTCGCCCGCCCTGGCCAAGCAGCTCGCCCGCGCGCTGGAACCGCTGCGGCCGATGTTCATCGAGGAACCGCTGCTGCCCGAACTCACTTCGCGGTACGGCGAGTTCACGGCCGCCACCAGCATCCCGGTCGCCACCGGCGAACGCCTCTACTCCCGCTGGGACTTCGACCCGGTCCTGCGCTCCGGCATCGCGCTCGCCCAGCCCGACCTCTCGCACGCCGGCGGCATCTCCGAGGTGCGCCGGATCGCGGCCCAGGCCGAGGTGCACGGCGTGGGACTCGCCCCGCACTGCCCGCTGGGCCCCATCGCGCTCGCGGCCTGCCTCCAGGTGGACTTCGCCAGTCCGAACGCCTTCATCCAGGAGACCAGCCTCGGCATCCACTACAACGTCGGCTCCGACCTCGGTGACTACCTCGTCGACACCTCCGTGTTCGACTTCGACACCACCGACGGCCACATGGCCCGCCTGACCGCGCCCGGCCTCGGCATCGAGATCGACGAGAACGCCGTCGCCAGGGCCGCGGAGAACGGCCACCGTTGGCGCAACCCGGTCTGGCGACACGCGGACGGCTCCTTCGCGGAGTGGTGAGGGGGGGTGCGACGGCCGGTCCGGTTCCACCAGTCGACCAGTGCCCGGCCGTCACCCACTCTGTTCGCCGCGACTCCCTCACCCGTACGGCGTGAGGCGGTCTCCGACCAGCTCTACCCCGCACCGCGCGACCGGATTCCCGGCGGGGCACTCCCGCCCGGCTCCCCGCCCGCGCCGAGTCCGCCGTGCACCGGCACGCGGTCCGCGAGGCCGTGAAGCGGCTCCAGCAGGCCCGGCTGGTCGAGGTCAGCCACGGCGGCCACACCGTCGCCCTGGACTGGCGGCGCACCGCCGGACTCGACCTCGCGCTGGGCCTCGCGGCGGCCGACACCGGCCCCACGACCGCCGAACTTACCCGCGACGCACTGGAGATGCGCGCCTGCGTCGGCGCCGACGCGGCCCGCCTGTGCGCACTGCGCTGCTCCGACCGGGCCGCCGCGCACATCATGGACACCGCGAGCCGTTACGCCCTGCAGGGCCCGGATCTCACGGAGTTGGGTGAGGCGGACGTCGCCTGGTGGCGGCTGATCGTGGAGGGCTCCGGGAACATCGCCTACCTGCTGGCCTTCAACAGCCTGGTCACTGGCGCGCTCCCGGTCGCGGAAGTGCCTGACGCCCTGCGCGCCGACGAACTCCTGGACGTGGAGGCCCACTTGCGGCTAGGGACGCTGATCGCGGTCCGTGAGTCCCGCGCCGCCGAACGGCTCGCCCGCGAGCTGCTGTCCCGCAGTGTCCCCACCGAAGCCCCGGAAGCGGTGAACTGACATGATCCCGGCCGTGGGTCTACGCGATACCCGCGTTCGTGCTCCTGGTCGTGGTGGAGGCACTGTCGTACCGCTTCCTCCCCGACGACGACGAACGCGGTTACGAACTGCGCGACACCGTCACCAGCATGTCCATGGGCGCCGGGAGCCAGGTCATCGGGCTGCCGTGGAAGGCGGTGACGGTCGTGGTGTTCGCCGCCGCGTTCACCGTCGCCCCCTGGCACCTCCCGCCGTCCTCCCCGTGGACCTGGCTGCTGCTGTTCCTCGCCGACGACCTGGCGTACTACGTCTTCCACCGCGCCCACCACCGGGTGCGGGTGCTGTGGGCGGGCCATGTGGTGCACCACTCCAGCCTGCGCTTCAACCTGTCGACCGCGCTCCGGCAGAGCTGGACGCCGATGACGACGCTGCCGTTCTGGCTGCCGCTCGCCTTGCTCGGCGTACCGCCCTGGATGATCCTGCTCCAGCAGTCGGTCAGCCTGGTCTGCCAGTTCTTCCTGCACACCGAGCGGGTGGACAGGCTGTGGCGGCCGGTGGAGTGGGTCTTCAACACCCCGTCCCACCACCGCGCGCACCACGGCTCCAACCAGGTCTACCTGGACCGCAATTACGGTGGCATCCTCATCGTCTGGGACCGCCTGCTGGACACCTTCGAGGCCGAGGGCGAGCACGTGGTCTACGGCCTGACCAAGAACATCGAGACCCACAACCCGCTCCGCGTCGCCTTCAACGAGTACGCGGCCACCTGGCGCGACGTCCGCGCGGCCCGCACCTGGCGCGACCGCGCCGGCTACCTGCTGGGCCCGCCCGGCTGGGCACCGGCGGCGCGCTGAGTGGGGAGGGGCGGCGGGGCGGTGGGGGTCGGGCTGAGTCTGGCGATGGCGGCAGGGGGCGGAGGGTGTCGGGCTACGTCGGGGGAGAGGCGGCAGCGGGTGGTGGGTGTCGGGCTGAGTCGAGCGATGGGCGGCAAGGGGGGCCGTGTCGCGCTGAGTCGGGGGAGGGTGGCAGCGGGCGGTTGGTGTCGCGCTGAGTCAGGCGACGGGGGCCGGCGGGCGGTCGGGTTCGCGCCGACTCAGGCGATGGGCGGCAGCGGGCGGTCCGTGTCGGCGACGCGGGTGAGGCGGGCGGTGAGGGGTGCGAGCAGCGGAGAGGTGAGGGCCTTCATGACCAGCGTGCGCGTCGCCAGCCCGGCGCGCGTCCGGGGGTAGGCGAGCCGTACGACACCGGGCGGGAGCTTCTGCACGGCGTCGACCAGGGGCCGCATCCAGCTCTCGTACGCGGTGAGGGCGGCCTCGGGGTTCGAGTGCGTGGAGAGACTGGCGGCGAGGACGTAACCGCTGGTCAGGGCCAGTGAGGCGCCGCCGCCTCCCATCGGGGTCACGCACCAGGCGGCGTCGCCCACCAGGCAGACTCGGCCGCGGTGCCAGGTGGGCATCCGGATCTGGCTGAGACCGTCGACGTACACGTCCTCGGACGCGTCGAACCCGTCCAGCACCCGCTCCGCCTCCCAGCCCGCACCGGCGTACCGGGCGCGGACGCGGGCCAGCGCGCGGGCGCGGTCGAGCGGGGCGAGGTCCTCGGCGTCGGCGCAGGCGAGGATGGCGCGGGTGGTGCCGTGGTTGTCGGGCCGCAGATGGACCTGGCGGCCGCCGACCGTGCTGTACCAGCGCCAGCGGTCGTCGTCGGCGGCGGTGCGCGGGATGGTGCCGAACACCATGTTGACCCCGAGCGCTCGCCGGTCCACCAGCCCGTCGAAGAGCCGGTCCCGCGTGGCCGAACGGACGCCTTCGGCGATCACGAGGAGGTCGGCGCGGAGGACGCGGCCGGCGGTGGTGGTGAGGGTGATCGAGTCCTCGTCCTCAGTGGTGTCGCTGATCGTGTCGCCGTAGACGATCTCGACGCCGTCGGGCAGATGGTTGAGGATCGCGCGGGCGAAGTCGCCGCGCAGGATCTCCAGTTCGGCCGTGGCGCCGTCCGGCCCGTCGGAGGGCAGTTCGACGGTGACGTCACCCCGCTCGTCCACGAACACCGCTGCGGTCTCGGTGGTGTTGAGTGCCTTCACGGCGTCGAAGAGACCCATCCGGTCCAGCACCTCGCGCGCGACGCCCCGTACATCGACGTTCTGCCCGCCGTCCCGGAAGGCGGGCGCCCGCTCGATGACGGTGACCTCCCAGCCGGTGCTTCTCAGCCAGTAGGCAGCGGAGAGCCCGGCGATGCTGGCACCGGAGACGACCGCTTGCGGATTCCTCATGGCTACCCCTTCGGCTGTGGCGGCCCGACCGGATGCGGTCCGTCGTCTTCTAGGCTGTCGCCGGTGGACAGCATGATCGACTACGGCGCCTTCGCGGCCCGGCTCGCCAGTACGAGGCCCGGCGCGGACAAGCACGCCATTCGCTTCACGGACACCGCCCCGCGCTGGGAACTCCTGCGCCAGTTCCAGGAGGAGTGGGGGTACGAGGACTCGGCGGACGCGGACGACTGGCGGCACGAGCCGGTGACGTCGCCGGACCTGCCGATCCCGGCCGCGCTGGACGAGTGGTGGGCGCTGCCGTACAACTCCTTCGTCCACAGCCCGCGCCTGTACTGGACCAACCCCGAGTACCCGCCGACACCGCGCCCGGACCCGACCGGTTACGGCACCTCGGCCGCCCTCCCCGCCGACAGCACCCTCGTCCCGGCCGGCGCGGACCGCCGGGTGTACGTGTTCAAGGCCGAGTACGAGTACTGCAACGAGTGGGGCTACCCGGCGGCCGACGCCGGGCTGTCCGACCCGCGCGTCCTGGTGAGCGACTCGCAGGACGGGTGGCAGCTCCAGGCGCGCTCGATCTCCGAGTTCCTCCTCCAACTCGCCGTCCACCGCCTGCCCGCGCACTACGGCTGGACCGTCCACGCCGACGACGACACCGACCGGATCGTCGCCTGGACCAGGTCCGAGCTGCCCCCACTGGGTTTCCTGCCCTGGCGCGAACTCGCCCAGAAGATCACGGTGTACGGGGCCCCGGACGCGCTGGTCTTCCACGACGCGGGGTACGGCGACCACGAACTGACCGTGCACGCGCGCACCGCCGAGGCGCTGGTGCGGCTGGGGGAGCGGATGGGGGTGAACTGGGCGGGACGGATCGAGCCGCCTTGCGCGGTGACGGAGGGGCCTCGGGGGTTGGGGTTCAGGGCGGGGGATGGCCGGTGGGAGGTGGTATCGGTGTCAGCGGAGCCCCTGCGTTCCGAGCGTCCGCAGCCGGAAGCCCCCTTTGCCCACACCAGCCCCTTGACGGCCCTGACCCGCATCGACGTCCCGGACGAGGGCCCACTGGTGGCGACCGGGTACGAGGACGGAAGCCTGCACCTCTCGATGCCGGAAAGCGGGAACGCCCCGCTGGAGGTGGACCGCCGCAGCCCGGCGCTCACCGCCCTCACCTCGGCCCGCACGACCAACGGGCCGGTACTCGCTGCGTCCTGGTGCGACGCGGGGGTGTCCCTGTGGGACATCGAGTCGGGCGAACGGGCCGACCTGGACCTTGGCCCCGGCATTGTCTCCCTGTACCTGTCCGCAGACCTGCGTCTGCTGGTGGGCGGGCCGGACGGGCGGGCGGTGCTCCAACTCGACGCGGACGCGCTGTGGCCGGCGCGTGAACTGATGCTGAGCTTGGTGTCGTTCGAGGAGACGGAGCCGGAGGTCCCGCGCCTGTTGGGGGAGTTGCTGTCGCACGACGCGAAGATCGCGGAGCAGGCGTTCGCCACCCTGAACGAACTACTCACTCCGAGCGGCCACTTGCGCCCGGCAGCGATCCTCTCCTTCATCTACCTGACCCAGATCGGCGCGGAGATCGACGTAGGCGCCCACCCCTGCCCGGTCCGCCGCCGAGTCCTGGGCCTGGCGCTACGCATAGCCACCGCGATGCGCACGGAAGCGCCAGAGGAACCCTGGCTGACGGCATCCCGCAACCTGCTGACCTCCCTCCCCCGACTCATCCCGGACCTGCTGCGCCACCCCAACCCCACGACCCGCACAGCAGCAGCCCTACTGACCACCGCCCTCGGCAGCCACCCGGCCCCGTCCGACCCCCACCCAGAGGTCGCCGCCGCAGCGGCCCTCGCCCTGGGCGACACCACGGCGATGGACGTACTGGTCGAGGCGGGCTGGGATCGAGCGGACCTGGAGACGTTGCTGGACGACTAGAACGGACCGTCGGGGCGGTCGGCGGCCGGCATCACCACGGACTTGTCGGGGCCCCACGCCAGCCGTTGCGCAGTTCTGCGTCCTGCCCGCCATCGGGCACGGCAGGGGTCATACTCGGGGGCATGCTTGTTCCCAGCGGTCGGCTTTCGCCGCTTCAACAACATCTCTTGCAGGAACTGGATCTGTGCGACCTACCGGCTCCCGAAGCGGCGCCGGAGTCCTACCTGGCGCGCGACCTCAACCCGGACGAGATCGAAGAATCTTTGCCCGGCCTGTTGTGGGCCGGACTGGTGGAGCGGCGTGGCGGCGACCTGGGCAGTCTCTCGCTCACCCCGCTCGGAGCTGCGGCCGTGCGGGCGGCGGAGTGCGACGAACTGACCGCTCGCCTGAGCTCGGTTGTGTCCTTCGCCGAGACCGTGTCGGCCGGCGCGGCACCCCGACCCGCCGGGCTCGCCCTGAGGCGACTCGCGGAGGGGGCATGGACTCTGGAGCAGGCGAATTCCTACGTTCGCGTGGGGCAGGTGGACGCCGACCGCTCATGACTCGTCCGATTGGCCGAAGTCCAGAACGACGCGACGCCGCGCGCGAGATGCCCCCGGCTGCGGCGGGAGGACGCCCGCCGACGTGAGGTCGGCGACGGTGATCACGGGTGAACCCACGATCTTCATCGTGAGTGCCTGCTGCGCGGGTGCCAGGTCCACCAGCCGTCGAAGCACGGAGAGCAGGTCGATCAGTTCCACGGTCCACTCGCTCGGCCACGACGTGACGTGGATGTCGTCGAGCGGGCTCGTCTTCCGACTGGTCGGAGAGGCCTTCCGGTAGCCGAACCACTTCTTGACGACGCACATGCCGCCGACTTCGTAGTGCCAGACTTCGGGAGGCACATTCGTGAAGGTGCCCGGGCCCACGTGCAGGGTGCAGGTGTCCGCGTCATAGCTGAGAGTCTCAGGGACGGTCGTGCCGATCCCGGTCTGATACCGCACCTGTCGGGCGTCTCCCGCAGGGAAGGCGACGCCTTCCTGACCGGCCGGGCTGGTGCCGACATCGCCATACGTCGCCGCCCACAAGAACTCACGGCCGAGGCGGACCGCCTCGCTCCACAGCGCCGGGTCGCGGGTCAGGGGTAACCGGACGCCCGGGGTGAGCAGTTCCTCGGCGAAGTGCTCGGTGAACGCGCTGTGTCCGGCGACTGCAACGGCGTAAGCGGCGAGGTCGTGGACGGTTACGCCGTCGACGCCGAGGGCGCCGGCCAGGTACCGGAGCAGTCCGGTGGGTACGTTGGCGGTGCCGTCGGGGTGGAGTACCGGGTGCACTCTGCCGCCCCGGCCGTTGAAGTGGTGAGTGTCGGGTAACAATGCGGTCGCCACTAGCGCGGGACCGCTCTCGATCTCATGGCTGCTCTGCTGATTGAGGAAGACCTGCCCCGGCTGCAAGGACTCCCATAGTTCCGCCCTAGGCCGGTCGATGACGCGGTTGTCGGCGATGAGCCACTGGCGGTCGAAACTTCGTAGCCCGATTCGTAAGAGCCTCGGCTGGCCCTGATATTCATCGAGCATGCTGTGATCAGAGTGCGGAAACCCCGGCAGGTTTGCTGGTCGCGAGTCGAGACTGCGGCTGTCGGTCTCCTTGAATAACACGGCCTTGTCCTCCAGGACCTCCTCTGCCTGTAAACGCACCCAGCGCTGCCTTAGAACGGATTCGGCCGGTGAGTGGACCCAGGACCTGTTAGTTGTGATGCCGAGGCTTCCCCACGGGAACAACTCATCCAGTGCCGGGTAGTCATCCCACCCCGACAACGTGGCCGGAGTGAACGGCCGCACCCCCAGCGCATGCGCATCCCGCCACCCTCCGTCATCCAGCCGCACCTCTCGGAGCTGGGCGAACTTCTCCGCCCGCCTGCCGTGTACGGCCCGGTAGTGAACGCGCGCGGGGCGCTCGGCGTCATGATCCGCCCGTCGTACGAACACGCAGATCGACAACGGCTGGGCGACATGCGGAAACACCCGCGTGGCCGCGTCCGAGCGCTGCCCCTCCGGGGAAAGGTTGATGATCCACCCCTCGTCGCACGTCCGGCGCAGATAGTCACGCATGCCCCGCCCGGCGGGGCCGGTGGCGAACGCGGAGGGGGTGATGAAGCAGACGACGCCGTGCCGGTCGTCCGCATGGGCGTCGAAGACCTTCCACGTGGCCCAGCGCCAGAAGTAGATGTACAGGTTCTTCAACGCGTGCTCGTAGCGGCCATTTCCCGGATACCGGAAGTCGTCCAGTGGAGGGCGCCCCTGACCCTTCATCCTTTTCTCGATCCAGCCGCCTCGGTTCTCCGCCTTGTCGTCGTACGGCGGATTGGAGATGACGACGGTGACAGGGACGTTGGCCTTGACGTGGTTGGCGCGGGCGCGTGACACGGAGAGAGCCGCGTACGTCGACGCGAGTTGCTCCTCCTGGACGAAGGGATCGTCGAGCGTGTCCGTGACGTGGAGGTTGAGTCCGCCCGGTGGCAGCGGAGCGTCATGCTTCTTCAGCAGGTCCGCCGCCCGGAGTTCGGCGACGGCGAACGGGCCCATCTGGAGCTCGAAACCGTAAAGCCGCTCGGCCAGCCTGCCGATCGCATCGCGGGTCATGGCGTCGCCGTGCCGCTCGGCCGCCTGGCGCGCCACCCGCTCGATGACGGTGTGCAGGTAGGTGCCGGTGCCCATCGCGGGGTCGACGATGTGCACGCTCTCGTCGCCGTAGCCGTGCGCCTTGCCCAGGCGGGTCCGGAGCACCTCTTCTGCGAGCCGGACCATCTCCTCGACGACCTGATGTGGGGTGTAGTACGAGCCACTGCGCTGCCGGAGGCTGTCGTCGTAGACGGACAGGAACGACTCGTAAAGATGGAGATAGGCGTCCCGGTTGCCCTGCCGGATGGTCTCCCAGTCGACGGCGGCCACGGTACGGGCGAGGAGGTTCAGGGTCACCTCGAACCGCTCGTTGACGTTGTCCGTGAGCAGTTGGAGGGCCTTGGCCATCAGGGCGTGGCCCGCGTTGAGACGGCGGCCGATTTCGTGGAAGCTCGTGTCGGTGACCGGAATGCGCTCGGTACGGGCGAGGAGCAGGGCGAAGGTGACGGTCTGGGCGTAGCCATCGGCGAAGGTCGCGTCGTCCGCCGTGGGGAAGAGGAGCCGGCGCCAGTCGCTTCGGAGACCGGTGAAAGGGCGCTCGGTCGCGGAGTCGGCCGCGTTCAGGGCGGCTTCGGCCCGTAGTTGTTCCCGTACGGCCTCACGCAGCAGGCGGCACAGCGGGGCTATGTGCTGGACGAGTACCGAAACACGCCGGATCTTCGGTGGCTTCCAGCAGAGCACAGCCTGCCCGAGTGCGTCGAAGGCGGCGAGATCGACGGCTGCCAGTTTCGCCCCGGAGCTCTTCAGGGCCCCCGAGAGCACGAGTTCCTCGCCGATCTGTAGGCCGTACTGGAACACCCGCCAGTGGGTTCCGTTGGTATAGAGCAGATTGGGGAGGTCCCGTAGGCGTTCCCACTGCCGCTTGTCGTGACCGGTGAATGAGCCGGGATCGATGCTCTTTCCGGGCCGCTTGACCTCGATGTAGCCGATCACGTCGTTGTCGACGCGCACGGCGTAGTCCGGCCGTACTCCGAGGTGCGGGATGCGGGTCTCCGGGTGCCAGCCGATCTCCGGGCGGGCGTGATGTGCGGCGATGGTGCGGAAGAGCCGCTCCAGAGGGCTGCGGATGGCGGCCTCCCGGTCACCCGGACCGGACAGGTTCTGCTTGCATTCGCCGCCGAAGACGGAAACAGCTTCCTGAAGCCACTGAAGACGCACGTCACCCATGAATCGCCCCCATCCCCCAGGCCCCGGACTAGATCCGGGACCAGCCCCTAGTCGCGAAGTATGGGACAACGACATCCAAATGGGCAGGGGCGTGCAGGAGTTCGTTCACGGTGAGGGTGCGCCCCACGCAATGGCTTGGCGGACGGACATACGGGCGGTAGTAGGGTGCAGCCATCGCACTCGACCTGCAAAGGCAGGCGGGAAGCAGACATACGGGAGCTTTTTTCATGCTGCGCACCATGTTCAAATCCAAGATCCACCGCGCCACCGTCACCCAGGCCGACCTGCACTACGTGGGATCGGTGACGATCGATGCCGAGCTGCTGGAGGCGGCTGATCTGCTGCCCGGGGAGTTGGTGCACATCGTGGATGTGACCAATGGGGCCCGGCTGGAGACCTATGTGATCGAGGGGGAGCGGGGGTCCGGGGTGATCGGGATCAACGGGGCCGCGGCGCATCTCGTGCAGCCCGGGGATCTGGTGATCATGATCAGTTACGCTCAGGTCTCCGACGCCGAGGCGCGCGAGCTGAAGCCCAGGGTCGTGCATGTCGACGCGGGCAACCGGATCGTGGCTCTCGGTGCCGACGCGTCCGAGCCGGTGCCCGGTTCCGACCAGCAGCGCAGTCCGCAGGCCGTGTCGGCCTGACCGTGGACGACGACCAGGAGCGTGCGTGCCCATGAGTGATGTCGAGATTCGTGATGACCGTGCGGCGGGGCGGCTGGAGGCCGTCGCCGGGGGTGAAGTCGTCGGGCACATCGAGTACTTCGTACTGGACTCGCCCGCGCGCGCCCTGGTTCCCGTTCACACGATCGTGGAGCCCGCCCACGAGGGCAAGGGCATCGCGGGGTCCCTCGCCCGTGAGCTGTACGCGCTCGCCGGGCGGGAGGGCGTGGCGGTCGCGCCGCTGTGCCCGTACGTCGTCTCCTGGGCCGCGCGCCATCCCGACGAGGCTCCCGCCGCCGATCCCGCGCTGATCGCTGCCGCGAAGGAGCGGGCACGTCACTGATCGCGGGGGAGTGGGGTCGGGTACGGCGGGTAGTCGGGAGGTGGTCACCACGAAGTCCGGCGACCGCACGGAGGCAGTCATGACCCAGCCGAACCCCGACCCGGTCCCCCCGGCACCGGGCCCCACCCCACCGGACCCGTACCCCACCCCGGTGCCACCCCCGGACCCGGCCCCGGAGCCCACACCCCCGGCACCGGGCCCCCCGCCTCCGGCCCCCGGCCCGGTCCCGCCCGGCCCCTCCCCGTCACCCATCCCACCGGGCCCGGAGCCCGTGCCGAACCCGGAACCGGGACCCCCGCTGAGCCGCTGAGCGGTACGCGCTGATTCCATGCCGAGCCGATGGTGAGCCTTGGAGGCCCTCCTGGGAAAACCGCGGCCCCGCCCTGCACCCCCCGTGCGGCGTGACTCCGATCCGGAGCCGCGCCGCACATCGGGTTGACGGGCGGGACTCGCGCGCCCACAGCGGCGCAGCGCGGTAGCTCGGGCGAACCCCGCGGCTTCGGCCCCTCGCCCACTTCGACGCCTTCGGCGGCGCGATCGCGCACGCACCGGACCGGCACTCGCACGGCGCCCCGCATCTGACCTGCGTTTGTCACGCTTAGATCACGATGCGACAGGCACGGCATGTGGCCGCGCGACGCACTCGTTGACGTTTCATCCGATTTTCGCAGGGTTGAAGGTGAAGCGCAAGCGGTTGGAACGTGTGTAAGTCGAAAAGGCCGCGCGGAAGGGAAGATTCGCGTTAATGGGCCAGAACGGCCCACGCCGCGGCTCTTCCTTTTGATCATTTCGCTGCCGCCGAGGGGGAAGTGCTCGATAGCATCAGCGACGCGCATAGACATGTACCTGACCTGTGTGTTCCGCGCCTTCGAGAATCGCTTCGCGGGGAACACGGCGGCCTGTGTCAACCGCAGTTGGAACTGTGCGAGTCCGTTACCCCAAACAGGAGGAACCTTCGGTGCCCAGGATAGGAATCCGCACCCGGCAGACCCCCGGTGCCCTGACCGCCGGTATGGTCCTGGCGGTCACCGTCGGCCTGCTCGCCGCGGCATCCCCCGCGCAGGCGGTCGCAGGCCCGCCCGCGGCCGCGGGTGAGCAGGCATTCACTGCCAGGCTCGTCATCGGTGAGGGCGACACGATGCGCGGCTGTTCCGGCGCGCTCGTGCACAAGCAGTGGCTCCTGACCGCCACCAGTTGCTTCGCCGTCACCCCCGGTACCCCCGTCAAGGCGGGCAAGCCCGCGCTGAAGTCCAAGGCGACCCTGGGCGCGAAGACCCTGGACATCGTCGAGGTGGTCCCGCGTGCCGACCGGGACGTGGCGATGGTCCGGCTCGCCGAGCCCGTCACCGAGGTCCAGCCGGTGGCCCTGGCCACCGCCGCCCCTCAGGCCGGTGAGACGCTGCTCGGTTCCGGGTTCGGGCGCACCGCCACCGAGTGGGTCCCCGACCAGCAGCACACCGGCGAGTACGGGGTGGACTCCACGACCGACACCACCGTGGCCCTGACCGGCCTGGACGGAGCCGCGCTGTGCAAGGGTGACACCGGTGGGCCGACCCTGCGCCGCACGGGCACCTCGGTCGAGTTGACCGCCATCCACAGTCTCTCCTGGCAGGGGGGATGCCTGGGTGAGACGGAGACCCGGACCGGTGCGGTGGACGGCAGGGTCGACGATCTGGCGGACTGGGTGAAGAGCATCCGTAACCGCGACCGGATCGACTCGGCCGACGTCGACGGCGACGGCAAGGACGACCTGGTCGTCCTGCGCTCGAACGGCGACGTCGTGGTGTACCCCAACCTGGGTACCAGCTTCGGGCCCGGGCGGGTCTGGTCCGGCGGCTGGGGCCTCTTCGTGACGTGGAAGGACCTGGGCCGGCTGTACTTCGCCGATGTCACCGGCGACGGCAAGGCCGACATGATCGTGCACACCAACGACGGCAACATCGCCGTCCGTACCAACCGTGGCACCTACTGGGACCAGGGTACGAACTGGTCCGGTGGCTGGGGCCGCTTCCTCGACGGCAGCGACCTGGGCCGGCTGTACTTCGCCGATGTGGACGGTGACCGCAAGGCGGACCTGAT